>CBDFFG010000006.1:0-337797 GCA_965246725.1 Asticcacaulis sp.
GGATGCGCGCCTGGCCGTCGGGCACGACCGGGAACGAAAAGCCGATGACATAGACGCCGTGGTCGAGCAGTTTTGCCGCCAGGTTCTGCGCCATGCGGGCGTCGCCGAGCATGACGGGTATGATCGGGTGGCTGCCGGGCAGAAGTGTAAAGCCGGCCTGCGCCATGCCGGTGCGGAACCGCTGGGCATTGGCGGTCAGGCGGTCGCGGAGATCGTCGCCGGCCTCGGCCAGGTCGATCGCCTTCAGCGACGATCCCGTCACCGCCGGCGCCAGGGCGTTGGAAAACAGATAGGGCCGAGAACGCTGGCGCAGCAGGTCGATCACCGGCTTCTTCGCCGCCACATAACCCCCCATGGCGCCGCCCAAAGCCTTGCCGAAGGTGCCGGTCAGGATGTCGACGCGGTCGGCGACATTGAGCCGGGCCGGGGTGCCGGCGCCTTTCGGCCCGGTAAAACCGGTGGCGTGGCAGTCGTCGACCATGATCAGTGCGTCGTACTGGTCGGCAAGACGCGCTATGCCGTCGAGCGGGGCGTAATAGCCGTCCATGGAGAAGACGCCGTCGGTGGCGATCAGCACCGTGCGGGTGCCATTGGCCCGGGCGGCCTTGAGCTGGGTTTCGAGGTCTTCGAGGTCGGCATTTTTGAAGCGATACTTCTTCGCCTTGCACAGGCGTACGCCGTCGATGATCGAGGCGTGGTTCAGCGAGTCCGAGACGATGGCGTCGTCTTCACCCAGCAAGGGCTCGAACACTCCGCCATTGGCGTCGAAGCAGGCGGCGAACAGGATCGCATCTTCCTGGCCCACATAGGACGCGATGCGCGCCTCGAGTTGTTTGTGCAGGTCCTGCGTGCCGCAGATAAAGCGCACGCTGGCCATGCCGGCGCCGTGGGTGCGCAGGGCTTCGCGGCCGGCCTCGATGACCTCGGGATGATCGGCCAGGCCGAGATAGTTGTTGGCGCAGAAGTTGACGACCTCGCGGCCGTCCTGCAACCGCAGGGCCGGGCGCTGCATCGAAGCAATGACGTGCTCGGGCTTTTTCAGCCCACGGCTTTCGATGTCGGTGAGGGTGTCGCTGACGCGGGTATAAAAGTCGGCGCGCATGGCTGCAGCTCCAATTCCATTATATTGAACATTTGTACAATATGATGGGATTGGTTTCAAGTGATATCAGAAGTCCCGTTGCCAGCTCGAATAATCGTGTTATGTGTGGGTGAGGAGATACCCATGCGCACACTGATCCTTCTGGCGGCTATTACACTATTCGGTTCCGCAGCTAACGCGGCGACGCCCAAACAGGATCCGGGTCATGGTCCTGTCATCGACATGCATATCCATGCCTATGGCGCCGGCGGCGAAGGTCCGCCCTCTTATGTCTGCACGCCGTTCATGGCCTTCAAACCGCTCGATCCGGGCAAGGGCGGTCCGGGCCTGCCGGGTTACCTGAAAAGCATGTTCGGCGATCCCGACTGCCCGCACCGTGTCTTCTCAGCCGGCAGCGACGATGAATTACGTATTCGCACCATTGCCGAACTGCGCAAGAACGACGTCTATGCCGTCGCCGGCGGCCCGCCCCGGTATGTCGATCGCTGGCTGTAGGACGAGCCCAACCGCATCATTCCGGCTGTCGGCGCCGGCTCACCGGAAAAGCTGCCATCCGTCGATGAACTGCGCCAGCGTTACAAGGACGGCAAGCTGAGGTCGTTGTCGGAACTGAGCCTGCAATATAACGGCATTTCGCCCGACGATCCGCGCATGGAACCCTACTGGGCGCTGGCCGAAGAACTCGACATTCCGGTCGGTATCCATATCGGTCCGGGCGCCCCCGGCACCACCTATTTCGCCACGCCGGACTACCGCGTCAGCCTGACCGATCCGCTGTTGCTGGAACCCGTCCTGGTCAAGCATCCGCATTTGCGTGTCTTCGTCATGCATGCCGGCTATCCGATGAAGGAGCGCATGCTGGCCCTGATGGCGGCCTATCCCAATGTCTATGCCGAATTCGGCTTCCTGACCGTCGGCTATCGCGACAGCGACATCTGGCCCTACATCCAGTCCTTTGTCGACGCCGGTTTCGAAGACCGCATTCTCTACGGCACCGACCAGATGGTCTGGCCCGACCTGGTCGGTATAGGCATCGACCGCGTCTGGAAGGCACCCGGCCTGACGCGGGCGCAGAAGCGCAAATTCCTCTATGAGAATGCCGCGCATTTCCTGCGCATCGACCCGGCGCACACGGGTATTTTGAATCATTGACGAGCGGCAAGCATCGGCAAGCTGCGCGGAAAGCCGCACCACCTTATGGCTGATACCCAGGTGGTGGCCAAATTGCTGCGAAGGCCAGGGAGACGGAACGAAGGTTCCTGGCCCGCTATGGCTACGACAACGACCCGGGATAATTTACGCGCCATGCCGCAAAGCGCGATCGCCATTTTGTCAGGGGGACAAATTGCTTGTCAGAGGGAATTCAGAGGGAATATTGTCTCCTTCACGAAGAACATATTCGATCCAGACTCCGGCAAGTTCAGACAACCGGCGCATCCCCGCTATCTGTTTATCCGTTACCTCTGTGCGGCCGTAGACGCGACTATCTCCGGGTTCGGTCAGCATAGCCCAGAGACGATATTCGTTCCCGATCATCCAGCCGGCGTAATATGCATCTTGGCTGATATCGCTCATCAACTGATAAAGTTGGTTCTGGGCTTTGTCTGGCTGTTCCATAGAATTTCCGGGGACGCTGTACCGATGCTAGCCTAGCCTACAACCCCGGGAAATAATAGTCGAGCATGGCCTGGTTCACACTGTCCTTGCCCGTCCACCAGAAGGCCGGATAGCCCCAGTCGGTCTTGTAGTCGGCGGTCCGGGTGCGTTCTATCCACGACGGGAAGGCATCGCCATATCCCGGATGATCCTGGGGCCGCAGGATGCCGCAGATGGCCAGGACCTCGATCAGCATGCGGTGTTCGTCGAACGGTACGGGCAGGGGGCTTTTCAACGCCTCGGCGAGGTCGCTGACCTTGGCGTCGGGCGCCTGCGACCGGGCGACGGCGATAATGGCGCGCAGGATGTTGCGATCCCGGGCGGTCGCTTCCGGAACCTCTTCCTGCTGCGCGGTCGTCAGGTCGAACCAGGCATAGACGACCTCCTCGTGCCGAACGCCGCCCCACATATGCTTCTCGAAGCTCAGCACGCTCAAATCGTAGGTGAAATCGCGGCCGTGCTCAAAGGCGCCGCAGATGTGACAATGCATATTGCCGCTCTGGCACAGCTCACGCGGACTGCCGGCGAGGCGGTGACCGGGAAAATGGCGGGCAAAGCCGTAGCTGCCGAGCGCTGAACGCCATTCAAGACGGCGGCTGCCGAGGCTGGCCAGGAAAGCGTTGGCAACGGTCTGGGGCGATATCGCCTCCCGCGCGGCCAGCAGGCCGGCGACGGCCTCGTCGTGGCTGAGGTGGACCGGGTCGAACATATAGCCCCGGGCTTGGGCGTAGGCGAAGTCCTCGGCGCTGACACGGCTATTGGTCCAGCCGTCGGGCGACCAGTAGGCCTTGAACAATATATCATGTGCGCGTTTGTCGAACATCATCCACCTTGAGGTGAGGATTTTTTGCGTCGAGTCGCGTAAGCGAGCATCCCTGTGGCTCCGGCCATAGGGGATGGGTCGTAAGTTTTACATATGGTTTGATCGCGTGGGAAAAAGATACGGGATGACGTCGCGGTCGACGCCATCCCCCTCAGAATTTTAGTGCCGATCGGTCGCCTTGGCGGTCGTGGGTTGCAGCTTCTTCTCCTGGAAGGCCGCTTCCGTCGAAGGCGTCAGGTTGGGGCGCGCACCGATGACGCCCATGGCGATGGCCTGGTTGACGTAGTAGGTTTCGCCTTCCTCGACCTCCATGCGCAGGGTGTCGCGCGCTTCGAACGAGATATTGTATTCCTTCACGCCGGGATCCGTGACGTGGACGAAATAGGTGCCGTTGGTCAGCTTGCCGATGCCGGTATCGCCTTCGCGAACGGAAAAGCTGACGAGGGCGCCGACAAAACGCGAGGGGCAGTAGAAGACGATCTGTCCCTTGCCGGCGGGCGGCGGATCGATCGGGTTGAGCTGGGCCACAGCCGGAGCGGCAGGCGCTGGCGTGGCGGCAACGGGCGCAGGGGCGGTCGATGCCGGGGCTTGCGGGCTGGCGGGCGCCGGTTCGGCAGGCGTCGCGGGGACCGGTTGGCCCGGGGTTTCAGCGGCGGGTGCCGTCTGGACAGGTGCAGCTTGGGCCGGCGCAGCTTGGGTTTGCGCGGTGTCCTGGGCGTGGGCGCCGGAGGCAAGGAGGGCGAGGGCCGAGGCCAGTGCGGTTGCGCGTTTCATGGTCGTGGTCGTGAATGTCATGAGATTCCCCTGTGTGATTATTGCGTATTGGCAGGTGTCGTTGCCGGTGCGGCGGCAACGGGTTGAGGAACGGGCGCAGGATCGGCTGCAGGGCCGGGCACGCCGGGCGCGAAGTCGATGCCCAGCTTGGCCGCGGCGCGTGTCCCCGGCTGGATCTCTACTTCACCGCCGGTCGTGGCAAGGCCGACCAGGCCACCGACGGCGCCGCCGACGACGCTGACGGCAACGGCCCCGCCGGTATTGTTCTTGCCGCCGGTATCCATCCTGAGGCCGCGGATCGGAATCTTCTGGCCGGCCAGTTCGAGATACCGGGCCGCCAGCACCAGCTTGCCGGGCTTGCCACCCATGCCGGCCTTGGCGGCATCGATCACCTGGCCCTTGCCCGGCGTGCCGGCGGGAATGGCGACGACGGCATTCAGCATTACCGGTTCGGCCAGTTTCAGGTTGAACATGTCGTCGCGCTTCGCCGTCGTGGTCGACACCAGGTCGGTAATTTCCACGACGATCGGGGTGCCGTTCGGCACGGCCGCCTGCGCCGCCGGCGGCACAGTGGTTGCAACCGTGGCGGATGCCAGCGGCGGGGCCGTTGCAGGAGCGGATATGGGTGGGTTGGCGTCAGCGGCCGGTGCGGTCTGCGCCAGGGCCGTTGAACAGAGCAGGCAGGACAAACCTGTAGCGGCGACAGCCGACAGCGTCTTATGCATTAATGTAATTCCCCCAGAGGCTCCGGAAGCTTTCACGGAGCGCCGGCAAATAGTTATCAGTCTTTCCGGCTTTTGCAAGATGCCGGCTCTTGCGGGATGATTGTCCATCCAGGTGCGCGGGCTCGTATTTCCCGTCGCCACCACCGCATCTTCGTGTTAGCACTTACCGCCCCGGGGAGGGACGCCATGAGACTTTCGACCCTTGCGAAGCTTGCAGCCCTGCTGCCTCTGATCGGCCTGACGCACTGCGATCAGGTCCACGCCCTGTTCAAGCCGAAGCCGGAAAAACCCAGTCCCTATGCCTTCGACCTGGTGCTGAAGGTCTCGCCCAAGGCCGAGGCGGCGATGAAGGGCAATGCCGAAGATATCAGCCTCGATGTCTGGTACTACGGCGTTGCCGCGCCGGCGTTCCGCGCCGAGGCGGACCAGCTTAACCGCATCGACCTGGGGGCCGAGCGCTGGTCCTATTCCCCCGGTACCCGCCATGTCCATTTGCACGGTGGCCCTATCGATACCGCGAAGCTGGCCCATACGACCGACGGCCAGGTCCAGGTCTTCGTATCCGGCGGCATCGGCGGCCGTTTCGATCCGCCCCTGATCTGTCACGACTATATAGACTCGGTGCGCCACGCCCAGCAGGTGACGCCGGTCCTGCATTGCGAATTCGAAACCGAACGTTATTGGGCCGATGCGGCGGAAAGTTCGTCGCAGTAGCGCTCACGGAGTGGGCATAAGACCGGCCGTGATGGCGGCGCCATAGGCCTTTTGCACGAAATCCATCATGGGGTTGGAGGAGGTCGATGCCGCGGCAAAGGCGGGATCGTCGTGCAGGTTGCGGGCGACATCCATGACTTTCCGCGTCAGGGCCGGGTCGCCGCCGGTCGCTTCGAACACCTTGGCCATCCAGCGTTGCGCCAGGTCCATGGCGGCCAATGACGTCGGATCGCCGATCTCCATCAGTCTTTGCGCTTCGGCATGCAGGGCGGGCCAGTCGATGTCGGGTTGCAGCATATCGAAGCCTTTTTTGGCAAGGGCTGAGCGGTCATCGGCCGACAGGTGTTTGTCGGCGATATTTTCAAAGATGTCGCTGAGGACGGGGTTTCGAGGTTCGGTCATCACGGTCTCCTTGGTCAGAAAAATAAGATCGTCCGTCGAAAGAGACCCGCGGGCGGCCAGCCGGGTTTGCGCTGCCCGCACCAGGCTTGCCGCACGGTGCAGGTGCTTCAGTTCATCCTGGATCACCCCGGCATGGACGTCCAACATGGCGGCGATGTCGGCAACCTTGCCCTTAAGGATGTCGGCAATCCGGTTAAGCGGAAGGCCGAAACGCTTGAGCGCCAGGATCTGGTGCAGGCGGGCAATCTGCTCCGGGCCATAGACCCGCCAGTCCGTGCCCGTGCGTCCGGGCGTCAGCAGGCCATGTGATTCATAGAGCCGCAGGGCCTTGCGGGTCACGCCAAGGCGGCGGCAGGTTTCCGCCAGGGTCAGATGGGTCGCCACGAGAGTCTCCGTCTTCGAACGCCATCACCTATCGAGCCGGCCCCAGGGGCCGGCGCAAGCGGAAAGTTTTGCGTGAAAAAGAACTTCCCTTTTTGAAGAGGGAGGTCTTTCAGAGCAGGGGGCGGTCAGATTTCGAACGGCGCCACAGCTCGCCAGAAGAACTGCTGCAGGATGCCGATCAGGGTTTCGCGGCCGATATGTTCGCCCTGCAACACCGCTTCGTCGCTGGCGCCATGCAGGGCGTTGAACAGCATGACCGCCAGCAGCCGCGGATGCTCGACCTGCCAGACACCGGCGGCGGCGCCCCCGCGCAGGAAGCCTTCGATCTGGTCGATCACCGGATTGTTCATCATGCCGTGGTGGTGGTCGACCGGCGCAAAGGCGTGGAAGACAACGTCGTGCACGGCCAGTTCATCGAAGAAGTAGTCGACGCCGACACGCAGCCAGGCATTCATGCGGCCGCGCCAGTCGTCTTCGGCGATGCCGGCCTGGGACTGCGACAGGATGGTCATGAAGTTGTTGATGTAGCGCTCCTTCAGCGCCATCAGCAGGGCTTCCTTGGCGGCGAAGTGGTGATAGAAGCCGCCCTTCGACACACCGGCCGCCGCTACGATCTCGTCGATGCTGGTGCCGGCCACGCCCTTGGCGATGAACAGGGCAAGGGCCGCATCCATCAGTTCTTCCTGGCGGACGTCTGCGGGCTTGGTTCGGCTTTTGGGCGTATTGTAAGACATGAACATGCATAGAGCGCCCGGGCCGGATTGTGAAGGGGGAGCGAGGCGTAAGGGTCAGCGCAGGATGCCGTCGGCAATAAGCCGGGCATAACGATCCTTCCAGGCGACCAGGACGGCGTGACGGCCTTCCTCGACCACCTTGCCGCGTTCCAGCACGATGATGTTGTCGGCCATCTGCAAGGTGTCCAGCCGTTGCGAAATCAACAGGACCGTGCGGCCGCGACGGGCGCGCCATAGGGCCTTCTGCCAGGCGGCGGCATCGGTGGCGCTCAGGGCGTGGTGGGTTTCGTCGATCAGCACGATCGGGACGTCGCGTAAAATCGCGCAGGCCAGGGCGATACGCTGGCGCTCGGCTGCGGTCAGTTGTTCGCTCCATACCGAGTAGGGGGTGTCGAAACCCAGCGGGAGACGCGCTATTGCGGCGTCGACCTCGACCAGGCGGGCCGTGTCGGCGATATCGGCTGTGGTGGCATCGCCGCGGGCACGGTGGAAATTGTCGGCCAGGCTGTCGGGCAGCAGATCGCAGTCGCGCGGCACGTGGGCGATCATGCCGCGGAGGCTGGCAGTGGGGAGATCCCGGACATCGGCGCCACCGATGCGCACCGTGCCGGCGACCGATGCACCCTGACGCTGCAGCAGCTTGATGCAACTGCGCTTGCCTGCGCCGGAATGGCCGGCCAGGGCCACCATCTGCCCGGGGCGAATAGTAAAGCTGATGCCGTTCAGCGCCTCATGCCCGGCGGTGTCGTAGGCGAAATGGACATTTTCGAAGTCGATGCCCGGGTCATTGGCCATGACCTGCGTCTGGGGATATTCGGTGTCGTGTCCCGGCACTGAATAGAGATAATGCATGGCCCGCTCCTGTCAGTGCATATTTCTGTCAGTCGTGTCATATTGACCGACCGTCGGTCGGTCGTCAAGTCGCATGTGGTCAAGGTCGTTGAGAAGAGGGTTTAACTCATGACGACCAGCAGGGCCTGAAGGCGGTCGGGCCCGGTATTGCTGATGCTGTGGGGGACGTCGGCGCGATAGCGCAGGGTGGCTCCGGTGGCGCCCTTTTGCTGCGCCTCGGCGGAGATGACCATGGCTTCGCCGGCCAGGATGGACAGGTGCTCGCGGCTACGGGCGGCGTGGGGCTGCGAGGTCAGGGAGGCGCCCGGCTCGATCTCCAACATATACCACTCCGCCTGGCCGGTGGTCTCGGGCGGGCTGAGGATACGCAAGGTGCAGTGGCCGTCGGCCGACTGGATGCGGGGGACATTGTGCGCCTCGACCAGCTCTATGGCCTGGTCGCGTTCGTCGCTGGCGTCGCCGATCAGTTGGCTGATGTCGATACCCAGGGCCTGGGTCAGGGCCCACAGGGTGGCGAAGGTCGGGTTGGCAAGACCCCGTTCGACCTGGCTCAGCATCGAGCGCGAGATGCGCGATGTGGTGGCGAGATCGTCAAGCGAAAGGCCCTGTTGTTTACGCAGGGCCTGGAGACGGCTTCCAATTTCAGGCGCTTTTTTGATGCGATCGGACATGACCAACATTTAGCCGGTCATGTCCGGTATGGCAATCAGGCGGCGCCGCGGTGCGGCAGGGTCATCTCCGCCAGCATATGGCCGAGATGCTCGCTATGGTGGCCGCGACGGCCGCCAATCACGGGTTCGGCCGGACGGGGATGGGCGAGGCGGGCCTCACGCAGGGTGGCATTGATGCGGTCGTCATATTCGGCGCGCAGGGTGGTCTTGTCGACGGCGATACCGCGGGCCAGCAGGTCGTCGTCGACCTCGTCCATCATGAACAATTCGTCGACATAACGCGCCATCTGGTCGAGGCTGAGGATCAGGCGCTTGTGGCAGACCGTGGTGGAATCGCCCATGCGTACCATCCAGTCGCGGGCGAACTCGACGTGGCTTGTGACTTCGCGCACGCTCTTGGCGGCGATGCCGGCCAGGTCGCGATCGTTCGAGCCGCTGAGCGCGTCGAGGAACAGCAGTTGCCAGTTGGAGAAGAGGAACTGGCGCGCCAGGGTCTGGGCAAAGTCGCCGTTCGGCTGTTCGACCAGCAGGCAGTTGTGATAGTCGGGCGGGGTGCGGCGGAAGGCGAGGGTATCGGCGTCCTGGCCCTTGCCTTCGAGGCGGGCGGCCAGGCTTAGGAAGTCGGTCGCCTGGCCGACCAGGTCGAGCGCCAGGCTCGACAGGCCGAGATCGATTTCGTGGTTCGGTGCGTGGCCGCACCAGGCGCTGAGGCGCTGGCCCAGGATCAGGGCGTCGTCGCCGAGGCGGTAGCTGTATTCGAGTAGACGGTCTTGCATGATGTCTCTCCCCTTTTTCTACTTATATGGTGGGAACAGCGATGTGACAGCGCGCCGAGGCGCCATGCTGCGCAACAGATGTCGCAGCATGAACAGTCTTCCGGATGTGAAGATTTCCCGCGTGAGGCGATTTTTGCCTCTGTGCAGCGCCGATCTCCGTGGCAGGAGTGTGGGGCTGGCAAGGTCGCAGGTGGGGGTAGGCATGTCTGGCACGTCTCTTGTTCTTGTGCCTGAATTTACAGAAAGCCGTCTGGAAGGTCAATTTGAAAACTGACATTTATGTCAATTTTATTTAATCGCCATAAAACGGTCGTATTGCCGTTACGGCGGGACGCTATACCGGAGGTTTATGCTGCACCTTTTTGTGCAGGGTTAATTGCATTCAAAAGAACTCGCACTTTCGGAGGGCGAGTTCTCAGGGAGCCGGGTGATTCAGCGAGTCATAGGCCGCTTCCAGCAAGCTGTCCGGGGCGGTCGCGTCTTCCGACAGTTCCCAGATCATAAGGCCGGCCGTCGATTTCGCCGCCAGCTGCGCCTTGGCGCGGATGGTGGCGCGGCCATTATAGGTGACGTACTGGCAGCCGGCGCAGGCCTTGCCCTGGATATCGACGGCAGCGGCGGTCGGGCCAAACTGGGCCAGGATCTCGCGATAGGCATAGCCGCGATTATAGCCGTTGAAGCCGTAACCATAAAAAGGCACGCCGAGGACCAGTTTCGACTTCGGGACGCCCCGCGCCTGCCAGGTGGCGATGTCATCCTGGGCCTGGGCCATGGAGGCGTGTTCATCGCCGGCCTGGCCCCAGTCGGGACCGATAAAGTCGTACGACATGATGTTGATATAGTCGAAGGACGCGATCGAGGCTGTGGGGATCATGCCGCCGGGATGCGAGGCGGTGGCGCAGGTCAGAAGCTTGCCGCGTTTCTTAAGCGCCGCGCGCAGTTCGGCGGCAAAGGGGGCGTAATTGCCTTCGGTATCGATTTTCGTCAGCACCGCCCATTCGAGATCGATATCTAGCCCGTCGAGATCGTAATCGTCGACGAACTGCATCAGGCTGGCGATCAGGGCCGGTCGGTTGGCCGGTTGCAGCAGGATCGACCAGTCGCCGGAACAGAGCGGAATGGTGCCGCCGCCCATCGACGCCAGCACCTTGACGTGGGCGGCATGGGCCTTGGCTATAACATCGCGCACGGCTTCAGTGGCGATCGGCACCTTCATCTTGTCGGCCATGCAGGTCATGACGTCGCCGGTGACGATGCTGTTATCGGGGCCGGGATTGACGAAGGCGAGATTGAGATGGGTCAACTTGCTTAGGTCGGTCGTATCGACCGTACCCGCCATGTCCTTGAAGGCGGCGACATAGCCGATCATCACCGGCTTGGCCGGTTTGGGCGCCGATTTGGGTGCGGGTTTGGCGTCGGCCTGGGCTGTCGCCATGCCAGCCAGCATAATAGCGACTGCTGACGCAAATGCAGATGTTCGGCAAGTTAGCATGGCGGATCCCCTCGCGCGTGGCGGTGCAAGATTGGCACTGTCACTGGTTATGATCAATAAGACCAATTTCTTTTTTATGGCGCGGCTTGAGTTGTGTCGTCCCGCCGATTACAGGTTAACCTATCAGCGTTCGGCTTCGGCCGATAGCTCCGGACGAGGTGCGCCGTACCCGGTTACGACAAGACGACGCCAAACACCGGAGTCGTATCATGTCCTTTAACATCCCCAAACGGACGCTGGCTGTCGTCGCCGTCCTCATTTCCATCCTGTCGGTCCAGTCCGGCGCCTCGTTCAGCAAGCACCTGTTTCCGCTGATCGGCGCCGAGGGCACGACCGGCCTGCGCCAGCTGTTCTCGTCGCTGGTGCTGCTGGCCTTCTTCCAGCCGTGGCGCGGCCTGCCCGAACGCAAACACTGGCCGATCGTCATCCTCTACGGCGTCATCCTCGGCGTCATGAACCTGACCTTCTACATGGGGATCGCCCGGGTGCCGCTGGGCATCGGCGTCGCCATAGAGTTCATCGGGCCGCTCACCGTCGCCATCCTGTCGTCGCGCCGTGCCAGCGATTTCATCTGGGTCGCCTGCGCCACGGCCGGCCTGTTGATCCTGTTGCCGTGGGGCGGCACCCACCAGGCACTCGATATGATCGGTGTCTTCTGGTGTCTGGTCGCAGGCGTCTGCTGGGGCGTCTATATCATTGTCGGCCAGAAGGTCGGGGCAGCCGTGCATGGCGGCAAGGCCGTGGCCATCGGCATGACCCTGTCGACCTTGTTTACCCTGCCGATCGGCATGGTGTCGGCGGGCGCCGCCATGTGGGCGCCGTCCATCCTGCCGTGGGGGATCGCGGTCGCCATCCTGTCGAGCGCCATCCCTTACAGCTTTGAGATGCTGGCCCTGAAACATATCCCGGCCAAGACCTTTAGCCTGATGATGAGCCTGGAACCGGCGGCGGGTGCCTTGCTGGCCTTTGTGATCGTCGGCGAGAAGCTGACGCCGTTGCAGTGGCTGGCGATCGGGTTGGTGATTATCGCCTCGGCCGGGTCGAGCCTGATGGCGAAACGCGCACCGGATGAGGCAGTGGCTTAAAATTCTTACTCCTCCACATTTCTGTGAAATAGGGAGGAGTTTCAAGGCCAGAGCGACGTCAGTCTACCCCACGCCCGGCAGATCGGCGTTTGCCGCGGCGATAACCGCGCCGGTGCGCACCAGGGCAATGGCCTTTTCCATATCGGGATGGAAGTGGCGGTCGTCTTCCAGCGTCGGCACCTGGGCGCGCAGAAGACTGCGGACATTTTCCAGGGTTCCGGACGAGGTCAGGGGCGCATGGAAATCGCAACCCTGCGCCGCCGCCAGCAGTTCGATGCCGATGACCGCGGTGGCGTTGTCGCACATGCCCAGCAGGCGCCTCGCGCCGTGGGCGGCCATGGAGACATGGTCCTCCTGGTTGGCCGAAGTCGGGATGGAATCGACCACGGCCGGATAGGCGCGCTGCTTGTTCTCGGAGATCAGGGCCGCCGCCGTCACCTGCGGGATCATAAAGCCGGAATTGAGCCCCGGCCGCGGCGTCAGGAACGCCGGCAGGCGCGACAGGGCCGGATCGACCAGCATGGCCACGCGGCGTTCGGCGATCGAGCCGATTTCGCAGATAGCCATCGCGATCATGTCAGCGGCAAAGGCCACCGGTTCGGCGTGGAAATTGCCGCCCGACAGGGCTTCGTCCGTTTCGGCGAAAATCAACGGGTTGTCCGATACGCCATTGGCCTCGGTCTCCAGCATGTTCGCCGCCTGACGAAGCACGTCGAGCGCGGCGCCCATGACCTGGGGCTGGCAGCGCAGGCAGTAGGGGTCCTGGACGCGGTCGTCGCCCTTCAGGTGCGAGGCGCGGATGGCCGAGCCAGCCATCAGACCGCGCAGGGCGTCAGCCGTGGCGATCTGGCCGGGATGGCGGCGCAGTTCGTGGATGCGGCGGTCGAAGGGCGCATCCGATCCCTTGGCGGCCTCGGTCGCCAGCGCGCCGGTAACCAGGGCCGAGCGGAACAGAACCTCGGCTTCGAACAGTCCGGCCAGGGCATAGGCCGTCGAGAACTGCGTGCCGTTCAGCAGGGCCAGCCCCTCCTTGGGGCCGAGCACCAGGGGCTTCAGGCGGGCGCGATCGAGCGCCTCGCGCGCCGGCAGGCGCCCGGCATAAGTATCGATCTCGCCTTCGCCGATCATGGTCGCCGCCATATGGGCCAGCGGCGCCAGGTCGCCGGAGGCGCCGACCGAGCCTTGCGCTGGGATGACCGGGGTCAGGCCGCGCTCCAGCATGGCCTCCAGCATGTGCACGACCTCCAGGCGCACGCCCGAGGCGCCATGGCCGAAGCTGGCCAGTTTCAGCGCCATCATCAGCCGCACCACGGCCTTTGGCATATCGTCACCGGTGCCGGCGGCGTGGCTGAGCACGATATTGCGCTGGAGCGTCGCCAGGTCGGTATCGTCGATGCGTGTCGAGGCCAGCTTGCCAAAGCCGGTATTGATGCCATAGACCGGCTCGCCGCGCGCCAGGATGCGCGTGATGGCGGCGGCGCTTTCGGCCATGCGTGGCGTGCACGCTGGATCGAGACGGATGGCGGCGCTGTCGGCACGATAGATGTCGCGCCACTGCGCCAGCGAGACGCTGCCGGGGATGAGAAGGATATCCATATTTAATCAGCCTGTTACAAGATTGCCGTCGGCGACGCGGACCGGCCATTTGGTCAGGCTCTGGCCCGCGCATGGCCCGCCGACGCAGTAGCCGGAGGAGATGGTGAAGAGGGCGCCGTGCCAGCCGCAGCTGATCAGGTCGCCCCTGGAGGTCAAATATTCGTCAAGCTCTTCGGCCAGCGGCATGCCGGCATGGGGGCAACGATCGACATAGCCATAGACATCCGCGCCTTGCCGCACAACGAAGCCGTGGAAATGCGCCTCGCCGATCTCGAGCACGAAATTGCGCGCTTTGCCGTCGGCAATCAGGTCCAGCGGCCCGAGCAAGACGCCGGCCGGGGTGGTGTAGGTCCGCGGGTGGCTCATGCGGCGTCCGGCTGCTGCGACGGCTGGGCGGCGATGACGGCGGGGATAATGGCGCAGGCGGCGTCGACCGCGACGATGTGCGGCCACGGCGACAGGTCGATATTGAAGCGCCGGGCATTGAAGACCTGCGGCACCAGGCAGCAATCGGCCAGGGTAAGCGTGTCGCCAAAGGCATAGGTGCTGCCATGGCGGGCGATCAGGACTTCGAGGGCATCGAAACCGGAGGTGATCCAGCGGGTGATCCAGGCATCGACCTGCTTTTGCGAGGCGTCGAGTTCATCCTTCAGCGTGTTGAGGACGCGCAGATTATTGATCGGGTGGATGTCGCAGGCGATGATGGCCATCATCGCGCGCACGATGGCGCGATCCCTGGCGTCTCCGGGCAGCAGGGCCGGTCGCGGCCAGGTCTCGTCGATCCATTCGAGGATGGCGGGGCTTTGCGTCAGGATTTCGCCGCCGATATCGAGGGCGGGCACGAGGCCCTGGCGGTTAAGCGCCAGGTAGTCCGGCGCGGACTGTTCGCCGTCGCGTAGATCGTGCGTCACCTGATGATAGCCGATGCCCTTGAGATTGAGGGCCAGACGGACGCGCCAGGCGGCCGATGAGCGCCAGTAGCCGTGTAGGGTCAGCATTTCAGGGTCTCGCCGCCAGGATGGTGGCGACACATTCGCCGAAGCCGATGGGGATGGCGCCGTCCGCCGTGGCGCGCGCCGTCAGGCGGATAGTGTCGCCGTCCATCAGGAAGGTGCGGGTTTCGCCACCCGGCAGGTCGACCGGGCTCTTGCCGCCATGGCTCAGTTCCAGCAGGCTGCCGGCGCTGTCCGGTGTCGGCCCGGATATCGTGCCGGTGCCGAGCAGGTCGCCGGTCTGCAGGTTGCAGCCGTTCGAGGCATGGTGGGTGACGATCTGCGCCACCGTCCAATACATATGCCGGGCATGGCTGTGGCTCAGGCGGACGGCCGGCAGGTTATCTCTGAGCATCTGGGCGGTCTGCAGCCATACTTCGAGGTCTATGGAAAGGCCGCCGGATGCCTGGTCTGCCTCGTCGGCCAGATAGGGCAGGGGCTGTGGGTCATCGGCCGGGCGTGGGGTCTGACGGCCGCGAAAGGGCGCCAGGGCCTCGGGCGTCACCACCCAGGGCGAGACGGTGGTATGGAAGTTCTTGGCCAGGAAGGGCCCGAGGGGCTGGTATTCCCACGCCTGGAAGTCGCGCGCCGACCAGTCGTTGAGCAGGCAGACACCGCCGATATAATTGGCCGCATCCCCAATGGCGATCGGATCGCCCAGGTCGTTGCCGGCGCCGATCCATACGCCCAGTTCCAGCTCGAAATCGAGGCGCTTCGACGGCCCGAACGATGGCGCCTCGGCGTCGGGCGCTTTTGTCTGGCCGCGCGGACGGACCACGGGCACGCCGGACGGGCGCACCGACGAGGCGCGGCCGTGATAGCCGATCGGAATGTGCTTGTAGTTGGGCAGCAAAGGATTGTCGGGGCGGAACAGGGCGCCGACGGCCTGGGCGTGATGGATGCCGACATAGAAGTCGGTATAGTCGCCGATGGCCATAGGCAGGTGCAGAGTGCAGTCGCGCGCCGCATGCAGATAGGGTTCGGCGACCGGACGGTAGCCGTCGTCCGACAGCAGGCGCGACAGCTGTTGCCGCAGCGCCCTGCGCAGGGACGGTGTGGCGACGATGCTGGCTATATCGCCCGGCACGTCGCGGCTGAGACCGCCGGCGACCAGGGCTTCCAGTTCGATAATATGGTCGCCGATGGCGACGCCGGGGCGCGGCGCCTCATTGGCCGGGCTGAAGAGGCCGAAGGGCAGGTTCTGGATCGGGAAGTCGGCATGGCCGTTGGCGCTGTCCACCCAGCTGGTCAGTTCGGGAGAATGGGTAGGGTCGATCATGGTAATTTGGCCTTCGTAAATCCCTGCCAGCAGGCATCATAATCGTCCTGCAGCAGCGGACTGTCCATGGCCATCTGGCTTGGGCGCATCACCCAGCGGCTTTCGAACATGAAGGCCATGGTGTCGCCGATGCGGTGGGGCGCCAGCTCCGCGGCGACCGCCTTGTCGTAGCTGGCGACATCGGGGCCGTGACCATTCATGCAATTGTGAAGCGATGCCCCGCCCGGTGCAAAGCCGCCGGCCTTGGCGTCATAGGCGCCGGTGATCAGCCCCATGAACTCGCTCATGATATTGCGATGGAACCAAGGTGGCCGGAAGGTGTGTTCGGCCACCATCCAGCGTGGCGGGAAGATGACGAAGTCGCAATTGGCCGTACCGGGGATTTCCGAGGGCGCGGTGAGGACGGTGAAGATGGACGGATCGGGATGGTCGAAGCTGACCGTATTGATCGTGTTGAAGCGCGTCAGGTCGTAGCGGTAGGGGGCGTAATTGCCGTGCCAGGCGACGACGTCGAGGGGAGAATGGTCGAGCGTCGTCGTCCATAACCGCCCCTGGAATTTCTGGACCAGTTCGGTCGCAGTGTCGCTGTCTTCGAAGGCGGCGACCGGGGTTTCGAAATCGCGCGGATTGGCGAGGCCGTTGGCGCCGATCGGGCCGAGATCAGGCAGGCGAAACGGGGCGCCGTGGTTTTCGCAAGTGTAGCCGGTGGCATGGTCGCCCGTCAGTTCGATGCGGAACCGCACGCCGCAGGGAATGACGCAAACCTGCAAAGGCGCGAGTTCGATCCGGCCCATTTCCGTAAATATAGAAATGTTTCCCGACTGCGGTACGATCAGCATCTCTGCGTCGGCATTGACGAAAACCCTGTCCATGGAACGGTTTGCGGCATAGAGCGAGATGGTGACGCCGGTCTGCGTGGCGACATCGCCATTGCCGGCATAGACGGTCAGGCCGTCGAGGAAATCCATCGGACTATCGGGAAGGGTTTGCGGCGACCAGCGCAGACGGTTGGGCGATACCGGCGGCAGGGGGGCAGGGGCGGGGCCGATCGGCGTGAACGGTGCGTGCGACGCCGACGGCCGCAGGCGGTAGAGCCAGGACCGGCGGTTTTCAGGGCGCGGGGCAGTAAAGGCCGATCCGGACAGCTGCTCGGCGTACAGTCCGAACGGCACCTTTTGCGGCGAATTCTGGCCGACGGGCAGGGCGCCCGCGACGGCCTCGGTAGCGAAATGGTTGCCGAAGCCGGTCATGTAAGCTGTCATGTTCGGGCCTTTCTTTGTGTGGCCAAGAGACCCCTCCACCACTTCGTGGTCCCCCTCCCCATCTTCGATGGGGCGGAGGGAGATTGTTAAAACTCCCTCCGCCCTATTCCGAAGGAATGGAGAGGTGGCATCGAGCCTCTAGGCGAAGCCGACGGAGGGGTCTCTTTCTTACCTAAACCGCCACCTTGATCACGCCGCGGCGAATCTGGTCCAGTTCGATCGATTCGAACAGGGCCTGGAAATTGCCATTGCCGAAACCCTGGTTGCCCTTGCGCTGGATGATCTCGAAGAAGATCGGTCCGAAGGTATTCTCGGTGAAGATCTGCAGCAATATGCCTTCCTCGCCGACATTGCCGTCGATCAGGATGCGATTGGCCTTCAGTCGCTCCAGGTCTTCGCCGTGGCCGGGGACGCGCTCGTCGACCAGGTCGTAATAGGTCTCGATCGTGTCCTGCAATTTCACGCCGCGCGCCCGCAAGGCTTCGACGGTGGCGAAGATATCGTCTGTGGTCATGGCGATATGCTGGATGCCTTCGCCCTTATACTGGCGCAGGAACTCCTCGATCTGGCTGGTATCGTCCTGGCTCTCGTTGAGCGGGATGCGGATCTGGCCGTCGGGGGCCAGCATGGCCTGGCTGAACAGGCCGGTGGCCTGCCCCTTGATGTCGAAATACTTTTGCTCTTCGAAGCCGAAGATCTGGCGGTAGAAACCCGACCAGGTGCGCATCTCACCGCGGCGGACATTGTGCGTCAGGTGATCGACCAGCTTGAAGCCGACACTGTTGCCGGCTTCAAGCTCGGCGGCGCCGGGGATTTGCACCCAGTCGGCATAGAGGTCTTCGGCGTCGATCAGATAGAGCAGGGAGCCGCCGATGCCTTCGAGGACAAAGGCGTCCTGGCCGAGTGCCGAACCCGCGGCGTCGCCGATACGCGCGCCGCGCGCGATGGCCAGGTCGAAAGCCTTGCTGGCGTCAGCGACGCGGAACCCCATGCCATTGGCCGATGGGCCGTGGGCGGCGGCAAAGGCGCCGGCCTGGCCGATCGTTTCGCGGTTGAGCAGGAAGTTCACATTCCCCTGTTTATAGCGGGTGATGTCCTTGGAGGGGTGTCTGGCGGCGGCGACGAAGCCCATGGCCTCCAGCTGTCCGGCCATCTCGTCCGGGTTGGGGCCGGTGAATTCGACAAAGGCGAAACCGTCGAGACCGAGGGCGTTTTCCAATGCGTGTGCACTCATAATCGTCTCCTGTCGTTTTATCATATGGAATTCAAATACGGGCACGCGGCTGCGGCAAAGGCTTCGAGATTGCCTTCGTGCAGCCCGGCAATATTTATGCGGCCGGTTTCGATCATGTAGATGCCGTGGTCGGCGCGCAGCTTGAGGACCGCTTCGCGCGACAGGGGCAGCAGGCCGAACATGCCGGTCTGGTCTGCGATATGCGGCAATTGCGGCAGGGCTTGGGCCAGGGCCGTGCGCATGGTGTTTATCCGTGTGCGCATTTCCCCGAGTTCGACACGCCAGTCGGCCGCCAGTTCCGGCGACGACAGGATGGTGCGCACCACGGCGGCGCCATGGTCGGGCGGCATCGACCACAGCGTCCGGGCACTGATGACCACCATGTCGCGGGCGCGCCGGGCGGCCGTGGCATTGGGGCCCTTGATCCACAGGGCGCCGATGCGGTCGCGATAGAGGCCGAAATTCTTCGAGCACGACACCGCGACGATGGCCTCCGGCACGCGCGCCAGCAGGGCGCGGGCATTGGCGGCATCTTCATCCAGTCCGTGTCCAAGGCCCTGATAGGCCATGTCGATCAAAGGCACGACGCCTTTTTCCAGCACCAGGTCGCCGATGACGCGCCACTGGTCGGCGGTGAATTCGGCGCCGGTCGGATTATGGCAGCAGCCGTGCAGCAACAGGACGTCGCCGGCGAGCATGGCCTGCAGGGCGTCCATCATCGCATCGAAGACGACGGTCTGGCTGCGGGTGTCGAAGAAGGGATGGTCGGCGACGGCCAGGTCGGCCGCCTGCATCAGGCTGGCGTGGTTGGGCCAGGTCGGTGTGCCGATCCAGACGCGCGCCTGCGGGTGCAGGCGGTGGATCAGGGCTGCGGCCAGACACAGGGCGCCGGTGCCGCCCGGAGTCTGCAACCCACACAAGGTCTCGTCATTGGCCATGTCGCCGAAAACCACGGGCGCCAGCAGGGAGACGAAACCGGCATCGCCTTCGGCGGCGACGTAGGACTTGCTGGCCTGGGTCGAGACGAGGGCACCTTCGGCGGCCTTTACGGCGCGCATGACGGGGGTACGGCCATTCACGTCGCGATAGACGCCGATGCCGAGATCGATAATGCCGGTGCGGGTGTCGTTACGCAGCAGATGCAGCAGGCTCAGCATCGGATTGAGCGGCTGGTCGTCAAGGCTGCCCATCAGGCCGCCCGTTACGGAGCCGGTATATCGCATATCCCCGAGAAACCGCGAATCCAACGTCATCTGCCCACTCCGCCAATATAGTATCACATGAAACTATGCTTATGCGGACCGTCTGGCAATGATTTTTTTGCAATTGGCATGTTATAGGTTGTCAAAAGCGCGTGAGCATAAATCGCGCGACGAAGAATGGGACACCGATATGGCCGATCAATATCCGCTCTACATAGCTTTACGCGACCTGATGGTGCGCGCGGCACCGACGATGAAAATTGCCAAGGATGTCGTCGGGGAATGCACAGTCAATGTGCCGACCGCCACCATGGCGTCGAAGGACCCGGTATGGTTCGGCACGATTCGCCTGACCGGCCAGAAGGTGTCCTATTATCTGCCGGCCCTGGTCATGAAGGAATGCCGCGACGTGGCAGTGCCGGACGCGCTGAAAGCCTTTGCCCAGAGCAAGACCTGCTTCGTCTTCGCCGATATCGACGCCGACCGCTTTGCCGAACTCGAGGCTGTGACGCGTACGGCGGCTCAGGCCCTGTTGCCCAAAGCCTTCGCCGCTTAATTTTTCAGCTCAATCGCCGCATGGCTCGCCGCACGAGCGGCGGCGTGCGGTCGCACGCTCCCAACGGCCCATGAGTCGAAATGAGTGGCCGTTGGTATAAATCCGAATTTCGAAGCGGCCCTGGTGTTTACATCAGGGCCGTTTTCGTCTTGCCGGTACCGACAAAGACGAGGATGGCGAACAGCAGGATCTGCAGGCCCGTTAACATCGAGCCGCCCATCAGCAGGGGCAGGGCCCACTTGTAACCTGCAATCTCGCCGAACAGGCCGGGGATAAAGGTGATCACGCCCACGACCGCCAGTACATAGTGGGTGGCGATCAGCTTCGGCGATACGCGACCGGCCGTGTGGTTGTAGAACAGGCCGGCCAGGAACATCCAGACGCCGCCGACGAGGTTGAGGTGGGCGTGCGTCGCCGCTTGCTCGAAGTGCTGGCTGCCGCCCATATAGAGGCCGAGACTGACCCCGATGGTCAGGAATACAACGCTGGTCCGCAGGAATATATTGCCGTTCATAATGGTGCCCCTTGCTGGAAATAATGTTAAATCTGTAACAGCGTTCTTGATGGACGGCAATGCGGGGACCCTTGCCGGACAGGCGCTTTTGTCGCACACTGGTCGCAAATAAGAACAATTCGGGGAGACCAGCCATGCCGTTCCGTTTTTTCACCGCGCTCGCTGTTAGCGCTATCGTTCTGACGGGTATCGCGGCCCATGCCGCCGATGCGCAGGCGAAGTTCGATATCGCCATCACGGTCGACGACTTGCCGACCCACGGCTCGCAGACGCCGGGCATGAGCCGTGTCGCCATCGGCCAGGCCTATCTGGCGGCGCTGAAGGCGCACAAGGTCCCTGAGGCCTACGGTTTCGTCAATGCCGTCGGCATTGCCCGCGAACCGGACAGCGAGGGCATGCTGAAGGACTGGCGCGCGGCGGGCTATCCGCTCGGCAACCACACCTACAGCCACCACAATATCAATGATGGCACGGTCGAGGCCTATGAGGCCGATATCGCCGCCGGGGAGCCGGTGCTGAAGAAATACATGGACGGCGCCGACTGGCACTATCTGCGTTTCCCCTTCCTCAGCGCCGGAAATGCCGCGCACCACGATGCGGTCGGGGCCTATCTGAAGGCCAATGGCTATCGCATCGCCGATGTCTCGGTCAGCTTCAACGACTGGGCGTGGACCGATACCTATAATCGCTGCCTGGCCAAGGGCGATACGGCGTCGATCGCCGTGCTGAAGACGCGGTACCTCGCGGGTATCGATGTCGGCATCGTCCGCATGAAGGCCCTGTCGCAGGTCGTTTATGGCCGCATGATCCCGCAGGTCCTGCTGACCCATATCGGTGGTTTCAGCGCGGTCATGCTGCCGCAGGTGCTGGACAAGCTCGATGCGGCCGGTGCGCACTATGTTACGCTCGGCCAGGCCGAGAGCGATGTCGCCTATGCCGAAACCGATGCCCATGCCGGCGATGGTATCGTCATGGAACGCACGGCCATGGAAAAGGGCATCGATATTTCTAAGGTCCCCGCCGGTCCGGATATCTCGGGCATCGACCAGATGTGCAAGTAGGCGTACGACTTGCACCTCCCCGATCAAGTCGGGGAGGTATAATGACGCTTTAAGCGATCAATCCCTTCAACGGCGCTACCCCCGCCGAATCCGGAAACACCTTCGTGCCGAGTGCCGAAACCGGCGCATCGTACAACTCCACCATTAGCCCCTTGGCCACGGCGCGCAGGTCAGTCGTCGGCATCAGGTCGCGGTTCTGATACAACTGGGCCGGCTTTAGCCCCGGCCAGTCGCTAATCACCCGGCCACCCTTGACGGCGCCTCCGGTCAGAAACGCCGCCGCCGCCGTACCGTGGTCGGTGCCGTCCGTGCCGTTGACGGCGACGGTGCGGCCGAACTCGGTTACCACCAGGATAGCCGTGTCCTTCCACGCCGGTCCCAGGCCTGTCTCGAACGCGCCCAACGCGCCATCGAGCCCGGTTAGCAGGGTCTTGAGCCGCTGGGTTTCCTGGGCATGGGTGTCCCAGCCCTCGAACGCCAAGGCACAGACCCGCGGGCCGTCATCGGCGGCCAGCAGCTTGGCGGCGCCCTGGGCCATGGCGATCATGGTCTGCGGATCGCCCGGGCCGCCCGAGGCGCCCTTGCCCATGCCGCTATAGCCATTGGCGATCTTACCGGTGGCAATGGCCTCTTTCAATGTCGCTGCCAGGGTCGGATCCGACGCTTCGTACAACGCCATCAAACGCGGCGGCAGGTCGGGATCGGCCTGTTTCAGAGTGCTGGGTGCCCAGCCGAGCACCGGCGCCGAGCCGCGGATAACCAGGGGCGTCACTCCGCCGACACCCAGGCCACGCGGATTGACCCGTTGCGCCGACGGCAGGGTGAGCAGGAAGCGGTTCATCCAGCCGGAATCGGTGTGGCCGGGAACCGTCGCCCCGGATTCCAGCACGTCCTGGCCGTCGAAGTGCGAACGGTCGCGATAGGGCGAGGCCGCGGCGTGGATCAGGATCGCCTGGCCGGCCTTGTACTGCCGGGCAAAGTTGACGAAGGACGGGTGGACGCTGAAGGTCGAGTCGAGTGCCAAGGCGTCGCTGATATCCATGCTGGCGCGCACCGTGGCATAGTCCGGATCGCCGACGGGCGGGGCGGCGGTCAGACCGTCGAGCGCCCCGCGCAGGATGATGGTGACGAAGCGCGGATCACGAGCGCCGGCGGCGCAGGCGGCCAGCGGGATAAAGCCGCCAAAAGCGGCGGTCGCGCCAATGGCGCCTAACAGGGTGCGGCGGGTAAACATCTCAGCGCCTCATGAATTCGGGGGAGAGGAAGGCGAGGCCGAGGCCCTGCGGCTGGCTTTCGGCGCGGGCAATGGCATCGCGGGTGTGATCGCTGAGCAGTGCGCCCAGCCGGCTTTCGGCGAATTGCCGCGGATCGATCGAATGGTCGGCGCTGACGGCCAGGCCATTGGCGTAATCCATGCGCGTGCTCAACGATTCCGGCGAGGCCCAGGCTGATACCGTATCGGGAAAGCCGTTAGGACCGGCCGGCTGCCACCACGGCTGGCCCATGGCGTTGAGCGCGTTGCGGATGACCTGCGGGCTTTGCGTCGCGCCGGTGGCGCGCAGCATGGCGGCGACATATTCCAGCGGCGAGCGCATCTTCAGCAGTTGCGGCGTCCAAGCTTCGGGGGCTGCGATGAGGGTGCGCGACACCTCGCCTAGATCGCCGTCACTTTTCAAATAAGCGTCGCTCAGCCGGGCGACAAGGGCCGGCGGCGGCGTGTCGGACACAAAGTGGCGCGCCAGCTTGGTGGCGATATGCTTGGCGGTTGCCGGATGGCGCGCCAGATCGGCCAGCACGGCCTTGCCCTGGTCGACGCCGCCTTGGGCATAGATCTTGCCCAGTATGGTCTGCGGGCCAGGCTCGTGCTGGCGGTCGGTGAAATAGAAGGTGCCGCCCGGGCTGCCGGGCCGCGGCAGGCGGTTGATCCCCCAGCCGGTAATGACCTTGGCGAAGCTGGTGACATCGGCCTGGCTGTAGCCTGTGCCGACCCCAAGCGTATGCAGTTCCAGGATTTCGCGCGCCAGGTTTTCGTTGAGCCCCTTGTTGCCGGTCTTGTTGGCGGGGGATTTCGGTCCGATCGACTGGTTGTTGTCGAGATAGAGCAGCATGGCGGGATGCGTCTCGACCGCCAGCAGCATGTCGGCGAACCGGCCGAAGACGTAGGGCCGGATGGCTTCGCGTTCATAGGCGCCGGCGATCATGTCGACCGCCTGGCTCTTCTTGGTCGAGATGCAGAAATGGTTGGCCCAGAACATGACCATGCGTTCGTTGAAGCCGATGGCGGGCGTCTTCATCGTGCCGTTGAAGCGGCAGTCGATCTCGATATTGGCGGCCGGGCGGATCGGGTTGGGAATATCGGCGCCGGGCTTCATAGGCTTGGCGGGGGCCATGGCGTTCATCTGGCCGCCGTCCATCTGCGGACTGCTCATCTGGCCACCCATTTGCGGATTGGTCATGGCCGGCGACGTGGCGGCGCGCATCTCCTTGCGCTCGGCCTGCTTGTCCTTCTGGTACTGATAGGTGGCCAGCAGCAGGTCCGGGGTGCTTTGCAGGCCGGGATCTGTCGGAACAGGAGCGCCGGCGGCTATCTCGCTTTTCAGGATGTCGCGGACATTGCCGGTGAGCGCGGCGACCCCATCCGTGCCGCTGCCGAGGCCGAAGCGCGACAGGGCCAGGGCGGTTTCGAAGTCCGATGTTTGCGCCATGATATAACCTCGCAACGTGCCCCAGTTGCGAGGTTATACGGACGCTTTGTGGCAAAACCGGCGCCGGTTGTTATAATTTATCAGCCCGGACTCAGAAAGCCTCCGAGGTGATCTCGCCGTCTGCGCCGTTGGCTGTGGTGAACCAGGCGCGTTTCATGCCTTGTGATCGGAAGGGGACGGCGACCTCGCCGCGGGCATTGACCGAGATCAGGCCGCCTTCGCCGCCCATGGCGGCAATCTGTTCCAGCACCGCCGAGCCTGCGTCGAGCAGGGCCTGTCCGCCGGCGTGGCGGAAGGCGGTCTGGGCGGCGGCATTGACGCGGATAAAGTATTCGCCCTGGCCGGTGCAGGAGATGGCGGCGCCATCGTCGGCCCAGGTGCCGGCGCCGATTAGCGGCGTGTCGCCGACGCGGCCGGCCAGCTTGCCGAAGACGCCGGCGGTCGAGGTCGCGGCCGCCAGGTGGCCGTGGCTGTCGAGGCAGACGCAGCCGACCGTGCCGTGGCTGAGCGTACCGGGCGGATAGTTGGATTCGAAGCTGCCGGCCTGGGTGAAGTATGCCGTCTCGTCGGGGATCGGGGCAAATCCTTGGGCGTGGGCGAACAGGGCCGCGCCATCGCCGGCCAGCATGACGTGCGGTGTTGCGTCCATGACGGCGCGGGCGACCCGGACCGGATTGGGAAAGCCCTGCAGGGCGGCGACGGCGCCAGCAGCGCGGGTATGGCCGGCCATCAGGCTGGCGTCGAGTTCATAGAAGCCGGCGGCATTTGGCGATGCGCCGCGGCCGGCGACGTAGAGGCCTGAGTCTTCGAGCGCTGTAACAACCTCGGTGACGACGTCGATGGCATGGGCGCCGCTGTTGAGGCTTTCGCGCGCCTTTGTGGCGACCTCGCGCATGTGGTTGATTTCGGCGGAATAGTCGCGGCCGGCCTTGGCGCCTGCGCCGCCGTGAAGAGCGAGTGCTATCATGTGAAACGAATCCTTGCGATGCGACCGGTTTAGAGAATTGCGGGTGGGATTCATAGACGGACATTTTGCCTGAGGCGGCCAAGCCAAGCGCCGGCGGGACATAAAAAAGAGCGGAATGACCTAATGTCATTCCGCTCCGCTGCAGCGTTCCGGGTCAGGACGCTTCAGTAACCTCTTTATTTTGTCGAGCAATTTAACCCCAAAAGTGGTAACCACTTTATGGGATTGCGCTTAGTCAGCCGCGGCATGAACCGCCCCGCCTTGCGCCATGGTCCGCTTGCACAGCCAGATCAGCGGGATCAGGCACAGCATGATGATGGCCGAGATGCGGAAGAAGTCGAGCGCCCCGCCGAGATAGGCCTGGCCGACGACCTGGCGCACGACCGTGCCGACCGCCTGGCCCTGGCTGAGGCCATTGGCCCCGGCCTGCGACAGGGCACCGGTAATGGCCGGCGAGACACCGCCGGCGCCGCCCATGATTTCGGACAGGCGCGTCTGGTGGTTGGCTTCGAACTGGTCCCAGATGGTGGTGGCCAGGGATGCCGCGAAGCTGCCGGCGACGATCCGCGCGAAGTTCGACAGGCCCGAAGCCGCCGGGGTCTGTTGCGGTGGAACGCCGTTGAGCGTGATCGACACCATCGAGATGAAGAAGAAGCTCATCGCCACGCCCATCACCAGCATCGGCGCCGCCAGGGCGTAGAAGTCGGCGTCGGGCGTATAGTTCGACCGCATGTAGAAGGACAGCGAGAAGAAGATCATCGACACGGTGGCCAGGATCCGGGCGTCGTACTTGTTGAGCAGGCGCGCGGCGAACGGCGTCAGAATGACGGCGATGACACCAGACGGGGCTGCGACCAGGCCGGCCCAGGTGGCGATATAGCCCATCTGGGTCTGCAGCCACAAAGGCATCAGCAGGTTATTGCCGAAGAAGATGGCATAGCCGGTACACAGGACGACACATCCGAGCGCGAAGTTGCGCGTCTTGAACAGGGACAGGTCGACGATCGGGGCCTTGTCGTAGATTTCCCAGATCACCCAGGCGATGAAGCCGACAATGGCGACCAGGGTTTCGACGACGATGGCCGGCGAGTTGAACCAGTCGACATCCTTGCCGGTGTCGAGCATGACCTGCAGGGCGCCGACCCAGATGACCAGCAGGGCAAAGCCGGTGCGGTCGATCGGACGGACAAAGGTCGGGGTTTCGCGGTTCGACAGGGCCTGCCAGCTCAGGAAGGCGCAGATGGCGCCGACCGGCAGGTTGATGAAGAAGATCCACGGCCAGGAGATGTTGTCGGAGATATATCCGCCCAGGATCGGGCCGCAGATCGGCGCCACTAGGGTGGTCATCGACCAGATGGCCAGGGCGGTTGCCCGCTTGTTCGGCGGGAAGATCATCATCAGCAGGGCCTGCGAGCCCGGGATCATCGGGCCCGACACCGCCCCTTGCAGGACGCGGAACAGGATCAGCGAGTCGAGGTTCCAGGCGATGCCGCACAGGAAGGAGGCGATGGTGAACATGATCACCGAGAAGACGAAGACCTTGACGACGCCGTAGCGTCCCATCAGCCAGCCGGTCAGGGGCACCGAGATGCCGTTCGACACGGCGAACGAGGTGATGACCCAGGTGCCTTGAGACGTGGACACGCCGAGATTGCCGGCGATGGTCGGGACGGAGACGTTGGCGATGGTCGAGTCGAGCACCTGCATGAAGGTGCCGAGCGCCAGGGCGATAGCGGTGATCCACAGGGCGGAGCCCATCAGGGGCGCAGGCACGGCCGGCGCCGCGCCGGGCCCGGCTGCGGTAGAGGAAGAAGACATGGTCTGCCCCGTATTAAGCGCAATCCGATAAAGTGGTCGCCACTTTTCGGTTAAATTGCGCGATAAAGCTAAAACCGGAGCACGATTTGAGCGAAGCCAAATCGCAATGCTCCGGCGGAAAAAGGACCCGGACGCGCCTGAGGCGGCATCCGGGCAGGGGGTAGTTATTTAGATGTGTCGATCTTGGCGGCCATGGACAGCCCGACGCGCAACGGGTGGGCGGCGACCTCCTTCGGGTCGAGATCGATGCGCACCGGCAGGCGCTGCACGACCTTGATCCAGTTGCCCGAGGCGTTCTGGGCGGGGATCAGCGAGAAGGCCGAACCCGTGCCGCCGGAAATGCCGCGGACGGTGCCGTGATAGACGACGCTCTTGCCGTACAGGTCCGAGGTCACTTCGACCTTCTGGCCCGGCACGACCTTCTTGAGCTGGACTTCCTTGAAGTTGGCATCGACATAGGCGCGATCAACCGGGACGACGGTCATCAGCGGCGTGCCGACCTGGACCTGCTGGCCGACCTCGATCGCCTTCTTGGAGACGATGCCGTCGGTCGGCGCGCGCACCACGGTACGGCTGAGCGCCAGGTTGGCGGCGTCGAGACGGGCCTGGGCGGCCATGACTTCCGGGTTCTGCTCGGAGGTAACGCCCGAGAACAGGGTCTGGTTGGTCTGGCGCTGGCCGCCAGCGGCGGTGACGGCGGCAAGGGCCGCGTCGCGCGAAGCGGTGGCGTTGGCATAGGCGGCCTGCGCCTTGGCGAAGGCGTCCTGGGCGTCGGTCAGTTCCTCCTGCGACACCGCACCCGACGTCGCCAGCTTCTGGCGACGGCCGAGATTGATCCTGGCAGAGTCGAGGTCGGCCTGGGCCGCGGCGATCTGGGCATTGGCGCGGGCGACGTCGGCCTGGCGGGCGCCGACCTGGCCGGCAAGGGCCTGGTCGTTGGCGACATAGCCTTCGACGTGACGCTGGGCGGTGGCGAGGGCGGCCTGGGCCTGCTCGACCGCGATCCTGGCGTCGGCGTCGTCGATCGTGGCCAGGATGTCGCCCGACTTGACGTGCTGGGTTTCCAGGGCCGTCACCGTCTTGATCGGACCGGCGACCAGGGCGTTGACCTGGGCGGTGTCGGTGCCGACATAGGCGTTGTCGGTCGAGACATAGTGCGAGGCGTAGGCGACGTAATAGGCGCCGTAGCCGATGGCGCCGAGGACGACGGCGATAGCTACATAGGTTAGAAGCTGCTTGCGCTTGGCGTTGGCCGGGGCAGCCTTTGCGGTGTCGACGGGGGCGCGCGTAGCGGTGGGGGCGGCGGTGTCGGGCATGATGAAATCTCGGTTCGTGTGCGTTCGTACAGGTGCGTTATATCGCGGTTATATCAGAATTCGGTGACCAGTATGGTAACATCAGGTCGTGATGGTCCAGGTCGTGATGGTTACGTGTCGTATTGGCCGCCAAGGGCCTTGATCAGGGCGATGTCTAGGGTCAGGGCGCGGCTCTTGAGATCGGCGACGACCTTGCGTTGCTGGATCAGGCTCTGTTCGGTCACCAGCAAGGCGGTATAGGTTGTCAGGCCGCCGTCGTAGCGCATCTTGGTCAGCTTGTAGGCCGACTCATAGGCGTCGAGCGACTTCTGCGAGGCGTAGAGGCGGGTCTGCAGCGTGCGCTGGCTCGACAGGGTGTCGGCCACCTGCTGCATGGCGGTCAGGACATCCTGGTTGTAGCTGGCGATGGCCAGGGCGTGTTCCGCCTCGGCCGACTTCAGGTTGGCGTTGAGGCGTCCGCCGTCGAAGATCGGCAGGGACAGGGCCGGACCGACATTGCCGATGTCCGAGCCGCTCTTGAACAGGTTGTCCATGTGCAGGGCCTGGAAGCCGACAAAGGCCGACAGGTTGATATTGGGATAGTAGGCGGCGTGGGCGGCCTTGATGCCGGCCGATGCGGCCTCGGCGCGCCAGCGGGCGGCGATGACGTCGGGGCGGCGGCCGATCAGGTCGAGATTGACCTGGCCGGGGGCGCCGTCGAAGGCATCGGCCTTCAGGCTCATGGTCGGACGCGCCAGGTTGTCGGCGCGGTCGGGGGCGGCGCCGACCAGGGCGGCCAGGGCGTGACGGGTGATTTCGATCTGTTCGTCGAGCGCGGCGACATCGGCCTGGGCAGCGAAGACGCCGGCGCTGGCCTGGTCGTATTCGGCCTGGTTGCTGACGCCGGCATCGAGCTTCTGCTTGACCAGCCCGGCGCTGTCGTTGCGGATGGCGACGGCGCGATCGGCCAGGTCATGTTCCTGGTAGAGGCGGTCGAGCTCGACATAGGTGCTGGCGATGGCGGCCGACAGCATCAGGCGGGCCTGGGCTGCGTCGGCCTCGGCGGCGCGAGCATTGGTCGTCGCGGCCGTGATGGCGGCGCGGTTCTTGCCCCAGAAGTCGAGATCCCAGTCGAAGTTGAACGTCACCTGGCCCTCGTCCGTGTAGCCGTCCGGCAGGAAGGCCTTGGGGAAGAGGTAGTTGTAGCTCTGCTTGAATTCGTCCGTCTTGGCGTTGAGCGACAGGGACGGCAGGACCGAAGCCTTGGTGGCGCCGGTATAGGCCTCGGCCTGGTTGAGGCGGGCCTCAGCCATGGCCAGGCTGGGCGAATTGGAGAAGGCCTCGTTCATCAGCGACGACAACTGCTTGTCGCCAAAGTCGTCCCACCAGCGCTGTTCGGCGATGTCGGCGATCGGGTTGGCGATCTTGGCCGAGCTGTTTTCGCGGGCGAAGGGCGCGCTCTGCGGCACGGTGGTGCAGGCGCCGAGCGTCAGAACGGCCAGCAGCGCGGTGGCGGCCATCAGGGCTTTGGGAGCGTTAAGGCGGTAGGCGGGGGAGGAGGAGGTCATCGGCATGTCTTCTTGAAATAACCGTACTGTATGGTCATATTGGCTGGACATATAGTCCGGAAGGATGTATCTGTCAACATGACCATACAGTACGGTTGAGGAATTTTTTTGCGATGCAAAAAGGACACACGGCTCAGATTGCCGCGTCAAATACGAATGAAATCAACGATGAACGTCCGGAGCATAAGGGGCGCGGGGATCGCCGCGAACTGATTCTGGACGTCGCCAGCGAGGTCTTCCTGACCGAAGGCTATGCCGCGACCTCGATGTCGAGCATCGCCGCCAAGCTCGGCGGATCGAAGGGCACGCTATATAATTACTTCAAGAGCAAGGAAGAGCTCTTCGAAGCCTATGCCACGCGCCACTGCGAGTTCCATCGCCAGCAGGTCGGCGCCTTGCTCATGGGAGAGGGCGATGCGCGCTCGGTCCTGACGGCCTTCGCCAAGCGTTACCTGCGCGTCTTCACGTCCGAGACGACCCTGCGCAACTGGCGCGTCATCTCAGCCGAAAGCGCCAAGTCGCCGGACGTGGCGCGCGCCTTCTATGAAAGCGGCCCGTTGCGCGGCGCCATGCTGGTCGCCGATTATCTCAAGGCTGCCGCCGACCGCGGCGAGCTTGCCATCGACGACGCCTTGCAGGCCGCCCACCATTTCAACTCGCTGATCCACGGCCGCATGATAAAGGCCCGCCTGCTCAACTACCTGCAGGTGCCGACGGATGAAGAGATCGATGCCGAGGTCGATTCCGGCCTGCGCGTCTTCTTTGCCGCCTACGGAGTCAAGGGCGGTTAAGGCATGAAAGGCCGGGGTAAATGAAGGGATTGGCGGCGATATTGGTATTCGTGTCGTTGATCGTCGTGGCGGTCATCGCCCTGGTGATCGTGACCTTTGCCCCCGTGCTGGCGGCCACCCGCCCGCAGGGACGTATGCAGGACTGTACGGCGCAATGGCTGGCGACGGGAAATCCCGACCGCGCGGCCTATCAGCCGTTTTTGCGCGCCTGCCTGGCGGGCGCAGTTACCGCTCCGGCGGTCCGGCCTGTCGCGCTGAGGACGCCAGCGGCGCCCAAAATACGCGCGGCACACATGGATTCCCCTCATAAGGCGCTGGCGCTCAAGGCCGCGGCCAACGGCGATTCGCCATCCCCGGGCGGCAACCGTATGAAGATGTGCGGCGCCAAATGGCAGGGCCTCAAGGCCGCCAACGCTACCGATGGCCAGACCTGGCATCAGTTCGTCAGCCAGTGCCTGCGCACGCACTGACCTGCCTGCGCGGCAAGCGTCTTTAAGTGTATGCATCGCTCCTAAGTATCAGGAAATATCAGAAATCTGCGCTAATCTGCGAAAATCTGCGGACACCTTTAACCGTAGTTGCCGCACGCACAGGCGGCAAAGAAAAGGGATCCGCAGATTTTCGCAGATTTTTTTGAGCGCGCCGCCGTATCTGGATTGCTGCGATAATGCGCTTCGCGCCTTTAAAGGCTGAGGACATCGGTGGCGAGGATACGCGGGGCCTCGCGGTGGCTGACCAGGATAAGGCCCTGGGGTTTGCGCGCCAGGCGTTGCTGCAGACGGGCGACGACCAGACGCTCAGTGTCGAGGTCGAGCCCCTCGGTCGGCTCGTCCAGCACAAGAATAGGCGCATCGCGTAAATAAGCCCGCGCCAGGGACAGCCGCTTGCGCTCGCCGCCCGACAGGGTGATGCCGCCATCACCGACCCACGTGTCCAGCCCCTTGGGCAGGGTGCTCACACGCGTTTTCAAGCCTGAGTCGTCGAGCACTGCCCACATAGCATCGGGATCGGCTTTTGCATCCGCCAGCAACAGGTTGTCGCGAATCGTCCCGGTCAGGACGGGTGCGTCCTGCGGGCACAGGGCGAACAGGCTTCCATCGGCGGGGGCGTCGCGCAGGCCGATCAGGGTTTCGATCGCCAGCGTCTTGCCGCTGCCCGACGGGCCGTCGATGCGCAGGCGTAAGGATCGATCCAGGGCAAACCCGCCGAAGGCAAATGGCCCTTGCGCCGCCGTGGCCGCCGGCAGGTCGTGGATTTCGGCGACGCGGGTCTTTGCCGCCCGGGTGACGGCGGCCTGGCCGGTAGCGCGGATCAGGATGCTGAGGCTCTCGAAGGTCATGCTCGACGCCAGAAGCGCCAGGGCCATGTCGGCCAGCCGGTCATGGGCGGTGGCTATGGCAATGGCGGCCAGGCACAGGCCGGTGACGATCTGCAGGACGGCAGTGGCGATGGCGTCTGCGTGGACGGTGCGGGTTTTTGCTTGGCGCAGGGCATCCTCGTGTGCCGCCAGTTCGACCAGGAGCGACGCGCGCAGATCGTAGGCGCGGACATCGGGCAGGACGGTCATGATATCGTGGACGCGCGCCTTCAGCCGGCCCATGGCGGCCTGTTCATCGAGACCGGTGTCGCGAGCAAACCGGCGTATGGCCACGCCCGACAGGCCGTAACCGGCAGTGAGCAGGACCAGCAGGACGAGGGCGGCCCACGGGTTGGCCCAGGTGCAGAAAATGGCGGCCATGACGATACCGCCGGCGGCCGACCAGGGAGCGCTGCGCATGACCAGATCGTTTTCCAGCACGGTGACGTCCTGGATAAAGCGGCTCGACGCCTCGCCGCGGCTGAGACGCAGGGATTCGGCCGGGTTAGCCGCGGCGATACGGGCGAACAGGGCCGGGCGCAGTTTCGCCATGGCACGTAGGGCGGTGTCATGGCCCATATAGCGCTCGCCATAGCGCAGGGCGGTGCGCGCCACGGCGAAGAAACGGATAAAGGCGCTGGGCAGCAGGTAGTTGAAGGCTTGCACGGCCACCGGGCCTGCAGCGCCGGCGACCGCGGCCGCCGTCAGGAACCAGCCGGACAGGCCCAGCAGGGCGACCGCGCTGGCGCTGACCCCCGCCGCCATCAGGGCCGTCAGGGCCAGGCGCGAACGAAATGGTTTCAGGATGTCGCGAAAGGCCGCATCGAAATTCATGACAGCACCACCCGGGTTTCGGCCAGGGCGCTCAGGCGCGGCGAATGGCTGGACAACAGGACGGTGCGGCCGGCGAACATCTGCGGCAGGCGGGTGAGGATATCGGCCTCGGATGCGGCGTCGAGATCGGCGGTCGGTTCGTCGAGGACCCAGATGGGCGCGTCCTTCAGGACGGCGCGCGCCAGGCCGATGCGTTTGCGCTCGCCGCCCGACAGTCCCGAGCCGCGATCGTCGAGGACGCCGTCGAGCCCGCGGGCGGTGACAAGATCGCTCAGACCCGTTTGCGCGACGGCGCGGGCGATATCGGCGTCGGAGGCTGCACGGTTGGCGAGGATCAGGTTGTCGCGCAAGGTGCCGGCCAGGATCGGCGGGCTTTGCGACACCCAGGCGATGCTGTCGCCAATATCGCTGAGGGCAGTAGCACCATCTATGCTGACCATTCCGCCTGTCATCAGGCCCTGGCCGAGCAGCAGGCGCAACAGGGTGGTCTTGCCCGAACCGGTCGGACCGCTGATCGCTGTCACCGAACCGGGGCGGGCGACAAAACTGACCGGACCGATGCGAAAGCCGGGATCGTCGGCAAAGCTACAGACCACGCTGTCGTAGGTGATGACCGGCGCAGCGTCGAGGCGCGGGGCAGGGGCCTGTGTGCCGCGGATCTCCAGCGCCATCAGGCGCTGCGCCGCGGCCATGGCCGACTGGCGATCGTGATAGGCGGCGCTCAGTTGCCGCATGGGGGCATAGACCTCGGGACTGAGCGCCAGCACGAAGAAGGCGGTGCCCAGGGTCAGGTGTTCGGGCACGTGAAACGGCAACTGTCCCAGCAGCGAGAAGCCGCAATAGACGGCAATCAGGGCGACGCTGAGGGCGCTGAAAAATTCGAGCACCGCCGATGTCAGGAAGGCGACCTTCAGGACACGCAGCGTACGCGTCGCCACATCGGATGCCGCCCGGGCGATGACGCCGGCCTGGCGCGGACCATTATGAAAAGCCAGGATCAGGGGCAGGGTGGCGATACGGTCGACAAACAGGTGCGACAGGCGCGATAATGCGTCCAACTGCCGGTGCGATTCGGCGGCGCTGCTCATGCCGAGCAGGGCCATCAAGGTAATGAACGGCACCAGGGTCAGGGCCAGTATGCAGGCGCCGATCAGGCTCTGGCTGGCGATCAGGACCAGTATGACCAGTGGCGTAACGGCGGCGCGGACGCTGGCTTGGCGAAAGCGGGCATAATAGCCTTCCAGCGACTCGCTGTCCTCGAACAGGCTGTTGAGTTGTGCAGGCCTTGCCAGGCGCCCGGCCAGCGCCGTGTCCATGATGTCGAGGCGGAGTGCAGCGATGATTGCGCGCGAAATGTTCAAATTCAGACGTTGGCTGACAAGACCAAGCCCGGCCCGGGCGGCGAGACTGAGGACGCCTGCTGCCATTGGTACGACGATATGCGCTACCTGCGCTCTGTGCTCGAAAAGATCGCTGACCATGTGGCTGAGGCCCCAGGCAAAGCCGGCGACACAGGCCACATCGGCCAGACCCAACGCGGATGCGAGACGTAAACGTTTCGCCTGGGGTTGGGCCCACAGGTCAAGCCGGGCGCGGATCTCGCGCGGCGAGGGTGCGATAAGGGGTGCGGCAAGGTTTGGGTCTGGGTGCGACATTTGGTGGTATTGTGGTGCGCTGCAATAGGCCCTAAAGTTTCTACGGTCTTTATCGTCGTCCTGTCTTATAGCGCCGGTAAAATCGTTTTGCCGCATGCCAATTGTCGCAGGCGGGTTTTATCTGTCTCGCGCACCTGATGCGCGGCAAACTTTCTCGCGCACCTGATGCGCGGCAAACTTCCCCGCGCACCTTGCCTGGGGATCTTAGGGGAGCCGGTCCATGGATCTCGGTATCGTCGAGCTGTCGCGGCTGCAATTTGCACTGACCGCGCTCTATCACTTCCTGTTCGTGCCCCTGACCCTGGGGCTGTCCTTCATGCTGGTCATCATGGAAAGCGTCTATGTCCTGACGCGCCAGGAGGTCTGGCGGACCATCACCCGCTTCTGGGGCACATTGTTCGGCATCAACTTCGTGCTGGGGGTCGCGACCGGCCTGACCATGGAGTTCGAGTTCGGCATGAACTGGTCCTACTATTCGCACTATGTCGGCGACATCTTCGGCGCCCCCCTGGCGATCGAGGGCCTGATGGCCTTCTTCCTGGAGGCGACCATGGTCGGGCTGATGTTCTTCGGCTGGGAAAAGCTTTCGAAGCCGGCGCACCTGATGGTAACGTTCCTCGTCGCGCTCGGCACCAACCTGTCCGCCCTGTGGATCCTGATCGCCAATGGCTGGATGCAGCATCCGATCGGCGCCCAGTTCAATCCCATGACCATGCGCATGGAGGTGTCGGACTTCGGCGCCGTCCTGTTCAATCCGGTTGCCCAGGCCAAATTCGTTCATACGGTCTCGGCAGGCTACGTCCTGGCCTCGGTCTTCGTGCTTGGCGTCTCCGCCATCTACCTGATGCGGGGCAAGTGGGTGTCGATTGCCAAGCGCTCCATGGCGGTGGCCGCCGCCTTCGGCCTGGCCTCCAGCCTGTCGGTCGTCGTCCTCGGCGACGAGTCGGGTTATACGCTTACCGATAACCAGAAGATGAAACTGGCCGCGCTCGAAGCCATGTGGCACACCGAAAAGGCGCCGGCCGGCATCACTATCTTCGGCGTGCCCAACCTGAAGACCCATCAGACCGACTACGCCATCCAGGTGCCGTACGTCCTGGGGCTGATCGCCACGCGCAGCGTCAACAAGCCGGTCGTCGGCATTCTCGACCTGGTCGAAACCGCCGAGATCCGGATCAAGTCCGGCCTGATCGCCTATGACGGGGTCGAAAAACTGAAGGTCAATCCAGGTGACGTCGCTGCCCGCTCCGAGTTCGAAGGACACAAGCTCGACCTCGGCTATGCCTATCTGCTCAAGAAATACGTCGCCGACCCACGCACCGCCAATGCGGCACTGATCACGAAGGCTGCAGCGGACACCATCCCCAACGTGCCGGTGATGTTCTGGGCCTTCCGCATCATGGCCGGTATCGGCTTTGCGATGATCGCCCTGTTCGCCACGGCGTTTTTCATGGTGACCTTCGACAAGACCCGCAACCGGCTCTTCCTGTGGGCGTGCATCCTGGCCATTCCCCTGCCATGGATCGCCATCGAGTTCGGCTGGATCCTGGCGGAAATCGGGCGGCAGCCCTGGGCGGTCGACGGCGTCCTGCCGACCTTCATGGGGGCGTCGAGCCTGACCCGCGGCCAAATCTGGGCGACCATTGCCGGCTTTACCCTGATGTACGCCATCATGGCGGTGATCGAGGTCCGGCTGATGATCAAGACCATCAAAATGGGCCCCTATGCCCAGAAGCTGGGGCGCATGCACGATGACCCTGAGGTCAGCCCGACCGACGATCCGTCGCTTGTCGCCGGCCCCGCCGAATAACTGCCGAATAACTGCCGAGTAACTGCCGAGTAACTGCCGATTAACTGAAGGTGTAAGGAGAGATTATTATGGGATTACCCCTCGACTACATGACCCTGCGCGTCATCTGGTGGGCCCTGATCGGCGTCCTGCTGATCGGTTTCGCCATCAGTGACGGCTTTACCCTGGGCACCCTGGCCCTGATGCCCTTTATCGGCAAGACCGACAGTGAGCGCCGGGCTGTCATCAATACAGTGTCGGCCACCTGGGAAGGCAACCAGGTGTGGTTCATCCTCGGCGGCGGCGCCATCTTCGCCGCCTGGCCCTTCGTCTATGCCGTCAGCTTCTCGGGCTTTTATCTCGCCATGTTCCTGGTACTGATGGCCCTGATCCTGCGGCCGGTCGGGTTCAAGTACCGCTCCAAGCGGGCGGGCAAGGCCTGGCGGCGCAACTGGGACTGGGCCCTGTTCGCCGGCGGCTTCATCCCGGCCCTGGTCTTCGGCGTCGCCATCGGCAATGTCCTTTCAGGCGCACCGTTCAGCTTCGACTCGGATCTTCGCGCCACTTATCACGACGCATTCCTCGGCGGCCTGCTTGGTCTTTTCACGCCCTTCACCGTCCTGTGCGGCCTGACCTCGGTCGCCATGCTGGTCCTGCAAGGGGCCGGCTGGATCGCCATCAAGCTGGAAAAAGGCGATTTGCGCGATCGCGCCCTCGGTTTTGGCCGCATCGCCGCCATCGCCGTCGTCGTCCTGTTCGCGATCGGCTTCGTCTTTGTCCGCTTCGGCGGCCTCGGCTTCGCCATCGTGGGCTCCGTTCCGGCGGACGGTCCGTCCAATCCGACCCATGCCGAGGTCGTGCGCCAGTCCGGCGCCTGGCTGCTGAACTACGGCAGGTATCCGTGGATGTGGGCGGCGCCGTTGCTCGGCTTTGCCGGCCCGGTCCTGGCCTGGATCGGCATGTCGGCGCGCAAGGACATCCTCGCCTTTGGCGGCTCGTCCTTGGCGGTCATCGGCATCATCGCCACGGTCGGTTGTTCGATGTTCCCGATCATCCTGCCCAGCACGGTCGACAGCCATTCCAGCCTGCTGGTGTGGAATGCGTCGAGCTCGCCGCTGACCCTGTTCATCATGCTGCTGGTGACGGGCATACTGTTGCCGATCGTCCTCTACTATACCGCCTGGGTCTACAAGGTGCTGTTCGGCCGCGTCAGCGTCGAGCACCTGAAGAGCAATCCGGACCTCTACTAGTTCATGGGGGAAACGATGTTTCCCCCATGTGCCCCCTTCTTATTAAGGAGCCATATTATGTGGTACTTCTCTTGGATATTGGGCGTCGGCCTTGCCGTCACGCTCGGCGTGCTGAACGGCATCTGGCACGAATATCAATCGACCGACGATCCCGATGCGGAAGATCCGTATCAGCACTGATAGAACTCCCCCTTCAAAAAGGGGAGTTCTTTGACGAGCCTAGTCCTGCTGCTCTCGCAGGCTCTTGACCAGGTTGAACACCATGGTCTTTGCCGTCTCGTCATGGCCTTCCTGGGCCAGGTTATACAGGGTCTGCATGACCTCGGCCGGGATCGGCGGCACCTGCGTCTGGTTCACCACCTCGAAAATCCCCGGCAGGGTCGCCTGGCGGATTTCATTGTCGTCGATCAGGGCCTCGGTGACCTTCTCGCCTTCGCGCAGGCCGGTAAAGGTGATCTTGATATCCTTGTCCGGTTTGAGGCCGTACAGGTTGATGAGGCGCTTCGCCAGGTCGTAGATCAGGATGGGGTCGCCCATCTCGAGGATATAGAGGCCGGAATGGTGGTCGGGCGTGCGGGCATTGTTCATCGCCGCCGTCAGCACCAGTTGCACCGCTTCGAAAATGGTCATGAAATAGCGGTCGGCGTTGCGGTCGGTCAGGGTGATCGGCCCTCCGCGCGATATCTGCGACTTGAACAGGGGCACGACCGAGCCCGTCGATCCCAGCACATTGCCGAAGCGCACGACACAGGCCTGATGGGTATCGGAAATCTGCGTGCGCACCAGGTGCTCCGCCAGGCGCTTGGTGGCGCCCATCAGGGATGACGGCGCCACGGCCTTGTCCGACGAGATCAGCACCAGCTGATGGACGCCTGCCGCCTTGGCGGCGTCGATGACATATTGCGTCCCCAGCACATTGGTAAGAACCGACTCGCTCGGGTTCAGTTCGACCATTGGGACGTGCTTCAGCGCCGCGGCGTGGAAGACGACATCGGGGCGATGTTCAAGGAAGACGGCAGCCAGACGTTCCTTGCGACGGATCGAGCACAGGACGGGCCGGGCGGTCTTGTCGGGGAATTCTTCGCGTATAGCGCGATCGATTTCGTAAAGCGCCAGCTCCGAGTGGTCGACCAGGGTGACGTGATCGGCGCCCAGCGCCAGAGCCTGCTTGCAGATTTCCGAGCCGATCGAGCCGCCGGCGCCCGTCACCAGGATGCGCTTGTCCTTGTAGAAGGCGCGCAGGGCTTCAGTGTCGAGATGCACCTGATCGCGTTGCAGCAAGGCCCGTACCGACATTGCGTCGGACGGATCGGGTAGGACGAGGGGCGGGGGATTACCAAAAAACGCAAGCCGGGCAAGCGACCGAAGCAATCGATAATTAGACAGACTCATGAATATTCCGGCCTTGCGACGGTAAGGCCTCGTATTGAGCCGAGGCCGTGACTTTACGCAAGAGGTTTGACCATGGTTTACGGCAATTTTTTGCACGTTGACCGGGAACCTGCGCTATATGGGGCGTACAGGAGCGTTTTGTGATCGATATACTGTTCTTTGGGCGTATGGCCGACATCGCGGGAACGCGCACGGTGCGGCGTAATGTTACCGGTGTCACGACGCTGTTCGCCCTGCGCGACGAAGCCTTCGCCGATGCCCTGGCGAATGGCCGATTGCAGGCCCCGGATATCCGCATGAGCCTGAACAAGGTGGTTGTTACGACCGACAGCCTTGTGAACGATGGCGACGAGGTCGCCTTCTTCTCCGTTTTTTCGGGCGGTTAGCATGACAAGGCTTGTCGTTACCCTGGCCGAGACGCTCTTCGACGCCGTTGCCGCCCACGCCGATTTCATGGCGGCCGAAGGGGCAGCCGGCGCCGTGGCCACATTTGCCGGAACGGTGCGCGATGAAGGCGGCAGCGTCGATCATCTCTATCTCGACTGGTATCCCGGCATGACCGAGGCTTCGATGCAGACCATTGCCGAGGCCGCCGCCGGGCGTTTCGACCTGCTGGGTTTAACTGTCATTCATCGCTGCGGCCGGGTAACGGCGGGTGAGACCATCGTCTTTGTCGCCGCGGCCTCGCGCCATCGCCGCGACGCCCTGCAGGCGGTCGACTATGTTATGGACCGGCTGAAATCCGAGGCGGCCTTCTGGAAACGCGAAGGTGGCGGATCGGGCGAGCGCTGGGTCGAACCCCGCGCTGCGGACTCTGAAGATTTGAAAAGGTGGAATAATGACTGACCTGACGCATCTCGACGATGCCGGCCGGGCGCGTATGGTCGATGTCTCGGATAAGCCGGTGACCGCACGCACCGCCCACGCCACGGGTCGGCTGATCTGTGCCGCGGACACTGTGCGCCTGGTGCGCGAAGGCCGCACGCCCAAGGGCGCCGTCATCACTACGGCCGAACTGGCCGGTATCATGGGCGCCAAGCAGACATCGACCCTGATCCCCCTGTGCCATCCCCTGCCGATCAGCAAGGCGGCCGTGGTCATTACGATCGATGACACGCTTCCAGGGTTTACCATCGCGGCCGAGGTGCGCACGACCGGGCAGACCGGCGTCGAGATGGAGGCCCTGACGGCGGTCAGCGTCGCCGCCCTGACCCTGTATGACATGCTCAAGGCCGTCGACAAGACCATGCGCATAGACGGTATAGGTGTCACCGCCAAGACGGGTGGTAAATCCGACTGGCCGACCGTCGGCTGAAAACACTGACTGGCAAACAAAAGAACCGCAGGCTTGAAACCTGCGGTTCGAATTGACCCGGAAATAATTTAAAGAACAACGTTACGTTAACATTTTATTTCGCAGTGCACAACCCTAAATTTCACAGCTTCATTCAAAAAAACGTGCTGCGGATTCCAAGCCACAGTCGGCGGCCAAGCTGGCCATAACCCTTGGCCGTTTCGTAGCGCTGATCCGAGGCATTCTCCAGCCGGCCATAGAGGTTGACAGCGTCGCTGAGCGCATAGTTGGCGCGCAGGTCAGCAGTGGCATAGGCCTTCAGGGGGACTGTATTGGCGGCATTGTCGAAGCTGTTGCCGGCAGCGCGCAGGCCGATACCGAGGGTTAATTTTTGCGTCGCAACATAATTGACGTCGACACTGCCCATGGTGTCCGGGCGGCGCGCCAGACGCTTGCCATAGGTGGCGGCGACGGCATGCGACTCGTTGCGCGTCGTCAGGACGGAGTAGTTTGCGCGAAGGCTGAGCCTGTCGCTCAGCGATTGCGTCCACTCGACCTCGGCGCCGCTGGCCTTGGAACGGGCGATGTTCTGGTAGGTGAAGCTGCTGTTGTCGAAGTCGATCAGGTCACGCACATTGCGGGTAAAGGCCGTAACCGACACCTGGCCGCCGGTGAAGGTGTAATCGGCGCCGGCATCGACGCTCAGCGCCTTTTCCGGCTTCAGGGTCGCCGTGCCGTAATCGCCGAACAGTTGATAGAGGCTGGGGATCTTGACGCCCTGGCCGGCGCTGGCGTGCAGGCGCCAGTGGTCGCCGGCGGGCAGGCTGACGCTCAGCTGGCCGAGATCCTGGCCGCCGAAGCTCGACGAATCGTCGTGACGCGCGCTGGCGGTCACGGTGGCGGTGCCGAGGGCCTGCGTCACCTGGCCGTAGATGCCCGATACGGTCATGGCCTTCGACGCCAGCGGCGAATAGGTCGACACCGATCGCATGTCGTCACGTTCGGTGCGGGCGCCGACCAGCAGGCGAGTGGCATCGGTCAGGCGGTAGCTGAGGTGATAGTCGGCGGCGACGATCCGGCCGCGCGACACGAAGTTGGGCGTGCCGTCCGGATCGTGCAGGTCGCGATCGGTCTGGGTGGCGCTGAGCGACAGGGTCTGGGTGCCGCCGCTGAAGACATTGGTCAGGCCGAGCGCGCCCAGCTTGGTATCGGCCTTGCCGAATTCTCCGTCATCGCCAAAGGCGTAGGTCGGCGGGGCAAAGCCGTCGAAATCGCTGCGGCTGTGGGTCTTCAGGGCCAGGGCGCGGATCGTGGTCGATTCGCTCAGGGCGTAGCTGACCTTGGCGCTCAGTTCGGTCTGGGTGAAGCCGTCCTTTTCCGTGCCCTCGTCATAGGCGGAGACGCCGCGGTCGTTCAGGCCGCCGGCGAACAGGCGCCAGTTGAGGCCGCCGCTCTTGCCGCCGATGCCGACGCGCGCCGAACCGTACTGGTCGAGGCCTTCCAGGGCGATATCGCCTTCGAGCGGGCTTTTGGCTTCGCGCGAGGTGATGCTGACCACGCCGCCGAGCGCGCCGGAACCCCACAGGGTGGACAGGGGGCCGCGCAGCACTTCGATCCGGCTGGTGTCGCCGGTCGACAGGACACCGAGGTCGACGCCGCCGCCGACCTGGCTCGGGTCGTTCAGGGCGATGCCGTCGAGCAGGTACAGGGTATGGTCGGCGCCGGCGCCGCGGATGCTGGCCGAGGCCGAGGCGCCCGGACCGCCATTGCTGACCAGGCTGAGATCGGTGGTGTGGGCCAGCAGGCTGGCGATCGACAGGGACTGGTAGGACTTGATATCGGCGTCGGTCAGGACGTCGACCGCCTGGCCGACTTTGGAGATCGGCAGGGATTCGCGGGTGACGCTGATGATAATGTCTTCAGCATGAACGATCGAGGGGAGGGCGAGGGTAAGGGCAAGCAGCGAGGTTTGCAGGATGAGGGTTCTTTTCATCGCACGGGCTTTCCGTCAAGGGACGAGAACCGCGCAGGGCTCCGCCCGCACGGCTCACAAATACATCGTCTCTCAGAAGGATTCTGCTCGCCCGGCACACCTCGACCCGGCAAAGGACGACAGCCACGGCAGGTTTCCTGACTTGCATCTCGGACGCCGGCCCGCCGTCTTCCCTGCCTGGGCAAGTGACGTATGGCGGTCGGCTCGATGCTTACAGTTGCGAGGACAGTCCGGAATTCGCATCCGGTTCCCTATTATCCCACCTGGCAGCGGGCACCCTTGGCACAGGCGCGGCCTTAACGGTCACGGTCCGGCGCGGCAAGGCAATTTCGCGCCCAAACGCCGATGCCTTGGGGACTGTTGCCGCTACAGCACTTTTTCCAGGCTGATATCGGCGCGTTCATAGACGTCGTGCAGCCGCAGCGGGCAGTCGGTCCAGCCGAGCTTGCGATACATGCGCACGGCATGGGGCAGGCGTACGGAGGACACCAGATAGAGTTTTTCCAGGCCGCGCTGGCGCGCGCGGTCTTCGAAGTGACGCACGATGGCGGCGCCGATGCCGCGGGCCTGGAAGGTGCGCGACACCGCCATCTTGGCCAGTTCATAGATGGTCTCGCTGCGCTTGATGATGGCGCCGGTGCCGACGATCTGGCCCGACACCTCGGCCAGGACGATCTCGCCGCCGGGTGCGATGATGGTAGCGACCGGATCGGCGAACATCCGGTAATCGACCGGCTCGACCGTGTGGTAGGTCTGCAGCCACTCTATGTTAAGCGCAGCGAACATGCGGGCATGGTCGGGATTGGCAGCGTCGTAGGACACGAGCTTGAGCCCGGCGGCCACGCTTTCGGCACTGAGGGTATTGCGCAGGGCGCGCGGAATGGCGCGATCGGTGATGGCATCTTCCAGCGTCTCCAGGGCGCGCAGGATGGTATCGGCATCCTTGCCGAACGCCTCCTGTTCGGCCTTTTCCAGGGCGAACCAGGCCGGTTGCAGGCGGGCATAGAGGACTTCGCCGGCCTGCGTCAGCCGCAGTTGCTTGGCGCGTGCGTCGTCGGGATTGATATCGGCGGTCAGCAGGCCAGCCTCGAGCATCGGCTTGACCAGAACCTTGACGGCGGTATGCGACACGCCGATCTGGCCGGCGACGGTCACCAGCGAAATTCCCGGCTGGCGGCGCACCAACTGGAAGACGGGAAACCAGCGCGGTTCGAAATCGAGGCCATGGGCGGAATAGAAATCCTTCACCAGGGCGCCGAGATTTTCACTGGCGACCCGCAGGCGGGTACCGATGGCAAGAATGCCGAGATCACGAATATCGGTCATGTGTCAAACCTAATGCGAAATATGTTTCGTATTTTATTTCGCAAAAAGACGATGCTGTCAATTCGATGCGTGAAAAAGAGACACCTCTGTCGGCTGCGCCGACATCTCCCCATCTGCTGATGGGGCGAAGGGAGTACGGCGATCTCCCTCCGCCCCATTGAAAATGGGGAGGTTTGGGCCAGCGAAGGTATAGCCTTCGCAAGCGATGGTCGAGCCGTCAGGCGAAGATAACGGGAGGTCTTCTTAAGTTTAAGCCTCGGCCGGCGTCTTTGCCTGGATGCTCAGGGCGTGGACAGGACCGGCCAGTTCTTCGGCCAGGACGGTATTTATGGCCCTCTGGCGGGCGACGCGATTCAGGCCATCAAATGTCGATGACACGATAACCACGGAAAAATGACTTTCCCCCCCTTCACGCGCGCCCGAATGCCCACTATGTTTGGCGCTGTCGTCCTGCACGTCAAGACGCACAGGGGCGAAGGCCTGATTGAGCTTCGATCGGATACGATCAGCGACAATTCCCATGATCCGGCCTTTTCCATCGCAGTGATGTGAAAAATCACTGGCATTAAACATTAAGCTTTGAGGGTGATATCTCATCATATGAGCGACGAGTTCAAGTACAAGCCGAGATTTTTGGATATGCGTATCCGTCCGCCGAAGGAAGGCGAGGAGCATACCCGCCGGCCCGAAGAGGACGTGCTTCAGTTGAAGCCTGGCCAGAAACCGTGCGAGTGGCCCGAGTGCCACAAGGCGGCGACGGCGCGTGCGCCCAAGTCGCGCGAGATGATGAACGAGTATTATAACTTCTGCCAGCTGCATGCCGGCGAGTATAACAAGAGTTGGAACTTCTTTTCGGGCATGTCCGAAGGCGAGGCCAAGCAGCATCGTGAAGCCATCATCACCGGTGGCCGTCCGACCTGGGCCTTCCGCGCATCGCGCGTCAGCCGCGAGGCCGCCAACTTCACCACCAAGGGCGCCACGAACAAGGGCTTCTACGATCCGCATAGCGTCTTCGGCGCCGGCGCGACGCCGAATCGCGACAAGGCTGTTCAGGCCGAGAAGCAGTACGGTAAGATCGAACGCCAGGCCTTTGCCGACCTCGACCTCGAGGCCGGGGCGACCTGGGACCAGATTCGCGTGCGCTATACCGAACTGCTGAAGCGTTGCCACCCGGACAATAACGGCGGGGACCGCTCGGCCGAAGACAAGCTGCAGCGCGTCATCAAGGCCTACAAGGTCCTGAAGAAGATCCAGACGACATAATAAAATGACTTCGATCCATCGGGGCGGCTGCCAGTGCGGTGCCGTCCGTTTCGAAGTTACGGGAGACCTGGGCCGGGCATCGGTCTGTCATTGCCGCATGTGCCAGAAGGCCTTCGGCAATGTCTTTGCTCCGCTGGTCTCGGTGGATGCGGCGCGCCTGGCCTGGACAAGGGCTGAACCGTCGCGCTTTCAAAGTTCCAATCTCGTCCGGCGCGGCTTCTGCCCCAGTTGCGGCACGCCCCTGACCTATGAGGCGCCCGACGGGGTCGCCCTGGCCATCGGCGCCTTCGACCATCCCGACACCATAGTCCCCGATATCCAGTACGGTATGGAAGGCCGTATCGGTTGGCTCGATCGTTTGAACACCTTGCCGGGGTGCGAAACGCTCGACGACCTCGATGCCGCGCCCTTCCTCGACCAGGTCGTCAGCTATCAGCACCCGGACGAAGCGTGAGGACTGAGGGGCCACGACAAGCCCAGGCTTTTCCGCTATGATGCCCTCTCACCACAGGTGGCGTCATGGAAACCCTTCCCGACTCCTATTGGTCGATCTTGCGCCAACGCTCCGGCCGGATAGCCGCCGCGCTGTTTATCGTCATGGCCGCTGTTCAAGCAGGTATCGCCGGTGGCGTGCCCCTGTGGCAAGGCTCCCGGATACTGGCGGCTGGCTATGCGGCGTTGTGTGGGGTGGCAGCGCTCATCCTCATCCGGCGCAGTACCAGCGAGGCCATGACCTGGAAAATTACCGCCTGGATTGTCTGCGCCGGCACAGGCCTGGCCATCCCCGCCCATCTGATCGCGGCTGCGCAAACCGAACAGATGGTCATGGGCGCGTTAAGCTCGGCCGCCGGCGCCATGGCCCTGTTCACCGCCTTCCTGCCCGACGCCGCCGACATGCTTGCCAATCCGCGCCTGAGCCAGCCGGAAAGCGACTACGCCAAGGCATCGCCGCGGCAATAAACCGCTATAAAAAGTTTGCAAAATCCCCACATTAAGGGTTGTCTCGCAGGCGCGGAGAGCCTAGCTGAAACCCTGTCCGCCCTATGCTTGCGAAAGTCCGAAACGCCATGCCCGAGCTCGAATATTCCGATCCCCTGCTGACCCACGTGCCCGACACCAAGGTCAGCATTCGCGACGTCTTCGGGGTCGATTCGGACATGATGGTGCCGGCCTTCACCCAGCGCGACAGCCATGTGCCCGATATCGACAGCGCCTATCGCTTCGATCCGCAGACGACCCTGGCAATCTGCGCCGGCTTCGCCTTCGATCGCCGCGTCATGGTGCAAGGCTTCCACGGCACCGGCAAGTCGACCCATATCGAACAGATCGCCGCGCGCCTCAACTGGCCGACCGTCCGCGTCAACCTCGACAGCCATGTCTCGCGGATCGACCTGATCGGCAAGGATGCCATCGTCCTGAAGGAAGGCCAGCAGGTCACCGAATTCCGCGAAGGCATCCTGCCGTGGGCGCTGCAACGCCCGGTCGCCCTGGTGTTCGACGAGTACGATGCCGGCCGTCCCGACGTCATGTTCGTCATCCAGCGCGTGCTGGAGGCGCAAGGGCGCCTGACCCTGCTCGACCAGAACAAGGTCATCAAGCCGAATCCGTATTTCCGCCTGTTCTCGACGACCAACACCATCGGTCTCGGCGACACGACCGGCCTCTATCACGGCACTCAGCAGATCAACCAGGGCCAGATGGACCGCTGGTCGCTGGTGACCACCCTCAACTATCTCAGCCACGAGGCCGAGGTCGGCATCGTCCTCGCCAAGGTCCCGGAATTCGACACGCCGGAAAAGCGGCAGATCATCGACGCCATGGTGCGCGTTGCCGACTATTCGCGCTCGGCCTTCGCCAATGGCGATATCTCGACCGTCATGTCGCCGCGGACCGTCATCACCTGGGCGCAGAACACCCTGATCTTCAACGGCGACCCGGAAATGGCCTTCCGCCTCAGCTTCCTCAACAAGAGCGACGAGCTGGAGCGCCACACCCTGGCCGAATTCTACCAGCGCGCCTTCGGCAAGGACGTGCAGGAATCGGCCTTGAAGGTTCGCGTTATCTGATATTTCGCGTCGGCCCGTTGCGGCGCCGGCGCCCGAAAGTGCACATCCAATCGCCATGCCGTCCAAGCCGACCATTCTCAGCGAACCGTTCAAGAAGGCGCTGATTCATTCGACCCGGGCCCTGGCGCAGGACCCGGACCTCGAAATCGTGTTCGGGTCGGATGGGCCCAAACGCGAGGGAAACAAGCTTATCCTGCCGCATCCGCCGCGCGACTTGGCGCCGAAACAGGCTCAGGAAATACGGGGCATTGCCGACAAGATCGCGCTGAGAATCGCGCACCACGATGAAGACGTCCATCGCCGCGCCCGGCCGCGTGATGATAAGAGCGCTGAGGCGTTCGACGCACTCGAAGAAGCCCGGCTGCAAGCCATAGGCGCCAATGCACTGCAGGGCGTCAGGCAAAACCTCAATGCCGCTAATCTTGGCTCGCTGGAGCGTAGCGGCCTGGGTCGCAAGGAAACCAAGGAAGAGGTTGGCCTGGCATCGATGCTGGGGCAGATCACGCGGGAAATCCTGACTGGCGATGCCGTTCCGGGCCTGATCCAGCGGATCATCAACTTCTTCCGTGGCGATATCGAAGCCAAGACCGGCGAGCGCCTGCGGGCGCTGATGCCCTACATCCATGATCAGAAGACCTTCGCCCAGATGGCGCGCAAGGTTATCACCGATCTCGACATGGATGACGACAGCCTAGACGCCGAAAAGGAAAAGCAGGACGAAGGCCAGGACGACCAGGAGCAGGGCGATGCCCAGGAGTCGCCCGAGGACAAGGAGGACACCGCCGACAACGAAGCCAAGCCTGATCAGCCCGAGGACCGCGCCGAGGGCCAGGAGCAGGCCGACGAGGGCGCCGAGGACTATACCCAGATGCAGGGCGACCCGCAGATGGCGTCGGACTCCGCGACCGACGAAATCCCCGACGGCGAAGGGGGGGAGGCCGATTTCCGCGACACCGATTCTGCGCCGCCGACCGCCAAGCCCGACTACGAGGTCTTTACCCGCCAGTTCGACGAGGTGGTGACCGCCGAGGAACTGTGCGACCCCGAAGAGCTGGAGCGCCTGCGTGGCTTCCTCAACGCCCAACTGGCCAATATGGCCTCGGTCGTGTCGCGTCTGGCCAACCGCCTGCAGCGCCGCCTGATGGCGCAGCAGAACCGCTCGTGGAGCTTCGATCTCGAAGAGGGCGTGCTCGATGCCGCCAAGCTGACCCGCGTCATTATCGACCCCAGCGCGCCCCTGTCGTTCAAGCAGGAAAAGGACACCGAGTTCCGTGACACGGTGGTCACCCTGCTGCTCGACAATTCCGGCTCGATGCGCGGCCGGCCGATCATGGTCGCTGCCATCTGCGCCGACATCCTGGCGCGGACCCTGGAGCGCGTCGGCGTCAAGACCGAGATCCTCGGCTTCACCACCAAGGCGTGGAAGGGCGGCCAGGCGCGCGAGCACTGGGTGCGCCAGGGCAAGCCGGCCAATCCCGGTCGTCTCAACGACCTGCGCCACATCATCTACAAGGCCGCCGACAATCCCTGGCGCCGGGCGCACAAGAATCTCGGCCTGATGATGCGCGAAGGCCTGCTCAAGGAAAACATCGACGGCGAGGCCCTGCAATGGGCCTATTCGCGCCTGGTCAACCGGCCGGAGCAGCGCAAGATCCTGATGGTGATCTCCGACGGCGCCCCGGTCGACGACTCGACCCTGAGCGTCAATTCCGGCCACTATCTGGAGAACCACCTGCGCAAGGTCATCGGCGATATCGAAACGACGCACCGGGTCGAACTGGTCGCCATCGGCATCGGTCATGATGTCACGCGCTATTACAAGCGTGCGCTGACGCTCATCGATGTCGAACACTTGGCCGGCGGACTTATGGATAAACTTACCGAACTGTTCTCCGAACCCTAGTAATGACTCGTGCTTTTGGCGCAGGTCGTCGCAGTCTGCGCTGGCAGGTACAAGCGTACCTGCGGCGCTTGCCGGCTAGCCCTGCATCCAAAATCCCGGCCATTACAGTCCGGGGTAGTACGCCTTCTTCTCCTCTCCCCGTAAAACGGGGAGAGGGTGGCCCGCAGGGCCGGGTGAGGGGCAATCGGACGTGGCAACAGGCTCTTTAGTGGGATATTTTATGCGTTTGTTTGGAACACTGGCCCTCGTTGCCGCCCTGGCAGCCTCCTCGGTCCACGCCGAGCTTCATCCCTATACCCAACACCCCACAGTCAGCTTCCGCACCTTGCCGCCTGTGAGCGACCCACAGCCGCTCAACAGCCACGTCCACTATGTCGGTGGCTATGAATTGACCGCCGACGGCACGGACATGTTGATGGGCCTGTCCGACATCCAGCTGGAGCCCGATGGCGACGGTCTCAAGGTCGAGGCCAATTCCGACTGGGGCTGGATCGTGCGCTTCGACCTGCGGCCCGACGGCAAGGGCAGCATGCGTGACAGTGCGCTCGAGATCGACCAGTTGCGCGGTATCGACGGCCTGGCCTTCCAGGACAAGTCTTTCGGCGATGTCGAGGATATCGCCATCGATCCCGTCACCCACGACCGCTTCGCCTCGTTCGAGGGCCAGCAGCGCATCATCCGCTACCCCATGCCCGATATCTGGAAGGGCCGCGGCGAGCGGCTGCCGCTGAAGGGCCTGCCCCTGTTCCCGGCCAATGAGGGCATGGAGGGGCTGACCTATATCCGCGAATCGGCTGGCGATTCACTGCTGATCGGTGTCGAATCGGGCGGCTACTGGCGCTGTCCCCTGGCCACCTATGCCTGTGTCGAGGTCAAGGGGCCGCCGACGCCGGGTTTCCTCTACAAGGTGACGTCGCTGGCCGTGCTCGACTATGCCAGCCCGGCCACCGATCACCAGGTCCTGGCCCTCTATCGCTATTACGACCCGATCACCGGCCCGCGCAACGTCCTGCGCCTGCTGAAGCTGGAGGGCGATCGCCTGGTTCTGGTCAGCGACATGCTGAAGATCAAGCCGCCGATGCCGGTCGACAATTACGAGGGCGTGGCGGCGGTGCGCATTGCCGGCGGTTACCGCCTGTACCTGGTTTGCGACGGTTTGCACCCGGGCGACAAGCCCAAGATCCTGGTCTACGACTGGACCCAATAAGAGCTCCCCCTTTCAAAAAGGGGAGTTCTGGAAACTAAAAAACCCGGCCTTGCGACCGGGTTTTTCAGGTGTTCGGAATAATCCGGAAAGCTTAGGCAGCGGCCGTCTGGGCCAGCTTGTCCTTGATCGCCTTCTTCAGGCGACGGGCGCGCAGGGACAGATCCGCATCATCGGCCTTGACCAGGAAGGCGTCGAGACCGCCGCGGAAGTCGAGCGTGCGCAGGGCAGCGTTCGTGATCTTCAGGCGATAGGACTGACCCAGGGCGTCCGAGACGAGGGCGGTTTGACGGAGGGACGGCAGGAAGCGGCGCTTCGTCTTGACATTGGAGTGGCTCACGGAATGGCCAACCATGGGGCCGACACCGGTGAGTTCGCAGCGACGCGACATGATGTTCTACCTTCGGAAAAGGAAATGACGGATAACGTCCGGGCACGCCCGAACGTAAAGAGGCGCGTTCCATAACCAACGCAGGCCGCAAGGTCAAGGCAAAAACGACTCTTTATAGCCTTATACAGCTCAGTCGCCGCATGGCTCGCCGCATCAGCGGCGGCGCGCAGTCGCACGCTCCCAACGGCCGTAAGTGAAAGCATTGGCCGTTGGTATTACTTCCCGCTCACAACCGGCAGTTCGACAAAGCTCTGCTGGTCGGCCGCATGATAGACGCTGATGGTGGCGGCCTTGTAGTCCTCGGGCTTTGCGAAGAAGACATTGTCGACAAAGGTCTGCGGGTTGCGATCATAGAGCGGGAACCAGCTCGACTGGATCTGCACCATCAGGCGGTGGCCAGGCAGGACGACGTGATTGACCGCCGGCAGGGCGAATCGGTAGGCCAGCGGCGTATTGGGCGTGATGGCTTCCGCCTTATCGAGATGCTGGCGATAACGGCCGCGCAGGATATCCATGGCGATCGGCAGCTGGTAGCCGCCCATTTCCGGCTGGCCCGGCACTTCGTCCGGATAGACGTCGATCAGCTTGACCACCACGTCGCCGTCGGTCCCCGTGGTCGCCTCGACGATATTGGCCACAGGCGAGCCCGCCAGGGTCAACGGCGCCGTCAGGGGCGGGGTCTCATAGGTCAGGACGTCGGTGCGGCCCGACGCCTCGCGCTGGTCGTCGACCAGCCACTGCGTCCAGGTATAGGGGGCGTCATAGCCGACCGGCTGGATCGGGCGCGCTCGGAACGGGACGGGCTTAGTCGGGTCGGAGACATAGGCATCCGCGCCGCCGGCTGGCGGCGTAAAGCCCAGCCCATGATCGGCTTCGAGATACAACTTCGTCATGCTCGCCGGATCGCGCCAGTCGCTACGGTTCTGCCAGGTATTGGTGCCGGTCTGGAAGACAGTCACGGGGGCTATGCCGGCTGCCGGGGCGCCATCGGTGAGGTATTGCTGCAGGAAGGGCTTGAGCACGGCGTGGCGCCACTGCTTGGCGGTGTCGGCGTCGAATCGGATGGCGCCCAGGTGATCGGCGGTCTCGATCTGCTGGCCGTGGAACCACGGCCCGATGCTGAGGAAGACCTTGTCGTTGCCGGTATCCTTGGGTTCGATGGCGCGATAGACGGCAAGGGCGCCGTAGATGTCCTCCTGGTCCCACAGGCCCGATACCAGCATGACCGGCACCTTCAGCGGCTGCTTGCCCAGGATCGTGTCCATGGCCTGGTCCTGCCAGTAGGAATCATAGGCCGCGTGCTGCGTCAGGTTGGTCCAGAACGGCAATTGTTCCATGCCGTAACGCTTGCCCAGCTCGCCGGCGGATCCGGCGCTCATGAACAGGTCGTATTCGTCGTGATAGGGCGTGGCCCACTTGGCGGAATTGTCGCGCGTCGCCGTCTGTTCGTAGACATAGGACATGTTCTGCTGGCGGAAGGCGCCGTTGTGGAACCAGTCGTCGCCGCGCCAGCCGTCGACCATCGGGTTCATCGGCACGGCCACCTTCAGGGCCGGGTGCGGATTGACCAGCGCCATCAGCGGCGTGAAGCCATCGTACGAGATGCCGATAATGCCGACCTTGCCGTTCGATTCCTTCACATTCTTCACCAGCCAGTCGATGGTGTCATAGGTGTCGGTGGCGTGGTCGACCTTCGTCGGGTTCAGCGGCCCCTGCAGCGGCCGGTTCATGACATAATCGCCTTCGGAGCCGTACTTGCCGCGGACGTCCTGGATGACGCGGATAAAGCCGCTCTCGACGATGATGTCGGCGGCGTTGTCATAGCCCTGCAGCACCGATTCCAGGTGGGTCGACGGGTTGTGCGAGGTCAGCTCGGTGGCGTTGTAGGGGGTGCGCGTCAGCAGCATGCCGGCATTCTTCGCGCCCTTGGGGATCAGGATGACCGTGTGCAGCTTTACGCCGTCACGCATCGGGATCATCACCTCTTCGCGGGTGAAGTCGAAGCCGGCATTGGTGGCGACGAAGGCCTTGGGAGCCTTGGGCGCCTCGGCCGGTTTTGCCTGGGTGACGAGCGGCGCCGTTAGCGCCAGGATTGCCAGTACGCTCGTGCCGATGATCTTGTGCATTGTCGTCCCTCCGAAAAGCCCGATGGCAGAGGACCGGAGCGCGGGCAGGGTGTCAAGCGGACATATTTAAGAAAGAAGACCCCTCCGTCTGCTTCGGCCTGAAGGCCTTGATCATGGCTTGCGAAGGTCATGCCTTCGCTGGCGCCATACCTCCCAATCTGACGAGAAGGCGGAGGGAGATTGTCCGCGCTCCCTTCGCCCCATTGTTAGATGGGGAGATGTCGCCGAAGGCGACAGAGGGGTCGCTTAACCACGCAAAGAAAAAGCCCCCCGGCGGAACCGGAGGGCTTTTCATATCGAAGATGACGTAAGGCTTAAGCCGCCTTGGTCAGGTTCTTGTTCAGCAGGGCGACGGCGGCATCGCGGTCGATCTTTTCGATCGCAGCGACTTCGCGGGCCATACGGTCGAGCGCCGATTCATAGAGCTGACGCTCGGAATAGGACTGCTCGGGCTGGCTGTCGGAACGGTGCAGGTCGCGAACGACCTCGGCCAGGGACACGAGGCAGCCGGAATTGATCTTGGCTTCGTATTCCTGGGCGCGGCGCGACCACATGGTGCGCTTGATACGGGCGCGGCCCTTGAGGGTCACGAGGGCTTGCGACATCACGGCTTCGACCGCCAGATGGCGCAGGCCGGCCGTCTTGGCCTTCTTGGTCGGAACGCGCAGGGTCATTTTCTCGTGGTCAAAGGTCACGACAAACACTTCCAGCGAATAACCTGCAACTTCCTGAGTCTCGACCGCGGCGACGGTACCGACGCCATGCGCCGGATAGACGACCTTGTCGCCTACGGAGAATTCATGACGGGTGAGGGTAAGGGTATCTGCTGACATTGGCCAACCTTTCGCTTCAAGCGTGGGGCAGAGGGGGAATAATTCCCATGTCCTTCGGACGTCGCGGCGCCCGGCCGACGGCGCCGGGAAGGGCCGCAACCGGAATGTAAAGCGCAGAAAACCGCCGACCGGAAGACGCTGATGTTCTAACGGAGCGGGCGCTTTTTTCGTGACTAAGACAAGGTTATCATCCGACCTGCGTCGATGGTGCGTATCAGGCCCAAGGGGAGAGGCGGGTCTGAACGCAGAAAACAAACGAAGATTTGCGTGGATCGTTGGTCTGGGAGCGTCCTCGCCAACCCTTTATGGTTAAAGGGGAGACGGGGGCGGAAGAAGGCCGGTGCGACTCTTGCAATACCCACAGATATATCACAAATTTGCGACGAAATAAAGTCTCGATGCGTGGCCCGTTAGTTTGTAACAAACCCCTTATGCCGCAAGCCTTTGCGCCTCTTTCCGGCCTGTGGATACCGTGTGGATTCACCAATAGCGAAAAATAATTTCGCTATTAAGACTCTCAGCGCGAGAGCGATACCCACAACACGATCGCGACGGCGACCAGCACGACCTCCAGCAGGATAACACCATACATCCGTCCCAGGAAGCTGGCCTTGACCGTCTTGTGGCGGAACTGCTTCGCCGCCAACAAGGCCGACGGCCAGCCGCCGAGAAAGCACAGCCACAACAGGGTCTTTTCCGGCGTGCGCCGGCCGCGGGTGACTGAGCGGCGCTTGTCGTGGACCCAGGTATGCCAGGTGACGAAGTTGACGCCGGTCAGGTAGATGGCAAGAACAAGCCAGAACAGCAAGGCCTACTTGCCGCCCCTTTATTTCCCATCTCCGGGCTTTTCCGAGAAGTACTTCTCGTACTTGCCGGTTTCGCGCTCGAATTCATCGCGGTCGGCGGGCGGAGTGCCCTTTTCCGAGATGTTCGGCCACACGGCGGCGTACTTGGTGTTGATCTCCAGCCACTTGGTGCCGTCGTCCTCGGTGTCCGGCTTGATGGCGTCGACGGGGCATTCCGGTTCGCAGACGCCGCAATCGATGCATTCGTCCGGATTGATTACCAGGAAGTTCTCGCCTTCGTAGAAGCAGTCGACCGGACACACTTCCACGCAGTCCATGAACTTGCACTTCACGCATGGGTCGGTGACGATATAGGTCATAATGCTAACGCCTCTGCTAATCTGCGGGCGTCATGCGGCAAAGGGCCGGTTTGTGTCAATAGTCTGATGCCCTAAGCCCGGCCATTTGTTCTAATTCGACGGTTTAGCTTCGGCCTCATGGGCACGGTAAAGCATCTGCGCCTCGGGCGCCGGCCCCCTCCGTTCCCCGGCGTCGAGCACCTCGATATCGATCAGCCGGATGCCCAGCGCGAAGATCAGCCGGTCGCCGGGCCTGACCGCCTGCGATGCCTTTTCGACGCGCGACACCGTGCCGAAGCGTTCCAGGCGCAAATGGCCGGATTCACATATCTTTGCCGACAGGGCGCGCGTCTTGAAGAAACGGGCGCGCCACAGCCATACATCGAGCCTTACGGAAGAAGCAGAAGTATCCATCGCCGGCAAATATTGGAACGATTTTGCCAAAAGTCCAGTGGCACAAATCGCGACTTGTGAGACATCCACGGGCGCGATAGGCTCCGCAGACTGAAACCGATTACAAGAGTGGCCGGGCAACGGCCGCCATGTGGGAGACGACCATGACGAAATGCGCCCTTACCGGCCTGATGACGACCTGCGCCGTGCTTGTCCTTGCGTCAGGCGCCGTGGCCGAGCCGCAGTTGAAACTAAACGACAAGGGCTATTTCGAAGCGCCGGGGCTGAACGCCACCATCTTTGCCGACATATACCCTGATGGCCACCAGACCGGCGTCACCGTCATCCAGCACGGTGTCCGTGTCGCCGCCAATGGCGATTTACGCCTGGAGCCGTCGCCTGGGCAGTGGTCGCCCATGCCGGCCGGCGACGGCAAGCCGGTAGTCGATGCCGCCAGCAATACCGTCACCCAGACCCTGCACTATCCGGATGACAGCAAGAACCGCAAGGGTTTCAACCCGATCGACTATCCCGACCTGAACTTCAGCTACCATGTCCGGGTGACGCCGCTGGAGGGCGATGCCTTCCAGGTCGCCGTCGACCTCGACAAGCCCTTGCCGAAGGACTGGGAAGGCAAGGTCGGCTTCAATTTCGAGCTCTTCCCCACCGACCTGTTCGGCAAGACCTGGCTGATGGACCAATCCGCTGGCATCTTCCCGCGCCAGGCCAATGGCCCGATGGCCAACGACCACGGCAATACCATCACCGCGCCCATGGCGACCGGCAAGACATTGACCGTCGCCCCGGAAAGCGACCTGCAGCGCCTGCGTATCGAAAGCCGGACCGGGCAGCTTGGGCTGATCGACGAACGCGGCAATCTCAACAATGGCTGGTATGTCGTCCGCGAGACCACGAAGCCCGGCGCCACGAAGGACGCCATTACCTGGGTCGTCACCCCCAATGTCGATCCCAACTGGCGCTATACGCCGGTGGTGCAGGTGTCTCAGGTCGGCTACCGCCCGGCCCAGGCCAAGACCATCGTCATCGAGCAGGATGTCCGCGACACGAAGGCCGATCCGCTGATCCTGTATAAACTAACCGATGCCGGCCCGCAGGAGGTCCAGCGCTTTACGCCCAAGGCCTGGGGGCATTTCCTGCGCTACAACTACCTGACCGCCGACCTCAGCGCCGTCACGGCGCCCGGCATGTACGAGCTTAGCTACCGCGGCACGGCGACCCACGCCTTCAGGATCGGCGACGACGTCTATGACCGCGATGTCTGGCAGCCGACCCTGGAATATTTCCTGCCGGTGCAGATGTGCCATATGCGGGTCAAGGAGAACTACCGCACCTGGCATGGGCTGGACCATCAGGACGATGCGCGCATGGCGCAGATCGGCGACCATTTCGACGGCTACGACCAGGGGGCCGATACCCTGACCAAGTACAAGCCGGGCGATCGCGTCCCTGGCCTGACATCGGGCGGCTGGCACGACGCCGGCGATTACGACCTGCGCGTCGAATCCCAGATGGGCACGGTCTGGCTGCTGGCCAAGATGGTCGAGGAGTTCAACCTTAGCTACGACGCCACCACGATCGACGAGACGAAGAAGGAAGCCGATATCCATCGCCCGGACGGCACCAACGACGCCATCCAGCAGATCGAGCATGGCCTGCTGAGCGTGCTCGGCGGCTACAAGGCCATGGGCAGGACCTATCGCGGCATTATCGAACCCACCCTCGAGCAATATACCCTGTTGGGCGATATCTCGACCCAGACCGACAACCGCGCCTATGATCCGGCGGATCCTTCGAGCGTCCCCGACGATCGCTGGGTCTTCACCGAGGACAATCCCGACCGCGAGCTGGGGACGGCGGCACAACTGGCGACCGCGTCACGGGTGCTGAAGACCGCCAACCCGCAGATGTCGGCCGATGCCCTGGCGGCGGCAAAGGATCTTTACGGCCACGCCATCGACCGCGGCCACGATGTCGGCGCAAAGGTCTTTGCCCTGTCGGAACTGGCCCAAACGACGCACGACCCAGCTCTGATCAAACGCCTGGTCGCCATGAAGGCCGATATCGTCGCCCATATCGACCAGACCGGCGCCCACCTGGCCGGCGCCATGCCGCTGATTACGGACAAGGCGTTTGCCCGCGACGTTGCGGCGGCCGTCAGAACCTATCAGGCCAAACTCAGCGACGACGCCACCCATACGCCATATGGCGTGCCGTACGTGCCCTATATTTGGGGCGCGGGCTGGGACATCCAGCAGTTCGGCGTCAACCAGTATTTCTTCCGCAAGGCCTGGCCGCAATATACGCCCGACACCCTCCAGATGGAGGCGCTCAATTTTGTCCTGGGCGTCCATCCGGGCGAGAATACCGAGTCCTTTGCCTCGGGCGTGGGCGCCAAATCGGCGACCGTGGCCTATGGCGGCAACCGTGCCGACTGGAGCTATATCCCGGGCGGCGTGATTTCCGGCACGGCCCTGATCCGTCCCGACCTGCCCGAGCTCAAGGTCTGGCCTTACTTCTGGCAACAGCGCGAATATGTCATGGGCGGCGGCGAGACCAACTACATGTTCCTGGTCCTGGCCGCGGCGCATAGGAAGTAGACGGGTACCGCGTTCTCAGGCTTTTCAAAGGGGATCATGGCTGTTACGACTGCCTCGAGGGTAAGGGGATACGCCATGATCATGATCGCGATTTTCACTGTTTTTTGCATCGGCAGCTTGCTGGTGATTGGCATAGCCTTGCGTAAGGGCAAACTCGAGATCGAGAATGTCTGTACGTTGACGCGTGAAAAGCCGATCGAGTTCTATGGCGTCCTGCTGGGAGCGGGCATCGTACTGGCTACGCTTGGCGGCCTGTGCGCCTGGACCATTTTTGCCGAAGTCGCAGGCGCGCTGCAATGGTCGGCGGATAGCCGCACGTGACCTTGCGACCTGCGCCGAAAAAGAACTCCCCCTTTTGAAGCGAGAGGGGTAGGAGTCGTCTGGACGGCTGGCGCCTGTACTTGCGATCTACCGCCTCTTGAAAGGGGAGTTCTGGCAAAGCGCCTGTGCCTTTTGTAAGAAGTGGCCCTTAAACCAAGCGCGTCCAGTCTTCGCGGGCATGGCAAACGCGAATGACGAGAACGTCGTCGCCGACCGCATTGTAAATAATGACGTGGGCCTGATACGGATAGATGCGCACAGGTGGATCGTATTCCGTGTGTTCAGCAGCCAGGCGCGGATTAGCGGCCAACGTAGCCAGAACGTTTTGCAGACCAGCTTCATATTTTTCGACCTGGTACTGGCCGAACTGATCAAGGCCGTCGAGAGCGATCCGGAACAGATCGACTTGAGCGGCAGCACTTAAACGAAGTGGCATGGTCAGGCCTGGGCGGCCTTTTGGCGGGTTGCATATTCGGCGCGTGCCATGTCGAAGATTTCAGCAACCGTATATGGACTGACACCGCTGGCCATGCCTTCGTCGATCTTGGCCTGCATTGCGGCGATCTTTTCGGCACGCACCTGGTCGCGACGGATCAGGTCACGGACATAATCGCTGGTATTGCTGTATTTGCCGGTCTCGGCCTGCGCCTCGGCCCAGGTCTTCATCTGCTCGGGCAGGGAGATATTCATCGTCGCCATGAGACACCTTTGGGAACACCTTTTGGGGACACCTCTGACAGTCAGGGTGTTCCATTTGGCAAACCTTGTCAATTGACGCCTAGCGCCCGATCTTCCCAGCCAGCACGGCAAACGGCGAATACGGATTTACATACGGCTCACGCGACGGTGCCGGACGATCGCCGCGCGGCTTGCCATCCTTGCTCTTATTGAAGCCGTCCTTGCCTTCGGGCTTGCCCTTGCCGCGATAGGGCTTGCCACCCTGCGGCTTGTCGGGACGGGGGCCGCGCTCCTGCTGGACACGTTCCTGCGGCGCTGCGCCCTCGGCAGCCGCGACCTGCGGCTTGCCACGACGCCGGCGGCGCTTCGGCCGGGCGGCATCTTCAGTGCCCTCAGCCGCAGCTTCCCCTTCGGCCGCTGCCGGACGGGCAGGGCGGTTATCGGGCCGGCGCGACCGGTCACGTTGACGCTGCGGACGTTCGCCTTCGGGCCGGCGCTGACGCCAGCCGACGCGTTCTTCCAATAAGGGGGCTTCCGTCAGGGTGGCTTCGGCAACAGCTTCAGTCTCAGGCGCCTCGGCCACAGCTTCAGCCTCAACCGGTGCCTCAGCAACCGCTTCGGTGTCTTCAGCCACACCTTCGGCTTCAACCTCCACCGGCTCGACGACCTCGACCGGCGACTCTTCCACCGGAGTGTCTTCAATCTCCGGCGCTTCCGACGTCACATCCTCAGCAACAACCTCAGCCACCGGCGCAGCCTTGGCCACCACCGGCACCATGATATTGGGCACCTTCACCAGTCCCAGGGCCAGCAAAAGCTTGTCGCGCGCCTTGTCATCCAGCCCCAACGCAGCAAACGCTTCCGGCTTCACATAGACGGCGCCCTTTTGATAGATGCCGGTGCCCATGATCTTGTCGAGCTGCGACAGCACCTTCATCGACACGGGTTCATGGTCGCCGATGGCCACCAGGCCTTGCGCGCTCAGGGCGCGCTGACCTTCGCCGGGCCCGAAGGCGCGCAGATAATGGCGCGCCTTGCCCTTTTGCAGGTCGGGCAGGAACCACAGGTAGCGATGGCCGGCGACGCCCAGCGCCTTTACAGCCGCCTTTTCTTCCGGCGTCAGCTTCACCGTATCGTCGCGACGGGTGACCCCGCCGTTTTCAAACAGCTGGAACGCGATGGCGCGCACGGCCGGCGCCGTTTCCGCCGCATCGGCGGCCGCCTTGACCTTGGCCAGCGGCTTCAGCAGGGCCAGGCTGTTCTGACGGACGAAGTCGCTGACGCGCTTTTCGGCACGGCCACGCAGGGCGGGGTTATCGGCGCTTTCGAACAGCTTGATGCGCGGGGTGAACGGATCGGACGGCTCGATCTGCGCCACAGCTTCGTTGTTCCACAACACCTTGTTGTCCTGGACGCGCAGCAGCTTCGACGCGCTGTTGCCTAAGTCCCGCAACCGATCGAAGAGAAGCGGCGTCACGGCGCGATAGGCGGCCTGGCGCAGGGTCTTGTCTTCGATGACGCTTTGCGACGAGCTCAGGCGGAACGACAGCCCTTGCAGTTCGCCGACCTCATGGCCTTCGATAATGACCTTGCCTTCCGGGGTGACTTCGGGGCGCAGCTGTTCATCGGCATTGAGCGCCTTGAGCAGGGCGCTGGTGCGCGCATCGATAAAGCGCTGCATCAGCGCTTCGTGCAGCTTGTCCGACAGGCGTTCTTCCAGGTCGCGGGTGGCGTCGCGCCAGTGGTCGGTGCGCTTCAGCCAGCCGCCGCGATTGGCGATGTAGCTGAGGGTGCGCACGCCGGACAGGCGGGACGACAGGGTGTCGATATCGCCGTCCATGCGATCGAGGTCGCGGATCTGCGTGTCGAACCAGTCTTCGGGCACCGAGGCGTCCGATCCGATGCGCGACCAGAACAGGAAGCTGACCAGCTTCAGATACTCATCGAGGCCGACCTTGCGGAAGTCCGGCAGCTGGCAGGCTTCCCACAGGACGCGCAAACTCACCGGGTTCTTGATCTTGGCGGCGATGTCTTCGTCCTGGCTGAGGGCGCGCAGGGCTTTTTCGTCGAGCGCCTCCTTGGCCAGGTGCAGGCCGGGCGTGTCCGACGGCTGGGTCAGGCTTTTCAGCAGCGCCTCCAGCGAGGTGAAGTCGAGGAAGGGGTTGCGCCATTCGGCGGCGTCCAGCGGCTGGAACTGGTGGGTCTCGACGGCGTGGACCAGGTCTTCGTCCATATCGTGGCATTCTCCGGTTACGCCGAAAGTTCCGGCGTGGGTAAAGCGGCCGGCGCGGCCGGCGATCTGGCCAATTTCCTGGGCCGTCAGGTGGCGGGTAGTCTTGCCGTCGAACTTGGTCAATCCGGAAAAGGCGACATGGGCGATATTCATGTTCAGCCCCATGCCGATGGCATCGGTGGCGACCAGGAAATCGACCTCGCCTTTCTGGAACAGTTCGACCTGGGCGTTACGGGTCTTGGGCGACAGGGATCCCATGACGACAGCGGCCCCGCCGCGCTGGCGCCGGATCAGTTCGGCGATAGCATAGACCTTTTCCGTCGAGAAAGCGACGATGGCCGAACGTTTGGGCAGGCGGGTCAGTTTCTTGGGGCCGGAATAGGTCAGTTCCGACAGCCGCTCGCGCATCATGACCTCGGCCTGCGGGAACAGCCGGCGGAACAGGGGTGCGAACGTCTTGGCGCCCAGGAACAGGGTCTCATGCCGGCCGCGGGCGTGCAGCAGGCGATCGGTGAAGACGTGACCGCGTTCGGCATCGCCGCACAGCTGGATTTCGTCGACCGCAAGAAAGTCGACCTGGCGCTCCAGCGGCATGGCCTCGACCGTGCAGACGAAATAGGAGGGCAGGCGGGGGATGATCTTTTCCTCGCCGGTGATCAGAGCGACGGCATTGACGCCTTTCAGCGCGACGACGCGGTCGTAGATTTCCCGGGCCAGCAGGCGCAGCGGCAATCCGATCATGCCGGTGGCATGGGCGGTCATGCGCTCCAGCGCATAGTGGGTCTTGCCGGTATTGGTGGGCCCGAGCACGGCCATCAATCGCGATGGCTCACGCACAGGGGCATTGGGCTGGGATAAGGTCGTAGGCACGGCACCTAAATAGGTGCCCGCGTGCGGTTTGGGAAGCACAATATGCGCAACCGCAAAACGACTCACGCAATCGTAAACCAATCGTTCCAGAAGACCTGAACGAGACGGAAACGAATCATGACCGAATCAGTGACGAATCACTATTCTGATTCTGTTCTATACCACATATAGGGGGTCGTGTCGATCTTAACCATATCGCTGTTCCGGATTGAGGTCCGATTATGGCGCAGTTCACGCCTGTGGACCTTCCCATTCGCCCTCGCATTCGCCCTTGCCTGCGGGCAGGCGAAATGTGTAAGAGGTGACGGCGTGGCCCCTTAGCTCAGCCGGATAGAGCAAGGCTTTCCTAAAGCAGAGGTCGGGGGTTCGAGTCCCTCAGGGGTCGCCAGTAAATTCAATGGGTTTTGCCCGTTTGCATTCCGGACCTTAACTGCCGCGACGTTAAGGGACGCTATTCGCGATGCGAGGTGTGTAACCGGAGGTCGACTAACGGCTTGGCGTGCATTTCCCATATGCTTTCCATCAAGCGTGCCACCTATGCTATCACCAATAATTTGCGGTCCGGCCCTTAAAGTCTATAATAATCAGTATATTGTTGTGTGTTATGTTGACTTGTGATCTTTCTCATGCGACTTTATAATGAGTATTTTGGGGAACGTTATGGCAATTTTAGTCGATATCGCGGACCGCTTATATGACTACACCGATGAAGAGAAAGCGGCAGAAGCGGTAAGTCAGTATCAGCAGTCAACTGGCTTCAGTGATGCGGAGATTATTGCTATTTGGGAAGGCGGTCCCGACCCGCGCCGCCAGCAGCTTGAGAAGTTAATTTTTGCAGCAGTTGATGCTAATGGCTCTGTAAGAAGAGCCCAGGAGAGCGTTCCAGGTGATATCAGCTTTGCGACAGCTGAGAACGTTTAAAATGGGCCTTCGGGCCTTCGGGCCTTCGGGCCTTCGGGCCTTCGGGCCCGCTGGCCCGCTGGCCCGTTTGTCTATTGTCGAGTGAGCATTCTATCTAAAACAGTTTCAAATTTTTTCTCTGAGCGGCGTAAAGCGAAGCTGCCGCGGGCAGAAATTTAATTTGTGCACTATGGGCGCCGTTCGCTTGAGCCGTGCCGAAATTGGAAACTAGTTAACAAACATTATATAAATTTTTACCGAAATAAATTTGAGTGGAGCCAACCACTTCTAAATAAAGAAATCTTATGGCCAATATCGAAGAGTCTCAATTGAACTGCGTCGATTTGTTTTCGGGAGCAGGCGGTTTTTCTCTTGGGGCAATTCAGGCTGGCCTTTCGGTTAAGCTTGCAATTGAATATAACCAGCGCGCCGTCGAAACTTATGAGTACAATCTCGGCAAGGACGCTGAAACCTCTCCGATAATTTATGGGACAGATATTACCGGATTGTCTCCCAAGGATATTAAATCGCAGATCTACGGAAGCTCTGAAATATGCGATCTAATGCTTGGTGGGCCGCCGTGTCAGGGTTTTTCCACGCACAGAATAAAGGGGGCGGGAGTAAACGATCCTCGTAACAACCTGATTCTCACATATTTTGCCTTTGTGCGCGAGTTCAAGCCGTCATTCTTCCTAATGGAAAACGTGCCAGGGATGCTTTGGCCCAGGCACTCTGACTATCTGCAGGCGTTTTACAGAGAAGGCCGTGAAGCAGGATATACCGTACTTCAACCAGCGGTGTTGGATGCCTGCGATTTTGGCATAGCTCAACGGCGTAAACGTGTCTTTATCCTTGGTATTAACGATGACCACAGTCGAGATGTCTCCTGGCCGCCTGAGCCAACCCATGGAAGTGCACGTGCGCGTGCGGTGAATTCGAATCTAAGGCCCTGGAATAATTGCTCGTCGGTGTTTTTGCCAGCACATGACGGAGACGAGAACAATGTCCACATGAAGCATGGTCCGGCGTTGACTGGAGCATTCGCTAACACTCCGATCAACGGCGGAAGTAGAAAAGATTCGGGACGGATGCTCCCGTGCCACAAAGAACACGACGGACACAAGGATGTCTATGGACGCATAAACCCTTTCGAAGTTGCGCCAACAATGACTACCGCTTGTGTGAATCCTTCGAAAGGGAGGTTTGTTCATCCAACAGAAAATCACGGCATTACCGTGCGGCAAGCTGCTCGTATTCAGACTTTCCCAGATACATTTTTGTTCCTGGGCGGCCTTATGGCCGCGGGGCAGCAAATTGGAAATGCGGTCCCTGTTGAATTAGCTAGAATTTTAATCGATTATCTTAAACCTGCGATTGTTTCGGCGAGAAAAAAACGCTTAATGGTGCAGCAATTGACTAACTTAGAAATCGCATGATCGAAGCTATTCCATTTCAGACGCGTGCTCGTACCATTGATCATTTGGGACGGGAACAGATCGCTGACTGTCCTACGGCAATATCTGAGTTGTGGAAAAACGCTTACGACGCGTACGCAAGTGCTGTCGCTCTCCATGTGTACGATGGTGACAGTCCGGTTGCAGCTATGTTGGATGATGGTCATGGCATGAGCCGTGACGAATTTGTCAATAAATGGCTCGTTGTAGGCACGGAGTCGAAGACGGGAGGTGACAATACTCCTCAAGCAGACCGCTTCGGCTTATCATATCGACCGAAACAAGGGCAAAAAGGTATTGGGCGGCTTTCTTGCGCCAACCTTGGTCCGATTTTGCTTCTTATTACGAAACGCGCAGGGCAGGATCTAATTGTATCGCTCATCGACTGGAGATTTTTCGAAAATCCTTTTTTAAATTTGTCTGATATCCATTTGCCGGTTGCAGCTTTAACCACCAAAGAATCCCTTTTTGAACAATTACCCTCATTGTTCACTCAGTTAATGGATAACTTATGGGGCGGAAGTGATGAGCCTCGTGCGTCTAGGATCCGTGCGGCATGGGAAGCTTATGATAGGCTGTATGAGGCGGAGGCTTCTGCCGGAGAATCGAACAAGAACGCGCCGCCATCGCAAATAATAGCTGAGACGATCATTGATGCAGCATTTTCAGAACGTCACCTTAGAGAGTGGGGTGTTTGGAGCGGTGAAAAAGATCATGGTACCGCCTTGCTGGTGTCGAAAATAAATTTTGACTTGGGTTCGCAATTGCCAGACTCTCCGCGGGATACCGCCGCCGAAGAGGCAAAAAGGCGGTTATTTGAAACACTTTCAAATTTTGTGGACCCGTTCATCGACCCAACTCGGCCGGACGGTCAAAAAAAAGATCATCAGTTCGCGTACGAATTTTGTACGTGGTTAGGCGACAGAAAAAGCATCGTTGTCGCTAGCGACAAAGAGTTCAACCTTCGTACGTTGGAGCCCTTAGAGCATCAAGTAGTGGGCCGAATAGATGCTCACGGAGTTTTTAGGGGAAAGATTAAAGCCTACGGCGCCTGGATAGATAGCGAAGAAGTCATCCATCCGCCAAAAGATTTAAGAATTTCAGTTAATAAGGATGGAGTGGTTGGACCCGTAGATCTGTATATTTCGACTATGGAGCAGTTGCGTGAAAATACAACCATGTCAAAAGCAGATTTTGACAGATTTAATGATATAGCGGATAAGTATGCGGGGTTTATGCTCTATCGAGACGGCTTGCGAGTGCTTCCGTTTGGCAGAGTAGATAACGACTTCTTTTCTATTGAAGAGCGCCGTTCGAAAAGTGCAGGGCGCGAGTATTGGCAAAAGCGTCGTATGTTCGGCCGCCTAGCTATTAGCAGGGGGCAGAACCCCAATTTGAAGGATAAATCGGGACGGGAAGGGTTTCTTGACAATACGGCGGCAAAGACTTTTCGCGCGATTGTAATAAACGTTCTTATTCAAACCGCTCGCCAGTATTTCGGCAGTGCTTCTGAGCTGCGACAAACGCTATTGCCGCAAATCCGAGAGGAAAATAGCAAACAAAGGTTAAGTGATGATAGAAACAAATTGCGCAAGAAGCAAAGAAGCCAATTTGCGTCTAATTTAAAAAGATTTGCGCCGTTCATTTCAGTTTTTGCTCAAGATATGCGCGCCTTGGTCTCGTCAATGCGTATATCAGATGAGAGTGAATTGGAGCATGCTCAGGAATTACTGGAAGAAGGACGGGAGACTCTTTCGTCTTTAAGATTGGTCGGTGCGCCAACTAACTTGGGAAGTCTTGAAAACTCTTATGGCAACTATAATAGAAATTATAGAGCGGCGGCCGAATCAATAGGTGAGTTGAGCGAGAAGGTAGAAATCGCGCAAAGCCAAATTAAACCGGCCTCCCCTAAAGAGGTGTTGGAAAAGAAAAGAGATCGATTAGCGGCCTATATTTTTCGAAAAACCGCAGGTTGGAAAAGCGAAATTACCAGGCTTCAGCGGGAAGAGAACAAGCGTATATTGGCTTTAATCGAGCAACGGAATAAAGTTTTTCATGCAGGAACGCCATCTATTGTTAGCGCCGTGGAAAATGGAGCGAAGACGCTTTCTCAAGGTTTGAAGGCGATACAGGATCTTAGTGATAAAATAAATTCCGAAAATAAAGGACTTTTTGAGCCTTATATTCGAACCTTAGAAAGCCTGCAGGAAAGCATAGATCTGGAGGCGCTTGCCACTTTTGGTCTTGAGGAGAATGTCGAACTTCGTCATGAGTTAGATCGTCTCAACGCGCTTGCACAGCTCGGGATTACTGTGGAGATAGTTGGGCATGATTTACAAGATTATGATGATATTCTGGCTGCTAGCATTCGCTCGTTGCCTGACGATGTTCAGCAATCTCGTGCTGCTAAAGATATAAGATTTGCTGTTGAAGCATTAACGGATCAACTGCGTTTTTTGTCTCCCTTAAAATTATCTGGGCTTAAAACTTCACAGTGGATTACTGGGCAGGAAATATACAGTTACATTGCTGAATTTTTTTCTCAGAAATTTTCCAGGTCGAATATTTCTTTTGTCACGACGAACGAGTTCCGAAATTTCAAAGTTTTTGATCAACCGTCGAGATTGTATCCCGTATTTATGAATTTGGTTAATAACAGTCTGTACTGGCTATCTACTCGCGATTATAAAGATAGGACAATTGGCCTTTACTTTGAAAAAGGTCGGATCATTGTCTCTGATAACGGGCCTGGTGTAGACGAGCAAGATGTGCCAAATTTATTTAGCCTGTTCTTTACAAAAAAGCTTAGAGGCGGACGGGGCGTTGGCTTGTACCTTTGTCGTGCAAATTTGGCAGCTAATGGCCACAAGATTTCATATATAATGCAGCAAGACGAAAAAATACTGAGCGGTGCAAATTTTGCTATAGATGTAAGAGGGGGAGAGTAGATGAACGAAGAGGCCTACAAGCTTATACTTTACGATACATTTATTAAGCCAGTGCGATCGGTTCTAATTATCGATGATGACTATCCGACTCTTGACGAGTTGATTAGCGGTGTTGACAAGCCGAAGCCCACGACCGGTATGCCTAAGTCGTGGTTGGGTGCGAAGGATCGCCTTCGGACGTTTGTTAGCTCACTTAAGCACCCTAATAACAATCGCATTGTCGAAATTGTTGATCACGTGACTGCCGACGACAAAGGCAACATATCTACCCATTTGCATCAATCTGATATGCTGATTCTGGATTATGAGTTGGGTGATGAAGGGGCATCCGCGGTTAAGACAGTTAAGGAGCTTTTGCAGAATAAGCACTTTAATCTTATCACAATACATACAGGTTTCACGTTAAGCGACGTATTTCATGGCGTATTATTTACGCTGCTTGAGACACCTAATCTTTTCAAGAACGAAGAAAAGTTAAATAAGGGCTTTGATGGGATACAATCATTAGAGGCAGAAGATGTCGATGTAACCAGTCGTATTCGAAAGTTAATGGACGCGGGACTGTATTTCTATTGCGTTGGCGCGAAAGAATATGAAAATTCCCTCATGAAAAAAGAGGAAAAATTTTCCGAATTTTGCGAGGAAATGGATAATTTTGGTGTCAAAAATCCTTATCTTAAGAAAAACATACTATACTGGTATCTTAATGATTTCGAAGAGCGGCATAAAGATAATTTTGTAGGTGTTGCTAGCGTCGAAGACCTTACCTGGTCTTGTTCAAAAATATTGTGGGTGAGTTGTAATGAAGGATTTATCTCCTTTGTGAGCAAGGAGCAAACTATAGAAAATTCAATCGAAAATTTATTGGTGGATGCGCTATTCGATTGGACGCCTAACCCTGCTCAGTTGATACAGGCATCAATAAGAAATGAGATGGACAAAATTGGAATTCGGGCGGAGCGCCATAATGGTGATGAAAATCACATGCGCGCGCTTCAATTTAAAGAAATTATAAGATCCGAAGGGGATGAGAAAAAATACAATATAAAATTATATGTAAAGCAGTGCATTGAAGAAATTTCAAATATAATTAGCATAGACACCTTTCGAATTGCCGAAAAAATTTGTGAAGTATATAGTTTAGATCCTTCCATGTCTCCGGATGATCGTGAGAAAGCAGCATATATTGGACTGAAGGAAGTATTTGGGGTTAATTTGAAGGATGATCTAGAATTGTCGCGGGCGAAGCTCGCTCACAATTCCTTTGTTTCAGTTTTAAAATCGCATGATTGGTATTTGGATACAGGCCACGTCTTTCATTTGGAAGGAAATTATTGGGTCTGCCTAACACCCGCATGCGACATGGTGCCAGGGCAGAAATCGAATGGGCTGCATGGCGAAATCGATGGGGCTAGGGCATTTATAGGCGTTAAGCTCCACGATGTTACCGGGCAAAATGTCGATGCAACGGCAAACCGTTGCATATATCTTCCTCACAAAGACGGTGTCGTTGTGCTCGCGTTTAACAAAGCCTGTGACGATACAACTGCGCCGGATTGGTTCCATTTATTCGCTGAGGACACTGGCGCTATCAAAAATAATAAGGTTGTGGTGTCGCGTGTAATAAAGCCGCCCAAGGGTGATTTCGAAATTAATCGCGCCGAAGCAACTGTGCTATATAAGTTGAGATACGAGTATGCGCTGAATTTCATGCAACGGCTACATCACAATCTTGGACGAATTGGATTGGATTATAAATAAAAGATAGCCTGATATTTCACAGATCAGTTTTTCAAAATGACTCGATTTTGGTGGGTAAATCACAAACAAACATCCGCTCAGGAATTGGGTGGTGGATATTTATGGTCTCCTAAAAAGGAGCGAGACGGGCGCCGGAGTCAGTTCTACGATAACCTACGGCTGGCGTCGCCTGGTGATTTTGTGATTTCCTACGCAAATAGAAATATCAGTGGGATCGGAATCGTTTCTGATTTTGCAATCACCTCACCGACCCCGGTGGAGTTTGGGGCAAAAGGAGATCTGTGGAATGACGACGGTTGGCTTCTACCGGTGTCTTGGACGCAAGGATTTCAGCGCAAATCTGTAGACTTCTTTATAGCTGAATTGTTGCCATTACTTCCTTCAAAATATTCCCCGTTTGATAGGAATGGTCGGGGCGCGCAAAAGGCTTATCTATCTGAAATCGGAGAAGATGCATTCAAGCTTGTCGTGCGCCGAGCGAACGCTGAAAATGTATTGGACGACTTTCCGGCTGTTCCTCAGTCTGTTGACGTGTTTGTCGAAGCCGCAGAGAATGCGTTACAACGATCTATAGTCGACGATACCGAATTGTCTTCTACCGAAAAATCGCAGCTAGTTTTGGCACGAAAAGGCCAAGGTCTTTTTCGACGAAATTTAACGCAAATTGAATATACTTGTAGATTGACATCAATTGATAATTTAAAACTTCTAGTCGCAAGCCATATTAAGCCTTGGCGCTTATGCACCAACGCGCGAGAAAGACTTGATGGGAATAATGGATTACTTTTAACGCCAAGTGCGGATTTACTGTTTGATCGCGGCTTTATGTCTTTCGCGGATGATGGGCGGCCAATTTTTTCAGATGCGATTGCCATTTCGGACATAAGGAAATTTAATTTTCCAGCACTGTCCCTCCCTTTTCACCGGCCTTTCGTTACTGCGCAGCTGACTTATCTGGACTTTCATCGAGAGAGCATTTTTCTAGGAGCTGGTGCGGGGCGAAGAGTCAATTAGGGGTGAAAAGAAATTTCGAGGACAGGTGCGAATTGCAGATTTAGCCGCAGAAAAGAGTACCTGAGTCGTTCTTCTCTCCGCCTATCCCGTCCCTCTAAAGCAACCACACTAACCCCTTGGGCTCATCCATCTGCACCCTATCCTCCGCCACCAGCCTTTGTAGCGCGGTTGAAAACCGCTGCGAGGTGAGGGCGATGGTCCGGTCCTTGGCAAAGCCATTGCGGATGGCGATATTTTCCGCGGCGGCTATCTCGACGGCCCGCGACCAGGTGGCGCGCGGGGCGCCGGACGGGACCGGAAAGGTAACGCCGCTGTCGTGACAATGGCGGATGGCGCGCAGCGCGATCTCGGCCTGGGGCGGCAGCCGGGCCGGCCGGGCAGGGGTATCGCGGTCGGGGCTTGCGTCGAAGGCACAGACGCAGCTTTGCAGCTCCTCGCCGTCCTCGTCGCGGATACCCAGGCCGACCGGCTGCAGGCGAAAGGCATGGCTTTTGCCGTCGCGGCCGTTCTTAATCTTGGTCAAGGTCACGGTGCGCACATCCGGTTCGGCCTCGTCGCGTTCCACCGTCAGGGTCATGTCCGACGCCGCATTGGTGCCGGACCAGCCGCGGATGCCGGCATTGACCCCGCCCTTGCCATGGTGCGCCACCGCCAGCACAAAGGCGCCGGACGCGGCGGCGATGGTCTCCAGCGCGCCTATGGCCATCGACATCTCCGTGCTCTTGTTCTCGTCGGCGCCGGGCAGGCAGCCGGCCAGGGTGTCGAAGACGACCATGCCCAGCTCGACGCCGGCGCCGGCGAAGCGTTCGGCAATGGCGGCCAGGGAGCGGTTGAGGTCCTCGACGCAGGCCCGGTCCAGCAGGTTGACGCTGCCGCCGATCAGGGCGAACGGCGCATCGTTAGCCAGGCCATGCGTCACGCGCCATGCCTGGATGCGGCCCTTGACGCCGATAAAATCCTCGGCGGCGACATAGACGACGCCGCAGCGTTTCGCCCGCTCGCCCAGGATCTTCGGCCGTCCCGTCGCCAGGCCCAGGCAGATATCCAGCGTCAGGAAGGACTTGCCTGCGCCCGACTGGCCGGCGACAAAGCCCAGGCCGCGACGGGGTAGCAGGTTGCGGATCAGCCACGGCCTGACCGGCAGGCTCAGGTCCGACAGGTCGATCGGCTGGAACCGCGCCGTTCCGCTTAAACTGCGCAGGGCGTCGAAATAGGGCCGGAAGCCGTCCACTACGGCATCGGGATCTTCGCCGCGGCTGATGGCGCCGTGCTGCTGATCCAGCAGCAACAGGGTCTGGCGGCGTCTGTGGGCCTCGACCAGCTTGGCCGCCGACGGTCCCGGCTGCGCCACATAGGGCGGAACATCGGCATAGAGCCTGCCGATATAGCCGGCGCCACCCATGCTTTCGAACCGGGGATGGCTGCGCATGTCCTCGACCAGGGTGCCGACATCGAAACCGCCGCCCGATGGGATCAGGGCGGCGTCGATGCGGGCCTTCATGGCGCCCAGGTACGGATCGGTGAAATATTCCGGCCGTGCCGCCCGGGCGGCCTCGGCCGCTTCGGGCGCGTTGAGCAGGGCGCCGATCAGGTTTTGTTCAAGCTCCAGGCTCAATCGGCGCTCCACACCGTTCGCAGATGGCGGGCAGGTGCCCCGGCCGGGCGCCGGATGCCGGCCCAGGCATCGATCTCGGCCGTCGACGGATAGACGTAACTCGGCTTCTTCGGGCGCTGATAGCGGGTGAAGTTGCGGATGGCGCCATAGGCCTTGCCGGCGACGTCGTAACGCCGCACGATGCTGTGTTCGACCAGCTCGGCCAGCAGGGCCGCCATGTCGGGACTGTCACCGGGAAACACCTTCATCTTCAGGCCCAGCGGCTTCCATTCGAACAGGCCGTGGTCGTCGGCCTCGTTGCGTAACGCCAGGGCCAGCAGCCGGGCGAGGGGCGAACAGGCGACGAAGGCCTCGTCCGTCCACTGGCCGGGATGGGTCGATCTAATTCTGGCCACCGATGTCCTCGCGCAGGCTAAGCGGGTCTGCGCCGAACAGGCGGGCGATCGGGTGCGAGACGTGCTGCAATCCGCGCGGCGGCGCATCTGACACCGGCGGCCTCAGCACGGCCTCGGCCCAGTCGTCGAGGTCGGCCGTGTCGTAGAGCGGAAAGCGGCCGTCCAGCAGGTAGCGCGGACCGCCGCCGACGCAGGCATATTTGGCCAAGGTGGCGACCGTGCGGATGATGCCGTGGCGTTCGGCGAGGTATTCGACCGCCCTGGCCCGGCGCAGGCGTGTTGTCGTCATGGAAATCGATCCTGGGCGACGGCGAACCGTTCGCCATCATGTCGCAGACTCTACCGGCATTACCGGGGCGGTGGATAAGTTAACGGATCGATCATCCGTCTGCGCCTTGCGGCATCGGCCGCAAAGGGCGCCCAACGGGCTACCGCATGGTGATTTCCGGGCGCCGGCGACCGAAGCCTCGCGCGCGGGTTACAGTTACAAAAACCAGCCTGTCACGGGATGAAAACACCCAAAGGTGTTTTCTCCCTCCCTCTTTCCTCCTACCTCCTTCCTCTGCGCAGGGAATTCGGTAGCGGTTCGGAACCGGTTCCCCACCGGTCCGGAACCGGGACCGGAAAATTGCGAATCGGATATGCTATTAGTCCTCGTCTATTCCACGCCTTTCCGGACACGATTTCCCCATGACCACCGACCTGACGCCTGAAGACATCCTACCCGACGACATGGCGCCCGATATCAAGGCCGACCTGGAGATCGTGAAGGCCGTGGACGCCTATCTTTTCGCCGCGTCTCAGCCCCTGGAACGTGGCAATGCCGTGCAAAAGACGCTGCGCCAATGGCTGACAGGCTATATGGAGACGCCGGCCGATCCCAGCGAACAGCAGGCCCTGTGGCATATGGCGGCGGACCTGGAACTGTTCACCCCGTCGGCCAGCGGCAGCACCCTGATCGACCGTTACCTGAAGGCCCATCCGCCGCAAGGCCCGGTCGAGCAGCAGGCCCAGGCTGCGCTGAAGGCGGCGCACCTCCATCTTTTGGGCATCGATGGCAGGAGCGGGCCCGACGAGGTCCAGGCCACCGACCTGGCCAGCGGAGACAGAATTGTCCTGCTCGACGACGTTACGTCGCCCGCAGCGACCGGGTTGCAAACCCTTATGCGCCTATGCCCCCTGCCCAGCGGCCGTTATGTCTGCGTCTCCCCGCTTTTCGTTATCGAGGACGAGACGATGGACCAGGCCATGACCTTCGTCCGGCCCGGCCGCCCTTTAAGCCTCCGTTGCGCCGCCGCCGTGTATCGCGACGTGGCGCGCAAGGGCGTGACCTTCCTGCCGGCCTGGGAAGAGGACGACGAGGAAAATGCCCTTTTGGACGAGCTGTCGGACCTTATGGATCAGCTGTCGCCAGTCGCCGGCCTGGCCGTGAACTGGATTGGTGTCGATAGCAAAGAAGACGAGGCCGCCCTGGAAGAGGCAGCCCGGGAAATGGCATCGGGGGCAAACCTGCTCGAGGCCTGCAGTGGCGCCGGCTACGAGGAGCCTGACGCCGAAGTTTCAGAAGCCTTGGCCACGGCCTACCAGCGCATCGCCGAATTGCAGATCGAGGTCCTGTCGCAACGGCCCGGTTACGGCGAAATTCTCGAGACCGTCGCTTCTACCCTCAATGGGCTTATAGAGGCCGGTACGACCACCGTCGAGGCGCGCGAGCTGTTCGATCGCCTGAAGGCGCGCTTCCCGGCTTCGGCGCAGGCCGGTCCGGCGGGTTAAAAGCGATTGCCAGTATCGCTGTTATATGTAAGAAATTGGCGAATGTGGCGAGGGAAGGAAACGGGTTTTGCTCAGGATCAGCGAGGCCCAGATTGACGCTCTGGACAGGCAGGCTGCCGAACGGCTCCGGGTCGATATCGGCACGGGCCTGCTGTCGATGTTTCCCGATATTTTCGCCGAACCGGGCAGGGAAGGCCTGCCCCCCGGTGCCAGCCGGCTTGGAGCATCGGGTAAAGCCATTGTCGAAGGCAGTATCGCCGCAGGCCAGGCCCTGGGGTTCCGCGACAGCCGGCAACTGGGCCTCTTCGCGGTCCTGCGCCTGATCGAACAGCATTTCGTGTCGCCCTACTGGCGCATAATCGATTGCCACGTCCAGGAGACCAACAGCCACCCGGCAGACCGGTTGACCCTTGTCGGCACGCTTATCCGCAATCTGACGGAAACCGAGGCCGACTACCGCCAGGTCTACGCGATATGGCTGCATGCCCAGGAGGTATTCGCGTCGTGACAGATGAAACAGACACAGGGTCGTCTTCGGTACAGAGCTGTCCTATGTTGCGAAGCCCCGTGCCGGACACGCCGCCGGCGGACGAACCGCCGCCAAAATTCCGCCTGTACCTGACGCACATGCCGGGCCCGTACGGCCGGCCGCTCATCAACGTCGTCTGGCGGATCGTCCAGGCGCCCGATGCGACCGCGGCCTTGCGCGCCAAGGCGTTTTTGCTGACGGGCAAGACGGGGGCGGACGGGATGCTCGACCTCAAGGGGCAGGACCCGCTGCTGGCAAAGGCCTACAGTGTCCATCCGTGGCCGACCTGGATCGTCTACGGCAGCAAGGTCCGCCGGCTCGATATCGCGGTCGAGGATGACAGCTGGACATCGCAAGACAAGCGCGATCACGCCATGGACGGTATGGGATTCAGCGACGGCTTCCAGAACTATTCCAACGGCGGCGACGACCAGGACGGGCATATCTTTCATGCCATGCGCCAGATGAAGGTGCGTGACGACGACAGCCTGTTCCAGAAATACAAGGGGACCTGACCATGGCGGACGCGGGGGAACGGACAGCCAAGCAAACCTACGGCGCCGACAAACAGCCCAACAAATGTCAGCTTTCCCAGCCTGTGCACCTGGCGTGCCCGGAACGGTTTTCCGAGCCGGTGGCGGTGGCCGAGGGCAGCCTGCAGCCCTTCCTTAACGGCAAGGACTATTTCGCCGACATGATCAAAGAGATCGAAGGAGCGAGCATATCCGTATGCATGACCGGCTGGCAGATCAACTGGGATGCCCAGCTCGATGCGAATGGCACGCGGCTGTTCGACGTCATCAAGAAAAAGGCGGAAAGCAGCAGCGTTCAGTTCTACCTTATGCCGTGGGATAATCCGCAAAAACCTGGCCTGGCGCGCGTCGTGCCGCAGACCTATTCGGGTCGCACGCGCGACGTCTTCGAAAGGTTGAACAAAAAGCTGAAGGAAAAAAGCGGCAAGGACAGTATCTATGTCTATTGTAGCCCTGGAGAAGCCGACACCAACAGCGTGATTTTCAGCAATCACCAGAAGACCGTCATTATCGATAATACCATTGCCTATATCGGTGGTATCGACATTGCCTATGGTCGCTACGACGATAATGAATTCTGCCTTTTCGCCGGCGGCGACAAGCGCAACGGCCTTAATCGCTACAATGGTTGCGTCGCCAAGATCGGCAAATTCGATGAGCGCGGATATGCGGTGGTGGATCCCGATCTACTGACCGGTGCCTATGATCGCACGTTTGGCAATGCCGATACGGAATGGAAAAAGATAACTGAGCAAAAGGGCCTGCAGCAAAACATCGAGGCCGAGAATGGCAACGATACACTCGATCCCGACCTGCAGCCGCGCATGCCGTGGCAGGACCTGCAGCACAGGGTTAGCGACCCTTCGGTCGTCCACAACATCCTGGTCAATTTCGCCCTTCGCTGGAACATCGGCGCGGACGTCAAGCTGCAACCGCGGACCTTTATAAAGACCGAACCTGTCCCGGGGAACGGAATGACGGTGCAGGTCCTGCGTACCGCCTCGCAGGCCCTGCGGCATAGTGAGTGGAAGAAAAGCCAAGGTCTCTATTTTACCGCTGAAATGCCGGAGCCGACCAAGCCACAGGACAATATCTACAAGACCATGCTGCAACTGATCGAAGCGGCAGACCATTACATCTATATTGAAAACCAGTTCTTTTCGACCTGTTTCGGTGCTTCTAACCCGGCCAGGGGCTCCGCTCTCAGCAGCAAGGCAGAGGAAGCCAAGGCGGGCACCGGCTGGCGCGCCTCCGCGCTAAAAAAAATCGGCGGTGCCTGGACGGGGTTCAGCGCCAGCTGGTACCCGTCCTTGGGAAACTACGACGAACTCGACAACTACATCGGGCTGGCGCTTGGCCAACGTATATTTGAGGCCATTAATGACGCCCTGGATACGCCGTTTCACGTCTACATCGTGCTGCCGGTTCATCCGGAAGGTCCGCTAAACGCCACCAACACCATGAATCAGGTGCATGTGACGATGCAGTCCCTCGTCTTCGGTGAGTATAGTCTGGTCAAGCTTATAGAGGAGGGAATTAGAGCTGCCGGCAAGTCCGGCAAAAAGCATTGGACCGACTACCTGACCTTGCTCAACCTGCGCAACTGGGGCGTTGTCCAAGGGGTGCCTGTCACCGAGCAGGTCTATGTCCATACCAAGCTGATGATTGTGGACGACCGTTTTATCGTTCACGGCAGCGCCAATATCAACGACCGGAGCCTGATGGGCGCGCAGGGTGACAGCGAGATCGCGATCCTGATCGACGACAGCCAGTGCGACAAGCTTCAAGTGGATATTTGCGACAATGGCTGCCCCTACATCGTCTCCCCCTATGTCAGCAAGCTGCGCAAGGACATATGGTCCAAGCTGTTTGGCCTGTCGTCGGAGGGGTGCAGTCCCTATGAAGGTGCTGGGCCGGCAATGGCTCTTGAAGGCATGTTGGATAAACCGGCGGCTAAGGAGACCTATAGCAAAATCCAGGAAATCGCGGCGGAGAACCTGAAAATCTATGCCGAGGTCTTTCCCTGGATCCCGCAGAACCAACAGCCCGGAAGGGTGAGCAAGCCGTTATTCCCGCTGCAATCAACTCCGGCCAATATGTCGACGGTATCCACCGCTTTTGAGGAGGTGCGATCCGAGATGCCAGGGCCCGCATCGATATGGCCCAAGCCAGCGAAAGATATGCCGTTCAGCCCGAAATTTCGTTATAGCGAACAACTCGGTATACCCGCCAAAGACGCGCTGCCGCTTCTTCGCCAGAACATAAAAGGCTTTATCGTCGCCTTGCCGGTAGACTGGACCAAGGGCGAGAACAACGATCTTGGCTGGCATCTTAAGGTTATCGGCTAGAGTTACGGCGCTCTAAATAAAATTGGTCCGATTGTATTCCCCTGTTCCGCGTCCTATCCGTAGGGCAGATAACAGAGGAAACCCATATGCTGCCTGTCATCCTTGCCGCCCTGGCCGTTGTTGCGTCCCCCGTCGCCACCCTGCCGGATCACCTGACCCTCACGGCGCCCAAGGGAACGGACTATTACGGCACGGGCGCCACGGGCAATTTCACGGCGCCTGTCGTCGTCACGCCGGTCACCGGCGATTTCGTGCTGGCGGCACGCGTGACGTTTCATATCAACAATCTCTATGATGGCGCCGCCCTGGTCGTGCGCGCCGACGATACCCACTGGGCCAAGTTCCTCATCGAGCGCCCCTGGCCGGGCGTGGAGTATGTCACCTCGTCGGTGGTGCGGGGTACGCAGAGCGATGACAACTACCATGTGCGCCTGAAGCCGGGTCAGGAGACGGTGTGGCTGAAGGTGACCCATACCGGCGATCGCTACGGCCTCTATACCTCCGAGGACGGCAAGACCTGGACGATTGCGCGGGACTTTGCCCTCGATACGACAGCGCCTGTCAGCGTGGGCGTGGAGGCTCAATCGCCATTGGGCCCGGAGTTTACGGCGGTGTTCGACCAGGTGCGGCTGGAGCACCGGACGGCGAAGGATTACTGGCAGGGTGAGTAGGGGGATAGTAAGAGGGCCCCTCCGTCTGCTGCGGCCTGAAGGCCTTGCATCCACCTCCCCATCTAACGATGGGGCGGAGGGAGTTCGGGGAAGTCGTCTTAGCTTAACTGGCATGCGGCGCTCGACGGGCCTGGTAAAAAGTGGTTTGGTAATAAAAACACCGGACCGAAAACCATGATCAAGATTCTCGCTGTCGCCTTGACCTTGGGCCTCGTCGGTACGGCCGCGCAGGCGCAGGATTACCAGAGCTCGCCGCAGCGCCAGGACGCGGCGGTGCGCGATTTCGGACCATGGCTTGGACCTTATCGGGCCAAGGTCACCGCCAAGATGCTCGAGGATTTCGGCGAGCAGTATCTCTATGCCCCCCTCAATGCCGCCCTGACCGCGCCGCAGCCGGGCGAACAGCGCGTGGTGTTTCTGGGGGATTCGATCACCGACCGCTGGAACCTGAGCAAGTTCTTTCCCGGCAAGCCCTATGTCAATCGCGGCATAGGCGGCCAGGTCACCACCCAGTTGATCGTCCGCTTCCAGGCCGATGTCGTGGCGTTGCATCCGGCGGCCGTCGTCATCCTGGCCGGGGTCAACGACGTCCAGGGCGTCTTCCAGGTCGTCACCGAACAGCAGATCGAAACCAACTACCTGACCCTGGCCCAGCTGGCCGAGGCCAACGGCATCCGGCCGGTCTTCGTCAACATCACGCCGCTTAACAACTATACCCCGAACGCCGGCACCATGTTGCAGGACCGCCACGCCGATGAGCTGGCGCGTGTCAACACCTGGCTCGAAGGTTTCTGCGCGCAGCACCACTACACCCTGATCGACTACGGCCCGGTCTTAAGCGACGACAAGGGCCTGATGCGCGCCGACTTTACCGGCGACGGCATCCACCCCAATGACGCCGCCTATGCCGTCATGGCGCCGATCGCCGAAACAGGCATCGAAAAGGCCCTGAAATAGGCCCCCGACAGGCCCCGGACAGGTCATGGACAGGTCATGCTGCGATAAACCGCCCGGCCTCAAAGGAGCGATTGCATTGCGTGAAAATCGCGCCTAGGTTGGCGGATAAGACTCATTTGATCCCTGGAGGGCGGAACAAATGCGGCCAGTACAGATTCCCGATTCCCACGACGACTATCCCGAGGCCGCGCTCAAGGCGATCCTGTATCAAACCCGGATCGACGGGCAGATGGTGGTCGACGAGGTCAGCGTCATGGCGTCGAACCTGAAGACGCTTATCGACCTCTGGTCGAATAACGACTTCGGCACCGTTGTCGACGCCGGAGGACAAAGGCTGAAGCTGCTGTCCCTGGATCCGGCAACCAACCTGACGATGAACGAAAAGTTCAACGCCCTGGCCTCGGTGGTCACGATCGACAAGGATTACGGCCAGGCGCGCAGCACGCTTATCGGTGGGCTTGGCGCCTTTTGCAGCTATTGTGAACTGCCGGTGTCGGCGAACCTGGCGGTCGAGCACCGGCTGCCCAAGGCCTATTTCCCCACCCTGTTCCTCGACTGGTCGAATTTCCTGCTGGCGTGCCCGATCTGCAATTCGACCAAGGGGGACAGGCCCAACCAGCATATCGGCGACGATTATTATTCCACCGACACGGCGCAGGGCATGTTGCAGGACCTCTATGCCTGGCCGCAGGCCTACTGGGGGGCCTATACCCAGGCCACCGACCTGCTGCCGTTCGAATACAGGCTGTGCGAACTGAACCGCGGGCGTAATGTCTGGGAATATGGCGACGTCATCATGGGCGACGGGCTCGACCGCCTGATGAACAGGTACGAGGCCGGCATGGGGTCCGTCAACGACAACGCCTATGGCATGGCGCAGAATCCCGGTGTGTCTTCGCCCAACCGGGCAGGCTTTTCCTATATCGCCGTGAAGGTGGTGGCGCGCAGCAACCAGGCCCATCCGGGCCTGAGCGACGCCCTTAGGCGGATGATCGATGTCACCGGCCTTAACACCTGCCCCAATCCGGCCGCGAGCGCCAATACGGATTTCCGCGTCGCCCTGCGCACCCAGGCCTATCTGCGGGCGACCAGCCTCCATCGCCAGCTCGGCCGCCTGTTCGAGATGGGGGTGAATCCCAGCAACCTGCAGGGCATGGCCCGGGACGCCATGACCTCGACCGGCTTCTGGGGAATCTGGCAAACCGTCTTCAAGGATACGCCCGACATAGTCCGCCAGAGTATCAACCAGGCGTTTCCCCATACGCTCGCCAAGCTGTGGCTTATCTGAGCATGCGCCCCATCGACAAGACCGGCTGGCGCAGACTGACGATCGAAGGCGACGCCTATGGCACGGCGCGCCAGATGCTGCTGACGACGACCGGTTATTATTGCGCCTATTGCGAGTCCCCGCTCGGGGTCGACATGCCGGTCGAGCACAAGGCCGCCAAGTCGGACGCCGACCGCCAGGCCGGGTTTCCGGACCAGGCGACGAAATACAGCAACCTGGTCCTGGCCTGCTCGGCCTGCAACGCATCGAAAAGCAGCCACCCCAACCAGCAGGACGGCATCGACTGGCTCAAGGTGCGCCTTCCCACCCTGCGCAATCCGGACGGCATCGATCTGCTGTACGGCGCCCTGGCGGCGTATGCCTGGCCGGATGTCTGCAAGGCCAACTCCGATGCGCCGCCGGTGCCGGACAGGCTCAAGCCGATCTACAGCGGCAAGGACGAGACCTTTCGCCTGTTCCGCTATGTGCGGGACACCAAGTCGCAGACCGACCTGGTACGGGAAAACGTCCTGCGCCTCTCGCTGGCCGAGGCCGCCTCCGACTGGGCCAAGGTCAAGCAGAACATGATCTGGGTCTATCCGAACGAGACCTATATCAACCAGCAGCCCGACAGCGCCTTCCTGCTGGCGCGCGTGCAGAACACGCTGAAAATGCTGACGCTGAACTTCTCCTATCCGGGCGATGTGAAGGCCAGTGACCGCCGTGTCGCCGGGCGGACCCGGGCCGGCGACGTCGCGCAGGGGGCGCTGACAACCCTTGCCGGCGCCGTGTCGGCGACCGGCTTCAAGACCGGCGACACCACATATTCCGAACAGACCATAGTGACGGTCCGGCTGATCCGCGAGCTGGCCCTGGCGACTGGATACTGGAGCACGTGGATGTCCGTCTTTTCGGCCATAACGGCGGGGACGGCGCAGCCCTGGCAAGGCCTGCCAGCGGCCGACCGGAGCGAACTGGTAAGTATGACGCTGGTGCGGTATGCGGCGCAGGACGGGCGCAGCCGCCGCTACGATTTCCAGCCCGATCCACCGACCGTCTTTCCCGGCACGGACATCGACCGGGTGACGCTATGAGCGATATCGACTACGCCCTGGTGGTCGCCTATACGAACGGCAGCCTGCGGGCGGCCTGGTCGCTGGCCGCCGTGCCGCCGGGATTTTCGGTCCAGCTGGTGGTCACCGACGGCGACGGCCAGCCGGTCCCCGGAACGGTGGTCACCTATGCCGCCGACGGCGCCTCGGCCACCGTCGCCGGCCCCGGCATAGTTGAAAACGCGGCCCTGCGCCTGAGCGTGTTCGCCCGTGCGACCGATTCCGCGCCCCAGTCGGTGACCCTGCTCGACCTGGTACCGCCGGCGACGCCGACGCTCGACAACCACGCCGGCGGCATACTGGCGACCTGGGGGACCGTGGCGCAGGCCACCGCCTACGGCGTGTGGGTAAAGGACGCCGCCGGCCAGCCCCTGTCGCCGCAGCCGCCGTTCACCTGTCCGTACAATGGCGGCGCTACGCAAGGCTGGATCGACGGCGCCGGCCTGACCGACGGCGCCGGCTACGGTGTCCAGGTCCAGGCAAGCGCCGCCAATTCCTACAGCGACTGGGGGCCGTCCGCCTCGGTGGTCCTGGATCGCAACCAGCCGGATGGTCCCCTGCTGCGGGCCCTGCTGGCGCGCCTGAAGGCGGCGGGTGCGGCCTTCGACCTGGGGCCCGCCATCATCCAGGCCGACGCCATCACGCAGCTGTTCGACAGCCTGCTCAAGACCCGGGACGGCAGCATCGCCGTCACCGGGGCGCAGGTGGATTCGACCTGGCAGCAGGTGGTGCTGACGGCGCAGGCCGGCCTGCTCGGCGTCGACGGCCTGACCCTGACCTTTGTCTTCACGGAGGTCTCTGGCGCGGAGGGGATCGGCGCCCTGCAACTGGACCTGACCACGCCGTTCGGCACGCAGACCGTTGCGCAGCTCTACAGCGCCGGCCTCCTGCCGGGCAGCGTCGTTGCGCCGTCCGGCTGGGGTCCCCAGGTCATGCCGCTGACCGGCCTCGTCCTGGCCCTGGACAGCGCCACCGCGGCGCTCAGCCTGACGGGCCCCGCGTCCGGGGGCGGCTGGAACCTGCTCGACCTGCCCGGCGTCACCCTGGCGGCGCCGCAGCCCGACATCAGGGTCGCGACGATTCCGGGAACGACGGGCCTGGCCTACAAACCCCGGCTGACGACGACCCTGACCATCGGAAGCGTGGCCATTCCCCTCTACCTCGACATGCCGGCGGGCCTGAACGGCTGGCGCTTCGGGCTGAACATCGCCGCGCCGGGCGTCAGCATCGGCGACCTGTCCAGCCTCGATCCCCTGACCTCCGGCGGGACCAGCCTGCCTTCGGACGTCATCGCCATGGATCAGGTCTGGCTGACCCGGCTCGACATAGCCGTCAAGCCGGCGGCGACGGCGCCCGCGGCCTGGTGGTTCGGCATGGGCATTACCATAGGCGAGCAGGGCGGGACCGGGCGGCCGGTCTGGACCATTATCGACGGCGTGCTGGCCGTGCAAAGCCTGTACGCGGACCTCAACTGGACCCTCTACCTGCCGGATGGCCAGACGGCCCCGACCGGGACGGCCGGCGGCACGCTCGGCGGCACCATCCTGGTCGCCGGCCATCCCGTCGACGCGGTCATCGCCGTGCCCGTGGGGCCTGACGGCTGGTACCTGGGCAGCGCGGCGCCCGTGCCCCTGGCGGGCTTGAGCGACCTGGCGGCCTATTTCGGCGACGACACCTTCCTGCCCGGTGCCCTGGCGCCGCTAGGCACGGCCCAGGGTTTCGCCCTGACGGAGCTCAACTGCCGCTTCCATCCGCCCCCGGCGGCCTCGCTCGACGCGATACGGCTGGAGCTGAGCGTCGACACCTGGACCATACCGGCCCTGCCATGGTTCGTCGCCAATTACATCGTTTTCGCCCTCGACGCCCGCTGGCCCCTGCAGGCCGACCGAAGGGTGCTGACCGTCGGCCTGTCCGCCCGGCTGACCATCAGCGACCAGCTGGTCGTCACGCTCGACGGCCGCTACGCCTCCGACGACGGTCTGATGCAACTGACCTGGACGGGCCAGCCGCTGAACCCGACACCGCTTTCGGCCCTGTCGTCCTTCGTCACGACGGACCAGGTCACGCAGAACATGCCGCCCGACCTGCCGCTCGGCGGGGCGTTCTTCCTCAACCAGCTGGGCTTCGAATACGACACCCGGCAATCCTACCTGACGACGGTGACCCTCGACCTGGCCGCCCTGGTGGCGTGGCAGCTGGTTCCGGACCTGCTGGTCCTCGACGGTTTCGCGGTCGACCTGCAGATTACCCGGTCCGGGCCGGCGGCCGACACCGTCGTCACCGGCACCCTGTCCGCAGACATTACCCTGGCCGGCGCCGATTTCGGCCTGACGGCGACGAGACCGGCGGGAACCGACCCGTGGGTGCTGTCGGCGGCCCTGGCCGGCGACCTGGATGTCGATTTCTCGGATCTCCTCGGCCAGTTTTCCGGCGGCCTGATCGTCCTGCCCCCGGGCTACGGCTTTCCGACCGCCCTGACCCTGACGACGGCCGAGATCAGCCTGACACCGTCGACCAAGGCGTTTTCCTTCCGGGGCGAGGCGTTCGTCGACTGGTCGTTCGATTTCGGTGCCGGCGGTTTCGCCATCACCCGGCTGGCTGGACAGGTCAGCCTGCCCGGCGGCGCGGACCCCGCCCAGGGCAGCGTCACCGGCGATTTTGCCTTCGCGGGCCTGGTCGGCCAGGCCAGCCTGGCGCTCGGGTCGGCCGATATCCACACGGTCGTCACCGCCGCCATCACCAATGCGGCCAGCGTGACGCCGGCGGCCCAGGTCGACGCCGTTGCCGGCGCCGGCACCTTCGCCTCGGCGCCACGGCCGGGCGATTTCCCCGTGCCCGGCTTTGCCTCGGCCGGCGTGGTGCTGGACCTGACAGCGGAAACCTACCTTCTGCACGGCCAGTTCGCCGCCACCGGCGACCAGCCGCTCTATGCCGGCCTGGCCCTGCTGGTGCAGCGCAACGCCGCCGGCGACGGCTGGGGCTACAGTTTCGCGGCGGGCCTGCAGAACTGGAGCTTCGCGCGCCTGTCGGCGGGGCTGGCGATCGTCGACCAGATCCTCAGCGTCGCCAGCACCGATGCCGCCGTCGCCTTGTCGTCGCTGGACGAGGACGCCGGCGCGGTCATCGCGCAATATATCCCCGGCATCCAGCCAGGCTTCGCGGTCAGGAAGGGACTTAATCTCTACGCCAGCCTGACCTTCGGTTCGGGCCTGATGGCCAGCGTGGCGACCCTGCTCGACGTCGCGGCCAAGGGGCCGTTCACCATCAGCGGCTATATTCCGGCCGATGACGGCGCCAGCCAGTTCACGGCCACCCTGGGCAACCTGACCCTGCTGCATACACTCAGCTTCTCGAACATCGTCCTGACCTATACGGTGGCGCAGGGCCACAGCCTGACGCTGACAGGCGACATCGCCGTCACCATTCCGCTGAGCCAGGGCGGTGCCGCCCTGACCTTTGCCGGCAACATGACGCTCGATGACACGGTCGCCACCTTCGACGTCGCGCAGACCCAACAGTCGGTGGTCAATCCGCTCGGCATACCCGGCATCACCCTGGGCGGCCTGAGCCTGTCCCTGACCTATACCTTCGCCACGGCGGCGGGTGTGCCGGCATCGTGGCAATTGTCGGTCGCCGGCGCGACCACCATAGGTCCCGTCGGCCTGACCGGCAGCGTCGTCTTCAAGGACGGTTCCGCCGTCCTGGTCAGGGTCGCCCTGACACGCCCGGTGTCGATCGACGCCATATTCACCCAGATGATCGGAACGGCCTGGCCCGCCGGGCTGCTGGACATCACCTTTCGCGACGGCGGCATCTGGTATGCGCCCAACGCGGTCACGGTCGGCGGCCGGGACTGGGCGGCTGGCCTGAATGCATCGGTCACCTGCGACATCTATTTCCTGAGCGACGTCATCCTGTCGGTACAGATGGCCGAAACCCGGCCGTCCCTGCCGGGCAAGGCCACGGGCATGGCGCAATACGGCCACGCCATCGACTGGGGTTTCCTGAAGCTGTACCAGGATGCGGCCCACCCCACGCTGGGGCCGTCGGTGGCCTTCGACAGCCTGACCGACATCTTCACCGTCACCGGCGGGTTCGAACTGTTCGGCGCCGCCATCGCCGATGTCGTGCTGAATGTCGGCGCGCAGACGACGACGGGCACGGCGACCTTCCCGCAGGATCTGGGGCCGTTCGGCCGGCCGACCATCCATTTCTCCTGGGACGCCAACGGTTTCCATATAGACGACTGGCCGCTGGCCGGGCTGCAGCTTCCCGATTTCAGCTTCCTCGATATCCCCGGATCGGGCGATTGCGCCGATATCGTGATTTCCAGGCTGCCCATCAGCAGCAAGTTCAACCTGCGCCCGAAGCTGAGTATCACGGCGACGCCGCGGCCGGCCCTGACCATCACCCTGAACGGCAGTTTCGACCTGGTGTGCAACAGCGCGGCCTATTCCGGCACCATACTGACGGCCAATATCGTCGAGGCGGTCCTGCCCGTACCGCTGCCGGTGACAGGAGCCTTCGACTGGAGCGCCCTGGGCGAGGCCTTTACCGAGTGCATCGCCGGCGCGGCGCAGAGCATCTTCAGGAACCTGCTCGAGGACCCGGGCAATCTCGCCAAGCTTCTGGCCGTCGGCGGCGTCGAATTCGCCACCGGGAAGGTCGTGTCCTACCTGGTGTGCCGCGGCGTGCCCGAAGCCGCGGCCGAGGCCTTTGCCGACGCGGCGGTCGGCGCCATCGCCACTGAGGTCGTCATCGACGGCATAGCGATCACCGTCGGCGGCGTCGCCGGATCGATCATCGGCGGGGTCTTCCACAACGGGGGATCGAGCGGTGGTGGCGGCAGCGGCACGCCCCGGCCCGATGCCCCGGCCGCGCCGCAGCTGTCCTGGGCGAACGGGCTCAAGGTCGAGTGGTCGGGCGTGGACAATGCCAGCGACTACATCGTGTCATACATGGCCGATGACGGCGGCTGGCAGTATGGCCAGGAGGGACCGGGCGGTCCGGTGACCCTGCCCGTGGCGGCGGGGCCGCTCTATACCGTGTCCATCGTCGCGGCCGGGCCCGGCGGGGTGTCGGGACCCGGGGCCGAGAGCCGGCTGCAGACCATCGCCGCGCCGGCGAACCTGCAGGCCAGCTATCTCGATCCATCCGTCCGCCTGATCTGGGAGGCCGTTCGCGGCGCCGACGCCAATGGTTACCGGGCGACGGTGACGCACAACGGCGCGCCCCTGTCGCCAGCGCCGGTGCTGTCCGACGCGGGCGACACGGGCGTGACCCTGACGACGACGGCCTTCGAGGCGGGCGGCGATTTCGCCGTCTCCGTCACCGCCAGTTCGTCCGTCATGACCGGTCCGGCCGCCACGACGCTGCTGGCCATCGCCCTGTTGCCCGCCGTGACCGGCCTTGGCCTGCATGCCGACGGCCGGACCGTCGTGGCGGGCTGGACGCCGGTCACTGGCGCCTCTGGCTACCGGGTCAAGGTGATGGATGCCCAGGGGCAACCCCTGTCGCCCCAACCCTCGGTCCAGGTCGATGCCGCCAGGGCCACCGCGATCCTCAGCGGCGCCCCGCTCAGCGACGGCGAGGCGATCACGGTGGCCGTCGCAGCTTATGCGCCGGGCAGTTTCGGCACATGGAGCGCGCCCGCCGCCCTGACCATAACCTGGTTGCCGGCGCCGGCCTTCGGCGTCGCCTTCGACGAGGCGTCCCGCATGCTGATCGTCGATTTCACCGCGGTGACGCCGGCCACCGGCTATGAGGCCGAAATCCTTGCCGGCGACGGCGCGCCGCTGGTGCCGCCCTTCGTGCAGACCTTGACGGCCTCGCCATCGGCGTTCGACGCCGCGCGTCTTGTGGCCGGCCTGACCTACAGTATGCGCCTGCGCGCCACCGCGCCCGGCAGCCTCGGCGCCTGGGCATCCGTGCCGCCGATGGACCTGACGGCGCTGGCGGCGCCCGTCGGCGTGACGGTGACCAACGGTCCGGCGACGCTGGACATCGTCTTTGCGCCCGTAGCCCCGGCCAATATCTACGAGGCCGAGGTGCTCGACGCGTCCGGCCGGCCCCTGGATCCGCCCCTGGCCGTGCGCGGCCCGGGCTCGCCCCTGGCGGTGCCGGCGGCCCGGCTGGGCGCGGGGACGGCCTATGGCGTGCGCGTGCGCGCGATCATCGTATCGTTTCCCCCAGAAGCCCTTCGGATAGATGAAGCCCGTCCGATAGATGACGCACTTCCCACAGACACAGGAGCTTGACCCATGACCGATACGCCTCCGGCGACAGGCACGTCCGAGGTCCGCGGACCGTTTTCGGCGGCGACGACCTTTACCCGTGCAACCCTTGCCGCGCCCGCGGCGGTCGATGTCGTCTACGACCTCGTGTCGCAGGTGCTGTCGGTATCCTTTGATCCGGTGACCGGCGCGGCCAGCTATGCCGTCTCGGTCACCGATCCCGCGGGCGCCCAGGTCCTGTCCGGCAGCGGGAACGCGTCGCCGGTCGTCATCCCGGCGACCACCCTGGCCCTGGGGACGGTCTACGGCGTCGTCGTCCAGGCCGTGGCGCCCGGCATTTCCGGGGACTGGAGCCCATCGGTGACCTTCACCCCGGTGACCCTGACGGCGCCCGCCGTGACCAGCGTGACCAACGACGCCACCACGATCACCGTCGTCTTCGGCACTGTCACCGGCGCCAACGGTTACCAGGTGGAGGTGTTCGACGCCGCCGGCGCGCCGCTCAGCCCGCCGCTCACCGCGACGGGCGGAACGTCGCCGGTCCTGGTGCCGGCCGCCACCCTGGTCAGCGGCCAGACCTACCAGGTCAAGGTGCGGGCGGAAGTGCTGACGCCGCCGCCCGGGACGTGAGACCATGACCCGCTCGCAACTGCTCGGACCCTGGTCGGCCGCCCTGTCGTTTGCGCGGACACCGCCGGCGCCGGCGGGGCCCGCCCTGGTCGATTATGTGGTATTGTTTCCGAAGGGGAACGAACTGGCCCTGTCGTTCAGCCGCGATGCGCCGGGCCCGCTGCCGTGCCCGTCGGGCGACATCATCTCGCCCTTCGGCTGTTTTGTCCCGCCGCAGCCCGGCACGCAGCGCGCCATACGCCTCAAGGCGGTGTATTTCGACGAGAATGCCGGCGGGCAGAACCAGGTCCAGGTCTATTTCAACATGACCTCCGGGGCCGTGGTGACCTTTGTCCTGCAACAGGTCGCAAGCGGCGCCGGGGCATCGAATTTCCACTACAGCAACTGGTACCAGCCCGATACGATCGACACCAGCTATGCCAACTGCTTCGCGCATTTCGTCAGCAATGCGCCCTATAACTGCAGCGCGGGCATCTATTCGCTGATGATCGAGGCGTATGACATTCCGGCCTCTGTTTGAGGATTCCCAAGGAGACACTCATGAGCACACTCACAGGCAGCGTCGTATTGTTTCCCAAGGGCAGTGAAACCTCGGTGTCCCTGTCCCGTGACGCGCCGGGGCCGCTGCCGTGCCCGTCAGGCGATATCATCTCGCCTTTCGGCACCTTTCCCGCGCCGCAGCCGGGCACGAAACGGGCCATCCGCCTCAAGGCGGTATATTTCGACGAGAATGCCGGCGGGCAGAACAACGTCCAGATCGTCTTCAACATGTTCTCCGGCAATGTCGTGACCTTCGACCTGCCGCAGGTCGCCAGCGGGGCAGGGGCGTCGAATTTCCACTTCAGCAACTGGTACCAGCCCGATACGATCGACAACAGCTATGCCAACAGTTTCGCCCGACTCGTCAGCAATGCGCCCTATAACCACAGCGCCGGCGTCTATTCCCTGATCATCGAGGCGCACGACCTGCCGGCCTGATCTTTCGCCAGCGGCACAATAATCCGCGCCGGAGCGGTTGAGGGGCTTTTGCACTGCGGCATTTTCGTGCTTAAGATGTCCCGATAATCATCGAATTGAAATTCGGGAACCCAAATGCCACACACCACCCTTGATCAGTATCTCGCTGCCCAGGCCGTACCGCCGCGCCTGGCCGCCGTCATCATCGCCACGGCCGAGGCCTGCCGCGCCATCGGCCACGAGGTCCGCCTCAGCGCCCTGAACGGCACCGACGGCAGCGTCGGCACCGAAAACGTCCAGGGCGAGGTGCAAAAGACCCTCGACGTCCTGGCCAACGACATCATGCTCGACACCTCGCGCTGGGGCGGGAATGTCGCCGCCCTGGTTTCCGAAGAGATGGACGACCTGGTCGTCGTCCCGGGTGCCGATACCAAGGACGGCTATTTCCTGATCTTTGACCCGATCGACGGCTCCAGCAATCTCGACGTCAACGGCGTGGTCGGCACCATCTTTTCCATCATCCCGGCCCGCGCCGCCGGTGAGGTCGCGACACCGGCCGATGTGCTGCAGGGGGGCCGCGCCCAGGTCTGCGCAGGCTATGCCATCTATGGCCCGCAGACCGGCATGATGCTGACCGTCGGCAAGGGCGTCGTGGCCCTGGCGCTCGATGACGCCGGTGTCTGGCAGGTGACCAAGGTGGATATTGCCGTGCCGGCCGAGACGCGCGAATTCGCCATCAACATGTCCAATCGCCGCCATTGGGCAAAGCCGCTGGTCGACTATATCGATGGCTGCCTGGCGGGGAAGACCGGCAGCCGCGGCAAGGATTTCAACATGCGCTGGCTGGCCTCCATGGTCGGCGACGTCCACCGCATCCTGACGCGCGGCGGCATCTTCATCTATCCGGCCGATGTCCGCCCCAACATGCAGCACGGCAAGCTGCGCCTGTTGTACGAAGCCAATCCCATGGCCCTGCTGATCGAACAGGCCGGCGGCCGGGCGACCAACGGCGTAACCCCGATCCTCGATATCGTGCCCACGGCCCTGCACCAACGCGTGCCGGTGGTGCTGGGCTCGGCGCAGGAAGTCGCCCTTGTCCGCGAGGCCCTGACCGCGGTGCCAGCTTAAACAAGAGGCACCCTCCGCCAGCTTCGCACTACCCCCATTTCTTCGGAATAGGCGGAGGGAGTTTCCACAAGCTCCCTCCGCCCCATCGAAGATGGTGTCAGCGAAGCCGACGGAGGGGGCTTCTTTGCCACCCTTGACAAAGTTCACAACAATAATTATTAGTTAACTAACTAATTTTAGAATGGCCCCTATGAGCACCTTCCAACCGACCCCGCAAAAGACCCTGACCGCGCTGCTGGCGCCCGTGGCGCGCGCCTATCGCCGCCATATCGACCGCGCCTTCGTCAGCCTCGGCGTATCCCATACCCTGGCTCTTGCCGGTGATGCTGCTGGGGCGCCTGGGCGATGGTGTCCGGCAGGGCGCCCTGGCCGAGGCCCTGGCGGTGGAGCCGCCATCGCTGGTGCCGCTGCTCGATCAACTGGAACGCAACGGCCTGGTCGAGCGCCGGCCGTGCGCCGAGGACAAGCGCGCCAAGACCCTGCACCTGACGCCGGCCGGCCAGGACCTGGCCGTGCGCGCCGAGCGTGTCGCCGAAGACGTGCGGTCGAAACTGCTGGGCGGCCTCGATCCCGACGATATCGCCGCGGCGGCCCGCGTCGTCACCCAGATGACGGCGGCCATGGAAGAGGCGGACGCCTGATCATGATCCGTCTGCGCGAATGGATATTTTCGGCGAACAGCTTCGTGGCGGCGATGCTGGCCCTGTTCCTGTCGCTGGCGCTCGGCTTCGAGCGCCCGTTCTGGGCTATGGCCACCGTCTATATCGTCAGCCAGCCCCTGGCCGGCACGGTGCGGTCCAAGGCCGTCTACCGTTTCGGCGGCACGGTCGTCGGCGCCATCGCCACTGTCTTTATCGTGCCGACCCTGTCCAATGCCCCGGTCCTGCTGACCCTGGCGCTTGCCCTGTGGGTCTGTGCCTGCCAGTTCCTGTCGTTGCTCGACCGCACGCCGCGCAGCTATTTCTTCATGCTGGCCGGCTACACGGCAGCCATTATCGGCTTCCCCAGCGTCGACCATCCCGATCAGATCTTCACCGTCGCCGTGCTGCGCGCCCAGGAGATCGGCGTCGGCGTCATGTGCGCCACCCTGGTCCACACCATTGTCTTTCCGCGCGGCGTAGCCGGTGTCCTGCGCGTCCGCCTCGACGGCATCGCCCGCGACACCCGCCAATGGGTGCTGCAGGCGCTGTCCGGCACGCCGACCCCGCCCGACGCCAGGGAGCGCCGCTCGATCGCCGCCGACATTACCGAACTGCACATGTTGTCGACCCACGTCCCCTACGACACCGACGCCGACCGGCCGATGCGCGCGGCGCTGGCCGCCCTCCAGGACCGGCTGATGCTGCTGGTGCCCCTGGTCTCGGCCCTGGAAGATCGCGTCCTGACGCTGGCGCCGGCCATGACCGATGACATGACAGCCCTGCTGGCGGAGGTTCGCCAATGGGTCGAGGCCGACGATCGTTCCGACCCGGCCCCGCTGCAGGCCCGTATCGACGCCGTTGCCGCGGCGACCCAGAGCACCGGCTGGGACAATCTGCTGGCGCATAATCTCCTGGCGCGGCTGCATGAACTGGTCGACCTGCTGGTCACGGCGCGGGCGCTTAATGAAAGCCTCACACGGCCGCGCGCACTGGCGCCCGACACCCGCGCCCTGGTCGACAGCCGGCTGAAGCGGCCGCTGCACGTCGATCTCGGCATGGCCCTGTTGTCGACGCTCGCCACGTTCGCCGCCATTGCCGGCAGTTGCGCCTTCTGGATCGCCACCGCCTGGCCGGAAGGCTACATCGTGCCGATGATCGCCGCCGTCATGTGCTGCTTCTTTGCCACCATGGACGATCCGACCGTGGCGCAGCGCAGCTTCCGGACCTGGACGGTGGTCTGCCTGCCGTTGATCGCCGTCTATCAGTTCGCCATCCTGCCCATGGTCGACGGCTTCGTCATGCTGACCCTGGTGCTGGCGCCGACCCTGTTGTTTCTCGGCGCCCTGCAGGCGGTGCCGAAATGGACCAACAAGATGCTGCCGGTCGTCATGGGCTTTGCCACCGGCCTGGCCCTGACCAATACTTTTTCGGCTGACTTCTCGTCCTTTGCCGGCGCCAATTTCGCCCAGCTCGGCGGGGTGGCCGCGGCCATCTTCGCCACGCGGATTCTCCGCGTCGTCGGACCGCAGACCGTAGCCCGGCGCGTGCTGCGGGCGTGCTGGCGCGAACTGGCCGACATGGCCGCCGGGCGTACCCGTCCTGGCACCGGTGAGTGGACCGGCCTGATGCTCGACCGTATCCAGTTGCTGGCGCCGCGCCTGTCGGGCGCCACCCGCGACGAACGGCTGGTCGCGGCCGATGCCCTGCGCGACCTGCGTATCGGCATCAATGTCATCGTCCTGCGCGAGGCGTCCGAAGGCACTGACGCCACAGGTACAGACACCGCTATCGACAATGTCCTGCACGATGTGGCGCGGCACTTTTCAGGCCTGGCCCATAGCGACAGCCTGGCGCCCGAGCCGGCGCTGAAGGACACGATCGATACCGCCCTGAACGGCAAGCAGACCCTGCCGGTCCTGGTCGCCCTGACCGGCCTGCGCCGTAATCTTTTCCCTGACGCCGCTGCACCGGAGCTGGCCGCATGAGTCCCTGAAATCAATATCGCCGGCGTCTATGTCCACCCGCTTTTGATCGCCGCCGTCCTGGCCTTTATCGCCGCCCGCCTGATCGAACTGCTGCTGCAACGCCTCGGCGCCTATCGCTGGGTCTGGCATCGCGGCCTGTTCGACGCCGCCGTCACCGTCATCCTGTGGGGCGTCTTCGCCCATTTTCTTATCCGTACCTGAGCCGTGAACGCCATGTCTTCCCCTTCAATGTCTGCTACCTCCATCCGCACCCTGCTTATCCGTCTTGTCCCGACCGTCATCGTCGTCGTCATCGCCCTGTTCGTGGCGCGCGGCCTGTGGCGCCACTACGAAGAGGACGCCTGGACGCGCGACGGTCGTGTTCGCGCCGATATCGTCGCCATCGCCCCGGACGTCTCCGGCCTGGTGACCTCCGTCGCCGTCCACGACAACCAGATGGTCAAGGCCGGCGATCTTCTCTTCACCGTCGATGCGCCGCGTTACGCCCTGGCGGTCGACCAGGCCCAGGCGGCCATCACCGCCCAGATGCCGGCCCTCGCCGAAGCCCGCCAGGAGGCAGCCCGCAACCGGGCGCTTGGCGACCTGGTCGCCGCCGAGGTGACGCAGCAGGCCGATTCGAAGGTGGCGCAGCTGAACGCGGCGCTGGCCCAGTCGCGTGTGGCGCTGGAGACGGCGAAGCTGAACCTTACCCGCACCGAGGTGCGCGCCCCGATCGACGGCGTGGTGACCAACATGTCGCTGCGCCCCGGCAACTATGCCGCCGCCGGCCATTCGGAGTTCGCCGTCATCGACCGGACCTCGCTCTACGTCGTCGGCTATTTCGAGGAAACCAAGCTGAAGCGCATTGCCGTCGGCGATCTGGTTCGTATCCGCCTGATGGGCGAGGATGTCGACATGACCGGTCATGTCGATTCGATCGCCGGCGGTATCGACGAACGCGACGGCGCGGCGGGCTCTAGCCTGCTGGCCAGCGTCAGCCCGACCTTTTCCTGGGTGCGCCTGGCCCAGCGTATCCCGGTACGCGTCGCCATCGACAAAATGCCGGCAGGCGTCAACCTGGTGGCCGGACGGACGGCGACCGTCGCCATCCTGCCGCGCCCTGAAAATGTGAAGGCCGGTTCTGTTCAGGGAGCCAAGGGATGATCCGCAGATTACTCGCGACTGTTGCGCTTTGCACTTTGACAGCCTGTGTCAGCGCCCCGGTCTATCACCGCGCCGACACCGCGGCCGTCAGCCGTCCGGCGGCGACGGCGGCGTTTCAGAACGCCAACAATGCCGCCTTTGCCGCCAATGACGTGCCGGGGAATGGTGGAAACTGTATGACGATCCCCGGCTGAACGGCCTGGTCGCCGATGCCCTAGCGGCCAATACCGATTTACGCGCTGCATCAGCGCGGCTGGAGCGGGCGCAGATCGGCCTCGACGTCGCAAAGGACGCCAGCGGCATCCATACCGAGCTGGCGGCGGCCGGCGAGTACGGCAAGCCGGCGGCAGAGGAATACCTGTTGATCGGCGAGCATCTGCCCAGCGACTTCCTCTATTCGCTGTCGGCCAAGGCCTCTTACCAGGTCGATCTCGCCGGCCAGGTCAAAAGCGCGGTCGATGCCGCCGGCGCCGACCTGATCGCCGGCCAGGCCGCTTATGACGCCGTCCGTATCAGCGTCGTCGCCGACACGACACGCGCCTATCTCGACGCCTGCGCCACGGCGCATCAGGCGACGATCGCCCGCCAGGGGCTTGAAATCCAGTCGGAAAGCACGGCCATGACCCGCCGGCTGGTGGCAGCCGGTCGCAGCGGCAGCAACGACATTACCCGCTCGACCGGGCTTGAGGCGCAGACGCGGTCGGCGCTGCCGGCCCTGATGGCGGCGCACCAGGCGGCGCTCTACCGGCTGGCGGCCCTGACCGGCCGCGCACCGGCCGAATTGCCGGCGGATATCGGCGCTTGCGATACCCTGCCGGTGTTGAAAAACCCGATCCCCGTCGGTGACGGCGCAGCCCTGCTGCAACGCCGGCCCGATGTCCGGGCCCGCGAAGCGGAACTGAGCGCGCAAACCTCGCGCGCCGGGGTTGCCCGGGCCGCGCTTTATCCGCATGTCACCCTGGGGGCAGGGATCGTATCGACGGGTCTTGCCAGCCGCGCCTTCAACCAGGATACGCTCGGCTATTCGCTCGGCCCGCTGATCAGCTGGGAATTCCCCAATCGTGCCAATGCGAAGGCGGGGATCGCCAGCGCCAATGCCGGCATCGAAGAGGCCCAGGCGCGCTTCGACGGCGCGGTGCTGGGGGCTTTGCGGGAAACCGAGACGGCTTTGAACGGTTATGCCCGCGACCTCGACCAGCGCGCGGCCCTGCAACACGCCCGCGACGAGGCTGGACGTAGCCTGACGGCGACGCAGACCATGCAAAAGGCCGGCAAGATCGGCGCCATGCCGGTGCTCGATGCTCGACGCGCCGTGGTCATGGCCGACCAGGGCCTGGCGGCTGCCGATGCCAGACTGGCCGCCGATCAGGTGCAGGTGTTCCTGGCGCTCGGCGGTGGCTGGGAAGCGGCGAAGTAGGGGGCTTTTTTACTCCTCCCTATTTCGTAGAAATGGGGAGGGGGACCGGGAGCCCTCTTGGCTCGTGGTGGTGGGGTTTCTTACTTTGCCAAGTGTCGGAATTATCAGTCGTTTCTCGTAGAGATATGCAAAGGAACGTGCGTGCGGTTCAAGCAAGAAACCCCACCACCACATCTCGCCGAGCCCGGATAGGTTTGCAGTATCAATTCACCGGCTGAGCGCGGCTCGTCTTCGTGTGGTCCCCCTCCCCATCGCAAGCGATAGGGAGGATTAGCATGAGCCTTTTCTGCGACAATCACTCCGCCTTGAACACCACCTTGCCCTTGTACAGGGTCATCACGCAGCGCATGTCCTTCAGCGCGTCGGTCGGTACCGTGTAGGGATCCCGGTCCCAGACAGCGATATCGGCCCACTTGCCGGCCTCCAGCGACCCGGTCTCGCGCTCGATAAACAGCTGATGCGCCGCCGATACCGTATAGCTGCGTAAGGCCGCCCGGACGTCGATCGCCTCGGCCGTGCCGAACGGATGGGGCCCGTAAACCCCCTTCAATGGCGAACGCGCCACCGACGCCCAGATGCCGTAACGCGCCGCCAGCGGCGTGACCGGATAGTCGGAGCCGCCGGAAAACAGGATACCGCGGGCCTTGTAGGTCGCCAGCGGCATAAGGTGCTGCGATGTCTCGAGCCCGAATGCGCCGGGCAGGGCATCGCCCAGCCACCACAGGAAACCCGCCTGTGTTTCGACATCACCGGCGTCGTAGCGCTTCTGCAGGTCGGCCATGACGCTGAGCGCGTGCTGCGACGGTGCATGGGCGTGGATCAGACTTAATCGCAAGCCCGGGTGCGGGCTGGCGGCCAGGGCCGCGGCATAGGTGTCGGCGGCGGTATCGATGGCGCGGTCGCCTATGACATGGGTGCCGACGCTGATACCGTTCGAGACGAACAGCCTGACCATGTCGCCATAGGTGTCCGGCGCCACCGCGGCAAAGCCGTGGCCGGTCGGGGCGGGGTGGAGATTATCGGAAGGATAGTCCTCATCCATCCAGGCGGTGCGCGCCATGGCGCTGCCGTCGAGGAAGATCTTGGCGCCGCAGACGGTCAGGTCGTGGCCGGGCAGGGTCCTGGCCTGACCTTGCGCCCGGCGGATGGTGACAAGCGCGGTTCTGGCAGTATCGAGGGTGTTGCCGGCGAAGATCAGCGGACAGATATGGGCGTCAAGCCTGCCGTCCTTCGCCACAGCGGCATAGGCGTCCCAGTCGTCGCCGGTCAGCTTGGCGTCCTTGCCGCCGGTCATGCCCTCCGCATGCATCTCATCCAGCACGTGCAGGATGGCCGCCTGGCGCTGGTCGGCGGTGCGCGGCGGCAGGTGGCTGGAGACGAGGGCCTGTGCCAGTTCCTTGAGGATGCCGGTGGCATGTCCCGATGCATCGCGGATAATCACGCCCGACGCCGGATCGGGCGTGGCGTCGTCTATGCCGGCGACCTTGAGGGCGGCGCTGTTAGCCAGGCCGTAATGGCCGGTGGCGTTGATCAGCCACAGCGGATGGTCGCCGGAGACGGCGTCGATCTCGGCCAGGGTAGGGGCGCGATGTTCGGCCAGGACGCTCTCGTTCCAGCCGCCGCCCGACAGCCATTCGCCGGGCTTGGCAGTCGCGGCACGGCCCTTGACCGCCGCCAGCAGGTCGGAAAGACTCGTCGTGTGGGTCAGGTCGATATCGTAGAGTTCCTGCAGGGCGCCGGCGAGGAAATGGCCATGGCTGTCGATCAGGCCAGGTGTCGCCGTCCGGCCGTTCAGGTCGACGACCTTGGTCCGCTTGCCGATCAGGCGACGCACCTGTGAGTCGCTGCCGGCGATGACGATACGGCCGTCGCGAACGGCAATCGCCTGGGCCACGCGGTCATGGGCATCGACCGTCAGGACGGTGCCGTGCCACAGGACCAGGTCGGCGGGACGGGCCCCTGCCATGGCCGGCGTGCCGATGGTCATCGCCAAAGCCATAAGCGACAAGGCTTTCAGCGCATTTTTCATTTCATGTTATCAGGAATTGTTTCGTCAAGCACGGCATGGGCACGCACCGGAAAGGTTCCCATTTTCGCGATCTTTGGCGGCGCCGCATGGAAGCGGAAACCGGAGGCGGGCAGGGCGCCGAGATTGGTCATATGCTCGACGATCGGGATGCCGGCGCCGAGCAGGGTGGTATGCACCGGCCTATGGCCGTCGCTGGTGTCGTCGATATTGTACGAGTCGATCCCGACCAGTTTCGCCCCCTGGTCGCGCAGGTATTCCGCCGCGGCCTTCGTCAGGAACGGGTGGTTTTCGAAATAGGCGTCGGTGCGCCAGTTGCGATCCCAGCCGGTATGGACCAGGACGGCGCGGCCGGCGATTTCCGACGCGGCAAACGCTGTCCAGTCGATGGCGCGGCCAGCGGCGCCGGTGAGGCGCACGACCGTGCCCGGCAGGTGCGAGGCCTGTTCCAGTGGCAGTCCTGCCAGGTCGTAGCCGTCGGCATAGCGGTGATAGGGGGTGTCGAGATAGGTGCCGGTATTGCCGACCATCTCGATGCGGCCGATCTGGAATTCGGTGCCCTCGGCATAGTTGGCACGCGATTGCAGTCGGGAGATATGGTCGCAGATCAGCGGCGCCGGCAGGCCCTTATAGGTGATCATGCCGTCTTCGATCGTGTGGCTGAGATCGACCAGGGTTGCGCCCGTATGCGCGTCCAGGGTTTCAGTCTGGGCGGCAGCGCTGCGTTTATGCCGCTCCGTGATGAAGCGCTTGTTGAGGATGCGAACCTCGCCGACCATCAGCAGGCGCAGATCGGCGATAATGGTCGCCGCCAGGTCGCCGTCGGAAATGTCGTCGCCGGTTATGTCGAGCCGGAAGTCCTGGCCCTGGATGCCGCCGCCATTGGAAAAGTCGACCTCGAAATCGAAAACAATCCGTTTGTCGTCCATGTCCGGCCCTCTCTTATTGGATGAGGTCCAGTCCTAGGTGATTGCTTTGCGTCGCGCCACCATTCAGGCGGGGTTTGGCAGGCTTTGTGCGCAAAATGGCAGCTGTCTCGCGGCGGCAACCTGATATGGCGCGAGCCGTGCGCACTCAGTGCGCCACTTCGATATCCTTGCGCGCCGCGACCGTGGTGATGATAAAGCCGGCAATGGTTTCCATCAGGACCATCATGGTCAGCAGGAAGAAGGTCGAGGTCACGAACGGCTTCAGCAGCAGGAACTCGACCAGGCAGATGATAAACAGGAACATGGCCAGGACGTGCTTCAACAAGACGTCATTTGCCGAGCGGCTGGAACCGATGACCTCGAAGAACAGGGCGACCAGGCCGATCAAAAGCATGATATCGCCGCCATTCAACTGCCAGTGCACGCCCGGTGCCGGCATGGGAATGCGGAACAGGGCATGGTCGAGCATGGCATTGGCCTGGTCGGCATCGCCGGACAGCAGGCCCGAAGCCGCGATCATCATATTGTAGATGACGACGGGCAGGGCGAGGAGGGGAAACGAGCGGATGAGATTTTGCATAACGATCGTCCAGACAATTGCCGATGACACAGGGTCGGGCCGGGGGCATGCGGATTACAATGCAGGGCAGGAGGCGGGCCTGTAAGGATGCTGTTTGTCATGACCACCAGCCAATCTGCACGGTGGTATCTTGGGACCGGACGAACGACGTCAGCGAATGTACCTGAAAAGGTTAAAATTGCCGCGGGTTCACGACGGCTGGCTGCGCCTGGAAACTTCGACACGATCGCGAAAACTTGTCGTTGATTTCTGCAAACAGGTGCGCAACAAGTCTGCGTGCCAGACTTGGGGGGACAAGACTTGGGGGACGTGTTTCATGACGCATGGGGATGATCTGGTGTCTCGCCGATATGGATGGCACGCATGAGCGCAGGCCTCGATCCCTTCGACCTCGACGCCGCCATCCTGCGCAAGAGCGAGGGCGACCTGCGCGCCTTTATGTCGGCCCTGGCCACGCGGCTGGATACGGCCCTGCCCAATCGAGTGAAGATCGACAAAAAGCGCGACGGCCTGTTTTCGTCGTCGAGCCATGTCGTCAGGATCGGGATCACGACGGACACCGCCGCCTACAGCATCAGTCTCGACTCAGCCGGCATCAGGACCAGCCGCGCCAAGATCGTGCGCGGTGTCAGCATTTCGAGCTCGGACATCCCGGTGACGGAATGGATGAGCGATGTGCGGGCCGCGGTCACGAAACTTTCCGGCGCGGCGGGCGACGCCAGCGACGTCATCGGCAACTTTCTCTAGCGAGGATACACAATGGGCCTGTTCGGCGGCGGCAACAGTGCGGATGATGCAGAGGCGCAGGCCGAGGCGCAGCATCGGCAAAACGCCTGGATGAAGGCGCTCGACCACAATCGGTTGCCGGACTTCGTCGAAAAGCGACTTAAGGATGCCTCCGAACGCAAGATCCCGTGGCTGTCGACGACGACGCCGGCCGAACTGCTGCTGGAAAGAAGCCATGGCATGCGGCCCGTGGCGACCGTGTCGGGCACCTGCTGGTATCACTACGGCTACAGCTGGACCAACGGCCATTCCACCGGCTGGGAAACGGCGGTCGCGCGCATGAAGCAGGAGGCTCTGGCCGCCGGCGCCAATGCCGTGGTCGATGTCAAGATGCGCACCATCCAGCGGCGCTCCGCCGACAGCATGGACTTTACGGTCTTCGGCACGGCGGTGAAATTCGACAAGCTGCCGCCGTCGACCGACCCGGTGATCGCCACAGTCTCGGCCATGGATTTCGTCCGCCTGCTCGAAATGGGCATATCGGTCTGCGGCATAGCGGTCGGGGCGTCGTATGACTTCCTGGAAGGCAATTACGCTGGCTATTCGAATGCCAGGGCGTATGAGGTGCAGCAACAACTGGGCACGCCTTTCGGTGGCAACATGCCCGTCCGGGCCCTGACCAGTTTCTGGGAACGCATCCGACGCGATGCCCATGCGCAACTGCGCCATAGCGCAGCGCAGTCCGGCAATGGCGTTCTGGCGAAAACCCATTTCGGCCAGTTGCTCGCCATCGAGCGCGAAAAACAGCCGCCCAACTATCTGGGCCGGCATATCGTCATTGGAACCGCCATCGATGCACGCAAGGGCGACCGCATCGCGCATTCCATAAACACCGTCGTGGATATGCGCGACGAACTGTCGCCGCTGCGCCGCGGCCGGCGCGGCAACAACCATATCGACGCCCATAACGAACATTCCGGAGGCATTTGATGAGCGCGGACAACGACATTCCCCAACACGCCCTTGAGCGCATGAAGGGCCTGCGCGGTGCAGCCAACCCGGACGGCATCTTTACCTCGGACTTCTCGGTCAACGAATTCCTGCTGGTGCGCAAGGCCGGTTTCGAGCCGGTCGGCCTGTGTGTTGGATCCTGTATCTATCACCTGGGCTTCCAGATGGCGGGCTGGAGCAAGAGCCAGGAGATGACGGTCCTGTCCCAGGCCATGTACGAAGCGCGTGAGCTGGCCATGTCGCGCATGCGCGAAGAGGCCGCCGACATGGGCGCCGACGGCGTCGTCGGGGTCCGGCTGACGGTAAAGCGCATGGAATGGGACGACAAGGTGCTGGAATTCGTCGCCATCGGCACCGGTATCGTCCACGCCAAGGGACATCAGGGGTTCAAGGGACCCAAGGGCCAGCCCTTCACCTCCGACCTGTCGGGCCAGGATTTCTGGACCCTGCTGCACGCCGGCTACCGTCCGCTGGAAATGGTTATGGGCAGTTGCGTCTATCACGTCGCCCATCAGGGCATCCTCAAGGGCCTGAGCAATGTCGGCCAGAATGTCGAACTGACCAACTTCTCGCAGGCCCTGTACGACGCCCGGGAAATCGCCATGGAGCGGATGCAGAACGAGGCGACGGCCGCCGGTGCCGAAGGGGTCGTCGGCGTCGATCTTCACGAGGGCAGCCATAACTGGGCGCCGCACATCATCGAATTCTTCGCCATCGGCACGGCTGTGACGCCGATTTCGACCGAGCTCGATCCCTCGACGATTCCGGACCCGCATCTGGTACTCTCGGTCAATACCTAAGCAGCCATCAGGACGAAGGAAAATCCCATGAGCATATTCGGCCGTATCGCAGACCTGTTTCAGGCCAAGACCAACAAGCTGCTGAATGCCCTCGAAGACCCCAACGACACGCTCGACCTGTCATACGAAAAGATGCTGACAGGGTTGCAGGAAACCAAGGGCCACCTGGCCGACGTCGTCGCCCAGCAGATTTCGCTGGAACGCCAGATCGGCAATGCCGACAAGGAGATCGCCGGCGCCGAGGACGATGCCGCTACCGCCGTCAAGGCCGGGCGCGACGACCTGGCGCGCGCCGCCCTGGTTCACCGCCGCAGCGCCATGGATACGCGCGAGACGCTGATGACGGCGCGCAATGCCATCGTGCCGCAGATTGAAAAGCTGGCGGGTCATCAGCGACAGCTGGAAAGTCGTATCGAGACCTTCCGCACGCAGAAAGAAACCATGAAGGCCAGCTACGCGGCCGCCAAGGCCCAGGTGCAGGTAACGCAGTCCATCACCGGCGTCGGCAATCAGCTGGGACGCGTCGGCGGCGCCTACCAGCGCGCCGAAGACAAGATGCTTGGCATGCGCGACAAGGCCGATGCCATGGAAGGCATGATGGCCAGTGGCCTGCTCAACGATCCGCTGGACAAACGCAGTGCGGTGGCAAAGGAAATCGCCCAGCTTCGCTCGGATCATGCGGTCGAAGACGATCTGGAATTGCTGAAGCAGCAACTTGGGCAGAATGACACCAAGGAGCTTCCCGCGCCGGAATGACCGTGGCTCAGGCCGTCCGTTTCTGGAAGAAAGAACTGACATACCAGATGGCAATGATGGCGCTGAGGATACTCAGGCCCTTGCCGATCGGCTTGCCGTAGGCGTCCTCGAGCTGGACCAGGTCGACATGGGCCCAGCCGGCCAGCAGCTTGACGATAACGTTCGAGCCGCCATTGATCTGGTCGTAGAGGGGCGAATGGCCGCTGATGTCGAGATGGTTGAGGGCGCCGAACAGCTTGAAGGCCACCATGGGGGCGTAGATCAGCAGGCAGATAAAGGCGGCGTTCATGGCGATAAGCGCCAGGCTGAGCGGCGTCTTGATGCCGAACAGGTATTTGCGGCTGACGACGACGGCGAACAGAAGATAAAGTTCGTTGAGCAGGACCACGCCGATCTGGCTGGCCAGGGCACCGTCGATATTGGAGACGAAGTCGTAGCGGAAGACATAGGTCGTCCAGACGGCATTGACGATCGAGGCGAAGAAGGTCGAAACCCAGCTGATCGTATAGGCCTTCATATTGCCGCTCAACAGCGAAAAGACCGATTTGTGCGTGTCCATGGCGACCCCCGTCGTGCCGGATTTTTGTCTCTTATAACGCAGATATGGCGGGAGCGGAATTGGTTAATGGACAGCCTCGCAGCAAGGAACCCCTCCGCCTCAGGATAGGGCGGAGGGATATCCACGTACTCCCTCCGCCCCATCGTCAGATGGGGAGGTGCCGCCGCAGGCGGCGGAGGGGTCTCTTATCTTATCCCAACGGTCATGAAGAATGACCGTTGGGATAAGCATTTTTCAGCTCAAGCGCCGCATGGCTCGCCGCATCAGCGGCGGCGTGCGGTCGCACGCTCCCACGGCCGTAGAACGCATCGGCCGTCGGTATTACTTGCACTTGATAAACTTGCCCTTGGCGTCGCGGCACTTGGCCGGCTTCGCAGGCGTGGCGGCAGCGGCAGCCTTGGCCGGCGGGCACTTGATGAACTTGCCCTTGGCGTCACGGCACTGGGCGGCCATGGCGGCGACAGGGGCCGAGGTGACGAAGCTGACGACCAGCAGTGCGGCAATAAACTTTTTCATAGGGGGTGTGTCCTCCGGTTACGGCAGCGAGTCGCTGCCGTTACAGGATATCATAACGATGAAATTGCTCAATCGGTGCTGTTACAGGTCTCCGGCGCGTGCCGGCAGGGTGGCCGCCAGGTAGTCGATCCAGGCCCGGGTCCTGGCCGCCGGCCGGCGATCCGGGTGGGTGACGGCATAGACATTGCCGAGATCCATCAAGGGCAGGTCGAGCGTAATGGCGGTGAGGCGGCCGTCGCGCAGGCCCGGGGCGGCGATAAAGGTTGGGCCATAAACGATGCCGGCGCCGGCCATGGCGGCCGCGATCAGGGCCTCGCCATTATTGGCCAGCAGCGTGCCCGAGACCGGCACGCGGATATCGCCATCGGGGCCGAAGCTCCAGGTCCTGCCGCCGGTGCTTTGCGACAGGGTGTAGCCCAGGCAGTTATGATCCTTGAGGTCGGCGACAGTGACGGGCGTGCCACGGCTCGCGAGATAGGCCGGCGCGGCGCAGACGACCATGCCGGCGCGGGCCAGTTTTCTTGCGATCAAAGGGCTGTCGCTCAGGCGTCCGACGCGGACGGCGACGTCCCAGCCTTCCTCCATCAGGTCGACATAGCGATCGTTTAACCCCAGTTCGATCGTCAGGCCGGGATAGTGCGTTGTAAAGGCCGGGATCAACGGCGCCACATGCAGCAGGCCGAAGGTCACCGGCGTGCTGACGCGCAACAGCCCTTCGATGGTGACTGTGCTGGCCGAGGCCTGCGCTTCGGCATCCGCCAGGCCCGCCAGCAGCCGTTCGGCCTCGGCCAGGAAATGGCGGCCGGCCTCGGTCAGGGACAGGCGCCGCGTCGTGCGATGCGCCAGGGTGACGCCCAGGCGTGCCTCAAGCGCATCGAGATGTTTGGCGGCCATGGCCGGCGACATGTTCAAGGCGCGCGCCGCCGCCGACAGACCGCCCAGGCTCATGGCGCGGACAAAGACTTCGATGCCACTCAACCGGTCGGCCATTTATCACCCATGGTGTGAAGTGTTTCGCAAAATGACCATATTATCATCATTTGAGAAAAAGCGCATTGTCTTGGCTACAGGAGATGCACATGACCTATTCCCCACGCCAGCCCGCTCTGTTTATTCCCCACGGTGGAGGCCCGTGCTTTTTCATGGCGGATCCCGCCGGCAACTGGACCGGCATGGGTACCTTCCTGCGCGGCCTGGCCGATCGCCTGCCGGCGCCGCCCAAGGCGATCCTGGTGGTGTCCGGCCATTGGGAAACGCAAGGGTTCGCCTTTACCGGCGCCGAGACGCCGTCCTTGCTGTTCGACTATTACGGCTTCCCCGAAGCCACCTATCAGCTGCGCTACGATGCCCCCGGCGCTCCGGAATTGGCGGCGCGCGCGACGGATCTGCTGCGCCAGGCAGGATTGACGGCGCATGTCGACACCGAGCGTGGCCTCGATCACGGCGTCTTCGTTCCCCTGAAGGTCGCCTTTCCGGAGGCCAGCATTCCGGTGGTCGAGATGTCGGTCGATGCCGGCCTCGATCCGGCTTTGCACGCCGCCGCAGGCAAGGCCCTGTCGATCCTGCGTGACGAGGGCGTGCTGATCGTCGCCTCGGGCATGAGCTTCCACAATATGCGCGGCTATGGCGACACGCGCTTTACAGCGCCATCGGAGCAGTTCGACGCCTGGCTGAAGGCCGCCGCCGGCGCCGCGGCGCCGACCCGGACCGAACAGCTGAACCACTGGGAAGAGGCGCCGGCCGCACGCCTGTCGCACCCCCGGGCCGAACACCTGCTGCCCCTGATGGTCGCCGCCGGCGCCTCGGAGCAGCCGGGCGAGACCATCTACAGTGAACGCGTTTTACAGACCGCCATTTCCGGCTTCAGCTTTGCTTGAGGACTTAGACAGATGACCCGTATTGCCGCTACTCTCGCCCTTGTAACCCTGGCTGTCGCCCTGCCGGCCATAGCCCGTCCTGTCTCAGGCAAGACGCCGCCTTCCGCCGTCCTCAGCCAGCTCAAGGCCTATCAGTCGGCCGAGGCGACGACGACCGCCAACCTCAAGACCTTCGATACGCTCGACTTCGACGTCTATTCCAACCAGAAATGGGACCGGCTGAAGGAAAGTCATTCGGCCGACATCCTGGTCCACTATCCCGACGGTTCGACCACAAGGGGACTTGAGGCCCATATCGCTGCCCTGAAGCCGATGTTCGTCTTCGCCCCGGATACCAAGATCAAGGTTCATCCGGTGAAGTTCGGCCAGGGCGAATGGACGGGCGTCATCGGCGTCATGGAGGGCACCTTCACGCAAACCATGCCGATCGGCGACGGCAAGACCATCGCGCCGACCGGCAAGCATTTCGTGCTGCAGATGTCGACCATCGGCCACTGGACCAAGGCGGGTGTCATGGACGAGGAATATCTCTTCTGGGACAATGCCGCCTTCATGAAGCAGATCGGCGTCGGGCAATAACATGACCACCTCGATACCCGTCCAGTCGCCGGCCGAGCCCCGGCGACTGATCCTGCTGTTTCACGGTGTCGGCGCCGCCCCCGCCGACATGGTGCCCCTGGCGCAGGCTATTGCCGCAAGCAGCCCCGATGCGGCCGTGGTCTGCGTCCGATCACGCGATGCCTCGGATTTCGGCCGCGGTTATCAGTGGTTTTCGGTCGCCAATGTCACCGAAGGCAATCGTCCTGCCCGGGTGGTGGCCGCCATGCCGGGCTTTGTCGCCATCGTCCAGCATTTCCAGTCACAGTTCGGCCTGACGCCGGTGCAGACCTGCCTGATCGGCTTCTCGCAAGGGACGATCATGGCGCTGGAGGCCCTGGCTCAGCCGGTACCGCTGGCGTCTCAGGTCATCGGCCTGTCGGGGCGCTTCGCCGCCCGGCCGGAGACAGTCATTGCGGATGTCCCCGTCACGCTGATTCATGGCGATCAGGACGGGGTGATACCGGTCGAACGTGCGATCGAGGCCGAGGCCTGGCTGCGCGATGCCGGCGCCGAGGTTAGCCTGACCGTCATGCCGGGACTGGCGCACGGGATCGACAGCCGTGTGGCCGAGCGGGTGATCGCCGTCCTGGCGGATTGGCAGCCCGGGGTTGAGAGGTAAAAAATTACAGCTAATTACATGCCGGCGCGAAAAACCTGTGTTAGCCTCTGCACTATATCAGCTGCAGGGAGGAAACGATGCGGGGCACGACGGCAGTATTTGGTCTGATCTGTGGCATGGGGCTTGGCGCGTATTCCGTCGCGCAGGCTGAGGCGGCGAAGACGCCGATGGCCGCTGTCGAGCAGGGCCTGCTGCCCGCTGTCATCGCCGTGGGGCAGGGCGCAGGCTCGACGCAGGCCCTGAGCCTTAAGTCCGAGATGGACGCCCTGCATGTGCCGGGCGTGGTCATCGCCGTTATCCATCACGGCAAGGTCGAGTGGATCAAGGGCTATGGCGTAACGCGGGCCGGCGGCCAACCCGTCACTGCCGATACCCTGTTCCAGGCCGGATCGGTCAGCAAGCCGGTGGCGGCCATGGCCGCATTGAAGCTTGTCCAGGACGGCAAGCTGTCGCTCGACCGGCCGGTCAATGCGGGTCTCAAGACCTGGACCTTGCCGGAAAACGACTTTACCCGGACAACCCCGGTTACCCTGCGCCACCTCTTGTCGCATACGGCAGGCACAACCGTCCATGGCTTCCAGGGATATGCCGCCGGTGAAGCTGTGCCGAGCCTGACCCAGGTGCTGGACGGCGCCAAACCCGCCAATTCTGATCCCATCCGCGTCGACCAACCGGTCGGCCAGACCTACCGCTATTCCGGCGGTGGCTACACGGTGATGCAGTCCCTGCTGATCGATACGACGGGCAAGAGCTTCCCCGAGGTCGTGCGCAACGAGGTCCTGCAGCCGCTCGGCATGCGCCGCAGCACCTACGAACAGCCCTTGCCGGCGGCGCGGATGGCGGAGATCGCCTGGCCGCACGATGAGGCGGGCAAGCTAATTGCGGGCGGCCCGCATACCTATCCCGAAATGGCGGCGGCCGGTCTGTGGACCACCGCGCCGGATCTGGCGGCCTATGTCATCGAAATCCAGGATGCGCTGAAGGGGCAGGGGCGCGTCCTGTCGCAGGACACCGCGAAGACGATGGTGACGCCGGTCAAGGGCGACTGGGGGCTGGGCCTCGAGATCGGCGGCGCTACGAAGGACATCTATGTCTACCATGACGGTTCCAATGTCGGGTACAAGGCGACCCTGGTCGGCTATCCCACGCGCGGTGACGGCGCCGTCATCCTGACCAATGGCGACCAGGGCTATCAGCTGGGGCAGGAGATTGTGCGCGCCATTGCCACCACCTATGGCTGGCCGGATTTCCAGCCGATCCAGCGCCGCCAGGTGGCGCTCGACATGGCGCAGCAGACCCGTTTCACCGGCACCTTCACGATCAAGGACCTGGGAAGCTTCGAAATTCGCCAAGACGGGAACCATCTGGTCGCGGAAATCCGCGCCGGCCAGGTCTATGCCCTGCTGCCGTCTTCGGATCACGGCTTCTTCATGACGGCGCAGGACATCGTCATCACCTTCGCCTCGGCTGACAATGCCGATGACGGCGCCATCGATGCCGGTACCTTCCACGCCGAATTCCACCGGGTCGCGGCTCCGGCAAAATAGCTGGTTATGATCCCAGGCGTTGGCGCACCAGCTCGATCCAGTAGCCGACGCCGTACGGAATGACGGCGTCCTGGAAATCGTAATTGGGGCTGTGCAGCATGCAGGTGCCGGGGCCGGTGCCCTGGCCCAGCCAGATATAGCAGCCCGGTCGCGCCTCCAGCATGAAGGCGAAATCCTCGGCGGTCATCGACGGGGATTCAGTGCGGCGGACATTGTCTTCGCCGACGACGCGGGCGGCGGCCGCGGCGGCAAACCCGGCCTCGGCGGGGCTGTTGATCGTCGCCGGAAAGGCGCGCTTGTAGTGATACTCGACCCCGGCGCCGAAGGCGGTGGCGATGCCTTGCGCGATCTCGCCGATTCGGCGTTCGGCCAGGTCGCGGACCTCGGGGCGGAAGGTGCGCACCGTTCCGCGTAGTTCGGCGGTTTCGGGCACGACATTGTCGGCGCTGCCGGCATGGATCTGGGTGACCGATACGACCAGGGCCTCGTGCGGCGGGGCATTGCGGCTGGCTATGGTCTGCAGCGCCGTGGTCAGCTGGGCGGCGATCACGACCGGGTCATTGGTCAGGTGCGGCATGGCGGCGTGGCCGCCGCGGCCGGTGAGGGTGACGCTGAAGAAGTCGCACGACGCCATGACCGGGCCTTCGCGCACGCCGATCGTGCCGGCCGGCAGTTGCGGCCAGTTGTGCAGGCCATAGATCTCGGTGATGCCGAAGCGATCGAACAGGCCTTCCTCGATCATGATGCTGGCGCCGCCCAGCGCCTCCTCGGCGGGCTGGAAGACAAAGCAGACCGTACCGGCAAAATCGGGATCGGCGGCCAGGGCCTTTGCTGCCCCCAGCAGCATGGCGGTATGGCCGTCATGGCCGCAGGCATGCATGCGGCCGGCGAATTTGGATGCGTGTGGAAACAGATTGCCCTCCTGCATCGGCAGGGCGTCCATGTCGGCGCGCAGGCCGATGACGCGGCCCGGACCGCGCTTGCCATGCAGTATGCCGACCAGGCCGGTCGTCGCCCAGCCATCGGTAACCTCGATGCCGAAGGCGCGCAGCTTGTCGGCGACCAGGGCCGAGGTCAGGACCTCCTCATAGCCCAACTCCGGCTGCGAATGGATCTGCCTGCGCCATTGCGCGATAATATCGGTATCGGTGGTCGTCAAAGCTTGAGCGGTATCGGGCATGGGTTTATCCGGGGAGGAGAGGCGGACAGCATAGACGCTGCAGAGTTGGAAACAACCCGATTTAGTCTTCATCCGGCCACAGTATGTCGTTTGTGACTGCCGGAGATTAATACCTTATTCCCTGCATCTATTACGAAATTTGGGATTTTCTTCGACGGGCTTTAATACGATCGAGGACCTGCTCGGCCGGCGTAGCTGATGAAGGATTGGCGATATATTCAGCGTGGCCGGCGCGGACGTCTTCACGTAGCCATTTCTCCTGCCGGTCGCGCTGGTAATCTTCGCTTTTTTCGTCGAGCGTCATAGCCGCGTACCCGGAAGCTGGGCCGCCTGCCGGACCCAGTCGGCGAACTGTTCCTCGTCGAAGCCGCCCTCCGGAATATCGAGATATCGCACATCGGGTTTTTTCGACGCGCCGGGCGGTACGGGATCGAAGGCGGCGCCGCGGAAGAAGGCGACCTTGACGTATTTCGTAATGCAGTGAAATGCCAGGAACCAGCCGTCGTCGAGAGCGTAAAAGGGCGTGTTCCACTTTACCGCCTTGCGGACGCCCGGGGCGTTTTCGACAATGAGGACGTCGAGCCGCCGGCCGATATCGCCCTTCCAGCCCGGCATGGCGGCGATATAGGCCTGGACCGGTGCATCGCCGTCGCCCTTGGCGATCTGCGGATTGCCACCGGATAACAGGACGGGGGGACTTTTGCTGACTTCAGTCATGAATCTTGTCTCCGCAAGCCAATTTTCCAAACCATTCAGGCGCTGGGCGGATTGTGCCGCAGGATTGTGGCAAGGTCCTGCGCGCCATGGAGAACGCGTGCGATTCCGATCGGTTCTTCCTCGGAACTGTAGACGATCAGATAGGAAAAAACCGGCCAGAATCTTACCGGCTCGGCAGTCAGGTCCGAACGGGCGTGTCCTGCGCCAGGCGTGGCGCCAAGAAACTCCATCGCCTGTTCGATCGTGCCCATGACATGGCCGACGAGCCCTGTACCGCCCTGGGCAAATAAATAGTCGGCAATATCGTCCAGATCCCGTTCGGCCTGGGGCGTCAGGCGATACTGGCTCACCAACTATCGCCGCGATCGACGCGATCCAGTCTCGCCCGAAGGCGCTCGAAATAGGCTGAGCCATCCGTGTGGCGTCCGGCGCGAAGGGAGGCCATACCGTCTGCGATTTTCTGCCGGATATCTTCGCGGTGCAGGGCCACGGCTTGATCACGTTCTTCCATCAGGCGAAGTGCGTCGCGCACGACATCAGCAGCATCGGCATATCGGCCGCTGTTCAACTGATCCTGCACAAACATTTCTGAATGGCCGCCAAGCTGGAAATTGATAGTCATAAATACCTCGCAGACCCATTGTGACCGAAGGCGTAAAAAGCTTCAATCAGATATTTACGCCCGAAATTATGTTGCACTGCCGCATCTGCAATCATAGGGTGAGTGCGTTTTGGCGTGAGAGATTCGGGGGAGTCACGGGTGGGAAGACGGTTTGTGGCAGTTGGCGCGGTATCGATCCTGGCCCTGGTGACTGCGGTGTCGGCGAATGCCCAGGTTGAAAACAAGACCCAGGCGGAAACCCCGGCCCAGGCGTCGCAACAGGCGACGGCTTCGGGGCAACCCGCCAGCACGCCCCAGCCCGAAGCCAGCGCCGCCGTGGTGGTCAAGCGCAAGCGCGCCGAGGTCGTCGATCGTATCGACCGTCGCATCTACGATATCAAGAACGATCCGGACAGCCAGTCGGGCGCCGCCGTCGACGTCCTCAACAAGCTGCCATCGGTGACCGTGTCGCCCGCAGGCAGGCTGGCCCTGCGCGGCGACAGCAATGTCACCGTACTGATCGACGGCAAGTATCCCGTCAACGGCAACAATACTCTGCAGACCCTGTCGGCCGCCGATATCGACCGCATCGAGATCATCACCAATCCGTCGGCCCAGTATGCCAGCGACGGAACCTCCGGCATCATCAACATCATTACGCGCAAGCGCCATCCGTACGGCTTGACCGGCACGCTGGTGACCCGCCTGACCACGCTCGGCTGGGCCTCGGCCAATGGGTCGGCCACCCTGACCGAGGGACCTTGGTCGGTGACCGGACGTCTCAATGTCTCACACTTCGAAGGCCGCAACCGGATGACGACCGACCAGACCGCGCCCGATAGCGTGCACAGCCTGGGACGCTCGCATTTCACCGACAACAGCCTGGGCGCCGAAGTCGAGGTGGCCTACAAGCTGGGGGATCACCAGACCCTGACCCTGAACGGCCAGGACTATCCCAACTGGTCGCTTACCCACCAGAGCATGGACTACACCTCGTCCACCCGGCGCATCGTGCGGGCCTCCGACGGCAAGTCGTTCAACGACTATGGCGCCATCGAGGGCATCTACGATTATAATAATGACGAGGCCGGCCGCCATTTTACGGTGGACGCCACCCATAGCGCCTGGAGCAACGATAATCACCAACTGACCAGCGACACCTATAGCCTGCCGGTCGTCGGCAATGCCGTCTACGGCGACCACGATCGCTGGCGGGGGCCGCAGGACGATATCAAGGCGGACTATGAACGCCGCTACAGCAGCGGCAATGTCATGACCGTCGGCATGGAGTGGCAACGCAACGGGTCGAGCGAGGCAATCACCTATAATGACAGCGGCGCCATTGCCGGACCGCATGCCGACGGCACGCGCCGCGATTTTGCCGGTTATCGCACCCTGACCGCCGCCTACCTGACCTACCAGCATCCCCTGATCCTCGGCTGGACCATGCTGCCTGGGGTACGCGCAGAATACGAGCAGCTGTCGATCCGCTCCATGGGCTTGCGCGTCGAGCCCGACGCCGTGCGGCTCTATCCGTCGCTGCACCTGAGCCATGCGCTGGGGACCGGCAAGCTGAAGCTAAGCTACAGCCGTCGTGTCGATCGCCCGGATGTCAGCCAGTACGATCCGGCCCTGGTCGTCGATACCCTCAATGCCAGCCAGGGCAATCCGGACCTCAAGCCATCCGAGACGGATTCCTACGAAGCGGGCTACGACTACACGAAGGACAAGGTCAGCTACGACGCCACTGTCTATTATCGGGCGCTCAACAACCAGATATCGACCTTCAGCAGCGATATCGGCAATGGCGTCATCCTGACGCGGCCGGTCAATGCCGGCCATTCGCAAAGCGGCGGGGTCGAGCTGACGCTGAAACGTCCCGTCACCGCCAAATGGAAGATGTCGCTCAATACCAACCTCTTCTACCGTACGGTGCCGCTGGTGGCCGGCGGATCCGATCAATCCCGCGGAACCTTCAGCTATTCGGGCAATGCGACACTGGAATACGACGCCACCGGCGGCGATGAATTCCAGGCCAATCTCAGCGTCACCGGCCGGCAGACCGATATCCAGGGCTATACCCGCGGCAACAGCCGTCTCGACCTGACCTGGAAGCACGATATCAGCAAGACCCTGTCCGTCGTCGTCGTCGCCAACGACATCTTCAATACCCAGGACTGGACGACCATCATCAATACGCCGGACTTCAAGTCACGCACCTTCCAGGCGGCCAGCGACCGCATGCTGCGCATTTCGCTGACGCGCAAGTTCGGGGCGCCGGCCGCGAAGTGATGAGACAGCAACGACGATCTGTTGCTGTAAGCGCAATGTGAATAGATTCCGCCCTTATTACAGCTTGTCGAAATGGAATTTGACGCCGTAAGTGACCAGTTCCAGAGACGGGACCATCCTTGCAGCCGCGAGCGCCTTGGCGTCGAATTCGCTGGCAATCAGGATGCCCCGGACCCGGCCATCAGGTTCTTCGGCGGAAACATCGCCCATATAGCTGAGAATTTGCGCCACTGCTCGCTGTCCGGCGGCGCCGGCCTTGAGTTCTATGACAACAGTTCGACCCCACGTGTCTTTGGCTGTGATATCGATACGGCCGGATTCGACGGTTCGTTCCATTCCATTGTCTGCAATCACCAGTCCGACTTCGAGGTCGGCAATGTTTCGTCGCAGAGCGGATTGCATGTCTCGCTCGAGACCGATCTTTTGCAAGCTGTCGTCAGGTTCGCCGCGAACGACGACGATAGGTTCAATGACTACCTCAGCAGAATTAGTCGCTTCCGTTGCCTCCGCCCAGTCAACTGACGCGCCGGCATTTTCCAGAAACCGAGCATAACGGTTAACAGCATCGCGATAAGAGGCGAGGTTGTTGCGGATATTGGCACTCCGGTCGAGCGGAATTTTTGACGGATTGGGGCGTTGGCGTCTTTCGTCTTCCGAAGAATAGACAAGAGTTTGCACTACGCTTTTCAGACGGTCGTGACGGTAGTGCTTTTCGAGGTCGCCATAGTATTTCTCGACGCGCATCGATCTGTGGAGCTGGGCCGTTATGGTTCCGGAGTCATAATCCTGTGCCACCAGCCATTCGCGATATCGCCGTTCCTGCATAAGTCCCCCTGAGCGTTGTGATTTGCGAATACACAATCAAGACGGAAGCGCGTCAATACTCTTCGGCCACCGGCTCTTATACCAGTACTTCCAGACAGCTTCCCAGATGGGTTGAGTTTAGCGGAGAAGGTCTCGTGCGCTGCCTGTCGGCCGAAAGTTGCTACGATCGCAGGCAGTGAGGCATGAAGCGAAGCGGGGCCGGCGGGTGCGTTGAGTGCGGCCTTATAATACCGCTTTTCATTAACCCGTAGCCGTGCGGAAATCGTTACAATATATACCATCCCGCCGTCCAATACCTCAACTGTAGGAAATGCAGTTGCCGAATGGCCATCACCGTTATAGATGGGCCATGGCTGAACGGATCTATCTTTATGACTCGACCCTGCGCGACGGCGCGCAGGCCCAGGGTATCGACTTTACGGTTGCCGACAAGCAGGCGATAGCCTCTGCGCTCGATGCCTTCGGTATCGACTATATCGAAGGCGGCTGGCCCGGCGCCAACCCGACCGACGACGGCTTCTTCGCTGCCCAGCCGGCGACCCGCCACGCCCGTATTTCCGCCTTCGGCATGACGCGCCGCTCCGGCCGCTCGGCTTCTAACGATCCAGGCCTGCAGGACCTGCTGGCGGTCAAGACGCCGACGGTCTGCCTGGTCGGCAAGGCGTGGGACTGGCAGGTCGAGACAGCGCTGAAGGTATCGAAGGCCGAAAACCTGAAGATGATCGGCGAGTCCCTGGCCCATATGGTGACCAGCAGCCGCGAAGCCGTCTTCGACGCCGAGCATTTCTTCGACGGCTACAAGGCCAATCCCGACTATGCCATCGAGGCCCTGCGTGCGGCCCATGCCGGCGGCGCCGGCTGGCTGGTCCTGTGCGATACCAATGGTGGCTCGCTGCCGTCGGAGGTTCGCCGTATCGTCGCCGCCGTCAAAGATGCCATCCCCGAAGCCAGGCTGGGCATCCACTGCCATAACGACACCGAACAGGCGGTCGCTAATTCGCTGGCGGCGGTCGAGTCCGGCGTGCGCCAGATCCAGGGCACGATCAACGGGATCGGCGAGCGTTGCGGCAATGCCAACCTGATCGCCCTGATCCCGACCCTGATGCTGAAGATGGGTTTCGACACCGGCATAAGCGCCGAAAAGCTGACCGAGATCGGCCACCTGTCGCGCCTGGTCGACGATCGCCTCAACCGCGCCCCCAATGCCAATGCCGCCTATGTCGGCCGCAGCGCCTTTGCCCACAAGGGCGGCCTGCACGTCAGCGCCATGAACAAGGACAGCCGGTCCTACGAGCATATCGATCCGGCCCTGGTCGGCAACAGCCGCCTGATCCTGGTTTCGGACAAGGCCGGCCGCGCCAATATCCTCAATCGCCTGCACCAGATGGGCCTAGAGGTTGCCGCCGACGACGAACGCGTCACCGCCCTGGTCAAGGCGGTCAAGGACAGCGAGGCCGAGGGTTACGCCTATGAGGACGCCAATGCCAGTTTCGAACTGGTGGCGCGGGCCGCACTCGGCACCCTGCCGGTCTTTTACGAGCTCAAGAGCTTCCGAGCCGTCGACGAGATGCGTATCGACAGCCGGGGCAAGAGCGTCGTCCTGTCGGAAGCCACGGTCAAGCTGGCGGTTGACGGCGAGGTGATGATGGTGGTGGCCGAGGGCAACGGTCCGGTCAATGCGCTTGACGGCGCATTGCGCAAGGCGCTGCTGCCCTATTATCCGCAGCTCGGCGCCATGACGCTGAACGACTACAAGGTGCGTATCCTGACACCGTCGGACGCCACCGCGGCCCTGACACGCGTCATGATCGAAAGCCGTGACGACGACGGCACGACGTGGAATACGGTCGGGGTCAGCCATAACGTCATCGACGCCTCGTACCATGCCCTGTTCGACGCCATTACCTGGTTCCTGCTGAAACGCGGGGCTCGCTAGAGGATTAAAACGGTGAGGCGGCACCTCTGGCCCCCGCGTCATATTCCGCGTCCGTCATCCAGGTAATTTCGCTTGCTTGATCCAGCGCCGCCAGCCAGCCGTGGACGATGCGTGATACCGCCTGGTCCGCCATAAGGGGATAGAGGCGTACCAGGAATACGTCGTCTGCCTGCTGTTGGACGGTCAGGCTGTGAAAGGCTTTTCCGGACCAGGCGAACGTGATTCTGGCCACGTCACCGGCCTGCTCATCGCTGAAGGTGTAGCGTTGTGTCCCGTCATACATTTTTTGCGATCGCGGGAAGGCGACCAGGGCGCGCAGAAAGTCGATGGCGGACAAGGCGGGAAAGGTCACGCGCAACACGCTGCGCACCTGCTCGCGGAACTGGGTACGCAGGTCACTGTCGCAACTCGCGCCTTCTCCGCTTTCCATCAGTCGGCGAATGATATCAAGGTCATGACCGGCATAACGAATACAGCCAACTTCCTGGCTATTCATCACTTCAAGCGTACGGTCTATTTCGTCCGGTTGGACAGGTTGCCGTTTGACGAAACAGTGGCGGTCATCGAACGCAAAAATATCCGGAGCGATGTCGACCGGTATTCCGCAAGACATGCAGCACTCGGCTTCAACATAGAAATCACCCGGTTCGCCTTTGTCGTATCTTTCAACCACCCGAGCCGTCCTTATCTTCCACCGGCCGCAGGGAAACGCCGCGGCGGGCGAGGGCCTCACGCAGCAGCATTTCCAGCTGGGCATTGGTCGAGCGCAGTTCGGCGGAGGCCAGCCGCTCGACCGCCTGAAGGACTTCGGGCCTTACCCTTAGCGGATAAGCGCGTTTGCCGGGCGACGCCACGGCCTCAGCCGTAGAGGGTGCCGGTATTGACCACGGGCTGGGCCTCGCGGTCGGCGCACAGCACCACCAGCAGGTTGGAGACCATGGCGGCCTTGCGTTCCTCGTCCAGCTTCACCACGCCGCGGCTCGACAGTTGTTCCAGCGCCATTTCGACCATGCCGACGGCACCGGCGACGATCTTTTCCCGGGCAGCGATGACGGCGTCCGCCTGCTGGCGCTTCAGCATCGAGCCGGCGATTTCCGGTGCATAGGCCAGGTGCATCAAATGGGTCTCGTCGATAGCGACCCCGGCGACCGAGACGCGATCGGCCAGGTCGGCCTTCAGGCGCTGGCCGACGATCTCGGCATCGTCGCGCAGGGTAGGCTGACCGTCATCGGCGTGGTCATAGGCATACTGCCGCGCCGTTTCGCGCAGGGCGGTCTCGATCTGGATGGTGACGAAGGCGGCGAAATCCTCGACATCGAAGGCTGCCTGGGCCGAATTGTCGACATGCCAGACGACGTTGGCGGCGATCTCGATCGGGTTGCCGCGCTGGTCGTTGACCTTCAGCACCGGGCTGGTGACGTTGCGCACACGCAGGGACACGCGCTTGCGCGTATACCAGAAGGGCACCCAGCGCAGGCCGGTGGCGCGATCCGTGCCGCGGTAATGGCCGAAGACGGTGACGACCACCGACTGGTTCGGCGGCACCGCGTAGAAGCCGCAGACGACGAACAGGGCGGCCAGGGCGAACAGCACAGTCCCCAGTATGCCCGGCTTGCCGGCGAAAATCGGCGAGACCACGGCCAGTGCCGCGAAGGCCAGAAGGATCAGCAGCCACAGTCCCCCGCTGGATCCGGCGCCTGTTGTTTCTTCTGTCCGGTTGATCGTGCGATCGGTCATTTTGCCCTCCCGAGGGTAATGTATATCAAAGTGATATCATTTTTTGTGGCATGAGTCATGACAAACAACGGGCGCGCGAAATAAATTCTCGCCCTGCGAGAACATTGTTCCGTATTGTGACGCCCGCGGAAGCAATTGTGTCTTTGCCGTCGCAAGTGCCTGAAACGTAAGGCTTCGCCGCGGCTGGTGGCTAATTTTTAACCAAGCTGGGGGACAATCGGCATATCGAACGCGGGAACAGGCCCGCAGGCCGCGGTACGGACGTACAGCCGGCCGGACACTCTTTTGCGGCAAGACGCCGCCGGGGCAACTGATGACGATGAAGATCCGGGATTCCCTCAAGCGGGCATGGACCGACAGGCGCGGCAATACCGCTGCCGTCTTTGCCCTGTCCCTGGTCGCCCTGCTGACGGTGGTCGGCGGCGCAATCGATTTCGGGCAGCTCTATTCCGAACGCGCCAAGGCGCAGGATGCGCTCGACGAAGCCGCCCTGATGGCCTCCATCTCGCTGGGCGAGGATTCGACGGTGCTGCAGACGACGACCAGCAACAATTTCGACCAGGCCGTGGCCTCTAATCACCTGACGGCCAAGCTGACCGATTTCAAGTACGATACCACGACTCGCAACATCACGGCGGCGGCGGCGGGCAACTATACGCCCTACCTGCTGCAACTGGCCGGGTTCAAGACCCTGACCTACAATGTCACCACCACCACGACGCGTTCTGCCAGCGGTACTCTGGAAGTCGCGCTGGTGCTCGACAATACCTGGTCGATGAGCGTGCCGCTTGACGGCACCCAAACCAAGATCCAGGTCCTGAAGACCGCGGCGCAAAGCCTGGTGTCCAGCGTCATGACCCCGGACAACAAGGCCTATGTCAAGATGGCGATCGTGCCCTATGCCGACTATGTCAATGTCGGGACCGGCAACCGCGCCTTGAGCTGGCTGAGCGTACCGGCCGATTATTCGACGACCTCGGCCCAGACCTGCACGACGATTTCCACGAAGCAGACCTGCACCGGCGGCACCTACGGCACCTGCTCCAGCCAGAAGGACGGCGTGCCCTATACCTATGGCTGCTGGCTGGTCGCCCAGACCTGCACCACGGTCGCTGTCACCCCTTACCAGAGCTGCTCGGGTGGCAGCACGACCAATTACAAGTGGTATGGTTGCGTCAATAACCAGATCGCCTCCAGCCTGCTGGCCATGCCGGACCCGGTAACCCCCTATGTCGGGACCCTGGCGACCAGCCAGAAGTGTCTTAACCCGATCGTGCCCCTGACCAATGAGAGCGCGACGGTGGCTTCGGGCATCAACGGCCTGGTCGTCAATATCGGCTCGTACCAGCCGGAGACCTATATCCCCGCCGGCCTTGTCTGGGGTGTCAACGTCCTGTCGCCGCCGGCGCCATTCAGCGAAGGCGCCACCTATGACAGCAATAACAAGATGCCACGCAAGGCCATCGTGCTGATGACCGACGGCGCCAACACCCTGTACGTCAAGACCGACGGCACGGTTGGTACCGCCAATGCCACCCAACTGGCCAAGACCTACACCGACCAGCAGAAGGTCTGCGACTACGCCAAGGCCAAGAAGATCGAAATCTACACGATCGGCTTCGGCGTCACCGATACAACGGCCCTGGGTTACCTGAAGAGCTGCGCCTCCGATACCGCCCACTATTTCGACGCCAAGAGCTCGGCCGACCTGATCGCCGCCTTCAAGACCATCGGTGGCAAGCTCAGCATCGTGCGGATCGCGAAGTAAAGGGTAAAGCAGAGCGTCGGGGAGCCGCCGTGCGGCTCTCCTATTGCCGTGGACGCCTGACGAGAGCGAAGAAGCGGTCTGGCCAGCGTTCGCGCAATACGGCCAGATCATCGTCGGCCGTGCTCTTGTCGGACGTGCTCCTAAAAGAAATAGTCCATATCCTGTCACGGAAGGCAGGGTCGATTTCGACGGCCCGCGCTGCGCAGTCGAATGCGCTTTCGGCCGTGGCGTTCAGTACATCCTGCGCCGTACCCGGACGATCCAGCGCATGGAGTTTCTGTCCATAGGCCGCAGCCAGGTAGAACCAGTATTCCGCGCTGTTACGGGCGGCTGTATCCTGCAACCTTTCACCAAGGCTGATAACGTCCTCATAGGCGCCGGGCTTGTACAGCAAGCGGAACATGACATTGATGCCGTCGCGGGCCGAAGGGACCACGCCCGGTGGCGGGGCAGTGCGCGCGATATTGCGGCCCGTATCGGGCGCCTGTGCCTCGAAAGTGCGGATGGCGCGCGCATGGTCGTCGTTCAGCGGCGCATTGATGTCGCCGCCATCCAGCTCAAGCTCGATCTCGTTCAGCAGCTTGACGATGATCAGGCGGGTGTAAAGATAGCAGAATAGGAAACCGCTGGCGGCGCCGATGATCAGGATGATGGGGCCGACAAAGGGTATCACCGAATGGCCACCGTCACAGCCTGTCGCGCAGCGGGCCTTTTCGATCCGGGCGAGGAAGTCGGACAAGGCGGAAAGCTGGGTGTTGATTTCGTGCAGGTTGCTGAGGGCGACCCCGACCAGCAGGGTCGTCAGCCAGTCGGAAATCTTTTCCAGGTTGGTATTCGAATTCAGCAGGCGGCTGCGCCTGTGGGCATCCGGTTGAGGTGTCGCCGTGTCGGAGGCGGCGCGCGCCGGGGCAGCCGGGGCAAGTTCGCCCTTGGCGAGGACGCGTGGCACGCCGAACAGGAAACCCAGCAGGCCGCCGGTGGCCCCCGCTGCAACCAGGATCAGCCCGCAGATACCGCTGGCCGCCAGCCATCCCGTGGCCTGCGAAGCCATGATCAGGAAAATGACGCCGGCCAGGAACCACCAGCAGGTGGCCTGCATCGCCTTCAGGGCCAGGTTATGCTCGATGGACGGGGCTGTGTTTTGACGTTCAGCCACGGGCGTGTCCTCGTACAGGATTTATGGGATGATGGTGATGACCTGTCGCTGCGGGCCGCTTGGCGACGTGAGGCGCCGTGGCAGGATGTCGGCCGGAGGCGCCGGGGTTTCGTCCTGGCGCCTGGGTCGCCCCTGCCTTGCCGGGCGGCGTTTGCAACGGCCGATGGGCGGTGGCAGCTGGCGTGCCCGCTGCGGCTGATGCGGCGGCTGACTCCGATAGCTGCGCGGCGCCGCCCTGGATAGCGGCGGCCTTCCATGACGGAGGCGGACAGGTATCCGCGCCGGGTGGAGGTGCGTCGCCGAGCAGGGCCGCGACGGCCTCCAGATCCGACCGCGTCTGGCCGCAATCGGCTATAAGGCCGCGGGCATAGGCGCGGACGCGGTGGGAGAGAACCCAGTCCATCGGCAGCGGCCGGTCGGCATCGGTATGCAGCGTCACGGCGAGAGCGCGGATTTCGCGCAGGTCATCGGCTTCTTGTGCATTTCCCGTTTTCCCGGTGACGCCGCCGCTATTTTGCGTCGCCGGCGTTACCGGTCCCGGGGGAGGCGTATCGGCCGGTTTCAGCGGCGTATCGGTAATGATCGCGGTCATGTGCTTCATATGGCCGAGCCGCGCGGCATACAGTCCGAGCAGGGGGCCAAGGGCGTCATTGGCGAACGCAGGCGAAGGCTGGGGAAGTTCGCGGGCCGTTTCCCTGTAACCGATATAGACGATGAGCGGCCGTACGGGGTCGCCCGCAACCGCTGCCTTTTTCTGCGCCCAGACCGCCAGTTCACGCGCCGTTTCGATACCGCTGGCGTCGAAATAGCCGCCATCGACTATATGATGGTTTCCCGAGGCGCCCGCGACGAGGCCGGGCGGGCTGATCCAGGGGAAACGGGCGCCGTTGGTAATGGCCGTCGATTGCCAGATGTCCCGGCGTGCGTCGCCGAAATAGTCGTCGGCGTCGATCGCGTCGCCGAAGCTGACCGGGGCGGTAAGGATGCGGCGACCGGTTTCTTCGTTGGCGCCGCCGACGAAAAGCAGGGGAAGCCAGGTGGCGTTGCGTGCCGGCGCCCACAGCGACAGGAACGAAGTATCCAGCCCCGGTGTTCCTTTGGCGCAGCCTTGTCGGGCGCACGCATCCATCCACGATGCCTCGAAGCTCTTTTCCAGGCCTTCGGCGCCGTCCGGCAGGACGGGGAAGGGCAGGAAGCGCTGCACGGCGTCCGGGAACAGGTTGGCGGCGAAGGCCGGCCCAAGATGATCGGCGCCGGTGAAGTCATCGAGCAAATCCGCCCGTTTGCCGCCCGAGGTCTGAGACCGTATCCAGCCGAGAGCGCCGACACTGCCGCCCGATATCGACGAGATGGCGAAGACATTCGCCGGAATGTATTTGGGGTTTTGCGCCTGCAGCGCCGCCAGGGCCTGCCCCGTCCAGAAGCCGGCCCGCGAGGCGCCGCCCTCGGCGGCGATGATGATCATCGGTTTATAGTCCCCGGCAGGATCGCTGACGGTGTTCGCCTGGCTCAGCCAGCGGAGATAGGCATTGTCGAGTGTGTCGCGGGGATCGTCGGCCAGCAGGGGCGCCGCCGGATGAGACAAAGGCAGGGCGCGCCGGCCGACGGCATGGTTGCGGTCATTGAGCGGGCTGAAGGCAATCGCCATGACCAGTAACGCTGCCAGGGCGGGGAAGCGGTAGACCGAGGCAATCTGGGCGATGATGGCAACGGCCGGGATAATCCCGCAGACGGCGAGAAGGACGATGGCAGCGGGGCCCAATGCCTGGCCGACACCGGCCGGATCGACGCAGATTGCGCAAAAGAGCACAAAGGACAAGAGAATGCCGATGGCCGGCCATACGATGCCGAGGATAGCGAGGCTTTGCGACCAACGCCCGCGCAGCCAGGCCGTCAACTTTTCCCGGCCGAGGACAAAGGCAGTGAACAGGACACCGGATACGCCTGTGCCCCACAGGACGAGGTTGCGCAGCGTGCCGGTGTCGCGGGGAACCGCCAGGCCTACGATCAGGAATACGACGAGAAAGGGCAATATTCCCAACAGCCGGGGGCTCCAGATGAGGAGGGGGCGAATATTGCTCCAGGTGTCGCGCCGGGTGGAAAAATTGGCTTCTATGATCCGGCGCGGCCAGAACCAGGCCTGCAGGCCGAGGCAAAGCACGGCGGCTGTCATCCACGGGGCAGGCCCCCAACCGGCACACGCGGCCGATCCGTCCGTCGCGACCGATTCGACCGTCTGGATGACGATATCGCGGCCTATAGGCAGGGCGGCGAGCAGGAACAGGGGCAGGATGACCAGGGCGGCAATCGCGGCGATGCCTTCCGTACGGGTAAAAATGTGGACGAGCTGTCGCCAGACACCGCGCGGCGCCACCGGTTCTTCCGGCAAGGGCGCATTGTCGACGGTAACGACGATTTCCCCCCTGTTGTTGTCGCGAAACCAGGGGTGGAGGGTAAGGTCGTTGGCGTAGACAGACAAGGTACCGGTATCCGTCGCCGTCCATATCCGTTGCCGGCCTATGAAGAAGTCGGAGGTATTGGCCGCGCCGGAAAGGTGGCCGCACAGGGCCAGGAACGGTGCACCGGGCAACTGGGTCTGCAGACCGAAAAGGGCGGCAAACCGGGCATTGTAGCCGTCGGCGTCTGTCGTGACGTACCAGTCGACCCATTTTCCGGTTGCCGTGAACTGGTAGGTCTCGCCTTCCACGACCGGGATCAGTACGGTCGCATCGGTATCGGCCCGTACAGTCTTCTTTGCCAGAGCCACGACCTAGCCTCCGGTCGCAGTTACAGGTGTAGTGGCGGCGGCAGAGGCCGGGGAGATGGCGGCCCCCGTGTTCTTGACGTTCGATACGGACGTCTCCGTTAGATAGGCCCCGCCCGCATCGACATCGAGCAGAAGGTACCTCTTGGCATTCAATGCGCGTATATCTTTGAGCAGCTCCCGAGCGCTGTCACTGTAGAGCGATAGCGAGGCCGCATCCGAATTGATGTCTTCCGCTATATTGAGGGCATCAGTGAGCGCCTGGTCTTCAACGGCTTGTCTCGCCTTTCCCGCCGCATCCGCGGGAATATAGGTTCGCGCCAGCTGTTTAACCGCGTCAAGGTCGGCCATTATAGCCCATGCCAGGTCCTGAGGATCTGCGGCAGGCAAGGTAAGGTCGGCGACGTCTACCGTCGGCAGGGTGGCGGCATCGGTGACATTGATATGGGCGCGCCCGTCTCCGAGCTTGTATTCCGTCGCACCGCCGCCGACAACATTGCTGGCCAGGGTCAGTGGCAGGGAGATAATCCGGTGAAGAACCGTGGCAGTGGTTGCACGCTGCTCATAGCCTCCGATATTCACGGCGTTCGCATATTGCCGCCACACCAGACGTCGATCTTCCGCGAAGCTCTTTTGCAGGCGAGGCGTCCGCGCCTGCAGCGCCCAGATACGTGGCCTGACCTTTATGAAGGACTGGCACCACAAGCGGTAGTTTTCAAGATCTGTGATCAGCTTGGCCTGCGCGGTATCGATGCCCGGAACGTCCGCCTTCGACAAGGTAAAGGTCGGAGCCGGCGAGAGAACACATGGTCGACCGATACCCGAACCGAGGCGGGGCTCCAATCCGCCGAGGGCGCCGAGCAGGTCGTTCATACGATTGTTGCGCCATGACATCAACGTCGTGCCGATGACCGCGCTGGTATAATACCGGCGTGTCGGTCCAACGGCGCGCAGTTCGTCTGATATTGCGGGCAGAAGCACAAGGTAGCCGATCCACGTCATATCCTGGTTCGATATGGCTCCCGGCCTTTCGTGGTTCGCCTCGTTGGCCACCAGCCAACCCAGCGCGATGGTGCCGGTTGCCGTGGCACTGGCTACACCCAGGGACTTATGACAACGTGCCCGTTCGGCCCATGACCATTGAACCAGTTCGATCTGGTCGGCATTACTGTCGAAGCGGTCTCCCGGCACCTTGACGGGCGTGTCCGGAGGCAGGGTAGGGTCGAGGTTCATATCCCAGGCATCGGGATCATATGTTCCCCCGAATACGCAATTGACAACGAAGTTGCTGTCTTTGCGTTTACCGCTACCGTCGAGATGCGCGCCGGCAACGGAAATCTCGTCGGGAGCCGACCACCCATATGACGGCCGGCACGGTATGACAGCCAGAAGTAGCGCGACTGCCACGCGTGTGAATGCGTTCTTCATGACCTTGCCCCGCCCATAACATTGGTACGGGAAGCCTACACCCACCACGGCACGGCGCGGAATGAAAAATATCCGTTATAGTGGCATTTTTTCAAATTCCCGCGAAGAGTTGCCTGTTTAACACGGTGTTAACTCTTCCGCGAGGCCGGTGATCAGGCGTCTTCGTCAAGCAGAAGGCCTGCGACTTCGCGCAGGTCTTCGGCGCTGAACGGCTTGGAGATCTGGGCGTCGGCGCCGATCTTGCGCGTGGCGTTCAGCGCGTCGGTATCGGACACCTTGTCTTCGATCCCCGCCGACATCGACAGGATGCGGACCTTCGGCCAGGTCGTCTTGATCAGGCGCATGCCCTTCAGGCCGCCCATGCCGGGCATGAAGATATCGCACAGCACCAGGTCGATATGGGCGATGTCGATATTGCCGAAGGCCTCTTCCATGGTCGAGGCCTCCGAGACGCGGTAGCCACCGGCCATCAGGGCCTGGCGCGCAAAGGCGCGAATGGTGCGGCTGTCGTCGATTACCAGGACATGCCGGCGGCGCTCATGCTCGATCTGTCCCTGGGGATCGAGAACGGCAAAGACACCCTTGAGGATCTGTTCGGTAAACGGCTTGCGCAGGACATGGTCGGCACCGACGCGTCTGGCATGGCTCAGGGTTTCGTCGACGGCTTCACGGCTTGAGCCGGCGGTCATCAGGATGATCGGCGCCTTGCGTGCCACCTTGCGGAACTGTTCGAAGTGCAGAAGGGTATTGTGCTGGCCGACAAAGACATCGAGGAAAAGGGCGGCGATGTCGACCACCTTCAGGGCGTCCAGCGCCTCGCGCACGGTTTCGCAGGCGATCACCGACCAGCCCTGCGCCTCGATCATGCGGCCGATGATCTGGGCCTGGGTCTTGCTGTCTTCGAGGACGAGAGCCGTCTTGCTCATGCGCGCCATCCTGAACGAACGACGACGAGTGGATTGGCGGCGGGCAGGCAGGGCATGGGCAAGAGACGGCAAACCTGGGATAGGGGGAAACAGTCTATATACGTTCGCAACTGCGTATTGGATGGCCCTGAGGTTGTATGCGCCGATGTGTCGCGAGGAGAGGGCGCTTTTGCCAACTATTTGAATAGGTTTCAAATAAAGATGGTATGACATGTCCAAAGCCGGCGCCGCGGAATATGCCGGCCTTTGAACCAAACCAGGGTCAGATGCCGCCAATAAGTCTCATCCGAAACAACCGGTTGCAGCGTTTGAAAAACCAGCGGAACATGACGTTTTTCCTTGGCCTTTGCGTCAAAGTCTTATAGCGACCATCGAAATTGTCTTGCGCAGCCTCCGGGGCCCCTATGTCCACGCTTGTTCTGAAATTCGGCGGATCGGTTCTGACCTCTGAAAGCGCCTTGCAGCGCGCCGTGTCCGAAGTCTACCGTTATGTCCGCGACGCCCACAAGGTCATCGCCGTCGTCTCGGCCTTCAAGGGCCAGACCGACCAGCTGCTGCGCCTGGCCGGCTCATATACCCAGGCCTCGACATCGTCGGCGACCCCGCACCTGGTCGCCACCGGGGAGATGCGCGCCGCCACCCTGCTGGCCATGGCGTGCGAGCGTTCGGGCATCGTCACGCGTTTCCGTTCGGCCGCCGAAATCGGCCTGGTCGCCGATGGCGAGCACCTCAATGCCAATCCCGTCTCCATTCGCCCCGGGGTCCTGAGTGACGATTTGCGCAGCGTCGACCTGGTCGTCGTGCCCGGATATGTCGCCGAAAGCGCCACGGGCGAACCGGTCCTGCTCGGCCGCGGCGGCTCCGACCTGACCGCCGTCTTTATCGGCAAGGCCCTGGGGGTCGACGTGCGCCTGATCAAGGATGTCGATGCCGTCTATGATGCCGATCCGGCGACGGTCGGCGATTCCGCCAAACCCTATGACGCCCTGTCCTGGCCTGAGGCTGTGAAGATCGCCTTCCCGGTGGTCCAGTCCAAGGCCATGCGCTACGCCTCCGAAAACGGCGTGACCGTCCAGGTCGCCGGGCTTGCCAAGGGTTACCAGACGACCCTGGGCGCCGCGACGTCTTACCGGTCTACGCCGGTCCTGAAGCGCAAGATCCGCATCGCGGTCATGGGCGCCGGCGGCGTGGGTTCCAAGTTCCTGGAAAGGTGCATGGAGTGGTCGGACCTGATCGAGGTCGACCGCATCCTGGTTCGCGATGCTTCGAAGCGTCGCGACCATCCGCTGGCCGCCCTGTTCACGTCGGATGCCCGCACCTTCGTCCGCCCCGACGTCGATGTCTTCGTCGATATCGGCACCGGCGTGTCGCCGTCGGCGGAACTGCTGGAAGGTTTCCTCCGTGCCGGCGTCAGCGTTACCTCGGCCAACAAGCAGGCGGTTGCCGCTTCGGGCGACAAGCTGCGGGCTGCGGCGAAATCGTCGGGTGCGCTGCTGACCTATTCCGCCAGTGTCGGCGGTGGCGCCCCGATCATCGAAGCCCTGAAACGCGCCGTGGCCATCAGCCGCATCACTGCCTTCTGCGGTGTGCTCAACGGTACCTCCAACTTCGTCATCGACCAGGTCGAGTCGGGCAAGAGCTTCGACGCCGCCATGGACGAGGCCCGCCGTCTGGGCTTTGCCGAGCCGGATTCGACCGCCGATCTCGACGGCACCGATGTCGGCGCCAAGCTGAAACTGCTGCGCGACATCGCCTTCCCGGGCGAAACGCCCAAGCATATCGAGGTCGGACAGATCACCGAGGACTCGCTGATCATCCCCGAAGGCAAGGGCCTGCGTTATGTCGCCCGCTGTTTCCGCACCGATAATGGCCTCGACGCTTCCATGAAACTGGAAGTGCTCGATGCAGACCATTATCTGGTCGGCGCCCGCGGCGAACAGAACCGCGCCATTATCGAGCTGGAAAACGGCGAGACCTGGTATGTGACGGGCAAGGGCGCTGGCGCCTGGCCGACCTCGGAATCGCTGCTTGCCGATGTCCTGCAGATTGCCCGCGATCACAAGCTGAAGCCGGACATAGCGTGATGCCCCAAAATGCTGGCCAAAATGCTGGCTAAGACCTTCAACGCCTTCTGCCAGGATCTGCCCGCCACCACCCATGTGGTGCAGTGGGGCGGGGCCGATGTGTGGAAGGTCGGCGGCAAGGTTTTCGCGATCGGCGGGGAAACCGGGACGGGCGACTATGCCGCGCGCTTCAAGGTGTCCGAAATGGCTTGGGATATTTTCCGCGATCATCCCGGCTGCATCCCGGCGCCCTATATGGCGTCGCGCGGCCTGAAGTGGATCCAGGCGTGGAAAACGGACGGTATGGACGACGACACCATACTGGACCTGACCCGCGACTCACATGCCATGATCGCCGCAGCGCTGCCGAAGACCCGCCAGCGCGCATTGGGTTTAGTGCAATGAATTACAGACATGGCTTTCATGCCGGAAACTTCGCGGACCTGGCCAAACACGCGGCCTTGCTGGCCCTGTTGCGCATGTTGCGGGAAGACGGGCGTCCGCTGCGGGTGATCGATACCCATGCCGGAGCAGGCTATTACGACCTGTCCAACCCGACCTTTGCCCGTTCGAAGGAAGCGGAGGAGGGCATCAAGGCCCTGCTGGGGGGCGCCGTGCCTGCCGGCCTGAAGCCCCTGGCCGACTATGTCCGCGCCAAGAATGCGTCGGCGGGCTTCGCCGGCCGCGTCGGCATCTATCCCGGTTCGCCGACCCTGGTGCTCGACAACGCCACCAGCACCGGTAGCTTTGTCGGCTGCGAACTGCGCAGCGACGACTTTACCCTGCTGAGCGCCCGTGTGGCGCCGCAAGGCAAGGCGCTGCAGGAGGACGGCTACCGTGTCGCGGTCGAAGAGGCCCAGTCGGAAAACGAAGACCCCCTTCTGTACCTGATCGACCCGCCGTTCGAACAGCCCGGCGACTACCAGGCCATTGTCACGACCCTGCGCGCCGTGCTGGCCGCCCGACCCGATGCCCGCGCCCTGGTGTGGCTGCCGCTGAAGGACCTGGAAACCTTCGATGCCTTCCTGCGTCACCTCGAGCGCGAGATCAACGAAGCCCGCGTGCTGGTGTCGGAGTTGCGGCTGCGGCCGCTGTGGAACCCTATGAAGATGAACGGCTGCGCCCTGGTGGCGGTCAATGCGCCCGAGGCGTTTGATGACCAGCTGCGCGATATCTCGGCCGATGTGGTGCGGGTATTCGGTGAAGCCGGCGGCGAGGCGCGTACCTGGCTGGCGTGAGCATTTGACCCGGCTACAAGCAAGATTTTTTGCCACGAAAAGACACGAAAAGCACGAACGCCTTTGCGATCGGGCAATTATGTCTTTGAAATTGAACGATGGATGAGAGCGCGAAGCGCTGTCTGTCATGTCCACATTTTCGCGCGATAGATTTCAACAGCTCGAAGTTCGTGCTTTTCGTGTTTTTTCGTGGCCAAAAAATCTTTCCCGCCACTCCCGCTTCACAATCATCGTGAGCTTATGATCGTGAACGATCTCCATATTGGAGAGCTACACCCGCCATGTTATGTTGCGCTGCAACATCAGCAATCATCGCAGAGGTGGGATCATGGTAGGCCTGACGAGTATCGACACGCGCGAAGTAAGCTTCGCCACGCCCGAGGAATTCCGCGATGCGTCGCAGAAGGCCCTCAACTTCTGGGTCGGCGCCATGTCGCCCCTGTGGGCGCCGTTCTGGGCCGCGACGGCCTTCGGTGTCGGCATCTGGACCGTCGGCCAGGGCCTGAAGCGGACCGGAATTACCAATGAGGTGATCGACGGCAATGCCCATCTGGCCGCGCGCTGGCCGGGTTTTGCCCTGCCGTTCGCGGCGCCCTTTGCCACCCCGTGGAGCCGGGGTTATGGCCAGGTAGCGCAGGAGGTCGACGCCGTGGTCGACATCGCTCAGGAGGCCCTGAGCGCGCCGGTGCAGATCGCCTTCGAGACCGAGGAAAAGCTGGAGGCCGCCGCCGAAGAGGCTGTGCAAACGGCAGAAAAAACCTTCAGCGACAACGCAGAGACGATCGCCGAAGCCGTACCGTCGCCTGAAGATCTGGCCGACAAGGCCCTGGAGCCTGTGCATGCTGTCAGCCAGGCGGCGGAAGAGGCTGCCGATGCGGTAGTTGCTGAAACCGTTGAGGCAGCGGATGTTGTCGCCGATACGGTCAGCGACGCAACCCGGCCCCTGATCGATCCGGTCAGCGAAGCGCCGATTATCCCGGCCTTTGCCGAGGCGACGGCCGAAGGCATATTGCCGGGCCTGCCGACGCCGGCACGCCGTCCGCGCAGGAAGTAATACCAACGGCTTGGCCTTCGGCTCTTGAGCCGTTGGGAGCGTGCGACTGCACGCCGCCACTTATGTGGCGAGCCATGCGGCGTTTGAGCTAAAAAATGCCTACCCCTTGGTGGGATAGATCTCGACATAGACCGGACGGTGATCTGAACCATCGTCCGGTCCGACATCGCGGTGGCTAAGGTGAAGGTCGGCGCTGCCCAACACATTGTCGATCGTCACGCGCATAAGATTGGGCAGGGATGTCTCCCAGGTCCCGCGCAGGGCTGGCACCGTATGCAGGTCGAGCCCGCGGGCGAAGTCGCGTAGCTGAGCGGCGGACGGCGTCGTATTGAAATCCCCGACAACGATAACCCGCGACGTGGGCAAGGGCTTCAGCGAATCGCTCAGGCGTGCAAACTGGCGCGGTTGATCGGCGGGTGCCGTAAACGGCCAAGGCCGGGTGAGGTGGGTGACCGCCAGGAAGACCGGGCCCTGCGGCGTCGTGACAGTGACCGTCACCAGGGCAAATCCGGCCGGCCGCGCGATCGCGTGCGCCATCGGGTAGCGCGAGGCGACCACCATGTCGTAACGCACCGTCATATAGGGATAGTCGGGCTTCAGCCGGCGGATAAGGTCGGCGCGTTCATGGCCATTGACCTCGACCAGGGCGACGATGTCCGGTTTCTTCTGCGCCAGCCAGGGCAGTATTTTCTGCGGGTGCGGGTTCTGTACCCACATATTGCCCCAGACCAGCTTGATCGGTGTGGCTGTGGTATCGGCCGGGCGCTGATGCGGCATGACCTGAGGCGCCATGGCGAATGCCAGCAGCACTACGGCAATGACGCCGAGGACCGAGGCGCGCACCTGGCGTACCACGGCGAAGATCACGGTGGCAATGACGGCTGCGGTCAGGATGGGCAGGGTGAAGATGTCGATCAGGTAGAAAAGCGGCCGGTGCGGCGTCGCCAGGCAGACAAAACCCAGCAGCGCCAGGGCCGCGGCGAGGGCGGTACACAGGGCCGAGAACAGGATACCGAGGATGCGCATCGGGTTCCTCCCGTTCACAACCCGTGGCCTGTTGACAAGATCGCCTCGGGCAGGGCTTAGTTAATTTCGCGTTGCAGGGTAATTCTCTAGGTTTTTTGTCTTTGGGGGGCAAGGCTGATGTTAGCCAGATCGCACGACGATATCCGCAAGATCTACGACTCCCTCGATACTGTGAAGCGCCTGTCCGATCGTATTATCGGTATCGGCCCGATCAATCTTATCGGTCTCGACGGTATCCTGGCCTGGCTGCCGATCCCATTTCTGGATACGGCCTATTCCGCATTGGCGGGTACGTTTATCCTATGGCAAGGCTTACGCGCGCGTTGCGATTTTGTTACTCTGGTAGCCGCCGCCCTGGTGGTTGCCGTCGACAGCGGCATCAGTATTTTTGACGGAATCCTGCCAGCCGATGTCATAGACATGCTGTTTCAGGGGCATCTCTATGCTGCCCACATGATCCAGAAGGATATCGAAAAGACCCTGTATTGCGACGGCACGGCATCGGAGGCGCACCGCAGCGGCGCCCATGCCGAAAACCTGGCGGAGATGCGGGCGACCAAGGGCAAGAAGCGTATTGTATATCTGGGGTAGGCGAGGCCGGCTTTCATCGATAAATCTATGTCCCCGCGGTTGACGGGGCTTTGCTCAGGCGCGCTGGCCAGATGTCGGCGAGCTTCATTTTCATTCTGCTATTCTCAGAGCGCCCATATGTTCTTCAAAACTTTTGCTTCGCTTGCCGCTCTGGCCCTGGTCGCCACGGCCGCCCAGGCCTCGCCGCCGCCAGCCATTGCCGCCCACGCCAAATACGTCGCCATGGGCAGCTCGTTTGCCGCAGGCCCGGGTGTCGGCACGCCCGCCGACACACCGGCCAACCGCTGCGCCCGATCAAGCGACAACTATGCCCATCAACTGGCGCGCAAGCTCGACCTCACCCTGGTCGATGTCAGTTGCAGCGGGGCGACCACCGCCGCCATCTCCGCGCCGTGGAACGAACTGTCGGCGCAGATCGACGCCGTGACGCCGGACACGGCCCTGGTCACCCTGACCATCGGCGGCAATGATGTCGGATATATCGGCAACCTGACCAACGCCTCGTGCCGCAAGACGCAGGCCTCGCATCCGGAAGCCCATTGCGGCGATATCCAGCCGCCCAGCGAAGCCACCTTCCAAAAGGCGGAGGAGGCCATGCGTCTGCTGGCCATTGCTATCCACCGCAAGGCGCCGCAGGCCCGCATCATCTTCGTCGACTACCCGACCATCCTGCCCGATGGTCCCCTGTGCGCGGCTACGCCGCTCGGCTCGAACGACGAACAGCTGGTGCGAATGACGGCGGTACGGGTCGAGGCGATGAACGAACGGATCGCCCTCCTGACCGATGCCGAAAACATGACCGCATCCATCCTGTCGCAGGGCCACGACGCCTGTTCGGCACAGCCGTGGATCGCCGGCTATCTCGGGCCAGATGGTGCGCGTGTACCCGTGCCATATCATCCCAATCTGGCTGGAATGACGGCTGTGGCGGATGCACTGGCAAAAAAGGTAAGCATCCAGCCAAAATAATACCGACGGTAAATGATCTTGACTCACCGCCGTTGGGAGCTTGCCCCGGCGCCGCAATGTTGCGGCGCCGGTTTTGCTTTCTTCTTTAGGCTTGCCGGCATTTTTTAGCGCAAACGGTGCATAATCGCGGTGTGCGGTCGCCCGCTTCCAACAGGTCCGGACCGGTTGCCTTGGTATTAGTCCGAAGATGCCGAGGACGAGGCAGAGGTACTATCCGCCTTGTTCTTGTCCTTTTGGGCAGCTGACAATGCATAGACGCAGAGATCAGGATAGGAGACGTCATTGTCGAACGCGATCTGCTGCAGTTTGTTAAATGCGTCGATAACGTCCTGGGGCACTGCGCCGCCACGCGTGTATTTGAGCCAGTCTCTTTGCCCGGTCACACCAGGATAACGTTTGGCGAACTCGCGCGGAAACTGGATAATATACATGTTGAACGGATAGATGACGCCACCGAACGTCGCCGGGACAGTAAAGCGTTTCATCGACTGCATCTTGGCCAATTCGCCGAGATCCTGCGCCCGACCGGCATCGGCCCTTACACCCAAACCCTTGTCGTACATCGTTTGCAGCAACTGCGTTGCTTCTTTCGTGCCCCAGTTCGACGCATAGTCGAGATTCGGCTTCGCCTTGTCGTATATCTTGTTATCGTACAGATATTTGCCGATTTTCCAGTGCGCCGTTTCGACCTTGCTCCAGAGATAGAAGTCCCATTGGAAGCGATTGAAAACGGCGCCGCAGGTCTTGTCGATCTCATCCATGCGAGACAGGGCTGCGGTTGTGTTACCCATCTGAATATTGATATCCAGCGACTGTACGCGCGAATTGCAATATTCGACATATTGATCGCTATAATCGCCATATTGGGAATCCGTCAGGCGCAGCAGATCTGTGCGTACAGATCTGATGAAATTTGCCCTTGCGTCATCGTTATATGTCCTGAGGGTGGTCGCCGCCAGGGTGTCACCCTTCTTGGTATTGGCAAGCATCAACTCGACAACCTTCGCCCGCGCGCGCCCGGCCAGCATATTTATCTTATCGTTTTTCTCATAGGCCTGCGCCAGCGTACCTGCCGTCTTGGCCAGGTCGGCGAAATAGAAGGTCGTAAGAATGTGGGCGCGCCGCACGTCTTCGGGATCGTTATCGTCGGCGTCCACCTTCCAGTCTGAGATACCATCGAATGGCAGAAAACTGAGAATCGAACTGTCGGGGTAGCTGGTGTCGGGATCGTTGAGATAACTCGAAAAAACGCGGAAGGCACGTTGCGCCCAACGGGTTGACTGGACGGTGTCCGGTTTGACACTGGTGTAATAGTTGTACTTGTCGTTGTAGACTTCCGCCAGCGTCGCATAGGCCTTGGCAAGGATGAAGTCCTGTTCGTGTCCGCGTGCCAGTTTTACCGTGGATTTGTGTTCGCTGGCGGAAAACACCGATTGAGCCCTGTTCAGGAAGGTTATCCGGTCGCCCTCTTGCGGGAACAGCTGATAATTGTCGTATTTCTCGAGCTGACAACGCGCCAAGAGAACCTTGGCGGTCAGTCTTGTCGGATCGAGTTCATCCGCGATATTGCAGATTTCGGCAATCTGCGCGATACGGCCCTTGTCCGTAGGCGTTTCTTCACCTTCACCCAGGCGCATGTTGACGTACATTCGCAGGAATTCGGCATCCTTGTCGCCGGCCTTACGCAGCGACTGCGCCAGTGACCAGGCCTTTTTCTCACTGTCTTCGGCAAGTTTTGTATCGTCGCTGCGGACGATGGCGGTAAGGCGATAACTTTGCACCGCCGCCATGGCTATGACCGGCGACTTCTGGATTTCGGCGGCCGTGTACTGGGCTATAATAGTATTGAACTGGTCCAGATAACGACGGGCCTGGTCTTTGAGGCCGTTGTCGTCGAGAAAGAATACATAGGAATAGGCGGTATTGGCGTAGTCCGCGAGCGCAGACATATCGTTACGCCCGCGTGGCGAGCGCAGATGGGCATTGCCCGCATCCAGTTTTTGTGCCGTGTCGTCGTGATATTTCTGGGCACGGCGGATGTTGTCGTTATTTTTGGTGCTCTCTTCGAGTTCCTTCAGAACGTTGATCTCAGCATCGTCGAAGGCGACGTTCAACTGCTTGCCGGGAATACGTCCGAGCAACTCTCCCGATACGTCGGTTCCACCGCTCTGTGTGGTTTTCGCACCGTTTGCCAGGGCGGCCTGTTGCTTGCTGGTATCGGCATCAGCTGCGGCGGATGTCCTGGAGGCGCTGATCTGTGCCGTCCTGTCGATGGCTATGCCGCACAGACCATTAAGGTCATCATCATCACTTTTATGATCGGAAAGAAGGCTGCAAATTTCCAAACGCCTCTGGTCTGTCTCTTCGAACTGTTCGAAGAAGACTTCGCTGAGAACGATGAAGCTTTTTGTAGATTTCACTTTTGTCGAAAAGAGTAAATTTTCACTTTTCTCGAGCTCTGAATTACTTATTTGAAGTTTATATTTTTCATTTTGCAATATGCGTTGATTTTCTTTCGCCGACAAGGTGGCGATTTCGCTGGAATTTAGACGATTTTTTGAAATTTCTCTTTCTTTTTCAATCAACTTATTGTTTTGAGCTACGCCAAAAAATGCCCCCGCTGAAACTAATACCGTAAAGGCGGCAAGAAAAGCATTCCGCAAACGTCTCTGTCCGTCACGGATGTCGCGCTTCTTCTGTGCCTCGGCCGCTGCGGCGCTCGCCTGCGCCAGACGATTGCGTTCTGCCTTGCTCGTGTCGAGGAAATCGGCGGCCAGCTTGTAGTTGTTCCGGTAGCGCGATGCCCATGCGGCTGTCGGATGCTCGCGGTCCCACCACTCGAGGCAAGCCGCGAGGTCGAGGCCCGTCAGCAATTCGCCGCGTTTGTCGGCAAAGGCGCGGGCAGCTTCGGCAAGTTTGGCCCATTGCAGGCGCGCGGCGTCTTCTGCGGCTGCCCATTGGGTCAGTTGCGACCATTGCCGGATCAGGCTTTCATGCGAGATGTCGATCAGGGTGTTGGCGTCGAGCCTTACTGGCTGAGGCGGCATCAGGAAGTTGCAGTCGGCGGCGCGGAATGCCTCGAGGACAGGCCACAGGATGCGGTCGCCTTCCAGCACGGCCAGCAGTTCGCCGGCAGGGCAGGGGCGGCGTACAGCAAGAACGCCGGTGCCGCTGACCAGAGCACGAAAGACCTTTTCTACGGCGGGCCAGGCGTCGGCACCCAGACGTTGCAGTATCTCTTTGCCATGCTCATCGAGCGCACCTTCGAGACCACCGAGATCGTCATAGACGGCAAGACGCAGTGTTACCGTGCTGGCCGGACTAGCGTTCGTGGCCTTTTGCCAGAGCCGGTTCAGGACGTGCTGCATCAGCGGAAGTTGGTCGGCACGACGCGATATGCGATCGAGTTGCGCGGTTGCTTCCTCGGCCTTTTCGCCCCTGTCCTCGTCAAACGGGGCGAAGGCGGACATGTCGTTGAGCAGGCGCGCCACCAGGGCCGGTTCGATGGCGAAGCCGCAGACCCGGGCTGGACCTTCGATCGCGGCGCGGCACTGTTCCCGTGTCATACGCGGTGTCAGGTACATGCCGGCGTTGATATGCTCGGCCAGTCCGCTGATCAGGGAACAGGCGCCGAGGTATTCCGAGCGCATGGTCAGGACGATATATATCGGTTGGATCGCTGCGGCGCTGTCGATCAGCAGGTGGACGAAGCTTTCGATTTCCTCGCGCTGCGAGTCGCCGGAATAGCGGAAAAGCTCTTCGAACTGATCGACCAGGATCAGCAGACGGCGTTGCGGCGGGAGGTTTATATCGCACCATTCGCCGAGCGCCTGCGGGCTTTGGCGCAGATGGTCGGCGAGCACTGCTATCTCGTCGTCGCTGGCATCAGTTGCGGCCTGACGACCGAGAAGTCCGGCAGCCAAGGCATTGAACGGCCCATTGCCCGGATGCATGTCGATGATCATCCAATCGGCGCCCAGGGAACGGTTTATTCCCATTTCGAGGGCGTTGAGGAGGCCGGTGCGGACGATCGACGATTTACCGCTACCCGAAGAGCCGAGCACAGACAGGAAACGCGTCAGGGCCAGTTTGTCGACCATGTCATCGATGCAGGTTTCGCGCCCGAAGAAGACATCGGTTTCATCGCGGCGGAAGGCACGTAAGCCGGGGTAGGGCAGCCTGATCACCGAGCTCATGTCAGCATTCCCTGCACCAGCGACTGGATCCGCTCAGGTTGCCAGTCGGAGACAAAGCAGTCCCTGGCGTTCACGGACTTGGGAAACTCGGCATTGATTGACCGACGGACCTCTGCAGATTCGACGCATAGCACGACCTGGCGCGGGGCGGCCTTGCGGCCACTGGTCAGGGTGGGATAATTGACGATCTGTCTGCGTATCCAGGTCAATGGTGCGTCGCGGAACACATAGACCAGGATGTCGCATTCAGTGAGATTGAACTCGAGGTCGACACGCTGTGTTCCCGTTGGCTGCGCCTCTTCCTCGTCGTCGCCGATCGCCACGGACACGGCCATGTCCGCTCTGGCAAAGGCCGTCTTGAAATGGCCGGCGCGGTCATAATCTGCCTGAGCAGCGTTGACGAAGGCGAAGGAAGGAGCCGGACGGGTAATGATGACCGGCCGGGCGCTGGCCGTATCACGCACGTGCCGCTTGAACTCTTCAAGGCTGGTTGCCATGACGTCGGCGCCTGTGACAAGCCGGCGATAGGCCGGATTGGCGACATCTTCCGGCCGGAAATCCGACTTGCGCCACTGCAGGACGGGCTTGCCTGCGAGGACAGCCTGATCGTGCTGGAACAGTGCGTTTTTCTCGGCCGATCCGGAATCGCCACCATTCAGACCGCCCAGCATCTGGACGACAATATCCGCTTGTTCCAGAGCGCGGAGATATTCCGTCTCGAAGGCGCCGCCGTCCGGAGGGAAGGACGAGGCAGGAACGATATTGATCGCATCGTTGAGGTACAGCGACAGGGCTTCACGCTCCGAGACGACATCACTTGCTGCCTGTGCCAGCAAAATAGTCTTCAGCGACGATTTTTCACGCTCACGTGTCTTCTGGCTTTCACTTTCGCGACCGGCGAGGACGTTGAGGCGCTTCTGCACCAGGGATGCCAGGGTCTTGGTCATCCGACTGAATTCCTGCGACTTCGGGGCGTAGGATATATCCGCGCCCTGCTCGACAGAATAGAAGCTTCTGAAAATCACATCGTCGGCGACTTCCGCTCCGAGCGCCTTGCGGTCGAACTGCAGATATTCAATGGCAAAAATCCGGGTCAGGTCACGGGCGGAATCGCGGAAGGTGCGATATTCCCGCATGGCCACACCATTTGGATCGATATAGGAAGGGGAGCCGATCAGCAGGAGAACGGCGGACCTGCCAACCCGATCCATATAGTCTGAAATGTTTTGGCCCGGGTCCTGCTCGTCGAAACACACATTGACATTGTTCTGCTTGCCGATGCGCTGCATCAGTTCGATCCGGAACTGTTTCGCGAAATGACTGACCCAGCCGGCCCTGTCATCGTCATCGCTGATCATATTGTCGGTGTGCGAATAGCTTATAAATACGTCGTGCGCATATCCTGGAACATATACCATTATAGTTGCCGCCCCTGATCCCAGATATTAACGTTATGTTAATGGGGGCGGAATGGCAATTGCCTATCGCATAGTGTGTAGCACACTGTATTCAGTTGTGTCGAAAAACACACGGTATGTGCATTAATGTACATAACTGTTGGCGGGGAAGCCACGAAAAATATGTGTCCCCTGCCACATGGTCATACCACTGGTCTGTGCGCATTCTCGCAGCCACCGGTCTTCTGGAATGCTTATGCGTGGCTGGTTTCAACAATCCCTTTTCAAAAAACATGGGTATCCACTTACATTAATGTTTCGCTTACCACGTTGATTCACCTCACCTTAAACGCAGGGTGGTATTACCACCATCGTACTCGCCGACCCGGCGGAAATACAGTCACTTCGATCACAAACAGGATTTGTCCCATATGCGTAAAATGTCCACGAAAGCTTTCATCATCGCCGGCGCAACGGTTCTGACGGCTGGCGTCTTCGCCGCCCAGGCTTTTGCTGACTGCGACGACGGTCAGGAAACGGCTGTCGGCAAGGCTGTCGCGGCGGCTGCCAGCACGAAGATCACCGGCCTGGTCACCGCTCCGGGCAAGCAGATGATCACGCTCGACACCTGCGACGCCGTCGGCGGCGGCACGGTCGCAGCCGAATTCAAGTACAATGTCATCGGTTCGGACGGCCTGTACTGGCTGACCGGCAAGGCCAAGGTCGCCGGCTCGACCGTCAACGACCTGAAGATCCTGAGCACCAGCCCGAACCTGGCCGCTGCTTCGGCCAAGGCCGGCGTGAAGCTCGCTTCGAACTAATCGCTTAAGCGATATTCAGCAAAAGCCCTCCGGTTCCGGCCGGAGGGCTTTTTCGTGTCTTGATGGTTGTTTGGCCAACGCACATGTCAAACTTATGCCTACGGGCATAGTTTCAGGGGATTGAAGCGGAGTCCCATGCCATGAAACGTCTTGCCCCTCACGCCGCCCGCGTCCTGAACCTGCTGCCGTTCGCGCAGGAGTTCACATCGCATAAACCGCCTGCGGCCCTGCTGGCGGCCGTCGCCCTGGTCAATAATCCCATGGCGCGGCGGATCGCGCCTCAGATTACCGCAGTTGCGACCGTCGGTCTGGCGGCGATCGCCGTTGCATCCTTCGTCAGCAGTATGCGCCGTAAACCCGTTCCGGTCCGTGTGCCTGCAAAGTCAGGCCCGGACCTTGTCCGCTCGTCGGCGACCTGAGGGGGCGGCAATGGATTACGCTGTGCTGCAATATGCCGGTCTCGCCAGCTATGGCGCCATGGCCGGTCTGGCCCTGGTTACTTGGATCGGGTCGTTTTATACGCCGGAAGAGTAGTCAGGCTGTCTTCAACTGCGACAGGAAGTCGTCGGCCTCGGCCTGGAGGGCCGTCGATTTGAGGCGAAGCTCTTCCGCCAGGGTGGCGAGGGCGCTCGATGCATCGGTCGCCGCCACCGTCGTGTGGCCGACATCCTGGATAATGGCGTTGACGTCATGCGTCGACATGGCGACGCGTTGCGTGCTGTCGGCAATCTCCTGCGTGGCGGCGCTTTGTTGCGCGACGGCCCCGGCAATGGCCTCGGTCGTCTCGCGGACCTGATGGATGGTGTCGGCGATCCCGCCGATGGCATGGACTGTGATGCGGGTGGATTCCTGGATTTCGTTGATGACGGCGGAGACCTCGTTGGTCGCCTTGGACGTCTGGGCGGCCAGTTGCTTGACCTCGGAGGCGACGACGGCAAAGCCCCGGCCCGAATCCCCGGCCCGGGCAGCTTCGATGGTGGCGTTGAGCGCCAGAAGATTGGTCTGCGACGCGATGGCGCGTATCAGTTCGATAACGTCGCCGACGCGCTGTGCCGTCTGCGCCAGGCTGGCAATCTGGTCCTGGGTCTCGACCGTAGCCATGGCCGCCCGGTTGGCGACAGCCGCGGCATGGGCAACCGAGTGGTTGATCGCGCCGATCGAAGCGGATAGTTCCTCGGCGCCGGCCGCCACGGCATTGACGCTGCCGGAGGCATTTTCGGTAGCCGCCTCGACCGAGCGGGTGCCCGTGGCCGTGGCGGAAATACTGTCGGCGACGACGCGTGCCGCGGCGGAAACCTGGGCAGAGAAGCTCTGGTACTGACCTGCGATGATATGGATGCGATCGGCAAAGCTGGTGGCGACGAGGTCCCGTCGCGCCATCACGGCCATTTCATTGTCCTTGGCGACGCGGCTGGCTTCGGACTGGCGGCTGATCTCGGCCTGGGCCTGCTCGGCGGTCACCACGGCTTTTTCCGAGGTGGCGAAACGATGCTGTAACTGGTTCACGACCCAGACGAGGACGCCGGTCTGCAGGACAACGATGACGGCGTGCAGGATGACGCGGCCGAGTTCCGGATGCGCGCTGGGAAAAACGGCGGCCGGCAGGGCGAAGTTGAGGACCAGGTGATGAACGGCGACGACTGCGGCGTAGCTGAGCAGGGCGCGGATATCGCACCATCCCGCCATGAGGGCTAGGGCGGCGAAGAAATACATATGGACGTCGATCTGCCACGCCTGCCCCTTGAGGCAATAGACCATGACGCTGATCAACCCGGCCATGGTCATGGCGGTGACAGTGCGTGTCGTCGCACCGTAGCGGTCGCGCCACCAGCAGGCGGACGCGGCGCCGACCAGAATCAATGCCGCCAGGGTGGCGATGACATTGACACTGCCGCTGGCGGCCAGGCTGATCACCGGTACGGCCAGGGCGTTGAGCCAGAGGAAGGTGATGAAAAAGTTACTGAACTTGGCACGCAGGCCGTCGAGCGATGTCATGGGTCAGGACCTTGAAAGACAGCCGGCCAGCAGGCCCGCGTCGAGGACGAGGATGGCGCCTGCGGCATGGAGGCGATTGGGGAAGGCGGCCGCCTGTGAGGGCGCCGCAGCGGAATGGGCGACGATGACAAAGGGCCAGCGACCGGCGGCGACGATGTTGCCGCCGGCCCGGACGGTGATTTCCGCAGCCGTGGCCCGAGCCGACCACGGGCTTGCAAGGACCAGGACGTCGGCATCGGGGCGCGGTTGCCACCAGACCACTGCCAGCAGCAGGGTCATGACTGTCAGGCAGGTCGCTGGCAGGGTCATCTCCCGCAACAGGGAGGCAAGCGTGAAAGGTGATCGTTGCGCGGATGGTGACATGATATGCAGGGACCTTGGGCGACAGCGGCTGCAATCGTTTGGCTTAAGTGTATACAATTGCACAATCATTATTAAAAAGGTCTTAGCAGGCCATATGAACCCCCTGAGAATAAAGGCTTTGCGGGATGTGGTAGCCGGTCACTGCAAGACGCCGGCCGGCCTTGGGTAAGTCCTTGCAGGTAGCGCGAAAAAACGAAAGACACATTGCGATGCATGTTCGTCCTCAATTGCGACCTAGCGGTAACAATGTATTTGTCGAACATTCAGCAAAACCCTGTATGGTCCCGCGCGAATAGCCCGGGGATTAGTGATGCTGGCCAAAGAACTCGACGCCCTGCGGCTGGATGCCCTCGACGCTTTGGCGATCCTGGATACGGCGCCGGAACCTGCCTTCGACCAGATTACGGCCCTGAGCCGCGATTTTTTCAATGTGCCCATCGTCCTGATTTCGCTGGTCGGGCAGGACCGGCAATGGTTCAAGTCCGTCATTGGCCTGGGCATAAACAGTACGGCGCGTGATATCGCCTTTTGCGACATGGCTATCCGCTCGATCGAAGTCATGGTGGTGCCCGACGCCGCAGGCGATCCGCGCTTTGCCGATAATCCTTTTGTCACCGGCGATCCCCATATCCGTTTCTACGCCGGCGCCCCCATCTTCTACCGCGGCGTGGCGATCGGGACCCTGTCGATCATCGACCGCATGGCGCGCCCCGAATTCAAAGAGGGCGACCGGCTGGCGCAACTGGCCGACCTGGTCGCCTCGGTCATGGTCATGCGCAAGGACGCCATGGTCAGCCAGGCGACCATCGCCGCCCAGGCCGAAGCCCAGCACAAGTTGGAGATGATGGAGCAGGTTGCCGGCGTCGGCTACTGGCACGTCGATCTCAAGACCGAAGAGATCACCTGGTCGCGCGGCGTCTACACCATCCATGGCGTAACGCCCGAAACCTGCCTGCCGGAGATGAAGAGTGCGGTGTCGTGGTATCATCCGGACGACCAGCCGCGCGTCGTCGAGGCGTTTCGCCACGCCATGATGGCCGGCGAGGATGTCGAGGTCGAGATGCGCCTGGTGCGCAAGGATGGCGAGGAGCGCAATATCTGCAGCCGCGGAGCGACCAGTTTTGATAGCGACGGCAATGCCGTATCGTTGTTCGGCATCGTCATCGACATTACCGACCGGTTGAAGGCCCAGAAGCGTATCGAGGAAAGCGAGGCGCGTTACCGCCTGCTGGCCGATGGCGCCAATGACATCATCACCATCTACGATGTCGGCGGCCGCCTGGAATATGTCTCGCCCTCCTTCCTGTCGGTCCTCGGCTATACGGAAGAGGAGGCCGTCGGCCAGAGCGCCTACGCCTTTATCCACCCCGAGGACATCGCCGAGGTGGCCGCGGGCTTTCGCGCCTTCGTCGCCGGCCGGGACTGGGCTTCCGGCTTTCGGGCGCGCTACCGGGCCAGGCACGCGAAGGGACACTATCTCTGGCTCGAGGCCTATCCGCGCGCCGTGCTCGATCCGTCGGGCACACGTATCGTCCGTTTCCAGGACGTGGTCCGCGACGTCACCGCCCAGATCGAGGCCATGGAAAAGATCGCCGTCAGCGAGGCGCATCTGCGCCTGCTGGCCGACAATGTGCCGGGCATGGTCGGCTACTGGGATGCCGACCTGCGGTGTCGCTTCGCCAACCGTCTGTACGAGGACTGGTTCAGCTTCAATCCCGACGAACTGATCGGCATGACGGCGCTGGAATTGATGGGGCCGGAATTCTTCGGCAAGGTCGAACACCATTTTCGCCTGGCACTGAGCGGGGAGGGGCAGACCTTCGAGCAGTCGCGCGTCGGTGACAACGGCGAGAACGGTTATTTCTGGGTGCAATATATCCCCGACACCGACCTGGCCGGCAAGGTTATTGGCTTCTATGTGCTGGCGACCGATGTCACCGCCCTGAAGCTGAAGGAGCTGGCGCTGGCAGACAGCAACCGGCAACTGGTTGAGGCCCGCAAACAGGCCGAAGCCGCCACCGAGGTCAAGGCGCAGTTCCTGGCGACCATGAGCCATGAGATCCGCACGCCGCTGACGACCATATTGGGCTATGCCAACGTCCTGAGCGAGGCCGAAGACCTGAGCGAGGAGACCCGGTCCTTCGTGACCCGCATCGGCAAGGCAGGCCGCACCCTGATGGGCCTGGTCAATGATGTGCTCGACGTTTCAAGGCTCGAGGCCGGGCAGGTGGTCCTGGATGCGCGCCCCACCCATGTCCGGGAACTGGTGCACGACACCACCGAACAATTCCAGATGGCCGCCGTCCTGCAAGGCCTCAACCTGACCCTCGATTACGATGCCGGCTTGCCAGACTGGCTGTGTGTCGACGAGACCCGCCTGAGCCAGGTGCTCAACAACCTTATCGGCAACGCCTGCAAGTTCACCACGGATGGCGTGGTCAGCGTCGCGGTGAAGGCCGTGGACAGCGGGCTTATGCGTTTCGAAATCGGCGACACCGGGCCCGGGCTCAGCGCCGACCAGATCGCGCACCTGTTCCAGCGCTTCCACCAGGTCGACAACGGCATTGCGCGCAAGCATGGCGGTAGCGGCCTGGGCCTTGCCATCTGCCGCGAAATCGTCCGGCTGATGGACGGCCGGATCGGCGTGGACTCCACGGTCGGGGCCGGCAGCACCTTCTGGTTTGAAATTCCGCTCACTATTGCGGATGTGCCTGCCGCGAATGAGGCGCCGCGTGATGTGCAGGCCGGAAGCGCCGGGCGTGTCCTGCTGGTCGACGATCACGGCGTTAACCGCCAGATGATCCGCGCCCTGATCGGACCGTTCGCCGACGAGGTCGTCGAGGCTGAAAACGGCGCCCGGGCCATTGCCCTGTGCGCCGAACAGGTTTTCGATCTTATCCTGATGGACATCCAGATGCCCGAGGTCGACGGCTTGACCGCCACCCGTAAAATCCGTGCCGACTGCCCGCTGAACAGCGCCACCCCCATCATAGCCCTGACGGCGATGACACGAAACCGGCTGCCGGCGGAAGGTGTCGACGGCCTGTTCGACCAGGTGCTGGCCAAGCCGATCGATCCGCGCCAGTTACACGCTGCCCTGATCAGCGCATCCCGCAAACATGTCCGCCAATCCGAGAGAGCCTGAGAGTCATGATCCCTGTCCCGTCAGATGCCGCCAAACCCCGCATTCTCGTTGTCGAGGACGACGAAGACATTCAGATGCTGCTCTATACCGTGCTGACCCGTGATGGCTATGCGGTGGAAACGGCCGCCAATGGCGCGATCGGCCTGTCGGTTCTGGCCGGTTTTGCGCCCGATCTTATCCTGCTCGACATGGCCATGCCCGATATGGACGGCCTGACCTTCCTGTCGCGCCGCGCCGGGATGACCGAATATCGAGATATCCCGGTCATCGTCGTGTCGGCGCGTGACACGAACAAGGATGTGATGGCGGCGATCGAACTCGGCGCCGACAGTTATGTCACCAAGCCGTTCGACAACGCCGTGCTGCTGACCAATGTCAGGCGCCTGCTGGAAAATGCCGTTTAGGTTGTGGGGTGGAGCTGAAATGTGACCGTGGCGTGTTTTCGGGAGGCAATATTTAACGCTTGCCGCTTAGCTTTGCAGGCCTTGCCCGAGATACCGCCCATGACGACAGAATTTTCGCTGACCACCCGGATCGACGAGGGCAGTGCGATCCTGTGGCTGACGGCCAGTGGCCCGATAGATTCCCCGCGTTATATCGATGAAAGCCTGGCCTTTTTCGACAGTGTGCCGACGCCGTGGGTGTTCGATCGGATCAACGACCTGCGCACGGCGACTGGCTTTGTCGCCTATGAGGACCTGAGCCGTATGGCGGCCTACTGGGCGCGCAAGTCGGTGAATTCGCCGCGACGGCCCAAGGTCGCGGTGATCACGCCAAGCAAGCTGGTCGCGGCGCGCATGCCGATCGTTCATGGATTGAATCCATCTCAGGAGCATCGGGCGTTCGAGGATATCGAGGGTGCGCTGGCGTGGATAGGGAGCGCCTCATCAAAGAACTCTCCCTTTTGAAGGCCAGGTGATTCACACATCTGGCATCAAAGTCGCAGAGCGTTGAAATTCAAGCTCTTTTAAACCTCCCCACCTTTGGTGGGGAGGGGGACCGCACGAAGCGCGCCGCTCCTGACAGTGTCGTTTAAACTCTCATGCATTCGCCGCGCGAGATGTGGTGGTGGGGTTTCTTGCTTGAATCACAAGCACGACTGCCCGCCAGACACTTAAGGGAAGTAATTGATTATTTGAGCTTTTGTCGAAGCAAGAAGCCCCACCACCACATCTCACCGGCGCAAGCGCCGTCTCGTGCGGTCCCCCTCCCCGATCAAGTCGGGGAGGTTTAAGAAAAGACGACCCCAGCGCTCACGAAGTGTGCATACCCTGGCTTTTGAAGGGGGAGTTCTAAAGCGGGTGAAAGCCACGACAATAAATTTAGTCGAACAGCGTGCTCAGGCCCACCATTTCCGGCTCGGTGGTGCGGACCTGGTAGACGCAGATATCCTTGAGATAGTCGCTAAGGCGGCCCTTGTCGTGGAAGCGGCGGGTAAAGGCGTCGGCGTCGAACGTGTCGCCCAGCACATCGAAGAAGGATCCCGCCAGGTAGATGCCGCCGCGGGCGCCGAGGCTGAGCGCGGTATCGGCCGCGGTCGCCGCCAGCCAGCCGGTAACCAGGTCGACGGCTTCGCGGGCATGGGGATCGCCGTCCCGGGCCTGCGTAACGATATCCTGTGGCGTGGCCGTGCCGACGGTGCGGCCATCGGCGGTGGCGAGGCAGCGCCAGACCTCGACCAGACCGTTTGTCGACACGGCGCGGACACGCGACACGTGGCCGTATTTTTGCGCCATCAGCCGCACGACGGCATATTCGCGGTCATTGGTCGCCGGCAGGTCGGCATGGCCGCCGGCACAGGGTTGGGCGATCGGGTTACCCATGTCGTCGCTGGTGATGCTGGTGGTGCCGAGCGCCCGGCCAAGGGCGATCAGGGCCTTGGGTTGCGCCGGATCGTCCTGACCCTGCGAGACGACGATGCGTTCTGACGGTTCCAGCCGGTCGATGGCCAGGGCGGCGGCGACGCAGTCGTTGACGATATGGATGCGGCTGATGTCGAGGCGTTCGCGGATCCAGCTGCGTCCGATGGCGTAGGAATGATTGGGCATCTCGAAGACGCCGTCGCGTTCCCAGCCGCACACCGACAGGGCAGCCCCCATCAGGGTCGGGCTTTCCTGGGCGGCCAGGAAGTCGCCAAGCGCCGTGTCGAGCTGCCCCAGGGAGGCGCAGTGGAAAAGGGCGGAGGCGGGCGGGCGCTGGCCGGGGAGCGCGGCGCTCACGCGGACGCTGTTGTCGGCGCTGAAATCGACATAGAGGGCGTGCGAGGTCATGACATGTCCAAACTCGGCCGCACAATAACGACCTGTGCGGCGAGGCTAGTTTCAAATGTTCTGATATTTGGTTAAAATATTGCGCTGCGGTGAACCCCTGCGTAGCGAGGGCACGCTATTCGTCGCCGAGCGTCTGGATAAGGGCCAGAATCCTGCGCCTGTGCCTGGCCGACGAAATGCGCGCGAAGGCTTCCGCGAGATCGAAGCCTTCGGCCGTCTTCAGAAAGTCATGGCGACTCTGCCTGCCGGCCCCGTCGTCGATACTTTCGAACGCGTCGGCCTCGCCGTCAAACCCGATGAAAAACCAGGCTGCAGATACACCCAGCGCTGCCGCGATGGCGAATAGTCGCGACGCACTGATACGGGTTCCCCCGGATTCGTATTTCTGCAGTTGCTGAAAGGAAATGCCAACGGTCGTCGCCAGGCCTTGCTGGCTTACGCCGAGAGATTTGCGGCGCGTGCGGATACGCTCGCCGACATGGTGATCGATGGGATGCAAGAAGCCTATCCTTTCCTTTGCAAGGCGAGAAATTTTTCGCCGATGACGTCCATGCGGTAACCGACCCCGGATTCCGAGGCGATACAGCGGCCAAGTCCTCCGGAAGCGTCGAGCTTGGCGCGCAACTGGCCGATATATACACGCAGATATTGTGTGGCGCCGGTATGGGACGGCCCCCAGACCTCACGCAGGATATCCTTGTGCGTCAGGCTCCGTCCGCACTGGCTGACGAAGAGGCGCAGCATGTCGAACTCCTTGGGAGAGACCGCCACCGGCAGGTCATGGACGAAGACGGCGTGCTGTACCCGGTCGATACGGATGGGACCGTTGACCAGATCACCCTTGTCTCCGCCGGCCCGGGGCCGAGGCAGGGTGTGGCGGAGGTTGGCGTGGATGCGGGCCAGCAGGATATCGGCATGAAAGGGCTTGGTGATATAGTCGTCCGCCCCGAGCCTTAGGGTCAGGGCGGTTTCTTCGTCATCGGTACGGGCGCTGAGGACGATGATGGGCAGGTTGGCCCATTGCCGCAGGTTCTTTATGACGTCCTTGCCGTCGATGTCGCCGAGACCGAGGTCGAGCAGGACAAGGTCGGGGCGGTCGGTTGCAGCCATGTGCAAGGCATCCTTGCCCGTCGCGGCGCAAATGACCTCGAAATCCTCGACGCCCAGGAAGATGACCAGCATCTTGCGGAGGTCTTCGTCGTCGTCGACAACCAGGATCTTGCGCAGTGTCTGTAACGTCATGAGGCCTGGTCCTTGCCAGTGGCGATTCACATGAGGGCCTATGCAAGGCGCGCTGCTCAATTCGGTCAATCGGTGATTGCGTACGAATCGTACGCTGGCGGATTATCCGAACAGGCGTTCGTATTCGGCCTCGGGCGTGCCATAGAATCCCTGGGCTATGGCGATCATGCCCGGCCGGTCGTTGATAACGACGCTGCCGCGCCGGGTAAGGATCAGGTTGCGCGCCTCAAGGCGCTGCAGGGCGATGGTGACGCCCGGCCGGCGCACCCCCAGCATCAGGGCCAGGGTCTCGTGGGTCAGCTTCAGTTCGTCGGACTCCAGCCGGTCATGCGCCATCAGGAGCCATCGGGCGAGGCGCTCCTCGATACTGCCCTCGGCATTGGCGAGAACGGTCTGGGCCGTCTGGACCTGGAAAAGGAAGCTGTACAGCATGAGGCGCTTCAGCATGCTGGAACTGCGATCGAGCAGGTCACGCAGGACGGCGGCACTGATGACCTGGGCCCTGCCGTCGGATTGCATCACCGTGTCGTTGGGCGATTGTTCGGCGCCGGTGACGACGGCGAGACCGGTCATCCCCTCGAAGCCGACAAGACCGACCTCGGCCTGGCGTGGCCCGGGGCGGGTGGTGGCGATGATCGAGACAAGGCCATCCTCGATGAAATAGACATGTTCGATGGGACGATTGGGAGTTTCCAGGCGCTGACGGAAGCTTAAGGTCACCTCTGTCAGGTGCGGTCGCAACAGGTTGATATCGTGCGGATCGAGACCCGAAAGAATGCGATTGCGATGGAAGTCATTCGGGGTAGCCGCGGACACTAAATTCTCACCTCATAAAAGGTAAGAGCGTGGCGTGTCTCTCAACCACCGGGCACCTTGTGACCAACAATCGGCGGTGCGCCAGCATACACCCCGGGAGTCGGCAATGATACAGACACTCCGGTACGTATCGTACGGATGGGCTGCGTGAATATGGCTTGCGCCATAAAGCGGTGGACAAAAATCGCAAGGGGACGATGGCTGGTGAAGTGCTGGCTTTTGCTGTAGCTAAACCCGGTCTTCTTCAGGATTTCCATGACCGCGCGATATAGCCTTGGCTGCGACCTGTCCTATACGGTGTACGCCCCGACCGTTTTCATCTTCAATTTCGAGGTTGCCAGGCTGATCCGCCATCAGGATCTGGTCGAGCGCCTGATCATCACCCCTGACCTGGACCGTCGGACCTATGTCGTTCCGGATACCCAGAACCGCTATGTCAGCATCGCCGCAGAGCCCGGACCTTTGCGGATCGTCTACGAAGCCGAGGTGACACTCGATCCCTTTCATGCCGATCCGTATACGATCAACGAGACACCGCTGATCGACCTGCCGCTCGACATCATGCCCTTCCTGCTGCCGTCGCGCTTCGTACCGTCCGACCGGCTGGCAGCGTTCGCCATCCGCGAGTTTGGCTGGATGCGGCGAGGCCATGAACGCGTGACCGCGATCTGCAACTGGCTATACAACAATATCGACTATCGCCGCGGGGCATCCAACGAACAGACCACGGCGACCGAAAGCCTGATCCTGCGCGCCGGTGTCTGCCGTGACTTCGCCCATATCGGTATCGCCTTCTGCCGGGCGCTCAATATCCCGGCACGGTTCGTCAGCTGCTATGCCTACGGTCTGCAGATCGGCGATTTCCATGCCGTCTTCGAAGCCTATCTCGATGGTCGCTGGTGGCTGTTCGACGGTACGCGGCAGGCCAATCTCGACGGGCTGGTCCGTATCGGGGTGGGACGTGACGCGGCCGAGATCGCCTTTTCTTCGCCGTTCGGCGCTATCGAGGCCGGGCCCATCGCCATCACCATTGCCCGCAGCGATGGCGCCGGCGAACCGCCGGAACGCACCATAGACGCCATCTCGACCGAGGAGCCGGCGCCGCACGGCGGGGCCAGATAGGGCCGGATCAGGGATATGTATCCCCGGTCATTGCCGTCTCTTTATTTTTTTGCCGTGCAAACGCATAGCTTTTGTGTACCCCGGGCGACGATCAATAGGGGGTGATCGCCATGGGTGGCGAAAGGTAAAGGGGAGTTTGATATGAGCGAAACGACGCACAAGATCCTTATTGTGGATGACGAAGACCAGATCCGCAGCATGCTGGATATCCTGCTGACCGTCGAGGATTTCGAGGTCCTGCAGGCCGCCAACGGCAAGGAGGCCCTGCGCTCGGCCATTTCCCACAAGCCCGACCTGGTCCTGCTCGATCTCGGCCTGCCCGACATGGACGGCAAGGATATCATCGCTGCCCTGCGCCAGTGGAGCAACACCCCCATCATCGTGCTGACGGCGCGCTCGGAAGACGACCAGGCCGTCCAGTCGCTCAATCTCGGCGCCGACGACTATGTCACCAAGCCGTTCCGCGCCGAAGTCCTGCTGGCGCGTATCAACGCCAACCTGCGCGAAGGCACGGCCGCCAAGGTGTCCGAAGACCTGCTGGCCAATGGTCCGATCTCGATCGACCTGTCTCGCCACGAGGTTCGGGTCAACGGCAAGCTGACGCCGTTCACCCCCAAGGAATACGACCTGCTGCGCCTGTTCATCGTCAATCGCGGCAAGATCCTGACCCACAAGCAGATCCTGAAGGATGTCTGGGGCCCGTCGCATGTCGACGATACGCAATATTTGCGCGTCTATATCGGCCAGGTCCGCGACAAGCTTGAAGCCGCCGGCGGTTACGGTTCGTCGATCGTGTCCGAAGCCCGTATCGGCTATCGCATGGATGTCCTAACGGAAACCGTACTGGCAGCCGCCGAGTAACCTCTTGCCCTGGATAAATATCTGAGGCCCGCCACCGCAGACACTATGCGGTGGCGGGTTTTCGCGTTCAGAGGGGAAAGCTCCGGCGCGAGAGGCAGAATCGTTTCCAGCCTCCGCCGGCACATGCTAATTGCAGATAACGACATGATACGCTCTCCGGGACAGCGATGACGACGACGACCAGTTCTGCATTCCTGTCCGGCGGCGGCGCGATGGGTGCAAGGGTGCGGGCCTTCGACTGGGCGTCGACGCCGCTGGGTCCGATTGCGGCGTGGCCGGCGGTCTTGCGCATTATGGTCGAGACCATCCTGTCGTCGCGTTTTCCGCATGTCCTGTTCTGGGGCCCGGAACTGATCTCCATCTATAACGACGCTTATGCGCCGATGCTGGGCAACAAGCCGGAATCGCTCGGCCGATCTTTCCCGGACATCTGGAGCGAGATCTGGGGCGATCTGTCGCCGGTGGTCGATACCGTCCTGGCCGGCGAATCCGCCTTCTTCGAGGATATGCGTCTGGTCATCGACCGGCACGGTTATGCCGAAGAAACCTTTTTCACCTTCTGCTACAGTCCTCTCCGCGATGAAAACGGCAAGGTCGTCGGCGTCCTCGATACCGCCATGGAAACGACCGACAAGGTGCGCGGCGAACAGGTGACGCGGCAGGAACGTCAACGTTTCGTCCAATTGTTCGATCAGGCGCCGAGCTTTATTGCCGTGCTGCGGGGCCCGTCATTCGTCTACGAATATGCCAACAGCGCGTATCTGCGACTGATCGGCGACCGCGACCTGATCGGTCGCGAGGTCATCGAGGCGGTGCCTGACGCCGACGGCCAGGGCTTTTTCGAGTTGCTCGACGGCGTCTATGAAACCGGCATCGCTTTTACGGCCCGCGGCATGAAACTGGACGTGCGGCCGGTCGGTGGCGGCCCGCTGGAGACACGATATCTCGACTTCGTCTATCAGCCTATCCGCAATGCCGATGGCGTGATCGATGGCATTTTCGTCGAAGGTGTCGATGTCACGAACCGGATGCAGGCCGAGCGGCGTGACCGCGTTATGAACAGCCTGACCGATCGTTTGCGTGATAGTGACGACCCGGCCGATCTTGCCTATGCCGCATCGCAAATCCTGGGTGAGGCCTTGAATGTGAGCCGCATCGGCTTCGGTACGGTCGATGTTGCGGCGCAATCCTATACGGCCGAGCCGGCATGGACGGCACCCGGTCTTGTCGTCCCGCCGGATACGATGAGCCTGAGACCCTTCGGCACCTATATCGACAGATTGGCGCGTGGGGAGGTTGTGCGCATCGAAGATAGCGCAACAGACGAGATGACGCGGGGCAATATCGACATTCTGCAGGCGCGCCATGCCATGGCCTTCGTCAATGTCCCTGTCATCGAGCGCGAGGGCCTGGTCGCCATCATGTATGTCAGCAGCGCCGTGGCACGGGAATGGAGCGACGACGACATTGCCCTGATCCGCGAGGTTGCCGAACGCACGCGCAGCCATGTGGCGCGCCTGCGGGCGATTGCCGGACTGCGCAGGAACGAGGAGCAGCTCAGGCTGGCGACGGAAGCCGGCGATATCGGTTTCTGGGACATCGACATGACGGCCCTGACCATCTTCCTGACGCCCAATATGCGCGGCATGTTCGGCATGCTGCCGGACGAGGCGGTGGTCCTGTCTGATTTCGGCGCTGCCGTCCACCCCGACGATCGCGCCATGAATACGGCGGCCTATATGGCGGCGGCCGACCCGGCCCAGCGGGCCGTCTATGATGTCGAATACCGGGCCATCGGCCGCCATGATGGCATCGAGCGCTGGATCGCGGTCAAGGGGCGGGGCATCTTCGACGACAAAACCTGCGTCCGGGTCATTGGCACGGCTGTCGAGATCACGGCCCGAAAGCGGGTCGAGCAGGAGTTGCGCGAGCTTAACGAGACGCTCGAACGCCGCGTCGTCGACCAGACGCGTGAACGCACCCGCACCTGGGAGGTCACGCCGGAAATCGTCGGCGTCCTCAACGCGGACGGCTTTTTCGAGACGTCCAATCCGGCCTGGCAGACCGTGCTCGGCTGGACGGAGACCGAAATCCGCACGACGAAATCCTTCGACTTTATCCATCCTGACGATCTGCCCAGAACCTATGCCGCCTGGAACGATGCGGCGCTGGGGCTGCCCGCGCTTCGCTTTGAAAATCGTTTCCGTACTACGGCCGGTGACTGGCGCTGGCTGTCGTGGGTCGCGGTGCCGGAGGGTGGCAAGGTCTATTGCAGCGCCCGCGACATCACGGCCGACAAGGAACGTGAGGCCGCCCTGGCACGCACCGAAGACGCTCTGCGCCAGGCGCAGAAGATGGAGGCGGTCGGGCAGCTGACCGGCGGTATTGCCCACGATTTCAACAATATGCTGGCCGTGGTCATGGGCTCGCTGGATCTGCTGGAGCGTCGCATCGGTACTGACGATGAACGCGCCCGCCGCTATGTTACCGCCGCAAGCGATGGTGCGCGCCGCGCCGCCAACCTGACCAAGCGCCTGCTGGCCTTTTCGCGGCAGCAGCCGCTGCAGCCGGAGGTCGTCGACGTCAATAACCTGGTCGCCGGCATGTCGGACCTGCTCACCCATTCGCTGGGGCGGGCGGTGCATCTGGAAACCGTACTGGCCGGCGGGTTGTGGCGCATCCACGCCGACCCGAACCAGCTGGAAAATGTCATCCTCAATCTCGGCGTCAATGCCCGCGACGCCATCCTGGAAGCAAATCCCGACGGCGGCAAGGTAACGATCGAAACGCAGAATATCGTACTGGACGCCCGCCACTTTGCCGGCGAGGACAGTACGCCGGCCGGCGACTATGTCGTCATCGCCGTCAGCGATACGGGAACAGGCATGCCGCCCGAAGTGGTCGCCCGGGCTTTCGATCCCTTCTTCACCACCAAGGCAGTCGGCAAGGGCACAGGCCTGGGGCTTAGCCAGGTCTACGGCTTCGTCCGCCAGTCCGGCGGCCATGTCCGCATCTATTCCGAGCCGGGGCAGGGGACGGCGATCAAGATCTACCTGCCGCGGCACCTGTCTGGCGACGCCGTGTCGGACATATCGATGGCGGGTATACTGGAAGGCGAACAGTCCGAGGTCATCCTGGTGGTCGACGACGAGGACGCCGTGCGCCGCTTCAGTGTCGATGCCCTGACCGAACTGGGCTACCAGGTGCTGGAAGCCAATGGTGCGGCCGCGGCCCTGCTGCTGATCGAAACCCATCCCGAGATTTCGCTGCTGTTCACCGATATCGTCATGCCCCAGACCAATGGCCGCCAACTGGCCGATGCGGCCGTGGCGCTGAGGCCTACTCTGCGGGTACTCTATACCACCGGATACACGCGCAATGCCGTGGTGCATAACGGCATGGTCGATCCCGGCGTCGACCTGATGGGCAAGCCCTATACGATCGATGACCTGGCGGCAAAGCTTCGCTCCATGCTTGAGCGGTAAATGTACGTTTCGCACATTGCGCGCTTGCCGGAGCGGAGAATAGCTGTACGGTGCGGTATAGATCGTCGGTGATTATGACGATTCCCGTAGTGAGGTGTGCCCAGTGATCCAGATCGTTACGCTTCTGTCCCCCGGTGATGGAAGCCTCGAGGTCCGGGCGGATTATTTCGACCAGGCAAACCGCATACTGCTCGATCATGGGGGGCGCATGATATCGACGTCGCGGCCGCCGGCATCGGATGCCGACAGCAGCGACGTGGTGCACATCGTCCAGTTCGAGGAACAGGCCGGTTTCGATGCCTTTCGCAGCGATCCACGCCATGCCGGCTTGCGGGACCTGCGCGCCCTGGCGATCCGCGAAGCGCGGCTGTTCTTTACCGATCAGTATGTGACCTATATCGACTGACTGGCCTCAGGCGACGCTCAAGGCCGCACCTGTCAGAAACAGGGCAAAGGCGGTGAGGGCGCTAAAGGCGCGAACCGTATCCAGGCGCTCCCAGCGGCGGATGCGAAGGCGCCAGTCGGGCGGCGGAGCATCGGCCTGCCAGGCCAGCAGCGCCTTGTTGATCGGGACGGTGCCGGTAAAGGTCGCAATCATCCAGACGACAATCATGGCCAGGGCAGCGCCGCGGACGATTACGCCGGGTGCCGAATGATCCTGCGCCACCAGGACGATGCCGGAGACCAGCGTAAGCAAAAAGACGATTGGTACAGGGATGCGCATGGTCCGCACCAGGGCCTGGCGCAGGGTGATCTGCGGGCCGTCTTCCAGCACATTCAAAGGTGCGCGGACGCCGAAGCGGACGATAAATTCCGTGCCGGCGAGGATACCGGCGACAAACAGGTTGAAAAATACCAGCAGGGTCAGGGACATCGGGAAACTCACAGGGATGTGCCGGTCGTCAGCAGATGGACGAGGCTGGTGAAGGTGGCCGCAGGATCGGATGTCGTCTGGGCGATGGTGACCGCCTCTATCAGGTAGCGGGCAATGGCTGAGGCCCGGGCTGGCGTAACAGTGCCCCTGGCCGAAATTGCGATGGCCTCAGCCAGCGCGTCGGCGTAACGCAAGGACATGCCGCGCATATAGGTCGCCAGTTCAGGGGTAGCGCGAATCATGTCGGCAAAGGCAGCATAGGCCGGGTCATTGCCGGCACGAAAGGCAGGTCCCGCCAGGATAAAATCCGCAACCGAAGATATGATGGAGGCGCCAGTCGGGCGCAAAACGACGGCATCCACCAGAGCGGATTCCATGGCGCCGTCCTCGTCGAAGACCAGGGTTTCCTTGCTGGGGAAGTAGGTGAAGAGGGTTGCTACCGAGACATCGGCGGCGGCGGCGATCTCGGCCGTCGTGACCGCATGATAGCCGCGTTCAAGGAACAGGCGCGTGGCGATATCGGAGATCGCCTTGCGGGTCATGGCCTTTTTTCGTTCGCGCAGTCCCATAGGTCTCTCCGTGGTGACATGAAGATGCGCTCATAATTTTCAGAGTCAATAAAATATTATAGTAACTTCAATATTTCGGTCGCTGTTCTCGGTCAGGATGATGATGGCGAGGTTGGTTTTTTCGGCGTCGGGATCGTAATCGACGATAAGGTCGGATAGGGCGGGAGAGGCGACGGCAGCCCCAGCCGCTTCAGGTTAGTGTCCAGTCCGTTCACCGACACCTCGCGCCGAGGCTCCAATGGCGCCTGGGTCGGGTATCCGGTGCGCAAGGAAGCGGTTGATTTCGAGGGAAATGGTCAGGCGACAACTACCGCATATCCTGATAACCGTGCGTCAAGAAAACAGGCGAGGGATCATGGGCAGGCTGACGACGTTTCTCTTTGCGGGCCTGATGGCCATGCTGGCGCCTGCCGTGGCGATGGCCGAGACACCGGTACGTGTCGATGGCGGCCTGGTCGCCGGCAAGACCCATGACGGCGTTTCTACCTGGTTCGGTATTCCCTACGCGGCGGCGCCGGTCGGCGACCTGCGCTGGCGCGCGCCGCAGCCGGTAAAGGCCTGGGACGGTGTCCGGCAGGCGACCGCCTTTTCGCCCGTGTGCCGCCAGACCGTGCCCTGGGTATCCGAACCGCAGAGCGAGGATTGTTTGTTCCTCAATATCTGGGCGCCTGCCGCGGCAAAAAAATTGCCGGTCATGGTGTGGCTGCATGGCGGCGGCTTTTTCGGCGGCTCGGGCTCGCAGGGCAATTATGACGGTTCACGCCTGGCGCGGCATGGCGTCATCCTGGTGACTCTGAACTATCGGCTGGGCGTGTTCGGCTTCTTTGCCCATCCGGAACTGAGCCGGGAATCGCCGGATAACGCCTCGGGCAACGAGGGTATTCGCGACCAGATGGCGGCCCTGGCCTGGGTCAGGCGCAACATCGCCGCCTTTGGCGGTGACCCGGAGCGGGTGACGGTATTCGGCGAATCCGCCGGTGCGGAATCGGTCGCCATCCTCGTCGCCTCGCCGCAGGGCAAGGGCCTGTTCCAGCGCGCCATAGCCGAGAGCGGTAATTTCGGCCTGCCGATCGCACCGACCGAGAAGGGCCCCTTCAGCAAAGTCACAGCGGAACAGGATGGGGTGACCTTTGCCAAGGGGCAGGGGGCTATGCACATTGCCGACCTGCGCAAGATCGACGCCGACACCCTTATCCATGCCGCCTGGAGCCCGCACACCATTGTCGACGGTTATGTTCTGCGCGAGGACATGACGACGACCTACCGTCATCATCGCCAGAACCAGGTGCCGATCCTGGTCGGATGGAATGCCGACGAGGGCAAAGACCTGGCGCCGGAGCTGTTCGCCACCTCGGACTTTACGGCCGAACGTCACGCCGCACAGTTGCAGCAGTTCCTGGTCCGCGACCTGACGCCGCAACTGGAACGCGCCTATCCCGGCCGGACCGATGCCGAGGCGAAGGCTTCGATCTTCACCTTCACCAGCGATTACTGGGGCTGGCGCATGTGGCACTGGGCCATGCTGCAGAAGGACGACACGGCCAACAGGGCCTATCTCTACTACTATGTCCATTCGCCGGCAGAGCCGTTGACGCCCTGCGGCTATGGCTGCCATGCCGGCCACGGAGCGGAAATCCCCTTCGTCTACGACCTGCTTGACCAGGACAAGCGTCCCTGGACAGCTGAGGACCGGCAGCTGTCCGACCGCATGGTGCGTTACTGGACGAACTTCGCCGCCACCGGAAATCCCAATGTGGATGGCCTCCCGGCATGGACCGCCTTCGATGGCAACGATGCCTCGATCCGCCGGTTGGGCAGCGATACGGAGATCGAGGCCCGCGGCAAGGTGCCGGACTTCCAGCTGTTCGAACCGTAGAGCGGCGATATACTGAACAGACCTTTTTCAGCAACAAGATCGCCAAAGTTACCATGTTGAACTGGCTTTTCGGCAAATACCGGTTTCCGGTGCGCTTACCCGATGTGACGCGCAGTTTTCCTACGACGGCGGGGATGCCGTATAATTCGGATGCTGAACGCAGGGCGGCATTCGATCTCCTGTGGAGGGAGGCTTCCGGTCAGGCACTCTATGATGCTATTGGCCGAAAAGACGCAGCAGCGATGGCCGAACAATTCGCCTGGATTGACGCCCTGACCGATGATCGGCAAGGCCAGTCAAGCACCTTCTGTTTTGACGTCCTGGTACTGGCGAAAACCTTGATGGACCATGCTATCCAGCATCGGTCCCGTCTTCTGCTGAACAAGGCGCGCCTGTACATGTTTCGCAGCGACGATCTCGGGCCGGGCGATCTGTCCCACAGCGTGTTGAACCGGGACATGAAAGCGCTGCTGAAAGACCTGGAGGCGTTGAAGACACGCGGATGGCGGTAAGGTACGACGCCCGCCTTCGACAAGACGCCTGTCGCTGGCACCATGAATGATGCGGGGCGGCTGTTCGCGATTGGCGACGCAACCCGGCGTGGCGTCGGAGATGACGGTGCCCTCCTGCGGCGTAACTTGTTATCCCGCCGGCCTCAGCCCAGTACGACCTGTGACAATATCCACAAGGCATACGCGGAGATGAATATCATGCTTAGTGACCAGACGATGTTCGCCAGTCTGTGTTCACGGCTTGTGACGATGTTGGTCAGGCAGCACACAATAATGATCGCCTCGCAGATGATCGGTGCATTGACCAGCCTTGCGGCAGGCGACATGACGGCGGCCTCCAGCGTGATCGGAAGCAGAACTGTACCTCCGATGGGAATTAGGTAACGTATCGCGGTGCGGACTATGGGTTTCACATCGTTTCCTGCCGTTTAGGCTCACATGAACGTGCAGATATTGCTGGCGGTCGACAAGTCCCTTTCGCACTGAAAATTTACGCAATGCGCGCTAATCCTACGCACTGTAGTGGATGCAGGATGGACTATGCCCGAACCGCAGCCGAGACCCCGCCGCCGTGTACGCCTGACCTTCAAATGGGTGACGCTGGCCGCCATTGCCGCGGCGGGTGTCTTTGTGGTCGCGATCATCGTCGTGGTCGCGGCGCCGCCGCCGTCTTCGCGCTTGCAATCATCGCATCTGCAGGCGCCTGCCGCTGCCGTGACGGCGGATACGCCGATCCCGCCCGGTGCCGTAAAGCCACCAGCAGAGCGGCCGACTTCTGAGCTGACGACATCGGAACGGTAACATGCGCCGTGGGTTCAGCGTCTGTTAAAAACTTTGTGCTACATCTTGGGCGTGTGGCAAGTTCGCCGTGCGTGTTTCAAGTAGCGTATCCGTACCTGTGCCCCATTCGGCTGTCTTTTCTATCACCTTTACCGCGGATGCCGATGCCCGCCGGGTGGAGGTGCGGGTCGCGGGCCCGATGGACTCCGCACGCTATGTCGATGAGGTAGTGGCCTATTTCAGCGCGCGGCTGGACGAAATCCAGTATGATCGCCTGGTCGACCTGTCGCGCTGTCGGGGCTATGCCAGCTATGACGATCTGCAAAGGCTTGCCGCCTTCTGGACGCGCAGCCTGATGGGCGCGTCCCGGACGGTAAAGGTCGCGGCGGTGACGACCAATTCCCTGATCCATGCGCGCATGCCAACGGTCGACCTGATGTCGCGCGCCGAAACGCGCCGTGCCTTTACCGAGGTGGCCGCGGCGCGAGAGTGGTTGGACGATGGCTAAAGCCCGTAGCGCGCCTTGAGGGCGTTGAATTCGCCCAGCTTGGTCTCATAGGCTTCCATGGCCTGGCGATAGCCGTCGGTGCGGGTAAAGCCCATATGGTGGAGCAGGTTGACGCGGCCGGCGGCGGCGTTCATCTGGTCCTGGACCAGCAGGATGCGGACATGGGCAGTCGCCGGATTGTCCACCACCTCGTCTTGTGTCGGGGCGGGGGCTTCGGCGGTAATGTCGAAATCTGACATGGCGGCACATCCTCTGGCTGGTGAGTTGTATGACGGCGGAATCTGTAACGCAAAAGGGCGTTTTTTCCGTTAAGCAACGGGGTTAATACGGCTTGTGATTACCGTTTTCGCGGCGGATGCCGATGTCGGCTTTTACAACCGGTTTATGCCGCGGTGCAGCGCTCCTAATCGCTTTATGCCGCAAGGGTTTTGTACAGATAAGGCCAGGGGCCGACACATGCCGGCACTCGCTGATTGTCCGCCCGATCCGGGCCTCTTATCGAAAGCCATAACCATGCTGTCATCTCTGACCAAAGCCGCCGCCGATGTCACTGCCGCTTCGGCCGAACACGATGTGAAGTCGCAACTGAACGACAAGGCGCGCGATGCGGCCGACAAGGGTCGTGAACTGGCCGAAAAGGCCGGCGACACGGCCAATCGCCTCTATGACAAGGCAAGCGACTATGCCGATACCGCCGCTGACAAGCTGCGCAATTTCGGTGACCGCGCCCGCTCGGACCTGAAGTCCGCAACCGATCGCGCCACCGGCGATATCACGTCGCGCGTCAATGGCAACCCGGTTCCGGCCGCCCTGATTGCCCTAGGCGTCGGTGTCGTCCTCGGCCTGGCCCTGCGCGGTTCGCGCCGTATCTGATCGGTACGACTGATCACCAAAAAGACGCCGTGACGGTTTCGTCGCGGCGTCTTTTTTATTTGCATTTGGCATCGCCGGGAAATCGTGCGCCGACGCTGTTTTTCCCAGCGACCACAATATGATGTGGAGAATGTATCATCCGTGATCTGAATATGGTGGCATTCGGGTAGTGAAAACGGGGCGTCATGTGTCCGAAATGATTCGCTTTAATGAAGGGTTAATGACAGGATGGCTCTCCGTACGAGACAGTTCCTGACGCGTTTTCCCCTGAGCTTCACACCTATCGGACGGCCGCCATGTCACTCAATGCCGATTTTATTTTCGCCTCACGGCACATTTCCGGATCGCTGATTAGCGCCCTGAACCTGCCCAGCAATGTCTGGTATCTGGTCATCAATGACGCACTCAATCACGCCTCCTATCTCGACAACCGCTTCGATGTGCACCATCAGCACATTGCCGAAGAGGTACGCAGCGCTGTGGCGCAGGCGGTCTTGACGCAGCCGGCTTGATACCGGTCAGCCGGCGGTGGCGCGCCGGACGGGTGCCGCCGGAAAATAGGTCGTCCGCAAGGTCGTGACGTCGATCGCCTTCGAGAAGAGATAGCCCTGCAGGTGCTGGCAGCCCGCCAGCCGCAGCAGTGTGGCCTGTTCCTCGGTTTCGACCCCTTCCGCCGTGACGGACATCGACAGGCCATTGGCCAGGAAGACAGTACCGGCGACCAGGACGGCCGCCTGTTTGTCGCTCTGGATGATACCGGCCAGCGACTTGTCGATCTTGATGCGGTTGAAGCCGTAGCGGCGCAGATAGGCGATGCTGGTGTAACCCGTGCCGAAATCGTCGAGCGCCATCGAGATGCCGACCGACTTCAGCGCGGTAATGGCCGTCTGGGCGCGTTCGGGATGGTCGATCAGGTAGCCTTCGGTCAGCTCCAACTCCAGGCGGTCGGGCGGAAAGCCGGTTTCGGCGAGGACCCAGGCGACCTTCTTTTCGAAACCGGGATCGCGGAACTGGGCCGGCGAGATATTGACGCTGAGCTTGAGGTCGCAGAACGACTTGAGATCGAGACAGGCGCGGCGCAGGACGAACATGCCGAGCGGATGGATCAGCCCGCTCGATTCCGCGATGGAGATAAAGGTATCGGGGCCTAGCGGTCCGCCGGGGCGGCGCGGCCAGCGCACCAGGGCCTCGACACTGACCAGCTTGCGTGAGGCGGCATCGACCAGGGGTTGGTAATAGACATCGAATTCGTCATTGGCCAGGCCGCGGCGAATGTCTTCCTCGATGGCCTGGCTGACTTCACGGTCGTGGTCCAGGGCAGGCGTATAGACGACGATACGGCCCTTGCCGTTCGACTTGCCGTGATACATGGCGACGTCGGCGCGGCGGAACAGTTCCTGGCCCGACCAGCCGCCGTCGGGCGAGGTGGCAATGCCGACACTGGCGCCCGACTGGATGGTGCGGTCGCCGATCGAGATGGGGGAGGACAGGGCCCGTAATATGCCCTCGGCCAGGGTTAAGGCTGTGGTCGTGGCGTCCGGCGCCGACAGTATGGCGGCGAATTCGTCGCCGCCGAGGCGGGCCAGCATGGCGCCTTCGGGCAGCAGGCGGGAAAACGATGCCGACAGGACGCGGATCAGTTCGTCGCCGGTCTCATGGCCATAGGTGTCGTTGACGTCCTTGAAGCCGTCGAGATCGATAAAGACGATGGCGGTCCGGATCGAGCTGCCGGCAAAGGCGGCGCGGTTCTCTTCCAGGCGGGCCAGCAGGGCGCGGCGGTTAGGCAGGCCGCTCAAGGCGTCGGAGCAGGCAATGCGCAGGTTCTCGTCGCTGAGCGCCTGGGTCTCGGCCTGTTTGGCGATCAGGGAACGCCGCGACGCAACCAACTGGGAAAAATCGCGGTAATTGGTCGTCAGGATGGCGATCATGGCCATGCAGACCAGGCCGAAATTGACCGCGATGGCGCTCAGCGCCCCGTGGCTGACGAACAGGAAGAAGAGGACATAGGGGACGCCGACCAGGGCGGTGACCGAGATGGCGGCCGAGCGCAGATGGACCAGGCAGAAGATACAGCCGACCACCGTAATGGCCATGTAGAAGGCGATATGGCTTTTGGCAAAGGCGTCGCCATAAGGAAAGAGAAACAGGCCCCAGGCGGTAAAGGCGATGGCCAGGACCAGCGACATCGAATTGGTCAGTCGCATATGCTTGATGACGGCTGCGTCGGAAAAGGCCTGCGCCTTGGCCCGCCACCACCAGACGCCGCGCGACGCACACAACAGGCACAGGGCCGCGGGCAGGTAGATCGACAGCCACCGGGGCGCCAGGCTGGAATAGGTGTAGACGACAGCCAGGGTATTGATGGTCAGGATAAAATAGAGCAGCGGAATCTGCTTGGAGAAGGCGGCAAATTGCGCCCGCACCAGATCGATATCGTCCACGGCGACGCGAAAAACGTCGATCGCCTGACGCCAAGGTAAGCGCAGTTTCACTCTTATTATATCCCGGTATCCAATAGCGTTGTTATCGCACCATAGCGCAGGGCGATGAATAACCGGTTAGGATCGCAAGACAGGGCTGTGGATACACAGCCATACGTGGTGCCCATGCGGTAAATGGGCTTGCTCCCGCAGCGATTGGCCGCACATAATATACCCTCCGTTCCAGTTGCGGGAGCCATGCCATGTTCCGTCTGACCGCCCTTGTCGCTGTCTTTGCCGTCGCCCTGTGGAACCTGGGCCCGGCGCCTGCCAGTGCCAGCACGGACCAGGCGTCCGAAAAGTTCATGTATGCCGTCTGTGCCCTGAAGGGCAGCGGTTCGATCACCTTTGGCGGATCGGAGGGCTGCACCTGGCGCGGGTCCGAAGTCGCGGCGGGGGCCTCGGACGACGAGGATATCGTCCTGGCGGCGTCGCGTGGATTGCCGCCCGCGCAGTTGCAGGCCGCGGTCGATGCCTATGCCCGGAGCTATGCCGAACTGGTGACCAATGGCGAAGGGCACGTCTGGACAACGCCGCTGAACATATGCGGCGGCGGTGGCCAGAAGCTGGAGACCGATGCCGCCATCCCGGTGGTCACCAGCTACTATGTGTGTGGTAACAACCTCATCACCCTGGATGCCCATGGCGCGAAGGCGGTGAGCCAGTTCGACAGCCTGGCGACGCGGATCGTGCCGTTATTGCCGATCGAATAGGTGCGGTCATGCTGACAGAATGTCGGCCAGGAAAGGTTAGACAGGGCATCTGACTTCCGGAGACTGTCATGACCCCTGCCACCGATTTCGATTTCCTGTGCCATGACTGGATGGTGCACCATCGCAAGCTGACGACGCGACTGGCCGGCGCTGCCGACTGGGTGGAATTTACCGGCACCAGCACGACGCGGCCGATCCTTGGCGGCGCCGGCAATGTCGAGGACAATGTGCTCGATGACCCGGCCGGGCCATACCGCGCCGCCGCCCTGCGCAGCTTCGATGCCGCGGAAAATGTCTGGCGAATCTGGTGGCTTGACGGCCGCGCACCAGCCAATCTCGATACGCCGGTCATCGGCAGCTTTGAGGGTAACCGCGGCCTTTTCCTGGCCGACGACACCTGGCAGGGGCGGCCGATCCGGGTGCGGTTCACCTGGCTGAAAGACGCCGGCGAAGGGCCGCGATGGGCACAGGCCTTTTCCGCCGATGGCGGAGAAACCTGGGAAGACAACTGGGTGATGAATTTCCGGCGCCGGTAGCACGTAATTTTTTCATCGGGTTTGCCGTAAAGCGAGAACTGGGTAGGTCCCTCTCCTTGTGCCGAAAAATGAAATCCCGCGTGGCTGTAAGGCTGCTGTTTAGGCCAACGAACTCGCCAGCTTTAGTTTTGCGTCTAAATCCGTTCCAACCGCGACGACTGTCAGGACAGGTTGCTGACCGTTTTTGCTTACTTGCTTAACCGCTTTGCAGATTTTCAAGACATCGTTGAAGTCTGGTGGGACTATACAGCCGTGACTGCCGATTTTGCCTCGACCGTGAATCAAGAAGCCATTTCGTCCGTACATGTGGTTTGTTTTGAACGGTGTTAAACGGACCATATGTGAATCTGTTTCATGGGGGGGCATGTGATATCTGCCTTGCGGCAAAGGACCGAAGATATGGCCGCCGGAGTGCACGTGTGTCGCGAAAGCATTGTTAGCCAGTATGGGATTAAAGGCGCCTTGAGTTTTTGTACCTGAACGTCCGCCAGAACCAGCATGGCATTTTATCTGGATGGCACCTATTGAGCCGCTTAAAAGCCCGTCCGCAATATTGTAGGTAAGGTCTGTTGTCATGATAAGTCCTCGAAACGACAAGAGGCGATTTGTTTTGCGAGCTTCTCTTCCGAAAATGGGATCACTTTGTCGGGACGTGTTCTGGTAGATATGTAGTCGGGAACGCAGTGATGCAGAGAGGAGCGTTAAAATAATATTGTTATTTTAAAGTGCTAACACGTGCATGAGGCGGCGTCTATCCGTCGAGAAGCAATCAGATGTGCAAGCCGAAAAGAGCAGCATCGGGTTGGCAATTGTTGATCTGGCGGCGGTATGTCGGGTTGGGCACAAGCCTTTTCCGCCGATGGTGGAGACACCTGGGAAGACAACTGGGTGATGGATTTCCGGCGGGCGTGATACCGGTCCCTATATCGCCGAAAAACTAATGCGGTTGCCGACATAGGGCCGGATCACCTTGTCCGGCATGAGGCGCGTGGCTTCGGCGATAAAAACTTCGCCGGCACAGTGCATGGGGATGATGTAGGTCGGGTCTATGTCCTTCAATGCGGCAGCGGTTGCGCACGCCTCATCGTCGGTGAGCGGCTTGACCAGGTGAGAGGAGAGCCGCCGACCACGGCGTGGATCTTGCCTATCCCGGAAACCTGTTGTGCGCGGTGAATGGTATTGAGGATGCCGCGGTGGCCACAGGACGAAATGACGACAAGCCCTAGTCCCTTGACGGCGTAGGCCGTGGCCAGTTCGTGTTCGCCGTCGTCGAGCACCGACGCCTTGTCGCGCTTGGCCGGCTGCAGCAGGTTGGCGTCGCAGCCTACCCCGGGCACCATCCGGGTCGGGATGGCGGCACGCTCGGTCGTGGCTAGCGGAATGATGCCGGTGGTGAAGGCGTGGCCGGCTATGACGGCCGGTGCAGGCGCCGTGCGGACATCGAAGCCGGCTGCAGCCAGCGCCTTGCGATCCAGGGCGCCCATGATGATCGGCGGTTGCCGGCGGCCATGGTGCGCTCGCAAAAGGCCTCCTCTTCGCCGACATAGAGGGGCAGGGGCGAGGCCGGTTTGCCGGCGGCGAACACCCCGCGGAAGCTGCCATAGTGGTCGATATGACCATGGCTCAATACGGCGGCATCGATCCGCCCGGACAGGTCAAGGCACCGGATACCGGTGTTTTCAATCCCACAGACGCGGTCGCGCCGCATCCGGAGGCTCCGCCAGGCAACACCATAGCGCCTGTGGCACGGTGAAGGGATGCCGGGAGCGGAACAGGGCGATGCTATCCAGGGGCGAATGATTTGTATTTGGTTAATTTTTCTAGTATGGGTTAAGTGAAGGCTGGCTTTCGGGAGGGTTGCAATGTCCAATGTGGCGGGCAAGGCCTATGGCATGAATGTCATAACACCCATGCGACCGGTGTTGACCTGGATAAACCGACTTATTTTCATGGCTGCGCGCGCCATACCTGCCACCCTGAGGGGCCTGCTGGGGCTGTCCATCATCCACTTCGCGCGGTGGATACTGATCAAGCGCGAACAATGGCCGGATTTCGGCCAGGGTAAGCCTATCCTGCAAAATGATTACATGCTGTTCTGCAGTAATTTCAACGGCACCTGGGATCAATATATCGACGCCTTTTCCGACGGCATTCCCAATGGTCTGGACCTGTTCTGGTACGCCTCGACCGGTTATCCGCATTCGATCCCGGTCACACCGTTCAAGGACTATATCCGGCACAACCAAATCGACACCGACTATTATTACAATGCCACGCCCGGTGCCGCGCAACGGGATATCAAGGCAGGCTTGCGTGTCCGCATGGCGCTCGCCGGCCTGGCGCGGGCGCATGCCGGCAGCGATGCAGCAGGGTTTGCCGCACTTTACGCAGAGGCCCTGACCCAGGTCCAGCTGTGCCTCGGCTCGCAGGGATTTGCACCTGTCGCCAGCAATGACACCGAGGCGGCGGACAGAAACCGGATACCATTTATCCGCGGCGCGGTGGCAACCGACGTCCGCTGAGTCCTTCGGCCAACTGTACTGTATGTCTTACGCGTTCGCTTCCTTGCCTATTGCGTTGTCTAACACAGACAGGGCGGATGCCGGTTGCCGGCGCTTTCCGCCATGGTCGTCGATGCCGTGCGGTCGAACAGTCGGCCGGCGCGCATCCAATCAGGGAATTCGTACATGCCGAATATCGATGGTGGTCATTATTTCCTGACCGCCCTGTTTCCGATTCGAAATGACCTGACCCCCGGACACACCGGCGTGCAACGCAGTTGCGTCCACATGGTGCGGGAGTTGCTGGCGACCCTGGCCACGGCCCAGCAATCGCCAGCCTCGGTCAATTCCCGCTTCGAGAGTCCGTTCAGTCGCTGCTGGCGTACGCATTTTGCAAGAATGTTCGTTATCGATGACGTGGCCTACAATGGTCGCGTTCCGGTCAACACGCTGCTCAGTACGGCCCGCGGAGACAGCTTGCAGACCGCGCAGCAGATAGACCATCTACCGCAACCCTATCTCGTATTCGTCGTCGATTTCGACGCCCTGGAAGACGCCACGCCCGACCGGTACCTGGAAGGCTTATGGGACATCATGCGGGAAGACCTAGTCGGGATTTTTAAAAATTGCGTCGGCTTCTCGGCCCATACGGCTGCGGATTTCGCATCCTATGTCCGTAAGGGGCAAATCGAAACCACGATGCCGTTCAACGACTACTGGACCGTGCCGCCACCTTTGAAAACCTTGTCGCCGCTTCTGCTCCTCGCCCTTGTAGCGCTGACGGCGGTCGCTGGCGGGGTTGCCGGCTTCCTGCTGGCAGGGATACCAGCCAGGATACCATGCTGTATATCGGGGATCGTTGCCGGCGGAGCTGCCGGACTTTTCCTCGCCTTCCGGTGGGTCATGCGACGCGGGGCTCAGGCCTTGCCGGTTGCGCCCGATTCCGACCTGCGATCGGTCCTCAAGGGGCTGTACCTGCAGCCGCGATTCACGCGCTTCGTTATCGACAACCAGGGGGCATCTCCCGAGGCGTTGTACGCAGCCTTTGGCGCATTCATCGCTGCGCAACGGCCGGATGACAGGCAATCACCGACGCTTGCACAGGGAAGGGTATTCTAAGTATCTGTTTTATATTATAAAATATCAAAACATCTTACAGCGAACAGGCTCCGGGATGACAATATGACACATGCCCTAGAACTCGCCGATATCCAGGGCAATATTTTGACGGCATACGGCCGCCTCGGTTTTCCCAAGGGACGAATGATCGTCCTGACGGTGCACGAGGCCGCCGCCGGGCGGGCATTTGTCCAGGCGCTGTATCCACGGGTGACGAGCGCCCTGCGCTGGCCATCTACCCGGCGGCCCAATGCCGGCAATGCGCAACAGCAGCGACCCGACGTGGCGGTGAACCTGGCCTTCACCTTTTACGGTCTTTGCGCCCTCGGCCTGCCGACACGCACCTTGCGCAACTTGCCCGACGAATTCATCGACGGCATGGCGGCGCGAGGATCGATTCTCGGCGACGACAGACCCGCCGGAGCCATCGATCGATGGGATCGGATCTGGCGGTACGGCGACGGCATTGAAAACCGAGCGCATATACTGGTCAGCCTGAATGCCCAGATGAAGGCCGACGGTTCGGCTGTGGATGCGCTCCAGGCCGTTACCGATGACATTTTCAAACTGTGCAGTGACTCCGACGGCCGGGTGCAGGTAAGGGAGGGCCATGCCGGGGCCGATCCCCGGTACCAGGATCTGTCGGCGATATTGGAACGCGGCGCCGATGGACAGTTGCAGCCGGTGCCGAGGGAACATTTCGGTCTGGTCGATGCCATTGGCGATCCGGTATTCGACGGGCAGTTCCCACCGGAAGAACTGGCGCTGCGCGTCGTCGGCAACGGCAAGATCGCCAATGGTCCGGCCCAGGCATGGGCTCCGCTGGCAACGGGAGAATTTTTGCTGGGCCATCCCGACGAGGCGCAGGAAATTTCGGGGGCAGCCATGCCGCTGGACTTTACCCGCAATGGCACCTTCATGGCCTATCGCAAGCTGCACCAGAACGTCGCCGCCTTTAAGTCGACGATAGAAGGGGCTGCGACCGCCTATATGGCGGTTGCCGGTATCGGGGAGCGCGATGAAGCGATTGCGACGCTGAAGGCGAAAATTGTCGGGCGGTGGTCGGATGGCGTACCCCTGATGGCAGCCCCGACCTATGCCGAATGGCAGGCGTTCGGCATCCGCCTGGCTGCGGCCGGGCAGAAGGGGCGGGAGGTTGAACTGGCGAAGATCAGGGCCGAACTGGCCGACTTCAAATATCGTTCGGATCCGTCCGGCGCAAAATGTCCGTTAACCTCACATATCCGCCGCATAAACACGCGCGATGCCCTGGATCCTTATCTCGGCGCCGCCAATCCCAAAAGCTGGCTTGGCTCGGCGTTGAATAACCGCCGGCGGATACTGCGTCGCGGCCTGCCATATGGTCCGACAGCCGGAGTGGCGGGCAGCGAAAGCGAACAGGGGATCGTCATGCTGAACCTGTGCGCCAGCCTGACGCGGCAATATGAATTCGTCCAGCAGCAATGGATCAATTATGGTCTGGACTCCGGCAGTGGCAACGATACCTGCCCGCTGGTCGGGGTCCGGGACGGTGATGCCAAGTTCGTCATTCCGGCCGATCCGGACAGCGGCAAGCCTCCGTTCGTTTTGGCCAATCTGCCGCAGTTCGTTGAAACGCGGGGCGGCGACTATTTCTTTGTCCCCAGCATGACGGCCCTGCGCATGATCGGCATGGGTATCGTGGACCCGACCTGATCGCGGTCCGTCTTTTCTCACCTGTCCCGTTTGCGGCACGCCGCGTCTTTGAAGGAGCCCAGCCTGTCATGACTCTGTTCGTGAATATCTTCATGACAGCGTGGTTGTGGCTGACCATGCTGGTGGCGGGAACGGGCGCCGTCGCCCAGCTTACGGTCAAGGCATTCGCGGGATTGGCGTCGGGGCCGGGGCGATATGGGCGCCCGGCTGGCCCGAGTGCTTCTCCACCCGGCGTCACAGCGCGAGGTGTTTACTGCGCTGCGCATATTCGTCCCCAATCTCGCCCTCTCGAAGCGGCTTGTGGCGGCCTATGACAATACGGGGACGGTCATTGTGACGCGGGCGGTCGATGTGATCGAAGTCCTGGACCGGGACGCGGATTTCGCCGTCGTCTACGAACCCAAGATGCGGCTGATAACCGGGGGCGATAATTTCTTTCTCGGGATGCAGGGCAGCGCACGATATCAGCACGACACCGCGATCATGCGTCTGTGCGTCCGGCGCGACGACGTAGCGCAGATCGTACAGCCGTCAGCTGCCCGGAGCGCCGCATGCCTTGCGGCGGGGCATCCTGTGCGGATCGACTTGCCGCAAGACCTGACCCTGAGGGTGCCCTGCGCTATGGTGAGCGAATATTTCGGCCTGCCGGGCCCGGAAGACGCCATGATCGATTGGTCGACCCTGATGTTCTGGTACCTGTTCGTCGATCTGGCCGGCGACGCCGCCCTCGACCGCCGGGCACTTGCCGCAGCCGAGGCCTGCCGCGCCTGGCTGGATGACCTGATCGCCCGACGCAAGGCCGAGGACAAAGGGGCAGGGGCGAAGACCGACGATGTGCTGGGGCGATGCCTGATATTGCAGGCAGCGATGCCGGACTTCGACGATCTCGCCATCCGCAACAATCTCATCGGCCTGTTCATCGGCGCCATACCGACCCTTTCCAAAGCCGCATGCCTGGCAGTAGATCAATTGCTGGAGCGACCCGCTGCCCTGGCGGCGGCCCGGACGGCGGCCCTTGTCGGCGACGATGACACCCTGGCGGCGTGTATCTTCGAAGCCCTGCGCTTCAATCCGGTCAACCCGATCATCTACCGTCAGGCGACGCGGGACTGCGTCCTTGCGCCGGGGACCTTGCGGTCGATCCGCATACGGCGGGGTGCGATGGTCCTGGCGTCCAATTTGTCGGCGATGTTCGATCCTGCAAGGCTGCAGGCTCCGGACACCTTTCGAACCGATCGCCCCTGGGGCGATTACCTGTTGTGGGGATATGGCATGCATACCTGCTTCGGAGCCCACATCAATCGCGCGGTTATCCCTGCAATGCTCAAGCCGATACTTTCACGGCCTGGATTGCGCCGGGCTGTGGGGGCGGCGGGTCTCGTCGATTGCGAAGGTACGCCATTCCCACGGCATTTTGTCCTGGAAAGCGACTAGGCAAAGGGTGGGCCCGGTCCGCCGGGATGAAAAGAATTCGAGATTTACGGAAATATATGATGTTTGGAAAACGGGAGACGGGAAATGGGTGATCTACTGCCATCCGTGGATTGGGGTCAGATCGGTGCGGGTGTCGTGGCCGCAGGGACTCTTGGAACAGCGGCCTTCGGGCTGGTCGAGTCGTTGGGGAAGGCCCTCGCATTTAGCCGGGCAGATAAGGTGCCCGCTAAAAGCGGCGAACGCGAAGCCAAAGGCGGGGAACGCAAAATCGAGGGCGACGAACGTAAAATAAAGTACTGGGGCCTGCCCTATGTTGGCCTTCACATCGTCGACGAGTCGATACGGCCCTTTCACGATGCCCTCGAGTGTGCGTATGGTTCTGGTTTTCTGGAAATAATTTCCCAGCAATACCGGGCGGGAAGAAGCAGCGGGACGGCCCCCGACACTATCCGCCAGGGTATCCGGTTGGGGCTCCCGTTCCTTGACGAAGCGCGTGCCGTCAAGGTGATTTCGGCGGTATGGAAACTTCCGGAGGGAAATGCCCAGATCCTTGCCTTGGCCTTGAGACCGACCAGCGTGACCTCATCTGCGTCGGAACCGGATGGGGTCGACCCGGCCGCCCTGGCGGGACGGTTCTCCACGGCGCTGGACGCGCGCATAAATGCCGCCTTCTCCCTGGCCGAAGAGCGATACGAGAGTTGCGCCAAGACCCTGGCGGGAATCGCAGCAGTCATGCTGGCGATAGTTTTCAAGATCAGCCTGCCAGACGAAGCGATAAGCTGGCCGCTAGCGGTATGCGTCGGTTTGGTCGCGGTGCCGCTGGCGCCGGTGGCGAAGGATATTTCCACGTCGCTGCAAAATGCCCTGACCGCGTTCAAATCGATTTCGAGCAAGGTGTGACGGCTATGCTAGTCGTAAGTTTTCGTGACATGACGACGCGGCAATGCAGCGCGGTGACGACCGCCGCGATTTACGACGTGGCGGTTCCGAATGCAAACCCGATATGGAATCCTGCGCCGAGGTTCACCTTGCGCAGCTGGGCAGATCTCGGGGAAACATTCCACGGGAAGCATGTATGTTTCGTGGTCCATGGCTTCAATGTGAACCGCGATCGCGGCTATACCGGCCTTGGGGCATTCAGTCAGGAACTCGGTCCGTTCGGGGCGCTTGCAGGGTTGTTGCCGCCACATGACCTGCATCTGCAGGGCTTCGACCTGGTGGTCCCCGTCCTGTGGTCCGGCGACTGGTACTTGCCGATAAATTATCCCTTTCTCCTGCCTGATGTCCGTTTGACAGGGCAATATTTCGCCGACCTGATATTAAGTTCGGCGACGAGGATGTCCCGCGTTTCGTTCTTCACCCACAGTATGGGGGCCCGCGTCGTCCTTGAGGCGGTGCAACAGACGATGGCACAGGCCCGGGACAAGGGATGGACGACGCCGGTTTTCGAAACGGCCATCTTTACCGCCGCGGCGACCAGTGACGAAGTGCTCGATAGTGAATTCTATAGCGACGCCGTCGATGCCATCGGCCGTTTCGTCGTAGTCAGCTCGCGGGCCGACACGGTTCTCTCGGGAGCATTCCCGCTCGGCAATGCCGTAGAACAGGCGCTGTGGCGCAATGATCCGGGGGCCGACGAAGCCCTGGGGCGCTTCGGGCCGCGGCTCAAGCGGGGTTCGAAAGCCCTTGGGAAGACGGCCTGGTTTGATGTTGCGGGACGGGATGCAACCGGCGCGTCCATTGCGCAGGACCATGGCGACTACCTTCCGGAGCCGTGGAATGCCGTGGCGGGTATTCCCAATGGCTGGTCGAGCAAACGCATTGGCATAGGCACCCTGGCCCAGGCGATCTTCGACAACCAGACCCCGCCGTGGCCACCCGAAAAGACGATCGTTCCGCGGTGACGGCTGCGGCCGAAAAGGGGCGTTTCTTTCCCTTGTAATGCGGCAATCGGGTACAGGATTGCGCCGTTTAGTCGCGTGAATGTCTCCAAAATATTCAGGTCGGAGGTCGCAGGGCTCGCATGGAAACATCCTGACACTTCGCTTCGCGCCCAGTATGGCATGCGGTTCATGCCGACCGATGGGCGACCATGGAATTGACGGCGGGCCGCCCGTGGCTCACGGCGCGGCGTCGAAGATCAGGAACTGCGTGCGTTGGTCCGCCGAGAAGTTGTCATCGGAAACCACGACCAGGCTGCGGTGACCATCGGGCAGGCGAGGGCCGAAGCTCACGCCTTCGTAATTGTCGGTATGGCCGAGACCGATCCGATCGAAGTCGACAAGCAGGCGTTTGTGCGTCGGCCTGACCGAGGCGTCGCCAAGGCTGGTCGTGGTGACGGGTCTTGCCCGGCGCAGATCGACTTCGTAGAGGCGGCAGTGAAAGCGGAAGACGTGCGGGGCGGTTTCCTCGCCGGCGCGTTCGAGCACCCAGAGGTGCGACGCGTCGGCGAGCAGGATATCGCTGATGCCGTCATCGGCATGACGGCCGGATTGCCGATGTCGGATGGCGTCGAGCGGATAGGCATATTGGCCAATCACGGCGCCGTCGCGGCCGAAATGCAGGAGGCGCGTCCGGGCGCCATGTTCCGTGGTCGCCAGCGGACCGTCCTCGATGAGAGGTGCTTCTATGGATAGCCAGAGACTGCTGTCGGGGGCGAAGCTGAGGCCTTCGATGGTCAGGTTTTCCCGTGGGCCCGACGTGCCCGACCGGTCGAAGTGCAGAAAAGCGGGCAGGGGTAGCCGGGCAGTCGTGGCGCCGCTGTCGTCGCTCCAGCGCACGGCCGGATCGAACCCGTCGCGATAATCCCCCTCGCTGGCCCACAGGATTGTCCCGGTTTTGCCGTCAAGGCGAATGGCTTCGCCATCGGCGCCTTCGCTCCCGGTGCCGAAGGCGGGAAACAGGGCGCCGTCCTCGCGATGCAGCGGGATAGTCGTGACATCGGCGATACCTTCGGGCGTCAGGCGGGCCCGGTAGATGCGCGCGGCTGCGTGTTCGGAACGGTCGTCGCTGATCATCAGCCAGGTGTCGCTGCGGGCATCGTAGTCGAGCCCGGAAATGCCACCGAAAGCGTCATGGCCGTCGGCATTGCGCGGAGCCACGTGGACGGCGAGCAGATGCAGGGGCTGCGCCGCGGCAGGCGAGGCAAGTAACAGGCAGAGGAGGAAGAGCGCGGTTTTCATCATGGGTAAAATGCCTGGCCGTCGTCACGGAATGATGACGGCCAGGGCATGGTCAGAAGCGCATGCGCAGGGACAGGGTGGTAGTGCGCGGTGCGCCGATGAAATAGCGCCCGATGCTGCGGCCGGCGGGGTTGGCGACGGTCGCGCCGAGCTCGACTGAGGTATTGGTCGCTTCGGACACCGAGGCGAGGTATTTTTCGTCGAACAGGTTGTCGACGGTCAGTTGCAGGCGCAGCGGATGGCCGGCGACCGCGTCGAGATCGTAACGGCCGTTGAAACCAACCAGGGTGTAGTCGGGCATCTTTTCGACGCCCATCTCGGTGCCGCCGGTCGCCGCGATGATATGGCCGCCGACCCGGTCGGCAACAGCGCGGATATCGATCTGCACCTTCGCCTTTGGGCTGATCGTCCAGCCGGCGGTGGCATAGACCGAATGCTTCGGGATATCGCGGACCTGGGCGCCACCGATAATGCCGACAGCCTCCAGCGCCTTGCGGGTGTCCGAGCCCAAGGGCGGGTTGTCATGGCGGGCGTCCTGGTATGTATAGGCGCCGTAGAGGTCGATGCTGCCGAAGTCGTAATAGCCGGTGACGTCGAAGCCCTTGGTTGTCTGGCCGGCGGTGTTGGCAGCCTTGGTGGCGACATTGCCGCGGAGGATTTCGCCCGGCTCGACACCGACGGTCGAGTCACGGGGCACGATGCCGACATTGTTTTGCAGGTCGACATAGAAGGCCTGGAGGGCAACCGCCAGGTGCGGCTTCACATAGCGATAGCCGAGGTCGAAATTGCTGGTGGTCGCCGGCTTGATCGTCTTCGGATCGATGACGGCGGTCGAGCCCAGGAAGGCGTCTTCCGGAATACCCGAAAAGTTCTCCGCATAGCCGCCGAACAGTTCGCCGTGGTCGGACAGCTTATAGCTGGCGCCGAGCTTGGGCTGGACCGGGGAATGCTGCGAGAAGGACAAGGTGGCGCTGTATTCCAGCGGCGACTGTGCATCATAGGTCAAATTGTACCAGGTGGCGCCGATATCGACCTTCAGGTGGTCGTCGAAGGCTGTGATCTCGTCCTGGGCGTAGAGCATCTCGCTGGTCAGCTTTACCGAGCGGGCATATTGCACATAGTCCAGCTTCGTCGTGTCCCAGGCGATGCTGTGGGCGGAGTCGAAGATGGGATAGAAGTCGCGGTCCTCGTTGCTCTTGCTGCGCTCCCACCAGGCGCCGATGCGGATGGTGCTGTCCTTGACCAGGTCAGTGGCGACCAGTTCGGCCGTGGCGCCGTAACGGTCGCGGTTGCGCGGGGTGACGCGCATGTCGGCCGGGCCGCCCGGCGTGGTGTTCTTGTTGATCGTGGTCAGGGCCGGGCGCACGGCGGCGCCGGTCGAGCTATAGGACAGGACGGCGTACGGGTCCGATCCGGCCAGGATGCGCTGGCGGTCCTGGTAGCGATAGGATTCGCCGCGCAGGGACTGGGTGTAAGGATTGACCTTGAGGTGGACCTTGTCGGTCAGGACGAAGTCGCCATTGACGTAGACCAGCAGGTCCTTGCGCTTGCCGCCCAGGGCGCCGCCGAAATTGACGTCGGTGGCGGGGACCCCGGAGAGGGCGTCGGTTGCCTGGTCGCTGCGTGGATTGGAGACGTATTGCGGTAGGGTGACGATGTTGAAATCGTTGTCGGTCTGGTTGTTGTACGAGGCGCGCACCGCGACGACCGAGCCGTTGTCGAAACCCTGGCGGGCCTTGAACTCATAGTGGTCGCGTTGGTCATGGCGCGAATCCTGACCGGACCAGATGGCGTTATACTGGTGCGAATAGCTGAGATACGAGGTGAAGCCCTTCCACAGCTGGCCGCTGTCGGCACGAACATATTCGCGCTGGAAGTCGTAGGAACCGATGCCGCCTTCCAGCGTCAGGCCGGCCGTGGCGTGGGGATTGTCGGAGACAAAATCGATGAAACCACCCAGTGCGAAGCGCGACGGGGCGCCGATGTCGCCGGCGCTTTGCGACACGGTGATGCGGCTGACATTGCTCGAGTCGATGAAGCGTTGCGGCGGGGAGCCGCCGTTGAAGCGGGCGTCGCCGGTCGGCACGCCGTCGAGGGTCAGGCCGATCTGCTGGTCGGTCAGGCCGCGCATCGACATTTCGAACGAAAAGGTGCCGCCGCGCGCGTCACCGGTGGTGACGACTACGCCCGGGACGCGGTTGAGGCTCTGGGTGATGTCGGCGCCCATGGGGCGTGCCTCGATGTCGCTGCGATCGAGCACGGTGGTGGCGCGCGTCAGGCCGGAACCGATCTTGCGCGCCATGACGATGACCTCGTCGCCGGCAGGCGCGGCGGTAGCCTGTTCGGTTTGGGCGGTGGCGGCGTGGGCCGAGCCCAGCAGCAGGGCGCCCAGGGCGCTGCCCGTCAGCAAGCGTGATACCATGATGAATCCCCTTCATTTGCCGGCCCCAGTCCGGCCATGGCACTAATTGAAACGTTTCAATTCGTCTGTGTCAATCGGGGCGGCCGTCTTGTTGGTGAGCCGTAGCGGCGTCGTCACAGGGGTATCTGGCAATAAATGAAATTCAAATATAATTATAAATTAATCAAATACTTAATTGGTGTGAAGTTTTCAGGCTTGACCTGGTGATCGGGTATTTCAGGCGTCTGTCGGCGGAAATGGTGCATGAATTTTTTGCGTCAATAATATGAAACGTTTCAATTTACATCGCCTACAATCAATTTACCGATTGTGAAATGCGGTATTTTGATGCCGCTTTACCAGCGAATTTTCGGTGCGGCGGTCGAGCCGCGTTCGACCAGGCTGGTGCCGAAGGTCACCTGGCGATGGGACAGCTTATGGCCGTCGATGCGCTTCATCAGGCGGTCGATGGCCTCGGCCGCCATCTCCTCGATCGGCATCTCGATCGTGGTCAGGGGCGGGGAGCTGAACTGTGCCCAGGGGATATCGTCGAAGCCGATGACCGACAGGTCTTCCGGCACCTTAACCCCCTGGTCGCCGGCGGCGCGAATGACGCCGAGCGCGATCAGGTCGGCGCCGCAGATGATGGCGGTCGCCTCGCGGCGCTGCAGAGCGGCGATGGCGGCGGCATCGATATCGGTCGAAAAGGCGTTCTCGACGACGAAGGCCGGGCTGTGGCCGGCGGCGGCGATAGCTTCGGTCGCGCCGCGGACCCGTTCGCGGACGCTGGCGACGTCCTGCGGGCCGGTGACCAGGCCTATCCGCGTATGGCCCAGGCCCAGCAGGTGTTCGGCGGCAAGGCGGCCGCCGCCATGATAATCGGCCTGGATGGTTTCCATGCCGGAGATGCGGCGATCCAGGACGACGGTCGGGGTCTCGGCGACCGGACCCGACGGCGCGCCGGTGTCGCGCACGGGGAACCAGACAATGCCCTCGACCCCGCGTTCGGCCAGCAGGTTAAGGGCCTCGGCCTCGAGTTCCTCCGAGCCCTCGGTATCGGTGATGAAGACGGAATAGCCGTGCTGGCGGGCGGCGCGCATGACGAACTGGGCCAGGGCCGGAAAGAACTGGTTGGTGAAGTCGGGCAGGACAAGGCCCAGGGCCCGGGTCTTGCCGGTGCGCATAGCCTGGGCGCTCAGGTTCTGGCGGTAACCGAGCTTTTTGGCGGCCTCGATGATGCGCGCCCGGGTGCGTTCGTCGACGCTGCCATTGCCGTTGATGGCGTAGGAGGCCGAACCGAGGGAGACGTCGGCGGCCCTGGCGACGTCCTTGAGGGTAACCCGCTTACGCGCCGTCGGCTGGTCCATGGCTAGATATTCCCTGCGATATTTTTGAAATTTTCAATCAAATTTTCAAAAACCTCGATAGCAATTTGACCGGAGGAAGGCAAGGCGATCAGGTTTCAGTGGGCTATGGCCGTTGAAATCCTGTTTGAATCGTTTCATTCAGTGCGGTTATACTGCCGGGGCGAACAGCCCATGGTGCGTTTGAAGGCAGTGCTGAAGGCGCTTTCGGACTCGTACCCCAGTGACAGGGCGATGGTCGAGACGGCAGCTTTGGATGTGGCCAGACGGTCGGCGGCCAGCAGCATGCGCCAGCGCGTCAGGTAGCCCATGGGCGTCTCGCCTACGGTCGCCTTGAAGCGTTCGGCGAAGACCGAGCGCGACATGCCGGCCCGGGCCGCCAGGGTCTCGACGCTCCAGCGCTGTGAAGGGGCTTCGTGGATGGCGGTCAGGGCGGCCGCCATCTGGCGATCGGCCAGGGCGAACAGCCAGCCGGTAGCGCCTTCAGCACCTTGGGATAAATGCAGGCGCAGGGCCTGGACCAGCATCAGGGTCACCAGTTGCTGGGAGACCAGGGCGCTGCCCGGTTGCGGATGGCGCAGTTCGTCGCGGATACGATCCATCGACCAGCGCATGGCCGAGCGCTCGGCGTCGCCGCGCAGATGCACCACCGGCGGCAGGACATTAAGCAGAATGTCGGCACGGCTGCCGGTCAGTTCGAAGACGCCGCCGAAACCCAGGGCATTCCCGCCGCCATTGACGGTGAGGGTCGTGCCCTGCAGCGGTTTGGCAAACAGCGTCATGGCATCGGTAGGCGGCAGACTAAGGTCGCTGGCCAGGGTAAAGGCGCGGCCATCGGGCAGCAGGAAGCAGTCGCCGGCCGTCAGGTGAGCTGGCCCGGGGACGCCGTCGACCGCCAGCCAGCATTGCCCCGAGACAATGACATAGCATTTCAGGCTGTCCTTCGGCGGGAAGCGAAGGCACCAGTCGCCGCCAAGGTCGAGGCCGCCGGCCATATAGCTGCGTGGTTTCAGCAGGCCCAGGACGTCTGACAGGGGATCCATGCGGTTTCCGGACGATTGCGAGGAAAAAGCGGACGTTACAGCGTAGTTCGTCCGAAGGCAATGCCGTACGCTTTCGATCCAAAGTCAGATGGAGATTACAGATGCGCGTATTCGTCACCGGGGCTACCGGATTTATCGGCTCGGCTACCGTCGCGGAATTGCTCGATGCCGGCCACGAGGTGACCGGCCTGGCGCGTTCGGAAAAGGCGGAAAAGCGGCTGGTGGTGGCCGGCGCAAAGGTGCTGCGTGGCGGTATCGAGGATCTTGCCGCCTTGCGCCGTGGTGCGGAAAGGGCGGACGGTGTCGTCCATACCGCCTTCTTCCATGAGCTAGGGCAGATGGGGCTGGGCACGCGTCTGGGTGTCTTCTTCGGCGGGGCGCCCGGCGGCATCATGCTGCGCTATGCCGGGGCGGCGGTGAAGGCCGACCGGCGCGCGCTCGAAACCCTGGGGAAGGCGTTGAAGGGCGACGGCCGGCCGCTGGTGGCCGCCTTCGGCACCATGGGGCTGACGGCGGGGCGCCTGGGCATAGAGGACGACGCTTTCGATCCTGCCTCGGTCGGCGGTATGCGCGGCGGCAATGAGACCGTCATGCAGGCCCTGGCGGCGCGCGGCGTGCGCACCTCGGTTATTCGCCTGCCGCCGGTGGTTCACGGCGCCGGCGACATAGCCGGGTTTATGCCGCGGCTGATCGATATCGCGCGCAAAAAGAAGGTGTCGATCTATGTCGGCGACGGCGGTAATCGCTGGGGCGCGGTGCATCGGCTCGATGCCGCGCGGCTTTTCCGGCTGGCGCTGGAAAACGGTCCGGCGGGTGGCGTCTATCATGCCGTTGCGGAAGAGGGCATGCCGTTTCGCGATATCGCCGCAGCGATCGGCAAGGGTACAGGCGTGCCGGTTGCCAGCCGGACGCAAGATCAGGCCGCCAAGTCCCTCAGCTGGCTGAGCCTGTTCGCCGGGGTTGACAATCCGGCCTCAAGCGTCCTGACGCAGGAACGGCTGGGCTGGCGGCCGGGACAGGCGGGTTTGCTGGCGGATCTACAGCAGGGTGGATATTTTCAGCGGTAATGGGTTTCGGAACCGGCTTTAATACCGCGCTGCGGCCTCGAGCCAAGCGACGGCAAAGGCGCAGATGGCGCGGGCGTCGATCAGGAGCGACGGCGCTTGGCCGACAAGGCCCTGGCGGCCATTGCCGGCGACGACAAAGGCGTCGACGATCTCTTCGATATAGGTCTCGGGAAGCCCCGGGATCGGCGGCTCGCTGGTGTCGAATTCCTCGATCATGCGCCAGTGCGTTTCCCCGTCGACAGCAAAAGGCACTTCGTAGCGCAGGATGCACTTGTCCGGGACATCGGCCAGATGATCGGCATGGTGGATCAGGGTCATGGTGTCGTGCGGTGCACCGATCATCAGGACGCGGCCGCCGACCTCCAGCAGCTTGGCCAGGGGCGAACCGGGGCCGTAGCCATAGTCCTGCGGATGATCGGCGGTAATCCAGTCTGCAAGCCGTCCCAGGGCCGCCATGGAGGCGCCGGGGTTGCTGCTGCGCCGTGCACCCGGCGTCGTGCGTACGAACTCGGCGATGATGCCGTTCATGCGCACCGCCCGCGATCTGTCGGGGTCGAAGGGCGGGACATGGTCGCGCCATTGCGGCAGGACGCGGCCATCGTCGTCGAGCAGGTCTTCGTGCAGGCTGTCCCAACTGGTGTAGACCATCAGGGTACCATTCTGGCCAACTACATCGCGCAGGGCGCCGATCAGGGCGTCGGGGCCGTTGAGCAGAGGGCCGACTGTGCCCATGGCGGCATGCACCATGACGGTATCGCCGGCCATTACGCCGAGACGCTTCAGGTCATTGCGAAGATCGGCACGGGTGATGAAAACCGGATGTTCGTTGGTCATGAGACGGCCGCGGCTTTACAGGATGCCGGTAAGCCTATCACGCAGACGTCTGCGGCGTAAGATCGAGCCTGGCGACGCCGATGCGGTTGTCCGCCATGCCGTAATAGACATCGTAGCGGTCGGCTTGTCCCAGGTCGTCGCGGCGATCGATGCCGGAGGGAAAGACTACGCCGTCGACTATGCCGTGCAGTTCCGCATCGCCTTCGGGCGAGAGGACGGGTTGCGGTGAGCGATAGACCACGTGGTGCGGATCATCCGCCGACAGGATCATCAGGCCTGCCCGGTAGATCAGCCCGCGCGTTCCGGGGGCGGCATTAGCTTCCTGTTCGACGCCGTGGTAGACGACCAGCCAACCGTCGCGACACCGCACCGGCGGGGTGCCCGGACCGATCTTGGCGTTTTCCCATGCGGCTTCCGGCCGCGCGAGCCGGCGGTGCGCAACGAACTGGCGACCGGCCGGGGTCAGGGTGTCCGGATGCATGTGCCAGTAGGAAACCCACATGCTTTCCAGGTTGATGTCGGACAGCGACGCCTGCAGCCGGGCTTCGTCGGCGGGGTCGAGATTGGCAAAGGTCGGGCGGTGCATCATGGCGATCGACGGCTTGCCTTCCGGATCGGGGATGATTTCGGGAAACACCGCTGAATCCTTGTCAGAGATGCCGCTATAGGCGACGCCCTTGTAATCGTGGAAGCGCGCCAGGCCGATCCGGCTCCACGACAACAGGTCATGGGACTTGGCGACGGCGATGCGCGGGCCGTCGGGAGTCAGGGCGGAATAGGTCATGACATAGAGGTCGAACGGCGCGACATAGCTGATACGCGGATCCTCGCAGCCGGCCCGGTTCGGCCCGGCGATTTCGTAGTCGGCCTCCGGCTCCAGTGCGATGCCGAGGCGTTCGACACCGGTCGGCTCACCGGCGGCGTCGAAGATGACCCGGGCAATGCCGATGCGCGAATAGTTCCCTTTGGCGACCAGCCGCGGGAAAAGATAAAGCTGCCCATCCTTGCCGCGGATGGCGGCGGGATTGAGCACGCCTTCGACCTCATTGGCATTGCCCGGTTCAGGCTCCATAAGGGTGCAGATGCGCTTGAGATGATAAGGGGATGACGGGTCGAAAGGCATGAACGCCTCATTTCGATAAAGGGTTTGGCATCACATGTCGCGATCCCGTTCGCGCTGCAACATGCCGGATTGAACATATGTGGGTCTGGGCGCGCAAGCTGTGTGGGGCGTGGCGATGGCGTGGGAAATATAAGTTTTCAGTAAAAGCGGCTATTGCGGCGTGTGTCGCGGGTCTGTGCGTAAACCTCCGGTTAAGCCTGTACGTACATCTTGTGACGTATTTCGTGGATGGCTTGACGTCGCGCTACTGGCGTGTCCAGGTTTTTTTGAGCAACATTGGCGTAGAGAGGGCGAGGGAGGGGAGTGCATGGGCAAGGAGCCGTATGATCCGACGCCGCCGTCGCAGCGCCCGGTGCCCATCTTCATCACCTTCGTCGGCTGTGCTGCGGCCGGCTTCGTCCTCGTCGTCGGTATCATGGCCGGGGCCCAGGCGGCGTTTCACGTCGCCATGCGTTAGCGCTCTGTACCGTTGGTATGTGTTCGTTCTCCAAATGACGTTTGGGTAACGAAAAGTCGTCATGGCAGCCAGGCGGTGAAGGCGCTGATCGGCTGTTGGTCAAGCCGTCCAGCGCCCCGGGCCTTATACAACGGCCCTGGCCTTTGACTCTTAGGCCGTTGAAGCGTCCGCCCGCACGCTCGAGCATGTGCGAGGAGCCATGCGGCGCTTGAGCTGAAAAAATCCGGATAGTAACGGTCATTCTTCATGACCGTTACTCTTAGAGCATTTCTCGATCAATTTGATCGGAGAAATTGCTCTAACTTTTTGTTTTGTCGCACTTCTTGTCCGAAACGAAGTTCGGCGTAGCCAAAAGTGGCGTCCACTTTGTCGGGAAGTACTCTAGATATCGATAAAGTTTGCAGCGGTCAGGTCGGTGAGATGTACGTTCTCGAGGAGGACGACATGGGCGGGGTCCGAACCGTAGATCAGGACATCGTTTCCGGTCTGGACGGCGTGGTCGAGGGCATTGTAGCCGGTGAAGGCCGGGCCCGAGAAGGCGATATGGTCGGCGGCGGTGAAGCCGTTGATGACGAGGGGATCGCCGATATCGATCCAGGTGGTGGCGGCATGCCCGGGTGTCGCCTGGACTGTGGCGATGACGGAGCCTGCATTGGTCAGCAGGGTATCGATAAAGCTGTCGAGGTTTGCCGTGCCGGTGTTGAAGGCATTGGTCCAGTATGCGGTTTCGCCGGCGGCGGGGGCGCGTCCGAAGTCGGCCTGGTAGAGGGCTGTGATCTCGGCTGCGGCATGGGCCTTGCCGCCGCCGTCACCGACGAGGGCATTGTGCAGGGTGGTGAAGGTCGCGCCGCCATTGATGAGGCCCTTCCAGGTATTGATCTCGCCCTGCGACGGATCGCGTCCGAAATAGGTCTGGTACTGGCTGGTGACCTCGGCCGCGGTATGGGCCTGGCCTGCGGCGTCGCCGAGCAGGGCGGAGCGCAGGGTGGTCGTGGTGGCGCCATTGGCCAGCAATCCGCGCCAGACGCCGATCTCGCTGAAGGAAGGGTCGCGACCGAAATAGCTGTCATAATAACTGGTGATGGTTTTCGCGGTGGCGCCCGCGGAATCGGAAAGCAGGGCGGACTGCAGGGTTGTGAAGTCGGCGCCGCCGGCAATGAGGCCCTTCCACACATTGATCTCGGCGGTGGAGGCAGCGCGCCCGAAATAGGCGGAATATTCCGCTGAGACGATGGCGGCGATATGGGCCTGTCCGCCGGCGTCGTTGATGAGGATGCTGCGGATCTGCGAGGGCAGGACGGCGGCATTGTTGAGTTGTCCGCTCCAGTAGCTGATATCGGAGACGGATGGGTTTGTGCCGAGCCAGGTCTGGTAGGCCTGGGTGAGGTAGGCGGTCTCGTGGGCCTGAGCGCCGGGTTGGGCGGCGAGGACGAGCTGCATCTGGCGCAGGTCGTAGGTGCCTGATTGCAAGGCGCCCTTCCAGAAGGTGACCTCGGCGGCGGAGGGATCGCGTCCGACATAGGTGTCGTAGAGGGCCTTGATGGAGACGGGCAGGTAGGCCTTGCCGCCAGCGTCATTGGCCAGGATGGTATTGAAGGTGGCCACCGTCGCCGCGCCGCTTTGCAGGGCGTTGGTCCAGACACCGACCTCCGAACTGGACGGGTCGCGGCCGAAATAACCGTTGTAGAGCAGCTTGATCAGGGCGGCTTCGTTGGCCTTGCCGGTCGGATCGTTGGCGAGGGTCTTGATAAAATCGGCCGCCTTGGTGCCGGAAGACAGGGCATTGGTCCAGTAGGACAGTTCGGTTACGCTGGGACCGCGGGCAAAGAAGGCCTGGTAGTTGCTGATGACGGTCGGCGCCCAGGTCATGGACGGCGTGGTAATGCTACCGTCGCTGAACTGCAGATACTGGATATTGACGACGGTATTGTCCTGAGTTCCGTTGCCGATATGGTAGCGGCCATTGCCATCGAGGGTGACATAGGCCTGCGCCCGCGTCATGTTGAATATAGCGGTATTGGTGCCGGTGCCGCCGTCGAGCAGGTTATAGCCGGGACCGGCAACCAAGTAATCGTTACCTTCCATGCCATATAGGGAATCGCCTCCCCCCGAGACCGCCATGGAGTTGTTCAGGCTGTTGCCGATCCCGGTCAGGCCCGTTCCGCTCAGGATCAGGTTTTCGACAAAGGCCGGCAGGATAAAGTTGACGCTGGAAACGACAGTGTCGGTGCCGCCATCGTCCGTGCCCGGCGTAGTCTGTTCGCTGACGACGTCGCCGGCATTGTCGACGAAATACATGTCGGAACTTGAACCACCGAACATGCTGTCGGCACCTGTTCCGCCCGACAAGGTGTCGGAACTGTTACCGCCATACAGGGTGTCGTTGCCGTTGCCGCCGAAAATGATGTCGGAAGAACCGGTGGCAGTAAAGTTCAGGCCGGTGGAGGAGGTATTGAAGATAAAATCAGACGCTGTGAAATTGGTCGGCAACACGCCCTTGATGGTGATGGATTCCGAATAGCTGCCGTATTGCAGCGTAATCACCGTGCCATTGCCGGATTGGCTCATGAAGGGTTGCAGGGTGGTCAGGTCGGCCACATGCAGGACCGACAGGTCGATCTTGTCCTGCCCCTGGGTAAAGTCGGTTATGGTATCGTTGCCGAACTGGCGCGCGGTAAAGGCAAAGATATCGTTGCCGGCGCCGCCGATCAGGCTGTCGTCGCCAGACCCGGCATCGAGATAGTCGTTTCCAGCTCCGCCGGAAAGCGTGTCATAGCCGTCTCCGCCGAACAAGCTGTCATTGCCGTTACCGCCGAAGATGGCATCTGGATAGCTTGTGGCGCTGACGGTCAAAGCCGTGATTGCCGTATTGAAGATAAAATCCGAAGCAGTCAACGCTCCAGGGACAACGCCTTTGATCGTAATAGATTCTGCATCCCCATCATATTTTAGGGAAATAACTGTGTTGACGCCAGATTGGCTCATGAAGGACTGCAGGGCAGCAAGATCGCCAATATGCAGGAAAGACAGATCAATCTTGTCCTGTCCTTGGGTAAAATCGGTGATGGTATCATTGCCGAACTGACGAGTAGTAATGGCAAAGATGTCATTACCGCTGCCGCCAATCAGGCTGTCATCGCCATAGCCACCATCGATATAGTCGTTACCGGCTCCCGCCGAGAGAGTGTCGTATCCATTGCCGCCATATAGGCTGTCATTGCCATTACCGCCGAAGATGGCATCGGGGTAGTCTGTCGCGTTGACGGTAAGGGCTGTGCTTGACGTACTGAAGATAAAGTCTGACGTGGTTAGAGCCGCAGGCACTACGCCCTTGATCGTGATAGATTCTACGTCCCCGTCGTATTTTAGAGAAATGACTGTATCAAGGCCCGATTGGGTTATAAAGGGCTGTAGGCTGGCCAAGTCGGCCACATGCAGGATCGACAGGTCGATCTTGTCCTGTCCTTGGGTAAAATCGATAATAGTGTCATTGCCGAACTGACGAGTAGTAATGGCAAAGATGTCGTTGCCACTGCCACCGGTCAGGCTATCATTTCCGTAACCACCATCAAGATAGTCATTACCAGCGCCTGCTGAAAGCGTATCGTATCCATTGCCGCCAAATATGCTATCATTACCGTTGCCGCCAAAGATGGCATCGGGGTAGTCTGTCGCGTTGACAGTAAGGGCTGTACTTAACGTGTTGAAGATAAAATCTGATGCAGTCAAGGCTCCCGGCACTACACCCTTGATCGTGACAGATTCCGCATCACCATCATATTTTAGATAGATTATTGTATCGAGGCCTGATTGCGTCATAAAAGGCTGTAGACTGGCCAGATCAGCGACATTTAAAATAGACAAATCTATCTTGTCCTGTCCCTGGGCAAAATCGGTAATGGTATCGTTGCCAAATTGACGGGTAGTGATAGCAAAGATGTCACTGCCACTACCACCGGTCAGGTTGTCATTTCCAAAACCGCCGTCAAGATAGTCATTGCCGGCGCCCGCTAGTAAGGTGTCGTATCCGTTGCCGCCATACAGGCTATCATTGCCATTCCCACCGAAGATGACATCTTGATAGTCTGTCGCGTTGACAGTCAAGTTGGTCGCCACCGCATTGAAAATAAAATCGGAGTTTGTCAGGTTACCTGGGACAATGCCCTTTAGCGTGATGGATTCAGTGTTGCCTCCGTACTTGAAAGTAATCACTGTATCCAGGCCTGACTGCGCCATAAACGGCTGCAAGCTTGCCAAGTCGGCGACGAACAGGGAAGACAAGTCTATTTTGTCCTGCCCCTGGGTAAAATCGGTAATGGTATCGTTGCCAAATTGCCGGGCATTATACGAGAAGACATCGTTGCCGCTGCCACCAGTCAGGCTGTCATTACCAAAACCCCCCATCAACGTGTCGTTGCCACCCGCGCCGTTAAGCGTGTCGGATCCGTAAGCGCCATCTATGACCTGGTCGGTATTGTCGCCGGTATAGTTGTTGTCGCTTGATGTCCCTGTGTAGTTGGCCATGTCTGCCCCCTTGGCTCTGGATGTGTCTATGCGATGCGTCTTGCTTGGATTTCGGCTACGCTGTGCAACGGCCCGGTGAAATGCGGACGGGATCTGGAAATTCAGAATCTGCGAGTTGCGGCACTAACTACTGTCACACGGAACATGTCGTGGCGGCGGCCCTTAATCCGGGCGCCGTCGGGGATTTTGCTGCAATATATTGAATGCTGCCCCACACCTCGTCTTAACCTATATTAAGATTTTACCGGTTTGCAAGCTTGAAATGAAGTGGTGGGGAATGTCATTGAAAGTTGATTGCTTTTGGCGCCTGACTTTCAGATATCGATAAAGTTTGCAGCGGTCAGGTCGGTGAGATGTACGTTCTCGAGGAGGACGACATGGGCGGGGTCCGAACCGTAGATCAGGACATCGTTTCCGGTCTGGACGGCATGGTCGAGGGCATTGTAGCCGGTGAAGGCCGGGCCCGAGAAGGCGATATGGTCGGCGGCGGTGAAGCCGTTGATGACGAGGGGATCGCCGATATCGATCCAGGTGGTGGCGGCATGCCCGGGTGTCGCCTGGACTGTGGCGATGACGGAACCGGCATTGGTCAGCAGGGTATCGATAAAGCTGTCGAGGTTTGCCGTGCCGGTGTTGAAGGCGTTGGTCCAGTATGCGGTTTCGCCGGCGGCGGGGGCGCGTCCGAAGTCGGCCTGGTAGAGGGCTGTGATCTCGGCTGCGGCATGGGCCTTGCCGCCGCCGTCACCGACGAGGGCATTGTGCAGGGTGGTGAAGGTCGCGCCGCCATTGATGAGGCCCTTCCAGGTATTGATCTCGCCCTGCGACGGATCGCGTCCGAAATAGGTCTGGTACTGGCTGGTGACCTCGGCCGTGGTATGGGCCTGGCCTGCGGCATCGCCGAGCAGAGCGGAGCGCAGGGTGGTCGTGGTGGCGCCATTGGCGAACAGTCCGCGCCAGACGCCGATCTCGCTGAAGGACGGGTCGCGGCCGAAATAGCTGTCGTAATAGGAGACAATCGTCTTTGTCGTACTGCCTGCGGGGTCGGAGAGCAGGGCGGACTGCAGGGTTGTGAAGTCGGCGCCGCCGGCAATGAGGCCCTTCCACACATTGATCTCTGCGGACGATGCCACCCTGCCCAGGTAAGCGACGTACTCGGCGGCGACGATGGCGGCGATATGGGCCTGTCCGCCGGCGTCGTTGATGAGGATGCTGCGGATCTGCGAGGGCAGGACGGCGGCATTGTTGAGCTGTCCGCTCCAGTAGCTGATATCGGAGACGGATGGGTTTGTGCCGAGCCATGTCTGGTAGGCCTGGGTGAGGTAGGCGGTCTCGTGGGCCTGAGCACCCGGTTGGGCGGCGAGGACGAGCTGCATCTGGCGCAGGTCGTAGGTGCCCGATTGCAGGGCGCCCTTCCAGAAGGTGACCTCGGCGGCGGAGGGATCGCGTCCGACATAGGTGTCGTAGAGGGCCTTGATGGAGACGGGCAGGTAGGCCTTGCCGCCGGCGTCATTGGCCAGGATGGTGTTGAAGGTGGCTACCGTCGCCGCGCCGCTTTGCAGGGCGTTGGTCCAGACACCGACCTCCGAACTGGACGGGTCGCGGCCGAAATAGCCGTTGTAGAGCAGCTTGATCAGGGCCGGTTCATTGGCCTTGCCGGGCGGATCGTTGGCAAGCGTCTTGAGGAAGTCGGCGGTCTTGGTGCCGGAAGACAGGGCGCCGATCCAGTAGGTGAGTTCGGACGCACTGGGGCCCCGAGCGAAAAACAGCTCGTAACTATTGATGACGGTCGGCGCCCAGGTCATGGCCGGTGTAGCCAGGCTGCCGTCGCTGAACTGCAGGGTCTGGATATTGACCAGGGTATTGTCTTGGGTGTTGTTGCCGACATGGAAGTGGCCGCTGCCGTCCAGCATGAAATAGGCCTGGGCCTTGCCGAGGGCGAAGACGGCTGTATTGGCGCCGGCACCGCCGTCGAGCAGGGTATAACCCGTGCCGGCGACAAGGGTGTCGTTGCCGGCCAGGCCGTAGAGGGCATCCCCGCTGCCCTGGGCCGTCAGGATATTGGCAAGACCGTTGCCGGTGCCGGTGAGGCCGCCTCCGGTCAGGGTCAGGTTTTCGACAAATGTCGGCAGGGTATAGGTAATGCTGGAAATGACGGTATCCGTGCCGCCATCATCCGTACCTGGCGGAGTCTGTTCGCTGACGACATCGCCGGCAGTGTCGACCAAGTAGGTGTCCGAACCGGCGCCCCCCAACAGTGTGTCGGCGTCGGCACCGCCGGACAGGGTATCGTTGCCGGCTCCGCCGGACAGGCTGTCATTGCCGGCCTCGCCGTCGAGATAGTCATTGCCTGCGAGGCCCGTGAGGATATCGTTGCCGGCACCGCCATAGAGGCTGTCGTTACCGGCGGAGCCCGACAAGGTGTCGTTCCCCTGGCCGCCGGCGACAATTTCTATGCTGACCAGTGTGTCGTGGCCGATTTCGCTGCAGCTGGCGCTGCCGAGTTGCAGGTCTACGGTAACGGCGGTGGAGATTCCCGTATAGCTGACGCGGTCGATACCGTCCCCGCCATCGAGCATATCGTCGCCGGCATTGCCGCTCAGCGTGTCGTCTCCCGTGCCGCCAAAGAGGCTGGGGCCGCCGGACAGGTTGTCATTGCCCGCACCGCCGTCGAGCGAGGAGTTGCCTGCGGACTGCAGTGTATCGTTGCCGTCATTGCCGTAGAAAACATCGTGACCGAAGCCGGTAATGCTGTCGTCACCACTGTTGCCGCTGATCGTGTCGTAGCCGATGTAGCTGCCGTAGAGGGTATCGTTACCCTGGCCGCCTGTAAGCTTTTCGATGCCGTTGATCATATCGACGCCGATATCGCTGCCGTTGGCGAAGCCGGAGGAGGCGGGAGACGATATGTGGGCGGTAATGGGGGCGAGACTCCTGCTGTAATCGAGCAGGTCGATGCCGTCGCCGCCGGAGATATTATCGTCGCCGACCCCGCTATACAGGGTATCGTCCCCTTGCGTGCCGACGATATCGACATTGCCCTTCAGGCCGCCCAGGCTGGCGGCAGTCAGGTTCGTGGCATCGAAATTCTTCAGCACGATGCGGAACCATGGCGCGTTCTGGCCCGGACCGGCGGTGAGGACCGTCACGACGGTGTCGTGAACATCCTGGGTCATTTGCAGGTGGCGCGTGACGAAGGGGTTGCTGCCATCGTAGTTCTGCAGCAACGACAGTATGACCGACAGGTCGAGGACATCGCCGGCGGAAAAATCGCTGATACTGATATTCGAGAAGTTTTCGATGGTGAAGGTATCGTTGCCGCCGGCGCCGGTGGCCCCTCCGGGGGCGCCGAGCAGGAAGTCGTCGTCGCCGGCACCACCGTCGACACTGGGGGAATAGCTGCCGCTCGTTACTATGGTGTCGTTGCCGGCGTCGCCGGTTACCTGTGCGAGGGCGTTCTGGATGGTGATGTAGTCATTGCCGTCGCCACCGCTGACCGTGCTCCGGATCTCGCCCAGATAACCGGAGACGATGACGTCATTACCGGTGCCGCCATCGATTATGGCGCTGCTGTAATCCGTGATGGTGTCATCGCCGGCCCCGCCCTGCAGGGTGTCGAAGGAATAGAAGTCGGCGCCCGATACCACAAAGGATATCACGTCGTTACCATCACCGCCGTCGACGGCGTGGAAGAAGGCGCTGCCTGTGATCGTATCCGCACCGTCCATGCCGAGGGCCGAATCCCAGCCTTCCAGGGTCAGGCTGTCATTGCCCGGCGTGCCGACGATAGATCTGAACATGGAGTTCCCCCGGGCAGCGCTGCGAAAGAGCCCGCGCGTAATATTACCGCAAGGTTAATGGGGCGGGGCGGAGAAGACAAGTTCAGGCTCTGTTTTTTTTGCAGCTCTGACACAGATTGGCCACGATATTCGCTCGGAGCTTCGTCACGGACGACTGCCAACGAGGCCCCCCGATAGTCGGCAGGAACGCGCCGGACGGGTGGTCGTCCGGCGCGTGGTCCGTCTATTTTACGCTGGTATCCGGTTGCCAGGCGAAGTGGTCGCCGGAGGTGGCGATGGTGCCGACGCCGGGATAGGGGAAGTGCGGAGCAAAGATGCGTTCGTGGGTTTTTGCCAGGGTTGTCAGTTCGGCGCGGCGGCTGGCCTTGGCGGTGTCCTTGTCGCCGTCGAAGCCCATGGTCCAGTCGGGCTCGGTGAGCGAGATGATCGAGCTGTGAGCCGTGTCGCCGATATCGAGCAGGCGGTCCTTGCCCGAAGTGATTTCATAACCGGAATGGCCGGGCGTATGGCCCTTGATGTCGACAGCGCGGATACCGAGCAGGACCTGCGCGCCGGGGGCGAAAGTCTTGACCTGGGGCGTGATGATCCTGACAAGGTCGGCCATGTCGACATTGGACTGCAGCGAGGTCCACTCGGGCGCCGACAGGCGGATGGTCGCCCTGGGGAAGGCCGATGTGCCGTCGGTGGTGACGAGGCCGCCGATGTGGTCGCCATGGGCATGGGTGATCAGGACGTCGGTGACGGCATCCGCGCTGACACCTGCCTTGGCCAGGCTGTCCTGCAGGACGCCGCCGGACTTGGGCCCAAGGCCGGTATCGATCAGGACCACATGCTTGCCGGCCTTGAGCAGCAGGGCGTCGACGCCAAGCGATACGGTGTCGGTCGGCGCGCCGGCAGCCGAGAGGACCTGGGTGACGCCGGCCGAACCGGCAGCGCCGCCGAACACCTTGCCGTCATTGGGCAGGGTGAAGATGGCGTCTTCCAGGGCATAGGCCTGGATCTTGCCGATGGTGAAGGGCGTGGCGTTTGCCTGGCCTGCGGCCTGGGCGGTTGGTGCGGAAAGGGCGATCAGGCCAGCGGCAATGGCGGCCGGGATGGCGAGGCGGGCATAGGGGGATATGGACATGGGGTGCCTGAAAAAAAATCGGGGGAGGGCAGGGGAACGCGGGCACTAAAGCTGTAATCGCAGCGGTTACGCATATGGGGGCGTCAGGATGCCATGGCAAGGCCGCGGTCGGGGCCGCACAGATATCAAAAACGGGGATGAATGGAGATGAATGTGCCGCTCAAGTCGCGTTCATATGGCGGGGTGTAGGGTGGTCTCAACAACAGATGCGATATTCGCTCTGGCTTATCGGGACTAATGTCATGAAGACCCTTCTGACTGCCAAGACTGTTACCCTCACTGTCGCCGCCCTGGCCGCTTCGGCCGCCATGGCCCTGCCGTCCATTGCTTCGGCGCAGAGCTGCGGCGATCGCGCCCGCCAGAACCAGACCAGCGGTGCCCTCATCGGCGCGGTCGCCGGCGCGGCCATCGGCAACGGCGTGACCAGCCGCCACGACAAGGGCGCCGGCACGATCATCGGCGCTGTGCTGGGGGCTGCCGTCGATTCCAGCGTCGGCAAGCAGTCGGCCAATTGCGGCTACCAGGCCTATAATGATGGTTATGGCGGCGGCTACGGCTATTCGCGATCGGGCTATGATGATCGGTATAATCGTGACAGCTATGGCTATGGCAATACCAGCTATCGCCAGCCGGGGTATCGTTCGGGCGGTTATGACCGGGGTTATGATAATCGCGGCTACGACAACCGTGGATATGACAACCGCAGCTACGGCCACCGCGATGGCGGTTATGACGATCGCCGCCGCGAAGACAATGATGGCCGCCGCAACTGGTAATCTTTACGAGGCAAGGCGAGGCGCCACGCCACGGCGGGGCGTTTTGCGTTTGAAGGGGGGCTTGGAGGATGATGTCATGGTCAACCGGATTATCGCTGCTCTCGGGCTGTGTGCCGTCGCAGGTCTTTCCGTCGTGATGGTCATGCTCGGGCATGGCTAGAGTAAAATCAGATCAAGTTGAGTCGTCAGGGATTCCCGTTGCGTCCAAACAGTGATTCACTCTCGATGCATTTGGAGGCATTGAGATGGGAAGACCTTATTCCGAAGACTTGCGTATAAGGCTTTTGCAGGCTGTTGAGGGCGGTTTATCTGCGAGCACAGCTGCAAGGCAATTTCGGGTTAGCCGTGCCACAGCGGTAAGGTGGGCATGGCTTAAGCGTAAGAATGACCAGACCAAAGCCTTACCGATGGGAGGTGACCGCCGCTCGTCAGCGCTTGCGTCCCATGCCGCGACTATTTTGGGCTGGATTTATGAGACACCGGATCTCACCATCACCGAGATACGTCAAAAACTGGAACAGCAAGGCGTTACGGCAACGCATGGTCCTGTTTGCGGCCTGCTGAAGCGGCTTGGTCTGACATATAAAAAAAGACAGCTCATGCTGAAGAACAAAGCCGCCCTGACGTAGCGGAGGCTCGCAAACTATGGCGCGAGAAGCAGCCCTTGCTTGACGTCAGCAAGCTTGTCTTCCTGGATGAAAGCGGTGTGACGACCAAGATGGCACGCCGCTGCGGCCGCTCTGCCAAAGGCAAACCCCTGGTGTGCGCCGTCCCGCACGGTCACTGGAAAACCAACACTTTTATCGCGGGCTTACGTGCGGATGGCATCGTAGCCCCTTGGCTTCTCGATGGAGCAATGAACGGCGAAACCTTCTGTCTATGGCTGGAGCGGAAACTGGCGCCCGTTCTGAACCAGGGCGATATCGTCATTATGGACAATCTCGCCACTCATAAAGTGGCGAGGGTCAAATCCATTATCGAAAAGGCTGGCGCAAGCTTGATGTACCTTCCGCCATATTCTCCCGACTTCAATCCCATCGAGATGGTCTTCGCCAAACTCAAAGCCGATCTGAGAAAGGCAGCAAAAAGAACAATCGAAGACCTATGCCAGCGCATCAGCCAGACCCTTCAGACCTACTCAAAGGAGGAGTGCATGGCCTACATCCGACACGACGGATATGCCTCAACCTGATCGGATTTTACTCTAGTTCAAGGATGGGCTGACTGAATGGAGGGAATTGTTGCGCTGCGAGATTGCGGCGCGGCAATTTCAGGTTCGCTTCATAATCGTCTGTTAGGGAACCCGCCTGACGGTAAAGGGTCCCGATATGATGCGTGCAATTCCGCTGTTTTACAGTGCCTCCGTGGCTGTGCTGGGCACGCTGATGGCGGGTTCCGCCCTGGCGCAGACGACACCTGCAGGGCAGTCGCCCGTGGTCATCAAGGGCAAGACGCCGACTGTCATCAACAAGGTCGATCGCAAGGTCTACAAGGCCGATGGCGACCTGCAGTCGAGCACCGGCAGCGCAGCCGACATACTCAACAACATTCCTTCGGTAGAGGTCGATCCCGACGGAAATATCAGCCTGCGCGGCGATTCCTCGGTTACGGTGCTGATCGACGGCAAGCCGTCCAGCCAGTTGCAGGGCGCGTCGCGCGGGGCGACGCTGCAGGGCCTGTCGGGCTCGGATATCCAGCAGATCGAGGTCATTACCTCGCCGTCGGCCGAATTCAAGCCGGACGGTTCCGGCGGCGTCATCAATATCGTCACGCGCAAGACGCGCAAGAAGGGCGCGTCGGGCCTGGTCCAGGTAAATGCGGGCAATATGGGCCGCGCCAACGGCAACCTGACCGGCAGCTATGCGACGAACCTCTTCACGCTCAGCGGCGGTCTGAGCATCCGCAACGACATGCGGCCGCGCGATACCGACAGCCACACGGTTTCGACGGGCGCCGGCACGGCCGGATCGACGGTGTCGCATCAGCATCAGCGGGAAGGCAGTAGCCGGAAGGCGGGAAATGTCGCTATCGAGCTGACGCCGAACGACACACAGACCTTCGGGCTGTCGGCCGACTATATGTCGCGCGACGAACGTGGCGAAAGCCTGGAGCAGTCGTCGTCTTCGGCAGGCGCGGCCTATAGCCGCTATCGTCGCGGCGGCGGGCCGCGGTCCAATGCCGATATCGCCGCCAGCTTCGAACAGAAGGGCGCCCGCGATGGCGAAAGCTTTACCGTCAACGCCCAGACCGGCTACAGCGCCGAAAAGAACGTCTATGATTACACCACCGACTATGCCTCAGCCGGCAGCCCCTCGATGCGCGAGCAGGATTTCGGGCGCGAGGCCTATGGCGTTTCGGAGCTGACGCTGGGCTATGTCCGGCCGATGCTGTCGGGCGCGACCTTGAAGCTGGGTTACGATGCCGAATACGACCAGAACGGTTTCGACAATACGGTGGCCCGGGCGGGGTCGCCGGCGGCCGGCCTGAGCATCGATCATGCCTTCGACAACCATTTCCGTTATCGCCAGGTCATACACGCCGTCTACGCCACCTATGACCGCAAGTGGGGCAAGCTCGAGCTTCTGGGCGGCTTGCGCGGCGAGCAGACCGATGTTCGCACCGTCCAGCAGGTATCGGGCGACAGCTCGACCCAGAGCTATGCCACCCTCTATCCGACGGTGAACCTCAATTACGACCTGTCGGACAACGACACCCTGACGGCCGGTTTCAGCAAGCGCGTGCGTCGCCGCGATCCTGAGGACCTGAACCCCTATATCAATGCATCGGATCCGAACAATCTGCGCCAGGGCAATCCGGCGCTGAAGCCCGAGATGACCAATTCGCTCGAGGTCGGCTATCGCCACAGCGCCGGCGGGCAGTCCTATTCGCTGACCGGTTATTACCGCAAGAGCCGCAATGGCGACAGCGAGGTGCTGACCGTCATCAGCAGCGATGTCGTGCTGATCCGCGAGGCCAACCTGCCCTCGAGCCGGTCGGGCGGGGTCGAGTTTACGGCGTCGGGCAAGCTGCTGCCGAAGCTGAGCTATACTCTCAGCGGCAATGCCTTCTATAACGAGGTCAATGCGTTGGCGCTCGGGGCCGGGACGCGCTCGACCATCGGGCTTACGACGAAGGCGTCACTTGATTATCAACCGACGACAGCCGATCGCTGGCAGGTCGGCGTCAACGCCAATGGCAAGCGGCTGACGGCGCAGGGTTATGTGCTGCCGGTGACGACGATGAATATCGGGTATCGCCATCAGGTCGACGACCGGATCGCCATGGTCGCGACAGTGTCGGACCTGTTCAACAGCCAGCGCCAGAAGCGCCTGTTCATCACGCCGACCTATACCGGCACCTATGAGCGGCATCAGGGCGGCCAGATCGCCTATATCGGGATCAGCTATCTGCTGGGCGCGACGAAGAAGGCGAAGGATGCCGACTTCAGCTACGAGCAGTAATTAACGGAAGAGCTGAAGCAGGTAGGACTGCGACTGGTTGGCCATGGACAGGGCCTGGATGGCCAGTTGCTGCCGGACCTGGAGCGACTGGAGCTTGGCGGCTTCGACCGCCATGTCGGCGTCGACGAGATGCCCGATCGAGGCGGTCATCGTGTCCTGGAGTTTGCCGATATAGGTGGTGTGGCTGTCGATGGCCTTGGACGAGGTGCCGAGACTGCCCAGGGCCGAGGAGACATTGTTGAACGACGTGTCGAGGCTGGCGATCAGGTTGGCGGCATCCGTCGCCGTGGCGAAAGTGGCACCGGCAGACAGGGTGATGATCGATCCGCCCAGCGACATGTTCTGGCCGGCGACGGTCAGGCGGTTCTTGCCGTCGGCGCTGGCCAGGGCCGAGATCTGCGATTTCGAGCCATTGAGCAGGTTGATGCCGTTAAAACTGGCGGTCGCCAGCGTCTTGGTGATCTGGTTGCGAATCGAGACGAAGTCGTTTTTGAGTGCATTGCGCGACTGGGTATCGAGGGAGGTGTCCGACGCCGCCAGCGCCTTTTCCTTGAGCTGCTCCAGCAGGTCCGACACCGACTCGCCGGCGGTCATGGCGACGTCGACGGCGGACGAGGTGCGCGACAGGGAGGTCTTGACGGCATCGAGGGAACTGACCGTGGCGCGCTGGCTTTGGGCGATCGCCCAGGTGGCGGGATCATCCTTGGCGCTGGCCACCTTCAGCCCCGTCGAGATGCGGTTCTGGGTGGTCATCAGGTCCGCCGAGATGGCGTTAAGGTTCTGCAGGGCGATCATCGCCCCGACATTGGTATTGATGGAGGAGGTCATTTTCGCGACTGTCCATTCTGGCTGCGATCGACCTTCTGCCGACCGGAGGTGTTGCCACCGCAGGACGAGTATGGCGGTAAAGGGCTAAGAGTTAATGAATCTCAAATGCCCTATTGCAGCTTTTCGGCCTTCACGATGTTCTTGTATTGCGACGCGATCGGGATGCGGAAGCCGTAATATTCGATATGGAAGCGACCGCCCTGGATCAGGCGGCCCTGGAGGTCCGACGAGTTGAACTTGAGATAGGCCGGGCTGTCGACGTTCTTGTAGGTCTGGTCGTCCGTAAAGACGAGGTAGATGTCCTTCGGCTGGCCATGCTCGACGACACGCTTGGTGGTGACGCCGGTGACGGTGACGTCCTTGGCGCCGTGGGTCCAGTAGGGGTTGGTCGCTACGGCGGTGACGCCGAGGACGATAACAGCGGCCACAGCCAGCAGGACGCGCAACAGGTTCTTCATGGTCATTCCCCTCCGGCAGGTCGTGCCGTATCCGCCGTCCGTCCGGCGGTGCGACGATAGCACGGAAGTATCGCGACTGGCCATGCCGTCTGACGTGCCTTTGGCGTCGCAGAAGTCCGCGGGAATTATGAGAAATTCCCCCTGTGGCTGTGAAGTCGCGTTCAATATAAAAACGCATATTCCGAGTGGTTTTTTACAGCTGAAGATTGTTTTTGGCCGCCTTTCCGTTAACCATTGGTTGGGGCCGGTGACATGAGGCTGGACGACTGGGGCTGAGATGGGCGGAACAGACGGGGAAGGCGCGCAAGACAGCTCCCGCGTGGGGGCATGAAGCTCCCGTGGCACAAGGTTCGCTGTGCGGCGGTCCTGTCGGCCTGTGTCTGGCTGGCCCTGTTTGGCGTCTGGGCGCTTTACGACATGGCGTGCAGCATTGGACTGGCGATCAGTGGCAATGGCGTTCTTGTAGTGGCGCCGGGCAGGAGACTGCCGGGTTGGCTGACGCTGTGTCTGGTTGGCGTGGTCGGGACCGTCATGTCGACTCTGCTGCTCTGGCACAGCCTGAACACCCGTCGCGACCTGTGCCGGCAGGTACGGGTGCGGCTGATCAAGACATGGCCGTTCGTGTGCTGGCTTGTGGTACTGATCGTCGTCCTCGGCGGGGTCGGGCTGGCGGGCTGGGGTCTGGGCGCAGTCGTCGAAATGTCGGTCTGGGAGCCGTTTGTCATCGGTTTCCTGATCAATATCGGGCTTATCTGGGCGCTGCTGCTGGGGCGCGACACCCTGCGTCGGCGCCGCATGGAGGTGGTCGCATACCTCGCCGGATTCCTGATCGGGCCAGTGCCGTGCGACACGCCTGAGGCCGCTTTACCACGGGATGCAGCCCATCCCTGTCGCAGGCCGCCGGCATCGCAGATCATGCCGGCGTCTTTCCGGCTGGCGCTGGAGAAGTATCTCTTCGACTTCGACGGTTTCAATTACCGTAAACGCGGCAGGGATTCGGTGCTGACGGAATGGCACGACTATGCCCGGGGTTATGAAGCGCGTATGAAAGGCGTCGCGCCGGCTCCAATGGAGTGCGACAATCCCTATCGCATGGTGATCCGTATTCTGCGGAGGCTGTCATCGACTCTGACCGCCCAGGAAGATCCCGCCGTGCGGCTGAAACTTTTCCTGATGTGGCTGCCGTCCTACCTGCCTTTCGCGGTGCTGGCCGGCTTTTTCTTTGTCGAGTTCTTTCCGGCCAATATCCATATCTCCTGCCTCAGCGACCTGATACATCCCGGCAAGACAGCCGGGCCTGTGTGTTTCGCCCTGCGAAATGCGGACGGCAGCAACTGGGCGTTCTCTCGCTTCTGGTTGGCCGAGGGCATGACCACTGCCTATGGCAGTTTCGGCGCCAGCGCCTTCGTGGCGACCTTCGCCTTTGCCGGCGCCTATATCAGTGTCTGGCAGAGCTTTATCCGCGGGGCGGTCAGCAATGACCTGAGCCCGATGACCTTCCTGCGCGCGCTTCGCCACAGTATCACGGCGATCGTCGTCGCGGTCGTTGCCTACAGCACCCTGGGGCCCCTGCATATCGGTTACAGCAATGACCTGCTCGAACAGTCTTCTGCTGCATCTTCGGCCGCGGCGGGCGATGAGAGTTCCACCAGCGTTTCGGCGTCCCCAGGGGAAGATATGCCGGCGGTCAGGCGCGGCAAGGGTAAGTCCGACCTGCCGATCCTGTGGCTGCTGAGCGCATTCGCCATCGGCTTCTATCCGGACCTGGGGCTGACGATGCTGCTGCGTTACCGCCAGCTTGATGGCGCAAAGAAGGTTTATGATGGCGTGTCCCGCGATTTCGAAAGTGTGCCGATCGATATCATAGACGGCATCGACTATGAGGCCCGCACACGCCTTGGCGAATTCGGTGTCAGCGATATCCAGCACCTGGCGACCTATAATCCGATCGTGATGTTCGCCGAGACTCCGTCTTTCGGCCTCTATCAGTCGATTGACTGGGTCGCCCAGGCACAACTGTGCAACGCTGTCGGAATTCAGGCCTTTGTCAGGCTGAGGCAGTGGCGCATCCGGACCATCTTCGACCTGGAGCGGATCGTCTATGGCGATCTTGACGTGCCGGACTATGCGCAGGCGGTACTCGATGCGTTGATGCAGGCCGCGCCGCAAGGTGCGGCCATGCAAAGAGCAATATCGGGCGCAAACGGGGCCGCCAGCAATCAGAAGACGGTCGAAGCGGTGGTGCGTGTCATGCTGGACGATCTGCATGTCATGCGCCTGCGTCAGTTGTGGCAGATCATCAAGGACCGCCTCGGCGATGCGGCGGAGCAAATGTATCGTCCGCCGGGGGCGCAGGACTGCCGATGCGGTGACCCGGCCGCGAATCCCCGCGACGACGATCCGGATGGTGACGGTGTGGCGGCGAAATAGCAGGTTTGTGCGACGGGCGTACGATCGCCGGTTCCAGGAAAATCGACAACAAAGGGATATAGCCATGACCACGCATATTGTTTGTCTTGATGGTACCGATCAGGAAAAAGACCAGAAGTACCCGACCAATATCGCCAAGATGTTCGACGCTGTCGGGGGGACGCCGTCTTCTGCCGATTACGGGTCGTTCGAATGCAGCAACGCGCAACTGGCCGGCAAATACCTGCCGGGCGTCGGGACGCAGGGCTCTCCCATGCTGAAGGCATTGGGCAACCTGTTCGGTGACGGCATCGCCGAACTGATCGTCCGCGGCTACACCTATCTGTCGCGAACCTGGCGGCCGGGCGATGAGATCGTGCTGACCGGCTTCAGCCGCGGCGCGACGGCCGCCCGTGCACTGGGCGGTCTGATCAGCGCCAAGGGTTTGCTGGATACCAGCCGGTACGCTCCGGCCATCAAGGAGGATGCCTACCGGCGGGCGATCGCGGCCTGGTACCAGCATCGCAAGCCGGACCCGCTGCTGGCCGAGCAGGCGCGGCTGGAGGTCATGAAACTGATGACCGGCGAAGACCTGCCGAAACTGACGGCGGCGGATTTCATCGCCCCGCCGCCCATAAAGGCGATTGTCGTCTTCGACACGGTAAGTTCCCTGGGGGCTCCGAACATCCTCAACGGCATGGTGCGCTTCGATTTTTCCATCTGCGACACAACGCTGAGCGACAATGTGCAATATGGGTTTCATGCCCTGGCCGCCGATGAAACGCGGGAGATGTTCAGTCCGACCTTCTGGGCGCCGCGCGACAAGGTCGAGCAGGTTATCTTTGCCGGCTGCCATTCCAATGTCGGGGGCGGCTTTCCGGACTGCCACCTGTCGGACATTGCCCTGACCTGGATGATCGCCAGGCTTGCCGGTATCGGTATTGTCCTCGATACGAAGCGCATCCATCCCTTGCCGGCGCCCGATCCTCTGGCCCTGATCCAGGACGACGGCCGGCGGCCGCCGTTTTTCGGACTGTTCTGCAAGGGACGCAGTTTCCCGAAGGAGGCCATGGCCGACGCATCGCTGCTGCGGCGCATCGGGCAGCCGAACAATGTCACGCCGCAGCTTCTCGGCGCCTACAAGCCGGCAGGAACCTATATCGGCGGTATTCCGCTGTAGGGGCCAGGCGCGGATAGCGCGGGGTGGTCGGTGTGGCAAAAGTCCGGCTAATGCAGAAAAGGCTTGAAAGTGCGGTGATTGTTGGCCGATATCGCTATCATCGTGCGCCATAATCATAAGACTCGCCCGCGGCGCCGACAGCGGGTTGTCAAGGGACCGACAAATGACTTTTCGCACTGCCTGCGCCCTGGGCGTCCTCATGCTTGCCGCCGTCTCCGGCAACGTGTTCGCCGACACGGTGACGCCGCGTTTCGCCAATGTCTTCAGCGACCACGCCGTCGTTCAGCGCGGCCAGGCGATCAATCTGTGGGGCCGGGCGGCGCCATCGGCGGCGCTGACCGTTTCGCTCAATGGCCAGAGCGTCAACGCGAAGGCAGATGCGGCCGGCAAGTGGCGCGTCGCATTGCCGGCGATGACGGCTGGCGGTCCCTATACCCTGACCGTGGCGGATGGCGCTGCGACGACGACCCTGAACGATATCATGGTCGGCGATGTGGTGATGTGCGGCGGCCAGTCCAACATGCAGTTCCCGGCGCGGCTGTCGACCGGCGCCTGGAGCGGTATCGGCGCCTCGGCCAATAATAACCTGCGCTTTATCCTGGTGCAGAACGAGAGCGAGCCTCTGCCCCTCGATGAGCTCAAGACGGCGGCAACCTGGAAGGTGGTCGGACCCGATACGGTCGGGGAGGCGTCGGCCGTCTGTCATGAGATGGCCATGGTGCTGCAGAAGGACCAGGGCGTCGCCATCGGCATGATCGATTCCTACTGGGGCGGCACGACCATCCAGGGCTGGATCAGCGATCCGACCCTCCGGACCTTGCCGGCCTATGCGCCGGGCCTCGATGCAGTGAAGCTGCTGGGGCGCGACCACGCCGGCGCCATGGCGGGCCAGAGCAAGCTGGAAGAAACCTGGTGGGACGCCCATGATCCTGCCAATAAGGCCAACCGCGCCTTCGCGGCGCCGGGGTTCGACGACAGCAAGTGGCCGAGCCTCAATGCCACGGGATCGTGGAAGGATGCCGGGCCGGCCGAGTTGAAGGATTTCGACGGCGTGGTGTGGCTGCGGACCAGCGTCACCCTGACCGCCGACCAGGCGGCCAAGGCCAACGAGCTATTGCTGGGGCCTGCGGACACCTATGACACCACCTGGGTCAATGGCACCTATGTTGGAAGCTCCGGCATGTCGTGGCTGTGGCGCGACTATACCGTGGCGCCGGGCGTGTTCAAGGCAGGCACCAACAGCATCGTCATGCGCATTCTTGGCAGTGGTGGGCTGACCGGTCAGGCGGCCAATCGCTTTATCAAGATGAGCGATGGCCAGGCCGTGCCGGTACCGTCGGTGTGGAAGTACAAGGCGGGTATGCGCGCCAAGGGTTTGAGCCTGCCGGCGGCGCCGTGGGCCATCCCGACCAGCCTGTCGACGCTTTATAACGGCATGATCGCGCCGTTTGCCGGGTACCATGTCAAGCTGGCGGCCTGGTATCAGGGCGAGGCCAATACCGGTGCAGCGGCGGAATATCGCACCCTGCTGCCGATGCTGATGGGCGACTGGCGCAAGAGCTTCGACACGCCGAACCTGCCGTTTGTCGTCGCGCAGCTTTCGTCGTTCGGACCGGTATCGACCCAGCCGGGCAAGTCGGACTGGGCGGACCTGCGCGAGTCGCAGCGTCTGGCCGTCGATGGCGATCCGCATGCGGGCCTGGCCGTCACCATCGATGTCGGCGATCGCACCGATATCCACCCGACGCAGAAGGTGGTGGTCGGCGGGCGCCTGGCACGGGCGGCAAGGTCTGTGGCCTATGGCGAGGCCGTGTCGCGCGGCGGACCAGAGGCGACCTCGGTCGCGCGTTCGGGCACGGATCTGGTGATCAGCTTCCGCGATACCAATGGCGGCTTGCGCGCCTATAGCTCCGATACAGCGATCGGCTTCGAGGCCTGTGCGGGTGAGGTTTGTCATTATGTGGCGGGGACGTTGAGCGGTGACACGATCGTGTTGAAGGGGGCAGGGACGGCGGACGTTACGCGCGTGCGTTATGCCTGGAGCGATGCGCCCTATGTCAATCTGTACAGTGCCGACGATCTGCCGGCCGTGCCGTTTCAACTGAACCTTCCCTGAAATCAGGGGCGTGTGGCGCGTAGCGCCGGGTGGGGTTTTCTTGAGTCCGAAAAAGCTCGAATGATCAATTGACTATGCAGAGTGTTGAGCAGTGGTTACGCTTGTGACTCAAGCAAGAAGCCCCACCACCACATCTCGCGCGGCGAATGCGTGAGAACTTAAATGACACTTTTCGGAGCGGCGCGCTTCGTGCGGTCCCCCTCCCCACCGAAGGTGGGGAGGTCTAAGATGGGCGATCTCTCCAAATGGTTGCCCATGTAACACTTCATCCGTGTGCAAGACTGGTGTATTGTCCGTCCGTCAAAACCGTCCGGGGGGAAGATCATGGCGCAAGCAGACAGGCCGGCAGGCGTATCGTTTCCAGTGTGGGTGGCAGTCTTCACTGCCATTGGGATCAGCGTCTTTCATGGCCACGATGACGCGAAGGCACAGGCGGCGCTTCCCGGCAGCTTTCCGGCCGAGATCGTCGGCGATACCCAGGTCGATAGCTGGCGGGTCAGCGACTTTACCCGCCTGTTTGCCTTTCCCGACCGCGGACGGGTGGAAGACGACACTATTCCCGGCGGGGGAGCCAGGCGTATCGCCGTGCCGGCGCAGCGCAAAAACCTGTACGATATCAGCATTTACAGCCGCAATTCCCGGCCTATCCACCAAGGCGACCGGATAGCGGCGTCGGTGTGGATGCGGCTGGCGCCGGTCGACAATAATCCGAAGGTCGGCCGGGCGCGTTTGCTGATCCAGGCTATGGACGCACCCTATGGCGTCGTGAGCGACAGCTATGTCACGATCGGCCGTCATTGGCGGCGGTATACGGTGCGCGGCATTGCCGACCGCGACTATGCGCCGGGACATGCGGTGATCACCGCGCATCTCGCGGCTGCCCGGCAGACGGTCGATATCGGCCATGGCCAGCTGTACGATTTCGACTTGCCCGGCCGTTAAGCGAGTTACCCACAGGACGATCCGTCCCCGGCTGTGGCAGAGCTCCCGGCGCGTTGCCATATGCTCGGCAAGCGCAAGACCGTGAGAGGGCAGATGGCTGATAACACTCCTGAGAACAATCAACCGGCCGGCTACGTGCCGGCCAAGGTGTGGCAATGGGACCGCGGCAATGGCGGACAGTTTGCCAATATCAACCGGCCGGTGTCGGGGGCGACGCACGACAAGGACCTGCCGGTCGGCAAGCATCCGCTGCAGCTCTATTCGCTGGGCACGCCCAACGGCATCAAGGTCACCATCCTGCTCGAGGAGTTGTTGGCGGCAGGTCATGCCGGCGCCGAGTACGACGCCTGGCTGATCAAGATCGGCGAGGGCAACCAGTTCGGCAGCGGCTTTGTCGATATCAATCCCAATTCGAAAATCCCGGCGATGATGGACTATTCGACCACTCCGCCGACGCGGTTGTTCGAAAGCGGGTCGATCCTGTTCTACCTGGCGGAAAAGTTCGGGGCCTTCCTGCCGACCGAGCATTATGCCCGGGCCGAGACGATGAACTGGCTGATGTGGCAGATGGGGTCGGCGCCGTTCGTCGGCGGCGGCTTCGGGCATTTCTACGCCTATGCGCCGTTCAAGATTCAGTATGCCATCGACCGTTACGCCATGGAGACCAAGCGCCAGTTGCATGTGCTGGATACGCAGCTGTCGAAAACGGAATATGTGGCGGGCGACGAATACACCATCGCCGACATGGCCATCTATCCGTGGTACGGCGGCATCGCCAATGGTGCCTATTCGGCGGCGGAATTCCTGTCGTCCGGGGAGTATACGAACCTGCGCCGGTGGATGGATCTGCTGGAGAGCCGTGAAGCTGTGAAGCGCGGACGGATGGTCAACCGGGTTGAGGGCGGGTTGCCGGAGCGGCATGCTGCGGCGGATTTTGACGGATTGGTCGGGTAGGTTTGGATCCGGTGCGGAAGCATATATCTGGACCGGACTGAATTTTTGGCCTCGACATTTCCCCCCTCCGTCTGAACCGGCTTGACGCAGGTTCAGCCACCTCCCCCGTAAACGGGGCAGGAGGAAGGGGGCTGAGCTGGTGTCAAGGGTCAGGCAGCCAGGTCGGTTTTCCAGGCGGCGATATAACGCGACAGGTTGGCCATGTCTTCCGAAGCGTGGTTGTGGTTGGCGGCGGCATAGGTCATGTCGCCGACCTCTCCGGGGCGGATGCCGAAGCGGGCCAGGAAGGCGCGGCTGAAATGGCTGTCGGAGACGAAGCCGTTGTCGTAGGCGATCTGCTGGACGCTGACGCGGCTGCGACCGCGGCCCCGCAGGGCGGCGAAGGCGGAGTCGAGGCGGCGGGCGCGAATTTGCTGCCAGACGCCGCCGTCTTCGCGGAAGGCGTTGTAGAGGGTGGAGCGCGATACGCCGATGCGGCGGGCCAGGCTTTCCGGGGTCAGGTCGGAATCCTTGAGGGTGCGGTCGATCTGTTCCAGCGCCTGGTTGCGCACCGAGCGGGTCAGGACGGCCAGCCGGTCGTGGCGCGACGAACCGCCGATATCGAGCGCGCCGCCCAGCATGACGAAGCAGGCACGGATCGCCGCCTCGGCTTCGGCCGGCGACATGTGGGTGGCGACGCGGGCGAGCGAGGTCAGGCTGTTGGACAGCATATGGCCCGTGGGCGTGTTCACCGGCAGGTTGAGGCCGTGCAGGCCGTAGTCGAGCAGGTTTTGCGGCACCATGGCGCGCGGCACCATCAGCTTGACCACCCGGAAATCGTCGTTGAGAAAAACATTGATCGGCCGGTAGGTCTCACCGAGGTGAACGTCGCCTATGGCGGGCGCGACATTGTGCCCCTGGAAATCGATGCCGCGGAAACCGGCTACGACCACCGACATCATGACCAGTTCGGGGTCGTTGCGACGGGTTTCGTTCGTGGTGCGGATCAGGGTCTGGCGGGTTCCGGTGCACAGGCTGAGCAGGCCCGCACCCATGTCGTATGTCGAGACGCGGTTGAGGAAGGTGGCGCCGGGGCGGGGTGGTTTGGCGTCGACAATGGCGCAGACCCCGTCATAGGTGTGGCGGTAGAGTTCCAGCGGGTCGTTCGAGGTTGCCTTCGAAAGTTCCCAGGTAAAAGGTGACGCCACTATAATCCCAACGCGTACGCCTACAAATTCACAGTCATCATCGGCAGATTTGGACGCAAAGTCCAGAATTTTTGGACGGACAGGCATACCGGCGGCGGGCGGGGCGATCTACAACGGCCGGATATTTGTAAGGCATATTTCCAGGCATAAGGTCCGTCCGGATTTCCACCAATATTACAGGTGGTTATTCCCGGTCCGGGCGGGCACTTCTGCATCAAGACCGGCGTTCGGCCGGCAGAACAGCATTGGGTGAGACCAGGTCGGGGGAGCCGGCGGCGTGGCAGGGGGCCATGCCGCCGGCGCAATGCATTTCGCGTTAATGGGCGTGGCTGGATGCGCCCTTGCTCAGGGCTTCGAGATCGAGGACAGGCGCCTTATGGGCAGGCTTAGGCGCGGGCTTTTTCGCTACCTGTTTAGCCGTCTTGGTTTTAGTGGCCTTGGCCGGTTTTGCCGGCGTCTTGTTTTTGCTTTGGGTCTTGGCCTTGGTTGCGGCGGCCTTTGCCGCGGGTTTTGTCTTGGCGGGCTTTGCCTTGGCGGAAGGGGCCTTGATGGGGGCGGGTTTGGCCTTGGGAGCAGGTAACACCGCTGGTGAGACCGGAGCGACAGGCTGGGAAGTGGTTGCAGGGATTGGCGTGGTAAATGGTTTTGCCGGCACTATGGCGGGGGCTGCGGCAGATGTCGGATCGGGCGCGGGCTTCGCGCCCGTCTTGGGCAGCATGGCAAGGACGAGCGCCCCGCCGATTACGACGTGGAGCGCTACGGACAGGAGCAGGGGCAGGCTCAGGCCGGCGCGCCGGGCCGGTCGCGGCGGCGCCACCTGCAGGGTGTCGGTCGGCAGATTGTCCTGCGGCAAGGGGTTTTCGGAACCTGATCGTATCATCGATGCCCTGTGGGTCAGAATCTCATCACACCATAGTACAGGAATAACATGTCGGAAATCTTCCTTTTCGCTGACATATCGCCAGCGTCATGTTAAAAAAATCATGTTTCGCTAACATATGAGATTTGATGTGTTAAAGCCAACCTACGACCTCCCACGGCTGCCTTTGTCAGTCGAACTGGAAACGGTGAGAGTGTACAAGGCCTTGAATGCCGCCAGCCGGGCGCTCGCGGATTTAAAAGGACAGGCAAAAACGATACCCAACCAGGGCATCCTGATCGACACCCTTGCCCTGCAGGAAGCCAAGGCTTCGTCGGAAGTCGAAAACATCGTCACGACACAGGACGAGCTCTTCCAGGCGGACCTGTTCCCGGACGATCCGCAATCCCCAAGCGCCAAGGAGGTCGCCCTGTATCGCGACGCCGTACGCCTGGGTTTCAGGCGGCTGACGGAAACTGGTGGTTTGATTACCAATACGGCTCTTGTCGATATGTTCAGGCTGCTGAAAGGACGGACTGACGGGTTTCGTACCGTGGCCGGCACTGCCTTTAAAAATGAAACCAGCGGGCAAACGGTTTTTATTCCACCGCAGACTGCCGGCGAAATTATCGATCACATGACTAACCTGGAAAGGTTCGTGAATGACGACCGGATTTCGCCCCTCGATCCGCTGATCAAGATGGCGTTGATTCATCATCAGTTCGAAAGTATCCATCCTTTTCCGGATGGAAACGGACGTATCGGTCGCATTCTGAATGTCCTTTACCTGACCCGAACAGGATTGCTGGACATTCCGATTCTGTATCTTTCACGGCATATTACCCGGCACAAGGCGGAATATTATCGGCTGCTCCAGGCCGTGCGTGATGACGGTGCATGGGAGGATTGGGTCGTCTTTATGCTTGAGGCGGTGGCTGAAACCTCTGCGACGACGGTTCGGCTGGTCGAGGGGATTGGCGCGCAGATGGCCGGGGTAAAGCGGCGGATGCGCGACAGGTTGCCCCGGCTTTACAGCCAGGATCTTCTCAATAATCTGTTCAGGCACCCATACACCCGCATCGAGTATGTGCAGAAAGATCTGAGCATTACGCGGCAGACTGCGGCAAAATATCTCGACGCCCTGGCGGAGAATGGCTTTGTCGAGAAACACCAGGCCGGGCGCAACAACTATTATATCAATACCGACCTTGTCCGTCTGTTTCTCGACGTTTCCGACGGCAGTTAAACTCTCGCGCAGCGAGGACAGGGTTACGAGAGCAATCCGCAAACCTGCCATGTGCACGGCATATCTTGACGATTCCAAATATCATCGTTACGCCTGATATCTGTTCGCCTGCCGCATTGGCAGATGCACCGGGGGGATATCTGATGACCATCAAAGCCTTGCTTCTGTCCGTCTGTGTCCTGGCCCTGGCGCCGGCTATCTGCAATGCCCAAACTGCGCCGGTCGCAGCGTCCGTAGCGGCGGATACGCCCCAGACCCTGCCGGGCGGGACGACCTTTACCCTGCCCAAGGCGTGGAGCATGCGCACGATCGCCGGCGGTCTGGTGGCGGTGGCGCCGGAGGGCGACCTGGAGATCGCCGCGGTCGAGGTGATGTCGGCGACATCGGCGCAGGATGCGGCCGACAAGGCCTGGGCCATCTACCGGCCGGACGCCCATCGCACCGTCAAGCTGGTGACGCCCAAGCCCGGCCGCGATGGCTGGGACGATGCGGCCGATATCGACTACGAGACGTCGCCGAACGAAAAGATCTATGTCGGCGCCAGCGTCCGTCACAAGGGCAGTTTGTGGCTGGTGCAGATTCTCGATGGGGCGCAGGGTACGACGGAAAAGCGTGGGGCGGCGGTCGATCTTTTGTTCAGCAGCGCCTTGCCGGGCGGCTTTACCCGCGAAAGCTTTGTCGGGCGCGCGGCGCATCCGCTCGATGCCGCCCGCGTGGCCGAGATGAAGGCCTTTGTCACCTATGCCATGGCGCAACTGGATATTCCCGGGGCATCGATGGCGCTGATCGATCATGGCAAGGTGGTCTATGAGGGCGGCTTCGGGGTGCGCCAGGTCGGCAAGCCAGCCAAGGTCGACGCCCATACCCTGTTCATGATGGCGTCCAATACCAAGAGCATGTCGACCCTGCTGCTGGCCGAGCAGGTCGACGCCGGCAAGGTGCGCTGGGACGAGAAGGTCACCGATGTCTATCCGTCCTTCCGCCTCGGCAGCGAGGCGACGACGCAGAAGGTCGAGATTCGTCATCTGGTCTGCGCCTGCACCGGATTGCCGCGCAAGGATATGGACTGGTTCTTCAATACGCCGGCGACGACACCGCCGACCGCGACCTTTACCCTGCTGGCCGGGACCGAACCGACCAGTGGCTTCGGCGAGGTCTTCCAGTACAATAACTTCATGGCGTCGGCGGCGGGTTATATTGCCGGTCATCTTGCCTATCCCGCCCTGCCGATCGGGGAGGCCTATGACAAGGCGATGCAGGTCGGCGTGTTTACGCCGCTGGGCATGAACGACACCACCTTCGATTTCAAAAAGGCCCTAAGCGGCAATTATGCCGTGCCCTATTCCTATGATGCAAACGCAAAGGTGGCGCGCGTCATGATGGAGCAGAACCGCACGGCCATCCCGTATCGCCCGGCGGCCGGGGCGTGGTCGTCGGCGCACGACATGATCCTTTATGTCGAGAACGAACTGACCAAGGGCAAGCTGCCGAACAGCCGCCAACTGATCAGCGAGGAAAACCTGCTGGAGCGCCGGACCTCGACCGTGCCGAGCGGCGAATATTCGCGCTACGGCATGGGGCTGGAGACCGACACCCAGTGGGGTGTGCCGGTGATCCACCATGGCGGCAGCATGGCCGGCTACAAGAGCGATTTCATGCTGATCCCGGATGCCGATGTCGGCGCCGTTATCCTGACCAGTTCGGACAATGGCCGGCCGATGCTGCGGCCGTTTATGCGCCGGCTTCTGGAGGTGCTGTATGACGGCAAGCCGGAGGCGATGGAGAATGTCGCTGCGAACGCAAAGGCCGGTCGCGCCTGGTATCTGAAAGAGCGCGAGAAGATGGAGATCCCGGCCAAGGGCTTGAGCCTGGCGTCGTCCTACAGCAATCCGGACCTGGGATTTGTCCGCGTCACGGTGCGCAAGGGCCATACCTGGGTGCAGGTGCCGTCCTTCTCGAGCGAAGTGGCGTCCCGGCGCAATGACGACGGTACGACCTCGCTGATGTTCCTGACGCCCAGCCTGGTCGGGATGGAATTCGTGGTCGGCGAAAAGGATGGGCACAAGACGCTGATCCTGCGCGATGGCCAGCACGAGTATGTCTATCTGGCGGATCGGTGAGGCAGTATCGCCTTTCTTTATTGCACCTTCTTCCACACAGATACAGGTACGTCGCCATTGGCGCGGGCGGTGACCTTGTAGCTGAGCACGCCGTCCTTGAGTTCGTAGGGACGGACTTGCGATGTGCCTTCCTGGTTGGGGTAACTGGAGCGTACCAGATTGATGGTGAAGGTATGGGCCTTCGCGTCGACGACGATCGTGCCGTAGTGAATGCTGGCGCCCAGGGCGGCGGCCCTGTATTCCTCGGGCGTGCCTTTGACCTTGTCTTTGGCGGCGAATTTCGGCCGGGAGGTGTCGTAGATCTGCACCGCATAGTGGCCGGTATCATCGATCACCATCAGGCCGGCCGGGGCGTCGCCATAGTCGTGGGCACGCGTGCCGTCGGGATGCAGGATGTCGGCCTGGAGCAGGGTCCAGGTGCCGGTCAGGACATTCGGCGCGGCGAGCGCGGACACAGGCGCAGCGGCGAGGACGGCGGCGATCAGGATGGCTTTCATCTGTAGGACCTGTGGCTTGACTTTTCGGTGTCAGCGCAGCCTATTGGTGAAAATTCATCACGACAATTTGGTAATTTTTGCCGAAATGATCAGATATATAAAACAATGAGCCGTGTTGTCCTCGATCTCGACACCCTGCGCACCTTGGTCGCCGCCAGCGATCTGGGCGGTTATGGCCAGGCGGCGCAGCGGCTGGGACGGACTCCATCGGCGGTCAGCCTGCAGATGAAGCGGCTGCAGGACCAGGTTGGTGTTCCCCTGTTTCGCAAGGCCGGCCGCGGCGTCGACCTGACGCCGGCCGGCGAGATCGTGCTGCGTTATGGACGCCGGTTGCTGAGCCTCAATGACGAACTGATCGACACGGTAAGGGGGGCAAGTTTAAGCGGCTCGGTGCGGCTGGGCTGTTCGCAGGATTTCGCTGAAAACGTTTTGCCGCAGGTGCTGACGCGCTTTGCGTCGCTGTATCCGCTGGTGATGATCGAGTTGCGCATCGAGGGCAATGGGGCCCTGGCCGACGCCGTGGAGGCGGGCGAGCTCGACCTGGCCCTGGTGGTGGGGCAAGCCGGGCGGCCGCGGGCGCAAACCGTGGGGACGCTGGCGATAGAGTGGATCGCCGGCGAAGGCTTTACGCCGCGCGGCGATCAGCCCTTGCCGCTGGTCATGCTGGGTCCGCAATGCGCCTTTCGCAAGGCAGCGTTGGTGGCGCTCGATGCCGCCGGGCAGGCGTGGCGGCTGGCGGCGGTCAGTCCGAGCCTGGCCGGGTTATGGGCGTCGGCCAAAGGCGGGCTGGGTGTGACGGCGCGCAGTGCCGCCAACCTGCCGGCGGGTCTGGTCTCCGACCCAGCCCTGTTCGGCCTGCCGGTGCTGGGGGCGTTTCCGATTACCCTGCACATGGTGGTCGGCGCCGGTGAAGAGGCGGGACGTCTGAGGGACTTTATCGCGGAAGCGGTGACGGCACTGTGGTGACTCACTGCATGACGGTCAGGATGACGCTGGCCAGCAGGCTGGTTGCCAGGAAGTAGGGGCGTTGATCGCGGCATAGAGCATCGGCCGGGGGAAGTTGGGATTGATGGAGATATTGACCATGGTCGAGACGCAGTAGCCCAGGCCGACAATGGCGCCGAACAGGAGGGCCGGACCTGTCGTGGTGATATGCAGGGCGCCGATAAGGATGGCGCTGGTGGTGATCATGACCAGGTTGCAGACCAACGGTCCAAGGATGAACCGGGGAGCGTGGCTTGCCTTCGGGTCGTGTTCGCGGCCCATGGCGACGGAATAGAGCCGGGCAAACAGCACGGCGAACCACAGGCCGCCGAGCAGGAATGAGATGAGGGTCGCTGCGGCGACGGCGAGCCAGTTGATATGGACCATGGCGGTAAGCATTTCAGGTGTCCTTTTGAGGTAAGTCGTGAGGCGATTTTGGTTGCGTCGACGAAGGACAGGGTAGAGGGTGACAACTGCCACTTTCCGGCAGTTGGACTTTTGCGATGGCGCGTTCCGATCGTTTGCTGAGATTGCTTCAGGCCATGCGCGTCATGGCGCCGCCGATCACCGCCGAAAAACTGGCGGCGGAGACAGAGGTGTCTTTGCGATCGCTGTATCGCGATATCGACAGTCTCAGGGCTGCGGGGGCACGTATCGACGGCGAGCGGGGATATGGCTATCGTCTGGTCGAGGACTATGCCCTGCCGCCGCAGACGCTTAACCGGACGGAGATCGAGGCGCTGGTCCTGGGGCTGGCCGAGGTGCGTCATATGGGTGATCCGGCCCTGGCGAAGGCCGCCGGCGATGTGTTGGCCAAGGTGGCGGCGACCCTGACCGACGAGGGCGAGCAGCATATCTTCCACGCCATATCGCACGTCTATCGTCCGAACGGCCGGGCGGTGTCAAAGGTGGATGTCGACGCCATCCGCAGGGCGTGCTGGCGGGAGGAGGCCTTGTGTCTGCACTATACGGACACCGCCGGGGCGGACAGCGAGCGGACGGTTTATCCGCTGGCCATCGTCTATCATGAGACGGCTCTGACGGTGCTGGCCTGGTGTTGCCTGCGCGAGGATTTCCGCATGTTCCGGACCGACCGGATTGCCCGGGCGGAGCCGGCAGGGGTAAGTTTTCGCCCCAGGCGGGCCGTTCTGCTGCGAGATTATCTGGCGAGGCTTCACGCCGGGGATTGAGTCGCGCTAACCAACTGTCGCATTTTGTCAGCAGGCTCGGCCTATGGTGGGGATGCACGCTGCGTAAAAGGCTGACGATTATGACTGATGTGAGCTCCCTTGTTTTTGAGACGCCGCAAGCCTTGTCGAACTGGCTGGGGGTGCATCATGCGACCGAGCGCGAGCTGTGGGTGCGGATGTACAAGAAAGGTTCCGGCGTTGCGTCGGTGACCTGGGAGGATTGCGTTGTCACGGCCCTGGCGTGGGGATGGATCGACGGCAAGCGGCAGGTGCTCGATGCGGTGTCGTTCGTGCAGAGGTTTACGCCGCGCGGTCCGAAATCGGGCTGGTCGCAGAAGAATTGTGCCCATGCCGAGCGGTTGATCGCCGAGGGTGTGATGCAGCCGTCGGGCCTGGTGCAGGTCGAGGCGGCGCGGCGGGACGGGCGGTGGGGAGCGGCCTATGCGGGCTCGTCGGATATGGTCTTGCCTGAGGATTTCCTGGCGGCGCTCGAAGCCGAGCCGGAGGTGAAGGCGTTTTACGGGGAGCTGCGGCGTTCGAGTGTTTTCAGTATCTATCATCGCCTGCAGACGGCGAAGCGACCGGAGACGCGGGCAAGGCGGATGGGAGATATTCTTGCGAAGCTGAGGCGGGGGGAGGTGCCGGGATGATGTGGGGCCGTGTGGCTCAAGCAAGAAGCCCCACCACCCCATTTCGCCAGCCTGGACAAGCTTGCGCTATCGCATCGCTCACAGAGCGCGGCTTGGCGCATGCGGTCCCCCGCCCCGTGTTGCGGGTCGGTTTAAGAAAACCTTATCTAGTCGACTGGCAGGGCCCTGTTTGCCGTCCTCCAGGTGTAGCCTGACGCCGCCGATAAGGGGATTGGCCGGTCCACCACAGGCGTGTCGACCAGGCCTTGGAGGATCGGCGAATTCTATGCCGGCGATCCCAACCGCAATGCGGTGGTGTTGCAGCAGCGGTGAGGGTGGTGGCGAGGACGTCAACTTTTTACGGTGGCATGCGCCTGGTCGTACTGCGCGAAGTGGGAGAGCTGGTCGGTGAACGCCTTTTGAAAGGCCGGGCGCGCCGTGGCGCGGGCGACATAGGCATGGCAGGCCGGATAGTCTGCCAGACCGTCGAAACGATCGACAAGCCGCAGTACGTCTGCCATGGCGATGTCGGCGAGCGAAAACGGCCCGGCCAGCCACTCCCGCTCGGCCAGTATCGTTTCCATGCGGGCCAGCCGCCCGTTGAGGAAGTCGTCGAATTGCCGGCGTGCCGCCGTCGCGGCGTCGCCAGCAAAGACAAGAATGGACCAGGGGAGGCTTGCCGCCTCCACCGAATTCAGGGCCGCGAACAGCCATTCCTTTGCGCCGCTGCGGCCGCGCACATCGGCCGGCATCAGGGCATCGCTGCGTTCACCGAGATGCAGCAGGATGGCGCCGCTTTCGAATATCGATACGTCGCCGTCGGTTAGCCACGGCACCTGGCCGAACGGCTGATGGGCAAAATGATCGGCGCCGCGTTGTCGAAACGACGTGCTTTCGACGCGGTACGGCAGTCCGGCCTCTTCCAGCGCCCAGCGCACGCGCAGGTCGCGCACATAGCCGCGGGGCATGTCGGGCACCCAGTCATAGGTGGTCAGGGTTAGGTTGCTCATGCGGCGTCTCCGAGAAAAGTCTGCAGTTTGTCGAGCAGGCCGTTCCAGCCGGCTTTGTGACTTTCGGCCGCCGGTGCGTCCGGCAGGTGCTCGTGGATCAGGGTAAGCTCTGTGCCACCATCGCGGGGCACAAGCAGGAAGGTGACCAGCGATTCCCGCTCCGGCATGCCGGGCCACTCCCAGGTGAAGACGAGCTTTCTGTCCGGGACAACCTCGCGGTAAACGCCGGTCGGATTGCCCTCGCTGCCGTTCATCATGCGGAAGACGATGCTGAACCGGCCGCCCGGCCGCACATCGGCTTCGGCGCGCAGGGTAGGGCCGGCGTCGGGACCCCACCACAGCAGCATTTGCGCCGGGTCGGTGATAGCGGCATAGACCCTGGCCGGCGAGGCCTTGATCCGGCGCACGATGGTGATGCTCGGGCGCGTTGCGGTCATGTTTCGTCATCCTTTTCCACCAGCGCGACCAGGCGATCGAGGCTCGCCGTCCACAGACTTTCGTAGTGGCCAAGCCACGCCATTGCTTGCTGCATCGGGCTTGGAACCAGGGTCACCCAAACGGTTCGGCCGGTCTTGGTCCGTTCAATCAGTCCCGCATCGGACAGGACATCCAGGTGTTTCATGAATCCAGGCAGTTTTGCCGTGAGAGGGCGCGCGAGATCGCTGACCGATAGGTTGGGCTCGTCCTTCAGGCGCAGCAGAATTGCCCGCCGCGTCGGATCGGCGAGGGCGGAAAATGTGCGGTCCATGTCTGATGTATTATACTTCACCATTTGGCGAAGTATTTAATATATTTGCAGCCGTGTCAAGCTGTTGTTGGATGCCGTACGGCCGATAAATGCATCCGTGTCGTCCAAGTCTGCACTGGTGCTAGCGACAGCAAGTCGATAAGTTCCGCAACGTTCCGAAATGTCGTGGCGTCCTCCCCTTGTGCGTCGTTGATTGTCAGCAGCGCTTTTCTACGCCACTGGCGGCCTATCCAGTTCGTGGATCGGACAGCGGTTCAGGGTGCTGCGCAGGTCGGCCGAGATGGGGTAGGTGACGCGGCGGGCGCGCATGATATTGCCGAGTGGCCGGTGCGCCGTGATACCCTGCCACGGGCGGAAGGCCATGGCGTCGTCCATGACCAGGGCACGGTCCGGCGACCAGCTGTCCTGCGGTGCCACGCGGATGGTGGCGATGGGAATAAAGGGGCTGACGTCTTCGGTCCATTCGACCGAGGCGTCTTCGATGGGTTGTGTGTCTCGGTCGCGCCAGAGCTGGGCGCGCAGGGTCCAGCTACCGCCTTCACTAGCGAGCAGGGTATGGACCTCGTCGCGGATGCCGTCGTGGCGGCCGTCGAGGTCGAATTCCTTGCCGGTCAGGGCGGTGAAGTTTTCGGACGCCGGCACGACATCGAGCTTGGCGATATGGTCGCCGAAGCGGATAGGGGCCTGCAGCCAGTAGCGGTCGCCGAGGGGATTGACCATGGGATAGCCGCCGAAGCCCTTCAGGGCCGGAACGCCATGGCCGATATGTTCGAGGGCGCGTTCGGTCGGGCGCAAAAAGGCCGACAGGGCGACCTTGGCCCATTCGACCCGGTCGGTGGTGGCGGCCAGGAATTTGAGCGGCCCGGCGAATTTCTCGGCCGTCGGCGCGGCGAAGACCGGGCTGCTGGCGAAGATGAAGTCCTGGGTGCGGGCGTCTTCGGAGCCCGGCAGGCGCTCGCCGTCGACATCGAACAGCTTGAACGAGAAGCCGCGCGGCAGGGAGACCGTATCGGGCAGGACGTCGCCGGCAATCGAGGATATGCGGATGACGGCGGCGTAGGTTTTGGCGGTGGCGAAAACGCCCTGGGCCAGTTCCGGCGGCAAGTCGGGATGGACGACGACTTCGGCGCGCAGCAGGGCGAAGCTCTTGGCGTGGACGCTGCGTTCGGCGTGGCCTGTGTCTTCGTGGGTCTTGTTGACGATATAACGAAAGGACTCGGCGAGCTTTGCGTTGACTTCGTCTTCGTCGGGCAGGATCTCCTCGACATCGTCGGAATAGGGCAGGGCGGGCAAGAGGTCCTGGAGCATGGGGATCCAATCCGATAATACCGCAGGCCGCAGCGGGAATGCCGGGTTCGCGCGGGTCCATCAGCCACAGACCGCCATCAGTTTCCAATGCGCCCGGCCGGCAGGTTTGCAAAGGGGTCATTGGGACGCATGCGAAGGATTTGACGGCGGGTTAAAACCTGCCATCAATTGGCCGCCGGGAGGAATTTATCATGACGATCACCATTACCGCCTTCGAACGCTCGCCCGATGGCGGCAAGGGACTGGCGCGGGACACGCGGGTGCGCTGGGCGCTCGAAGAGGCGGGGGCGGACTACACGGTCCGGCTGGTGTCGTTTCCGGACCTGAAGGCGCCGGCGCACATGGCGGTGCACCCGTTCGGCCAGATCCCGACCTATGAGGAAGGTGACCTTGTCCTGTTCGAGACCGGATCGATCGTCCTGCATATCGGCGAGCGTCATGGCGGCCTGCTGCCGGACAGTGCCGATGCCCGGGCACGGGCCATTACGTGGATGTTCGCGGCGACCAATACGGTCGAGCCGCCAATCCTCGACCTGGTAACGGCCCGGTTGCTGGAGGGCGACAAGCCGTGGGCCGCGGAGCGAATGCCGCTGGTCAGGGATCGCGTGCGGGATCGCTTGCGGCAGTTGTCGGCGCGGCTGGGTGAGGCCGACTGGCTGGATGGGGATTTTAGCGCCGGCGACCTGATGATGGTGTCGGTGCTGTTGCGGTTGCGGGCATCGGGGCTGCTGGATGAGTTTCCGAATCTGGCGGCCTATGTCGCCCGGGGTGAGGCCAGGCCGGCCTACGGGCGGGCGTTCGCGGCGCAGCTTGCGGTCAATGCGGCCAGGCCGGCATGATTATCCCCACCCTGAATGTCAGCGATATGGCGCGGGCGCTGGACTTCTATACCGGTGTGCTCGATTTCGCAGCCGGTTATGCCTGGCCGGAAGAGGCGCCGGCCTATGCCGTGTTGCTGCGCGGCGACGATGAACTACACCTGTCGGCCTTCGGCAACCGATCCGACAGGGCATCGGCCATCGTTGTGGTGGCGGAGATCGATGGGCTGTTTGCGATGTTTCGGGCGCGGGGGCTGGACGGATCGCACAAGCCGGACTCGCCGGTGCACCAGGGGCCGCTCGACCAGACCTGGGGGACGCGCGAATTCTATGCCGACGATCCCGACGGCAATACGGTGGTATTCCAGCAGAGGTGACGATTTTGAGCCGACCGGATCACAAACGCGACAACCCTTAAGCGAATATGGATATCACGGGTCAACTGTTTTATCATGTCGATACCGGTGTTTTACCGGTTAGCTCGAGGGGGAGTTTATGCGCAAAATTATCACGTCTTCTGCCGTGGCGATCGCACTGGCCTTTGCCGGTGTGTCTGCCGGCGCGCACGCTGAGGACGCCAAACCGGCCGCTGCAGCGCCAAGCGAGATTCCGGCGGGCAAGCTGGCCCTGCTGAAGCGTCTCGACAAGGCGATGGATTTCGATGCCTTGATGAAGAACATGTATGCCAGCATGACGCCGGCGATGATGCAGTCGATGCGACAGGCTAATCCGAAGATTACCGAGCAACAGGCGCAGGATCTGACCGAGGTCATGACCAGCGTCACGCTGAAATACACCCCGCGCATGAAGGACGAGATGTTCAAGGCCTATGCCGAGGTCTTCACCGAGGACGAACTCAAGAGCATGGTGGTCTTTTATGAAAGCCCCAACGGCCAGGCTATCCTGAAGAAGATGCCGCAGGTCATGCAGACCTTTATGCCGGCTGTGTCGAAGATCATGCCCGACATGATGAAGGATATTCAGAAGGGTTTGTGCGACAAGGGGCTGTGTTCGCCGGCGGCGGCGCAGTAGGTTTGTCGAGCGGAGGGTGGGGCTGGTTGCTCCTACCCTCCGTGGAGAGTGTGTCGCTAGCAAGAGCGCCCCTCCGTCATCTTCGCCTAAAGGCTCGATGCCACCTCCCCATCGCTTCGCGACAGGAAGGAGGGAGATTTGCTAACTCCCGTCCTGGGGATTGGATCGGAGTCAGGTTGTGCCAGTTTATCCGTCAGCCGAGCATTTCGGCGACGAGGGAGCGGATTTCGCGGCGGGTAAAGCCACAGGCTTCGCGCCTGGGTGCGGTATCGCGGGGGCGGGAAACGTGGGCAGGGTAGGACGGCCGGGCCGTCGGGGTTTGGGTATTATACATTAGAACCTTTGCCGCGGCGCACGGCCGGCGGCGGAAAATATCTGATCATCGATTAAAACAAACGACAGTCGCAGAGCTGGATCAGCCCGTGCAGAAACGCGATATGTGGAGGGAAATCCGGGCCGCCCGATCAGAACTCAGGGTGGCGTATCGTCGTCGATCCTGTCGATATGGGGATTAATTGTGGCTATTCAACGGTCATGCCAGTAGTGGGGGGCGGATCACGGGAAAATGTACGGCCGGATGCCGGGGCAGCCCAAATGCGCATAGCCCCCTTATGCGGTAGCCTCGTAGCTTGGCGGATACCTCTCACCCGGTCTTTACGACCTGACTGCACGGATACCCCATGACTGCCAAGCGCCAGATTCTTATTGTCGAAGACGATCCCGGTCTTCGCCATGTCCACGATATCTTCTTCAACTACGAAGGCTTTGCCCTGACGGCCTTGCCGACCGGCGCCGGGGCGGTCGACCGGGCAAGGGACGGCAGTTTCGACGTCGTCATCCTCGACCTGGGGCTGCCGGACATCGAAGGCCTCGACCTGCTGAAACAGATTCGCGAATTTTCCGATGTCCCGATTATCGTCATGACAGCGCGCACCGATATCCAGTCGATCAAGCAGAGCTATGCCCTGGGCGCCAACGACTATATCAACAAGCCGTTCCGGCCGGAGATCCTGCTGAGGCGGATCGAAGCGGTGATGGCCAATCCGAAGACCAAGCCGACAGCCGACGCGGTAGGCAGTCTTTAGGCTGGGTCCATTATCGCCGGCGCAGAATCTTGACGATGCGGCCGTATTCGCCCTCGGCCTTCATCCAGCTGTTGCCGCCGCTGGTATTGACGAACTCGACGACGACGGTGTCGATATCCTTGTGGTAGCGGGCAATGCTTTCATATCCTGCCCAAAGCCCGGTATGGTCGTAGACATAGACCGATGAATAGATGGCCTGTTCCTGCGGAGTGAGCAGCGTACCGGTGTTCAGGGCGCGCAGGAAGATGCCGACATCCTGCGCCGTCGCCACCATCGAGCCGCCCGGCATGTCGCAATCGAGCGGTTTGGTGTCGGGGTCGTAGCCGATGGCATAGCCGCTCATGACATCGGCGGGATTGACGTCCTTCATGCTGCCGAAGGTGTGGGTTAGCCTCAGGGGCTTGAGGATTTCCGTCTTGATATAGTCGCGGTGGCTGTAGCCCAGCGTCCTGTCGAGAATCATGCCGATCAGCAGGTAGTTGGTGTTGGAATAGCTGTAGCGGGCGTCGGGTGCGAAATCCGCCGGTTTATCGAGCACGAGGCCGAGCACTTCGGCCGGGTTCACGGCATGGTCCCAGCGAAAGCCGTTCGCGGTGATGTAGTTGGGAATGCCGCTGCGATGGCGCAGCAGCATGCGCAGGGTGATGGTGTCGGCGTGTTGAATGCGGCCGGCATAATCGGGCAGGAGATGCGCCAGGGTATCGTCCAGCGACAGGCTTTTGGCGGCGACCAGTTTGGCGGTGGCGGCGGCGATATAGAGCTTGCTGATGCTGGCGATCTTGAACAGGGCGTGCGGATCGGCCGGGATCCGCGCCTGGCGGTCCTTCCAGCCGGCGGCGTAGAATGCCGGTGGCCGGCCGGCCTGGTCGACATAGACGACAATACCGTCCAGGCCATGATGCGGTGCGTCGTTGATCTCCTCCTGCACGGTGGCGGGCAGGGGCGTGAAGTAGGCGTAGCCGACATCCCACGGGATGAAGACGGCGCTGATGGCCACGGCGGCGACGATAATGGCGGCTGTGAGCAGACGGCGCGGTTTCATAACCTATACCTCAGATAAAGTCGCGCTTGCCGTTCTGGATCAGCAGGGTCGCCGACAGAACGGACAGGACGACCAGGATCTGGGCCGCGACGATGGCGATAGCGGTCGGGTTCCACACCATGACCGGTCCCAGGATATGGCTGCGGATCGGCTCGGAATAGGCGGCGGCATAGAGGTAGGCCGAGGACGCTACTTCGAACAGGGTGATGGCCAGGATGGTGACCCCCAGGGACTGGCTGAGCAGACTGGTGCTAAGGATGCAGGCATAGGCGACCAGAATCCCCAGGAAGACCATGGTGATAAAGGGCACGGCGCCGAGGGGGAACAGATGGAGGCCGAAGGCGAAGTAGAAGCCGACGACGGTGATCAGCAGCCAGAAGCCGGCGAATATCGGCAGGTTGACCCACAGCTTGGCCCGGGTGAATTCGCGCACCGTGACCGGCAGGCTCATGATGAAGGGCTGGGTCGCCTTTTCCTTTTCGAAGACATTGGTCTTCATCAGGACGACGATGCCGCAGGTGCCGGCCGGGCTGACCAACAGGATAAAGCCGAAATTGAACATGACCCAGTTGGGCACGCGGCCGTAAAGCGCCGCGAGAAGGGCGATGAAGACGAGGCTGACCAGGGCGAAGGTGGCGACGACGCGGCGCATCAGCCGGAAGTCCTTGGCGACGAGTTGGGGGACGATGGAGGCGCTCATGCTGCAAGCTCCCGTGCGCCGGCCTTGGCCGAGGCGACGATGGTGAGGAAGATTTCTTCGAGGGTCAGGCGTTCGATGGCGGTAACGGTGAAACCGGCCTGGGTGAAATAGGCAGGCAGGCTGTCGTCATAGTCGTTGACGACGACCGTGCACAGGCGCCCGCTCGACTGGACGTCGCGGATATTGGCCAGGTCGGGCAGGGGGAGGGTGTTGGCATTGGTCAGGCGCAGGCGCCGCCAGCCGTCGAGGAAGTCTTCCTTGTTGCGGGAATCGACGATGCGGCCGCCATGGACGAAGGTGATGTAGTCGGAGATCTGTTCGACATCGAGGGTATTGTGCGACGAGAACAGGATGGAACGGGTTTCGTCCGCGAGCGCATTCATCATCTCGTCGAGCACCTCCTTGCGCACGGCCGGATCAAGGCCCGTGGTCGGTTCGTCGAAGACCAGCAGGCCGGGACGACGCGCCAGGGCCAGCAGCAGGGTGGCCTTGACCCGCTGACCATGCGACAGGCCTTTGACCTTCTGCTTCCTGGTCAGGTCGAAGCGGTGCAACAGAAGGTTGGCGTAGTCCGCGTCCCAGGTGCCGAAGATCGAGCGGACGAAATCCATGTGGAATTCGATGGTCTCGGTCTCGTAGAGTCGCATGTCCTCGGCGACGAAACCGACCTGGCGCTTGGCGGCGATCTGGTCGGCGGGCATGGCGTGACCCAGGACCCCGACCGAGCCGCTGTCCGGGGCGACCAGGCCCATGACGATGCGCAATATGGTCGACTTGCCGGCGCCGTTCGGCCCGACCAGCCCCATCACCGCGCCCTGTTCGAACGACAGGTCGACGCCTGTCAGCTGAAAGTGCGGATAGCGCTTGGAGATGCCTTTACAGTCAATCGCCAGGGGTAGTTCCATTCTCGTTTCCCTCCCTTTTTTTATTTGAGCGTTTTAGTCCAGGTGGTGTTTCAGCAGGTGCCAGATCGTTTCCGGCGCCATGTCCAGGGACCGGGCCAGCTTCGCGGCCTGTTCCAGGTGCTGGACCAGTTCGTCCCGTTGCAGGCTTTTCAGGTCGATGGTGTCGTTGACCCAACTGCCCTTGCCCTGTTGCGTGACGATGGCGCCGTCGCGGGCCAGTTCGAGATAGGCGCGCTTGACCGTGATGACGCTGACCTTGATGTCGATCGCCAGTTCGCGGACGGAGGGCAGCGGGGTATGAGGCGGCCAGTCCCCGACGGCTATCCGCTGTTTTATCTGCTCCATGATCTGCTGATACATGGGGCGGCTGTCTGTATGCGAAAAAACGAAACCGGTCTTCATATACACAGTATACTAAGTTGATTGCATGCGGGCAAGATCACAAATGGCAATGTTAGCGCTGTCATCAAAAATTGAGCGAAAATCCCATAACCGGGCTATATTTTCCATGGTATGCAGGAGCGTTCGGGGCCGTGAGCCGGCGGAGAATATCGCCGCGACGGATCCCTGATTATGGTAGCGCTGTCATAACAAGAATACCGGCCAGGGCTGGAGACGACATGAAAACGAATATCCACAAGCTTCTTTTCAGCTCAAACGCCGCATGGCTCGCCGCCCATAGAAGCGTGCTAACGCTTCGCTTCTTGAGCACAAAGACGGCGGCGTGCAGTCGCACGCTCCCAACGGCCCAAGTTAAGGCCGTTGGTATGAAAGGCCTGCTACTGGGCGCTGGCGTGATCGCTTCTGCGCTGGGTGTGGCGGGTGCGGCGCAAAGTGCCTCGACCTCGGTCTATCTGACGGCGCCCGACGATCCCCTGGCGATTACGGTGCATGCGGTCGGCGACGGCAAGGCCGACGATACGGCTGCCATCCAGGCGGCGCTAGACCAGGCCAGCAACAAGGGCGTCGGCGGGGTCGTCTTCCTGCCGTCGGGCCGCTACCGCATCACGCGCAGCCTGCTGATCTGGCCGGCGGTGCGCCTCTTCGGGGTGGGGGCGACGCGTCCGGTCCTGGTGCTGGGCAAGAAAACGCCGGGCTTCCACGCGGGCGTCGCCAATATGGTCGTCTTTACCGGCGGCGATCAATATACGGTCGGCAAGGTGCCGGTGCCGGTGGCCAGCGCGGTGCCGTACAGCGACACGGTGCGCGACGCCAATTCGGCGACCTTTTATTCCGCCTTGTCCAATATCGATTTCGAGATCGGTGAAGGCAATCCGGCCGCAGCGGCGGTACGTTTCCGCACGGCGCAACATACCTTCCTCAGCCATATCGACTTCCATCTCGGCTCGGGCCTGGCCGGAATCTACCAGGCCGGCAACGAGGCCGACGACCTGCATTTCTATGGCGGGCGTTATGGTATCCTGACCGAGAAGACGTCGCCGGCGTGGCAGTTCACCCTGATCGATTCGACCTTCAGTGGCCAGCGCGACGCCGCCATCCGCGAGCACGAGGCCGGGCTGACCTTGGTCAATGTCGCCATCGAGGCGACCCCGGTCGGGATCGAGATCGACCGCGGCTATGGCGACTGGATGTGGGGCAAGGGCGTGCGCTTCGATCGCGTGTCGAAGGCGGCGATCATCATCAGCAACGAGAACAATGCCTTTACTCAGGTCGGCTTCGATACCGCCGTGGCGCGCAACACGCCGGTCTTCGCCCTGTTCCGCGACAGTGGCAGGACGGTGAAGGCGCCGGATAAAGCCTATCAGGTCGCGAACTTTTCCTATGGCATGAAGGTGGAGGGGCTGGGCGTGCCGGGCGCCTATGCGACGACCTTCGACGCCAAACCGCTAGACGCTTTGCCGAGTGTGCCGGCCAATGCTTTGAAAGCCCTGCCGCCGGTGGCGGAGTGGGCCAGCGTCCATGCCTTTGGCGCCACCGGAGACGGCAAGACCGACGATACGGCGGCGATACAGAAGGCGATTGATAGCAAACGCGTCGTTTACCTGCCGATCGGCCATTACCTGGTCAGCGACACCATCCATCTGAAGCCCGATACAGTGCTGATCGGCATGCACCCGAGCCTGACGCAACTGGTCCTGCCCGATGGCCAGGCAGGTTATGACGGTGCCGGCGATGCCAAGCCGCTGCTGGAGAGTGCCGCCGGCGGCAATGCGGTGATCAGCGGCTTCGGCCTGTTTACCGGGACGATCAATCCGCGCGCCACGGCCCTGATGTGGCGGGCGGGAGCGGAGTCGGAGGTCTATGACGTTCGTATCCATGGCGGCCATGGTACCAATCTGGCCGGGGCCAAGGTCGATCCGTATGCCAAGACCGGCACTCTCGATCCGCAGCTCTACTGGGATCGACAGCATCCGAGCATTTGGGTGCGCGATGGCGGCGGCGGCACCTTTGCCAATGTGTGGAGCCCCGATACCTTTGCCCAGGCGGGCTTCTATGTCTCCAATACCGACACGCCGGGTCATGTCTACGAATTGTCGGCCGAGCACCATCTCCGTGCCGAGATCGTCCTCGACGGTGTGAAGCACTGGGAGTTCCTGGCGCCGCAGACGGAAGAAGAGGTGCGCGAAAGCCAGGACACCGTGTCGCTGGATGTGCGCAATTCGTCGGATATCCTGTTCGCCAACTATCATGCCTATCGCGTGACGCGGACGATCAAGCCGGCCATTTCGGCCGTGCGCCTGTTCAATTCGGGCGATATCCGGTTCCGCAATGTCCATGTCAATGGTGAGAGCGGCTACGCCACCTGCGACGCCAATGGCTGCGGCACCTATCTGCGCGCCAGCAAGTACCCGTTCGAGAACGCGCTGCAGGATGTGACGCGCAAGGCCGAGGTGCGCGAACGTGAGTTCGCGTCGCTGGATGTGCCGGCCGTGGGGCAGCCGGCAGGGGCTACGCCTTCGGCGCCCCTGGTGCCGGTGCGCAAGCTCGAGGACGGTTTCTATTCGATCGCCGGGGCTGCGGTCGATGCCGACGGCAGGCTGTACTTTATCGATCGCCGCTTTCAGCGCATCTATAGCTGGTCGCAAGGTGAGGGGCTGGCGATCACCGCCGATGCGCCGGTCGATCCGATCAACCTGGCGGTCGACGGTTCGGGCAAGCTGATGGTGCTGTCGTCGGCTGGACCGGAGGGGACGGTCTATAGTCTCGATCCGAAGGCCGGTGTATCTGTTCGCCTGAAGCCGGCCGATGTCACGGCGCATGCCTGGGCAAAGGTGTTGGTGCCGGGCAATATCTGGATCAATGGCGAGTTCCGCGACCAGATCGATCCGAAGACCTATCAGTTCACGACCTTGCGCGAGATGTTCGTTCGCGATGTCGGCACGCCCAAGGACCGGGAGTACCTGTCGCCGGACGGCAGCTTGGCCTTGCCGGCGTTTCGCGTGTTCCAGCAGGGACCGGCCGATCATCTTGGCTGGCGTTTCTCCGATACGCTCGATGCCTATGGCTTCGTATCCGGCAAGCCGGGGGCGACAGTCTATGTCTCCAGCGGGGCCGAGGACGTCACCTATCGCGGGGTAATCGGCGAGGGCGGCAGCCTGGTGGCGCTGACGCCGTTTGCCAATCGTGGCGGCGAGAGTGTGGTGGCCGGCCCGTCGGGCAAGGTCTATGTCGCCAATGGCCAGGTCTTTGTCTATGGCGCCGACGGCAAGGCGGCCGGACGGATCGATGTGCCGGAGCGGCCGTTGCAACTGATCTTCGGTGGAAAGGATGGCAGGACACTGTTTATCCTGACGCATCATGGGTTATATGCGGCGCAGCCGGAGTAGATATCAAGCATTCTGGCCTGGTCTCCGCGGCCGTGCGGAGTGGCCAGATTTCCCTCTCTCGAAAACAGCTTGTCGCTGTTTTCGAGCTCCCCCTTCAAAGGGTAGGGGTATTGCATATTGTATATAAACAACTGAATTAAATATATTATGTGCGATTTTGATGCGGCTGTTGCGCCTGAGTTCGGCTCCCCTTTTCCTCTCCCCGTTTACGGGGTTTGGCGTCAGCGAAAGCACGGCTTTCGCAAGCCATGGGTGGCCCGGAGGGCCGGGTGAGGGGCAAAACGGTCCGCAACAGGCTGCGACATTTCATATTATACCGGGATATCATCCTCGACCGGGCGCGAAAGAGCAAAATAACGGACATTTAGGCTATACAACTGTCCTTATGCCCCTCACCCGGCCCTGACGGGCCACCCTCTCCCCGCACGCGGGGAGAGGAAAAAAGAGGAGCTCCTTGCCATATGCGATAGCCCTGCTTCAAAAGGGGCGTTCCGATAACAGTGGCCGATTTCTTCTATACAAGTCGCTTCAAACTGGTATTTAGAGAACGCCGTTACGAGTCGATGTTGGCTCGAACGACGTTCAAAAGCTTATTTTATTTAAATATATACCGGGGATTGGCTGCGGATTGTTGCATTAGGGCGACGGTCGCAGGTGTCATTGCTCATCGCGCTGGGATTGTCCATGCATTCGATTGCATTCGGCCGGCGGATACGGCAAATCTTACCCTGAGTATTTCAACAGGCGCCGCGTCGGGGGGATCACCTTTCGGCTGTGGTGCTGAAGCGCAAACTGTGTCCGGCGCCGGCGGCCGGATGTGGCGTGTTGTTTGCCGGGGGACGTAATGTATGCGGGATATTCAGCAAGCGGTTATCGATCTGCAGCGCCTGGGCCGGATGCCGGCATCGCACAGCGCCGGTATGGAGCGGATCGAGCTCTATCAAAAGGCTATCGTATCAATCCGCAGGCCGGTGAACCGCGCCGAGGTTGCGGTATTGCTGGGCATCTTCGGCGAGGACGATCTGTTCGGCCTGATGTGGCCCCTGGTCCATGCGGTGGAAAGCTGTGAAGCGTGGCCGCTGGAAGAGATGCTGGCCAAGCACAAGGGCCACGGCATCGAAATCCTGAAGCAGCGAGCGCGGGAACGGGCCGAGGCCAATGTCTACTGGCTGCCGACCCATGCCGATACGGCGGCGGCGAACTGACTGGGTAGAGTGGTCGGTAGGATTTCATTAATGATGACAGTCACATAGCGAACTTATTTCGCATTTGCGATATGCGCTGCCTCATCATTTATGTGGAGCCGCACATGCATCTGGTCGTAAATCTGGAACGTGAAATCGCGCGTGTTTTTGTCTGGCTGGATCATGACCGGGGCGACAGCGATGTCGCGGCGGTCGTCGTCAAGAGCCTGGCCCATACCTGTGCCGCCGAGCGCGGCGCCACGACGAACCTCATGGTTTTCGAGCAGTTTATCGATGCCTTGTTTGCTGCCTATACGCCGTTTGTTTCGGACAGTGCAGAACTGATCCGGATGCTGGTCGGGCGGATCGAGCGCCTGACACGGCCCTATGCCGGGCGTGGTGCTGGCGAGATGTCGCCGTTTGGCGCGGCCTTTATTCAGATCTGACGTCGGTTATCGGTAAGATGTCGAAGTCGGATTGTGCGTCGCCGGTGCGGGCGAAACGGCCGGTGTCGGCGTCCCAGGTTTCGTGGAAGAGGATGGCGCCTTTTGCCTGCTCTCGCAGGCGGACCTCGCCGGCAAGACGGCCGGGATAGAAGCGCGACGGGCCAGTAAGGGTGACGCAGATATCGGGTTGGCGCAGGCTGTAGGTGTGGCCGAGGACAAGCATTTTCAGGCTCCGGGTGATGTGGGAATATAGGCGGCCAGGACGGTGTCGATATAGGTCTGCGCCTCTGCCGGGGTGGCGAAGGGACCTTCGCGCCACTTGCGGAGGCTGGCGCTGTCGTACATGGCCGCGTGGAATTGCGTGAAAGCCGGAGTGTGCAGGACCTTGCCGGAGACCGTGCCGCCAGGGACCTGGATCAGGTTGGGTAGTGGGGCAGGGTTGGTAGGCGACATGGCTGTTGCATTTCCGTGGTGAACGGAAAAGAGCATAGCTTAAATGCTGAAAGCGATAATAGGATTAATGCTAATTCATGGGTGTGGAAATGCTACTACCTTGTGGGGCAGGACGAGCGGGTAGAGGTGGGGAGGGGATAAGGGGTGTAGTTGGGCTGGGGTGTTGAGTCCGTGGCTAAGACCCAAGACCCCCCTCCGCCGTTCCGGCGGGGTCCCCCCTGATTCCAGGGGGGATTTTTACATCCGGCGGCCGCACCAGACGACGCGGCCGATGATGGTGATCTCATCGGTCAGGACTTCGTAGGGCGGGTAGATCGGATTTTCCGAGATCAGCAACAGCTTTTCCGGCTCGGAGCGGTGGACGCGCTGGACATTCTTGACGACCAGGCCGTAACCGTCCCACAGGGCGAAGACGCCGGGCGGGGTCGGGTTGGTGTCGGCGTGGTTGACCAGGATGCGGTCCGACGGCAGCAGCTTGGGCGACATCGAATCGCCGGTGACCTCGACCATCGACAGGCTTGACGGATTAAGGCGTAGCTCGCGCGTAATATAGTCGCGGGCGAAAGACCAGTTGGCCTTGATATCCTCACGATCGATCAGGACGCCGCCACCGGCCGACAGCTTGATGTCGTATTCCGGAATGCGGATGGTGCCATCGACGGGGGTGCTGGTCGGCAGGCCCGAGGCGGGCGTGTCCTCGCCCTCGATCTCGGACTCGTAATCGTCGCCACCGCCGGCAAAGGCGGGCGCAGGTACACCCGCTGCCCGGGCCAGGGCCCGGATCGTCCGGGGCTTGGGGACATAGAGCACCATGCCGGGTTTCGGGTTGACGTGGCGGGTGACATTGGTCGCGGCCATGTTGGCGCGTTTGGCCCAGGCGGTCGCCGTCAGGTCGGGCCGTCCATCGAGGACCGACACCATCCAGTCGCGCACCTGTTTCAGTTCGTTATCACCGTTCGATTCCATAGCAGCATAATTGCAAATCTCGTGAGATGTGGAAAGTTGCATTAATGCTATTGCAAATGTAGCATAACTGCTATATTTATGGCTTGGGGCAGCGGACTGCCGCAGGATGGAGATGGCGAAGATGACGACCCAGGTTTCTGCAGGTTTTGCGCGGCAGGCGCCGCAAATGCCAGATCGCAACCAGGTGGCGGAATTTATCCGCGAGGGTGACCTCGGACGCTGGGACGCCGCGGGGCGGCTGATCGGTCGCGGCGCCGGTTTGGCGCGCACCCTGCACATGGCCCTGGCCATGCTGCGGGTATTGCAGGGGGACGGGCCTGTGATCGGGGCGGGTCCTATGGGCGGAGCAGGACTGGCGCGCCTGTCGGTACCGGCCGAGATTCGCACGCCGGAACATACTCTGGCCCAGGCGTGCATGGAGGCCGGTATTTCGGTCGCCGATTGCCGCGGGCGGGATCGGGCGCGCGAGGTCAGCCGGCGGCGTCAGCACGTCATGGCCATCATGCGTGGCTGGGGCAAGAGTTTCCCGCAGATCGGCCGGGCGATGAACCGGCATCATGCCAGCATCATCAATGGCATTGCCGCCCATGAGCGGCGCCTGGCGGCTGCAAAACGCGCGGCGGTCCTGTCGGGCCGTGGCGGGGCGCAGTGAATTTACCGGCTCTGATCCGAAGTTTCCTGAAGGAGTAGACATGGCAAGGACACGCAAGGCTAGCCTGCCGCCGCAGACGCGGGCGGAGGCCGACCGGATGCGCGCGGCGGCACGCGCCGAGCAGGCGGCCCGGGCGGCCGATGCCCGGTTGATGGACGGGGCGACAGAAAAGGCGGCCGCCCGGCGCCCCGATGGGTTCGGTCTGAACCGAGCCGCCCTGGGGATGGCAGCCAATGGCGATGTGGACTTACGCGAGATATCGCAGGCCGGGCGAACGCACGTTCTTGCCCGTCGTCGGGCCCATACGGTGTGGGCGCGTCTGGGCACGATCCGGCTTGGCCAGGATACGGCGACCCTGTCGGCCAGCCTGGTCGATGCCGGGGAGCGCCTGACCGAGCTCTACGCGCAGATGACGGGTGTCGCCGGCGCGCCGGAGCGCGACCCGTCGATGCCCGCGCCACCGATCCACATGCCGGGCAGGACCGAATTGCCGGTGCGCATGCTGGCGGCGGGCGAGCGATGGGGGCGGCTGATGCAGGGCTTCGGAGAGGGGTCGCGTTACCCGGCCATGTTCGAAGGCCTGTGTCGTGACATCCTCGAGAGCGAATTCCATCCGGCGCGCAGGCCCGGCAGTGTCGCCGTGTCGCGCTGGCGCGATGTGGTGGCGGCGACCACCGGGGTGCATAACCGCAATAGCCAGGGGGATGTCGTCAAGCTGGGCTGCGAGCAGTTGAGCCGCATCCTGGAAGCCGGCGGCCGGCGGCAAAACTATTCCTGATTATTGGAATTGCTTTATGGGCTTGTTTTGGCCGCGGGTAATATTCCCGATATTTAGAAGCATAAACCCTGCGTGATCTGCCTACGAGCGCTTGTGCGGTTAAGCGGAACGATGTTATCTTAAGTTGTTTTCCCCTTATATATTCGAAAAGGTTGTTCCATGAGCCAGGCGCCGGATAGCTACTATGCCGCGGGTATAGCCATCACCTGCGGGTTCGAGGTCAGCGGTGATCCCTATACGGGTGTCAGCGGCAATCTCGATGGCATGGGCATCTCCTGCGGCGCCCTGCAATGGAATATCGGCCAGCATTCGCTGCAGGCGATGGTCGCGGCTGTGTCCGAGGCTGTGGTTCACAAGGCCATGCCGGTCTACGGCAATGACCTGATCACGGCGTGCAAGCCGGCGACCTCGACTGCGGCGGGGCTGGCCATCGTCAATGCCTGGCAGCCCGGCAATAAACTGCCCAAGGCCGTGGCCGTCGAACTCAAGGCCTTTTTCGGCACGCCCGAGATGCGCGCCCAGCAGGATATCCGTATCCGCAAGGTCTCGGACCTGGCCTGGAGCAATGCCGTGGCGTGGCTGGCGGCGGCGGGGCGGACAGGGACACCCGATATCCGGCTCTATTGCTGGTTCTTCGATATCATCACGCAGAATGGCAGCCTGGGGCCGGTCACCTATGGTGATGTCCATGGCTTTATCACGCAAAACACGCCGGCCAAAGCATGCGATGCCGTATGCGATTATCTGGCGGCCACAACGGGCAATGACGGCTTTATCAAGGATGCGCACAAGAATGCCGCCCTGTGGCGCGGGACGCCCAATGGCGAAAAGCTGGAACTGCTGGTGGCGTCCTATCTGCGCTCGAAGACAGCCGTGCTGAAATACCGACCGCTGGTGGTCAACCGCAAGGGTGGGGTGGCGGTCGGAAAGGGTTGGATCAATGGCCAGCTTTACGATTTCGGCAGCCGCGGGCTGTGAGCACAGGCCGTTTTTGTCGATCGACAACGCCCCCCCTCGGCGCGATGCGTGCTGAAACGATGGACGTCAGGCAAGCGCGTCGGTGTCGGTAACCTTTTCCCTTATAGCCGGGTTAAAATTTCCCGTTTAGGTATAGGGTGACAGGGGAGGCCGATGACGCAAAAAATCCGACGAAGCCCGCCGGCAGATAAAAGGCTGGTGCCGTTGCGCTTGAAGCTTGTCGTTGCCGGCCTTGGCCTCCTGGCGTCTCTGGCCGTGGCCGGAGATACGGCTACCAGGACCCGCAAGGTGCCGCAGGCGGAGGTGCCTGTGACCCAGGCGGTGTTCGCGGAGGGGCGGCTGTGGTTGCGCGACGACAAGGGACGCCTGTTCAGTCTTGCCAAGGACGAGGCTGACGCGCGGCCCGAGATCGGTGAGGGTGAAGTGGCCGGGCTATGTGTATCCGGCGGCCGGCCCACGGTCATTTTCCGCGCGTCCACAACCGCCACGGACTGGCAGATCCGCCAGGCGACCGACGCCGGCTGGCAGACCGTCGCGACCTTCGAGATGGAGCATCAAAACCTCGATGCGTTTGGCTGCGATGCAACACGCATTGTCGCCATAACCGACTATCCGATGGCGCAGCCATGGTATTATTTTACGGTTATCAAAGATGGCCAGGTCGATAGCCGTCGTATCAATGGCGCCGTGCATCCGGGCGATATCACTACGCTCGTCGACGGCGACTACATGTACCTGGGCATGGATGCCGGGGAGTGGGGCGGGGGGCTGCAGCGTTTCGACCTGACGACCGGACTGCTGGAAGCGATCGACAAGCTCGACAGTAACGATCCCTGTGGTGGGCCACTCTATTATGAATGCAATCCGGTGACGGCGATCAGCGCGGTGCCCGGGCGACCGGGCTGCGTGGCCATCGCCCTTGGCCTGCAACATATGGGCTGGGACCACGGCAGTGTACTGGCGGTCTGCGGCCGTGACGTAAGTCGCCTGTATCAGCGCGTCGCCCGGGTGGATCCGCCGGGGAGCCCGGAGGGGCAGCCCATGACACAGATGATACCCTTTTATGCTTTGAGCGCAAATGGCAACGGTCCGGGCAATGAGCTGATCGCCATGGGTACCGATGGCGTCTACAGCATCGATCCCGCATCGGGCGCCGGGACCCGCCGAGGCCTGCCGGGATTTAGGCGCTATGGTTCCTTCACAGTCAGCTTTGCGCTGCCGGGTTTTGTCCTGGTCGAGGGCCGTGAGGAACATGGTTTTAGCCGCTTGGATGAACCAGCAAATACTCTGGTAGTGCCACGCCTATGACGCGCCGCGGGAAGATAAAGGTGAGCAAGGATAGCGGGCAGGACGAGGGATTTGATCGACGCTACGCTATCGGTCTTGAATTCCATCATGAGCGCCGGTCGCCCGACGAGGTGACGGCGGCGTTGCGGATAGAACCGCGCCGGTGCTGGGACAAGGGGACGCTCTGTAACCGGCCGGATGGCAGTCCGCTGGCCGGGCGACGTGCGGACAATTACTGGCATGCCGAATTCGTGGTGCCGGCCTTCGATCATGCCGGCGGGGTGGGAAGTATAGGTGTGCTGATTTCCGCCTGCCTCGATCAACTGGAGGAACAGAAGGACTTCATTGCCGACTATGCCGGCGACCGGGGGCGGGGATTGTTGCACATCTATTGGAATTTCGCGCGCAGCACGAGCGAGGATGTCCTGACGATCGAACTGATGCGGCGGCTGGCGGAGTTCCGCTTGAATGTGGAACTGCACCCATTGTCAACCGAGGTTTGAGGCCGGCCTAAACTACGGCAGCGCGCTGTTTTTGCCCCTCATGCGGGCAGAGGAAGTACGGGCCTAATTCGCGCCAATTGACATATATCGTATACCGTATATCGTTCTGATCGGTGTTCAAAACGGGATGGTGGGGCGATGTGGCGGCAGATATGTGCAGCGGTAGTGCTTATGATGGCCTGTGCCGGTGCGGTGCGCGCGGAGGACGTCTCGCCGACGGCCGTGGCGACGCATCACACGGTCATGAGTCATGGCAAGAGCCTTGCCTATACGGCGACGGCCGGGACGCTGATCCTGCGCAATGATGATGGCAAGGCGACGGCCAGCGTATTCTACGTCGCCTATGTTGCCGATCAGCCGGCGGGAGCGGCAAAGCGGCCGCTGACCTTCCTGTTCAATGGTGGGCCGGGTTCGGCCAGCCTGTGGTTGCATATGAGCGGATTGGGGCCGCGTTCGGTGGTGACGGCAAGTCCAAAGCCGACGGGGCCGGCGCCCTACGATTTCGGGTCATCGGGCAATACGCTGCTCGACCGCAGCGACCTGGTGTTTGTCGACGCTGTCGGTACGGGTTATTCGCGTATCCTGCCCGATGGCAACAGTGCCGATTTCTGGGGCGTGGACCAGGACGCCAATGCCTTTACCCAGTTCATCACCCGCTATCTGACGGTCACGCAGCGCTGGGGCTCGCCGAAATACCTGTTTGGGGAATCGTACGGCACGACGCGGGCGGCGGCGCTGGCCTATCGGTTGCAGAATGTCGGGGTGCAGATCAACGGCGTCATGCTGTTGTCGACTGTGCTCGACTTCGCGCCCAACCTGCCGGGGCAGGACCAGGGCTTTGTCAACCTGCTGCCGACCTACGCGGCGACGGCCTGGTATCATGGGCGGGCGGTAAAGCAGCCCGCGGATTTTGCGGCCTTCCTCGATGCGGCGCGCGACTTTGCGCGGGGGCCTTATGCGGCTGCCCTGGCGCGTGGCGATGCCCTGCCGGCGGATGAGGAAGACGCGGTGGCGCAGAGGCTGTCACAGTTCACCGGCCTGTCGGTCGACTATCTGAAGCGGTGCAAGTTGCGCATCGATATGGAGTCGTTCCGCCGCGAGCTGCTGAAGGACCAGAATACGGTGACGGGGCGCTTCGATGCGCGATTTACGGCGCGGGATTCGTATCTGGCGGCCAGCGGGTCGTTCGACCCGGCAACCGACGATCCGGCGACGGCGGGTGTCAGCAGCGCCTATCTGTCGACCTTCCGCGACTATCTCGCCGGTGAGCTGGGCTACACGTCGGACCTGCCGTACAAGGCCCTGAACAATATGGTGGTTGAGCCGGCCTGGGACTGGCACCACAAGGCGCCCGGTTTTGACGAGCCGCTGACGACGGTGAATACGGCGCTCGATCTCGGTGCGGCCATCCGTGGTAACACGCAGCTGAAGGTGCTGTCGATGAACGGGCTGTTCGACCTGGCGACGCCGTTTTTCGGCACGGAGACGGTGTTGAGCCATATGCTGCTGACGCCTGAGCTGCGCGGCAATGTCAGCCTGAAATATTATCGCTCGGGTCATATGACCTACGGCGACCAGGAGGCGTTGAAGCAAATGACGGCGGATATTGATGCGTTTTACGACGCTACATCACGTTAAAACAGGCGTATTAAAATATTTTATTTCAATGGCTTGAGTGAATATGCTTAACGTATAACGTAAGTTATTACGTATTGTGTGAGTCTGATAAAATCATAGCTGTAACCTGGCCTTGCGTCTGCTCCGCAGCATATGGGAGGCGGTGGATAAGGGCGTTGGAACGGACGAGAGAACTGACCAGGGAGGAGTCCTGAGCGGCTAGGGGCGTGACCTGACCGTCGTGTATATTGGCGAGCAGGAAGGTCTCGCGCCGTCCATTGGCGGCGAGGTCGCAGGTGAGGCGGGCCGCGGCCGGCATGGTTTCGGGAAGATCGAGGGCGCGCTCGATGATAGCTTTCAGGAACAGGTGCGCGGCGACGAAGGCAGCTGACGGGTTGCCAGGCAGGCCCAGAACGGCGGTGCCATCGGACAGGTGGCCGAACCATACCGGCTTGCCGGGTTTCATATGGACGCTGGAGAAGGCGAGGGTAATGCCACGCGTGGCCAGGCCGGATTTGACGCAGTCGTAATCGCCTTTCGAGGCGCCGCCAATGATGACGATCAGATCGGCTGTGACGCTCTGCAGAGTTTCGGCGATGCTTTCGGGCGTATCGGAGGCGATGCCCAGGAAACGGGAACGGCCGCCCCATTGGGTGACCAGACCGGCGATGGCGGGGGACATGGCTTCGAAGATCTGGTCGTCGTGGGCAGGCTGTCCAGGTGCAGCCAGTTCATTGCCGGTGCACAGGATAGCGACCTGCGGCCGGCGCCGGACGCTGACCGTGGCGTGACCGGTGGCGGCGGCCACGGCGAGGGCGCCCGGTGTGAGCCGTGAGCCGGCCCTCAGTACGACGTCTCCCGATCGGAAGTCCTGACCTTGCGGGCGGATATTGCGTTTGTCGGCGTCCGACCCCAGCCAGTAGAGGCGGTCGCCGTCGGGGCGGATATGTTCCTGCATGATAATGCGCGTGGCGCCGGGCGGTATGACGCCGCCGGTAAAGATACGTACGGCTTCGGCGGTGGAGACCGCGCCACGGAAACGGCGGCCAGCGACGCTTTCGCCGATAAGGGTAAACGGACCCGGACCGTCGGCGACGGCATAACCGTCCATGGCCGAGGCCGGGAAGGGCGGCTGGTCACGTGTGGCGGTGACGGGCTTGGCGAGGATCCGGTCGTGCGCCCGGGAAAGGGGGGCAGCTTGTACGTCCATGCGTGGCGCCCCGGTACGGACCCGTTCGAGGGCGATGGTGACGGAGACAGTTTTGCCGCTGGTATCGGTGGCGCAGTCGGTGTCCGTGCGATCGATCTTCATGTGCCGTGTCTCCGGGGGGTACGAAAAAAGCCGCCATCATCCAGGTCCTGTTGGCAGGATCGGGGTGATGGCGGCTTTGCCATTAGCTTGCACGCGAGACGCCCTTGCCCCGCGGGTGTGGAGGGTATGGGATCGGAGGGGGTTGGGCAAGGGGTTTGTTCGTTTACGCGTTAAACAAGAAACCCCACCACATGAGCCCAAGGGGGCTCGCGGTCCCATGGCAGGCGAAGGCTATACCTTCGCCTGCGCCGAACCCCGATCAAGTCGGGGAGGTATAAAAACAACGGCTTATCGTTGAAGCAGGCGTTCGTAGAAGCCACCGAAGGCGCCGTCGGGGGAGACGAGGTGGATTTCGCCGATCCAGTGGCGGACCTGGCCATTGCCGTCGGGATTGCGCATGCGTGTCGGATTGGACGGGCGGATATGGTGGTGCTGCTTGAAGCCGGGCAGGCGGGCATGTGGGAATTCCGCGACGATATGGCCGGCGATCTTGCCGCCGAACCGCCAGCCGGCGGCCTCTGCGGAGGTAACCGCGAAGGCATAGAGCCCGGCGCCGGTAATGTCCGGATGGGCTTCGAAATGGGCCTGTAGCTTGTCGAACTGACGCGGCAGTTCGGCGACCAGGGCGTGTTTGACCGGGTCGCTGCCGATGGCGTAGCTGCGGCCGACATCGGCCTCCCAATCGGAAAAGACGGGGCCGACATCGATAAAGACGATATCGTCCTCAGCGATCGTGAGGATCGGCGGATTGTCGGCGAAGTCGCACAGGGTGTTGGCCCCGGCGCGGACAATGCGTTTGTGCCAGTGTTTTTCGACGCCGAAATCGCGTTCGGCAATGGCGAAGATGGCCTTGTCGAGCTCACGCTCGGTGCGACCCGGGGTGATCAGGCCGGCGGCTTCGATGGCGTCGAGCAGGGCCAGGGCGCGGTCTTCGGCGCGGGCCAGTTCGGCCAGGCGCCTATCTTCTTTGCGCAGGTCACTGGCTTCATCGATCAGGTCTGTCATACCGCATCCGCCTTGACATAGACCCAGGCGTTGATGCCGGACGCGAGGAGGACTTCGATACGTCTGTAGTCGGAAACTTCGTAGCTGTCTGCGGCGGTCAGTTCTGCGGGCGTGATGGCGAAGACCTTGCCGACTACGCGATCGTCGTCCTTGTCCGAGCGCACGACGACGGGGTGGAAACGTTCGCCGCTGGTGCGCAGCACCTCCGGGTCGGTGATTTCCAGCATCTCGGTGCGGTAACCCGGCATGGCGTCGGCCTGGCCATCCAGCAGGCGGCCGAAGGTGGCTTGCTGCACACTGTCGAGTTGCAGGGTGCCATAGGAGAAGAGGCGGATTGAGGTGTCCATGCTTCGTTCCTACAGGCTTTGCCTGCGGCGCGTAAAGGTCTCTGTGTGATCACAATATGTGAAGGTTATCGGTCGCGGTTTTTGCCGGGCGCATACGAAAACTCCCCCGGTCACGGGGACCGGGGGAGTGCCTTGTAGCGACAGGTTCCTGGGGAACCTGCTTTTAGACGAAGTGCAGGTCGTCGGCCGTGAGGGTCGGCGTGCCGGCAAAGACGGCGATGGCGATGGCGGCGTCGCTGCCGCTGCCGTCGTGGTCGTAGTAGAGGGTGTGGCTGGCATCGTCCCAGATGAACTGGGCGGTGGCGCCGACGGCGGCGGTGCCGACGGTGAACTCGGCCGCGGTCAGGGTGTGATTGGCGGCGAAGCCGTAGTCGGTGTGGTTGAAGACCAGGCGATCGGTACCGTGGACGAAGTCCTGGATGGTGTCGGTGCCGTTGGCGGCCGCGGCGATGAAGACGAAGCTGTCGGCGCCGTCGCCGCCGGTCAGGGTGTCGTTGCCCGCGCCGCCGGTGAGGGTGTTGTTGGCTACGTTGCCGCTGAGGATATTGTCGGCGGCATTGCCGGTTGCGCTGAGATTGGCGGTGCCGCTGAGATAGATGTTTTCGACATTGACGAGGGCGGCCAGCGAGAAGCTGATCGACGAGCGTACGCTGTCATTGCCGGCATTGGCGGCTTCGGTGACCGTGTCGAGCGTGCTGTTGACGAAGTAGGTGTCGTCGCCGGCGCCGCCGGCCATCTTGTCGTTGCCTGCGCCGCCATCCAGGGTGTCGTCGCCGGAATCGCCGAAGAGGGTGTCGTTGCCGGTGCCGCCGATGATGTAGTCGTTGCCGTCGTTGCCGGACAGGAAGTCGTTGCCGGCGCCGCCGTCGATGGTATCGCCGCCGGAGCCGCCCAGGATGATGTTGGCGCCCGCGTTACCGACGATCTTGTTGTCGAGGTCGTTGCCGGTCGCGGTGAGGTCTGCGGAGCCGAGGAGGTAGAGCACTTCGACGCCGGCAGCCTGGTCCATTTCGTAGCTGACCGAGGAGTCGATGCGATCGATGCCTTCGCCGGGGTTTTCGATGATGACGTCGAGCGCATCGTCGATACGGTACAGGTCGTCACCGGTGCCGCCGATCAGGGTGTCCTGGCCGGTGCTGCCGATCAGGGTGTCGTTACCATCGCCGCCAACCAGGCTGTCGTCGTTGATGCCGCCGACCAGGCTGTCATTGCCGGCGCCGCCGATCAGGGTATCATAGCCGGTGCCGCCGATCAGGGTATCGTTGCCGTCGCCGCCTTCCAGGCTGTCATTGCCGGCGTCGCCGCTCAGGCTGTCGTCGCCTGCGCCACCGCTAAGGGCGTCGTTGCCGTTGCCGCCGCTCAGCTTGTCACTGCCGTCGCCGCCCAGCAGGATGTCGTTGCCATCGCCACCGCTCAGGGTGTCGTTGCCGGCGCCGCCGTCCAGCAGGTTGTCGCCGATATTGCCACGGATGACGTTGTTGAGGGCGTTGCCGAAGCCGCTGTTGCCGGCGGTCCCGGTCAGGGTAAGGTTTTCAAGGAAATCGCCCAGCGTCCAGGTCACGCCGGACAGGACCAGGTCGATGGCGCCGTCGTCGATTAGGGTGCCACCGAAGGTTTCGTCGATCGTGTCGCTGATATTGTCGACTATGTAGGTGTCGCTGCCATGACCGCCCGACAGGACGTCGGCACCCGTGCCGCCGTCGAGGACATCGTTGCCGTCGCCACCGAACAGATGATCGTTTCCGGCCCCGCCGCGCAGGGTGTCCGCATTGGCGCTGCCGATGAGGCTGTCGTCGCCGGCACCGCCGGCGATCGTGACGCCGGCCGCGCCTGCGGCCACGCCCGAAGCATCGACCGTGTCGTTGCCGGTCAGGGCATCGACCGACACGCCGCCGGTCGTAATGAAGATGGAGTCGTCGCCCTTGCTGGGAACGGAAGAGGTTGGGATCATGATTTCCCCCTAAGGAAAAGTGTTTTTATATCAACGCGCTACTAATATGAGGGGGATCGATATGTGCACTTGTGCGCGTTCTTTTCCCCCATGCGAACCTTAATGGTCGATACGGCTAATAATTGGTTAACGGGGTGGTGGTCGTCTCTTCAGCCGAAGGTGAAGGCATAGGCGCTGACGCCCGGGTCGAAGAAGCGAATTTCGGAAGTGTGGTCGGCGCCCTCGTCCTGCTGGCGGATCAGTTGATAAAGACGGTAGTCGGAAACCGTGCCATTGCCGTTTACATCGGTGTCGGTGACTGGGTCTGATTCTAAAGCGCATCCGTAAAAGAGCAGACCTCGCCGCGCGTTTCGATCTCCTGGAAAGCCTGCCCGGCATCGGCCAGGTCGTGGCGGCAGTTTTGGTGGTTAGGATGCCTGAGCCGGGCACCCTAAAGCCTGGTCAAGCATCTGCCCTGCTGGGTGTTGCGCCCTTCGACCGAGACTCTGGCGCCATGAAAGGAATGCGTTTCGTCACCGGAGGCCGGGAAAGACCCAGGATTTTCGTCTACATGGCCGCTTTCGCAGCCAAGCGGATGAGCGGACCGTTTAAAGAGTTCGCCGACAGACTATTGGCTGCAGGAAAGCCTCCGAAGGTCGCTATCGTCGCCGTCATGCGAAAGCTAATCGAAGCCACTAATCTCGTTCTCAAAAGACAAGCACCCTGGGTCAAAAAACCGGCTTGATCCACATGGTTGCTCCCCATCTGTCGATGGGGCGGATGGAGTTTGGCTGCTCTCTTTCAGTCTTGCAAAGGGTTGTCGGCGAGGTCGGCGACCATGTGGTCGATAAAGGCGCGGACGCGGTGGGGCAGGTGGCCGCCGCCGACATAGACGGCGTGGATCAGTTCGAGGTCACCAGGATTGTGGTCTTCGAGTATGGGGACCAGCCGGCCGGCGGCAATATCGTCGGCGACATGCCAGTGGCCCGTGCGGGCAATGCCGAGGCCGGCCAGGGCCATCTGGCGCAGGGTGGTGCCGTTATTGACCAAGCAGTTGCCGGAGACCGGCAGCGCGATCTCCTCGCCGGCGACGACAAAGGGCCAGGGCGTGCCGGTGCGGCGGAAGGTAAAACCCAGGCAGTTGTGGCGGTCGAGTTCGGCGGGTAGCTGTGGTGTGCCATGGGCAGCCAGATAGGCGGGAGCCGCGCAGACGATGCGACGGCTGTGGCCGAGGCGGCGGGCCATCAGGGCGCTGTCGGGCAGGGCGCCGACGCGGATGGCGATATCGGCCTTCTGCGCCACCAGGTCGACAATGTCGTCGGTAAAGCTGAGGTCGACCGTGACGTCGGGATGGCGGGCCAGGAAGGCGGGAATGGCGGGGGCGACGCGAGCCGTGCCGAATGGCAGGGAGGCGTTTATGCGCAGCCGGCCGCGTACGGCGCCGGCGGAGGCAGCCTGGTCGGCGGCGTTGAGATCCTGTAGGACACGGGTGGCGGCGCGGTAATAGGCGTCGCCCTCCTCGGTCAGGGTCAGGGCGCGGGTGGTGCGCACCAGCAGGCGGGCGCCGAGGCGATCCTCGAGGCGGGCGATCAGCTTGCTGACGGCTGAGGGTGTCAGGTCGAGGCTGCGGGCGGCGGCGGAAAATCCGCCCTCCTGCACGACGCGGGCAAAGACCTCCATCTCGCCGGAGCGTTCCATCAGTATGCGTGGCATTGATGATCCTAATTCACAGCTGTTGTTCGTCTTGTGGCAATAGTGGCCGCATGACGCAAGTCCTATCTGCCTGTCATCAGACACACGATGGAGTGCGGACATGGATATGCAATTGACGGGCAAGACGGCGCTGGTGACGGGCGCCACGGCGGGAATCGGGCTCGAGATCGCCCGCGGACTGGCGGCGGAGGGGACGCGCGTCGTCCTGGCCGGGCGCAGCCGCGACAAGATCGACCAGGCGATCGCTGAGATAGGCAACGGTGCGCTGGTCGGTATCGTCGCCGATGTGGCGACGGCCGAGGGCGCCGATCATCTCATTGCCGAACTGGCGGAGCGGGGGATCGGCATCGATATCCTGGTCAACAATCTCGGCATCTATGAGAGCAAGGCGTTTACCGACATCAGCGATAGCGACTGGGCGCGCTATTTCGACGTCAATGTGATGAGTGGCGTGCGCCTGGCGCGGGCCTATTTCCCGGCAATGCTGGAGCAGAACTGGGGCCGGGTGATCTTCGTGTCGAGTGAGACCGGTCTGGCGCCGGCGGGGGACATGATCCACTACGCCATGACCAAGACGGCGCAGCTGTCGATCGCGCGCGGCCTGGCGCAACTGACCAAGGGCAGCAAGGTTACGGTTAATTCGGTCCTGCCGGGCCCGACGCGGTCGGAAGGCATTATCGACTTCCTGCGTTCGGTCGCCAGCGACCCGACGGCGTCGCCCGAGGCGCTCGAGGCGGGGTTCTTTGCCAAGGACCGGCCGGCATCGCTGATCCAGCGCATGACTGATCCGGCGGAGGTGGCCAATCTGGTGACCTATCTGGCCAGTCCGCGGTCGTCGGCAACCAATGGAGCGGCGGTGCGAGTCGATGGCGGGCTGGTCACGACGATTGCGTAAGGGGCTATTGTGTGATGCGCAATTTGCCGATCTTGGCGAAGATGTCGGCCATGGTGGCGGTCAGTTGCGAGGATGAGTTGAGGTCGTAATAGTAGCTGGTCTTGCTGGCGCAGGTCTTGAGCAGGTCGCTGTCGCCGTCTTCGACGCGGACGACGAACAGGGTGATGTCGCTGGCCTTGGCGGCAGCGCAGGCCAGGGCGGTGCGGGCATTGATGCTGCTGGTGGTCGTGGTCCAGCGGTTGGCGGTGTTGTCGCCGTCGGTGACGATGATCATGTACTTGGCCATGTCGGGATCGCCGAAGGCGACGCCCTGGCTGAAGGGGGCGGGCGGCGACAGCATCTCCATGCCGAACTGGACGCCGGCGGTGATGTTGGTATTGCCGTTGGTGGTCAGGGCGTTGACGAAGGTCTTGGCGGACGAAATGCTGGTCGTCATGTCCTGCGAGGCCTTGAGCGTGGAATAGTCGCAGGCGGCGGCAATGTAATAGCTGTCCGGGATGTCGGCATCGAAGGCGTCGACCGAGACGTCGTAGGCCTGGTTGCGATCGACCAGGCAGCCGGCCCAGGTGGAGGCGATGCTGACCAGGTAGCTGGAGGAAAAGCTGGAATAGCCACTGGGGGCGTAACTGGTCCATGCCTGCAGGCTGGTGGCCGTGGTCGTCGTCAGATTCGCCGCCGTGGTGATCATCTTGTGGGTCGAGGCGTCGATATAGGTGGTCGTGGTGTAGGTATAGAGGGTGTATTTGCTGCCGGTCTTCTCGTAGGCCATGGTGGCGGCCGAGGCGTAGGTCGTGCCGGCGCTGGTATAGTTGCGATAATAGGTGCGCGAGGCGGCCGTCGTCAGGCAGGTGGCGGGTGCGGTCGCTGTGGCGCAGGCGGCCTGGTAGGATTTCCACGCCGTCAGGCAGGCATAGTAGCCGACCGTAGTGCGCAGGTAGCACTGGCTGTAGTCGACAAAGGGATAGGTGCTGCTGGTCGCCATGCGCACCTGCGTGTTGAATGGCACGATGCCGACCTTGACATTGGCGCTGTTGGCGCCGCTGGCGTCGAGCAGGGAACTGAGGACCGCGGTGACGCTCGATTTGAGGTAGGTCATCTTGTTGTCGGAGGCCATCGAACCGGTGGTATCGAGGACCAGGGCCAGTTCGAAGGGATTGACCTGGGATTGGGCGGTGGAACTGACGGAGATGGTCTGGGCGCCAAGGCCGGCCATTTGCAGGAAGTACGGCGTCACCGTGCCTGCGGCGTCGTAACGCATGGTCGAGGTCGTGCCGCTCACCGTCCTGGTCAGGGTATGGGTGACACCCGAAATGTCGTTGCTGGAAAAGTTGTCGCTGAAGGCCTTGTCGGCAGCGGCCGTGCTGAGGGTGTCACCAAGGCTGGCGGTCAGCGCCCCTTGCAGCACGGCGACGTCGGTGGCGTCCTGCAGGGCCATGCGGGCGGCGAGGTAACGCGAGAAATCGAGACCGCCGCCGATGAGGACGATCATGGCCAGGGCGCAGAGGGCGAAGATCATCGCGGTATTGCCGGAGGCATCGCGACGAAAACGGGTGAGCAGAATTTTAAGGGTACGCATGGGCGAACTCGCAGTAACGGGTTCGCGGAGTTAGAGATTTTTCAGGTTAATAAAATGAATTTTATTATGGTAAATGTTGTAAAACATTGCGGACACAATGTTTCAAGATTGAATTTAATGTCGTTATTAAATTCAAAAAATGATTTTCTCTTTTATTTCTAAATCAAGGAATTCTGTTTAAATCTATTTTGTTTGGTTATTTTGCCTAATGGCTAAATGCAAAATGACGAAAGAATATATAGATTCAGCAACGCGTGCAGAAATTACACCGGCACTGTCGTTTCGTGATCGCCGGGTTCGGGCGTCGGCCGAAAGAGCAGGGCCATCAGGAAGGCGCAGATGCCGATGCCACAAGCCCCGGCGTAGAGCCAGCCATAGCTGCCGAAGGTGTCGTGGATAAATCCGCCCGCCAGGGGACCGGTGGCCATGCCGAGGCTGCCGGCCATGGCGGTCGAGCCGATGATCGTTCCCATCATGCGCAGGGGAAAGGTCTCGCGTGCCAGCACGGCGTAAAGAGGCATGACGCCGGCATAGATGAAGCCGAACAAGGCGGCCACGGCATAGAAGCCGATAAGTTCATGGACAAAGACATAGGCGAGGGCCAGCAGGCCGCCGACCAGCACGCGTCGGGCACCCAGCCTGTCGCCCAGGATGCCGAAGGCGATGCGGCCGCCCCCATGCCGGCCAGGCCTTCGACGCTGTAGATGGTTACGGCGGCCATCATCGGGATGCCGCAACTCAGGGCGTAACTGACCGTATGGAAGATCGGGCCGGAATGGGTGGCGCAGCACAGGAAGTTGGTCAGGACAAGCACGATATATTGCGGCGAGCGCAGGAGCTGTTTCAGCGGGATCGGGGCTTCGGGCGGCGCGGTGGCGGAAGAGAGGGCAGGAGAGAGGGGGGTGTCGAGCGCCGGCGGGCGGCGGACGAGGAAGGCGGTCGGGATCATGAGGCAGGCGGCTATGGCGGCGATGACCTGCATCGATGTGCGCCAGTCGTGGGTCGAGATCAGCCAGGCGGCGAGCGGTGACAGGGTTATCGGCGCCATGCCCATGCCGGCGGAGACGAGGGAGACGGCGAGGCTGCGTTGCGTATCGAACCAGCCGGTGACGCAGGCCATCATCGGCGCGAAGATGGCGGAGGCGGATGCGCCCATGCCGAGGCCGAAGAGTAACTGGAAGAGGATGAGGGAGTGGGTGAGGCTGGCCAGGAGCAGGCTCAAGGGGAGGACGACCGCGCCGATCAGGACCGTGGTGCGGGTGCCGATCCGGTCGGACAGGGAGCCCCAGAACAGGCTGCCGGCGGCCATGGCCAGGAAACCGATGGTCATGGCTGCCGAGATACCGGTGACCGACCAGCCGGTGGCGTGCGACATGGGCAGCAGGAAAACGGGCAGGGAGAACATGGCGCCGAAGGCGACGCAGCCCAGGAGGCCGCCAGCGGCGACGATGATCCAGCGATAGTTGGCCATGGTGTTTTCCTGTTTTTCGGCGTTATAACATCGTTTTTTCCCGGATGTGGCGGGAGATGGAAAGAGACCCCTCCGTCTTTTGACCGCTTGACGCGGTCAAAATCCACCGCCCCATCTTACGATGGGGCGGAGGGAGCTAAAGGGACCTTATCCGTGCATGTGTTAAGCCGGAAGACTGTCAGGAAGCGCGTTCGACCTTGACGGCGAGCAAGGTGGAGAGATTGCGATCCAGCATGATATCGGCCAGTTGTGACGGAGTCTTGCCGCCGACACTGTAGAGGACGATATCGACATTGGGGAAGATAACAGTGCCTGTGCCGCGGGTGGGTCGTATCAGGACGAGGTAGGCGCTGCCGTCGACGGTCACCGGTTGGGTGAAGTCTGATTGTGAAACCCTGCCATGGGCGATGAGGGCGTCGTAGGCGGATTTCAGCCTGAAGAGCGTGCGATTGTCGCCGGCGGCAAAGGCCTGAAAGCGCTTGAGGTTGCCGGCATAGGAGGGCAGGTCTGCCTTCCTATAGGCTTGCATCCAGGCCTGGAAGTTTTGCGAGAGATAGGTGTCGAGGGCGCCGGGTTTGCGGGCGTGCCCCGAATCATCCTCCGGGCTTGTCATGTCGCTGAGACTATAGGTGACGTCGTAATAGTAGTTGAGCGGACAGGCGTCGGCGAGGCGATCACCCTGCCACAGATAGACGTCGAGATGCCTGTCGACCTGGGATGGCCCCGACCAGGGATAGGGCTGCTCATTGATAAAGGCGAAGTGGCCATCGATCAGATAGGGCTGCGCATTGACGGCGTCGTCGCCCTTGGCCATGCAATCGCTGATATTGTTGGCAGGGGCGTAGCGGAACTGGCCCTGGGCGTCGCGGTAGAAGAGGGCGATTTCGCGCTGGCAGTCGTACCAATGCTCATCGTGGGCGGAAACGGCGAAGATGTCGGTGCCGGCCCAGCGATGGACGCGTACGGCGATCTCCCCGGCGTCGGTTTCCTGCATGACCGGGCCCATGGCCTTGTAGAAGGCCTCGGGCGTCGGGCTGAGATAGGCGGCGGCGCGGCCATCTGGGCCGGTTTCCTTGAGAAGGCGGGCGCGGTCGTTGGGAAAGTGCGGTGCAAAGCCTGCCGTTTGTGGATCCGGCTTCTCGTCGTCGGAGGAGGCGCGCCATGGGCCGTCCTCGGCCGGGGTGCGTGGCGGCAGTTCCTTGAGCGCGGTCCACTTGCCTGCGTGCGTCATGGCCTGACGGGCCAGGTCGTCGCAGGGGCCTGCAGTGGCGGTCAGCGGCGCCAGCCAGATGGCGGCCACCGTCAGCAGGCGCAGGCATGTCTTCATGAGCGTATCCCCCTATCGGCCCCGGGACGAAACATAACACAGGTTGAGCGGGTGCCTACACCGGCGTGTGGTCGAATTGCCGCGAAAGGGTCGGGAGCGGTTCCAGATATCGTGCGGGAAAATTGACAGCCCGGTCGAATTACCGCGATGTATGGGCAAATCCGAAAACAACGAGAAAACATGTCACAGAGAGATAACGCCGCCGGGGCCGATCATACGGTTACCGGCAAGCCGCACTATGAAGTCCTGGACGGCCTGCGCGGCAGCGCCGCCGTCATGGTCGTCCTGTTCCACATCATGGGGATGACCGTCGGCTGGGCCGATACCGGTCAATTGCTGCACCACGCCGCCATGGCGGTCGATTTCTTCTTCGGCCTGTCGGGCTTTGTCATCGCCTATGCCTATGACGATCGCTGGAAGACGATGTCGACCTGGCAGTTTTTCCGTATCCGCCTGGTGCGGCTGCATCCGTTGGTCCTGTTGGGGGCGGTGCTGGGGCTGCTGAGCTTTTTGTTCGACCCGTTCGCCGACAACCAGAAGGCCATACCGATTTCGGTCGTGCTGATGGACTTTGCCCTGGCCTGTCTGCTGTTGCCGCACAAGGCGCTGCCGAACCGCTGGACCGACACGCACAGCCTGAACAGCCCGGCCTGGTCGCTGATGCAGGAATATATCGGCAATATCGTCTATGCCGTGGTGCTGCGGCGGCTGAATACCTGGTTGTTGGCGATCGTCGTGCTGATCGCGGCTGGATTCCTGATCCATATGGGCTGGGGCGCCAATAGCATGGACCAGGGATCGGCCTGGGACAGCTTCTGGGGCGGGCCGACGCGTATGGCGTTTTCCTTTACCATGGGACTGCTGCTGTACCGGGTGCGCGACCGGGTACCGAAATTGCGTCTGGGCTGGCTGGTCCTGACCGTGGTGCTGGCGGCGGCCTTTGCCGTGCCGCTGGTGCCGAAGACCATTGCCCACGGTAACGGCATGTTCGAGGCGGTTATGGTGATCGTGTTGTTCCCGCTGATCATTGTCAGTGGCGCCCATTCGGAGATAGGCAAGGTCGAGATGGCGCTGTGCAAGTTCGCCGGGCGGATCTCGTATCCGCTTTATATCCTGCACTTCCCCTTCCTGTTCGTCTTCATGAACTTCGTCAATTTCCGCAAACCGCCGCTGGCGGTGGCGCAAGAGGCAGGGGTGATCGCCTTTGTCGTCGTGGTGAATGTCTCGTGGCTGGCGCTGAAGATATATGACGAGCCGGTGCGCAAATGGCTGAAGCCATTGACGAAGCAGAAGGGGTAAGGGGGCGTGGCGGTTATGACAGGTGAGGTGCCGTTACGTATCGTAGTAGATGGCCCGCTGGGTGCGGGATATCTGCTGCTGCAGAGTGGCGGGCCGCACGATGTAGACCTGATCGCGCCGGTGCGGGGGTCGTCGGAGGCAGTGGTCTTCGAATTTTCGCTGTCGGTGCAGGGCGAGATACCTGATGGCCGCCCGCGGATGCTGGGGCCGGTCGTGCAGGGACCGCCGGCGGGACGTTTTGTCTATCTCAATTCGGCAGGCCGGCGCGCCAAGGTTCCGCTGATGGACATATCGTGGGAGATGATTAAGCAATTGACGCCGGGGCAGCGGCTGGAGGCGCATATTGCCGGCAGGGCGCGCGATGGTGGCTGGGCCTGCGCCAGCGTGAAACTGCAGCCGCCGGGTTGGGTGGTGGCGTAAACTCGCGACTTATGCCAAGGCATAAGCATCTTTCAGCTCAATCGCCGCATGGCTCGCCACATTCGTGGCGGCGTGCGGTCGCACGCTCCCAACGGCTAAAGCCGCTGGTAATAGCTGCAAACCCTGTGGATAGTGGCGTCGTCATCATAACAGCGCCACAATGTCGATGGTATCAGGAGGTCAGCGATATCCGCAGCGGGGGCGGCGGTATTGTGGCGTAGCGTGACAGTACCGCTTTCCACACTCCATCTTATTGTTGCCCGACAGGATTATCCCGATGAATTTTGCTGCTCCCCGATTTCTTATGTGCGCCACTGTGATTTCCGGCCTGGCCCTGGTCGCCTTGCCGGCGGCCGCCCAGACTGTGCCGGCGAAGGCCGGCCTGTGGGCTTCGGCCAGCCAGGTACAACTGAATGGCAAGGCCATGCCGACCATTTTCGATATCAAGGGCGTGCCGGACGCCAAGAAGGCGCAGTTGCGCCAGGCGATGTCGGCGGCCGGACTGCCGGCCGGCTGGAGCCCGTCGATCAATTGCCAGCAGGAGACCCAGGTCGATCTGCAGAAGGTCTTCGCCGATCTGGCCGCGCAGGGGTGTAATGCGGCGATCAATTCGCAGACCGGCGACCATATCTCCGCGAATCTGCAGTGCAAGAACGAGAACGGTACGGCGGCGGGAACGACCGAAGTGTCGGGGATCGGTAGTTCGACCGTGACCTATGTCGCCAATCTCAACGGGACCATGTACGGCAAGCCGCTGGTCTACAAGTCGATGACGATCAGCAAGTTTATCGGATCGGATTGTTCGGCTTTGCCGGCGGGCGTGACACCGGACATGTTGAATAATTGAGGGTGAAGACGCGGCTGGCGGGAGGTGGCCGCGTTTTGCGTTTGTAGAAGTAAGAAACCCCACCACCACATCTCGCGCGGCGAATGCATGAGAGCTTAAACGGCACTGTCAGGAGCGGCGCGCTTCGTGCGGTCCCCCTCCCCATCGCAAGCGATAGCGAGGAGTAAGGTTTTAGAATGTGTCGGCGGCGGTTTCGGCCTCGTCCTTGCTGGGTGGCCAGGCGCACAGGACGTAGAGGGTGACGGGGATGATGGTGACGTTGAGCAGCACCCACCAGCCGGTGCGGCGGATGTCGTGGAGACGGCGAATCTGAGCCGTCAGCAGCGGCAGGAAGAAGCCGTAATTGCCATAGCGGAAGATGTGCGTGTTCAGGGCGGTGTCGAGGCCGCTCAGGATGAATGACAGGATCAGGCACGCCAGGAAGAACCACCAGAATTCGGAGCGGCTGGCGCGGCCGGCGGCGCTGGCGAACTGGTTCATGCAGGCCTGAAGCGACTGGATGGGATTGCAGGGCCTGGCCGGATTGCCGAAGCGGTTGCGGCCTTTCGGCTTGATCAGCAGGACCAGGACCATGCCGATCAGGTTGCCGATAACCATCCAGGCCAGCAGGAAAAGAGCGGCCACGCCCATGGCTTCATCATCATTCATTGTCTTCCCCTTAATGCTCTTTCGTTGACATGAGGCGAAGCGGTTTTCAAGCGCCAGCCAGCGGGAATATCGCGGGTTTGTCGAAAAATGCTCCAATGTGGCGCTGACGGCAAATCCTAATTGTTTTCCAATGCCTGGCCGCGACATGTCTCTCAGAGCGTTTCTGATGAGGTACTGTCATGCCGGATATACAATCGCCTGAACCGAGGCGGGTCACCACCGTCAATCCTGCCTCCGGTGCGCCGGGCGAGAGCTATCCCGGGCACAGTATTGCCGCGGCGCTGGAGATCGCGGCCGCTGTGGCGAAGACGCAAGGCGCCTGGCGGTTTACCGCCGTGGCGGAACGGGCGGCGGCCATGCGGCGCGTGGCCGAGATCATCGGTAACAATGCCGAGCGGTATAACAGCCTGATGCGCGCCGAGATGGGCAAGTGCGTCAGCGAGGGCCGGGCGGAGCTGGCCAAGTGCCAGATGCTGTGCCGCTATTTTGCCGACCACACCGAGGCGCTGCTGGCGCCGCGGGTGCAGGATATGGCTCCGTTTCAGGACGGGCCGGGTGTCGTGCCGAAGGCCTATGTCACCTATGATCCGCTGGGTGTCGTGTTGGCGGTCATGCCTTGGAACTTCCCGTTCTGGCAGGCGATGCGCGCAGTCGTCCCGCACATCATGGCCGGCAATGGCGTGGTGCTGAAACACGCTTCCAATGTGCCGGGTTGCGCCCTGGCCTTCGAGGAAATCTTCCGGCTGTCGGGATTCCCGGTGGATCTGGTGCGCACGGTCCTGATCGGGTCGTCGGATGTGAAAACCCTGATCGAGTCGCCGGATATCGCCGCGGTCACCCTGACGGGCAGTGTCGGCGCCGGGCGGGCCGTGGCGGCCGTGGCGGGTGGCGTGCTGAAGAAGTGCGTGCTGGAGCTGGGCGGATCGGATGCCTACCTGGTGCTCGAGGACGCCGATATCGATCATGCCACAAAGGTCTGTGCCCAGTCGCGCATGGTCAATGCCGGCCAGGCCTGCGACGGCGCTAAGCGGTTTATCGTTGTCGAAAGCGTTCGTGAGGTCTTCGAGGCGGCCCTGGTGCGCGAGATGTCGGCCTGGGTCATGGGCGATCCGGCCGATCCGACGACGAAGCTGGGTCCGTTGGAAAGCGTTGCGTCTCGGGACGCGATCGCCGCGCAGGTCGATGAGAGTGTGGCGAGGGGCGCGAGGGTCCTGCTGGGGGGCGTTGTGCCCGATCGGCCGGGCGCGTGGTATCCAGCGACGATCCTGACCGATGTCATCAAGGGCCAGCCGTCACACGATGACGAGGTCTTCGGACCCGTGGCGGCGGTGATTTCGGCTAAGGACGCCGATGACGCGGTGCGGATTGCCAACGACTCGCGCTTCGGTTTGGGTGGGGCGGTGTTTACCCGCGACCTGGTGCGCGGCGAGGAGATTGCGGCGCGGCGGCTGGATTGCGGCTCGGCCGTCGTCAATCGCAATGTCCGCTCCAGTCCGGCCCTGCCGTTCGGCGGCGTCAAGGACAGTGGCTACGGTCGCGAGTTGTCCGACTACGGCATCCACGAATTCTGCAATATCAAGACTGTGCTGGTGCAGCCGTGAAGAAACTGGTTGTCTTCGATCTCGACGGGACCCTGGCCGTCAGCAAGCAGGCGCTGGATGATGGCATGGCCGGGCTGCTGGGGCGGTTGCTGGAGGTTTGTCCGGTCTGCATTATTTCGGGCGGAGACTGGCCGCAGTTCGAAAAGCAGATCGTCGATCGCATGCCGAAGGGCGCAAAGCTGGAGGACCTGATCCTGATGCCGACGACGGGCGCCAAGCTGTTTCGTTTCGAAGGTGCCTGGCACCAGATCTATGCCGACGCTTTTAGCCCGGCGCAGGGGCAGCGCATTATTGCGGCGATAAAGCAGGCAGTGATGGAGGCCGGGTTGTCGGAACAAAAGCTGTGGGGCGAGCAGATCGAGGATCGCGGCACCCAGGTGACGTTCTCGGGGCTGGGACAGTCGGCGCCGCCGGACGAAAAGGCGAAGTGGGATCCGGACCGGGCCAAGCGGACGAAGCTCAAGGACTTGCTCGACAAGGCGCTGGGGGATGTGTCGGTGAAGATCGGCGGGGCGACCTCGGTCGATATCACCAAGCCCGGCGTCGACAAGGCCTACGGGGTGCATAAGCTGTCGGACTATATGAAGGTCGGGCTGGACGAGATGCTGTTTGTCGGGGATGCGCTTTATCCCGGCGGTAATGATGCACCGGCGCGCGATGCCGGCGTGCCGACGATCGGGGTGCGCGATATCGAGGATACGCGGGTGCTGATCGAGACGATCGTCACGTTTGTCGGACGTGCCGTTGGGTAAAGCTCGCGTGATAGGGGAGTTTCCATATTGGTTCCTGATGCGCGGCGGCGTGAAAAAGGGGTAAAACCTATAAGGAAACGTCCCATGCAATATCAGGCCTATACGAATTTCACGCAGCTTCTGCGCAATGCGACTTTCGCCTTGCAGGCGGGGCGTTTCGGCGCCGGCGATACACTGAGTTTTTCCTCCGGCGGTAGTGCGACGGTGGTGGCGGCCAACGGGCTGGTGCTGTTGCTGCAGGTCGGTGACAGGCTGTTGCGTTGCCGGGCTTGGCAACTGGGCGACAAGCTGGCGCCGGCCCTGCGCGGTACGAGTTCGATGTGGACCGTGGCGGGGGTCGAGAGCGCGCGGGCGGTTGGGGTTTGACTTGTAAGAGTCGGGTGTACGCTAAGTATGAACCCCCCAACTAATTTGGCAGGCCGCGGGCGATGACGGCGTCGCGTAGGGCGCTGCGGACGATAAGGCGCAGCCACTCGGTGGCATCCTGTTCCGTGGGCTCGAAGCGGTCAGCCTGCTTCCAGATCTGGATAAAGATGCGCTCTAACAGGTCGGCGGCTGTCGCGGAATCGAACACGGTCGCCAGCGTAGTATAAAGGGAAGGCGCCATAGCGTCATGCAGGACCTGCAGGGCGTGGCGATCGCCGCCGGCAATATCGCGGATGAGATGCGCGAAATCGGGTCGGCCGGGTGTTGTCGGCATCCAGGTCCTTCAGGTTGCGCCCCGCAAGCCTCCTTCAAGGATACGCACGGAGCGGCCGGATGGATTACTGCCTGTCTATGCTGGTGCCGGTTGCGGCGCCGTGGTGCGGATCATGGCGGTTATCAGATCGAGGATATCTTCGAGCAGGGCGAGCTTGACCGGCTTGGCCAGGTGGAGGTCGAAGCCGGCCTTTGCGCTGCCGCGGCGCGTATCGGCGTCGTTATGACCCGACACCGCGATCAGCTTGGTGGCGTTCAGCGACGGCTGGGTACGCATGGCGCTGGCGATATCGAAACCGCTCAGGCCCGGCATGTCGAGGTCGAGCAGGACCATTTCCGGGCGGAAGTCATACGCTGCCGCCATGGCGTCGGTGCCGCGCAGGCAGATCTGCGCCTCTGCGCCCAGGTCTTCGACGGCTTCCGCCAGGCCGGTAGCGCAGGAAGCGTCGTCGTCGATGATCAGGACGCGCAGGCGGGCAGGCGTCGCAGCGGTCATGCTGTCTGTCTTGGTGCTGCGCATCGTCATCGGTGTTAACCCTGTCTGTGTGTGCAGACCTTCTAGCGGGCAAGTGCGGCAGATAAATTACAAAAACGGAAAGACAGGCGCACTTAATTGTGACGGGAATTCCTTTTATATTAATTGTTTATTAGGCGTGCGCATCGGCGTTAGCCATATCCGGTTCGCGGGTGTTTGTGCCCTTGTCGACTCTTGCGACTCCAGTGTTATTATGCGGATGTCACAATTCTCGCCTATGGCGATGGCGGTAGCGCAAGCCCGTATTAAATTCCCCTTTTGGGTGATTTTCGTGGGAGTATTTCGCCATCAGGGCAAGGTGTGGTTAATTCGGGAAATTGTAAGCGTAGCAGTGACCGGCGGTCCAGCCCGATGATTTTCGAGCCCGGGCGCCATTTTGTTTCAAGTTATTGATTTTGCGTCATATTACCCGAGGGTGTTTCCACTTTCGGCAGGGGGTTTTCAAAACCGCCTCATGTTTTCTCCAGATTGCGGTGCGGTCTTAGATCGGCGCGCGCATGGGCATGAGGCTACAGCACAAGGCATAGCGACATGGCCACCTATACCGGTACCTGGGATCACGATAATTTTGTCGGCGGGCTGGGCGACGATACGCTGTGGGCCAGCGGTGGCGTCGACGACCTGGACGGCGGCACGGGTTTCGACCGCTTCGTCGGCTACACCTATACGGGATCGGCCAATATCACCTATGACGCCACCAAGGCGGCGACGTCGGTCGGCTATTCCCTGGCGGACCTGACGTGGGTGCACAATGTCGAGAGCTTCTATTCGCTGACGACGGGCGCCGGCAACGACACGGTCATGGTCAATACGGCGCAGAAGGATTTCAGCTGGGTCGGCAATGGTGGTATCAATACCCTGATAGCCGACTATTCGAATTCGACCGGCGGCGTCACCACGACCTGGGCGCCGACGACCAAGTTCGGCCCGACCCTGCAACTGCATACGGTCGAGATGGGCGCGGCCTATGCGTCTACCTTCGAGACCAATGCGCTGAAGCTGCTCGGTTCGGCCTATGGCGACAGCCTCCATGGCACGGACGGCGCCGACAGCCTGTATGGCCAGGGCGGTAACGACACGCTCGATCCCGGCATGTATGCTGCCGACATCATCGATGGCGGCGCCGGCGACGACATCGTCAATATCGATTATTCGCTCGAGACCCACGACATCGCCTATAATGCCGTGGCAGCGTCGAACAATACCGGCGCGACCCTGGCGAACGGCGCGATCTTCCGCAGCATCGAGCATCTGGGGACGCTGAGCACCGGTTCGGGCAATGACAGCCTGACCATTTCGGCGACGCAGGGGGCGTTCAACTGGCATGCCGGCGGCGGCAGCGACACCCTGGTGCTCGACCTGTCGGCGGCGACGGCCGGGCGCTATACGACGCTGGGCGCCGATGGCTATACGATCGGTTCCTCGGCCGCCAGCCTGGCGGATCTGGGAGTCGCGACCGATATCGAGCACGTCCAGGTGACCGGCACCAAGTATAATGACTGGCTGGCGGGGACCGGCGGCAGCGACACCCTGCTTGGTGGCGTCGGTGACGACACCCTGTCGGGCGGTGGTGGCGCCGATGTGTTGGATGGCGGCACGGGTTTCGACCGTGCGGTCAATCTCAGCTATTATGCCGACACGGCAGGCATTACCTATAATGCGGTGCAGGCGGCGACCACGACGGGCTTTACTCTGAGCGATGGTACGGTGGTGCGCAATGTCGAGAGCTTTGCGCTGACGACCGGCGACGGCAATGACACGGTGACGGTTGCGACGGCGCAGAAGGACTTCATCTGGATCGCCAATGGCGGCACGGACACCCTGGTGGCCGACTATTCGGCGTCGAAGGCAGGCATTACCGTATCGCTGATCACGGGAACGCCGCTGGGCGACGACCTGCGTATCCAGACGACGGAAATGGGCAGTGCCCATGCCGACGCCTATATGCTGGACGCCTTGCAGATCAATGGTTCGATCTATGGCGATAACATCTCCGGCACGGCGGGTAACGATACGCTTAACGGCGCGGGTGGGGCCGATACCTTGACCGGCGGCGGCGGGCAGGACATCTTCCTGTTCGGCACGGGCAGCGGCAAGGACACGATCACCGATTTCCATACGGCGGAAAACGACACGATCAACGTCCACGCCTATTCCGGTATCCATGCGACGATTACCCAGCACGGCGCCGACGCCTGGATCGACTTCGGCAATGGCAATGTGATTACCGTGGCCGGTGTGTCGGCGACCGATGCGGCCTTCCTGAGCCATATCGTCTGGTAGTCGTATTTCCGGCTGTCCCGGGTTTGCCCCTCAACGGGCCCTGCGGGCCGCCCTTGGCTGGCGAAGGCTACACCTTCGCCAGCCAAGCCCCGTTTACGGGGAGAGGAAAGGGGAGGGGATTTGAGGAAATCTGACTTGGAATGACGCCATCGTTTCCCGAAGAAAAAGTGTGGGATCTTATCAACGATGGCTGGGACAGGATGTCTGGCGATCAGCGGCGCCTGTGGGAAACGATGAAGATTTTGCCCGTCGCGTGGATGTTGCGAGGGTATGAGCCGTGCTGGGTGGTGGCCATCATAGGGCAGATGGTCATCTATCATAATCCGCACGAGCACGGGTTCGAGCGATCGGCCTGGCGCGAATTCGGCGTCATCGAGACCTACGGCGCATGCGGCTGGGATCTGCATGATGCCGTGCAGGTAATCATCGATCTCATCCGTACGGGAGTTGATATTGGGCCTTGGTCCAGCCCGCCCATCGCCGGAACGTTCGAATCCCGGGGTTGACCGCGAAAGGGTCTTTATGCCGCGCGTTCGATCAGGGCCTGGAGAACAGTCAGGTCCAGGGGCTTGGTGAAGTGGTGATCGAAGCCGGCTTCGAGGGTGCGTCGGCGGGTTTCGTCGTCGCCCCAGCCTGTCTGGGCGACGACGCGCGTGCCGCACAGGGAGGTGTCGCGCCTTAGCTGGCGGCAGACCTCGTACCCGTCCATCACCGGCATGCCGATATCGAGCAGGACGACTTCGGGGTGGAAGTCGTGAGCGACCGCCACGGCCGAGCGGCCGTCGAAGCAGGTGCGGACCTCGTAGCCGAAAAGCTCCATGGCCCAGGTCAGGGTCAGGGCCGAAGTCTGGTTGTCGTCGACGACCAGAACGCGGCGCGGCGAAGCAGATGTGGGGGAGTCGTCGGGCATACAGATCTCGGCTCGCATTTTGCGGGGTAGGCCCGCTATCAGCGTCAATGCCGATCCCGGGTGCGGAATCATCGCATCGCTATGGTTTACTGTAGCTTAAACGGAAATAAGGAAGGGATGCGGGGTGGTGCGCCCGCCTGTAAAGAGGCGCACTTTCCACGTAGGTACCGTCGGGTTTAGTCGACGATCGGCAGGCGGTGGGCGCGGGCCCACAGGACGACGAGGCGGACGATCAGGTTGGACATGGTCTTCATAACGCGAACTTTCTTTTATGCGGGACTTAGCGGGCGGCGCTGCCGGGGGCCATGCCGAAGGCAATCAAGGCGGCGGCAATCTCTGCAAACAGCTTTTTCATGATAATGGAATCAAACACGGATAGTTGATGACAGCGCTGTCATTATCATGTTTCGCAGGTGCACAAAAGGGGCGGGGAGTCACTTTTTGTGGAAAGGGCTGAAATGGTTCGTGTGGCGGGGAGCTGGGGCTTGGTATAAAAGAGACCCCTCCGTCTTTTGACCGCTTGGCGCGGTCAAAATCCACCTCCCCATTTGCTTCGCAAACAGGAAGGAGGGAGTGTTGTGAACCAGCCGGTGGGTGGTGTCAGCCGTTTTGGCGCATCAGGTCGGCGTGGAGGGCTTCGGTGGCGTCGTCGGCCGGGAACATGCATTCGACGCGCAACTCCTGGGTGGTGAGGGTTTGCGGCGTACCGATGGTCGAGACGAGGGAGAAGTAGTTGAGCACGTGCCCCCGCCAAGCAAAGGCCAGGGGGACGACGGGCTGGGGAGGCGTTTTGGGATTGGGCGGATCGATCGGTCCGAGAGCTTCCAGGCTTGCCAGCAGGTCGCGGGTGCGGGCGTCGAGGACGTGGCCGGTGGCTTCGCGGCGGACGCGGTCGAGCAGGGCCGGTGCGGTTTCGTTCCAGTTGGCGATGGCGGGACGCAGGGCTGTCGGGTCGAACATCAGGTGCAGCATGTTGCGTGGCCTGGGGAATTTCGCCAGGTCGATAAAGGCGCCGAAGAAGACGGGGGCGGCGTCATTGGTCATGACGACGTTCCAGTAGCGGTCCATGACGATGGCCGGGAAGGGTTCGTGCTGGTGCAGGACGCGTTTCAGGGCCCTGGTCACGCTTTTCAGTTCGGGAGCGTCCAGGGAGTCTTCGACGTAGGCGGGCGCGTAGCCGGCGGCGAGCAGGAGCTGGTTGCGTTCGCGGAAGGGAATGTCGAGGGCATCGGCGACATCTGCCAGGACGGCCCGGCTGGGGATGCTGCGGCCGCTTTCGATAAAGCTGAGGTGGCGTTGCGAGATGCCGGCGTCGAGCGCGAGGGCCAGTTGGCTGGTGCTACGGTCGCCGCGCCATTGGCGCAGCAGGTCGCCGAGGGGATTGGGCGCTGTCATCGGATGTCCTGTAGGTGTGGGGACCAGGGTCGCAGACACTGGCCTAGCCTTTGCTTTGTCGCGCAATTTAACCCAAAAGTGAGTACACTTTATGGGATTGCGCTCAGCTGCAAGTCATTGCGGCGCCTTCCAGATGAAGGCCGCGAACTGGGCGTCGACCGGCGGGTTGGTGACGCTGGCCGTATAGTTGGTGATGGTCGAGGCGGCGGTGACGGCGATGACTTCGAGCAGGTGGGCGGGTTCGAAGCCTGCCGCCAGGAAGCGATCGGTGTCATCGGAAGCAAGGTGGCCGCGTTGGGCGATCAGGGTTTTGGCCAGGGTCGACAGGGCGGCGTACCGCGGGTCGGCCGGTGTATTGCCGGTGCGGATGGCGTCGATATCGTCCAGGCCGATCCCTTGTTGCAGGGCGAGCGTGCTGTGGAAGGCGACGGGCCACGGGCTTTTGTTGGCGACGGCATTTGTCAGCAGCAGGATCTGGATGTCGGCTTCGCTGAAGCTGCCGGCATGGACAACCCCGAAAAGACCGGCGAGGGCCTTTATCAGGTTGGGCGATGTCGCCATGGCGCCCAGAAGGTTGGGCAGCATGCCGAAGGCGTCGTTGAGGCTTTGCAGCGGGGCCTGTGCGGCCGGCAGGGCGGATTGCAGGGTGTGGATCGGGAAGGTTGTCATGGTCTTGCCTCATATGTGGGGAGTGAGGGCAGTTTGGGCTTTTGGGTGCGGTGTCTCAATTACGTCGGAGGTAATAGGGCGGTGTGGACTTGGCAAAGAAAGTAAGAAACCCCACCACCCCGAACCTAAGAAGGCACGCGGTCCCATGGCTGGCGAAGGCTATACCTTTGCTGGCGCCAAACCCCATTTCTGCGAAATAGGGAGGAGTAAGAAAGTTTAGGCCGGTTGCGCGGGGCGTTTGCGGAACGGGACCTTGACGGTGAGGTAGGTGGCGGCGCGCCATAGCCATTCGAGCGGGCCGTAGACGAAGGCGCGGAACCACAGGTGGGCGAAGACGAGTTGGGCGATGAAGAAGGCGATTCCCAGTTCCAGCGCGTGAATCTGGCTGAGGGTAGCGTGCAGGCCCAGGCCGAAGCCGTAATAGAGGGGTACGAAGACGACGCCCTGCATGATGTAGAGGGTGAGCGTCATGCGGCCGGCCGGGGCGAGCAGGCGCAGGAGCGGCCGGGCGACGCCGGTATAGAGTTCGACCAGCAGCAGGACGGCGACGGCCATCTGAGCGAGGTTAATCCAGGTGCCGATGACGGTGTCGATAACACCGGGCGCGGTAAGCTGGTTGGGCAGGTGCGGCACAAGGCCGGTGAGGGCAGGTTTGGCGAAGAACAGCGACAAACCGATGATGGTGGAGGCGGCAAGGGCGATGCGGCGGGGCGTGGCGAAGGTGTCAGGCGCGGCGAAAAAGCCGATACGGCCGAGGACCAGGCCGATCAGGTAGAGGCCGACGATCTGCAGCATGCGGCCGGATTCGATATAGTACCACCACTTGACCGACTGGCCCTGGAACATGTTGAGCCGGATGACATCGAGGAAGCTGCCATGGATGTAGACCTCGTTATGGGCTTCGTGGAAGTAACGCGGATCGTGGTTGGCCCAGGCGACGCCTTGTGCGGCATTGACGGCCTGCCAAAGCAGGGGCGGTTGCAGCAGGCAGATGATGCCGCAGGCGACGAGGACGGCGTTGTTGCGGATACGTTGGAAGGGGATGAGGATCAGGCCGAGCGGCGCCAGCACCTGGAGGACTTCGCCATTATAGATCAGGCCGTAGAGCCAGCCGAAGGCAAAGAGGATGGTCAGGCGCCAGACGAAGCGGCCGGAGAAATCGACGCCGCGGCGGGCGGCGCGGTCCATGATGATGAAGAAGCTGAGGCCGAAGCACAGGGCCAGCAGCGAGAAAGACTTGCCTTCGAAGAGGCCGAAGACGATGTCATGGACCGGGCTGGGTGTCGGATGGGCCCAGTAGAGGCCGAAGAATTCGACGGCGTGGGCCATGAACAGGCCCATGATGGCGTAGCCGCGCAGGACATCGACGACTTCGATGCGTTGCGTGAAGTTGGCAGGCTGCATTTCCTTTATCCCCTTGTTTTGCGGGGAGGTTAGGCGGAAAGGTGGTGGGCGGCTATTTCGCGGAAGGCACAGTTGGCGGTGGGAACGCTCCCGGACACGGGTGGCTCAGCCTCAAAATATTACGTCATGGTTCGTGGCGTCTACGGTCCCCCCTCCGTCTGCTTCGCTGCGCTTCGCATCCACCTCCCCCGTAAACGGGGCAGGAGGGAGTTATAAAATCTGCCTGTATTAAATATGGACATGGAGACGGCGATGGCGTTCAGGGATGATGAACTGGTGGTGTTCGAGGCGGAGGGGGCGCCGGGATTGCCGGAGGGCGGTGTCAGCGGGTATGTCGCGCATGACGGGGCGCGGATATGGTACGCGGCATGGGGCGAGGGACGGACGGTTGTCTTGCTGCATGGCGGGCTGGGTCACAGTGGTAACTGGGGTCACCAGGTGCCGGCCCTGGTGGCGGCAGGCTATCGCGTCATTGTCGTCGACAGTCGCGGGCATGGCCGCAGTACGCGTGACGACAGGCCGTATTCCTACGCGCTGATGGCGTCGGATGTCGTCGCGGTGATGGACGGGCTGGGGGTGGCGAAGGCGGATTTCGTAGGCTGGAGCGACGGCGCCTGTATCGCCCTGGTGTTGGCCATGGCGCAGCCGGAGCGGGTCGGCAACGTCCTGTTCTTCGCCTGCAATATGGATCCATCGGGGACATTGCCGTTCGTGGCGACGCCGGTGATCGATCGCTGCTTCAGCCGGCACGGCAAGGACTATGCGGCCCTGTCGGAAACACCGGACGATTTCACACCTTTTGTCGAGGCGGTCAGCCTGATGATGGGGACGCAGCCGAATGCTACGGTGGCGGAGTTGTCCGCGATTGCCGTGCCGGTGACGGTGGTGCTGGGCGAGCACGACGAGTTTATTCGGCGGGAGCACATGGATTATCTGGCGCGGACCATGCCCGGAGCTTCGCTGGTCATCCTGCCCGAGGTCAGCCATTTCGCGCCGTTGCAGCGGCCGGCGGACTTCAACGCCATGGTGCTGGCGTGGCTGGTGCGGAGTTAGTTCGCTTGCGACAGACGGGGAGCGACCGTGTCCTGGCTGTTCCAGGTGCTGAGCCAGGTGTCGATGTCGATGGCCCTCATGGGGCGGCTGATATGGAAGCCCTGGACTTCGTCGCAGTTCTTGCGGCGGAGCAGGTCCATCTGGCGCTCGGTCTCGACACCCTCGGCGATAACGGGGACGTCGATGGCGTGGGCGAGGCCGATGACGGCGCGGACGATAGCGCGGGCCTGGGCGCCGGCTTCGAGCCCGGAGACAAAGCTGCGGTCGATCTTGATACGATCGAAGGTAAAGGTCTGCAGGTAGCTGAGCGAGGAGTAGCCGGTGCCGAAGTCGTCCATGGCGATGCGTACCCCAAGGCCCTTGAGGCGGCGCAGGACGTGAAGCGCCCGCGTGGTGTTTTCGATCAGCACGCTTTCGGTGACCTCGAGTTCGAGGCGGTGCGGGGACAGGCCCGAGCGGACCAGCAGGCCGTGGACGAATTCGACAAGGTCGTCGTCGAACAGTTGCAGGGATGACAGGTTGACAGAGACCGAGATGGTTACAGCCCACTGTGCGGCGGCGTGGCAGGCGGATTCGAGGATGGTGCGGCCGAGGGCGCCGATCTGATTGCTGTCCTCGGCGATCGCAATGAATTCGGACGGGCTGATATCGCCCAGGTGCGGATGGGACCAGCGCGCCAGGGCTTCGAAGCCGACGACGGCATTGTCGTCGAGGCGGACCTGGGGCTGATAGGCAACCCACAGGCTATCGCTGTTGCCATTGAGGGCCTCGCGGAGGTCGGCTTCGAGGGTGCGGCGATGATGCACGGCGTCCGCCATGGAGCGGTCGAAGGCACGCCAGACTCCCCTGCCGTCGGACTTGGCCTTGTAAAGCGCCATGTCGGCATGGCGGACGATGTCTTCGAGGTCCGAGGCGTCCTGCGGATAGATGGCGAAGCCGAGGCTGGCGCCGGCTGTGACGCCGGTGCCGGCCAGGCGGCGGGTAATGGCGCCGTCGAGGGTATCGATAATGTTGCGGGCGCAGTCTTCGGCCTCGACCTGACTACGGACATTGCTCTGGACGAGGACGAATTCGTCGCCGCCGAGACGGGCGACGAGGTCGTTGCCCTGGGCCAGGGCGCGCAGGTTCTGGGCGACCAGGCGCAGGACTTCGTCGCCGACGGGGTGGCCGAGACCGTCATTGATGTCCTTGAAGCGATCGAGGTCGATGACGTGCAGGGCGACGGACGTATTGCGGGTTTCGGCGGCCTGGGCCTCTTCGGCGAGGCGGCCCTGGAAGACGGCGCGGTTGGCGATGCCGGTCAGGGCGTCGGTGTGGGCGAGGTACTGGATGCGGTCTTCGAAATCGCGCTTTTCCAGGGCCAGCCGGCATAGCCGTGTGCAGATGTCGACCATGTGGCTCATGAACGGGCTCTGCGGCAGGGGCATCTTCGAATAGAAGGCGAAGGTGCCGTAGACGCGGCGGTCCTTGCCGCGGATCGGCGTCGACCAGCAGGCGTTGAAGCGGAGCGGGGCGACGAGGTGCTTGAAATCGGCCCAGAGGGGATCGCGGGCGATGTCGGCGACATAGACGGGTTCGCCGCGGAAGGCAGCCGTGCCGCACGAGCCGACGACAGGACCGATCGGGGCGCCGTCGATGGCCTGGCAGTAGTGATCGGGCAGGCTGGGCGCTGCGGTGTGACGCAGGCGGCCCTCGTCGTCGACGCGCAGGATCGACATGCTGACGCCGCGGATGATCTTTTCGACCTCGCTGCACAGGAGGCCGAGGACCTGGTCTACCGGGCGGTCCTGGATCAGGGCTTCGAGGATCTTGTGATGCAGGCCTTCGTGCAGCTTGGCGTAGCTCACGTCGTTGAGGGTCGCGACCAGGCGCAGGTCGCCGCTGGAGCCACCGAACAGCTTGGTTATGCTGAGCGAGACCCAGACCGGGTGGTTGGCGGTATCGCAGAAGAGGAATTCGTCACGCTCGATATTGGCGCGGTAGAGGCGGTCGATGGCTGCGGCGATTTCGGGACAGAAGTCGTAGAGGCGGCTGCCGGCGGTCAGGCTGTTCGGATTTTGCCCGACAAGGCGGTGGAAGTTATCGTTGGCGAATTGCAGCACGCCGTAGGTGTCGACGATGAGGATCGGCGCGGCGGCCTCTTCGGCGGCGCGGGCGCGCAGCCACAGGCTGTCTGGCTCTGGTGGCCGGGGTTGCTGCGGGGCCGTCCAGGGGAAGCTGAGGGGTTTTGACTTGCGCATACTTTCGCCGCACGACTACTTTGACGGTGGAGTATACAATCAATAGCTGAATGATTCCGTAATGGTGAGTGTTAATGGCGGTCGTGCTTGCCGCTTCCGGCGGGAAAATCTACCCCCTCTCGAAAACAGCTTGTCGCTGTTTTCGAGCTCCCGCTTCAAAAGCTAGGTGATTCACACATCTCAAATGGGGCTGAGAATTCGAAAAATCCACCCCTGAATTCATTGGCTTTTTGGTGAAAATATAATCCGTATACGGATTATATTTTTAACCGATAAGGCGTTGAATAAATTGCAGTTTTAGAGTTGTGTGCATCCCCTAGCCTTCAAAAGGGGGAGTTCTGATGGGGTGTTAACAGACCGAGTAGGCCTGGTTGATCTGCAGGTCGAGGATGCGGGTGGCGTCGCGCAGGGCGGTGGCGGCGTCGATGTGGAAGGCCTTGGCATAGTAGGCGCTGAGGGCTTTGCGGTTGGCGACGATGGCGGTCGCGTTTTTCCTGCGGAAGGCGGCTTCGTTGCTGTCAGGTTGCGAAGCCTCGTTCGTGCCCCACTGGTCGGGGCGGTGCAGGAGCATGGCGATGTCGAGACGGTAGAGTTCTCGATAGCCGGCAAAGCGGATGGTGCCGTCGCATTCGGGGGCGGCGACGACGGCGGCATGGACGAGGGCTTCGGCGCCGTCGAGTTTCGGCGCCATGATGGCGCAGTCGCTGTCGGGGAGTTGGTTGTCCATGGAACTGCCGTACATGGCGCCCATGCCGGCCAGCAGGCCGGGACGTTTGAGCAGGACGGCGCATGGCCAGGTAACGGTATGGCCGCCTTCGGTATTGGCGAGTGCGACGAAGGTGGCGAAAGCCTTGTCCGAGGCAACGGCCTGGGCCGGCGTGCCAGCGCCGTCGAGGCCGGTGATGCGTTCCTTCACATCGGCGGTAAAGGCGGCGAAGACCGGGGTCAGGGTCTGGGCCACCTTCGTTGCGCGCGGCTGGGCGGCATCGATCGTGGCGTACTGATAGATGGCTTCGTAGGTGGCGTCGTCGTCCGGCGTTGCGCGTTTGATTTCAGCCATGGCCAGGTCGTGTTGTGACAGCAGGGCGGATATGGCCAGTTCGGCCAGGCGGTCATTGTAGCGTTCGGTTATGCAGGCGGCCTGGGTCTTGGCGCGTTTGGCCCAGGCACCGCTGGCGCACGCCGTGTTGAGGTCTTTCAGCCAGGCGCGCTGGCGGGTCTGTTGCTGCGACGGAGCGTAGCGGACGACGTCCTGGTGAACGGTGCCGTAGAGGAGGGTCATGCGCCGGTCGGCCGCTGAAAGGCCTGGGTCCTTGCAGATAACCGCTGGGATGTCCGTCGCGCCGGCGCAAGAGAAGCTGGGGCCGGACGTATCGGCATGGGCCCTCGAAGCGGGGGAACAGATCGAGACAAGGAGGCAGATTGGGGCAAGGCAGGCCACCAGGGCGACAGGGAGGCGACGGAAGGCAGGTTCTAGCATTTCGGGACTGTCTCGGTTGGGGATCGATATGGCAGCGAGTGTGATCTACCTAAAGTGCGACACTTACCAGGTTTCAACGAAGACGCGATGTAATTGGATCACATACTGCAGTAATTCGCGTAACAGGTATATTTGTGATTGTCACGAAGTGCGCGGCTTACGTAAATGGCAGTGGCTTCGGGAGAGTTCTGCATGCAGGATATGGGCGCGGCATCGGATGGATTTGAGGCGGTTATACCCGGCGCGCGGCCGACGGCCGCGGCGTCGGCGACGGTCGTGAGCGACTATACCGTCATATTGTCCGGTTCTACCTGGTGGGGAAGTGCTGCCACCTCCGGGAAGGCCGTCTTCCTGACCTATTCGTTCGAGACATCGGTTCCTGCGGATTACGACCCTTCGCAATCCAGCGCCTACTATGCGTCGTTCAAGACGTTCGACGCCACGGCTCAGGCGGCCGCCCGCGCGGCGCTCAATGCCTGGGCCTCGATCAGCGGCATTACCTTACTGGAAGTGCCGTCGGGTCAGGGCGATATCGCCTTCCTCAGCTTCGACCTGTCCCTGAATAACGACGCGTCGCTGGCGAGTGCGGCAGGGTTCGCCAACTATCCCGGGGCGACATGGTACACGACGGGCACCGGTACGCGGATCGAAGGTGTCCAGCAACGGTCGTTCGTCTCCATCGATGACCAGGCCGTGCCCAAGACGACGGGCGACCTGCATATCCTTCTGCACGAGATCGGTCATACCCTGGGTTTCAAGCACCCATTCGAAGGCTCTCCCGTCCTGCCGACGTCGCTCGACAACTGGGATTCGACGGCTATGTCCTATACGCAGGGCAGCGCGGCCTACAACAATGCCCTTGGAACGCTCGATGTACAGGCGGTGAAGGTATTGTACGGCGACCAGAGCAAGGACGGCAGCCAGGTGGCGACGTGGTCGTGGGATGCCACCACCTATACGCTGAGCCAGAGTGGTTTCGATACCTCCGAAGTCATTCGCGGAACAGCCGCCAAGGACATCATTTACGGAAATGGCGGTGACGACTCGATTATCGGCGCTGGCGGGAACGACCTCCTGGACGGCGGCGCCGGCAATGACGCCTTCATGGGCGGCGCTGGCGATGACACCATCTCCGGCGGCACCGGCAATGACGTCGTCTTCGCCGGCGACGGTAACGATCAGGTGGACGGCGGCGACGGCGACGACTACCTGTCCGGTGGCAATGGCAACGACCTGCTGAGCGGCGGCGCCGGCAGCGATACGCTGTATTCGGGAAATGGCAACAGCACGCTGAACGGCGGTGACGGCAATGATGTCCTCAGCGCGGGCAACGGCTCGGCTACGCTGAACGGGGGTGCGGGCGCTGACTGGCTGGGTGGCGGCAGCGGGGTGTACAAGATGTATGGCGGCGCCGGTGGCGACGTCTATCTGGTGGGCAATGTCGCTGATATCGTCGACGAAACCGTAGGCCAGACAACCGATGACGGGGCTTTCGACTGGGTCGAGACGTCGGTCAGCTTTACCTTGCCGGCCTTTGTCGAGGGGCTGGAGATCATATCGTCCGCCGGTACGATCGACGTTACCGGCAATGGGCTGAACAATACGTTTTACGGTGATGCCAATGCCAATCGCATGTTTGGCCTTGGCGGCGCGGACTATATGGACGGCGACGCGGGCAATGATACGCTCGACGGCGGAGCCGGCAACGACACGCTTTTTGGCAATGCCGGCGACGACCGGCTTGTCGGCGGGGCTGGGGCGGACGTCCTGCAGGGCGGGGCGGGTATAGATATTGCCGCCTACGACACGGCGACGAGCGGCGTGACGGCGTCCTTGCTGTCCCCGGCGCAGAATACCGGGGATGCGGCGGGGGACAGTTATAACCTGATCGAGGGATTGGCGGGATCAGCCTATGCCGACCGGCTTACAGGCGATGCCGGCGACAACAGCCTTTACGGCGCCGCCGGCAGCGATACCCTTTCAGGCGGCAGCGGCAACGATGCCCTTTACGGAGGCGCGGGCGCGGATTCGCTCGACGGCGGGGCAGGGACGGACATCGCGCGCTACGACGATGCAGCGGCGGGGGTGACAGCGAGCCTGGCCAGTCCGGGTGGGAACACGGGCGATGCCGCGGGTGACAGCTATACCGCCATAGAGGGGTTGGCCGGTTCGGCCTTTGCCGACGCCTTGACGGGGGACGGTGGTGCCAACAGTCTGTATGGCCTGGATGGAAACGATACGTTGACCGGAGGCGCCGGCACCGATTTCCTCGATGGTGGCGCAGGTACGGATACGGCCGTGCTGGCTGGGACAATGGCGCAGTCGACTGTTTCGTTCGACGGTAACGGATACATCGGGCTGACGGCATCGGGACAGTCCGATACCCTGGCGAATATCGAATGGCTGCAATTCAGCGACCGTACCGCGGCGACGGCCGGTTTGGCGGCGATCGTCGAGGGCTATCTGTCCTTCTTTGCTCGCCTGCCCAATGCGTCCGAACTCGGGGTATGGTCGCAGGGATTTTCCGCAGGAACGACAGTTGCGGCTTTCAACAAGGTGCTGGCTAATGACGCTGCCGGAAAGGCGAATACGCCCGGGCTGGTGAGTTATCTGTACGACGGCTATCTCGGCCGGGCGCCATCACCCTCGGAGATATCCTATTGGTCCGGAGCGCTGCAGTCCGGGGCTGTATCGCTGGCGTCCTTCAACACGGCCCTGGCAAATGACGGCTCGGGGCAGGCCAATAGCTACCTGTCGATTAAGGGTCTTTATGACGTCTATCTCGGACGTGATCCAGGGGCGGCGGAGGTCGCCTTCTGGGCGGGCGCGCTGAAGAGCGGCAGCTATGACCTGCATGGCTTCGAACTGGTGCTGGCGGTGCAGAGCGGAGCGGCCGGCAATACGGCCAGCTACGTGGCGCAAGCCTACCAGGCGTGGCTGGGCCGTTCGCCCACGGGAGCGGACAGCGCCTACTGGACGGGGCAGTTCACCGCTGGGACAATGACGCCAGTGCAATTGCGCCAGGCCCTGATCGCCGATGCTTCGGGCCAGGCCTATATTGCTTCGACCATCTCTGCCGCTTACCAGGCCGAATTCGGCCGGGATGCCACGGCGTCGGACGTCACGACGTGGAAGAGCTTGATCGCCGGCGGAGCGAGCTTTACCACGCTGACCTCCGCCCTGCTCGGCGACAACGCAGGAGCCATGGCCAAAACGATTACCTCTGCCTACGATTCCTATTTCGGCCGGGATCCGACAGCCTCGGAACTGGGGGTGTGGCGTAGCCAGTTCGCCAACGGCGCCACGGCTTCCGGCCTGCGGGCGGCCCTGGTCGGCGATGCGTCCGGGCAGGCGCATACGGCCAGCGAGGTGGCAAGCCTGTACCAGACCTACCTGGGTCGTGCGCCGTCGGCGTCGGACACCACCGTATGGAAAAACCAGGTTGCCGGCGGCAGCAGCTTCAGCCAGGTCCACGATGCCCTGGTCAGCGACACTGGCAGCATGGCCCATGCCGTCGCCGAAATCACGGTGATGTACCAGGCTATCGAAAGCCGTGCGCCATCGGCGGCGGAGACGAGCTACTGGATTGGCGCCTTCAATGGCGGAACAAGCAATCTGGACAGCTTTATCGATACCCTGTTGCGTGATGGCGGCTCCACGATCGCCACCACGACACTGGCCGCGGGGCACGCGGCGACGGTGTTTATCGACCTTCTCGATACGCTGGTGATCAACGGCTTCGGGGCCGGCGACCAGATCAACTTCCATGGCGCGGCCTTCGATGGCTACAGTCCGCTCGATCACGCGGTCCAGGTCGGTAGCGACGTCCTGATCTATGGCCCTGACTCGACCCATGTCGTCCTGCTGGAAAACGAAGCCCTGTCGAGCCTGACGGCGGTGAACTTCCTGCATGTCTGATCAAACGCTTCATGGCTGCCGGCATAAGCTCGGGTGTGCAGTCGCACGCCCCGGCGGCCGGTGAGACAAAGGCAGCGGCTGTTGGTATAATTTTGCCCGGCGCGGCCAAATCAGGCTAAGAGCCGGAACAGATCAAGCCAGGAAGGAACCGGTGGACCGTGTCTGAGACCATGCAATTGCCGGCGGGACCGCCATTCGATACGGGAGATGCCGACGAGGACGGTCGCATAGATCGCATGGCCGTGCAGGCGCTGGCCTACATCGGCAGTTTCGGATGGAGCAAGCCGGTGGCGCGCTGTTCCCTGGCCTTTGGCATAGGCGATGTCATTGCCCTGTTCCTGATAGATTTCACGGAACCGGTCGATGGCGAGGATGCGCGCCTGTGGGTTGTTACCGGAGATCTGCCTTCGGCCTATTTCGTGACCGATCAGGCGGCAGACGCGTTGTCGGGGCTGCAGGTCTATTGCGATCTGATGCAGGGCTGGGCAGAGGCTGTTCTCGAGGGTGGTGCGCTGAACGAGGTTTTTCCGGTCGATGCGGATCCGACCGAAGCCAACGCCCTCATGCTGCAGACCCGACTGACGGCAATCCGTGAGCACATCCTGCCGACCTTGCTGCCGACCTTGTAAGGGCATCGGCATATGGGGGCGGCGCGACTGAACGATGCGCCGGTATATTTCAGGCTTGACGATATCGACGCGCGGAGGTACCGCATAAATACTGATGTTATTCAGTTAAGGTGTTGTTTTAAGGCGTTTTTCGGGGCCTGCGCCTTTTTCTTCCAGCGGATTTTATCTTGCGGGTAAGGGGGGCAGTTTTGCTGCGAACAGACTATCCGGCTACGGGGCGAGGTCGTAGGGTTTTCATACGACGCGATGATTGACCATTTTCAGATGCGTGAGCGCACGGGGGGCACATGTCTATTTCCAAGAATGCCGTTAGTCTGACTGCAAATTCCGCCGGGATACCGGGGAATGCGGATTCCTTCCTGGCCTATGTCATGGGGGACTACAGCGCCAATCTGTGGGCTGCATCGGGCTTTTCCAGCGACGGCAAGAGCATTATCTTCGACAGTGACGCCAGCAATATCCTCGCTTCGGATACCAATGGTAAGGAGGATATCTTCATCAAGACCCTGGCCACCGGGGCGGTTACCCTGGTGACGGTCACGGCCGGAGGCGTCCAGATCAATGGCGATGTGCTGATCTATGGGCCAGATGCCATCCACTTCGTTCTGCTGGAAAATACCCAGTTTTCGAACCTGACGGCGGCGAACTTTATGCACGTGTATGGCGGCTTTGCCCAGGTTCATCCTCATGCAAAGCATCGGCATGACTGAAACCTGGGCGCATCACTGCGGCCCAAAAAGCGTTCGATAGTGTGGCTGCGTCTTGAAACATTCCGAGAAGCGATGTTACCTGAAGCGCGCGTCCTGATATCGTGGCGCCTTCCTTGTTTTTCAGCCGATCCACGGATGCCGCATGTCGAGTGTTCATATCTTTGCCTATCCGACAACCAGTCCCAATCAGGACGAAAGCTATCTGTCGGGGTTCAAGAACCTGTTGGCGGCGGGGTTGTCGGCTGCGGCCGGGGAGGGGGCGCCTGTAACCGTCCGGATTGGTGTCGCCTGGTTGACGGGTAGCAATAGTCAGGTTCTGTCAGATGGGGTCAATGTGCAGTTCCTGCACACGACCAATGGTCTCCAGATAAAATTCGGCACATACGCGTATCTGGTAGAGGGGGCTGTCGACGCTTTTCTCAGCGCGGCGACGATCGAAGTCATCTCGACGGCCATATTCGCAACGCTTGGAATTGTTTTCGCCATCGATGCGCCGGTGCTGGCGGTGGTCGCGGCGGAGGCGGGCCTGGGTTTCCTATGGGACAGGTATCTTAGTCCGGTGACCGCGAGCGAAATCGCCGCGCTCAAAGGCGACTATACGCTGACATTATATAATACGCAAAACCAGAAGGTTATTGGTGGAGATTACAGCGATGATGCTCCCGAAAGCCTTATCAAGGCCGCTATGGCAGCGGTTCAGTTCGCGATCGACCATGGCCAGGAAAGCCAGTTGGCCAACGCGACGATAAAGGCAAACGAGCATCTGACTTCCGGTGTCAATATCACCGTATCCGCGTCGGCGGCATCGGGTGCAAGTTCGATTTTCGATGACATTTCAAGGCGGCTGCACGTTTCGCTGTCGGACTTTCTGAGTATGGATACGACGTCGAACCTGTACCGGTCGACGCTGAATGCGCCGAACTATCATCGCAACAGCGACTATTATGTGGTCGGCAAGACTGGCGTCGCCTATGTCCTGTCGCCGGATATCGATCCCAATACCACCGAATTGCTGGCCGTACCCGTCACCATCGGCGGCAAGGTGCAGACCATCGACGTCGCCAGCGTATATGTTCAGAACAGCAGCGACCCGTCGGCTGCCGCGACCCATGTCTGGGGCAATTCATCGGACAATCATCTCGACACCCGGCTGCTGTTCGGCAAGATTGGTGGCGGGCAGATCCAGGCCGATGGCCATACGACCCTGGTTGTCGGCAGTGATTATGCCGACACGATATCGGTCAACGATTCCCTGCTTACCTATTCCGACGACACGCTGGTCGGCGGTCTTGGCGACGACAGGATATCCGGTGGCCGGGGTGATGATGTCATCGATGGCGGAGGTGGCGCCGATACGCTTTATGGCGGCGCTCATAGCGATACCGACACTCTGATCGGGGGAACCGGAAAGGATACCTATATCGTCAATACCGGCGACGGCGCGCGCATCGTCATCTTTGACGACGGCGGCAACCTGACGATTGACGGCGCAGTCGTCGGAAGCGCCTTTGCGACCGCCAAGATCGGTGCCCTGGAAAGCGGGGTGGCGGTGTCGGACCCGGCCACTCGTACGTGGAGCCTGGGGCAATATACACTTTCTTGGTTGGGCTTGGATTTGACGCTTATTTCTGGAAATGAGCGGGTCATCCTCAAGAATTTCTATGATGGCGAGTACGGGATTTTCCTTGGATTGCCGCAGGTTACGTCGCCGATTATCAGCGGTAACGATACGGCAAACGCCATAAGCGGGGCATCAGTACCGGCCGTCATCAATGGATTCGATGGCGATGACACGATCCGAGCAGGTAATGCGGGCGGTATTATTGCCGGCGGGCTCGGAGGGGATATTCTTTATGGAGGTCCGGGTGTTGACGTCTTTAAATATAATTCGGCATCAGAGTCGAAGGTAAATCCGCATATCACAAATGGTGGCATTGATACTATAATCGGATTTACACCCACCATAGACAAGATCGACATTTCTGGTTTGAATTTGCTGGGGCTAAGCACAAAAAATGGACCCGGATGGTCTGATGGAGGGGTGCATTTAATTGATATATATCAATTTAGTGATTCAAATGGCATTTACTCTACTCTGAGTGTAAATTCCGACGGAAATTATGGAGCAGTTCTCACAGTATCCGTGCAAGCGGCAATAACCGCTGCAGATATTGTGTCGACACCTCTCGGCACAAGTCAATTGGGCGTGGAGATGTACGCCAATTCTGGAGGCCTTACTCTGATTGGCGGAAGCGGCACTGACGGCCTCACGATCGGAGGGCAGTTTTCAGACGTGCTGTATGGCCGTGCCGGGAACGACATATTGAGCGACAACTCTTATGGCGGCTCCGCCACGATGTATGGCGGGCCAGGCGACGATGTCTATTATGTGTCTAATACGCAATCTGTCGTGTCTGAAGCCACAGAACCGGGAATCGATGATGGCGGGCGCGACGTCGTCTCAGCCTATGTCGATTTCACCTTGGGGGATTTTATCGAGGATCTGACACTCAACGGTAAGGGCATAACGGGCAATGGTAACAGTCTCGACAATTTTATGATTGCGAGAGGGCCCTACGACAGCCTTTATGGCGGTGGTGGTGACGACATCTTTGAAGCTGATTACCAGACCTTTATCGACGGAGGAGCTGGTTCCAATACTCTGTACGTTTTTCAGAACACGGATAGTATAACCGTCTGGACCGACGGGAAGGGATATATCCATTTCGACGGCAGCTTCCATGGATCGGGCGCACCTTCGGCCACCTTGGTGAATATCCAATATATTAATCTGCAAGGCGCGCTCTATTCGACTTCTTACATACCCGCCATCGTTAATGGATATGAAAACCTTCTGGGGCGAGCGCCGTCCGGCTCGGAGACTTTTTACTGGATCAACAGCTTTGCCAAGGGCACGACGGTTGCGGCCTTCAACAAGGTGCTGGCCAACGACGCCACCGGCAAGGCCAACGAGCCGGCCCTGGTCAAGTATCTCTATGACGGCTATTTCGGCCGTGATCCGTCGAGTTCGGAAACGACCTACTGGAGTGGGGCCCTGCAGTCGGGCGCGGCCAGCCTTGCGTCGCTGAACACCACGCTTGCCAATGACGGAGCGGGCAAGGCCAATGCCTATCTGTCGATCAAGGGGCTGTACGACGTCTATCTCGGCCGCGATCCGGGCGTGTCGGAGGTCAGCTACTGGTCGGGTGCGCTGAAGGCGGGAACCTATGACCTGCGCGGCTTCGAGCTGGTGCTGGCGGCGCAGGCCGGGGCCTCGGCCAATGCGGCTGCCTATGTGACCCAGGCCTACAAGACCTGGCTTGGCCATGCGCCCTCGACCTCGGACCTGAGCTACTGGACGGGGCAGTTCAACGATGGCGCCCTGACGCCGCTGCAACTGCGCCAGGCCCTGATCAACGACGCCTCTGGCCAGGCCTATATCAGTTCGGTCATCACCGCCGACTATACGGCCGACTTCGGCCGGGCGGCGACAAGCGCGGAGATCACCACGTGGAAGGGGCTGATCGCCAATGGCGCCGGCTTCGTCACCCTGACCTCAGCCTTGCTGGGCGATGGCGGCGGCGCGACGGCCCGGACGATCACCGCGACCTATGACAGCTATTTCGGGCGCGATCCGACGAACTCCGAGATGGCAGTGTGGCGCGGCATGCTGACCAGCGGCACGACGCAGGCCAGCATGCGCGCGACCCTGGTCAACGACGCTTCGGGCCAGGCGCATACGGTCAGCGAAGTGGGCACGCTCTACCAGGAATATTTCGGCCGGGCGGCGACGACGTCGGAGGTGAATGTGTGGAAGGGATTGGTGGCCAATGGCAGCACCTTCGTCCAGTTGCACGACGCCCTTGTCGGCGACGCTTCCGGCAAGGCCTATGCGGCGGCGGAGATCTCGCCTCTTTACCAGGCGATCGAGGGCCGGGCGGCGAGCACGGCCGAGGTGAACTACTGGACGGGGGTCTTCAACTCGGGCGCCAGCAATCTCGACACGTTCGTCGACACCCTGCTGCGCGATGGCGGTTCGAAGATCGTCCCGATGACGGTGGCTTCGGGTCATGCGGCGACGACCTTTGTCGATGTGCTCGATACTCTGGTGATCAACGGCTTTGCCGCCGGCGACCAGGTCAATTTCCACGGAGCGGTCTTCGACAGCTACAATCCGCTCGACCACGCCGTCCAGGTCAATGGCGATGTGCTGATCTACGGGACCGACGCCACCCACTTCGTCCTGCTGGAGAACATCCAGCTGGCCAATCTGACGGCCGCGAACTTCATTCACGTGTAGCAACAGGTGGCATGCCCATATCTGGATACCTCCCAGGCAGTTCATCGACAACCACGCCGCAGTGAAACATTTGGGCGGATAATGATGGCTTTGACACACTCTGCCTCGCTTGATTGTAGTTCTCCAAACGATCTGATAACCTCTCCTATTATCACGCAACCATCTTAAATCGATCGCGGTCCGCTATAAATTATCGGCGAGATTAAATCTAAGATAGATGCGTGTTGTTCAATAGAATTGAAATGCATGGCTGAAAGCCAGAGCTTTTGAGATTTAATGGGGAATTCATGTCACGCTTACTTACCGATGTTCAGTCATTTGGCGACGTGATGGGGGGCAATAACGGTCAAAGTATCGCTTCGCTGGTGGCAAATAGTCCAGAACAGATGATTATTGCGCCAGGTTTTGGAGATTTGACCGGAGCGCAATATAGCCGAGATTTAATAGATCCGACGCACAGCAAAATTGTCCTGGGCTATATCGATGCCACTGAGGCGACGGCCGGGTTCAACTCCAGCCTTTATACGAATGGCGTTGCCCCCGCCTGGTTTGGCAACAAATCCCCCTACTATGGCATTCAATCCGTACAATATTGGAATCCCGCTTGGTTAAGTGAAGTATACAAGGAAATAGATGGTGTAATTTCGCAAGGTTATGATGGTGTCATGCTCGATGTCTTATACGGAGACAGCGAGTGGAGCGTTAATAACGTTTATGGAAATGCTGTAAACCCGAACGCAACATCTGAGCTTGCGACATTGCTTTCAAGCATCGTAAATTATGTCAATTCCAAGCATTTGGATCATCCATTCTATCTTGTCGGCGCAAATCCAGATGGGATCGCCCGGCAGGATCCAAGCAGTATCACCCGGTTAAGCGGTATTTTCACTGACGGCTTGTATTATAATGTCAATACGCCCGGTGTTTATGATGGCTTCAATGCGAGCCAGTACAAATCCCTGCTTCAAATCTATAATAACAGCGGATTGCCTGTTTTTGGTGAAGATTACCCGCCCGCGGGAGACGTGAACGCAGCTTTTCAGGCCTTCAGCTATTACTCTGCAATCGGATGGGTGCCGTCCATAAATCCCGGAACCCAGAATGCCAGCTTCCTCGGAACGGGCCCTTTCATGTTCATGGCCACGTCCGGGGCCGCGACCGTCACGGGGGCACCAAATTTCGTTAATTTTCTGTCTGGTGGCCTTACTCCAGCAGCGACGTTGATTGGTGGAAATAAGGGCGACTACTTTATTGGTGGTCCGGGGACGAACCTCATCCAGGGTGGAGCCGGGAATGATACGATATATGCCCACCCAGCGACTGCCGGTCTTAAGAACGTGCTTGAGTTTTCATTCGTAGGCGGTGGTGTTAACCCGAAAACTACGCCGAGCATCGAAATACTGATTAATGGCACGGTAGTGTTGCCGTTTACGGACATAACGCAAAATTACTATACTGTCGGGTATTCAAACCAGGTGCTCGATATCAATGCATCGACATATGGAAAAATACAAACCGTCGAAATTATTACAAAAAATTTATATTATACAAATTCGAATGATTTCAGTAATTTGTATCTAAAGGAATTAAGCTATAACGGAAAAGATGTAGACCTTAGCGGTGCTACATTAAAAACAAATACCTCATATGAAATAAAGAATAACGATATATTGTTTAATGTTGGGGGAGGTTTAAATTTTTCCTCCAGTCCTTTTGCGACCTCAAGCCCCTATTTGTTGAACACCTCCGATATTATCGACGGAGGAGCCGGTACCAATGTCGTTATATACCGGGGCTCTTCGGATGGATACAAAATCGTCAGTCGTGGTGACGGGGCTCTGATCGTATCAAGTTCAGCGACCGCGGAGGGGCCCGATACACTAACGAACATCCAGCAAATCGTTTTTACCGACCGTACGATCGCCACTTTCAATGCAGCGGTAATTGTCGATGGCTATGAGAGCTTCTTCCACCGGGCACCGACGGCGGCGGAACTGGGTGTCTGGTCGTCGGCCCTGTCGTCGGGTACGACGGTTGCGGCCTTCAACAAGGTGCTGGCCAACGACGCCACCGGCAAGGCCAACGAACCGGCCCTGGTCAAGTATCTCTATGACGGCTATTTCGGCCGTGATCCGTCGAGTTCGGAAACGACCTACTGGAGTGGGGCCCTGCAGTCGGGCGCGGCCAGTCTTGCGTCGCTGAACACCACGCTTGCCAATGACGGAGCGGGCAAGGCCAATGCCTATCTGTCGATCAAGGGGCTTTACGATGTCTATCTCGGCCGCGATCCGGGCGTGTCGGAGGTCAGCTACTGGTCGGGTGCGCTGAAGGCGGGAACCTATGACCTGCGCGGCTTCGAGCTGGTGCTGGCGGCGCAGGCCGGGGCCTCGGCCAATGCGGCTGCCTATGTGACCCAGGCCTACAAGACCTGGCTTGGCCATGCGCCCTCGACCTCGGACCTGAGCTACTGGACGGGGCAGTTCAACGATGGCGCCCTGACGCCGCTGCAACTGCGCCAGGCCCTGATCAACGACGCCTCTGGCCAGGCCTATATCAGTTCGGTCATCACCGCCGACTATACGGCCGACTTCGGCCGGGCGGCGACAAGCGCGGAGATCACCACGTGGAAGGGGCTGATCGCCAATGGCGCCGGCTTCGTCACCCTGACCTCAGCCTTGCTGGGCGATGGCGGGGGCACGACGGCCCGGACGATCACCGCGACCTATGACAGCTATTTCGGGCGCGACCCGACGAACTCCGAGATGGCGGTGTGGCGCGGCATGCTGACCAGCGGCACGACGCAGGCCAGCATGCGCGCGACCCTGGTCAACGACGCTTCGGGCCAGGCGCACACGGTCAGCGAAGTGGGCACGCTCTACCAGGAATATTTCGGCCGGGCGGCGACGACGTCGGAGGTGAATGTGTGGAAGGGGCTGGTGGCCAATGGCAGCACCTTCGTCCAGTTGCACGACGCCCTCATCGGCGACGCATCGGGCAAGGCCTATGCGGCGGCGGAGATCTCGCCTCTTTACCAGGCGATCGAGGGCCGGGCGGCGAGCACGGCCGAGGTGAACTACTGGACGGGGGTCTTCAACTCGGGCGCCAGCAATCTCGACACGTTCGTCGACACCCTGCTGCGCGATGGCGGTTCGAAGATCGTCCCGACGACAGTGGCGTCGGGTCATGCGGCGACGACCTTTGTCGATGTGCTCGATACCCTGGTGATCAATGGCTTTGCCGCCGGCGACCAGGTCAATTTCCACGGAGCGGTCTTCGACAGCTACAATCCGCTTGACCACGCCGTCCAGGTTAATGGCGATGTGTTGATCTACGGGCCCGATGCCACCCACTTCGTCCTGCTGGAGAACATCCAGTTGGCCAATCTGACGGCTGCGAACTTCATGCACGTGTAAGGGGCGAGGTTCGCTAGACGAAAGCCACCAGCCTGCGTCGCCGGATGGCTTTCAGGGCGATACCGGCAAGCAGGGGCGTAAGGCCGAGGACGGCCAGTCCGGCCATCAGGGGGATGGAAAAGATGTCACCGTAAGTGTGGATCGAGGCGAGGCGCAGGCCGGCGCCAACGAAGACCACGGTAGCGAACAACATGCTGAGTTGGCTGACCATGCAGAAGACGTGGGTGCGCATATTGGTGAGGCCCATCAGGACATTGACGGCGCCGAACGGCAGGACCGGCTGTAGACGCAGGCCGACCAGGTAGATGGCGCCATTGGCGGACAGGCCGGCATTGATAGTGTCGAGATGGCCTGGGAAGCGGCGCGTGACGGTATCGCGCAACAGGAACCGTGCGGTCCAGAAGGCCAGGGTGGCGCCAATGACTGAGGCAAACGACGCGAGGAGGACGCCCTGGGCAAGGCCGAACAGCGCGCCAGCGGCAAGGGCGCACGGTATTTCGAGGGGAATGCACAGGGCGGTCACGGCGATGTAGGTCGCGAAGAAGGCCGTGGCGAAGAGCAGCGGATGTTCCGACCGGGTGGTGGTGAGGGCCGCGACGAGGGCTTGCAGGCGTTGCAGGTTGAATATGTCCTGCAGCGTAAGCGCGAGACACGCCATGGCTGCGATGGCGCAGAGGGCTGCGCCGGCGCGAACGGCTATGGAGCGGTTGGGCAGGACGAGCCGCATGGTGAGCCTGTGGGGGAGACGAAATACGCGAAAAGTTTACCTGTGAAATGGCTAAGCGCGTGATGGGCAAGGTGATGGTGCGTGCAAGGATGTCATGCTGTGAGGGGCTGCCGTGGGCGCCGTCTGGCTGGCGCGTCCGGGCGTGGCGGCGCGGCTTAAGTCGAGAGAACTCCTATGTTCGGCATCGCTTCCTGATCGGACGGGAGGTTAGGGTCCGGCGTCGACAGGACGTTGCAGCGTGGTTTCCCCGTGAATGAATTTATATCCAGGGCAGGCGCCCATCTGCGGAGATGGAGCGACGATGTCCGGCGGTGGCCGCGTGCGGTGCGCTGGAGCCTGGCTGGCCTTGGTGGCGCAATGCTGGCAGTCCTGGTGTTTTTCGGCCAGCCGAACTGGGATTGGGCGCGGGGTATACTGGCGGGTACCCTGTCGGGGCGGATGCACCGGCCGGTGCATATCGACGGCCATGTCCGTGTCATGCTGTTTTCGGCGTCGCCGCGTATTATCCTGACGGGTTTCCGGATTGGGGAGCCGCCTTCAGGGATGCCGGATGCGCCCAGGATGGACCTGGCGACGGTCGACAGCCTGGTCGCCGAGCCTGAAATACTGCCCTTGCTGGGTGGCCAGCTGCGATTGAAGCGGCTGGAGGTGCAAAAGCCGGTTATCGTGATGTTCCAGGATGGGGCGGGCAATTCGAACTGGGATTTCAGCAATGGCCGCGACAAACAGGGCGCGTCGAAGCTGCCGCCGATCCGGACCCTGGTGGTGCGTGATGGCCATGTGTCGGTGACTATGCAGAAGCGGCGGTTGATCGTGTCGGGACCGGTGACCGCGGGCGTAAGGTCGGGATTTCGGTTCGACGGCAAGGGCACGCAGGACGGCAAGCCGTGCATCGTGACTGTGACGGGACCGCAACTGGGCAACCGCAAGCCCTATCCGTTTCATATCGACCTTGTATCGGGGGCGACACGGATCGCGGCCGACGGGCGATTCCTGCAGCCATTCAATTTCGGGCAACTGGCGGCCGATATGCGATTGCAGGGGGCGTCGCTGTCGGATCTCTATTACCTGCTGTCGATCACGGCGCCGAACACGCCCGCCTTCGACCTCAGCGTCCATGTCGATCGCAATCAGAAGCTTTACCGGGTTAGCCGGTTGTCTGGGCATATCGGCGGCAGCGATCTGGAAGGCACCATGACCATCGACCGCCGTGGCGACCGGCCGATGGTGACGGGAGATTTCTCGTCGCGGGTACTCGATCTTGCCGGATTGGGTAGTATCGTCGGCGCGTCGCGTGCCAATACGCCCCACAGGCCGCGAATGACGATGGCGCCGCAAATGTCCGGCGGTGGCGGCCGGATGATGCCGGATGCGCAACTGGATGTCGAAAGGTTGCGATCCGCGGATGCACGCGTGCAGTATCGGGCGACCTCGGTGAAGGCCGGGCCCGGTGTTCCGGTGCGAAGCGTCGGTTTCACGGCGGCCCTCAACAGGGGCGTGTTACACTTCGATCCCGTAGTGGTCGGCCTTGCCAGGGGGCAGGCGACGGGGACAGTCGTCATAGACGCAAGCGGCCCTTTGCAACGCGAAACTGTAGATCTGAAGCTGAGCGGGCTTCGCCTGGAGGAGTTTGGGGCGAAGGGCAGGGAGCCGCCGCTGGAGGGCCCGCTGACGATGCGCGTGCACGCGACGGGTACGGGGCGTTCGGTGCATGCGGCCGCATCTTCGGCTGATGGGGCATTGCGTATCGTGGTGCCGGGCGGGACGATCCGTCAGAGCCTGGCCGAGGCCATGGGCGTCAATGCCAGCAAGAGCCTGTTCCTGCTGCTGGCTAAAGACAGACATGAGACCGATATCCGCTGTGCTGTGGCCGATTTCCGTATCCGCAATGGCGTAATGCAGGCTGAGCGCATCGTACTGGATACCGGTGTGGTGCTGGTCAATGGTACGGGATCGATCGATCTGCGGGACGAGCGAATCAATCTGGTCTTCCGTGGCAAACCGAAAAAGTTCCGGCTTATCCGGATCAATGCGCCGATCGTGATCGGCGGGCACTTGACGCGGCCGACCTTCGGGATTTCGGCAGGGCCCGCGGTGGTGCAGGGCGGGCTGGCGGCAGTAGTCGGGTCGGTATTGCCGTTTGTGACGCTGGACTACGGCAAGGATGTCGATTGTGGGGCTCTGATCCCTGGAAAGGGATAGGCGGTGTATTGCTACCAGACCATTTTTTGGTGCGATGCAAAAAGGGAACGGTGCGACGAAATTGTCGTGTGCGGATAGACGATAATCCCTTGTCCGCTTATGATTCGAACATTGTTATCTCCGCGCAGGGGTGTGCGGAGCCGGGACCTAGGGGGATGCAATGTTCGCAGTTTGCGGTCGCAGCTATGATGATATCTGGTATGGGGCAACGTCCCGCGCCGCTGGTCGGGGCGGACGGGCAGGCGGGATACAGAAGCAAGCTGACGGAGCGGTTGGGGTCGTCGCAGACCTTTGCCGCCTTGCGTGACATCAATATGCCCGGCTGCGATCGCGTGGCCTATGCGTCCGGCGGTTACCGCGAGTTTAGTCCGGACGATGCCCCGGGCGACGGCATCTATGCCGAGGTGGCCGAAAAGCCGGCTGTTTTCGAGGCGATCACGGTGTCGGGCTGCGGCAAGGCCTTTACCACGCATATCCTGGTCTATCGTGCCCTGGATACGCATGTCCTGAGCTTCGGCGGGATTACGGCGGGGGAAACCGGCGCCGGCATGACCCTGCAGATGGATACTTTCGAGACGTTGAATGGTTTTGTAGCGCAAACCTTTGCACAGCGACACCCGGAAGCGGCCGGCCAGGCGCCGGTGGCACTGATCGTCGATACGCAGCGCGTCACAAGTATGGCCGAGACGCAGAAGGAGGTGTGGACCGAATATTTCTGCGGCTACCTGTACACTGCCGACGTCGAATACGCGCCGGCAGCGGACGGGTCCGTGGCTATCAATATCGGCCTGCATGACGGCGAGACGCCGAGCAGCTTCCGGGTGCCGCCGGTGCAGGTGGCCAGCGGCAGTAAGTAGTCTTCAACGGGTTGTCGGCACGGCGGCTATTTTTTCTCTGCGCCGAATTTCCAGGAAAGGCCGAGGCGCAGGGTCTGGCTGCTGCGTGGATAGCGCATGACCTGGTGGACCCCCGGAACATCTACGACCTGGGTGAAGCTGTTCTGGCTGTTGACGAGGTCGGTCACGGAAGCGACGAAAGAGACCTGTTTCGTCAGCGGATGCTGCCAGGTCAGGTCCAGGCGGTAGCTGCCCCTGGTGTAGCCCTGGACGTTGTAGGCGCGGCCGGTCAGCGTCAGGTTGGCCTGGAACTGGTTGCCGGTCGGGCCATCATATTGCAGCATGGTATTGCCGTTTGCGCTCAGATAGGTGCGATGGCCCTGACCGATACGATCGAGTCCGACGGCGGAAAGATTGCCGTTGATGGCGTATTTCCAGCGTTTCGGCGTGAAGATCCGGAGGGTGATCGGGCCGCGCAACGTGACCTCGCCCCCGGCCGAGTTTGAACCTCCGGCATTGGCGGGACGCGTGACCAAAAAACCGTCGGGGCGCGCGGTGACGATGTCGGCGACGGTGTTGCTGCTAGCGCGATAAAAGAGGGCAGTGGTCCAGGTGATGGCGTCATGGCCGCCGGCGATCTCGGCCTCGAGAGAATCTGTGTCGGTCGGATGCAGATACGGGTTGCCGTCGGTTTCCCCGGTCACGCCGGTATAGCTGGCGCCGGGATCGTATTTGGTGAATTCCGGACGCTGGACGCGGCGGGCATAGCTGAGCTTGAGCTTGGTCTTGCCGGCAAGGCTGTGTTCAAGGTGAAGGGATGGGTACCAGTGCAGGTCCGAGATGTGGATGGGCTGCATGCCGGGGGCGGTGACGTCGCGTTCCTCGTTTTCGGCGCGCAGGCCGGGGAGAATGGTCCAAGCGCCCACCGGTATCTGGTACGAGATATAGGCGGCGGAGATTGTCTGGTCGACCCCGAAGCTGTGGTGATAGCCGTTGGTAACCGGGCCGGGAATGTCGCCGGTGCTGGTGAACAGGCGATCGCTGTCGCTGACGTGGTGGTCCAGGGACAGGCCGGCGGTCAACTGGTTGCCGTTGGCGAAATGGCGTTCATAGTCGGCGGTAAAGATGTCTTCAGGCCCGCGCGTGACACCATCGGCGCCGTAGCGGGCAGCCCCGGCCGCATACGTGTCGGTTTCGAGGAGACCGTCGATCGTCCGGTTTCGGGCGTGGTCGAGGTCCAGGGTCAAGTGAATACCCGTGGCTTCGTTATTGTATTCGTAGGTCGCCTCGATATCGTGCTGCGACATGGAGAAGAGGGTGGGGCCGGCGTGGTCGTAGTTGAGGCCATCGGAGCGAAAGCTTCCGCTGTTGTCGAAGCCTGCTTTGAAATTCCAGTCCTGGGCCTGCAATGTGAAGGTCGCGGCGTCGGAGAGCTTGTAGGCGACGCTGAGCGTGCCGGAGCGGTTGTCGAGGCTGTTGTGCGACCGGGTAGTGTCGCGGACGGTCGACGGCAGGGTGCGTGTCGTCAGGCTTTTCCCGATCGACGGGTTGCCGTTGAGATTGAGCCGGCCTTCGATGGACCACGGGCCCTTGGTGAAGGCGATGGTCGGTGACAGGTTATAGCCGCCTGTCGAGGTGACCCGCATATTGGCGCTACCGTGCCAGCCGAAGGGGTGACGTTTGCGAGTGATGATATTGATGACGCCGGCCGAGCCGTAGGCCGCGTATTGCGCCGGCGGGTTGGTCATGACCTCGATACGGTCGATGTCGGCGGCGGCCAGGGTCTGGATGGCATTGATGCCGCCCGCCGGGTACTTGCCGTCGATCAGGACGACGACATTGAGGTCGCCGCGGAGGCTGACATAGCCGGACGGGGTGATCTGGACCGAGGGCAGTTTGGCGAGGATGTCGGTGGCGAGGCCGGTCTGGGCATCGGGATCGTTCTTGATGTCGTAGACGCGGCGGTCGATGCGGTTGGAGACGTCGCGCTTCTGGCCGGTGATCGTGACCGGGACCTGTTGGGATGCGGTTGTCTGCAGAGCGGTTGTCTGGGGGGTGGGTTTTGCGTCCTCAGAGCGTGCCGTTGTGGCTGCGAACGCCAGTATTGCCGCCGATGCGAAGACGTGCTTCGCCGTACCCCCCGATATCATTCGTTCCCCCGGTAACCGTTACATTTGCACCTTAAACGGTGAATTCGTAATTTCCAGAGGAAAAGCAAAAAATTCTCGGATCGGTTGTTGAGAGATGTTTGTGCGGCTTTAAGGACACGGTTTGCTCCTGACGGATGGTAAAGGATGGGGGAGGATGATTCCGTGCCGCGACCATTCGGGTCGTGACTCCTACCCCCTCTCGCTTTCCGCTTGGCGCGGAAACCGAGCTCCCCCTTCGAAAGGGGGAGTTCTTTAAGAGGAAGAAGTCGTTTCTGGTTATTGTGAATTGTTTGATTTTAATTTATTGAATTATTGAAGTTATTTTTTCTTTTAAGCGTGTGCGTATTATGATTGCGCCGATCGTAATATCTGGCAAACTAGAAATTGTCAGCGTCAGGGAGTGCGGGTGATGACCGCCGCAGTCGGGACGCGATTGCTGTTTTGTCGCCCGCGGCCGGTTCGGTCTGCGGGCTTTTTCATGTCTTCATTTCGCTGAAGGAGTTGCCCATGGCACGTACCGCATCCCTCGAATTCGCCCGCGCGGGCGCCGGCGACAAGACCGGTGTCTATTCGCGATACGATCAGGTGACGACATTGACCCTGAATGCCGGTACGGCCGTGAGTGCACAGGAAGTCCTGCCGGTAGGCGCCATTTTCCGCGGCATAGCCGTCGAGACAGCCAGCACCTTCGGCGTAGCCATGGTGTTCCATGCCGGCACGGTGGCCAATAACCCAATACAGATCGTAGGCGATACGGACGTCAGGGCGCAGGGGCATGCCATGATGACGGTCGCATCGACTTTCGATTCCGTCGGCTTTGCAGCATCGGCGCCTGCGACGGTCTATTACCAGCTGACGGCCGGAGCTGCGGTGACGGGCACGGTGACCGTGATCCTGTCCTATGCCGTGCCGGCCATCTGAGGCTTGGAGAGTTTACGCCATGAGCGGCGATGGGGGATTGAGCGAGGCCTTCCTGAAGGCGCTGGCCGAGGATTTCCAGGTGAACGGCGTCGAGGCGATCGCCGCCATGCGGGCCAAGGATCCGACCGCCTATATCCGTATTGTCGCCGGGGCGTCCGGCAAGGAGACGCGCGGCGACGGCGCGGGGGAGTTGAGCGATGAGCAACTCGATCTGCGCATCCGCCAGCTCGGCCACCTCCTTGAAGGCGCAACTGGTGGAGCTGCTGAGCGAGAAGGCGTTGCGGAGCCGGCGCAACCGGCTGGCGGGATATCGACCCTATGCCCGCCAGAGGGACTTTCACGCCGCCGGTCGCGATCATCGCGAGCGGCTGCTGATGGCCGGTAACCAGCTCGGCAAGACCTATAGCGGGGCGGCCGAGGCGGCTTTTCATCTGACGGGGCTTTATCCTGATTGGTGGGAGGGGCGGCGATGGGAGCGGCCGGTACGTGCCTGGGTCGGGTCCAAGACCGGCGAAGTGGCGCGCGACGGGGTACAGCGGTTGCTGATCGGCGAGCCGAAGGACAGGGCGCAGTGGGGTACGGGTTTCGTACCGCACCGGACCCTTGTCGACTGGTCGCGCCGGCAGGGCGTGGCCGACGCTGTCGACAGTATCGTCGTGCGGCATGTGTCCGGCGAGGCTTCGACCCTGGGGTTCAAGACCTATGACCAGGGGCGACAGAAGTGGCAGGGCGAGACGCTTGATTTCGTCTGGTACGACGAGGAGCCGCCCCTGGACATCTATCTCGAAGGGTTGACGCGGACCAATGCGACGGGCGGCATGGCCTATCTGACCTTTACGCCGCTGCTGGGCATGTCCGACGTGGTGAGCATGTTCCTGGAGGGCAGATGAGCCGGCACGTGACGACCATGACCATTCATGATGCCGAGCACTATACGCCGGCAGAGCGGCAGGCGATTATCGATGCCTATCCGGTGCATGAGCGCGACGCCCGCACAAGGGGGATACCTATCATGGGGTCGGGGCGGGTGTTTCCGTTGGCGGAGGAGGCGTTGATCGTGGCGCCGTTCGCGGTGCCGGCGCACTGGGTGCAGATCAATGGTCTCGATTTCGGCTGGGATCACCCGTTTGCCGCGGTCAATTGCGCCTGGGATCGCGATGGCGACGTCTTTTATGTCTGCCGGGAATATGCCGAACGCGAGACGACGCCGGTTATCCACGCCGCCGCGGTCAAGCCGTGGGGAAGCTGGGTGCCGTGCGCCTGGCCGCACGACGGCTTGCAGCATGACAAGGGATCGGGCGAGGCGTTGAAGGCGCAATATGCGGCGCAAGGATTGAACATGTTGCCGGAGAAGGCCAGCTTTCCCGACGGTGGCAATGGGGTCGAGGCCGGGGTTCTGGAAATGCTGGACCGGATGCGGACCGGGCGCTGGAAGGTGTTCGGTACCTGCGGCGCCTGGCTGGCGGAGTTTCGGCTTTATCACCGCAAGAACGGGGTAATCGTCAAGGAACGCGACGATGTTATCAGCGCCAGCCGGTATGCGTTTATGATGCGGCGGTGTGCGGTGGTGCAGCCGGTGCGGCGGGCGTTGGTGCTGCCGGGGTTTGGGGCGGTTTGATAAGTTGCCGGGTTGGCAGTGTGTGGAAGGGCCGGTTTCCCCCCTCCTTCATCTTCGCCTAGCGGCTCGATCATGGCTGGCGAAGGCCATGCCTTCGCTGGCGCAAAACCTCCCCCGGCCTCGCCGGCAGGCAAAACGGGGCAGGAGGAAGCTGGGTGCAGCGCCTCAGGCGGGGCGTTAGTTGCGCGTTTGCGGGGAGGGCGGATTGCCCCTCACCCGGCCCTGCGGGCCACCCTCTCCCCGCGCGCGGGGAGAGGAGGATTTATTCATGGAAATTTTGTGGGAGCGTCATGACCGAGGAAAAGGTACAGGCGGTGCTGGGCCTGGTGGTGGCCGAGTGCGGGCGGGCGATCGGTTTCGATACGACCGGGGGCGGGCAACTGGCGGAGGAGCGCGAGAAGGCACTGCTGTATGCCCGGGGCGAGATGCCGGACCTGGTGATGCAGCTGGCGGGGCGGTCGAAGGTGGTGTCGACCGATGTCGCCGACGCCATCGAGACGGCTCTGCCCGACCTGATCGATATCTTTACCGGCGGCGACGATGTCGTCAGCTTTGCGCCGCAGAGCGAGGACGATGTCGCGGCGGCGCAGCAGGAGCAGGATTATCTCAGCCATGTTTTGTTCAACCGAAATGCCGGCTGGCTGACTATCTACGAGGCGTTCAAGGATGCGCTGACGTGCAAGACCGGGGTCTTTGCCTGGCGGTGGGAGGGGGCGTTCGAGCCGCCGGCCGAGATGCATGACGGTGTTGGCCTCGAGGTGTTGCAGCGCTGCTGGGCGGAAGGCACGGTCGGCGATGTCGTGTCGGGGGCGCCGGGCGAGGACGGGCAGCCGACCTTTTCGTTTGCCTTTACGCCGCGCTTTGCCGCCGGCCGGATCGTCGTCGAGGCGGTGGCGCCGGAGGATCTGGCGGTGGCGCCCGATACGCGCACCCTGGCGTCAGCCACCTATTGCGCCGTGCGCCAGCGCCCGCGGGCGCAGGACCTGCTGGCCATGGGGTACGATCGCGAACTGATCGACCGTTTGCCGGCGTGGAGCGCCAACGGGTCTTCGCCCGAGATGGCGGCGCGCGATACGGTCGGCGAAAGCCAGGTGATGGGGACGGCCGGCGATGATATGCGCCAGGTCGAAATCTATCGTCACTATATCCGGGTGTGGTCGGACGAGGCGGGGCGCTACGAGCTGTACCAGGTCATTACCGGGGGCGGGGCCTTTACCGGTCACCTGATCGATTTGCAGGCTGTCAGCCGCATCCAGCTGGCGGCGATTACCCCCTATATCAATCCGCATCGGTTTTACGGTGACAGCGTCGCCGACAAGCTGATGGAGGTACAGAAGATCAAGTCGAGCCTGATGCGCATGGCGCTGGACAGCGGCTATTTCGCCCTGAACCAGCGGATGGAGGTGGCCGAGGACGGACTTACGAACTGCGCCTTAGCCCGACCTGCCGGTTGCTGGCCGGCGCGGGGGCGGCGCTGGCGATCACCGGCCTGGTCGGGTGGGAGTCGCAGCATGGGCTGACGGTTCCCCGGCCGCTGGTGTTGCTGGGCGAGGCGTCTTTCGCCATCTATCTGATCCATTTCCCGATGATCTCGGCGCTGGGGCGGGTGGTTGCCAAGCTTGGTCATCATGTGCCGGCGGCGGTTCTGGAACTGGCTGTAGCGGCTGCGAGCCTGTCGGTCGGCCTGGCATTCCATTTGTGGATCGAGCGTCCGCTGATGCGCGTGGTCAACAGGATTGGCGCGGGTAAGGCGGTTGCGGGGCAGGGGGCAATTGTGCAGGCACCGGCGGTGAAGGAAAGCGCCTGAGGGGGCTCAAGTGGCGGTGAGGGTCTATCAGTCACCTTATGGGACTGTGTGACTCAAGCAAGAAACCCCACCCCCACATCTCGCGCGGCGGACGATGCGGCGCCTGATTTTAGCCTGTCTGGAGCGGCGCGCTTCGTGCGGTCCCATGGCTAGCGAAGGCTATACCTTCGCTTCGCCAAACCCCAAATCAAAGATTTAGGGAGGAGTAAGAGATGAGTATGCGTCCTACTTAAAATGCAGGTCGGTGGCGGTGAGCGTCGCCGAGGCCGAGAAGGTGGCAATGGCGATGGCGGCGTCGCTGCCGGAGCCGTCATGGTCCCAGTAGAGGGTGTGGGCGGCGGCGTCCCAGATGAACTGCGCCGTGGCGCCTGTGGCTGTATGGCCGGCGGTGAACTCGGCTGCGGTCAGGGTGTGGCCCGCTGCGAAGCCGTAATCAACGTGACTGAACAGGAGTTGGTCGGTGCCGTGGACGAAGTCCAGGATGGTGTCATGGCCATTGGCTGCGGCGCCTGAGAAGACGAAGCCGTCGGCGCCGGCGCCACCGGTCAGGGTGTCGTTGCCAGCGCCGCCGGCAATGGTATCGTCACCGGCATCGCCGCCGGCAAGGACCGGCGCGCCATCGGCCGTCACCGAGATGAAGTCATTGCCCGCGCCGCCGCTGATCGTGACGCCCGTCCCAAGGCCTTGCACGAAGATGGTGTCGTCGCCGGCACCGGCATCGATCATGCCGCCGCCGGTGATCGTGTCATTGCCATCGCCGCCAAGAATATGATCATAGGCGTTGGTGGCGTAGATGACATCATTACCGGCACCGCCGTCGATGGTATCGATCGTGGAGAACGGATCCGGCTGGCCAGCTGCGCCCAAAGGGTTGTTGCCATTGATGGTATCATCGCCATTGCCGCCCGACAGGCTGTCGCTGCCGTCACCACCGGAGAGGCTGTCATCGCCGTTGTCGCCCGTCAGGGTATCATTGCCGAGGCCGCCGCGCAGTTCGTCGCCGCCGTCGAAGCCATGGATGAGGTCGTTGCCGTCCATGCCGTCGATCAGGTCGCCATATATGCTGCCGGCGAGGGTATCGTTTGCGGCATCGCTGCCGTTAATCAGCATGCCCAATCGCTGGCTTGCCAGGGTTACATCGCCATCGCTGAAGTGAACGACTTCGATACCCGTCAGGGTGTCGGCCATGATAGCGGTATAGTCGAGGCCATAGACGACCAGGTCGCTGCCGCTATGATAGATTTTGTAATCGTGGCTGGAGAAGGCGTAGGCAACGGTATCCTGGCCGCTGCCGCCGACCAGGTGCTGGCCGTAGCCGCCGGTCAGGTAATCATTTCCGTCGCCGCCGTCGACCAGACCCGTTCCCTGGAGAACTGTGGCCTGGATGGTATCGTCGCCGGCTCCGCCCAAAATCGTTGCGAACTGATCGCCGAGCACGAGGTCGTTGCCGTCCCCGCCGTCAGCATAGGTGAGGAAGGCGTATTCGCTGGTCAGGGTATCGTTGCCGGTGCCGCCATCGAGCGTGTCATTGACGCCGCGGGCGGTAAGGAGATCGTCGCCGTCTCCGCCCGACAGGGAGTTGTCTTCCTGGCCCCCGAGCAGGGTGTCATTGCCTGCGCCACCCGATGCGATAATCGAAGAGGTGAAGCTTGCGGTAATCCAGTCGTCACCATCGCCGCCGAAAACGGTCGATTGCGCGTTATCGACACCCAGGGCGTGAATTTCATCATTGCCGGCGCCGCCATCGAACAGGCCGCCGCCGTACATCAGGTCGTCACCCGCGCCGCCATACAATTGCTCGCCGCCTGAGCCGCCGTAGATGGTGTCGTTGCCGGCGCCGCCGTCGACGGTGTCGGCCTCGATGCCATGATAAACGCGAAGCGTCGCGTAAATGGCATCGTTGCCGTCGCCGCCCGAAAGGCTGTCTGCGCCAGATCCGCCGGTGATAACGTCGTCGCCGGCCAGGCCGGAAATGGTGTCGTTGCCGGCATTGCCATTCAACGAATCGGCATAGGCGGAGCCTGTGTAGCTGTCGTTGCCCGTGCCGCCGTCACGATACAGACCGATCGGTGCGGTAGCGACCGTCAGGTCCAGGTCGGAAAAGTGCAGGGTTTCGATACCGGTCAAGGTGTCGGCGCCGAGGAAGTTGCCATGAAGCGCAACGACGAGACCGGTTTCGGACATCAGCAATTGATAGTCGGTGCTGGCGCCGGCGAATGCCGCCGTATCCTGCCCGTTGCCGCCGTCGATAAGGGCGCCACCCGACGATGCGATCCAGTCGTTACCATCGCCGCCCGACAGGTGAGCCGTTCCTTCGAAATAGGCGGATATCGAGGTAGTAATGGTGTCGTTTCCGGCGCCGCCGTCCACCGTATCCGCTTTGCTGTTCGAAACGATGGCGTCGTCGCCGTCACCGCCAAGAAGAGAGCCGGATCCAGTAATGGTGTCATTGCCGTCGGCGCCGCTGAGGGTATCCATATAGCCGTTGCCGAGAATGACGTTCGCACCGTCATTACCCGTCCCGCTAAGGCTGGACCATCCTCTAAGAGTGAGATTTTCAAGCTTGGCACCAAGTGTATAACTGCTGGCGGCAATCACCGTATCAATTGCACCATCGTCAACGGCCTGGCCGGTAGTTTCATCGACGATATCGCCGTCGGTAACATAGTAGGTATCGCTTCCGGCACCGCCGATCAGCGTATCGCTGCCACCGTTTCCGATCAGGGTGTCGTCGCCCGTGCCGCCCGACAGCAGATCGCCCAGAGTATCACCTTGCAGCAGGTCATTGCCGGCATCACCGTAAGCGATCACAGCGGCGCCATAATACTGGCCTGAGATGGCATCATTGCCGTCGCCGCCATGGACGGTGGCCGATGCCACATAGGTGCTGCCGTCAAAATTGCCGTGTACGATGATCGTATCGTTACCGAGGCCACCGTCGATTGACTGACCGCCTGCGAAAATCCAGTCGTTCCCATCGTCGCCTGTAATGCGGTCATGGGCTCCTGTACCGAAGAGGCTGTCATCCCCGGCGCCACCGCTGATGGTGTCCGCATCTCCGTTGTCACTACCGCTGCCGGCGACAGCGCCGAATATTGTGTCGTTGCCGGCATCGCCGGTAAGGCTATCGTTGCCGAGGCCGCCCGTGATGGCGTCATTCCCGTCGCCGCCGGAGACTGTGTCACTGCCATCACCGCCGTCGGCGAAATCGTTGCCGGCATCACCGGTGACCAGATCGTCACCCGTACCGCCCAGCAGGGTATCACTACCACCGCCGCCGTGGAGCGTATCGTTGGCACCGCGACCGTCCATGTAGTCACGCTGGTCTGTGCCGCTCAACTTGTTGTTGCTGGTTCCGCCACCGATCAGGTAGGCGCCGAAGGCGCCGGTGGCCACGTCGATATTGCCATCGCTGAAATGAAGCGTCTCGATGCCGCTGAGGGTATCAGCGGTCGACAATCCTCCCGAACCGTGAATGACGATCAGGCTGTCGCCGTTGCGCAGCACGGCATAGTCGGCATATGGACCGTCGAAGGCCGCGGTGTCTGAGCCGGCGCCGCCGGTGATCGATGAAGCATTGGGCGCGGAAATCCAGTCGTCGCCGTCGCCACCGTCAAGAGTTCCCTCCCCACTGAGGACATCATTGCCGGCGCCGCCGGAAAGGTGTGCCCAAGGATACGAGATGGAAGAGGTGATAGTATCTGCTCCGTCGCCGCCGTTAACAGTGTCCGTTCCACCTGTAGCGTTGATACTGTCATTACCTGCATCGCCGTTGAGCACGCCTGTACCTGTCAAGGTATCATTGCCCGCTCCGCCATTCAGGGCATTGACGCCAAATTGACCGTAGAGAGCATCATCGCCGTCACCGCCATTGAGGGTCGAGTAGTTCCAGCCTGCGTAGAGGGTGTCATTGCCGTCACCGCCTTCCAGGAGATTATGGGAAAGGACGCCGGTATTGGCGACCTGCGTGGCATCGAGAGAGTCGTTGCCCAGACCACCTTCCAGGGTCGAATCGACACCGGCAACGCTGACAATAAGCTTGTCACTCCCGTCACCACCATCCAGACTTCCGTAGCCCAGAAGTGTATCGTCACCCGCTTCGCCATAAAGCGTATCCGGTCCGCCGCCGCCTTCCAGGCTGTCGTTACCGTCGCCACCCCAGAGCGTATCGTTTCCTGCAAGTCCCTGGATGTAGTCGGCCCCGGACGTGCCGGTGAGCGAGTCGTTGCCGCTGGTGCCAAGAATGTCGGTCATATCGATGTCCCCCTGCGCTGCCCGCCGGAAGCGCTCGCAATTATCCGACGCCAACGGTTATGGCCTGTCGTCGAATGCAAAAAAGAAAACCCCCAGGCAGTCCCCTGAAGCCCCCTCAGGCCTGCCATATGGGGGAGGTTAGCTCTCTGTTCAGAAGGCCGCAACTGCAAAGTGCGAAATTTTTCGCTTTCCTCTATAGGGCGATTTGGCCTCTCACAGGACGATCTGGCGAGATGCAGATAAGGCATCTGCGCAATGTATCGGGGAGGGGAAAGTGGACGGGGCCCGGGTTCGCAAGAACCCGGGCCCCGGTGGTGCCGTATGGCAGGATTGAACTGCCGACCTCAGCCTTACCAAGGATGCGCTCTACCACTGAGCTAATACGGCCGGCGGGGGCGGTGAATGCCTCCGAGGGGTGGGGCTATAGCCAAACTTTTCGCGAAGACAAAGCGAAAAATTGCGGCTCTTGAAATTATTCCCAGGTTTTCTTATGGCTTACACCATGAACGATCCCGAAAAGCCGAATTCTGCTACTTCCGGTGCGCCTGCAAGGGCTCAAAAACCCGGTGCCACGACCAAGGGGCACCGCGACGCCCGGGCCGAGGCGCTGCAAAAGGCGCTGCGCGACAACCTGCGTCGCCGCAAGGCCGCGGCATCGTCTGTCGATGGGGATCACGAAAAAGCGAGCGGCGAGGGTGGCGACGGCGCATAATGCCTGTTGCGCCCGATATAATGTCATGTAGAACCGCTGCTTCCGCCGCGTGACGACACGCGTGCGGAATCGCAAAAGCACTTTCCTTTCCAAAGACTACGGGACGCATATATGGACCGCATTGCCATCGAGGGCGGCAATCCTCTGTTCGGGGACATCCCCGTATCCGGCGCCAAGAATTCGGCCATCAAGCTGATGGCGGCGTCGCTGCTGACCTCGGAGCCGGTCCGGCTGACCAATATGCCGCGCCTGGCCGATACGCGCCTGCTCAGCCGGTTGCTGCAGCGCTTCGGCTGCGGCATCAGCGAATCGGATGGTCCCGACGGCCAGGAAATGCGCCTGCATACCCCCGAGATCACCTCGGCTTTCGCGCCCTACGACCTGGTGCGCCAGATGCGTGCCTCGTTCAACGTCCTGGGGCCGCTGCTGGCGCGCACCGGCCACGCCAAGGTGTCGCTGCCTGGCGGCTGCACGATCGGCGCACGCCCGGTCGACCTGCATCTGAAGGCGCTGGAGGCCCTGGGCGCCCATATCGATATGCACGAAGGTTATGTCTTCGCCCAGGCCCCGCGTGGCCTGCGTGGCGCCGAGATCACCTTTCCCTTCGTCAGCGTCGGCGCTACCGAGCACGCCCTGATGGCGGCCGTCCTGGCCCATGGGACCAGCGTTCTGCACAACAGCGCCTGCGAACCGGAAATCGTCGACCTGGCCGAATGCCTGAACGCCATGGGCGCCAAGGTCAGCGGCGCCGGTACCAAGACGATTACGGTCGAAGGGGTCACCAGCCTGCACGGCACGGACTGGTCGGTCATCTGCGACCGTATCGAGGCCGGTACCTACGCGGTGGCAGCGGCCATGGCCGGGGGTGAGGTTCGCCTGACCAAGATCCGTCCGGAGTTGATCGCCATCCTGCTCGACAAGCTGGTCGAAGCCGGTTGCGAGGTCACGCACGGCGAAAAGACGGTTACGATCAAGCGCGGTCCTGGGCGCCTCAAGCCGGTAGACCTGACGACGGACGTCTATCCTGGGTTTGCCACCGATCTGCAGGCGCAGTTCATGGCGCTGATGACCCTGGCCGACGGCGAGAGCGTGGTGCGCGAGACCATTTTCGAAAACCGCTTCATGCACGTGCCGGAACTGGGCCGCCTTGGCGCCGACATCACCGTCAGCGGCGGGGAAGCCCGGGTCAAGGGTGTCGAAGGCTTGTTCGGCGCCCAGGTCATGGCGACCGATCTGCGCGCTTCGGCCTGCCTGGTCATTGCCGGCCTGGCAGCGAAGGGCGAGACCGTCGTCAATCGCGTCTATCACCTGGACCGTGGTTTTGAGAATCTCGAAGGCAAGCTGTCGGCCTGTGGCGCGAAGATCAAGCGTCTCAAGGGTGACGCCCCAAGCGAAGACGAGGAATAGGCCGGTGTTAAGCTTCGGCAAGCCAGCCGCCAAACCTTTACGCCTCCTGGCCAATGAGGCCGATGACCTGGCTCCGCTTGCGGCGTTGGTTCAGGACGGCCTGCTGCGCGCCGGGGACATGGATTATGACGCCGGCGGGCGCCACTTTACCGTGCGAATGAACCGGTATTGCCACGAAAGCTCCGCCAGTGTGCCCCTGCGGGCCCCGTCCGTACTGCGGTTCAGCTGCGTGCAGAAGGTACAGACGCGGGGCTTGAATCTCGGTCGTCAGGGCCAGCCTTTGAGCCTGCTGGATATCGAGGTCGAGGCACTCGATGAACCGGCCTACGCCCTGACCCTGCGCTTTGCCGGCGAGGGCGGGCCGAAGGATATCCGTCTCGAAGTCGAATGTATCGACGTCCTGCTGCTCGACCTTGCGGCCCCGCGCCGTGTCAAGAGCAGCCCCAGCCACCCGGAGGCGTAACCATGCGTATTGCCAGGATAGATATCGACGAGACGTCTCTGAGCGCCCCCACGGACCAGATAGAGCACGAGCGCAAGGTCGCCATGTTCGACCTGGTCGAGAAGAACAGCTTTACGCCGGAAGGCGCTGCAGAGGCTGGATCCGAAGGTCCCTTCGATCTCCGGCTGGCCTATGAGGACAATCGTCTGGTGTTCGACATCACCGGGCCGAACTTTGCGCGCAAGGTGATGCTGTCCCTGTCACCATTCAAGACCATCTTCCGCGACTACGCCATGATCTGCGAAAGCTATTATGATGCGTTGAAGAATGCCACGCCCGGCCAGATCGAGTCGATCGACATGGGGCGCCGTGGCGTTCATAACGAAGGCGCAGAACTGCTGACCGAACGTCTCAAGGGCAAGGTCGAGATCGACCACGAGACGTCGCGCCGGCTGTTCACCCTGCTCAACGCCCTGCAGGTACGGCCTTAATCGTCACGCGGCGCGATGGATGCCCCGAGTCGGTAAAAATTGCCTATCCTTATGATTTTCTTACGATTTTGTAATCTAACGCTATTCATGTCGGGTTCATCAACGGGGCGACAAAGGGACCAAAAGGCGGCCGTATAACCGCGATCGCCTTATACGCGACAATTGCGTGACCGTTTCGCCCCATTTGCCGGCAAATGCCCCGAAACGACCTTTCCCGCGCCCCACGAAAGCCGGTTCGGACCTCCATATTTGTCGGCAGGCGACACCATGATCGCCGCTTAGAAGACTATGGAGCATAACATGAAAACGCTTATTATCGCTGCTGCCGCTACGCTTGCCCTTACCTCCGTCGCCACCGTGGCTTCTGCCCAGGATGTCGGCAAGGTCTATGGTTCTGTCGGTGTCCAGGGCCAGGACAATGACAAGACCGGCGCCAACCTCGGCAGCGTCAATGCCCGCGTCGGCACCAAGATCACCCCGCATTTCGGCGTCGAAGGCGAAGTCGCCTACGGTACCAACAAGGATACCACGGCTGCCGGCGATTATCGCCTGACCAACAAGGCCGCTGTCTACGGCGTTGGCTATCTGCCTGTCAGTGACCGTGTCGACCTGTTGGGCCGCGTCGGTGTGTCCGACACCGATCTTAAGGCGCCAGCCTCGGCGGGCAAGCTCGAACAGGGCACTGCGATCGACTATGGCGTCGGTGCGCAATATCACTTCAACAAGGACTATGCCGCCCGCGTCGATTACACCAAGTCCGACTTCCAGAACGACAAGGGTTCGACCGGTACGACCACGGTCAGCCTGGTGAAGAAGTTCTAAGCTTTACGGCGCTTAGCCCAGACATTCAAAAGCCCCTCCGGTTTTGCCCGGAGGGGCTTTTTGTCGTTTTCGGCCTTTGCTTGCCGCGTAATTTAACCCGAAAGTGCGCACACTTTATGAGATTGCGCTAAAGATAATAACCCGGCTGGTCGATATCGCCGAGCAGGCCCGGGCCGGTGGGGTGCCAGTCGAGGATCTTGCGGGTATGCGCGCTTGAGGCCGACATATCGGCGGCGGCGAAGCTGGCAAACCAGCCGAAGTGTTCCGCCGGACGTGAAGCGATCGGCAGGTTCAGGCGGTGGCCGATGACCTCGGCGATCTGCCAGAAGGGTATGCCTTCGTCGGCGACAGCATGGTAGACAGGTTCATGCGCGCCGGTTTCGAGCACACGCCGATAGAGGCGGGCGGCATCCGATCTGTGCACGCCGGCCCAGGTATTGCGACCGTCTCCTATAAAGGCCGATACACCTGACTTGCGTGCCATGCCGATAAGAAGCGGCACGAACCCATGGTCACCCAGGCCGTGGACGGAGGGCGCCAGACGGACAGTTACGGCGCGCACGCCCCGCTCGGCCAGGGCGCGCGCCGTCAGTTCCGATTTGCGCGGGAAACCTGAGTCAGGCACGTCGGTTTCGGTTGCCGGCCGGCCGGCGGCCAGGCGCGCCAGGCCCGAAGTGACGACGAGGGGGCGGTCGGAGCCTGCCAGTGCTTCGCCGAAGGCCTCGATGGCGCGGCGATCCTGTTCGGCATTTTCGGCGAAACGGGAAAAGTCGTGGTTGAAGGCGGTATGGATGACAGCGTCGGCGCTGTCAGAGGCTTTGCGCAGGAGGTCAAGGTCGTCGAGCGTGCCCTGAAGCGCCTGTGCGCCCGTTGCTGCCAGGGCCGCAGCCTTGTCGTCGCCGCGAACGAGGCCGGTAACGCGATGCCCTGCGCCGACGAGTTCCGCCACGACGGCCGATCCGACCCAGCCGCTGGCGCCTGTTATAAATACATGCATGTGTCTGTTTCCGTGTGAAATTTTACAGGCGAATGGAGAGTTCGACGTCTTCCGCGAATGGGAGCGACATGTAGCCGTTTGCGGTGTCGCGGATTTTTGCCAGATATTCAGGGCTGTAGTTGGCATTGTCCGCGATGACTGCGGCGCCTGGCCTGAGCCGGCTTTCCAGAAGGTCGAGGATTTCGGGATAGAGCGATTTTGCGCCGTCGAGCAGGACAAGGTCAATGGTGTCGGGAAGATCTCGACTCAGGGTCTGCAGGGCGTCGCCTTCTCGTATTTCGACAAGATCGATCAGACCGCCACGGATGAGGTTATCGCGAGCACGGGCGACTTTCGAGGGTTCGAACTCGCTGGTGATCAGTCGGCCGCCACCATTGTCACGCAGGGCTGCTGCCAGGTGCAGGGTCGAGATGCCGAACGATGTACCGAATTCGACGATGGTGCGTGCCCGGCTGAAGCGCGCCAGCATGTAAAGAAGGGTGCCGGTATCGCGGGACACCGGCAGAGCGAAATCTTTCAGGCGGCCATAGAAGTCCAGATAGTCCGTCTTGCTGTGCATCAGGCGCGTCTGCTCGGCGGATGACAGTCCTGGCAGGACAGGTGATGTCGCTTCGGCCTCCGTGAACAGGCGATCCAGAAGGGGAGCGAGGGGAGTGGAGGCGAGGGTATTGACCTGGGATATCATGTGGGGTTCCAAAGCGGGTTTGTGCGAACTTGCGTTGCATTGAAAATACGAGTAATTCGTCGTGTTTTCTATTCGCATTGCCGGGCCTGCCGATGACCGACCAGACAAGCTTCAGAATTTCCTCACGAAAATCCCCCAAGCAAGCGCGGTCGTCCGATCTGGTCGCGGCGATTCTCGACGCAGCTATTCAGGTTTTGGCGAAGGAGGGCGCGCAGCGTTTCACCACGGCGCGCGTTGCCGAAAAGGCAGGCGTCAGTGTCGGGTCGCTGTATCAGTACTTCCCGAACAAGGCGGCGATCCTGTTTCGCCTGCAAAGCGACGAATGGCGACAGACAACCGATATGCTGCGCGATATCCTCGAGGACGCCAGCCGATCACCGATCGAACGCCTGCGTCGCCTGGTGCACGCCTTTGTCCAATCGGAGTGTGACGAGGCGGCGATACGGGTGGCGCTTAACGATGCCGCGCCGCTCTATCGCGATGCGCCCGAGGCCAAGGCCGCCAAGGCGTCAGGGGAGCGGACGATACGTACCTTTATGGCGGAGGCCTTGCCGGCGGCGTCGGATGCGTTATGCGAGCAGGCGGGGGACCTGATCACCACGACGATGAGCGAAGTGGGCAAGCGCTTTTCGGAAAGCGCCCATACCCCTGACGAAATCACTGCCTATGCCGACGCCATGGCGGACATGTTTTGCGCCTATCTCGACAGTTTGCGGACGGGGCAGACGAGGGAGCGGGGTGCCGGCTGAAATCTTTCCGCTTTTCCTTTGCAGCCTTTGGGTATAAAGGGCCCTTTCATTGCGCGGCCTGCGATGATGATTCCGCGCCGCGACCGTCCCCTTATTGAGAGTCTGCATGGCTAAAGAAGAACTGCTTGAGTTTCCGGGCACCGTGGTCGAACTGCTGCCGAACGCTACTTTCCGCGTCAAGCTGGAAGAGAGCGGGCATGAGATCATCGCCCACACGGCGGGCAAGATGCGCAAGAACCGCATCCGCGTCCTGGCCGGCGACCGGATCATGGTCGAAATGACGCCCTATGATCTGACGAAGGGCCGCATCACCTACCGCTTCAAATAAATTCCCGTGGCCATCCGCGCCCGACTGATCCTGGCCAGCGCCAGCCCGCGCCGTCGCGACCTCCTGGCCCAGATCGGAATCATCCCCGATGCCGTGGCTGCGGCGGATCTCGACGAATCGCAAAAGCCTGACGAATTGCCCCGTGCCCTGGCGCACCGGTTGGCGATTGAAAAGGCGCGCGCCGTCGCATCTGCCCACGATGGCGACTTCGTATTGGCTGCCGATACGGTGGTCTGTGCCGGCCGCCGCCTGCTCGACAAGGCGTTGACCGATGCCGACGTTACCGCCTGCCTGAAGTTGCTGTCAGGGCGTGGGCACCGCGTCTTCACCGGCGTTGCCGTCGTGGCGCCCGGCGGCAGATTGTCGTCTCGCATCATCGAGACCCGTCTGACCTTCAAACGTCTCAGCGACGCCGATATTGTCGAATACCTCGCTTGCGGCGAAGGGATCGGCAAGGCCGGTGGCTATGCCATCCAGGGCCTGGCCGGTGCCTATGTCACCAATCTGATCGGCAGCTTTACCTCGGTGATCGGCCTGCCGGTCTATGAGACGCGTTGCCTGCTCGAAGGGGCAGGCTATCGCCCGTGAAACTCCATTACGAAAGCCGATTCGGCCTGGCGCGCGGCGCCGTTTTCGTTGGCGGCAAACCTCATCTCTATGCCGAGGGTTATGACAGCGATGCTTCGCCGGCAGCACTTGGAGCGCGTTCGATCGCGCGCCTGACCGGCCGGGCGGGAGGTATAGGGTTTCTCGAACTGGTAGACGGCGGCGCGGCTATCCTCGATGCCGGCCAGGAGGTGGTGACAGCCATCAGCGACGGTACGGCGGTCGAGATAGAGATTGCCGCCGAAGGGCGCCGTGACAAACGCGCCCGTGCCCGTCTGCTGCGCGTCGCGACCGGTGAAGCGCTGCAACAGTTGTCCGCGCCCCTGGCGCTCCGGGACAGGCTGGCCATCCAGGCACGCACCTTGATCGGCAAAGCGGATATTCTTCCCGACGACGACGACAGCGATGCTATCGATACGGCCGCCGAAGAAGCGCTGGCCGTCTCATTGACCATCCCCGGTGGTGGTGCGCTCAGTATCGAGCGCACGCGCGCCCTGATTGCCTGCGACGTCGACAGCGCCGGCGGCGAGGGGACGCGTCCATCACGTGCCTTTATCAAGACCTGCAACGAAGCCGCCGTGACCGAGACGGCACGGCGTTTGCGCCTGAGTGGCCTGGCGGGCCTTGTCGTGATCGACCTGATCGGCAGGCGACACGATGGCGAACGTATGCGCCGGCTGCTGGAGACGGGCTTTGGCGTCGAAGCGCCGCGGATCGTGGCCGTGCCCGTGACGCGTTTCGGTACGCTGGAATTCATCCGCCCGTGGGGCGCATGCCCGGCAATGGACGTTTCGGCGCCCTTGCGCGTAGCCGGTGATGTGCTGCGTCAGGCTGTCGCGCGTGCGGCGGGGCAGCCTGGGCGTCTGGTGACCTTGCGCGCGCCCCAGGACATCCTAGATATAATCCGTCCCCTGACCAGCCATTCCTATGACCCGTTGGCGCCGCTGTTGCGCCTGGAAGCGGGTGTAACGCCCGAGGTTCTCGTATGACCGTCCGCCTGTGTACCCGCTGCCGCAATCCCTATGGCGAAGCCCTTGAAGGCGTCGTCAATGTCGCACGCAACTATGCACCCTTCTGTTCCAAGCGTTGCGCCGATGTCGATCTCGTCCACTGGCTGAAAGGCGACTATGTCATTGATGGCGAAGGTGGCCTGACGGTCGATGACGATGAGATGCCGGCCGAGCGTGACAGCCGTCTGCCATATAACGACGGTGAATAAATTTTTCAGCTCAAACGCCGCATGGCTCGCCGCCCGTCGAAGCGTGCTAACGCTTCGCTCCTTGAGCACAAAGACGGCGGCGTGCGTTCGCACGCTCCCAATAGCCATGAGTCAAAAGCAATGGCCGTTGGTATAAAACCAGCCGGTGGAAAAGTGTGAAAAAACGGCCATTTCGGCTGGACAAGCCCGAAATCGTCGCCTATAGACCGGCCTCCCTTCGGCGCTGTGATCCTTCCGGCGTACTGAAACAGGGCCTGGATAGCTCAGTTGGTAGAGCAGCGGATTGAAAATCCGCGTGTCGCTGGTTCGATTCCGGCTCCAGGCACCACCTTCCATTTTGTAGAAACGCCCGCCGACGCGAACGATACGCGCATAGCTATGTTCGGAATAAGGGGGGCGCGACGCTTTTCCAGACACGGTGGTTCATGTCGATAAAAAGCGCTTTATCGACATGTAATCCGATATGTGCCGACAGACTTAGTCTCCGAGCGCGCGCAATAACGCCACTGTCCGCAGGGACGCATCGGCCTGGGCATCGTTGAGGGCCTGGCTCGCCCTTTCGCGCGGTATGGCTATGGCCTGCACCGCCGCCAGCGGGATCAATCCTGCCGCATACTGGTTGTGCGCCTCGGCCAGGCGGCGGGCCTGGGAGGTGTCGCTGTCGTGCGCCAGGGCCAGCCTCTGGTCTGCGCCCCGCCAGGCGGCCAGCTTGGTCTGGACGTCTGCCAGGCCGGACACGACGCTCAGGCGATAGGCCTCGTAGGCCTGGCTCTCGCGCGCACTGGCGGCTGTGATCTGTCCCTTGACCCGGCCGAAATTGAGCAGGGGCATGTAGACCGCAGCGGCTGCGCTCCACACATCGATCGGTGCATGAACGGTCGAATCCTGGGAACCATAAAAGGCCTGCAGCGACAGGTCGGGGAAGAGGCCGGCCTGCGCAGCCCTTGTGCCGGCCGAAGCCGCCGCCAGGCGATCCTCGGCAGCGCGAATGTCGGGACGATGGCGCACCACGGCTGTCGGCGCGTTGAGATCGCCGGTTGCCGCCAGGATCGGAACAGGCCCTGCCGGAGTCAGTTCAGGCTGCAAGGCCAGACCATCGTCACCGGTCAGCACGCTCAGTCCGGAGATAAGCGCCGTTTGTGCTTCGCCATATCGGCTGAGTGCAGCCTGCGCGGCTTGTGCGTCGGCCGCCGCTGCCTGCCAGTCGCCCTCGCTGATCAGACCCTTCTGCCACTGGTCGCGCCGGGTGGCGGCAATGCCCGCGGCAGCACCGGCCACGGCTTGGGCACTGTGCAGGTCCTGCTGGGCCTGACGCAGGCTGATATAGGTCGAGACGACCTCGGCGCGGACGGCGCCGGTGATGTCGGCCAGGTCGGCTTCGGTGGCATTCGCCGCGTCGCGGGCGACGCGTGAGCGGGCCTTGGCAGCGCCGAACAGATCGAGGTCGAAGCTGGCATCCAACTCGCCCTGGGTCAGGCTCAATGCCTTGTAGCTGGAGGTCACGCCCGGATTGCCACGCTGTGCTACGCCGTTGGCGCTGATATCGGGAAAAAGAAGAGACCGGGCCGTGACATGGTCGGCACGGGCTTCGCGCAATCGCGCCTCCGCAATGCGGACCTCGTGGTTGCGGGTCGCCGCCAGGTCGACCAGCTTGTCGAGCTCGGCGTCGCCGGCACGTTGCCACCAACGGTCATCACCGAGGGGCACCCCTGCGCCGGAGATCCACGCCGCGGGCACCGGGGCGTCGGCGTGGTACGCCGGGGCGGTGGTGCAGGCGGTAAGGACCGTAGCCACTATCAGAAGAGACGTACCTGACTTAGACATGGACAATCTCCTTGGCGGGCGACGGGTCGCGCTTGACGCCGAACCACAGGGCATAGAGGGCGGGCAGGAAGAGCAGGGTAAGGACGGTGCCGACCCCGACCCCGCCGATCAGGACGAAGGCCAGCGCCCCCCAGAAGACCGAAGTGGTCAGGGGGATAAAGGCCAGCATGGCGGCGATCGCCGTCAGGATGACCGGCCGGGCGCGTCGCACCGTGGCTTCGACGACGGCGTCGTAGTCGCTGTGGCCGGCCGCTTTGTCCGCCTTGATTTGGTCGATCAGGATCAGGGTGTTGCGCATCAGTATGCCCGACAGGCCGATCAGGGCCAGGATAGCGTTGAAGCCGAAGGGTTGGTTGAACAAAAGCATGGCGGGTACCGCGCCGACCAGGCCGAGTGGCGCCGTGGCATAGACCATCAGCATGGTCGAGAACGACCGCACCTGGATCATCAGCACCAGCAGCGTCAGGATGACCATGGCCGGGACCACGGCCACCAGGGCGATATTGGCCCGGGCGCTTTCCTCGACGGCGCCGCCGGTGTCGATGCGATAGCCCGCCGGCAGGGACGCCTTGAGGGCGGCCAGTCGCGGCAGGACACGCGCCGTGACGTCGGGTGGCTGGACCGTGTCGGGGACATCGGCCTCGACGCTGACATAGAGCTCGCGGTTATAGCGCTCGATCTCCTGCGCTTCGCTGCGCACGACCGGGTGGGCCACAGCCGACAGGGGCACCGACTGGCCCTGGGCCGAGGTAACGGTCAGTCCGGCTATTGTGCCGGCATCGCTGCGTTCCGACCTGGGGGCGCGCAGGATGACCGGAACGACACGGGTGCCTTCGCGCAGTTGCGTGGCGGTGACGCCGGACACCAGGCCCTGCAATTGTTGGGCGACACTCTCACGCGTCAGGCCGAACTGGCTCAGGCGGGCGTCATCGATCTCGTAGTTGACCGCCGGCGTCATCTGGCCCCATTCGAGGTGAGCGTCCCGGATGTCAGGTGTGGCGGCCATGATGGCGCGGACCTGTTCGGCGATCGCCATGGTCTGGTCGCGGTCGGGACCGACGACGCGGAACAGCACGGGGAAGGGGACGGGCGGCCCGAACAGGAACTGGGTCGGCCGCAGGCGCGCTTCCGGGTAGCGGGCGTCGTGCGCCCACTGGGCGATGCGCGCCTTCAGACGGCCGCGGGCCTCGGTGTCGGCCGTCTGGACGACGATCTGGGCGTAGGCCGGATCGGGCAGTTTTGGATTGAGCGAGATAAAGAAGCGCGGCGCTCCCTGGCCGATATAGACGGTGACATCGCGCGCCTCTGGCTGTTTCAGCAAATCGGCTTCGAGCTTGCGCGCCACGACCGATGTGCGGGCAAAGCCGGTGCCCACGGGCATCTCGATCTCGATGGTCAGTTCGGTACGGTCCGAAGTGGGGAAGAACTGCTTCTTGACCACGCCCATGCCTGCGACGGCCAGGACGAAGACGATGCCGGTGATCAGGACGGTTACGCCGCGGCGATCGACGGCGAAGCGGATCAGGCCGCGCAGGGCCTTGTAGCCATGCGTGTTGTAGATGGCGTCGTGCCCGCCGGGCTTAGGCTTGATATCGGGCAGCATGACGACGCCGAGATAGGGCGTCACCGTGACGGCGACCAGCCATGACACGATCAGCGAAAAGCCGACGATCCAGAAGATATTGCCGGCATATTCACCAGCAGCCGACTGGGCGAAACCGACCGGCACGAAGCCGAGAATGGTGACAAGCGTCCCCGACAACATCGGCGCCGCCGTCGACGACCAGGCAAAGGTCGCGGCCTTGATCCGGTCGAACCCTTCTTCCAGCTTCACGACCATCATTTCGATCGAAATGATGGCGTCGTCGACCAGAAGGCCGAGCGAAATGATCAGGGCGCCCAGGGTGATGCGATCGAAATCCTTGCCGGTCAGCAACATGATGACGAAGACCAGGCCCAGCGTGATCGGCACTGCCGCAGCGACGACCAAGCCGACGCGGAAGCCCAGCGCCACCAGCGAGACCAGCATGACCACCGCCAGGGCGACGATGAATTTCAGCATGAATTCGTCGACGGCGGCGTGGATCGGATTGGCCTGGTTGGCGATCTTGGTCAGGGACAGGCCGAGCGGCAGGTCGTGATGGATCAGGCCTTCCTCGCGATCCAGCGCTGAGCCCAGTTGCAGGCCGTTGTATCGCGGCGCCATGACGACGCCGATCAGGACCGATGGCTGCCCGCCGTGGTCGATGACGAAGCCTGGCGGATCTTCATAACCGCGCGCCACCTCGGCGATGTCGCCGATGCGCAGGGACCTACCCTGGACGTTGAGGGTGAGGTTGCGGATGGCGTCGATGTCATCCCTGGCGGCGTCGAGGCGCAGGTAAACACGGGGTCCGGCCGTTTCGACGAAGCCCGACGGCGCGAGGTCGCCATGGCCCTTTAACGCCGCCAGCACGTCCTGCGCGGTGACACCCGAGGCCGCCAGGCGGGCAGGCGAGGTTTCCACCGTGATGGTTTGCGGCCGCTCGCCCAGGATCTTGACCTTCTCGACCCCTGGGACGCCCAGCAGTCGCTGGCGCAGGGCCTCGGCCTGCTGTACCAGGTCGCGATTGGGCAGTCCCTTTGCCTGCAGGGCATAGAGCGAAAAATAGACATCGCCGAATTCATCGTCGGCATAGGGGCCGAATACGCCCTGCGGCAGGTTGCGCGCCTCGTCGTTCAGCTTCTTGCGCACCTGGTAAAACTGGTCGGGGACGGCGGCCGGCGGGGTCGAGTCGCGCAGGATCACCTTCATCTGCATCACGCCCGGCCGGGCGATGGTCTCGACGTGGTCGTAGTACTGCAACTCCTGCAGGCGCTTCTCCAGCGGATCGCCGACCTGTTCGTCCATCTGCTTTGCGGTGGCGCCCGGCCAGACCGCCGTGATCGCCATAACCTTGACGGTAAAGGGCGGGTCTTCGGCGCGCCCCAGCTTGATGAAGGCAAAGGTGCCGGCCACCAGTATGGCCAGGATCAGGAACAGGGTCACGGCCCGTTCGCGCACGGCGAGGGCCGACAGGTTGGGAAAACTCATTGGGCCGTCTCCGCCACGGGCGTCACGGTTTCACCGGCGTGCAGCAGTTGCGCGCCGGCGCCGACCACCACTTCGCCGGGTTGCAGGCCGGCGGCGATGACCGCCGTTTCCTCGTCGAGGCGCGCCACGGTGACCTTGCGGGTGCTGACGACATTGCGTGGCCGGTCGATGATCCATACCTGCGGACCAGTGCCAGGGTCGAACAGGGCCGAGAGAGGGACGTTTACCGCCTGAGCCGGACCGGCCGCTGCAAGGGCGATCGTTACCGTAGCGCCGAGCGGCGCCTGGGCCGGCGTCGCATCCAGGACGTAACGGGCCTCGAACAGACGGGAGGCGGGATCGGCGGCCTGGGAGATCTGACGCAGGCGGCCATGGACCGCCTGGGCCTGGCCGTAGATGGTGGCGGTAATATTCTCGCCGACGGCATGCCCGGCGTCAGGCAGGGAAACGACGGCCTCGGGCGCGCCGTCGCGGGCGAGGCGCAACACCGGCTGGCCAGCGGCCACGACCTGGCCGACTTCACCGTTCAGGCTCATGACCACGCCGGCGGCATCGGCCCTCAGTTCACCATAGCCCTTCTGGTCCCGGGCGGCCTGCCACTGCGCCTTGGCGGCGGCCAGACCGGCGGCGGCGCTGTCGCGGGCGGCCTTCGCCTGCTCGAAGGCGTCCTGGGCCACCGAGCCTGAGGCGAGCAGGGCGTTGATGCGATTGAAACTGGCCGTTGCCCGGTCCGACTGTGCCTGCGCTGCGTCCATATTGGCCTTGGCCGCGGCGGCGGCATTGCCGTAATCGATATCGTCGATGCGCATCAGCACCTGACCGGCGGTGACATGGTCGCCGATATTGACATGGCGCTCGATAATCTTGCCGGCGATACGGAAACCGAGATCGGCCTCGTAACGCGAATGGATGGTGCCGGAAAAGCGTGCGGTGGCGTCACCGCTGCCCGGCACCGTATAGGCCAGGACGTGCACCGGCCCCCTGGGCTCCGGTGGTGGCGGGGCGCTGCACGCGGTCAGAACCAGCAGGCCGGCAACGGCGCCTCCTGCGACGGCAAACGATGAATGCATCCTGTCTATCCCCATGTCATGCCAACGGCCACTGCCTTATCCGCCACTTGTCAATTACGACACCAGCTGGTACTAAAAAGAAAGATAAATAGGATACTGTCAAGTACTATAATGATGAAAGAGACGAATCGCGACTCCGCCAAAGCTCCGCCTGCGGGTGCCGCGAAACGGGGCCGCCCGGTCAGCGAGGGGCTGGCGGACCAGATTATCGATACCGCAAGCATGCTGTTCGTGATGAATGGCTTCCACGCCACCACCATGGAAAAGGTGGCGCAGGCTGCTTCCGTGTCGAAGCTGAGCATCTATCGTCATTTCGAAAACAAGGACGCCCTGTTCGCCGCCTGCATTACGCGCAAGTGCCGTGAATTCGCGCCGGACAGCCTGTTTACCGGCGCGGCGGATTCGCTCGAGGAACGTCTCCTGGGCATAGGCGAGGGACTGTTTCGCCTGATGATGAGCGACGAGGCACGCGCCATCGAAGGCATGGTCACGGCCGACCCCAATGGTCGCCATCTTGCCGAACTGTATTTTACCGCCGGCCCGCTCTATTTCTGCGGCAAGACCGAAGCCCTTTTACAGCGCCTCGACGCCGAGGGCAGCCTGGCCATCCCTGATCCGGTAGAATCCGCCAAGCTCTTCGTCGCCCTGTTCAAGGGAGCCAATATCATGACCCGGGCCCAGTATGCCCCGGAAGCGGCCCAGGACGACGCCGGCATCCGCGCCTACTGCCTGTCGGCCGTGCGCATGTTCATCAAGGGCCATGCCCGCGATTGAGGACTGACACGTTTTGCCTGCGCCTTGCCCCGCAAGGGTTTAACGGGGCTGACAAGATAATTTCGGCATAACTATGCTCACGCCGCTTCAGCGGAGCTATACTCGATGACGCCGTCGTTTCGGCCGGCGCCAGACGCCTGGCCCCGCGATGCCGGAGTTCTTTTTCAGTAGACATAACGGCCCCGCCGCACCCGCCGCCTACCGCGATGGGCGGAGCCTTGCGCCTGAGTACCGACATCCTGCCAATTTCATCGGGAGACCTTATGACCGATTACCCCCTGCAAGACGCGGGCATTTCCTTGCGCCTTTCCACCGGCGACCCGCGGGGCGCCGCACTGCTGGACATGACCCTGCCCGGTGTCACACTTGCGGCCATTCTCGACGCGCAGTCGCATGACGACGCTCTTTCGTCATTGCTGGTTATCGGTCTGCGCGAGGCCGTCAAGCCCGCCGCCATCTTACGCATGGCGACGGGCGTAACCGATTGGCTGGCCGGTCTGCCGTCGGGTAGCGCCGGGGACTGGCAGATGGTGTTCCGCAACGGCTGGATCGCTACGTTTCCCGCCACCAGCCTGTCCGTCACGCCGATCATGGGCGATCCGGGCACCTATACCGTGACCCTTCGGATCGCGCCGCCGGTCGTGCTGCTCGACACCAGCCACCTTCCCCCGGAGCCCGCAGGCTTCACTTTCCTTACCGGAACCGACGGCCAGTATCTGACCGCGGCCGATGGCCAATATCTCACAGGAGTTCAAGACACATGAGCAGGAACCTCAACGGATCCGATATCACCGCTGCCGGCGGTGCGCTGCAGGCCGATGTCACGACGCAAATCTCCACCGCCATCACGGCGGCGCTGAATGCAGCCCCATATACGGTGCCCTTTGTCAGCGGCGCCTATCTGGTTCAGCGCGCCGATCTGCCTAAGACCCTCAACTGCGCGTCGGGTGCATCGGACGTCGTGCTGACCCTGCTGTCGGCCGCTGATGCCGGCGCCGGCAGTGTCGCCTTTGTTCGCAAGACGGATACCCAGGTTGCGAGTACCGGTGCCCGTCCGGCCCGCGTCATCGTCACCGACGGCAGTTACGACCTGGCCTGGCTGCAGACGGCCGAGGACTGGGTCGCCCTGACCTCCGACGGCTCTGCGTGGCGCGCCCTCGACTGGAAGATCGCACCGGTCTTCGTCGTCTTTACCGCCTCCGGCACCTGGGTCCGGCCGCCGCTATTGTCCAAGCTTCGCGGCAAGCTGATCGGAGCGGGTGGCTCCGGTGCTTCGGGTGCGCGTAATGCCGCCAGCACCATCGCGATTGGCGGCGCGCCGGGTGGTGGTGGCTATATCGTCACCTTCGACTTGCCGGCCAGCCTGGTGGCCTCGAGCGAAGCTGTCTCGATCGGCGCCGGTGGTAATCCCGGTACGGCGGTGACGACCGACAATACGTCTGGTGTGACGGCGTCCAATCCCGTGACCTCGACCTATTTCGGTACGCATGCCTCGGCCCTGTATGGCGCGCGTGGTATCGGCGGCCTGACGACTGCCGTTATGGCGACAGCTTCATCGCAGCAGTCCAACTACGGCGTGCCTGGCCAGGCCCCATCGTCTTCGGCAACAGCCGCGGCGACCGGTGGCGACGGTTATGCCGGTTCCGGCAGCCCCGGTGCCTCGATCACTGCCGCCAATGGCGCCCTGACGACGGGCGCCGGCGGCAAGGGTTCCCTGCTGTCGCGGACGGCGATCTCGGGCGGTGCTGTCCCGGTTGCCGGGACCAATGGCGGCGCGGGCAATCCCGGCCTGGCCGTCAGTGATTACGGGGCCCACGACGGCGGTTCGGGCGGTTCCGGCGGCCTGTCCAGCCTTACGGCTGTCGGCGCCGACGGTGCCGATGGTGGTGCACCTGGCGGTGGTGGCGGCGGTGGCGCTGGCTCACGCAACGGCTTCAACAGCGGTAACGGTGGCCGTGGTGGCCGCGGCGAACTGCGCCTGATCGAGGAGTATTGATCCATGCTGATCCTTCCCCACGCGGCCGACGCCGGTATCCCGCTCCGCCAGAGCAATGCCCACATTGCCGCGCTTAAGGTCGCAGCCGATGCTGCCTTCGGCGACAATGTCCGCACACGCGGTCTCAATGCCAGCGCGCCGACGGTGACGGTTAATGGCGCGACCAGGCCGTCATCGGCTGTCGTCGACTACACCCTGGCGACGCAGCCGGGTGTCTGGCGCCAGCTGGGCGGCACCCCGACCGCCATCGGCGGCCTGCAATATATCGTCTCGGCGCACGGCATTGCCTCCAACTCGTCGTCGGCGATCACCCAGGGCGTCGACGACGGCGTCCAAAAGTACCAGACCAGTGGCTGGCGGATGGAGACCGTGTTCACCGGCCAGGCCATTACCTTCCAGGTCCGGGCCTATCCGCTGCCGTATCGCTTCATCGTCGATGGCAAATACCTTAACATGACCGGCAGCAGCCCGGTCGCTACCTCCGGTTCGGCGGCGCAATACATCACGCTGAGCTGGCCCGCATCCGGCAGTCATACGGTCGTGATCGAAGGGACGGGCAGGGCCGTCCCCGGTCTGTGGAATGGCTGGGCAGGCGGCTGCGACGGCGCCTGGGTCCAGACCGGAGAAACCTGCGCCCAGACCCCGGGCACGGGCCTGTTGCGAGCGACCATGGTTGGCAACTCGGTGCCGCAGGGGGTCGGCACCCTCTTCTCGGCGGACGCCTGCGCCCAGGTCATGGCCGACTATCTCGGCATCCGGAACCTGATCAATTCCTCGATCGGCGGTACGGAGGATATCAGCGCTAATGGCGGGACAGGGCTTAATTTCGGTCAACGGGTATCGGACTGGACCAGCGGTCTCGACGACGCCCTGTTCTTCGGTCCGAAATACAATGACAGGACCCTGGCCGACACCAGCCCGGCAACGGTCGCTGCCGAGATCGCCGCCAATATCCAGCGTGGCCGCACCTCGCGCGCCGACATGCCCATCTTCATCTTCGGGGCGGTGAACGGCAATCTCGACACGTCGGCGGCCAATGCCGGCACCTGGTCGCCGATCTTCCACTATGAAAAGGTGATCCGCGACGCGGTAAAGGCGCTGAACGATCCGCTTGTCAGGTTCGTACCGCTGTCGATCGATCCGGCACGCCACGTCACCTATTCGGTCAGTACCGTGGCCTTGTCACCGCACGGCGACGATGCAGGCAACCTGACGCTAGGCATTCAGATGGCGGCCTCAGTCAAGACGATCCTCGACTCGCTCTGGTAAGGCAGGCGAAACGACGAAGTGTTTTTCGGGCGCACCGGCAAATGCCGGTGCGCCTATTTCATTTTTTTGTCCCGCGCCATTTGCCGCCTTTTACGGCGAGCGTGTTCGATCGGACGATCTTCTGCGTGCCCTTCATCCGAAACAGGGGGTCGCCCGTATTGCCCTTAAGCATAACGCCGTCGTCTCTCACCTTACGGGCACACCTACATGCATAAAATTCATTTCGCGGCCGCAGCGCCGATCCTTGCCGGCGCGGTCATCTGCGCCTTTCCGGTCCAGGCGCAGGAGGGGGGCTGGAGCGGTGGCTATGGCTCGCTGTCCGTGTCATCGGCCAAGGTATCCGGCGACGACAAGACCCTGACCTTCGACAGCGATCTCGACGGCAAATACGGCGATACCGTCAAGACCTTTGGCGGCATGGATGCATTCGCGCCGGGTTTCTGCAAGGGCGCAGCCAAGGGCAAGACGCCAGCCGACGGCTGCAGCAAAAGCGACAGCGAAAGCGGCGTAGGCCTGCGCCTGGGCTATGACTGGCAGACCGATCGGTTTGTCTACGGGGTCGTCGCCGATATCAGCAGTGCCAAGTTTACCGATGCGGTCTCGGGCTTCTCGACCACGCCGGACGCCTACACATTCAGCCGCCGCGTCAAGAATGTGACCGGTTTGCGCGGCCGCGCCGGCTACGTCTTCGGTGACTGGCTGGCCTATGGCACAGCCGGGTTTGCCTGGGCCGATATCGACCGCACCTTTACAACCACCAACCCGTTCAACAGCTTTACCGGCGGTGAGGGCAAGGACCTGAAGGGCTATCAGGTCGGCCTGGGCGTCGAGAAGAAGATCAGCGGCAACTGGTCGGTTGGCCTGGAATATCTGCGCACCTCCCTGCGCGATAAGGGGGCTGTCGTCCACGCCGGTCCATCGGCCTCGACCTTCGCCTCCAATCCCTTCCTGACCGGCAATGCCATGGGCACGGATATCAAGCGCAGCGACGATCGTTTCGAAACGGATTCTCTGTTGCTGACCGTCTCTTATCGCTTCGGTGCGATGAGCTTCTAATCTGTCTTCCGTAAGCGTACACACCGTCCCCTGAGCCAGCCGATGTCCCCCCGGCTGGCTTTTTTTTGCCCGCGACTAATCCTTCCCGTCATCGGCGACGTATCCTGTTAGCCGCATTGACCAGCGGCCTTGTGCGCGGATGTCGGCGCAACCTCGCAGCGGCCCTCGCGACGTGGTGTACCGATTCGTTCGCGCCGGTCGGAGTGCGGGAGGTTTTGCCTCCCGCATTTCTTTCCCGGACGGCAGCCTGCCGGAAAGGACAAAAGAGGGGGAGTATGTTGTTTTTGTTTACTTTAGTCTCTGGCGCTTCGGATGTAGCGGAAATGGATTGCACGACCAGTCATCGTGCCGCATTGAATCCTTATCCGCCACGGCCCGAAATAGCCACATTCGGACGGGAGAGACATAATGATAGCCGCATTGGAACCGGTGCAGATTGCACCGAAGAAACAGGTTCCGCGCGTGGCTGAGCCCGTCAACCTCAACTTCCTGCTGGAACGGATCGCCTCACGCGACGCCGATTCCCTGAAAACCCTGCATAATCTGATCGGGCCACGTCTGTTTGCCGTTCTGGTCCGTATGGTTAAAAGACGGGAAGTTGCCGAAGACCTGCTGCAGGATGTCTTCGTCACCATCTGGACCAAGGCGCATCAGTTCGATGCCCGCCGCGGCAATGCCGAGGTCTGGCTGTTTTCCATCACGCGCCGCAAGGCGATCGATCGCCTGCGTATCGCGACGCGGGAAATGGTCGGCGCCGAAATGGATGTCGCCACCCAGGAGCGGCCCTCCGCCGTCTATCCGGTCGGCGATCACGAAAGCTACATGTCGGTAAAGCGGTGTCTGACATCGCTTAAACCGGATATTCACCAGGCTCTGCGTTTATGTTACGCCTTCGGCATGACCCATGAAGAGCTTGCTATCGAGATGAAGGTGCCGCTCGGTACCGCCAAGACGTGGGTCCGCCAGGGCCTGCGGCAACTGAAAGAGTATCTGACGGCACATGAGCCAGACGGACGACATCTCTGACAGCATCGTCGCAGCGCGCTATGCGCTGGGCGTAGCCGAGCTTGCGGAAATCGTCGAATCCAAAGCGCGCATGGAAACCGATCCCGCCTTCGCCGCTCGAGTCGCCTTTTATGAAGCGGCCCTCTATGCGCTCGAACCCGGTGTCGAGGCTATTGAACTGCCAGAAGACAGTTGGGACAGGATTGCCGCGGCTATATTCGGAGACGGCAAGCACCCGCCTAAATCTTCCGATTCGGTCGACGCCATGGCCTGGAAGCCGTTTATTCCGGGGGTTTCCCGCAAGATCGTCAGCGCGTCTACGGCGGGAACTTCCCAGGTCGCCCTGTATCGTGTCGAACCCGGTGCGGTGGTGAGCGGACAGTTGCATTGCCTGACGGATGAGTGTCTTGTCCTCGAAGGCGGGCTCGAGATCGGTGGCGTTGCCTTACCGCCTGAAGACGTCCATCTCGCCTTCGACAGCTCCAGGCATGATCCGCTGACCTCGCGCAATGGCGCACTGCTGTATGTGCGCGCCGACCTGCAGACGCGGATGTAATTCGGTAGTCGAGTCATCTCGTTTGATGCCGCGTGCGTATGACTCCCTGACGGGTTTCTTTGCGGTACGGGCGGGCACCAATGATTTCACATATTCGGGCCGCGTTGGCCGGAGCTTCGGGGCTGGCGGCCGTTTTGCTGTGCGGCGCGGCCGCTCCGGCATGGGCTGCGGAAACCACTCCGTCCCAAACGCAGGCTTCCCAGCAAACACCCGAAGTCACTGTTTTCGGCAGGCGCCATAACGATATCGGCATCGTCGAATCGGCCAGCGAAGGCACGGTATCCTTCGCCAAATTCACCGACCGCCCTCTGACGCGCCCGGGCGAGCTGGTCGAGGTGGTCCCCGGCATGGCGGCGACCCAGCACTCCGGCAATACCAAGGCCAACCAGTATTTCCTGCGCGGGTTCAATCTCGATCACGGCACGGACTTCTCGGTCGCCTTCGATGGCGTGCCGCTCAATCTGCGCACCCACGGTCACGGCCAGGGCTATCTGGATCTCAACGGCGTCATTCCCGAAGTCATCGAGACCATCGCCTACCGCAAGGGACCGTATTACGCATCGATGGGCGACTTCTCCAATGCCGGTGGCGCCAGTTTCCAGACGCTTGAGAACGGCACGCCGTCCTACATCCAGGCGACCGTCGGCGAGCACGACTATCGCCGCCTGCTCAGTGTCACCGGCCTCGGGCCGCGTGGCTTCCTGGCGATCGATCTCGAATCCTATCGCGGCCCCTATGATAATCCCGACAACCTTCGCAAGGTGGACATCATCGGCCGCGTCGGTTTCGGCAACTGGTCGCTGACCGGGCTTGCCTATGACGCGCATACCAATTCGAACGACCAGATCCCGCAACGCGCTGTCGATGACGGCCTGATTACGCGTCTGGGCGCATTGGATACCAGCGATGGCGGGCGCACCTCGCGTTACCTGCTGTCGGCGCAGCGCAAAGCCGACGACGGCTGGGACGCGAACCTCTATGTCCAGCGCTACACCCTGGCCCTGTTTTCCGACTTCACCTATTTCCTGCGCGATCCTGTCAATGGCGACCAGTTCGAGCAGGCCGACCAGCGCTGGGTCTGGGGCGGCTCGCTGGCCAGGACCTGGGCGCAGCCAATTCTCGGTTTTACCCTGCGCAGTGGCGCCGAGGTCCGTTATGACGATATCGGCAAGGTCGGCCTCTATTACACCAAACAGCGGGAATACCTATCTACCGTCCGCCAGGATCGCGTGCGCGAATATTCCGCCGCCATCTATACCGATGCTGCCCGCACCTTCGGGCCGCTGCGTATGACGGCGGGTTTGCGCCTCGACAGTATCGGCGGGACGGTGCGCTCCGACGATCCCCGCAACAGCGGTGACGCCAGCGATGTTCTTCTCAGCCCGAAATTCACCGCCGCCTGGCGCCTGTCGGACCGGGTAGAACTCTATGGCGATGCCGGCCAGGGCTATCATTCCAACGATCTGCGCGGCGCGACCATCACCGTGACGCCGGGCAGCGACGATCCGGCTGCCAGGGTAAATCTGATCGCTCCGTCCCTGGGCGCCGAACTGGGCGCGCGTTACGCCGACAGGGGGCTGACGACTACCGTGTCCCTGTGGACCCTGCATCTGGCCTCGGAACTGGTCTATAGCGGTGACGGTGGCGACACGGCCAGTACAGGGGCTACCGATCGCACCGGCGTCGAATTGCTGGTGGACTATAATCCGTCGCCGCGTGTCGATTTCAACTTTACCGCAGCGGCGTCGCATGCCCGTTACGCCGGCAGTCCGCCTGACGGCGACCGCATCCCCAATGCCCTGGAATATGTCGTCACCGGCGGCGCCACGGCGCGGCTGAGCCCGAAACTGACCGCGACGATTACGGCGCGAGTACTGGGACCGGCGCCCTTGATCGAGGACAATTCGGCACGCTCAAAGGCCACCACCTTTGTCAACGGCCTGGTCGATTACGATTTCGGGCGCTTCAAGGTGAAGCTGGAATGCCTGAACATGCTCGACAGCCACGGTGACGAGATCCAGTACTTCTATACGTCGCGCCTGCCCGGCGAACCGGCCGAAGGCGTCGACGACTACCACTTCCACGCCTTCGAGCCCCGGACCTTCCGTCTGTCGCTCCGGGTGCCGTTAGCCTGATCGATTAGACCTCAATCCATATGATCGGGCTTATAGCCGGGCGTCGGCACCAGGTTCAGCCCGATCTCGAGCGCGGCAATGGCGATCAGCCAGCTGCAGCCGACCTTGATGGCTATGCCCCATTTGCGCGCCACCACCATCTGCCCGGGGATGAACAAAAGCAGCAGCGGCAGGGCGAGGATGACCGACAAGGCGCCGCCCTGGACGTGCGTCACCAGGCCACCCCAGACCCCGGCATTGAGGGCCAGGGCACGCGACAGCCACGGCCCCGGACCCTTGGGCAGATGGACGCTGGCCGAACTGAGCAGGATGCCGACCCAGCAGCCGGTAAAGGCCAGGTCGTCGGAAAGGTTGGCAATCGGCAGGATGGCCAGCACGACCGAAACCGCGGCCGTGATGGCGACGGCCTGGCGGGCGATTTTCGGTGTGGCATAGCTCATGGCGAGACCGAGCGAGGCCGCCAGCAGGGCGTCGGGCAGGGCGGCTGTGCGCATCAGGCGATCGCCTGGACCATGAACAGGCAGCCGGCGGCGGCGATGACGCCGCCCAGGCCCTTCACCACCCACTTGCCCCACGGCTTTTCATTGATCAGGCCGATGGCGATGCCACAGACATGCAGCAGGCCGGTCGACAGTACGAAGCCCGTCGAATAGCCGACCGGGTCGGCGGCCGACGGCAGTTCCTTGCCATGGGCATAACCATGGAACATGGCGAAGACGGCTACGATCACACAGGCCAGCCAGACCGGGGCGCGATAACCGAAGGCGATGACCCCGCCCAGCATCAGCACCGAGGCGGCGATGCCGATCTCAACCGGCGGCATGGGCACGTGCAGGATCCCCAGGAAGGCGCCGACCACCATCAGAGTCGGAAAGATGACGGGCAGGGCAACGATCAGCGGCCGCCCGAGAATGGCGCCCCACAGGCCGACCGAGACCATCGCCAACAGGTGATCCCAGCCGGTCAGGGGATGCAGGAAGCCGGAAACAAAACCACCGGCCAGGCCGGTGCCGGTATGGGCCTCGGCAGGCAGGGCAAAGGCCAGCACGCTGCCGGCCATGGCAATAGCGATCAGGATGGGCGCGGGCTGCGATATATTTTCATCGCACCTAAGCCGGATGGCCATCTCGGGCGTATTGGTTTGTGAACGACACCGAGGGCTTCTGAATGGCATCCGCGCATTCCTCCAATTGTAATCTTATAGACAATACGACCAACTGCGCCGAAGCGATTACTCCGCGCACGATATTTGCCGAAAAGCGCCACGGCCTTCGCTGGCCGGCACGGTCGCTGGCCATCCTGCTCGCCGGGGTCATGTTGCCCATGGCGGCCTCCGCCCACGACTTCTGGCTTCAGCCCAATGCCTTTACGGTAGCGCCCGGTGGAACCACGGCCATGACCATCCAGGTCGGCCACGGCGCCGTGCGGCAGAAGTCGCTTATGACCAGCGATCGCGTCACCCGTTTTGACAGCATCACCGCTGCCGGCAAGCTGGATCGTCGGCCGGAACTGAAGCTCGGCGACGCCAATACCGACACGGTGCTGCATTTTCCGAAGCCCGGCCTGCAGGTCCTGTCATTCGAGACCAATGGCACATATTCCGAACTGCCGGATATACGCTTCAACGACTATATCAAGTTCGAAGGCATGACGCCGGCCATTACCGCCCGCGCCCAGGCCCACAAGACCGACCAGCCGGGCCGGGAGGTCTATAGCCGCCGCGCCAAGGCCCTGATCCAGGTCGGCGCCTATAACCGCAGCGACGACGCCGTGGCGACGCGGCCGACCGGCCTGTCGCTGGAGATCGTGCCCGACGTCAACCCGTACGCGCCTGGCTTCAAGGGCAGCCTGCCGGTGCACATCTATTATTACGGCAAGCCCCTGGCCGGCGCGACCGTAATGGTCAACAATCTCGACTTCGATGACCGCCCGGTGGCGACCGTCCTGTCCGACGCCAATGGCAAGGCGAATTTCACCATTCCGCATCTCGGCCTGTGGCAGCTCAATGTCGTCTGGACGCGCCCCATCACTAACGATCCCAAGGCCGATTTCGAGACGACGTTTTCCAGCCTGACACTTGGCTTCGCACCCGGAGCGCATTGATTTTGTTTACTCCTCCCTATCGCTCTTGCGATGGGGAGGGGGACCGTGAGCCTTCTTAGGCTCGGGGTGGTGGGGTTTCTTGCTTGAGCCCCGGACTCGATCCAAACAAAATGGCCTGCCTCTGTGAAGAGGCAGGCCATTTCGTCGAGCGGTCGTGCAGGTAGCGGGCACGACCCCTGTAAGGAGCGCCTAAAGCGACGACGGGGAGGCCGCCGGATCGACCGGGACGACATCGCCGGCGCTGACCGAGGCCGGCGTCGAGTCCGCCGGCGCCTTGAAGTCGGCTGCGAACTGGGTGCCGAACTTGGCGTTCGGATCGGTCGAGCCGGTCGGAGGCGTGGTGACCGTGACGGACGTCCCGCCACCGCTGCCACCGCCGCAGGCGGACAGGGCCAGGGCCATGCCGACGGCTGCGAGCGCGAGAAGTGCTGGTTTTTTCATGACCACTGTTCCTTAGTGACGGGCCGAATAGGGCGAACCCGGCAGCGGGTTGTTCAGGTAGGGGAACTTGGCCTGGACATCCATGGCCGACAGCGGCGCGCCGTCGGTGAAGGGCACATTGCCAACCGACGCGTCGGCGGGCTTGCACAGGCCGAGATCGGTCGGCTTGCCCTGGATCGGGACGGGGTAGCACAGGGCACCCATAGCGACGCGCAGGGTGATGTCGACGACATCGTCACCCGGACGGCGGCCATTGGGGAAGCCGGCCAGGTCATCGCCGGCAACGCCGAGATTCTTCTGGCTGGCCTGCGGCGTAACCGCGACGGCCGTGTTGAGACGCAGCATTTCCGAGGCGGTAACCGTCGATTGCTGGTTCAGCGTGGCGACACCTGTCAGGAAGGCGGCAACCAGATCCTTGCGCGGGAAGTTGGTCGGCGCCAGGTCGGCGATATTGGTGTGCAGGGTGGCGTTGACCGGGGCCTTGAACAGCAGGTTGGCAATCGCCGGGAAGGTCGGATTGGTGACATAGGCAGCGAACTGCGCGTCAGCCGACGGCACCGAGGCGTTGAACTTGTCCTTGTCCGGCAGACCGATGACCAGCTCGTTGACCAGCGGCATGCCGAGGCGCGAAACCTGGGTATAGGCGCCGCCCGAAACCGAGGTCTGCTTGTAGGTGGCGTTCGGATCGAGCAGGCGGGCCTGCGGCAGGCTGGCTGTCGTCCAGGCGCCGATGACGCCGTTGCCGGAGCCCTTCAGGCACGAGATCGGCACTTCCAGCGCCAGGGTCGTCACGTTCTTCTTGCCCATGATCTCGTCATTGGCATGGTTCTGCGTGACGCCGCCGGGGAAGCCCTTGCCATCGCCGGCGCCGGGCGCGCTGTCGCCTTCGATCGGCACGAAGTTGACCAGGTCGAAGATGGCGCCAAGATTGACGGCGAAGGCGTCGGCGCGCTGGCCGACGAAGACGCGGCCGGCGGTCGAGCAGCCCGGAATGTTCACATTGTAGATGAACTTGTTGGCATAGGTCGCATAGTCGGCAATCGTCTTGTTACCGGCATTGTCGAACGGCTTGGCGAACGTCATGCCGCCGCCGTTGGCGTCAGTCACAGCGGCCTTGGTGCCGGTGCGACGATCGCCGGTGATTTCCGTGACCGTATAGGTTTCGGCGTCGGCGCGGTTCGGATCGGTGACCTGACTGATCGGGCCCGCGTCGCGCAGGGCGATCGACGAGGTCGTGCCGCCGACATTGAGCTGGATGCCCTTGTCATTGACCAGGGTGTTGGAGAACTTGAACTGGAAGGTCAGGTGCTCCTTGGCGTCGCCGACATTGTCGACGTGGATTTCGTAGATGGCGTCCGGATCCATCATGTAATAGTTCGGACCGTCGCCCGGACCCTGCAGGCCCTGGTAGTTGGCGAGGAAGGTCACATAGCCGTCTCGGCCGGTTTCATAGCTGCGGAACATGTAGAAGTCGGTGGCGTCGACCTTGGGCGACTTAGTGATGCCGGGCGCTTCACGGTGGCTCGACGCCATGGCGGGCGCAATGCCGGCCAGCAGGCTTACGGCACTCACGGTTGCCAGAATGGCGAGATTGCTGTGTTTCATTTTCCTCACGAAAACCCTCCAGATCGCAAGCGATCGTTGTTATATCAGTCGGCCCTTGATCTGTTTTACGGGGTGGCCTGAATTCCGGATGTCAGGGCCTGGAAATAATTGCCGGCCTGTAACAAAACGGGCTGCGCTGCCGGGGCAGGTGACAACAGATCGCCCCAGCGCCAGTCTCCGGAACCGACGGCCACAATGACGGTCGCGCTGTCGTCGGGTACGAAGAACAGGACGGGGCCGGTATTGGCCTGGGTCAGACAGTCGGGGCGTGCCGCCGAAATGGCCTTGACGAGCAGGGCACGCAGAAGCGCCTTGCCGCCGCTTAAGGATTCTTCGGGCCACTGCCCATCCCACAGCATGACGGCATTGGCGACCGAGCGTTGCGACACGGGCAATTCGTTCAGGCCCAGCCGAACCTCGGGGCTCTGGGCGAACACGTTGCTGAGCGTGCCGGTCAGGTTGCAGGGCTGGTCCGGCGCGCCCGCGGCAGAGGCCATCTGGAATTGCTCAAGCGCTTGCGTCTCGGCATCGGATAATTGCGGTTCATTTGGGTCCGCCACGACCGGCGTCTCTTGCGCATCCGGCAGGTCGGATGTCGCATCGGGACTGGGACTGGCTGGTTCAGGCGCGTGAAGCGGTGTCGACGGCGGCCGCTTTGCCGCAGGCTTTGCAGACGCCTGAAGGGCTGGCGGGCTAAAGGTTTCCGGAACGCCTGCGACCAGGCTGGCCAGGATGACCGTCCCGTCGGCGCCGGTATCTGGGACCGGTGGAGCAGGTGCGTGCGCGCACAGCAGAAAAATCAGCAGGGCGTGGCCGGCGACCACGCCACAGGCCACCGCGCCACGGCGGGCGTGACGGCGAATAGACGTATGGCGGACGGCTTGCCGCGTCCGGTCGCGAAGCGTGGTCAGGATGTCCATCATGCATGGCCCTCACCACAGATACGGCAAAGGTGGCCAGTTGGATGTCCGGCAGCGGATTAGACGGGGCGGGCAGCAATCCGGCCGGCATCGACGCAAGGGGTGCCGGCAATCAGGGCGGCCAACTTGTCGTACAACACGCCTGGCAGAAAGGGCTTGACGATAAAGTCGCTCATGCCGGACTTGAGGCACAGCAATCGCACACTGGCCATGGTGTGACCGGTAATGCCGAGAATCGGCACGGGGGCGACGCCCTCGGCTTCCTCGATATCGCGGATGGCCTGGGTGGCGGCAATGCCGTCCATCTCCGGCATTTCGATATCCATGAGTATGGCATCATACCGTACGGCCTCGGCCATATTGGCGGCAATGCGGCCATTAGCGGCAAGGTCGACCGTGTAACCGGCCATCTCCAGCGCGGCCACCATGAACAGGGCGTTCGGCTGATAGTCTTCCGCTATCAGGACGCGACCGCTGGCATCCGGCTCATCATCGTTCATACACGCCTCCACGCGACTTTATGTGTTGTGCGAGGCGTTTTGCTCCCCGGTTCCTGGTCCGGCGCACGGTATTTATTTGCAGACGATACACCTGAAACGCGAGTCGGTGAAATGGCATTTGCGTGCGTGGATAAACACTGTGTGTAGGGATGGCGCAAAGACGTGAACGTGAAGGAGCCGGAAATTAACAATTCATAAAAATTTCGCGTAACAATGTCTTGCGAAAATGCTACTTTTAGGTGTTATGTAGGATCTGGCGCAGTAGCGCCGTATTGGCCGGTGCCCGGGGGGCGCGGCCGTTTCCTGTAGTTCGATTATTCAGTTGGGTGGCGTCGGGTAGCAGCGTCGGACACCTCACGCCATATGCCCCCGTGCGCGCCCAGGCAAGACAAACGCTGGGAGAGCGACATGGCTGATGGCACCAATGCAAACGACATCCTGTACGGCACGACCTCGTCGGAGCGCATCAATGCGCTGGCGGGAGATGATACCGTCTTCGGCGATGCCGGCAATGATACGCTGGATGGCGGGACCGGGGATGACTATCTCACCGGCGAGGGCGGCAATGACAGCCTGATCGGCGGAACTGGCAATGACAGTCTCATCGGGGGGGCTGGCGCCGACACCTATGCGTTCAGCGTCGGCGACGGCAATGATACCGTCCAGGCGCCCGACTACGCTTCGGGCAACCAGGACGCGATCAGCCTCCTCGGCGGCCTGACAATCAACGATGTCCGTTTTTCGCAAACCAACGGCCAGGACCTGATCATTTCCTATGGCAACAGCGGCGACAGCATCACCATAGCCGGCCAGTATACGCGCGAATACTACAACGACAGCAACTACGCCAAAATCCGCTACCTGACGGTCGGTGGCCAGACCTACGACCTTACCGGCGCATTGAAGTTCACGGGCGGCATAGGCAATGACAGCCTGACCGGTGGCATGGGGAACGACACCTTTGCCTTCCTGGCGGCGGCGTCCAACGGCACCGATACCATTCAGGACTTCACCCACGGCGCGGACGCCCTGCTGTTCACCGCGGCGGACTATGGCCTGTCGCCAGGCCAATCCCTGTCGGCTGCCCAGTTCACGTCGACGGCGACCGGCACGACGAGCCAGTTCATATGGGACGATGGCACAGACACCCTCTACTGGGACGACGACGGCACGGGTAGTGATGCCGCCATTGCCATCGCCACCTTCGCAGGCAATCCGACCCTGACGGCTGCGGATCTGCACTTCGCGTGATGAACAGACCTCCCGGTCACCGGCCGGGGAGGTCTAACCTACGTTTACGGTTAAATCATTCATGTATTACGCAAAAGAAGTCGTTGAATTTACGCGTTATATTACGTTCGTATGTACGTTTCGTTCTAGGCGAAGTGCATATCCGAAGGCGTAAATACGATCGATGCATTGAACACGGCAATCGCCACTGCGGCATCGCCTCCGGCACCGTCGTGATCCCAGTACAGGGTGTGAGTCACGGCGTTGAAGATGAACTGGGCGTGCGTTCCAACGGCTGTGGTACCGCTGGTGAACTCCGCAGAGGTCGGGACATGGCCTGCTTCGACACCATAATCGGCCCCGCTGAACAACAGCACGTCCTGTCCGTGGACGAAGTTGGCGACCTTGTCGACGCCGTTGGCGACGCCGGCTGCGGCGAACACATAGGTGTCCGCACCATTGCCACCATCCAGAGAATCGTCGCCCATGCCGCCGATTAGGATGTCATTGCCGTCAAGCCCGCCCAGGGTGTCATTACCCGCCAGGCCGATCAGGGTATTGGCGCCCGTCGTTCCTGACAGGACGTTGTTGAGGGCATTGCCGGTGCCGTTCAGGTCCGTTGCACCCAGCAGGCTGAGATTTTCGACATTGTCCCCCAGGGCATAGCTGAGATAGGCGCGCACCAGGTCGGTGCCCTGGTTGGCGGCCTCGTTGACCACATCGCCGATCGCGTCGACATAATAGACGTCATTGCCGGCGCCACCGATCAGGGTGTCGTTGCCCAGCCCGCCGTCGAGCGTATCGTTGCCGTCACCGCCGTTCAGGGCATTGTTGCCGCTATTGCCGGTGAGGGTATTGGCCAGGGCATTGCCGGTGCCGGCAATATTGTCCGTACCCTGCAGCAGCAGGGTTTCGATATTGTCGGACAGCGCAAAACTGGCCCATGCCTTGACGATGTCAGTGCCCTGGCCACTCAGTTCGACGATGACATCGGCGCTGTTATCGACCAGATAGGTATCGTTGCCATTGCCACCGTTCAACGTATCGGCGCCGACACCGCCATCCAGCGTATCATTGCCTTCGCCAGCGATCAGCAGGTTGTTGCCGGTATTGCCGGTCAGGATGTTGGCCAGGGCATTGCCGGTACCGTTGAAATTGCCCGTACCGGTCAGGGTCAGGTTCTCGACATTGTCGCTCAAGGTATAGCTGACGCCGGCCTTGACGATATCCGTGCCACCGCCCGCCAGTTCGCTGACGACGTCGCCGGCGCTGTCGACGATGAAGGTGTCGTTGCCGGCCCCGCCGGTCATCAGGTCGGCACCGGCACCGCCATCGAGGCTGTCATTGCCGTCGCCACCGGAAAGTGTGTCGGCATCATTGCCACCATACAGGCTGTCATTGCCGACGCCGCCGTCCAGCCAGTCGAGGCCATTGTCGCCGTACAGCAGATCGTTGCCCGCCAGCCCATCAAGCGTGTCATTGCCGCCGTTGCCGACCAGGGTGTCGTCGCCGCCACCGCCAATCAGCAGGTTGGCCAGATCATCTCCACTTAGACGGTCGGCGCCGGACGATCCGATAACGGTCTCGATCGATACCAGGCTGTCCGAACCACCGTCGGCAAAGGCAGACCCGGTCGCAAGATCGACTGTTACGGTGGCTGCAAGCTGCGAAAAGTCGGCCGTATCGGAGCCGTCGCCACCGTCCAGGCTGTTGCCGCCGATGGACAGGACGATCAGATGGTCGTCTCCGTCGCCCCCGCTTACCGTATTGCCTGAGCCGGCAAAAGCGATCAGATCGTCACCCGCGCCACCGTCCAACAGGTTGTTGCCGCCGGTGCTGCTGAGCGTGTCGTTGCCGGCTGCACCATAGAGCGCCACACCGGTGTCGCCCGACAACAGGTCGGAGAAGGTCGAGCCGATGACGCCTTCCATATGGTTGATGGTCTCGCCGGTGGATAAGGTCTGCGCCGCCAGATCGACCGTGACCCCCTGCTGTGTCATCGAGAGGTCGAGCGTATCGAAGCCGTCGCCGCCATCGAGGACATTGCCGGAGGAGCTGGTCGCAGGGACTGTGAACACGTCATCACCGTCGCCGCCTGTGACGGTGTTGTCGTTGCCGGAATAGACCATGTGGTCATTGCCTGCGCCGCCATCAAGCGAGGACTGCCCGACAGCGACGAGCGTATCGTCGCCACCTTGCCCATAGAGCGTGCTGCCTGCGAAGGTCGCCGTCAGGATATTGTCCAGCCCGTTTCCGCTGCCAGTCGCCGCCGCGGTCAGGACCAGGTTCTCGATAAAGTCGGGCAGGGTGTAGTCGATACTGGCCACGACGGTGTCGTTGCCGCCATCGTCTATGCCGGGAATCGAGCTTTCCGAAACGATATCTCCCGTTCCGTAGACATAATATATGTCGTTGCCCGAACCGCCGAACATCAGATCCGGCGTGCCGGCGTCCCCGCCATTGCCGATCAGGGTGTCGTCGCCAGCGCCGCCATACAGGGTATCGAGCCCGCCATCGCCCGCCAGATAGTCGTTCTCGGTATCACCGGACAGAAGGTCATTGCCGTCGCCGCCATGCAGGGTGTCGTTCTCGCCGCCGCCATAGAGGGTGTCATTGCCGGCGCCGCCGGTCAGGATGTCGTTGTCATGGAAGGCGGTGAGATAGTCGTCGCCGTTGCCGCCGTCCAGGATGTCGGCACCGTAGCCGCCGCTCAGGGAATCGTTGCCGTCATCGCCGTAAAGCGTATCGTTGCCGTCGCCGCCCAGCAGGGTATCGTTGCCCAGGCCACCCGAGACGATATCGTTTTCGGTATCGCCGGTCAGGCTGTCGTTGCCGGCCTCGCCATAGATCGTGTCGTTGCCCGGACCGCCCCAGATAGTATCGTTGCCGTCGCCGCCGTAGCCGATATCGGCATGGTCCTCCAGCGAGACGAAGTCATTGCCGCCGCCGGCATGGACCGTATCGTAATTGCCGCCCGTATAGATCGTGTCGTTACCGTCACCGGTGGTGACATTGTCGTCGCCGCTGCGCGAGCGGAACATGTAGCCGCGCGTATCGCTGCCGACAAAGGTGTAGTCCTGGTACCGGGGCGAGGTCACGACGGGATGGCCATTGGTCGTGTCGAACAGGGCGCCGGCCAGGGTGTTCTTATACTTGGCGATCGTCTGGACGGCGATGCCCGTCATGTCCATAAAGGCGTCGGCGATCCATTCGACGGTCGGCTTGTCGTAGTGGATGCCGTCCCAGAAACCGGCGCCGGTGGTGTCGATCGTGTAGACATTGCTCATGTCGGCGGCGACCTCATACTGGGCGTCGCGGACATTGGAGGCGTAGGGCAGGGTGCTGATATAGAATTTGGCGGAAAAATCGCCGATCTGGGTCCGCAACTGGGTGATGAAGTTTGTCAGTGCGTCATAATAGGACTGGGTCGGGCTGTTGGCGTCGTTCTCGCCCTGGACCCACAGGATGTTGATCTGCGGGATGTCGCCCTGCCGGGTAACATTGGTCATGGCTGCCTTGACGGCGGTCACCAGCTGGGTGAACAACTCCTTCGTGCCCGGATCCCAGTCGTCGCGATTGGCGTTGGGATAGATGGAGGTGCTCGATTCGGACGTCTTGACGAACTCGAAGGCATTTCCCTGCGCCACCAGGCGCTCGATGATTCGGTTGTCTATCCCCGACTTGTCGGCATTGGATTGCCCGGCCAGGACAAAAATCGGAATGGTCGTCATGGAATCCCCTCGCATGTGTCCACCGCACGGAACGTGCCGCGGGCAGAAAACGCCGTTACCTTAAGGCGTGGTGTCGTGAATGCAAGGACCGGGCCGTTCGACGGTCGCGTTTTACCGCCACCACGGCAATTATATTACGGAAAAGGTCTGGTCGGCCGTGTCAGCCATGGTCTCCTCGGACGGACCTGTAACGGCTGGGCGCCTTTCGGCACCTGATCCCGACTGCAGATGACTCTGATGCACTGTCGTTGGCACGAGTCGGCGGCGCGCGGCGGCGAGAGCGTGCCGTATAAGTCGGGGCAAGGCGTGTCAGGGTGGTGCCGATCACGGAATTTTCTCCCGCCGGGTGTGGCCAGATGAAAAAGAGTCGCAGCGCAAAAAATTTTTTTAGACGGCGACGGAAACGCGTTTTTCGGACACCGGCACATTAACTATCGGACATGTTTGGCTTTTTGCTTCACACTTTCCTAACAGTCACCCTTTATGGCTCCTTGCGCCGCGGAATCTCTGTAACAGACACCTTGACGTTTCAGGCCGCGCCGGATCATTTAGGCCCAAACCTCGTTTGTGATCGGTTACAAGTCGTTAACAAAGAGGTCGCCTTTTGAACGGGAATGGTTCATATTGGCAGAGTTTGTGCCCTTCCCGGGCAAGATACGGACGTCAGAATTCCGTACCTGCGAAGGGGTGGTCACGAGAGGTTCGTTGCGGACGCCACCGGGCGTGAGGTCCTGGTTGTCTTCGGCGAAGCTATTTGTTTTTAACATGGGGTAAACGCTTCCCCCTTTAGTCCTTGGTCAGCCCTTCTCGGGGCACAGTCCATATTCAGGAATTGGCGAAAAATGCTCGAACACAAGAAACACAACCCGCTTATTGCTCTGCTGGGCGCTGCCGCGCTTCTCATGAGCTCCCCCGCTCTGGCCGCTGCGGCCACGAGCCCGGCTCCGGCGGAAGCTTCGGCCGCCGCTCCCGCTCCGGCCGCTACGGATACGGCGGCTGCCGCCGACGACTCCTCGTCGTCTTCCGCTCCGAAGAAGGCCGACGTCAACTTCGTCTCGATGTTCGCCGGTGCGACCATCGTCGTTAAGTGCGTCATGATCCTGCTGGCCATCTGCTCGGTCATCTCCTGGATCCTGCTGATCATGAAGCTGCTGGACTTCTCCAGCCTCAACCGCGTCACCAACAACTTCCTGGAAGCCTATCGTGGCGCCCGCTCGATCGCCGACATCAACCGCATCGCGGTGTCGGACGAATTCGCTGGCAACCCGCTGGCTGACATGGCCGCTGTCGGTACCGAAGAAGTTCAACTGTCCAAGCAAGCCGGCCTGTCGATCTCGGGCGAGCACAAGGACTCGACCCTGGCTCGTGCCCAAGGCTCGATCAGCGCCGTTCAGGCCGGTCTCGCCAAGCGCCTGTCGGGCGGTCTCGCCTTCCTGGCTTCGGTCGGTTCGACCTCGCCGTTTATCGGTCTGTTCGGTACGGTTTACGGTATCATGAACTCGTTCATCGGTATCTCGAACTCGCACACCACCAACCTGGCCGTCGTTGCTCCGGGTATCGCCGAAGCCCTTATGGCTACCGGCCTCGGCCTGATCGCCGCTATCCCGGCCGTTGTCATGTACAACGTCTTCAACACCTCGATCACCCAGTATGGCACGCGTTCGGAACAATTCGTTTCTGAACTGATGAACTCGCTGTCGCGTCAACTCGACAAAGGGGCGTAAGCAACATGGGCGCCAAGCTATCAGGAGGTGGCGGCGGGAAATTCCATGTCGAGGCCAATCACGACATCAACGTTACTCCGTTCGTCGACGTCATGCTGGTCTTGCTTATCATCTTCATGGTGGCGGCTCCGCTCGCCACTGTGTCGGTCGAAGTGAAACTGCCGCCGGCATCGGTTAAACCGCAAGATAATCCGCCGAAGCCGATCTACATTTCGTTGCAAAGCAATACGAACCTGTACATCGGCGACGACCTGACCTCGCTCGATTCGCTCGGAGAAGATCTCCGCAAGCGTATCGGTCAGCGGGATCCGGACCAGGAGCGCATCTTCATCCGCTGCGACAAAGGCACTCGCTACGCCGATTTCATGAAGGTGATGAACAAGCTGCAGGACAATGGTTTCTACAGCGTTGCGCTTCAGGGCGAAGACGCCAATTCGTAAAAGGGTCTAAATTATATGGACGAAACTCCCCATAGAAAACGGGACCCTATCCTCGACCCGCCTGTGAAGAAAAATTCTTCTTCTCTGTTGGTCGGGGTTGGTGTCGCCGCTGCAATCCACTTGGGCGTGGCCTATTATTTCCTTCAGGCCCGCTTTGCTATCCACGAGCAGAAGTTTACGGATGAGAAGGTGAACGTCGACCTGGTCGCGCCACCTCCGCCTCCGCCGCCTCCGCCACCGCCGCCTCCGCCGCCGCCGAAAGCGCCGCCGCCCCCCGTGGTGCAGCCGCGCGTGACGCCGCCGACGGACATCGCTCCGCCGCCTCCGATCCCGGTGCCGCCTGTTCCTGCAGAACAGCACCAGGATTACAAGGAGCCGCCGCAAGCGATGAACCAAGGCACGCCGCCGCCGGTCGCCCCTCCGGGCCCCGTCTACGTCGCTGCCAAGTGGTCGAAGTTCCCGACCGGCGACCAGTTCGCCGACTTCTATCCTCCGCGTGCGCAGGAAGACGAAGTCGAAGGTGCCGCCACCATCGAGTGTACGGTTACCGACGGTCAAGGGCACGTCCGCTGCCGCGTTCTCAGCGAATCGCCTGCCGGTTACGGCTTCGGTGCTGCCGCTGTGAAGATGGTCGAAAAGTTCGGCCGTGCGGATACCAGCGCGGGCACCATCCAGACCGGTTCGGTCATGAAGCTTCCGCTTCGTTTCCAACTGGGTGGTTAAGGCTCTCTGCCAAGACACAACTACCGAAGAACCCGGAGCATATTGCTCCGGGTTTTTTGTTGCCGAAAATGTTACTGTAACGATATAACGGAAACGGATTGACGCTTGCGTCAAAAAAGAAGTGGTAGTAGGCTAACGGTCCGGGCACATGTTCCGGTAGGCGGGCGGGGGCCTGACGGCCATTCTTCCGTCGCAGAGAAACGCGGCTATCGACTTCTTTGATGCAGGTTGTTGCAGCCTTTTCCAGCCATAGCTCACAGGGGGTGAGCAGGGCTGTATGCACTTCTGTGTGGTGTAAATCATGGAGGAGACAATCATGGATGATGAAGTCCATGGCCGCCGCGCGGCCATCTATGCCGACCAACCGAAGCGCCTGCCCAAATCCTTCTATCTTGGCCTCGGTATCGCCGTCGCCATCCATGCGGGCCTGGCCTACTATCTTATCCAGCAGAATTTCGCGGCGATCGTGCCGCCGGTTGTCAGCGACGGTGATGTCATCAAGCTCGAACCGATGACACAAAAGCTCGAAAAGCCGAAACCGGCGAAGGCCGTGCCGCCGATCCATGCGACGCCTACCATCCCGACTGTAAAAGAAACGCTGGATGCACCGCCGCAAAAGCCGGATGTTGCGGTTGACACAAAGGCGCCTATCACGGAACTGCCGCCGACAGTTGTCGAAAACAAGGGGCCGGTAACGACCAAGCCTGATACTGGCACGGGAACGGATGTCCTGGCCGATGCCACCTGGGCCCGCTTCCCGAATGCCGATACCCTGGCCGACTATTATCCGCCCCGCGCCATGGACGGCGAAATCGAAGGCAAGGCGACCGTTCAGTGCGCCGTTGTCGATACCAGCGGTCGTGTCAGCTGCGTCACCATTTCCGAAAGCCCCGGCGGCTACGGCTTTGGCCAGGCGACGGTACGCATGATCCAGGACAAGGGCCGGGTCGACATGACCAAGGGCAATGTCGCCGTGGGGTCTATCCTGCGGCAGACGGTCGCCTTCCACCTCGGCTGATCGCTGTCAAAAACACAATCCCGGACACCCTGGGTCTCGCACCCAGGGTGTTTTGCGTCTATGCTCGGCCCGGCCTTCGGGAGGGCTTGATAATGATGAAGTCGAAGATGCCATGGTTGGTCATGGCCGCTATAGTGCTGACCGGCGCCACGCTGTCCGGCTGCGAAACCAATGATACGCTCGGCCGCTCGCAACTGATCCTGTTCGACGAAGCGACCCTGGAACAGAGCGCCCTGACGGCCTGGCAGGAACAGCTCAAGACCGCAAAAATTTCCCATGATCCGCAGCTCAATAGCCGCATTCAGCGCGTCGGCGGCCGCATCGTCACCGCCGCCGGCATGGGAGACCGTCAATGGGAATACGTTCTGTTCGACGATCCGCAACCCAATGCCTTTGTCATCCCCGGCAACAAGGTCGGGGTCAATACGGGCCTGTTTTCCGTCGTGAAGAATGACGACCAACTGGCTGCTGTCCTTGGCCACGAAACCGGCCATGTCATTGCCCGCCATGCCGCCGAGCGCGCCTCGCAACAGGCCGCAACGGGCATTGCCCTGCAGGTAGCCACCAAGGCGACCAGCGGCAAGGTCCAGGAGGTTGTCGCCAACTATGGCGGCCTCGGTGCCCAGGTCGGGCTGCTGCTGCCCTATTCGCGTCAGCACGAATCGGAAGCCGACCGTATCGGAGTCGACCTGATGGTCAAGGCGGGTTACCGCGCCTCTGAAGCGGTAGTGCTGTGGCAGAATATGATGGCGCAGAATAACAAGGCGCCACCGGAGTTCCTCTCGACCCACCCGTCGGACCAGACGCGGATCAACGATCTCAAGGCCTATATCGCTGCCAAAGGGTATCGTTGATGTTTTGGGTGGCGGCGGCACACATACTGGGTTCGCAAGCCGATTTGCCGCACGAACACCGGCCTGCGCCCAAGCTGGCGCCGCGTATTCCCGTTGCGCCCCTACCGCAACTGACACCCGCGATTCCCGCCATCGCATCACGGGAACCGGCCTGTATTACCTGGCAAGGCACCACGGCGTGTTACGTGCTTCCGGTTTTCTCGCGCGTTCCGTCGGACGCAGATGTCGGAAGGATATACCCGCCTCAAGCGCTGGAAGACGAAATCGAGGGGGGTGTCACATTGCGTTGCCAGTGGACGGAAACCGGGACTGTTATAAATTGCGAGGTCGTACAGGAAGCGCCGCAGGGGAAGATGTTTGGCGCCGCGACGGTTTCCCTGTTCGAGGCCGCGTTGACCGTCGACGCGCGCGCCATGGGGCCGTGCGCAGGAAAATGGTTCGAAGCGCGATGGCTATGGCGCCTGGACTGAGGCGCAAGAGGCATCGCCGTTGCCATGTTGCGGAAAAAATGCGGTTTTCCCCAGGCCGGCACTTGATCCCGTGACAACATCGCGTTAGAGACACGCTCCTTGCGATGACGTGCCGCCTTAGCTCACTTGGTAGAGCGCCAGATTGTGGCTCTGGAGGTAGCTGGTTCGAAACCAGCAGGCGGTACCATTGCAGTCAGCGCATCTTCTTGGTGCGGCTTTCCCGTCAAATTGACGCATGGTCCGGCGTGGCGGAATCGTTTAGAGCGAAGGCCTGTTCAATACGGGCGCGGCCATGACGACATCCTCTCAATCTGTTCTTATCGTCGGCGGCGGCATTGTCGGTTTGTGCATAGCCGCGGCGGCGAAGGCGCGCGGACTGGCCGTGACGGTTGTTGCCCGCGATGCCGCAAGGGATACGGCGTCGGGCGTTGCCGCCGGTATGGTGGCCCCGGCGCTCGAAGCCCTGGGCGAGCCGGAACCCGATGTCACCTATGCGCGCCTGAACACAGCACAGGCGGCGTGGAACGACCTGGCCGACGCCTGGCCTGAGACCGTGCGCGACGCGATCGCCGCCGCCCAGACCGAGGCACATAATCTTTACGTCTGGCCGCAAAGCGACAATTCCAGCGATATCACCACGCCGCGCCTCCACGCCATGGGCGTAGCCTTCGCCGCCCTGAGCGATGAGGAACTGGCGCCGGTCGCCGACGATTGCGACGGCGTGCGTGTCGCCAGCGACTGGCTGATCGCGGCGGAAAAGACGCTCGATGCCCTGTCGCAGCACGTCGTAGCCAACGGGGGCAAGATCATGGTCTCCGAGGTGCGTGCCTTGAACAAGGCCAGCATTACCCTGGACGACGGTGAGGTCCTGCATGCCGACCACGTCGTCCTGGCCGCCGGCTATGGCGCAAAGGCCTTTGCGTCCGACGTGCCATCCGTAAGGGTTCTTACGGCGATCAAGGGGCATCTGCTTGACCTGCCGGGAACCAGGCCGGGCGTTATCCGTTCCCCGCTGGGCTACCTTGCCGATTATGGTGGTTCAGCCAAGTTCGGCGCCACCATGCAATTCGGCCAGGACGATTCGGCCATCGAGCCCGCCGTCGTCGCCGACCTGGGGATTCGCGCCCGCCAGATACTGCCTAATCTCGACCTGTCCCAGGCGGTGCCGCGCGCGGGCGTGCGCGCTGCAACCCCCGATGGCTGGCCCCTGATCGGCCGCGACCCTGTGTCGGGGGTCCTTGTCGCCATCGGTATGCGCCGAAACGGATATGTTTTTGCGCCTTTTGCCGCCCGGATTCTCCTGGCGCAGATTGCGGGAGAGACGGGGCCGGCCGATGCCCATCTTTACCGCCCTGATCGCTTCTCGCGCTAACCGTGTGACCGCGCTCGCGCCTTTAATGCGATGTTAACCATGCATGAGGCAAAATTTGCCCATGCCGACCTTTGTAACGAGTTCCCAATCCCTGTTGAACGGCCTTGGCCAGGCCGCCGAGACCGCCGCCCATGGCGTCATGGGATCGTTGCAACGTGCCGCCCAGGCCACCGGCGTCGACTTCAGCTATCTCGTCAAGACAGCCCAACGCGAAAGTTCGCTCAACCCCAACGCAAAGGCGCGGACCTCTTCCGCTGCCGGCCTGTTCCAGTTCGTCGAGCAGACCTGGCTCGGTGTCCTCAAGAACAGCGGCGCCAAACATGGTTATGCTTCCTATGCCGATCAGATCGTCAAGGGCAGGGACGGGCGTTATCACGTCTCCGACCCCGGCGTGCGCAAGCAGGTCATGGGCCTGCGCTATAATCCCGACGCCAATGCCGTGATGGCCGCCGAAATGACGGCCGGCCATGCCGCCTATCTCAAAGGCCGAATCGGCCGTGACCCGACCCAGGGCGAGCTTTACGCCGCCCACTTTCTCGGCCCGGACGGCGCTGCCGACCTGATCAGCGCCAGCGCCACGCGTCCCGCTGCGTCGGCTGCGTCGCTGTTTCCGGCTGCTGCCCACAGCAACCCGTCCATCTTCTACAAACATGGCCACGCGCTCGACGTCTCTTCCGTCGTCGCCAACCTGACGAAGACCGGCGGGGATTCGCCCATGCAGGTGGCAGCCCCTCAGGACGGCGCCGATACCGGCCTCGATGGTAATCCTTTGATCGTCGCCCGGATGGACAAGCTCAAGGCCGACGAGGCCATCATGAAGCTGGTCTTCGGCGGCGGCGACCAGCAGGGCATGCTGTTCACCACCCAGCTGATGTCCGCCTTCGGTCCGGATGGCGACAGCGACGACAGCGGTTCGCAACAGAAGCTGTCCGACATGGCCAAGGCCTTTGGCGGCAATAACGGCGTGCTCGGTTAAACCTGCGCCAGGGCCCGGGCCAGGCTGTCGCGGGCCTGTGGCAGTAGCACCGGTTTGACACCCATTTCCTGCAGGGTTTCCGCCTGGTCGCCGGCCGGCAGCAGGGCGACGATCGTCATGCGCGCCGCTTCCTGCGTGCCTCGCAACGATTCGAGGAAGGCGCTCAGGCCTTCGCGGTTGTTCTCGGCCTGCAGGTTTTCAAACGGCCCGGTCGAGATGACGCAGGCATCGATACCGCCCTTTTTCGCCAGGGCGACAGCGCGCTCGCGCGAGGTCGAGGTCAGGCAGCGATGACCCATGCCCTCGAGCTGGTCGCGCAATTGCGCGGCGCGCAAAGCATCATTGGCCAGCAGCAGGACACGCAGAGAATGATCCTCAGCCTCCGGTTCTGCCACGGTTTCGGCGCGCGCGGGAAAGCTTTGCGTCCTGTCGAAGGGCAGGTCGAGCCAGAATTTTGAACCCACGTCCAGTACGGATTCTGCTCCCATGGTGCCGCCCATCAGTTCGGCCAACGACCGCGACAGGCTGAGACCGAGGCCGGCACCCGATGTGCCGGACGAGGTGCGCACAATCCGTGTATGCGGCATGAAGGCCTGGTCCAGTTCGGCGGCACTGAGGCCCGGGCCGGAGTCGACGACTTCGATGCGGATAGTGCCGTCGGTCGGCGCCAGCAGTTTCAGCTCGACCCTGCCGGTCGTCGTATATTGCAAGGCGTTGGCCAGCAAATGCCCCAGGATCTGTTCGACGCGGTGAACGTCACCGATGGCGCTCCCGGAGGCAGGTCGCTCCGCGCCGCTAAGGCCGAGTACAAGATCGCGGCCCCTGGCGGCATCGGCAAAGTCCTCGATCATCTGTTGGCATATGAGGGCGATATCCACTGGCATGCAGTCTACCGCGATCTGCCCGGCCTCGGCCCCGTCGTTGTCGAGGGTAGTCGTCAGGATCGACTGAAGGTGGCCGACCTCATCGAGCGCGGCTTCGACCTGTTGGCGCGGCGCCGGCGCGCGGCTGAGATGGGTCAGGCCAACGCTCAGGCTCTGGGCAATGCCGCTCAGGCCTGTGGTGACTTCGCGCGACAGGGTTTCCATCACGGCGATGCGGGATGCGTTGGCGATTTCACGCAGACGGGCCGCCTCCAGCGCCTCGTGCTGCAGCAGGTAGTGGTCGCGCATATGGCGGTTCAACACCAGACCCATGGCCAGGGCCAGCACGAGTCCGCCGCCCATCAACTGGGTCACCGCCGCGTCCTCATGGACGGCGTGCAGGGCGATGATCGGCCCGGCAACGGCAAGGGGGCCCAGGATCAGCAGGTACAGCAGGACTGGTGCGGAAAAGAAGATAATGCCGACGGCGGCGCCGGCGCAGATGGTGATCAGCACATCGGCATTGCTGCCCCCCGATATGGCGGTCAGGCTGATGATCAGCAGGCAGCCGGTCCACAGGGCGCCACCCGTGCCCTGGCGCAACATGCGCGCATCACGTGTCGTCTTGTCCTGGGGGCCGTCGGCCAGACGCTCGGCCTGTCCGCGCAAGGCCATGAAGAGGGGCCAGCCGGCGGTGAGCAGCAGGATGTAAAGGACCATGATGCCGGGCGATACAGCTGCGCGCATTGCCCACAGGAACAGGGGCAGGCCGATGCCGAAAAAACCCAGCGTGTAGGGAAACATGCGCGCCTGCGCCCGCAGGCCGTGGTCGAGCAGGACGGTATCGATATCGGACGCGGACGAGACTTGGGCTGGGGCACTCATACGGCGAACGCTAGCACACAGACCTTGCCGTCCCGTTACCCTCGGTTGCGGAACCTGTGTGTGATGCAAGGGAGCAGGAAGATTTTTTAGACACGAAAAGCACGAACTTCAAATATGTGAAACGTGCCGCGTGAAACTTAAAGAAGAAGGACGGCGCTTTGCGCTGTCGATAACTTCTGACGTTTTCGCACAACGAAAACAACAACTCGGATTTTCGTGCTTTTCGTGGCCAAAAAACCTTTCGAGACCAAGGCATCGGATGGCACCGGAACATGCTTAACGGACAGGGTAAAGGATTCGTTAGCACAAACGCGCGACACTGTTCGGTGTAAGCTTGCCAGGATTCGCCCCATGACCGCGCCCTTCGTCCCAGACTCCGCCGCCGCCGCGCGTTCGCCGCTGTCCGACGCCGATATCAAGCGCCTGGTACGCAGCGAGAATGCCGACGACCGCGCCGTCGCCACGCACAAGATCTGCCGGGTCATGGAAAGGTCGGAACTGACGGACGCCGAGCGCACCGCCGCCCAGGAAATCATCCGCATGCTGGCCCAGGATGCCGCCGAGCTGGTGCGTCGGGCCCTGGCTGTCACCCTGCGTACCTCGGAACTTCTGCCGCACGACGTGGCCCTGCAACTGGCGCAGGACGTCTCGACCGTGGCTGTGCCGGTCCTGACCCATTCGCCCCTGTTCACCGACAAGGACCTGGCCGAGATCATCCGCTCAGGTGGCCCGGTTCGCCAGGTTGCGATCGCCAAGCGCGCCGCCCTGTCCGAAGCCGTTACCAATGTCCTGGCGGATGCTGCGGTCGAAGAGGCCGTCGTCATCGCCTGTTCCAACGACAATGCCAAATTTTCCGATGTCGGCATGGGCAAGGTCGTCGATCGCTTTGAAAAGTCGGAAGTCCTGCACAGCGTGCTGATCAACCGGGCCGTCCTGCCGGTGTCGGTCAGCGAGCGCCTGGTCCATCTGGTCAGCGCCACCCTGCGCCAGCAACTGATCACCAGGCACGCCATCACACCCGAAACCGCCGTCGAGATCGTTGCCGCCGCCCAGGAGCGCGCCACGCTCGACATGGCCGACGCCTCGGGCGCCAGCCGTGATCCGAAGGCCCTGGTTCAGCACCTGATCGCCAATAATCGCCTGACGCCATCCCTGATCCTCCGCGCCATTGCCCGCGGTCATATGCCTTTCTTCGAGCATGCCCTGGCCGAACTCAGCGGCGTGCCGCATGAGCGTACCTGGCTGATGGTCCACGATGCCGGTCCCCTGGGCCTGCGCGCCATCTACGACCGCGCCGGTCTGCCGGGGCGCCTGTTCCAGACCTTCCGTATCGCTGTCGATACCTGTCGCACCCTGTGGCTGGAGGCCGGCCACCTTGATCCACTCGCCTTCCAGGAACGCCTTATCGAGCGCTTCCTGACCCAGGTGCCGTTCGCGCCGCGCGAAGATCTGATCTATCTCTATGAACGTCTCGACCGCGACTCGAAAGGCCGGAAGTGGGGCGAGGCCTCCGCGCCGACCGAAATGCTGGAACCGAAAGCCGCCTGATCTCCGACTTAGGACACTTCCCGACAAAGTGGGCGCCACTTTTGGCTGCTCTGAAAGACACTAAAAAAGCCGCTCCTTTCGGGGCGGCTTTTACGTAGTCATGGCAGACGGTTTAGCTGTTCTTGCCGACAGCGATGAGGTGTTCCTTGACGCGGCTTTCCAGCGTCTCGGCCAGGATCTTGCCCATCGGGTGATTGTCGGCCTTGATCTGGTCGCGGACGATGGCGCGGATAGTGTCGAGGTGGGCGTCGACCAGCTTGCGCGGGGCGACGACGCGCTTGTCTTCTTCGTCGAGCATCTTGCACAGCGAGCCGGCGATGCGGGTAATGAAAGGGTAGCCGTAGGTGGTGCCGAGGCCCTTCAGGTCATGGGCGCGATAGAACAGCGCCTCGCTGTTTTCCTTGGTGTAGCCCTCGACCTTGATCTGGGCCTGGACGTCTTCCAGCTTCTTGATTTCGTCCATCAACCAGTCGTCGAACTGCGACGACAGATCGGCCAGGGCCGCTTCGGCCTTGGCGATAGCGTCGGCATCGAGCGCTCCGAGGCGGCCTCCGACCTTGGCACGCAAGGTATTCGGCACCTGAATAATCTGGGCTTTCTCGACAGGCATAGGCACTCCTCGCGGGCACTGTGTAGGGCTTTTCCGCTTAACCATAACCCCTGCGGGTTTAAGAAGAGCTAATGTCGTTACGGAAAAACTCAGTTTGTGAACTGTTCCGCCAGGACCCGTTCATCATAACCATTGCCGGCATCGAACAGCAGGGTCGCCTTAAGATCCTCGGCTTCGCAGATCTCGACCGAGACGACGTCGCGGACCTCGTAGGTGTCCGCTGTCGCGCTGATCGGACGCTTGTCGACCTCCAGGGCCTCGAAGCGGACCTTGGCGCTGTGCGGCAATATGGCGCCGCGCCAGCGCCGCGGGCGGAAAGCGCTGATCGGCGTCAGGGCCAGGGCCTTGGCCGTCAGTGGAATGATCGGGCCGTGCGCCGACAGGTTATAGGCGGTCGACCCCGCCGGCGTCGCCAGCAGGCACCCGTCGCAAATCAGTTCGTCCAGCCTGACCTTGCCGTCTATATGAATCCGCAGCTTGGCGCCCTGATGGGTCTGGCGCAGCAGCGAGACCTCGTTGAAGGCCAGGGCCTCGTGCTCGCGGCCGTCGCGACCCTTGGTGCGCATGCTCAGGGGGCTGATCAGCGTGCTCTCGCTCTTGAGGATGCGTTCCATCAGATTGGCTTCGGCGAAGTCGTTGAGCAAAAAGCCGACGGAGCCGCGGTTCATGCCGAAGATGGGGATCTGGTCGCGCAGGTAGCGGTGCACGGTCTGCAGCAGGAAGCCGTCGCCGCCCAGGGCCACGACAACGTCGGGCTTGCTGGCCGAGCCGTAAAGCGCCTTTAGTCGGGCGCAGGCAGCCTGCGCTTCGGGGCGCTCGGAGGCGGTAAAGTCGAGACGCAGCG
>CBDFFG010000007.1:0-190000 GCA_965246725.1 Asticcacaulis sp.
CCGAGCCGACGCCGATGCCGAAGAAGGACGCGCCGATCGTGCCGGAGGTCTTGCCCATATAGGCGGCCAATTCCGACTTGGTCGAAATCTTGGCGATCTTTGCGAGGACGGCCTGCAGCGGCTTGTCGTCGAGCTTTTCGATGGTGGCTTCGTCCATCATCGAATTATAGGCGGCGGCGATCTTCTGCTCGTCGCCGGTCAGGTTCGGCGTGGCGGCCAAGTGTTCGATGATCGCCTTGGAGCGGGCTTCGGACAGGTCGCGCAGGGCGACAAACGAGCCGATCGAGGTCTTGTCGGCGGGGATGACCATGTTCTTGACGGCCGTGCCGTTGACATAGTCGAAGAAGCTGTCGCCCGGCTTGACAGAGGTGTCCATGCCGCTGAGGTCGATGCCCCAGGTGCCGTAGGTCTGGGCAACCGTCGTGGTCGCCGAGCCGCCCGTGGCGGTTGCATCGGGAGCGAAGAAGCCGTCGAGGCTTTCCAGGCTGAGCATGGTGCATTTGTCGTCGATGCAGCGGTCGTTTGCCGTAGCCGCGCCGGCAAAGGCGAGAACGCCTATGGCCGCCGTGGCGAGGCAGGCCGTTTTCAAAAGGTTTTTAGCCATCAGAGAGACACCCCTTACGTGTTACTGTCTTGTTCTTGCACTGGATAAAACGTCGGGAAACGCGCAATCCGGCGGTAATTGAAAAAGAAACCATCTCACCATAATCACTTTTCCCGTTTGGCCTCATGACTTTTTTGTAATGTTGCCCGTCTCCGTCCCCGGCCCCATAAGGGCATGCATTTGCAATCACGGCGGTGTGAGCTGGGGATGATTTGCCAAAATCGCCCATGGCGGGTTTTATTGTCGGACACATGCCCCCAGATGGGTTTGGACCCAGATTGTTTTAGAGACTGTATCGCAAGCCATCCACGAAGGAGACTGAATGACGGTATCTGCCCACCTGCCGACATCGACGGATATCACCGCCTCTGCCGGCGCCATGGCGCAGGACTATTATGTCGTCATCATCGTCTTCCTGCTGGCCTCGGCCGTCGTCGTGCCCCTGTTCCAGCGCTACAAGGTCTCGAGCGTGCTGGGCTTCCTCGCCGTCGGCGTGCTGCTCGGGCCTGACGGCATCGGCCGCCTGATCGGCACGGTGCCGGCCTTCAGCGCCTTTGCCCTGATGCGTTCGCACAGCGTCCATGCCCTGGCCGAACTCGGCGTCGTCTTCCTTTTGTTTTCCATCGGACTGGAACTGACCTTCGAACGTCTTAAATCGCTGCGGCGCATGGTGTTCGGATTCGGTGCGGCGCAGATCGTCATCAGTTCCGTGGTCCTGGCCGGCCTGTTCTTTATCCTCCGCCAGGGGATTTCGGGCGCGGCGACGCTGGGCATGGCGCTGGCCCTGTCCTCGACCGCCGTCGTCATTCCCGTCCTGGCCGATCGCAAGGCTTTGCGGACCGCAGCCGGCCGCGGTGTCTTCGCCGTCCTGCTGGCCCAGGACCTCAGCGTGGCCCCGATCCTGATCACCGTATCGATGCTGGTCGGCAGCGCCGGCGCAGGCGGACAGGGACTGCTGGCCCTGATCCCGGCCGTGCTCGGTATGGGCGTCCTGGTTGTCGGCGGGCGCTGGTTGCTGCGCCCCCTGTTCAAGCTGGTTGCCGCTTCCAAGAGCCGGGAACTGTTCATGGCCGCCTGCCTGCTGGTCGTGCTGCTGTCGGGCCAGGTTGCCGTGCTGGCCGGGCTCAGCATGGGACTGGGCGCCTTTATCGCTGGCGTCCTGCTGGCGGAAACCGAATATCGCCGCGAGATCGAGGTCCTGATCGATCCGTTCAAGGGCCTGCTGCTGGGTCTGTTCTTCGTGACGGTGGGGGCGCGCCTCGATATCGGCGAAATCCTTGCCAATCCCCTGCTGGTTCTCGGCCTCGCCGCAGCGCTGATCGCACTCAAGGCCCTGGTCGTCTATCCGCTGGCGCGTGGCTTCGGCCTGAGTGCGCGGGCGGCGATCGAGACCGCCGCCGTGCTCGGGCCGGCAGGGGAATTCGCCTTCGTCATTATCGACGAGGCCATTGGCAAGCATGTCGTCAGCGCCGATTTCGGCCAGGCCGTGGTGCTGTCGGCGACGCTCAGCCTGTTCTGCGTACCGGTGCTGGCGACCCTGGCCGGCGGGGTAGCCAAGCGCATGGCGCCGTCCGAGCCCCTGCCGTCGGAAGCGCCGGAAACCGTCAATGACGAAAGCCCGGTTATAATTGTCGGCTATGGCCGCGTCGGCGCTCTGGTTGCCGACATGCTGGGGGTGCACGACATCGCCTTCACCGCCGTCGACGTCAATCCCAAGGTGACATCGCGTGCGCGTAAGGAAGGTGTATCGGTGTGGTACGGCGATGCTTCGGTGCCCGACCTGTTGTTGCGCCTGGGGCTTGAACGCGCCCGCGCCGTGGTGGTGACTGTGTCCAATCCGGCCTTTACCGACGCCGTGGTCAAGGCGGTGCGCAGCGTCCGCGCCGACGTTCATATCATCGCCCGTGCCCGCGACGCCGGTCATGCCCAGCGCCTGTATCAGATGGGGGCGACAGATGCCGTGCCGGAGACGATCGAGGCCTCGCTGCAACTGGCGGAAAATACCCTGATCGATCTTGGCGTGCCGATGGGCCTGGTCCTGGCCAGCGTGCATGAACAGCGCGACGTCTTCCGCCGCATGTTCGGCGTGCGTGATGGGGCGACGCTACCGACAGGAATGCGCGGGGAGGCGTGAAACAAAGGGCCAGCCGAAACCAAATTAAGGGGAATAATATGGACATCATATATCGCCAGGGTGATCTGCTGGAGGCGCCTGAGCGCGTCATCTGCCACGGCTGCAACGCGCAGGGCAAGATGGGGGCCGGCATCGCCGTCGCCATCAAGAAGCGCTACCCGATGGCCTTTACCCTGTACGCCAACCTTTACAAAGCCCAAGGCAATCGCCTCGACCTCGGTCAATGCGTCTTTGTCGCCTGTCCGGATGGCCGGACGGTTATCGATGCGGTGACTCAGGAATTCTACGGCCGCGAACCGGGTGTCGTCTACGCCAGTTATGACGGAATCCGGATCGCCTTGCGCACTATCAACGACTGGGCCGGGGAAAACGGTGTCGAGGCTGTGGCCTTTCCCAGGATCGGTGCCGGTCTGGCCATGGGTGACTGGGATATTATCTCGGACATCATCGAAGAAGAAGCGACGGCGTTCCAGCCGGTCGTTTACACTCTTTAGGCAATCGGCTCAGATGATGAGAACGTTGAAGGCGGCGGGTAATTTTGCCGAATTGGATCATGGCGACAAGACAGTGGGGAAGTCTGGCTGCGGCCATGGGCGGCTTTGTCGGCGATGAAGAAAAGGTCCTCGCCTATATCGAGGCAGGCTGTGTCTATGTCGTGGCTGCCGGCTATACCCGTGATGCCTTGCCGCCGCATGACATTATTACCGGCCTCACCGGGCTGACGGACGGGACGCGGAGCTGGTACTCGGGTCTTGCCCACTACGTGCGTAAGTACAAGGTCGCCCTTCCGCAGGCCCTTATCGACCATATGGAGGCTAACGGCTGGGCCGTGCCGAAGGTTGACGTCACGCGGCTTTTCGAGGCCTGAAGCCTGCCTACTTACCGTTATCGTGGGCTTCGAGGCGGCCGCGCAGGCTGTCGATCTCGTGGAAGAAACGCTTGCGCACCTCGGCGGCGAACGGGTTATCGCGCTCGATGCTCAGGAAGAGCTCGTCGGAATCGCCCTGGACCAGGCCGACGCCCTGCATCATCAGGTCGTAGGACCGGGTGGTGTGGACGCGGGGCAGGGGCTCGAGGCCGCTCAGGACCTTGGCGATCAGGTGGGTCAGGCCCTGCACGGCCGCGAGGGCCTTGTCGTGCTGTTCCGGCGTCGCCAGCGATACCTTGAGGTCGAGGGTTTCCTGGAAGAAACGCATGATCGGGCCCAGGCGGCGCAGGCGCACCGGGCAGACGACGATCTCAAGGTCATGGATGCCCTTGCGCGCCGACTGCGGCCCGAACAGGGGGTGGGTGCACAGGATATAGACGCTCTTGGGCAGGGCATCGACCAGCCATTGGGCCGGCTTCATCTTGACCGAACCGACATCGATGACCAGGGCGCGGGGATGGACGTGCGGGGCGATCTGCTCGGCCAGGGCCTTCAGGGCGCGGATCGGCGTGGCCAGGACAACGATGCGGCAGGCGGCGGCTTCTTCGAGCGTCACCAGGCTGACATTGTGACGCTTGGCGTAGGCGCGAGCTTCGGGCGACGGGTCATAGGCCTGAATGTCGAAATAGGGCGCGAGATGCTTGACGATCAGGCGGCCGAACGCCCCCAGACCGAACAGACCGACACTATGGGTTTTCTTGAACACGCGACGTTTTCCGCAAACAAACATTCAAGGCCCGGATGGCCGGCCTTAAACTGAAACAGCGGCCGTAACATAATCGGCCACGCCTGGCGAGATCAAACCTGCCGCAGCGTGTAATTTTCAGCCATTTTCAGCAGAAATGCAGGATGTTTTTGCAATTGAAACGACTTTTCCTGCAAAAAACGACCCCGTTTACCTTACCAGCCGAAATGTTTCTTCTTGTCCTTGCCGGCGCCCTTGACGTCTTTTGGTGCTTCCAGGGCGACCTGGGCCGGGGTCTTGGGCAGTTCGTCGAGCGTCAGGGCCCCGTCGCCATTGCGGTCGAGGATGTTGAAGCGCGCCGTAGTCGCGTTCATCCATTCGTCCATCGAAATGCGGAAATCGAAATTGGCGTCGGCGGCGCGTATGGGTTGCGGTTCGTCAATCAGGCCGTATTGCGACGCGCCCTGGATCGACTGCTGGTACTTGCCGTGGGTCGGATCCTGGTCGACACCCAGGTCGGGATCGTATTCGCTGCGGTGATTAACCGGTTGGGTTATGGTCGGATCGATGCGCGTAATTTCCGGCGCAACATTGGTTTCGTAGGCCGTGTTTTCCGGGCTGCTGATATAGTTGTCGTGGTTGCGATCCAGCATATGGAAGAAGGCAACGGCGTCAGCTGTGAACTCATCGTGGCTGACCTTGCCGTCATGGTTCGTGTCGGCCTGGGCGAACCAGGCGGCGACGGGATAGGGCTCACCCGCCTTGGCGCGGAAGGGCTGGCCTGATGGCGAAAAGAAGATCGAGGTGCCGAAGCCATTATGGATGGCATCGTCGTGCGGCCCTCCTGGACCTCCCGGACCGCGACCACCCTGTTCATGACCACTGGGCGGCGGTCCCATCTGTGCGCTGGCGGCCGTCGCAAGGCCGGCGGCCAGGATAAAGGCCAGGGCAGACAGGGGAAGGTAGCGCGGGTGCGTCATAGGGGAAATCTCGCAAACAGGGCGATGAAGGGCAGGTGTGCCGGGTACGAACCTTTTGTGGTCGTTTTACGGCATGGGCATGGTTAACCATAATTATCGTCGGGCGCAAGGGGCTGTTGTGGCGCGATCGGCGGCATTCGCACTGGGTAAATATTGCCTGTTAAAATTTGCCTACAGTAAATAATGCTCATTTTTGTGTTTACTGCGTTATATTTAGTGTCTATTATTTCGACTTGAACGTTTTGTTTGTGTTGTTTGTATTTCAATTTTGAAATATGGCTTAAAGTAATATCTTGTTAATTTAGAACACGTCTTTCTCATCTTAGCGGGCAATCATGCTCGCCACCGATCAGGAGACGATCATGAGCATCAGCGCCTATTCCGGGGCGAGTTCCGGTCAGTCGCTTACACAGATGGCCAAGCTGCTTAGCCAGCTTCAGGCCAGCCAGAAAAGCAGTTCTGCCAGTACGAGCAGCGACACAACGACCTCCACTGCCTCTTCTACAAATTCTTCTTCATCGACGACGGCCGCCAGCGACCTTCTCAGTGAACTGTCATCCTTCTTCCAGAGCGCATTGTCCTCCGACACGATGGGCGGCCTGCTGCAGGCCCAGGGTGCGGATGGCCAGGACGGTGGGCAAAACGGGCCGCCTCCGGGCCCGCCGCCAGGTGGCATGTCGGGCGCGTCAGGCTCCGGCGGTGGCTCCGGCTCTGGCGGTCCGCCGTCCCTGAGCGATATCGACACGGATGGTGACGGCTCGATCAGCAAGACCGAGATGGAGGCCTTCAGCGCTTCCAAGGACAGTTCGTCGACCGACGGTACGTCGAGCACCGACACGACCAGGGCTGACGCCATGTTCAGCAAGATGGACACCAATGGCGACGGTACGGTCAGCGCCGACGAAAAGACAGCCTTCGACAGCCAGATGAAGGCGCAGCATGCGCACAATGGTCCTCCTCCTGGTCCGCCGCCGGGCGATAGCGGTGACAGCGATACGGCGTCTTCCGACGGTACGTCATCGACCTCGTCGACGACCGCCTCGAACAGCTCGACCTCGTCGCAGGACGTCGCCAAGCTGATGCAGGAACTCCTGAGTGCTCTGCAGAGCTATTCTACGACCAGCAGCGCGACGGCGACCTCGACCGCGGCGACCAGCACCACTTCGGTGGCGGCTTAAAACAAAAGAGCGGACCGCAAGGTCCGCTCTTTCCATATCGAGGTCCTGCGAGATCAGGAAAAGGTTTCGGCGGCCCCAAGGCCCAGGGCCGGACCAAATGTGTTCGGTCCCGGCGTGCCGGGGGTGCAATAGAAGATCAGCAGCACGATCGAGCCAACGAGCGGAACGAAACCGATAAGCAGCCACCAGGCGGAGTTATTGATGTCGTGCAACCTCCGGAAGGTCAGGGACAGATGCGGAATAATCAGGGCCAGCAGGCCGAGAAAAAACACAAGGGAGATGATGCCCGTAATCACGGCCTGAGCGGTTTGGGGAAGTATGGCGCCAAGTATGCCGGCGATGATGGCGATCACGATAATGCCGCCGAAATAAACGAGGATGGTGAAAAGCGTGAACCACCAATATTCGGAACGTGATGCCCGACCGTCGAATTTCGCGTAGTTTTTCAGACCGCTTTGGATTGCCTGCGTAAAGGTCATATGTCCGTCTTTGCAATGAGTTGAGGATCGGTACGCGTACGCAACGCCCTCGCACACACTCGCAAGGCACGCGACTGTTACACAGGTTTGGTTTGCGCGAAAGACGCTTTCGCCACCGATTGTCTTATACCCGGATTTCGCCTTGGTCGTGGCCGGACCAGTATTTCAGCGTATCGGCATGGACGCGGATCATGACCAGGCCCGGCGTGTCGAGGCCGTCCTTGAACCAGGCTTCGATGTCGGGGTTCCAGTGCTTTTCCATCTCGGCGCGGTCGGTGACCAGTTCCGCCGTGCCCGTCACCGACAGGAAGACCGGCTTGGTCAATAGGCCCGGCAACTGCGAATAGGCGATGTTGACGGCGGGGTCGCCGGCAATGTCCCGGGCAGCCGACGAATTGCCGTCGGCGAAGAAGTAGGAGTCGCCATCATAATCGACCTTGCGATTATTGCTCATCGGCCGCGACTCCAGGCCGCCGGCGCCATTGGTGGTCAGCATGCACAGGTCGATATCGCGCATCGCCTTGCTGACGTCTTCGAGAGATAATTGGCCCATGGTGTCCTCCATTGTTGGGCGGACAGGGTGGCTGGCACGGGATAAGGATTCGAGAGGGGCGGGATGGCGTTTCGCTTAAACGCCGCTATTTATACCGCCGGCCATTAAGAATGGCCGTTGATATAAGTATTTTTCAGCTCAACCGCCGCATGGCTCCTCGCACATGCTCGGGCGTACAGTCGCACGCTCCCAACGGCCGAAGGGTGAAGATCAGTGGCCGTTGGTATTTAGCCCCTGTTATCGAACCATTCGCGCCGTACCGAGGCCCAGACGTAATCGAGCACCAGATAGTAGATGACGGTCTTGACGAACTTGATGGTCTCGAAGTGCCAGAAGTATTCGACGCAGATAGCGATGCTCAGCGTCGCCATCAGCACATAGGCCGCGATCAGCAGCTTCTTCGGCATGATCAGTTTTTGCACAAAAGACATGATACGCGTCCTGAACTCAATATGACTGGAGAATAGTCAAGGCTTAGCCGGGAGGGGTTTCTACAGGGTTAACGCATTGCTTTCTTATATGCAATCGCACTCGAGCATCCAGGGGCAGGCCCTTATCTGCCGCTTATCGAATGGCGCAGCCCGCCACGTCGAAAAGCGGCGCATACCCATGATATTCCGCGCAGGTTCACGGGAGCATACGCATGGCCGGCCGTCCGCCACTGACCTTTTCGACCTTTGTCTCCATCTGCAAGCAGACCTGGCAGGAATGGAATGACGACGAAGCGCCCCGTCACGGCGCGGCTCTGGCCTTTTACGCCATCCTGTCGATCGGGCCATTACTGCTCATCGTCATCGCCGTCGCCGGTTTTGCCTTTGGCCATGACAGTGCCAGCGGCTATCTGATCGGCGAGATGCGCCGGTTGATCGGATCGCAGGGGGCGCAGGCCATCGAGGATATCCTGAAGAATTCGCAGAGTCCGGCCAAGAGTCTTATCGCCACCGGCATCGGCATCGTCACCCTGATCATCTCGGCGACCGGCTTTTTCAGCCAGTTGCAGATCGCGCTCAACACCATGTGGAATGTCCCAAAGGAAAAGTCAGGCCTGGCCGACATGGCGAAAAAGCGCCTGCTGTCCTTCGGCCTGGTGGGCGGCATCTGCCTGCTGCTGTTGTTCTCGCTGGTGGTATCGGCGGCTTTGGCGGCCTTTACCCATGCCTTCAACGGCTACCTGCCCGATGTCCTGCTGCCGACGCTGAATGTCGTCGTATCGTTCGTCGTCACCACGCTTCTGTTCGCCATGGTGTTCAAGATCCTGCCTGACGTCCGTATCCGCTGGCGCGACACCTGGGTCGGCGCCCTGATCACCGCCCTGCTGTTCGCCGTCGGCAAATACCTGATCGGTCTCTATCTCGGCCGCAGCGCCTTTGCCTCGACCTACGGCGCCGCCGGCTCGCTGATCGTGCTGCTGGTGTGGATCTACTACTCGGCGCAGATCTTCTTCTTCGGCGCCGAATTCACCCAGGTCTATGTCCGCGCCATGGGCGAGACCTTCGGCAGCCGCCATGCCCGCAAGGTGGCGGAGGCGGCCACAGGCAAACAAGGTCCCAGCGCCAAGCTGATGGGTTTCATCGAAGAACAGACCCTGCAGAAGGCACGACGCTGATAAGTGAGGTCATTAAGAATGACCGTACTTATCAGCTTTTCTTTAGCTCAAACGCCGCATGGCTCGCCGCCCATGGAAGGGTGCTAACGCTTCGCTCTTTGAGCACTAAGTCGGCGGCGGGCAGTCGCCCTTGCCAAAATGCTATGCATTTTGGGGTTCACTGCAAAGCCAGTTGCGGAACACGGTCATAGCCGAACTTTCACTGCGCGATTTCAGCCGGGTCAGCCAGTAGCTGCCTTTCGACACGAAGACATCGAACGGCTGGACGACAGCGCCCGCCGCCAGGTGGCGATCGAACATCATCGGCGGCGCCAGCGCTATGCCCGCGCCCTGCATTGCCGCCTCCATCATGGCTAGCGACGAGTCGAAGACCATGCCCTTGGGCACGGTCAGCGAGGCCGTCACGCCGGCTGCGGCCAGCCAACCGGTCCATTCATCGGTGCGGTAGGAGCGCAGAAGTGTCTGGGCCAGCAGGTCCTCAGGCCGGGTCAGCTGCGCCGCCAGGTGCGGCACGCACAGGACGGTCAGGGGCGCTTCGAACAGGGCCGTGGCGTCAGTATCGTGCCAGGCGCCGCTGCCGAAGCGGATGGCGTAGTCGAGCCCTTCGGCGGCGATATCGACGCGGTTGTTATTGGTCGACAGCCGCAGCTCGATATGGGGATAGCGTTCGCGAAAGTCGGGCAGGCGCGGCAGCAGCCAGCCGACGGCAAAGGTGCCGACGGCGCCGACGGTCAGGACTTCACGGACATAGCCGCTGTCGAACCGTTCCAGCATGTCGGCCATGCGGTCGAAGGATTCGCGTACCACCGGCAGCAGGGCCTCGCCTTCCTCGGTGATCATCAGGCCACGCGGCAAGCGTTTGAACAGGGTGACCTTCAGGCGTTCCTCGAGCAGCTTGACCTGGTGGCTGACCGCTGCCTGGGTGACGCATAGCTCGATGGCGGCGCGCGTGAAACTGTAGTGACGGGCGGATGCCTCGAAGGCGCGCAGGGCGTTGAGGGGGAGGTGCGGCCGAGGCATAAGCGCTTTCCGAAAAGTGGGACGCACTTTTCGGAAAGCGCGCCGGCAAAAAGCACGACGCTGTCCGGCGATAGCCGGCGTGTCGTTAAGAATGACCCAAATTTAATTCATGTCCGGCCCGAAATATCATCATTTGCGGCAGAGGCAAAGTCGGGTTTATCAGGCTTACGTACCCGCCGCCGGTGAGAGGGCCGCGGGCGATCGAGGATAATTGCTATGAAGAGATTTTTTATGTCCGCCGCCGTGATGGCGCTGGCGGTGATCGCGCCCCTGTGCGCCGCGAACGCGGCTCATGCTGTCGATGAGCGCACCTGGATCCAGCCCGTAAAGCCGTTTCATATCACAGGGCAGACAACCGAAAACATCTACTATGTCGGCACGAAGGGACTGGCTGCCTATCTGATCACATCGGGTCATGACGCCATCCTGCTCGATGGCACGCAGGAGAAGAACGCGCCCCTGATCGAGAAGAACATCGCTGCGCTCGGCTATTCGATGCGCGATATCAAGGTCATTATCATCAGCCACGCCCATTTCGACCACGTCGGCGCCGTCGCCCGGCTGAAGCACGACAGCGGCGCCAGGCTCTATGTCAGCGCGGGCGATCGCTGGGCGCTGGAACATGGCACCCATCCCGGTGAGACAATCTATGCCCAGGGCCATTTCCCGGCGGTTGCCGTCGATCATGAACTGAAGGATGGCGAGACGGTGACGGTGGGCAATGCCCATATGACGGCGACCATGACGCCGGGTCATACGCCCGGCTGCACCACTTGGTCGACCCGGGTCCAGCAGGGCAAAAAGACGCTGAATGTCGTCTTCCCGTGCAGCATCGGTACCGGCGGCAACCGGCTGGTCGGCAACACAACCTATCCGCAGATCGTCCAGGACTATTATGCCAGCTTCGACAAGCAGGCCCGCATGCCTGCCGACATCGTCCTGCCCAACCATCCAGAATTCGCCGACGTGCTGGGGCGCGAAGCCCGGGTCAGGGCCGGCAATCCCAACGCCTTTGTCGATCCGCTGCAGCTACGCGAGATCGTCGCCGCGGCCCGCACCGACTTTGCCGCCGAGCTCAAGCGGCAGGGTGGGAAGTGACAGCGTCGGCCTGTGTCTTTACGACCGCCTTCGGCTTCAGGGTCAGAAGGGCAATGGTCGCCAGGATGCAGGCCGTGCCGATCCAATCATAGACACCGAAATGCGTGCCCAGCCACAGGACGGCGATGATAGCCGCCGACAGGGGCTCGGCGCAGGCGAGCAGGCTGGCCGTGCGTGGTCCAACCAGGCGCACCGCTGACAGGAAGGCGTGAAACGGGATCAGGGTGCCGAAGACGATGATGAAGCCGACGGCGGCCCAGGTTGCGCCGTCCCAGGTGCCCGGCACCTGCCACGGGGCGCGCACGAAGCTTAAAGCCACGCCGCCGATCAGCATGCCCCAGCCGATGATGACCGGTGAAGCATAACGGTCCATCAGGGCGACCGGCTGGATGGTGTAGATGGCCAGGGCCACGGCCGACGACAGGCCCAGCACCACGGCCAGGGGCGAGATGGCCAGGCTGGACAGGTTGCCATGGGTGACCAGCAGGACCGTGCCGCCGATCGCCAGGGCCACAGACACGGCTTCGAAAACCGTCGGCAGGCGACGTTCGCGCCAGGTGTACCAGGCGGCGATCAGGGCCGGTCCGACATATTGCAGCACGGTGGCCGTGGCGGCGTTCGAGGCGGCGATGGCGGCGAAATAGGTATATTGCACCAGCAGCATGCCGAAAATGGCGAAGACAAGGATTCGGATGGCGTCGGCATGGTTGCGCCAGACGGCGAAGATGTCGAAACGCGTCGCCGCCAGGGCCAGCAGGATGACGCCGGCGCTGAGCATGCGCACGGCCACCAGCCATTCGGCGGTGATGCCGCGCTGGGCGAACAGGAACTGCCCGGCCGTGCCCGACACGCCCCACAATAGGGCGGCGCCGCAGGCAAGCCCGCAGCCTTTGAGAAAGGGTGAGGTAGCGGTGTGAGTGGTCATGCCGGGAATATATTGCAAATGACCCGATAAAAGTGCTCTGATTTGCCGGTGTTGGCGCGAAAATGTCTCATTTGCGCTTGGGGAAATGCCATGTCCGACCTCGACAGCTTCGATCGTGCCATCCTGAAGGTGCTGCAGGTCGACAACCGCACGCCGCTTCGGGCTATCGCCGAACAGGTGAACCTGTCGACGGCGGCCGTGCAGCGCCGTATCCGTAGCCTGGAGGATCGCGGCATTATCACCGCCAATATCGCGGTGGTCGATCCATCGAGCGTCGGCCGGGTAATCACGCTGCTGGTCGAGGTCCAGGCCGAGCGCACGCAACTGGATACGCTCGATTCCATCCGCGCCAAGCTGTCGGGCCCGGAGGTGCAGCAATGCTACTACGTCACCGGCGATGCCGACTTCCTGCTGGTGGTGACCGTGGCCAGCATGGTGGAGTACGAGGCCCTGTGCCGGCGGTTGTTCTATGAGAATACCGATGTGAAATGGTTCCGCACCATGGTGGTTATGGACCGTGTCAAGGTCGGGTTATCGGTGCCGGTTTAGGTAAAAAGAGACCCCTCCGTCGGCTTCGCCGCCACCTCCCCATCTAACGATGGGGCGGAGGGCGTTCGTAACACCCCCCGCCCCATTGAAAATGGGGAGGTTTGGCGCCAGCGAAGGTATGGCCTCAGCAAGCCATGGCCGCAGGCGGCGGAGGGGTCTCTTTAATCGCGCGTCTTATCCCCGCTGCCTGCGTTTCATCCCACGACCGTGGCGGCAAGCGACCGAGCGCGGCATGCAAAGGGTATGACACCTCATGCTTTCAACATCGCCCTTCATGTCGCTGCCGGTGCAACAGCTCTGCTGATCGGCATCGTTCCCATCCTGTCGTCCAAGGGCGGCAAAATCCATCGCATCTTCGGCTGGCTGTTCGTGATCGCCGGGACGCTGGTAATCGGGGCGGCTGCCGATGGAGTCTTATTCTGGCCTCAGCCTATGCCGCTGGCGGCGGTGACCCTGACGGCGGGCTATCAGTTTATCGGGGCCTTGCGCGCCCTGCCGCGGTTTCGTGCCGGGCCGTCAGGCGTGGATGCGGCAATGGCGATTGCCGCGCTTATAACTGCGGGCGTCCTGCTGACACTGATGGGCCACGGCAACAGGTCGTGGCCGCCGGCGGTTGGCTATGGCACGCTCGGTTTTCTCGGATGTATTATCGTCTATGACCTGAGCCGTCCCCTGTGGGCGCCAACCTGGCGGCGGGTGGCGCGGCCGATCGATCACGGCCTGAAAATGACCGGTGCCTATTTCGCCATGGCGTCGGCGGGGCTCGGAAATATCGCCCGCGGCTGGCAGCCCTGGAGCCAGTTCCTGCCATCGGCCATCGGCGTGCTGGTCATGGTGGTGCTACTGGTGTCATATATCCGCCGGACACGACGGGGGAGGGCAGGCTGACTATTACACGACATTGGCCGGCGCTCCTGACCGGCCTTATCTTGCTGAGCACGGTGGGCTGCGCGTCCTTTGCCATCACGACCATGCATCCGGTCGCCTGGCCGGCGGCCATCCTGTGGCAGGGCCTGGTCTACATCAGCTGGCTGCCGTTCGGCTGGGTCGCCTGGCGCCTTGCCGTACGGTACGGCCTGACGGCGCGATTGATTTTTGTCCTTTACCCGGTCATCGCAGCCTATGCCGCCGTGCACGCCGGTTTCGCCACCTGGATCGATGGTTGTTTCCTGGGGCACGTCCCGCATCTGGCCGCGTTCCTCTATCGCCTGCCCATCGATCTTTTGATCGGCACGGCCATCGCCGCCTTTGCCGCCGCTGTGCGCGGGCATCGCCTCGCGCGCGATGCCGACCTGCGCACCCGGCAACTGACCGAAATGCTTACAGAGGCTCAAGGTCACAGTGTGGCCGAGGCGCGGCTGCTGGTCACCGCCGGGCGCCGGCGCATTTCCGTTGCCGCCGGCAGCGTCGAATCCTTGACGGCTGCGGGCAACTATGTCGCCGTCACCTGGCGCGAAGGGGACGGGGCCATGCGCGAAGGCCTGATGCGCGATACCCTGACGACGGTGCTGGACCGTCTCGATGCGGCGGTCTTTGTCCGCATTCACCGCGCTACCATCGTCAATCTGGCGCGGGTGACCGCGACCCTGCCGATGGCGGACGGCGGCTGGGTCCTGACGCTCGACAGTGGCGCGGAATGGGTCCTCAGCCGCACCTATCGCGACGCGGTCCTGGCGCGTCTGGGACGGGCCTGACCGCCAATTGTATCAGACTGTTAAATCATTGTGATTATAACCCTTTCGTGACTTGCCGATTCCGCTCGCCCCCCGCTAGACAGCGCGCAGAAACAGGCTGAAAATCCGTGACCGCAGAATAAGCGGCTGAGAGGGACGTTAAAGAGTGACGAAGCCAGGTCCGGTTCGCGGCCAGCGCGGCCTGTTGCGGCAGATACGCGAGATCATGGAGGACGATCAGTCCGCCCAGTCGCGTCTCGACGCCGTTGTGCGCATCATCGCCTCGTCCATGGTCGCCGAGGTCTGTTCGATCTATCTGCGCCGCACCTCCGAAGAACTGGAACTGTTCGCCACCGAGGGCCTGAATGCCGACGCCGTCCACAAGACGCGCATGCGCCTCAGCGAAGGCCTGGTCGGTGAGGTCTCGCGCGCCGGTGCGCCGCTGAACCTGATGGATGCCCCGGCCCACCCGAGCTTCTCATATCGTCCGGAAACCGGTGAAGACCCCTACCGCGCCTTTCTCGGCGTGCCCCTGCTGCGCGGCGGCCGGACCATCGGCGTCCTGGTCGTGCAGAACAAGGCGGCCCGGCGCTACGAGGAAGAGGAGGTCGAGGACCTCCAGATCATCGCTATGGTGCTGGCGGAAATCGTCACCGCCGGCGACCTGCTCGGTACCGAAGAGCTCAAGGATATCGAACTGTCGCCCAGCCGGCCGGAACGGCTGAAGGGCTCGATATTCGCCGACGGTATCGCCATCGGCACGGTGGTGCTGCACGAGGTGCCGGTGACGCCGGAGCATCTGCTGACCGACGATCCGGTCGCCGAAGAGCAGCGCCTGCTCAACGCCATTTCCAGCTTGCGCGAACAGATCGATTCCATGTTCGAAGGCCAGCACGGCCTGGCCGGACCGACCTTCGATGTGCTCGAAACCTACCGCATGTTCGCCCACGACCGCGGCTGGACGCGCAACCTGGTCGAAGCCGTGCGTAACGGCCTGACCGCAGAAGCTGCCGTCGAGCGCGTGCGGAACGAACAGCGCGCTCGTCTCAACAGCGCCCGCGACGCCTATATGCGCGAGCGCCTGCACGATCTCGAAGACCTGGCCAACCGCCTGCTGCGCGTCCTGGCCGGCAAGAATACGGTCGCCCGCGAAATCCCGCACGACGCCATCCTGGTGGCGCGCGATCTTGGGCCCGCCGACCTCCTCGAATACGATCGCACCCGGCTGAAGGGCATATTGCTGGAAGAGGGCTCGGCGTCGAACCACGCCGCCATCGTCGCCCGCGCCCTGCAGATTCCCTGCGTCGGGCGTCTGCAGTCCCTGCGCGACAAGGTCAACCAGGGCGACCCGGTCATTGTCGACGGCGAAACCGGCGAAGCGTACCTGCGTCCGCGTCCCGATATCGTCGGCGCCGCCCGGTCGCGTCTCGATGTCCGCCTGGCTCGCCGCGCCGAATTCAGCAAGATCAAGGACACACCGGCCGTCACCAAGGATGGCCAGCGCGTCACCTTGCTGATGAATGCCGGCCTCGAATTCGATATCGAGATCATGAACGAGACCGGCGCCGAGGGCATCGGCCTGTTCCGCACCGAATTCCAGTTCATGGTGTCCGAGGACCTGCCGCGCCTCAAGCGCCAGACCGAGCTTTATGAACGCATCATGGACGGCGCCGGCGACCGGCCGGTGACCTTCCGCACGCTCGATCTCGGCGGCGACAAGATTCTGCCCTATATGGAGATGGAGCGCGAGGAAAACCCGGCGCTCGGCTGGCGCGCCATCCGCATGGGCCTCGATCGCCCGGCCCTGCTGCGCATGCAGATCCGCGCCCTGTTGATCGCCGCCCGCGGTCGTGAGCTGCGCATCATGTTCCCAATGGTCGCCTCGATCGACGAGTTCCGCGCTGCCCGCGAAATGGTCGATATCGAATGCGCCTGGGCGCGTCGCCGCGGCCGGCCGCTGCCGTCGACCTTGCGCGTCGGCGCCATGATCGAATGCCCGTCGCTGTTGTTCCACCTGGATGCGTTGCTGCCCCTGGTCGACTTCGCCAGCGTCGGCACCAACGACCTGACCCAGTACCTGTTCGCCGCCGACCGCACCAATCCGAAGATGAGCGAACGCTACGATCCGCTGTCGCCGCCGTTGTTGCGTGCCCTGTCGGCGATCCAGAATGCCGCCGAAGAATCGGGGACGCCGGTGTCGGTGTGCGGGGAACTGGCGGGCAAGCCGCTCGAAGCCTTCGTGCTGATCGCGCTGGGCTTTACGCGCCTGTCAATGCCGCCCGCCGGCCTCGGCCAGGTCAAGCGCATGATCCTGTCGTGCGACCGCGATGCCGCCGCCAAGGCCATCCATAAGCTGATGGGCAGTTCGAACGGCAGCCTGCGCAACGAGATATTGTCGCTGGCGCGGAAGCTGAATCTGGATTTGTAAGTCGGGACTGAATAGGTTCCCTTCGTCCTGCCCCGTTTACGGGGGAGGTGGCATTTTGCCTCTTGGCAAAATGACGGAGGGGGGGCGGTAGGCACCCCAGCCTCGACTTTTCAGCCTGTGGCACCGCCAGAATTGCCCCCTCCCTCTGGTCCTGCTTGACGCCGGCCCTCATGGCTTGCGAAGGGCGTGCCTTCGCTTGTGCCATACCTCCCCCGCAAGCGGGGCAGGATGAAGGAGGCGGACCTTCTTCCTACTTCAACAAGGCCGCGTCGCCCCAGGTGACGACCGTCGGCATGGCCTTGGCAGGCGCTGAGCTGCGGGCCACCAGTTCGATGATCTTGACGCCCGCCACATTGGCCGAGACATCCAATGCCGTTTGGCCGAAACGGACCGGCTTCGATGTCGCCAGCAGCTTGCCGTCGCCATAGATGCTGAAGGTCACTGAGCTTGCCGCATCGATGGTCGAGTCATCGACGCCGACCTTGGCCGTAAAGCGGCTGTAACCCGCGTTGCGCACTTCGAAGCGCGAATTGGCCAGGACGCTCAGGCCGCTGTCGAACACCTTGCCGGAAATCTCCAGTGCCTGGCCGTACGGCGTGGAATCCGCCTGGGCGCCGCCCCAGCCGGTATAGGCCGGACGCTCGCCGCTGCCGCGGGTATCGCCCCACGGATTGGACATGCGGTGTACGGCAGGATCGGGCTGCGGCACGGTGACGCCGTCGACCGCCGGATTGACGCTGCCGGGGATTTCCGACAGGTACACACCGTTGGGCAGGGCCCGCGTGCCGTCGGCGGCAAAGATCAGGGTCTGGCGCGGATCGACCTGGAACTTGCCCTCGCCATGAACGGTGGTTTTCGCCTTAGTCCACAGGTCGGTCAGGACGATATCCTTGTCCTTAGCGTACTTCATCTGCTCGGCCGTCAGGGTGACCTCGGCCGGCGCCAGACCACGGTTGAAGATGGCCACGGCCTTGCCGCCGGTGCTTAAGCTCTTGACGAAGATCTGCACGTCTTCGGAATCGTAGGCGAGGACAGCCTGATTGCCGGCGGGATCCTGGTCGATGGCGATGATGTCGCTATTGCCGAAGATATCCATCAACGACTGCGGCGCATTGCGCAGGTCGTAACCGATCAGCAGCGGTGCGTCGATCATGGCCCACAGGGCAAAGTGCGAGCGTGCCTCGGTCAGGTGGGTCTCATCGAAATCGCCGTGGCCGATAAACAGCATGTCGGGATCGTTCCACGTGCCCGGATGGGCATAGAGCGAGCGGGTAGCGGCGCTGTCGAAATTGGCCAGCATGCGCGTCCATTTCGGCGTCAGGTCGTCGCTGGTGCGCGAGATATTGCCGACATTCTTACCCCAGGCACGGACATCGGCCGAGCCCCAGGCGCAGATCGAGAAGATATAGTCGCCATCGGGATTGTCGCGCTTCAGGTCGTCGGCAACCTGGGTATAGAGCCGGCGGACTTCCGCGATATTGGTGCGGTTGATCTCCTTGACATCGATCAGCGGCACCAGCGGGCGGTAGAGGCCGGACTTGACGTCGGGCTGGTCGGGACCGAAGGCGCGCACGCCGCAGCCATCGACCTTGATCAGGTCGAAATTCCAGTCCTTGAAATAAAGGGCGATGTCCTGGTCGGTGTGACCGTACAGGCCGACCTCGCGTTCCTCAGGGGTGCCTTCGGGCAGATTGACGGCGTTGGGGCCGCCGAAGGCCTGGGAGCAGTTGTTGCGGCCGATGTCGGAATAGATGCCGGCCTTCAGGCCCATGGCATGGATACGGTCGGTGAACGGCCGGAAGCTGGTCTCTTCAGCGCCACCTGTGGCGGCCGACGGGAACAGCTTGGTGCGGATGATCATGCGGCCGTCGCTAAGGCGGCGCTTCAGCCACCAGCCGTCATCGAGGTCGATATAGCGGTAACCCTTGGCGGCCAGGCCGGAGTCGACGATCGTCTTGGCCGAGGCCATGACCTTGTCTTCGGTGATGTCGGTATGGAAGGCGTTCCACGAGCTCCAGCCCATGGGCGGCGTGGCGGCCTTGCCCGCCGTATAGGCGCTCCAGGCGCCGGTGGCCTTCAGCGGATCAGCCTTTGCCGCAGTTTTCGCCAATGTCGGGGCTGCGGCAACCATGGCCGTCACGGCAACGCCCGTCATCAGGGCCTTCAGGACAGTGTGCATCTACGTCTCCCTTAATTATCGTATTTATTTTCTTTATTAAGTCATACCGCAGTCATGGCCGTTTTCAAGTGGTTTTGCCGCCGTCTGTACGCTAGGGAAATCCTTATCTCACACGAGGAAATCCGTCATGTCCCATCCGCTCAATCGTCCCGTCTGGTCCGCGCTTAATAGCGGCTGGTCGCACCTGGCGCAGGGCGACGACAGGGCCGTGCGGCTGGACCGCGGCTACGGCGTCTTTGCCGCGGCGCGCGATGCATCGGTCGAGAACCAGGCGGCGCTGAAGGACCTGGCTGTCGCAACAGACGATATGGGTCTGTGGGTTGTCGAGCCCGAGGCCTGGCCGACGCCGGCGGGCATGACCGAGACGGTGCGCGCCGCCTGTCACCAGATGATCGCCGATGCGGTACCGGCGCCGGTCGACGGTTTTCCGGCCGTGTTGTTGAGCGAGGACGATGCTGGGGAGATGTACGACCTGGCCATTGCCACCAAGCCGGGGCCTTTCTGCGTTCACACCAATCGCATGAGCCAGTTCGTCGGTATCAAGGTCGACGGCCGGCTGGTTGCGATGGCCGGCGAGCGCATGCGTATCCCGGGTTTCGCCGAGGTCAGCGCGGTGTGTACCTATCCCGAATTCCGCGGCCGCGGTTATGCGGCGGGGCTGATGAAGATCGTCGCCAACCGCATTATCGATCGCGGCGAAAAGCCGTTCCTGCATACCTATGCGGATAATGCGGGGGCTATCGCGTTGTATGAGACGCTGGGGTTCCGCTATCGCGAAACGATGATGCTGACCATTTTCAAGTAGGCCAGTTTGAGGCCGCCCGCCCACGCTTCCTCCTGCCCCGCGCCGCGGGGGAGGTGGATTTTGACCGCGCCAAGCGGTCAAAAGACGGAGGGGGGCTTGGTGCGCTCTACACAAGCTTTTCGGCTTGGAACACTGACAGTATGCCCCCTCCGTCATCTTCGGCCTGAAGGCCTCAATGCCACCTCCCCCGCTTCGCAGCAGGGCAGGAGGGAGCATGCTGCATCGTCAGCGTTCCACCAACACACGCCTGTCCGTAAATCGTCAGCCTTGAGTCGACTGCTAGTCGGCAATGCGTTGCGCTAACGCTTCGCTCCTTGAGCGCTGTCTGCGACGCAATCGGCCGAGGATGGCGATTTACCTACCAAGGTTTAAAGTGCTTACTAAGTTTCAAACCCTGGCCCTGGTAGTGCGAACCGCTCTGGCCGTACAGTTGCACCGGCTTTTCCGTCAGCGGCTCATAGACCAGGCGCGCCACGGTCTGGCCGTCCTCGAGCAGGAAGGGAGTCTCGTGGCAGCGCACTTCCAGCACCCCGCGTGAGCCCTTGGCGGCGGCTTCTTCCGTGCCGAAACCCGGGTCGAAGAAGCCGGCATAGTGGACGCGGAACTCGCCGACGCTGGGGTCGATCGGCAGCATCTCGGCGGCTTCCATGACCGGGATTTCGACGGCGCCCTTGGACGCCAGGATATAGAATTCGCCCGGATCGAGCAGCAGCTGGCCGCCGTTCTGGTACAGGGGCTCCCAGTATTTGCGCGGGTCGTGGCCGTCGATATCGTCGAGATCGATAAGGCCTGCGTGGCGGCGGGCGCGATAGCCGACGAGATCGCCGGTCAGGTCGACGCCGCAATCGGCCGTATAGAGCTTGGGCGAGAAGCCGCGCTTGATGCGCAGCTGGTTCAGGCGGGTGCCGGTGCGGGCCAGGACGGAAAAGGTCTGCGGCGCGATCTCGACATAGATGGGGCCGCTATAGCCGTCAGCGACATCGTCGAACAGGTCGCCGTGGTCGGACAGCAGGCGGACGAAGACGTCGACGCGGCCGGTGGAGGATTTCGGATTGGCGCGGGCCGAGATGCCCTTGGGCAGGTCGAGGCTTTCCTGCAGTTCTGCGATATAGACGCAGCCGGATTCGAAGACGGCGCCCTTGGACAGGTCCATCTCGTGCATCAGCACGTCGGGCAGGCGTTCCGACACCTTGCGGCCGCGCGGCAGGTACGAGGCGCGGACCCGCCAGGCCCGGGCGCCCAGGCGCAGGTCGATACTGGCCGGCTGGATCTGGTCGTGGTCGAGCGGGGTGGTGCTCTTGACCGCACCCTGCGCCACCAGTTCGGCCAGGCTCTGCATCGGCAGGATGCCGTTACGCAGGTCGGCGGCAGCAGTATCCGGAGTGGCGGTCATGGTCGGTCTTTCCATAGGCGGGGGGACCATTTAAGAGAGGATTCCCCAAGCGGCAAGTGCTAAAGGGCCTTCGCATGTACTACAGCCACACCAGCCACGGCATCACGGTTTCGGTCGAGGTCGAATACCTTACGAGCGACCGCCACGATTATGGCGAGGACCAGTATGCCTGGGCCTATCATATCACCCTGCGCAATTCGTCCGATGAGGTGGTGCAACTGCGCACGCGCCACTGGACGATTACCGATGGGCTGGGGCGGGTGCACAAGGTCAATGGCGAGGGAGTGGTCGGTCAGATGCCGCGCCTGCAGCCAGGTGGATCGTTCCGCTATACGTCGGGGTGCCCGCTGCCGACACCGCATGGCACGATGAGCGGGCATTATGTCTTTGTCGCCGAGGACGGTACGCCGCTGAAGGTGGTGATCCCGACCTTCTCGCTGGACCTGCCCGATCCCGGTCGCGTGTTGAACTGATACGAATGGGGCGTGGGGTCCGTGACCCCACAAGCCTTACTACCTAAGAAAAAAGCCTCGCAAAACTGCGAGGCTTTTTTCTTAGGTAGTAAGACCTGGGGCCGCGGGCCCCAGACCCCTAAACTTACAGGTAACGACGCAGCGAGCGGGACAGGTCGGCGCCGGTATCGCGCTTCTTGGCCTTTTGCGACGGCTGGTAGGCGACGCGGCCATGTTCGACGCAGTAGGGGGTGCCGTCATCGGCGCGGCGGCCGCAGAACGAGAAGCTGTCCGACGACGGATCGCCGATCGGCCACTTGCACATCTTGGCGCCCAGGGTCAGCACGGTCGCCGTGCCGGGGGATTCTACGTAAGGAACGACAGGCTGGCTAATCACCGGCGGACGCGCCACGACGGGCGGCGTCACGCGCTGCGGGGCTGCAGGCGCGGCGTGCGAAACATGAGGGGTATGCGCAGGTTGTGCTGCCGGACGCGGCGGGCGCGCAGGCTTGTACAGGGGACGCGCCGGTTGCGAAGGCGCCGCACGGCCCGAAAGGCCCAGACGGTGCACCTTGCCGATCACGGCATTACGCGTCACGCCACCCAGGGCTTTTGCAATCTGACTGGCGGAATGGCCTTCCTGCCAGAGCTTCTTCAAGGTTTCTACCCGTTCGTCCGTCCAGCTCATGCTCTTCTTACTCCCTGAAAGTCTATAACTTGCAATCCGCAAGCAAGCGAACCACAATATATAGATGCGCCCCGAGGAAATTTCTTCCCTGCCGTCAATCAATGGTAAACGAAAAGTTTACAGACGCAATATATGGTGTGGGGGGAATTCCACCTATCCACATGTAATCTATATGTGGTGTTTCATTCATCCACATATGTGGATAAGTTAACGAAAGCTTAACAAAAAGGCCGCCCGGTGAGGGGCGGCCTTTTCAGTCAAAAAACGCAAATATTATAATGGTTTCCCAACGGCTAGCCGTTGGGCAAGTGCGACTGCACGACGCCGCAGATGCGGCGAGCCATGCGGCGCTTGAGCTACTTTAAAGCGTGGACATATCAATCGAGAAGCGATAGCGGACGTCGGACTTGAGCATGCGCTCATAGGCGTCGTTGATCTGGTCCATGCGGATGACCTCAACCTCGGAGGTTATTCCGTGTTCGGCGCAATAGTCGAGCATCTCCTGGGTCTCGGCGATGCCGCCGATGCCGGAACCGGCCAGGCTGCGGCGCTTCATCAGCAGCGGGAAGGCTGCAACCGCCAGGGGATTTTCCGGGGCGCCGACCAGGCAGACGGTGCCGTCGCGCTTGAGCAGGTTGAGATAGGCATTGATATCGTGCTCGGCCGAGACGCAGTCGAGGATAAAGTCGAAGCTGCCGTAGTGGGCGGCCATCTCGTCGGCATTCTTCGACACGACGACTTCGTGGGCGCCCAGCGTCTTGCCGTCTTCAATCTTCGACGGCGAGGTGGTGAACAGCACGACATGGGCGCCGAGCGCGCGGGCGAATTTCACGCCCATATGGCCAAGACCGCCCAGGCCGACAATGCCGACCTTATGGCCGGGCCCGACCTTCCAGTGGCGCAGCGGCGACCAGGTGGTGATGCCGGCGCACAGCAGCGGGGCGGTGGCGGCCAGGTCGAGGCCTTCGGGGATGCGTAGCACGAAGCCTTCATAGACGGTGACGCTCTTGGAATAGCCGCCATAGGTCATGCCGCCGGTATATTTGTCGGGGGCATTATAGGTCTGGGTGTTGCCGACGTCGCAATACTGCTCCAGGCCCTCGGTGCAGTTCGGGCACTTGCGGCAGGAATCGACCATGCAGCCGACGCCGACCAGGTCGCCGACCTTGAACTTCGTCACATCCGCGCCGACGGCGGCGACACGGCCGACGATCTCGTGGCCCGGCACGACCGGGTAGGCGGAAAAGCGCCATTCATTGCGCGCCATATGCAGGTCGGAATGGCAGACACCGCAAAAGAGGATGTCGATCTGGACGTCCTCGGCGGTGGGTTCACGGCGCTCGATGGTGAGCGGCCCGAGCGGCTTGTCAGCGGCCGGGGCGGCAAAGGCTTCGCAACGGAACATGGGGATCCCCGCAGTTTTCTGGATAAGGGTAAACTGGCCGGGGTCCCGGCCGGCGCCCTGCATGTGGGGATGCGGGGATGCCCTGTCCAGTGTGGTGCTACGCTGTCACTGGGGATAGTTTCCCTTATGGTGCAAAGGTTCTGTGACGGGTTGCGAAAATCAGATGCGCCTCTGTTGACGCTGCCGCCCCTGCCATGGCATTAGCCGTTGCGACGCGGGTGTAGCTCAATGGTAGAGCAGCAGCTTCCCAAGCTGAATACGAGGGTTCGATTCCCTTCACCCGCTCCAATTTCCGGAAAATTTTTACACCCGATTCGAGATTGCCGTCGCGAGTAAATTGCGATGCCTCACCCAGGCGCCAATCCAGCGAATTACTCTGAATTTTTGCCATCAGTGGTTTTAGGAAATCCCAACAGAGAGGCTGCTCGAACGGTCTGAATAACTTACAGCACAGGATTCATTTAAGCCAGTTGTTCAATCAATGGCTGAAATATTTTGATGCACTGCCGTCTTTTGTATGATTGAAATATCACGGGGGCCTGTCTTTAACCATGCAGGCTAACGGCAGGAGCTACAGATGGACGGACCTCTCAATACATTCCTAGATGTGCTTATGGGCTGTCTCGGCTTGCTCTTCAGCAAGCCTTGGGTAGCGCCATTCGTCATATTCCCAATTCTGTTCGGTTGGGCGACTTATCTCAGCATTGACGCTTATCGCCGCGTGCGACCATTTTGGAAAGCAGCAGAGGAGCGCCTTTCTATTCTACGGCAGACCCTAGCTGGGAAAGATCGCGGGGACGAAACTCAAATCGCTTTTAGCGAGAACTATGACGCGATCCAATCCGTCATGGATGACGAGAATAATGGCGGCAAGACGCTTCAACTGGCCTGGCGGGAATTTCATGAGACATTAGTCGATGAGACTCAGACTCCGATCATTAACACCAGCCGGCCTAACATTTTTTTCGCGAAAGTGGCGCCCTCTCAACTGCGGTTGATGTTCTGGTCTAATCTGTGCGTGGGCATTGGTCTTATCTTGACCTTCCTAGGGCTGATTGTAGCCCTACACACCGCACAAAAGGGCATGATCAACAACGATCCTGCATTGATGCAGCAGTCACTCATAGAATTGCTGCGAGTCGCGGGCGCAAAATTTTTCTCATCGGTTGGAGGCGTCGCTGCGTCACTTTTGCTTCGAAGGGCCGAGTATTGGATATCGAGGGAGTCGAAGAAAAAAGTCGACGAACTATGCTCATTGCTGGAACGCGGACTGCTCTATATTCCACCACAGAAGGTCGCTATCGAGCAGTTGAACGTTCTGAAAGAGCAGCGCGACCAGCTTAAGACTTTTAATACCGACGTCGCCTTCCAGTTATCAGAGCGTATCGGGGTGCAATTCCACCAAGCTATGCAGCCGGTAGCAATGTCACTCGATCAACTTAATGCCAGTATTTCTGACATGGGCAAGGGGCTTGGGGATAGGGCTATCGACGCCATCAATACCACCAGCGGGGGAGAGCTTCGCGCCTTAAGCCAGACTCTTTCTGTTCTGGGAGAAAAGCTTAATACTTTGAGCGAAAGCATCGGAGCGTCCGGCGACGACGCAGCGCGTCAGATTCGGGCTGCTGGCGAAGATTTTGCTGGTGCTGCTCGAGATATTCGAGAGGCTTTTGATCGTCTGGCTGCGAATGTGGACGGCCTGGGTGGCAAGCTGGCAGAACAAAGCGAAGCGACCTCGAAAGCTCAAAACGATGCCATGGCTAAAGCCTTTAAAGATATGGAGGCCCTACAATCCAAATCGTCCGAGACCATGATGGACGCTGTGAAGGCACTGCAATCTGCCGGTTCCGAGGCGGCGCTAACTATGCAGAAGCAGGTCGGAGATGCCATGGCGACTGGCGTATCGGAAAGTCAGCATCTATTCCGCACGGCTCTGGAAGAATCCGGCGAAAGCTTGCGGTCTGTATCCACTGGATTAACGCGAGCGGTTGGCGACGCCGCGGATAAGATCGAAGCGGCAAGCCGGGGTTTCGTCCAAAGTGGTGAGAGCGCGGCGGAAACAGCGCAAGCAATGTCTGGCATCGTCAGCCAAAGCCGAAGTGTGGCGTCGACACTAGACGACTCATCTCGGTCGTTCGCGGCTGCAGCCGCCCCTATATCGCAGGCGGTTCAGGCAGTGAGCGACGCGTCCGGCAAAATTGCTCGCGCAGTTGAGGCTAATATTCAATCAGAAAATGACGCACTGACTGCTATGAAGCATCTGGTCAAGGAGGTCACAGCAAACACACGAGTCCGCGGCGCAAGCTTGGCAAGACTATCGGGCACGTTTCGAAGGCGTCGACAAGGCCTTTGGAAAATACGATGTTGAAGCTCGGCGACACATTAGGCGACACGTTCGCCTCTTTCCGGGATTTTGCTCAAAAGCCTCGACAGTGAAATGGCTAGCGCGGTCGGCAAGTTATCTACTCCTTTAGCCTCCATTGATGACTATGCGGAGAGCCTGGACAAATATGTCGAAGAAGCTCGCAGGCAGCGTGTCGAGGCCGCCGAATGATCATAGACGAGGCTCATGAACCAGAAATCGAAGAAGAAAACTACTTCATTTCGATGACCGACATGATGGTCGGCTTGATATTCATTTTCATCATCCTGTTAATGTATTACGCGCTGCAGTTTCGCCAGGTCACTGACCAACTGTCGGGTGCGGAGCAAACACGCACTGAGATTTTGAAGAAGATCCAGACCACATTGAAAGACCAAGGCGTTATTGTCACCATAGATGAACAGAACGGCGTGATGCACTTGCCGGAAAGCATATTGTTCGCCAGTGGCAAGGCCGAACTTTCCGAAGCAGGCGAAAGCGCGGTCAATAAACTTTCGGACGCGCTTGAATCGGTTTTGCCTTGTTATGCAAACGGCGGAAATCATTTGCGAGTAAGTTGCCCCAAGGTCTCACATCGCATTGAGTCGCTGTACGTTGAAGGACATACTGATAATGTACCGCTATCCGGAAGTGGCCGTGACCGTGACAATTGGGACTTGTCCGTCAGCCGAGCGACCAACACATACCGGCAACTAACGCGTCGCAGACCGATCTGGAAAAATTGTGCGCGATAAATGGTGGAAAATGTGAGCCAATCCTTAGCGTTAGCGGCTACGGTGAGAACAGGCCGATTGATGCGATAGACAAGAGCAGGAACCGACGGATCGACGTCAGGATTATCATGATGACACCCGACGCGAGCGAGGTGGATCGGATTTCCAACGAGGTGAGCACACACCGATGAGTGCCCTGAAAGCCCTGATGGATCCAAAGAGCGATTGGTTCAAGAGATTGAAGGTCCGGCCGGCGGAGATGATCCTTTTGCCACGAGCAAACGCTAGGCTCGCCGGAGAAGGCGACACAGAAGACGCTGAGCCGACCGAAAAGCTTCAACGACGTATTCTGGCAGCGGTTGAGGCCAGCGGCGTCCAATCCCTTGCAGGACGGGATTTGAAAAACATATGTCGCGTTTTCTTTCATCCGCATCATGCACCCGGACGTGACTTGATCATTGCGTCCAAGCTCATTTCCGAGGTCGATCGCCAAAACGCCGATCAGCGTTGTTTGGCCTGATGGATAGCTATCTTGACGGCTTTCAAGCAGATGACGAAGTGATTGCCGCGTTTGGCAACCGGCTGGGGCAGCTATCCTTACACTGGCCCTGGCGAAAAGACGATATCTGGCCGAAGCTGCATGATGAACTGAAGCTGTTCGATAGCCAAGAAGGTCCCAAGCGGATCGCCGCCACGGTCATGCAATCAGCATCTCCTGTTATGCGTATATTCGACAATGCAAATCTGAGCAGTGGCATGCGACGCAAGGGTGGTCTCGCCGAGGCCGCTTTTCGTCAGGCCTGTGGCACTACCGCGCAGTTGACAGGGCCATCTGCTTCGACCGCGCAAACACGATTGATGGAGTGGGCGAACGCCGGCGACGAAGGTTTTATATACCCTAGGGCATGGTGCAACTATGTGGATGCGCTCTTCCGGCCATGGCGGAGCGCTCAACCATCCGAAGCGCATCAGAACCGGCTAGTGGATGTGGTAATTAAATATGCTGGTGACCCTAGAACCACCCAAGGCAGTAAATGGTCTGCCATTGAAGAACGTGCCCCGGAAGCCTACGGCGTGATTATGCGCTGGTTGACCAAAGCGTCGTTCGAACAGTTCTTTGCTATTGTCGATCAGATGACCGACCGGCCCGATATGTGGAAGGAGCGGAAGCGTTTCTGGAGCAAATATCTGAATGCCAATCCCAGCCTCATCTCGGACGCCTGGGTCGTTTTTGGCAAAGATGGCGTGTTGCTTGCGGAACAGGTTGCGAAGAAGAATAACAATGAGGCTTACAGAAAATTTGGCCGTCTTGGCTCGGGGCGAACCCCTCAACATACGGCGCTAATTATGAAGATTGGCGATTTGACCGTCGTCGAGTGGAGCCACAACGGAAAGTGGAACATCTGGCGGCAGCGTGATCATGGTGCGCCGGCTCTGCACAAATACAATACCCGTAATCTGCCTGACTATGACGCAGTCGACCTGATGTATGCGCCATTGAATGGTACCCACCAAGGTAATTGGCAGCGAGTAGTCGAATACACTATACACCAAGAAATCGGATTAAGGCCGTGAAAAATACCTTTCTTAAACAAGTCGAATACGCAGTCTATCGCAAAATTTTCGTACGACGCTCAAGGTGATTTTCTCAATTTGACACTAAGGGAAGGTGTTGATTCCTTGCCAATAACGCAATGGATTTCAGCCTTACCTGAAGCTGCTTCGGCAATTTCCGAACTCCTCTGTCACGTCCATGAAGACCACATTGACAGCAGAATCGTGGTCAATGAGACTGACATAACGCTTGATGCAGACTTTGTTGCTGGCTTGGGAACCGGGACGGCGGGGGTACTTGGACTGCCACCGGCGACAACCCTGGCTCTGGACATCAAACCAGTCGGCCGTATCGATGAGGATAGTTTTCACCTCAAGATAACTTGGGTGCGATTGGGTGGCCAGCCGGTTCGCGCTAACCTATCCGGGGCGCTTCTCAAGGCCGAAGGTAATGTTTGGCGCGTACCAAAACCTTTGTGGTCGTTGCACAAGGCAGCCCAACGCTTATCGGTGCCACTTGAGAAGGCTGACCGTTTCCAAGCTCTTTCCGATTTGAAGGTCATTTGGGCGGACGAAAGTCATTTGCCCATCACATCGGATGCCTATCTCAAAGAAATCCGCGTACACTATGCTGCAGCATTATCTTTGAAGTTGCGCACCCTTACTCCTGATATAACAGAGTTTGATCCAATTTTGTTTGGCTCTAACCTAAAGGAGGCAAGCGCAGAGGGAGCGGCGCCCGATGAAGACTGGGACAATATCTTGTCACCACGGGCGCAGAAGCTTTTTGCTGAAGATCGATTCCGGCGTGAACAGGGTGTTCGGCCGGTCTACGTTCTAAAAGATGGCGAATATATCTTTGTCGATCCGGACTTGCGTCCAATTTTGAATACCGTACGGACATTACAGGATAGCGTCGAGAGCGAAAGGCGCGCCTTCATTCTTAATCCGCGCCAAGTCTTGCGCGATAAGATCGGAGTGAAGGAAAGCGAGACCCTTTCCTTCGAGCGCCTCTTCATCGAAACGGAACAGTTCTCACAACGAGTCGCCGGGGTCGATATCTGGCGCAAAACTGTCCTGCCTTGGGTACTGCCATCCGGTAGCAACAATTGGCTTCCCGAAAAGTTCGGACTCAAGGTTGCCGAGGACTACTATCATATCGCCCCCCAGAACCTGCAACCAATCATAGATCGTTTTGAGGCGGCTCAAGTAGCGCAGAAGCCGAGTGTGGACGTTGCGGGCCTTCTGGAACCGGTCCGCTCCGATGATACCGCGCCGATGGCACTGCCGATCAACGCACAGACTCGCGCCGCGGTCGCGAGTTTAGGCATGTTTGCCACTGCCACTGCCGCTGACGTTGGAAATGGCTTTTCCGAGCCCGATAATTGGGAAGCTAAACTAGCTGAAAAAGTCTTTCTGGTCGTGAGGGAGAATTTCGAGGAAGTCCAATTCTCATCCTTGGCTGCTGATATTGGCGAGATTCCAAATCTGACTGTACCCGTCTCTGTGCCCGCGCTTTTGAAGACGGATTTGAAGCCACATCAACAAGAGGGGCTAGAGTGGCTTGTTCGCTCCGTACAGGCTCGTCAAACGGGTGTCTTGTTGGCCGACGATATGGGGCTTGGCAAGACCTTACAAGCTATAGCCTTGATGGCTTGGTTGCGTGAGGATATGGCAAAGGGTGGACGGCCGATGGCCCCTTTCCTGATCGTCGCGCCAACAGGCTTGTTGGGAAACTGGCAAGATGAAATTCGCAAACATCTTAAAGCTCCATGGCTGGGCCGGCTGGTGTTGGCATTCGGGGGCGACCTAAAATATTTGAGAGAAGAATCCGGACTTGGTCTTAAGGATATTGAGACTGGCCGAGCTGCGTTGAACGCGGCGTCATGGCACGAGGCTGGCGTGGTTCTGACCACTTATGAGACCTTGCGTGACTATCATTTCAGTTTCGCCCGTAGCCGATTCGCCCTTATAGTATATGATGAAATCCAGAAGCTAAAAAATCCCGTCAGCCAGATGACCCGGGCCTCAAAGGCGTTGAACGCCGACTTTGTCCTCGGCATGACAGGAACGCCGGTGGAAAATCGGCTACAAGATCTCTGGTCAATTATGGACGTTATTTCGCCGGGCCTTCTGGGTTCCAGCCGTGACTTTGAGAAGAGATATCCTTCCACTAATGCGGCTCGGCTGCAAGAACTGAAGGGCTTCCTGACTTCGGCGGAGTCCGGCAAGCCACCGTATATGCTTCGGCGTCTGAAATCAGATGCACTCAAGGGACTGCCAACCAAGACCATCACGCCTTATATTGTTGACATGCCCGAGCGGCAGGCAACAGCCTATGCGAGCGTAGTAGCACGCGCGGCGGCGGGGGCAGCCAGCGGTACCTTGGGTACAGGCGGAATGTTGCAAATCTTGGCCCACATGCGTGGCGTTTCATTGCATCCCGTCGATCCGGAATTGGCGCCGAATAACCTAGACGACTATGCTCGGGACTCTGCAAGACTGGCTAAAACACTCGAAATTCTTGAAGGCGTCTGCGAGAGAAAGGAGCGCGCGCTAATCTTCGTCGAGGACTTGGCGATGCAGGAGCGCTTGGCCGGCTTGATCTATAGCCGCTTCAAGCTAGACAAGCCACCAATGCGAATCAACGGTAGTGTGCCCGGACCGAAACGGCAGGATATGGTGCGTGCCTTCCAAGAAGATGCGCATCGCTTCGGAGTGATGATACTCTCACCGAAGGCGGGCGGTGTCGGACTTACGTTGACTGCCGCAAACCACGTTATTCACTTGTCTCGCTGGTGGAATCCTGCAGTCGAAGATCAGGCGACAGATCGTGTTTTCCGCATCGGACAAACGAGGAAGGTGTATGTGCATCTTCCTTTGGCCGCTCACCCCAGTCCAGCAATACGCGACAGCAGCTTCGATCTGCGGTTACACGCGTTGCTCGAAAGAAAGCGCCAATTGACGCGTGATCTATTTATGCCACCGGAAGCAGATCAAGGAGATATTGGCGACCTTTTCAATGAAGTGGCCGCAGGTGGGCATTTTCCTGCTGAAAACGACAGTGACTCGTTGCAGGTAGCAGAGCCGGATATTCCTTCTGTGGAAGAGACGACAAAGCCCAGGCCTGTGTTGACACTTGGTAGCAAGGTTATCGAGAGGGGAGCGAAGGTTTGGCGCGTTCCAGCTGGACGCCCCAGACCTACTGCCGCCATATTTGCGCTTTTTGCCGGCAGGGATATAGGAGATGTAGTTATCCGCGACCCATATGCGTTAACGAAGGATCGCAGTATGGCTGCCCAAGTCGATTTCTTGGCCGGCCTTCGCCAGACTTGTCGCAGTCTGGCTTCGGTCACAATCGAATATTGTCCCGATGATTTGAGCGATGATGCTTTTTCTAGAAGAAGTTTTCACCAAAAGATCGGTACCGCTTTTCCGGATTCCATACTTCCGGTTAATTTGAAACGGCGTGCAAAAAGATCGTTGGACGATGATTTTCATGACAGATCCGTTGCTTTGAATGTTCGTAATGCCAGCGGTGCACTTCAACTGCACGAGCTTCTTATAGGACGCGGGCTTGAGGCCCTTTTTAATGAACAGTACGAATGCACGGTGACCTACTCGCCACCGACATAAATTCGACGTCAGGTTATAAATTGCGAAAATATCCTGCACCACCTTCAGCATACGGCACGGAAAAGGGCCTAGCAGATCAGCTTTTCATTTCGGTCCCTGATGGCTCCGTCTCAAGAACGGACTCATGTAGCCCGCCGATACGGTCCAAAGGCTTACCTTCCGCATCGACGGTGAACAGCCCCCAATCCATATCGGACACGACGTCTTCGAGATCGCCCGGATCATCCAGCAGATAGCAGAGCCGGAATAAGAACTGCCATTGCATGGTCCGGACTACGTCGGTTATGTCCTGCTTATCCGCGCCCAGTGACAACAGGCGCGATAATGCCGGCGCTGCGCTCGCGCCCGGCGACCCAGGCGGTCGTTCAAGTTCCGCATCTATCCAGGTTACATCATCTTTGGCGACCACCTGCTGCCATGCCTGGCGCAGGAACAGGTAGCGCGCCAGTTGGGGAATGCCCTGTCTTCCTGAGATCGCGCCCACGCTTCGGGGTTTGGGGCGCCTATTTTCTCGAATATCTCGGTCAGCGATGGTCGCTCAGCCATGATGGATGTTCTCCTCTGCCTTACGCGGTTTGCCGCGCCCCCTCACCATACCGATTAGGCCGCGCGGCGACAGTGCCGATCACGGGCAAACCGCCATCTTGGCGCCTTCTGTGAATTGGATGGCGCCTTCGGTGGATGAGTCTCGCACCCGATTGCGCGACATTGGGGCGTCACAAGGAGACACCCCAATGTCCAAAACACCGAAACCCCAAAAGACCGCCGTGGTTACCGGCGCATCGTCCGGGATGGGCCACGCCATAGCGCAGAGACTGATCACGGACGGTTATCGCGTCTTCGTCGCGGCGCGCAGCGTCGACAAGATGGATGACCTGGTGGCCAAAGGCGCCATCGCCATCCGGATGGATATCTCGAAGCCTGCCGATATCGAGGCGGCGGCGCAGGCCATCCTGAGCCAGGTCAGTTCCATCGACGTCCTGGTCAACAATGCCGGCTATGGGCTGTTCGGCGCCATGGAAGATATCGCTATCGACGAGGCGCGCTATCAGTTCGAGGTCAATGTCTTTGGCCCGGCACGGCTGACGCAGTTGTTGCTGCCGGCCATGCGCGCAAGGCGCTCGGGCACCATCGTCAATGTCACATCGATGGGCGGCAAGATCTATACCCTGCTGGGCAGCTGGTACCACGCGACCAAGCATGCGCTGGAGGGCTGGTCGGATTGCCTGAGGCTGGAGGTCGAGCCGTTCGGCATCCGGGTGGTGGTGATCGAGCCGGGTGTCATCGAAACCGGCTTTGGCGATGTCGCCCTGGACGGCATGCTGGCGCGATCGGGTACCGGCGCCTATGATGAAGTGACGCAGCGCGTCGTCGCTGTCACCCGCGCCAGCTACCAGCAAGGTGTGGGGACCAGACCCGAGGTGATTGCCCGCGTCATTTCCCGGGCCATAAGGTCGCGCCGGCCGAAGACCCGCTATGCCGCCGGCCGGTATGCGAAGCTGATGATCGGTGTGCGGAAATGGTTTGGCGATCGCGCTTTTGATGGTCTTATACTAAGCCGGATGAAATGAGCATCCTATGACTGGGAAAGAACGGGTGACGCCATGACCAGCCATATTCCCGCAGACCGCTGCAAGCTGCATGGCGCCTTCTGGCGGGCGGTAGAGCGCGCCGGCGTGCCGGCCGTCGCCGTGCTGCGCCAGGCGCGGCTGCCGGCGACCCTGCTCGGCGGATCGCAGTTTGTCGGCACAGACCACTTCTTCGCCATATGGCGCGCGCTGGAAGCCCTGAGCAACGATCCGGCTTTCGGTATCCGGCTGGTGCAGATGTCGGATCCGGAGGGCTATCCGCCGGCCTTCCTGGCCGCCTATCTGGCGCGGGACTATCGCGACGCCCTGCTGCGGACGGCGCGTTTCAAACGGCTGTGCACGCCCGAGACCCTGCATATCGCGGAAACCCTGCACGAAGTCACACTGACAACGACATGGCTGTTCGGGATGGAGCCGGAGCCGGATGTTTCCACCGATGTCGCCTTTGCCCTGCTGCTGTCGATCGGGCGGCATGGCACCGGGCAAAACCTGACGCCGGTGCGCGTCGAGCTGACGCGGCCAAAACCGGCGGGCGGTGTGCATGAGGCCTTTTTCGGCTGTCCCGTCCATTTCGGTGCCGGCCGCAATGCCCTGGTGCTGAAGCCTGGCGATCTCGAGCGCCCGTTCCCGGGGCACAATCCCGAACTGCTGGAGATGCTGACGCCGGCCCTGTCGGCGGCGCTGCGTGAACTGGATGCCGGCGACGCCATCGGCGACCAGGTCAAGGCGGTGCTTCGGGGCAAGCTGGCGAGCGGACGGCCCGAACTGCCGGAGGTTGCCCGCGACCTGGGCCTGAGCGAACGGACCCTGCAGCGGCGCATTACCGAGGAAGGCACGAATTTTCGCGCCCTGCTGAACGAAGCCCGGCGCGAATGGGGTTGTCAGCTGCTCCGCGATGGCCGTTCCGGAATCGACGAGATCGCCTACCTGCTGGGTTATCAGGACGCCCGCTCATTCTGCCGCGCCTTCAGCGACTGGGAAGGCATGCCGCCGAACCGTTGGCGAAAGCTAAATGGCCAGTCCTAGGTGTTGTCGTAGCGGGTTTCAATCTTAGCCAGACCTCGGGCGTCGGGAGATGGACGGCAACGCGGCGTTTCGGGCGTTGATAGCGGACGAAGTTGCGGATCGCGCCGTTGGACGTATCTCCGATAGCGAAGCGCATGACTTCCCCGTGTCCGCGTCCCCTGTCGGGCTGTAACCCGAAGCCATTGGCGCACGTAAGACTTCAGGTTATCGCTTGTGAAAGGTCATCCATGCCGTCCGTTCCGCAACCCCGTCACGACCTGTCCGCGGGCCAACTGGCCTGGCTCGAGGACCAGCTTTACGCCTTCAATGCCGCTGCCACGGGGCGCGACGATGCTCAACCGATCGCCTTCACCATCGATGGCGATGACGGGAGCATGATCGCCGCGGCCACAGGCCACTATTGGGCGGGTACGGCCGAGCTGAAACTGCTGTGGGTCGCCGACGACCAGCGTAACCGTGGGCTGGGGAAGGCCTTGCTCGATGCCTTTGTCGACGCGGCGCGCCACCTGGGCGCGCAGCGCCTGTGGGTTTCGAGCCATGGCTTCCAGGCGCCAGCGTTTTATGAACGCGCCGGTTTCGAGCGGATGGCGACCTTCGACAACTGGCCCCAGGGCCACGCCAATATCGTCCTGTGCAAGGTCCTGTGACAGGTGCGTGTCGCCCTCCGCCGTTCCGGCATCAGCCGTGTTCCAAGCTCACCAGCGGAACGGCGGATAGTCCCGCCAGAAAATCCAGCGATACACCTCATGCCGCGGCCTGTATCCGAAGGTCTGCGTCGGGTCGGCGAGACGGTCGATATCGTAGACATGCAGGATGCCGGAATAGGAGCCGAGGAACAGTCTCCGTGTCCGCGGGCAATAGTCGATGCCTGAGGCCGACGAACCGAAATACTGCGAAAACAGCACCTGGCCTGCCGGTGTGACGGCTGTCATCGTGCCCAGTCCCGCCAGGACAAAAGCGCCGGTGTCCTGGCCCGTCGCCTCCGGTGGCAGCCAGGTGCTGGCATAGATGCGCAAGCTGGTATCGATGGCGGGCGTGTGCGGATCGCTTTCATAGTCGGGCTTGATAAACCCGCGGCTTGCCGGCACATCGACGCACAGGGTTACACCGTTGTAGAAATGGCAGCCATTGAGCGCCAGGTAGCGGCCGTCGTCGGAGAAGCAGGCCGCATGTGGATAGTCGATATCGGGGCAGATGGTGCACCAAAGTTCGCTGGTCAGCGCCTCATCGATCCTGTGGACGTCGTGCCCGTAATCCTGCGTGCCGAAGGCGAGGTAGCGTCCGTCCGGGGACAGGTCGCAGTTGGTCATGCTGGATGACCAGTCGTCGTCCGGGTCTTCCGCCTTGAGCTCCGCGATGTCGGCCTCGGTCGGATGAAACCGCCGCCAGGCGCGTGACGGTACATCTCCCATCCAGATGCCGAGATCGTCGTCGGCGAAGGCGATGCGGCGGCCATCGTCGCTGATGCGCACAGTCTCCAGCGGCCGGACCTTTACAGGCCAGGGCAAGACAGCCGTGTCTGCGTCGGCCCAGTCTTGCCGGATGTGGAAGCCATCTCTTGTCACCACAACAAACCAGGCATGATCGCGTGACGGGGCTATGGCCAGCAGGTCCTCCAGCACGGTTATCCGCCCGGCCTCGATATGGACGGCCCTGCCTGATCGATGCTCGGACCCGAGGCGGAAAATGCAGGCGTCCGGTCCGACGGCGGTCACGCAGGAAAGGCCTTGGCCCTGCGCCCTGAGGATGGGAATGAACGGCTCATGCGCCGGATCGAAGCGCGCCCGCGCCGCCTGCCACTGGCCGTTTGCGTTCAGGGCGACGACGGCGTCGAGGACAGCCTGTGCCGCCTCGGCCGAACGCGGATCGTCTCCCCGTTCGAAAGGCGCCCCGTGTTCGTAATGTGCGGTCAGGCCGTCGGAACAGGTCTTGAAATGGGCCCGGCCCCGGGCATTCCATTCCGCGGCAAGATTGTCTTCGACGGCCGGCATCAGACCTGTTCCAGCACATAGTCCAGCGCGGCGCAGACCGCCGCGACCTGGGCGGCATTGCATTCGGCCGGGTTGGTGCGCGGGCTGTCGGGATAGACCTCGGTCGTGGTGGTGAAGCGTGCGCCGCTGATCGATGGGCACATGAAATAGGCGGCGACCGGATACCGGATCACGCCATTGGCGACGACGGGTGAGCCGATGATATTGCCTTCGGCGTCCGCCGGGGCGATATGGGTCACCTTGGCCACCGCAGCGATGACCGCCTCCTGGAAGGCCGGCTGCGGATTTTCCGTGTCGTCGACCAGGTAGAAGCCGTCGGGGATTTCGCCCGGTTCGCTGGTCTTGCCGTCGCGCGCGGCCAAGGCGACGCGGAACTCGTCTTCGTCGCTGTCGGTCGTCTCGTGCAGGTCGATATGCATCAGGAACCGGCCCTTCAGCGGTTCGACCAGCTTGATCAGGGCGACGGATTCGGCCGCCGGGCCATCGGCGCGGAAGTTGCGGTTGGGGTCGAGCGCATCGTAGTTCCAGCGGTTGATGCGCTCATAGGCCCACGGGCTGACGCACGGCGCCACCAGAAGGTTGATCTGGCCGGCATAGGCTTCGGCCCGCTGTTCGAGGAATTCCAGGGCGCCCAGCACGCCGCTGGTCTCATAGCCATGGACGCCGCCGGTCACCAGGGCCGTCGGCACGGCAGGGTCCCAGTGGCGGCTGCGCAGGGCATAGAGGGCATAGGTTTCGCCGGCATAGTCGAGCCCGCCGTAGGTCTCGATATCGAAGCGATCGGCCAGGGCCTCGATGCGCGGGACCACGTCGTCGCCATAGCTGCGCAGGCGTTGCCGGCTGGCACGCCACTGGTCGCGTTCGGTTGCGCCCCACGGGGTGCCGGGGGTTCCGATCGGGTAGGCGGGGGAGGGGATCATGGGTGGGCTTTCGCAAGGCATGGGACAGCCGTTTGTAGCCCGGCCCTGTCACAGGTCAACCTTTATGCCGTGTCCCATAGCCGGCGATCGAGTTCCGGGAAGGTCACCACGGCGTCCCCGGGCATGATGCCGTCCAGCCGGGCAGTGCCGGTTTCGTCGAGCGTGCCTTCATAGACGACGCCATTGCTGGTCGTGACGCGCCAGGCGACATCGGCGGCCGGATGGCCCGCCTGGTCGACCAGGACGATCTCGATCCAGTCGAGGCCGCTATTTGGCGACGTGGCGGTGGTGCGCGCCGCCGTACAGGCTTGCAGCGGCGCCGGTGGCGCATCGGGTTCCGACGCGTAGCTGTCGCGTATCAGGCGGCGGGTTTCCGCGGCGGGATATTCGAGCGTCATGTGACCAGCCTCCCAGGCGTGGCGGCGATTTCGTCCCAGACAGCGTCGGGGACGACGGTTCCCAGGCGCTTCATGCGGTCGTCCGGCGTATCGAACGGATCGTCCTGCAGGGCCGCCCGGACCGCAGGATGCTGATAGAAACGCGGATGGATGATCAGGCCCAGGCTTGTGAAAGCATAGAGGCTGGAACGCCAGGTCAGGCCCAGGGCGCGGGCCTGTCCGATCATCTGTTCGGCAAACGCGGTCAGGACGTCGTCGCTGACGCCCGTAAGGCGTCTGCCGTGATCCTCGCGCAGCTTGCGCGCCATGTGGCCGGGCAGCGACTTTTCGGCCTGGGGTTCGAAGGCGGCAAAAATTTGGGGAGATATGGTCAGCATGGCTTATGGTCCCTGCTAGTTTGGCAGGCGTTGCAGTTGCCAGGTGTATGCGCTCTGGGTGGCAAGGTTTGGCCGGGGAAATTCCCGGAATTCGAATACAGGCAGGATATAGGTGTCATCATAAGGCCGCGTGACGTTGGTCTGGGAGGTGACGCGGACCGTGACGGTAACTTTTCTGACGGTCTTCTCGTAGTACAATCGACCGGCACTGGGTTTGAGGTCGGCTAGGTGTTGCCATGCCTTGCCCGGCGATTCGCGGACGAAATTGGGCTGCAGATCCAGGTTGATTTTTGTAAGCGCGGGGCCGTCGACTGTCAGCTCCGATTCCGTGGACCAAAGAAAAAGGGTGTCACTGCCCACAACGTCGCTGATACCCTCCTTTTCCCGGGTCACGCGAATTTCCTTCGCGGTGAAAGTCAGGCTATCGGAACCGTCCGGGCCGCTCCATTCCCACACCTGTTCGATACCGATAAACACCACGTGGCTGGGGTCCGAGACAGGAAACTCGATGGACAGTACGGCAGGCATTCCAGCTGAAAATTTGACCGGGCTGAACTCCTTTTCAAGCCGGACAATGTAGCTGGTTACCAGGCTGAGAAGGATGGTCAGTTCTTCGTCATACTGACGACGCGTGCGATCGTATGTCTCGCAAGGCATCAGCTTACCGGTGGGGGCCCAGTCATATTGGACCCAATCGCCGTCCTTGCGTTTTCCGAGGTACGAGTGGGAGGCAAATTCCTGCCAGGGATTGTTAAGGCTGTAGCCATTAATAATAAAGGCGCCAGCAGCCAGGAAGGCGGCGGCCAAGGCGCCAATCGCTATACCGACAGGGCCTGCCCACGATCCTGCAAGTATGGCTGGCCCGAAATAGAGTTCCGCCAGGACGAGCACGCCACCGGCGATTTCCAGGCCTGCCCCAACCAGCCCGATCGAAGCCCCGACGAAGCGTCCGGCATCATCACGTGACCAACCCTTCTTAAACTCGGTTGCCATGCTATAACCATCGCAGAAACCGGAAATAATACCGAGCGTGCCACCGAGGCCTTTCGTCGCCCGCCAGGATAACCGACCCCACACGGATTGCTGGTTGGCTGTCGCCTTGCCGGCATTGGCCGCTTCCAGGGTAAGCGCCATAAAATCCGACGACGATCCCAGCAGGGAGACCATCGCATTTGTCGAATTTTCATCGTCGGCGGTCCTCAGGGCATCCGCGGCCAGTAACAGATTGCAAATGTCGAAAATGTACTTGCCGCCTACAATCGCATCCTTCGCGGCTTCGAGACTTGCTTTACCTCTTGCCGTCCCGAAGATGTAGTTGATGACTCCTTCCGCAATCTTCGGATTCTTGCTGTCGATTTGCCTATCGGCATTTTCGATGAGGCGAAGCTCGGCCAGAATAAGGTCTCCCTTGGTGATCGGGTCGATGACTTTTGCGCGTTTGGTGACTTCCTCGAAAATCTTTTCGCGTTCAGCAGATGAAAGGGTTTTGCCGGCTAGTCCGCTGCGGGCCAGAGCAGCGTTGGTCGCTGTCATGTCGTTTATGGAAATCGTCAGGAAGCCGATTTCACCTAGGTACTTCTCCAGCTTCTGGTATTCTGTGATCTTGTTGAGGGATTTGACGATATTTATGCGGTGATAGGCTACGACGGTTTCGCTGACACTGCCGGCGCAGGCATACCAAATCCAGCGCGACGTACCGATATTCTGCACGAGGCGCGTCAAGCTAAACAGGGGCGTGGGCGTATAAATCTGCCGTAAGAAAAACCTTCGGGAGTCCGCCACGAGCCGCGCAACGAATTGCCGCCCGGGTTCCGCGACGTTGATGCCGGTAAGGAGGCCGTGCCATTTGACCGCCATATACTCGACGCCATCAATATCCCCTTGCAGGCAGGCCTGTTCGGCTAATTGAAAATCGTCACCGTCGAAACAGGTCGCACCCATATAGGCGCTTGCTTGTTCCAGGGTGGCTTTTCGTTCCTTCGCCTCGCGGTCGAGGTCGTCAAGTTCGAGAAAAGGTTTCTTGCTGAAGATACGGGTGTTGTCCAGATTGTACCTGTCGCCCCTGTCGCTGATGCCTTTTAATGTCTGGGCGATAAGGCGGCGATAGCGGATATCCTTGTCGGCTTCGCCGGCCAGGAAAGCGTTCAGCGCCTCGTCGTAGTATTTTTCCTTGGCGTCATGCGCCCAGGCAAAGGGGTCAATACAGACTGCATACAACCCCGTGCCGAGGGCTGCCTCTACGCATACCGGGATGAAGTTTCGCCGAATAACCTCCCCACCGTTGGCCTCCATGGTGGCAAGGCATTCCGCATTCAGGCGCCACGGACTCAAAAAGCAGCGAAGATCGTTGGCCTTGTCCGTTCGTACGATGGGGATCGGAATAGCGGCAGAAGTGATGGAGATCCAGCCGGGTTCATTGATATCAAGAAAATTATCTTTCGACGATTTGGGCAATACGGGAAAATGCCTGTATTGGCTGTTTATCGTGCCATCTGGATTGGCTACATGAAAATAAACTTCAAGTATAAGTTTTCCAGAAGCCGTATTGTATACGTATCCCCACCTGCCTTCCAGATTACGTTTCACATCGTCGAAACTTTTTCCTGGAAAATTGAGCTCAATGAACGTAATGACGGGTTTGATATTTACAGTTGAAAGTATAGTAGTGTCTTCCATCCGGACAGTCGGAATGGCGTCGTCGGGAGCTTGGCGTCGGTGCCGAAGTCGGCGCTCATCCTCGAGCGCGCGCGCGTGCTCAAGGTCAAAGAGCGCCTGAACGCGCTGTATGGGCGTGTAATAATATTCGTTCGGCCTCAACGGGTCATAATAGGGCGTTTCCATCAGCAGCCGTAAACCCCTGTCAGACGGCCCTTGGTTATCGGGCCGGCAATGCCGTCGACCTGCAGCTTCTGATCGTACTGAAAGGCGCGGACGCCGCGCTGTGTTTTCGGGCCGTTGACATTGTCGATTGGGCCGGGATCGTAGCCCAGGCTTTTCAGGCGCTGCTGGATGCCGCTGATCGTATCTATCGGATCGAGGGCGCCGAGATCGAAATCATAGACCTCCGGTGCATCCTCCAGCAGCAGAGTCACCCGGGCGGTGGGGGCGTCGCCGGGGATACGGCATTCCAGTACGCCGTCGCCATCCGTCGACAGTTGCGCTACCCTGCCGCCGACCTCGACCCGGGCGGGCACATTGCGTTGGGGCTCGTCCAGGAACAGGAAGCGGATCCGCATCCGCGTCCAGCCGCCGGTCAGCTTGAACCGATAAGAGGCTCCCGTCGGGCGGGTTTCCTCGCGTGCTTCGAACTCGGGGATGTTGACGATGTCGCCGGGATAAAGGATTTCGGGTGTGCGTGTTGCGCGCAAGCCGGCATTCTCCGGCCGCTCCCAGATATAGCGCCAGGGCAGGCCGTTTGCGGCGCCGATACTGATCATGCAATCGCCTTGCTGAACCTCGTACGGCGTCATGACGCGGGCTCCAGGTCGCGAAGCTCGGAAGCTTTTGGTGACAATGGGACAGTGTCCGGCAAGGCCCGCAGTATCGACCTGACATCCGCCTCGTGCGCCAGGGTGATGGTCAACCGGTTACCCCATTCGCGACCGATAACCAGTAGGGCTGGCCCGTTCCATTTGCGCTGAAGCTCGACGCGCTCGATGGCGGCGAAGGCAAGGTGGCGCTGCCCCATGGCCTGGAAATGCAGGCCGGTTGCGTCGATTGTGACGGACGATGCCGAGGTGTGGCGAAGGCGCACATTGCCGAGCCAGCCGAAACGGGCATCGAGCGCCGCAATCGCAAATGCCGACGCCCCGGCGGATGGCGCAACGGCCACACGGTTGCCCGTGCGGCGAAACACCAGAAGCAGGATCGCAACCACCGGAACAGCGGCGAAGAGCAGCCTTAAGGCCAGGTTCTGGCCCATGTTCAGGCAACCTTGCGGGCGGGCGCCTCAGACTGCGGCAGGGCCATGGCAAGCTTCTCCAGCCCGGCGCGCAAGGCGGGCGTATCGACAACGGGGTCGAGGTGCACTGAACTGCGGGTCAGGCCCATGGCAAGCCGGGTCTCGAAGAAAAAGACACTCCCCTCTGTCACCAGAACCTCCACGGGCGTGGCGCCGGACTTGCCGGCGACGCCTGCGACATCGGCAAAAACCGTGTGTCGCGCCACCGATACCGGCAGGACGCAGAACTGCCCCACCATCAGTTGCGTGGCGTCGACGCCGTCCAGCATCATGTCGAAGCCGATCGGCTTGGCGGACTTGGCGCGGCGGATCAGGACGATATAGCCTTCACCGGGCCGTGGCGGAAAGGACAGGGCCTGGGCGCGCGCCTCCCCAGAGGCGGTCGGCAGTTTGCGGTTGGCATTTTTGGCATTGAGGGCGGCATATACGCCGCCGCCGAGCACCAGGGGCAGGACCGTCGCCTGCGGGCCGATATTGAGGCCAGGCGTCGTGGCCATCAGGATGGTCAGGACTAGGAAGAGGCCTCCGCCGGCGGCCACAGCTATCAGAAGGTTGCGCATTTTTTTGTTCATGATTTTTGCCCGTTCGTATTTTGCTGGAAAACCAGAGCGCTGTGCAATTTGGTCGAGCCAAATCCGCGCTCCGGTTCTTTGTTTTGTCACGCAATTTAACCAAAAGTGGCGGCCACGTTGTTGGGTTGCGCTTTACTAACGACAGGCAATCGCACGCGCCCTGAAGTGCATAACGGGCGGCCACGGAATTTATTCCGGTGTTACGGGAAAATATTTGCGGCGAATGGATATCGCTATCCGGCGGCGGGCTCGGTGATCAGGGCGGCGCGCAGACGCTGGGCGTCGCGGGCCGGCGGGTGGCCGAAGACACGTGAATATTCCCGGCTGAACTGCGATGCGCTTTCATAGCCGACTTCGAAGGCGACGCGGCTGGTGTCGCCCCAGGCCTCGATCAGCAGGCGGCGCGCCGCATGCAGCCGGAAGCGCTTCTGGTACTGGACCGGCGTCATGGTCGTCAGCGCCTTGAAATGGCGATGAAAGACCACCGGGCTCATCCCCGCCATGCGCGACAGGTCCTCGATGCGGAAGGCCTCGCGGTAATTCTCGCGGATCCAGTGCATGGCGCGGTGCACCTGGGCCAGGCGGCTGTCGCCGCGGGCGATCTGGCGCAGGCGCGGTCCCTGCGGTCCCCGCAGCAGCCGGAACAGGATCTCGCGTTCGATCATCGGTGCCAGGAAGGTAATTTCGTTCGGCCGGTCGAGCAGCCGCATGACGCGCAGAAAGGCACCGAGCAGTTCCGGCTCGGCCAGGCTATGGCCCACGGGACAGACGAATTCTGGTTCTCCGACTTCGCCCGCATCCAGCAGCAGTTGCGTGACGATGCCCGGGTCGAAGTCATAACCGATCGCCAGGAAGGGCTGGCCGGCGCTGGCCTGCGATACCGTGCCCAGCGCCGGCACCGCGATCGACGAGATGAAATAGCGTCCGGCGCCATAGTGGATCGGGTCACCTCCCAGCGAGGTCGACTTCGCGCCTTGCAGCACCAGACAGACGGCCGGCTCGATGATCAGCGGCACCGGCTCGGTCGCCGCGTCGCTGCGGCCGACATAGAGGCGCGGGACCGGCGTTTCGCTCCGGGTCCTGTCGGTGTGCGCCCGCACGCGCGCCTTCAGTTCGTCAAGTATGCTGTCCATGACCCATAGATCGCACCGGCCCGGCGCCTTCGCAAGGCTTCGACGGAATCGGGCAAGAGGTCGATATGATCGGGCATGCGGCGGCGGGGCGGACGCCACATCTTCGGGTTTCCTCAAAACCCATGGAGATTTCCGCATGTCCAAGAATGTTCTTATCACCGGCGCCAACAAGAGCATCGGTTATGAAACCGCCCGGCGCCTGGGAGCGCTCGGCTATCGCGTCTGGCTGGGCGCCCGCGACGCCGACCGCGGCGAGACGGCCGCACAGGCGCTGCGCGCTCTGGGCCACGATGTCCGCTTTGTCGATATCGCGGTCGAGGACGAGGCCCGGGTCAGGGCCGCCGCCGATCATATCCGCGAGATCGACGGCAAGCTCGATGTCCTGGTCAACAATGCCGCCATCCCCGGCGCCTTTGCCGATCCGGCAGACCAAAGCGTCGATGATATCGCCCAGGTCTATGCCGTCAATGTCCTGGGGCCGATCCGGGTGACGCAGGCCTTTTTGCCCCTGCTCAAGGCGGCGGGGGCAGCCAATATCGTCAATGTCAGCAGCGAGCTCGGCTCCCTGACCAGCCTGACCGACCCGGGCAGCGAGTTCTATGGTGTCAATATCCTGGGCTATAACTCCTCGAAGTCGGCGCTCAACGCCGTTACCGTGTCGTTCGCCAAGGCGCTGGCGCCCTTCGGTATCAAGGTCAACAGCGCCGATCCGGGCTATACCAAGACCGATTTCAACAACAATACCGGCTATCGCACGGTCGAGCAGGCCGCCGGCGTCATTGTCGAGCTGGCCACCGCCGGCAGCGACGGCCCGACCGCCGGGTTCTTTACCGAGGGCCGGACATTGGGTTGGTAGAAGATACCCCTCCGTCTGCTTCGGCCTGAAGGCCTCGCATCCACCTCCCCATTTCTTCGAAATAGGGCGGAGGAAGTATGGCGAACTCCCTCCGCCCCATCGTCAGATGTGGGGTTGGCGCTAGCGACGGTATAGCCGTCGCCAGCCATGGGACCACGAAGTGGTCGAGGGGCTTCTTTTCTTCCCGAAAGCCGGAACTTTAATTTTTCGCGCCATGGCCTATATTGGATACAGCAGGCACATCGCTTTTGATTATGCCGGCGAAAGATATGTTTTGTCGCGCAAGCCTTACAGGATTGCGCTTTGGGAACTGTAGCGTCAGAGTAAGCACCATGGCCAAGATCGAAATCTACACCAAGCCCTATTGCCCCTATTGCGAGCGCGCCAAAGACCTGCTCGAGCAGAAGGGCGCCGAGTTCACCGAAATCGTCGCTTCGCACGACCCGACCCTGAAGGCTCAGATGAATGAACGTTCGGGCCGCTACACCTATCCGCAGATCTTTATCGACGACCTGCATGTCGGTGGCTGCGACGACCTGATGGCGCTGGACCAGCGCGGCGGGCTCGATCCGCTGCTGGCCGCCTGACGTGGCCGGCTCCCTCGACATCGCCCTGGTGCAACTGACAACCCCGGCCGACCAGGCCGAGGCGCTGGCGCACGCGCGGCCCTTGATCGAGGCGGCTGCGCGTGACGGGGCAGAATTTATCCTGCTGCCCGAATGCGCCAACCTGGTCGAGCAGCGTCGCGAGTTCAAGGCGCAGAAGCTGACCAGCGAGGACAGGGATGTCTTCGTGGCCGGTGTGCGCGATCTGGCGCGGGCGCTCAAGGTCGAGATCCTGATCGGCTCGGTCATCGTTACGGCCGAGAATTCCGACAAGGCGGCCAACCGCTCGCTGTTGATCGATGCCCAGGGCGACATCACGGCGCGTTACGACAAGGTCCATCTGTTCGATGCCGATACCCCTGACGGCAAGTCCTATCGCGAAAGCGCCACCATGCGGCCGGGCGACCGGGCTGTGGTGGCTGATACCCCGTGGGGTGGGGTGGGGCTCAGCATCTGTTACGATGTTCGTTTCGCCTATCTCTATCGCGCCCTGGCGAAACAAGCGCCGAACATGATCGCCGTCCCGGCTGCCTTTACCGTTCCGACGGGTGAGGCGCACTGGGAGGTCATGATGCGGGCGCGCGCCATCGAGACCGGTGCCTTCGTGCTTGCCCCGGCCCAGGGCGGGCATCATGCCGACGGTCGCACGACCTATGGCCATTCGATAGTAGTCGGGCCCTGGGGCGAGGTTATCGCCCGGTTCGATCACGACCGCCCCGGCGTCTTGCGGGCGCGGCTGGATTTCAATGAGGTCACGCACGCCCGGCAGGCCCTGCCGCAACTGCGCCACGACCGAGAGTTCTCAGTATGATCAAGTATGCGTTGAAGTGCGAAGTCGATCACGGCTTCGAAGCGTGGTTTTCCTCATCCGACGGGTTCGACGACCAGGTCCGCCAGGGCCTTGTCGAATGCCCGATGTGCGGTTCGAAACAGGTCGGCAAGGCCATCATGGCGCCGATGGTGCGCACCACCAAGGGCAAGGACATTCCCGATCCTCGCCAGGTCGTCGCCGAGGCCCTGTTCAAGCTGCGCAAGCATGTCGAGGATACGCACACCTATGTCGGTGGCAGTTTCGCCTCCGAGGCCCGCGACATGCATGAGGGCCTGACACCCGAGCGCCCCATCTATGGCGAGGCAACACCGGACGAGGTCAAGGCCCTGGTCGACGAAGGCGTGCCCGTGTCGGCCATCCCGGTCCTCAGCAAGCTCGAACCGGCTGCGGCCGTGCAGAAGAAGCTGAACTGAACCATAGCTCCCCCTGATTTCAGGCTAGGGTATGCACAGAACTTTTTGACACTCGCTCTGCGGTTGGTTTGCGGGGAATTTTGTGATTCACTGACCGGGTTATTTGGTCAGTTGGAGCAATCCGTGTCGCACGTTGATTACAATCTGGGTATTTTCGGGGACCCGCGCCTCGAAAAAAGGGGGCCTGTCTTCTGGGTGCAATGGTTTCCCAGAGCAGCGTTTGCCTGCGTCAGCTTGCTTTGGGTCGCCGTAAGGGCATTGTTGGCTACGGCCGCTTCCTGGCGAACGAAAACGTGACGGTTGAAGCCTTGATCGAGGGCTGGGGGCTTTCCGCCTCACAGGCGTGCGCTGGTCGCCATGTGCTTGCCATCCAGGACACGAGCGAGTTTTGCTTCCGTACGACCTCTGAGCATAGCCGTGGCCTTGGTGAGATTGGCAAGGGGCGCGGTCGTGGCCTGCTGCTGCATGCCATGCTGGGCGTGGATGCAGAAACGGGTGGTCTGCTGGGCCTGGTATCGGGCGATATCTGGACGCGTAAGGGGCGTGTTGAAACGTCTCACAACGAGCGGACCTTGCCGCAGAAGGAATCGCAGCGCTGGGTGACGACGGCCGAGGTGGCAAAGGGCGTTCTTGCGCCGGCAGGGATGGTAACGGAGCTCAGCGATCGCGAAAGCGACTTCTTCGCCAAGTGGGCGCTTGTTCCGGAAAGCAACTTCCATATCCTGACACGGGCCATGCGCGATCGCCGTATCGTGGAAGGCGGCGGGACCTTATCCACGGCCCCTCTGATGGATGGCAGTAAATGCGAGGTCGTGCTTCGTGAACGCCATGGCCGTGCTGCGCGTACAGCCCATCTAAAGATCCGCTACGGTCGCGTTACGCTGAAAAGCCCCATCAAAACCATAGAAGAAGGTCTTCCTGATACCGTCGAGGTCAGCCTTGTCGAAGTGGTCGAAGTCAATCCTCCGGCCGATGTCGAGGCGATCTCCTGGCAACTTCTGACCACTCATCCCGTCGAAGACGACGCCAAGGCCTGGACGATTGTGGGCTGGTACCGGCAGCGTTGGATCATCGAGCAGTTCTTCCGAACCCTTAAGCAACAAGGCTTACAGGTGGAAGACAGTCAGGTGGAAGATGGCAAACGCCTGATCAAGCTGACGGCCATAGCGGCACACGCGGCCGTCATCATCATGCAGTTGGTACAGGCAAGGGATGGCCAATCCCAGCAAAGCGCTGACCTTGCCTTTACGCCATCTGAGATCCAGACCTTGGAAGCTCTTGTCCCACAGCTCGAAGGCAAGACCCAGCTTCAGAAAAACCCACATCCAAAGCGATCGCTCGCATGGGCCGCATGGGTCATCGCAAAGCTGGGCGGATGGGATGGATATCCCAAATCTACTCCACCTGGACCTGTAACCTTCAAAAATGGCCTAAAGACCTTCCACGCAATGGCCAGAGGCTGGAAACTCAGAGAAGTGTGAATCACCTAGTGATTTCAGGGGGAGACCGCAAACCGCGTCAAGCGGTTTGCGAGAGGGGGTTAAAGGTCGCGCGCTCCGCATCATCCCCTTTACGCCGCCAGGACCTCATGTTTCCGGGCCATCAATCCATCGAACACCGCCTCCAGCGCCGGGTTGCACCCGCGCAAGCCCGCGACCACGGCCGCGGCCCAGTCGAAATAGGCAGCCTTGCGCGCCGGCGGCCAGCCGGCGGGCGGCGCGGCCAGGATGTCGCGCAGATTGCTGATCTTGTCGGCCAGCTTGACCAGGCGGGCGCCCGGGGACACATGCGGGGCATGGTCGACCTGGGCTTGCTTGCGCATCGCGGCGGGCAGGGAGGTGTCGTCGCTGACCTCCAGCACCATGCCGGTGATCACGGCGCCGAACGTCGCCAGCAGTTCGTCCGCCGTCGTTTCGGTGTCTTCGATCGTGTCGTGCAGGATGGCGGCGCACAGGACGTCGGCATCCTCGACTCCGCCCTCATTGGCCAGGATGTCGGCCAGGGCGATCGGGTGATTGATATAGGGGGTGGCGTCGCCGTCCTTGCGGCGCTGGTTGCGGTGCTTGTGAGCAGCAAAGCGCAGGGCGGCGATAATGCGGGCCGTATCGGTTGCGAGCATATGGCTCCTTTTTGCGGGAAAGAAAAAACCCTCCGGTGAACCGGAGGGTTTGGTATCAGGCTTCTTCGGTGGCCGCTTCGACCTTGGTGCGGCGCGGACGGCCACGCTTCGGCTTGGCGGGAGCGTCTTCGGCCTCGCCGGCTTCGGTCGCATCGGCCACAGCGGCCGGAAGCGGCGTCGGCTGGCGCAGGAAGGCGGGCAGGTGGGCGTCGTCGCGGACGACCGGCTGTTCGCTGGTCGGTGCCGGGAAGCTCAGGTCGGCCTGTACGGGCGCCGGCTGGCGGACGGCACTGGCGACGCCGAGCGGCTCGGTCGAGGCGATATAACCCGAACCGTTCAGCACCGGTGTTTCCGGTGCGACATTGACGTTCTGCTCCTGCTCGGACAGGCGTTGCTGGCGGCGGCGTTCATAACGCTCACGGCGGCTCTCACGACGGCCACCCTCGAATTCGCCACCCTCTTCGCCGGCATTGCGCGCTTCCACGGGGACGCGCGGCTCTACCGGGATGCGAGGCTCAGCCGAACTGCGCGGCTCAAACGTGCGTTGTTCGCGCGGCTCGCCACTCTGTTGCGGGCGGTCGCGATCGCGAGTGTTGCGGTCGCGGTCGCGGTTATTGTCGCGATTGCCGTTACCGTTGCCATTGCCATTGCGGTTGTTGTTACGGTCACGATCGCGGTTGTCACGCTGTTCGTAGCGCGGACGGTCCTCAAAGGTGGGCTGCTCACCGTCACCAGGGATGGCGGCTTCGGCTTCGGCTTCACCGGCCTCCATGTCCATGTCGTCGTCGAAATCGTCATACCCGTTGGAGAACGGATCGCGCTGGACGAATTCGGACACCGGGCGCTGCGGCTGCATCTGACGGATCAGACGGAAATAGTGCTCGGCATGCTGCAGGTGGTTTTCGGCCAGCACGCGGTCACCCGACGAATTAGCGTCGCGGGCAAGCTGCTGGTACTTTTCGTAGATGGTTTGGGCGTTGCCGCGAACCTTTGTCCCTTCCGGCCCGTTCGATTCGTAGGCGCGGTTGGGATTGTTCTGGTTGCCAGAGGGTTTGCGGTTACGGCTGCGTTGCCGTTTCATGCCCCTGAAATCTTTCATATGATGCGACTTCTCTCTTACGCTCCGCCCTATTCTGTGGGGGCGGCGAAATGTCTTAAATTCTGCACAGGTGCCGCCGACGGACTTTGGCTTTCAGGCGGGCTTCAACCTTGCAGTTTTCGTCTTGGCTGTGGTGGAAAAGCGCCCAGTTCGATCGCCATCGCCGCTTTTATCGGCCCGCGACCATGCGCTTTACGCAACCCCCTGCCACGATATTGCCCGCGACTTTCTTAATGAAAGGTGACCGGGAACACTCGTTGTGGGGTGAAGACACTATATGCTTAGCGGATCAGCCCTGTCCTGCCAAGGTATATTTTCAAAACCAAGGCCGTTTCGGACGTAAAAAGCCGCCTTTCGCGTCGTTTTTTCCGCAAACGCGAAAGGCTGACCAGGGTTTATGGTTTGCGCGCTGTGACGACGCGCGGCAGGTTCGACAGGTCGAGCCAGGTGGCGACGTCGAGGAAACCGGCGTCTTTCATAAGTTTTTCAACCGGTTCGGTCTGGTCGAAGCCGATTTCCAGCCAGGCGAGGCCGCCGGGCTTCAACAGGCGGAAGATTTCCGGCGCCAGTTCGACATAGGCATCGAGACCTGATTCGCCGCCATCGAGCGCCAGGTGCGGATCGTGGTGCTTCACTTCCGGGTCCAGCGTCGGGATGACGTCCGAGCGGATATAGGGGGGATTGGAGGCGACATAGTCGAACGAGGCGTCGGCCAGGCCTGAGCCCCACGAGGTTCGCAGGAAGGCCGAGCGACCCTCCAGCCCCAGGCCTGCGGCATTGTCCTTGGCGACAGCCAGGGCCTCCTCCGAGACATCGGTACCGACACCCTTGGCAGCCGGGCGTTCGCTTAAGACCGACAGCAGGATGGCGCCCGAACCGACGCCGAGATCGGCCAGCGAAAAGGCCTGGTCGGCCTCCGTACGCTTCAGGATCATGTCGACGATGCACTCGGTCTCCGGGCGCGGCACCAGGACGGCGTCGCTGAGATTGAGCAGCAGTTTCCAGAAGCCCTTGCGGCCGAGGATGCGCGCCACCGGCTCGCGCTTTTCGCGGCGGTTCAGCCAGTCTTCCAGGATGTCGTTCTGATCGGCGCTGACCTCGCGGTGCGGATCGATCAGGATGTCGGCGCGCGAGGCGCCGGTGGCGGCCTCCAGCAGCAGGCGGGCATCGATGGCGGGGCTGTCTATGCCGGCGGCCTTGAGGCGCTTCTGGGCGCCGGTCCAGGCCTTGACGAGGGTGGTTGTGGTCATGAGCAGTCTCGGGGAGGAGGAGGTGCGGCGCGCCGCTTAACGGAAATCCAGATTAGTTGAAGTATCGCGCGACGACCATATAGTTGACGTCGGTATCGTCCGACAGGCTCCACGCACCGCTGAGCGGGTTGTAGCTGACGCCGACCGCCGGTTCGGCCGTCAGGGCCGTGTCCTGCAGGAAGGCGTGGATCTCGGACGGATGCAGGAACTTGTTCCAGTCGTGCGTCCCCGCCGGCACCCAGCGCAGGATGTATTCGGCGCCGACAATGGCCAGGGCGCGGCTTTTCAGGGTGCGGTTCAAGGTGGCGCAGAACAGGATGCCGCCCGGCTTGACCAGGGAGGCGCAGGTCTTGAGGAAGCTTTCCGGATCGGTGACGTGCTCGATCACCTCCATGCACAGGACGACGTCGTAGAGGACCTCGCCGGCGGCTGCCACCTGTTCGACCGTGCGGTTGAGATAGCGGATATCGAGCCCGCCCTCGGCGGCGTGGGCGGCGGCCGTTCCGATATTCTTTTCCGAGGCGTCGAGGCCGGTGACCTGGAAGCCCATGCGGCACATCGGCTCGCTGAGCAGCCCACCGCCGCAGCCGACGTCGAGCAGTTGCAGGCCGCGGAAGGGCGAGCGTTCGCGGGCGTCGAGGTCGAAATGCTGCAGGCAGGTTTCGCGAACAAAGCCGACGCGGGTCGGATTGAATTTGTGCAGGGGGGCAAATTCACCTTTGACGTCCCACCACTTGGCGGCCAGGGCGGAGAAGCGCGCCACTTCGCCGGCGTCTATACTAAACCCTTCGGCAGTGCCATTGTCGCTTGTGCCCTCAGACGCCGGGCGGGCTCGCTGCATGTGCAGCGACGGGCGGTCGCCCTTGCCGGCTTCTGACGAGGCCGGAGTAATCGTCTCAGATGCAACGGAATTGTTTAGGTTTTCAGACATTTCGCCCGCCAATTTCTCTTCGACATTGCGTGGATAAGTCCTTGCGGCCCATAGCCTTCGCCGGTATATGCCGCGCTTTCACGACTGGGACAAGGCACTACGCCCGCGTCCGCCAAAAGGAAATAGGTTTCATGACGCGTTTGGTGATGAAGTTCGGCGGCACCTCGATGGCCGACCTCGAACGCATCCGCAGGGCTGCCCGCCTGGTCGCCGCCGAATACGATGCCGGCCACAAGGTCGCGGTCGTCGTCTCGGCCATGGCCGGCAAGACCAATGAACTGGTGACCTGGACGGACGGCGCCGGCAAGGCGACGGGCAATGCCCTGATGGGCGATGACGAATACGATGTCGTCGTCGCCTCGGGCGAACAGGTGACCGCCGGCCTGCTGACCCTGACCCTGCGCAATATGGGCTATGACGCCATCTCGATGATGGGCTGGCAGGTACCGATCATCACCTCGGATGTGCACGGCAAGGCGCGCATCCTCGACATCCCGCCGGCCAAGCTGGAAACGGCGCTCGACGCCGGCCAGATCGTGGTCGTGCCGGGCTTCCAGGGCGTGACCGAATCCGGCCGCATCACCACGCTGGGTCGTGGCGGCTCCGATACCTCGGCAGTCGCGGTGGCGGCAGCGGTCAAGGCGATCCGCTGCGACATCTACACCGATGTCGACGGCGTCTATACGACCGACCCGCGCATCGAATCACGCGCCCGTCGCCTCAAGAAGATTTCATTTGAAGAAATGCTGGAAATGGCGTCGCTGGGGGCAAAGGTGCTCCAGACGCGTTCCGTCGAACTGGCCATGGCGCAACGCGTACCCGTACGCGTGCTGTCGTCGTTCGTCGAACCCGGCGAAGCAACCGACCAAGGCACCATCGTGTGCGACGAGGAAGAAATCGTGGAAAAGCATATCGTGTCCGGCGTGGCCTTCAGCCGTGATGAAGCCAAGATCACCCTGCTGGGCCTGCCGAACAAGATCGGTATCTCGGCGCTCGTCTTCGGCAAGCTTGCCGCGGCCAATATCAATGTCGACATGATCGTCCAGTCGGAAAAGCGCTCCGGCGAATACGCCAACCAGATATTCACGGTCGGTCGCCGCGACGCCAAGACCGCCGTCGACATCATGACCTCGGCCAAGGACGAGATCGGTTTCGACGACATCCGTCTCGACGACACCGTGTCGAAGATCTCGATCGTCGGTGTCGGCATGCGTTCGCACACCGGCGTCGCCGAAACCATGTTCCGCGCCCTGTCGGAAAAGGGCATAAACATCCAGGTCATCTCGACCTCGGAAATCAAGGTCTCAGTCCTGATCGACGAAGCCTATACCGAACTGGCCGTCCGCGCCCTGCATGCGGCGTATGGGCTGGACAAGATCGGGGCGTAATAGCAATGGTCATGAAGAATGACCGTCGCTATTACATTTTTTCAGCTCAGACGCCGCATGGCTCCTCGCATAAGCTCGGGCGTGCAGTCGCACGCTCCCAACGGCCTATAGGGCAAAATCATCGGCCGTTGGTATAGTGCCCGCTCCATTCGCCGTTTGATTTTAAGGAAACCCGCCTGGCTTCGCCGGGCGGGTTTTTTGTGCCTGTTGCAATGTGTCAGGCTGAGGGGGTGCGGTGCGTTAACATCTCATCAACACTTTTGACAGCGATGTCAGATTTTTGTCCGTTCGGACAAATCGCAGACAAAGAAAAGGCCCGCTCAGGGGGGATAATATCCTGGCGGGCCTCTTGTTTGTATAAAGCGAGCGTTTCCTCCCCGAAACGCTGGAACTGACCTCTCTCTTCGGGAGAAGTTCCGTTCTCATGCCGGGGATATAGCCGCCTTTTTTGCCTGGGGTCAACAGCATTTTCTTGAATGCGTCAAAATTAATCCTCACGCTTTCGTTACTGTGACGCCCCTGTATAAAAAAGCCATAAAAACGCGGTTTTATTGACAGCGCTGTCAATTGAATTCTGTTATGGATTTCAAATGCTTGATAGCTTCGGCACGAGGCAGGGTAACCTGCCCTGGACGGCCTTCGCGCCAAGCCTTATTGTCACTAATTTGCAACGCAAGATCGCGACCCAGATCGAGGTCTTTTATGGTAACGGTACCAGCTGCCAGCTCGTCGCCGCCCAGCATGACGGCGGCCGGGCTGACGCGGCGATCGGCGTATTTCATCTGTGCCTTCATGCCCGAGCGACCGAGATAAACCTCGGCGGCCATGCCGGCAGCGCGGATCTCGGCGGCCAGTTTGAAATATTCGCCCATATCGTTTTCGGAGAAGGCGATGATGACGATAGGACCGCGGACGCGGTGGGCGGTCTTGTCCTCGACCAGGGCCAGGGCGGCGGCCAGACGGCTGACGCCGAAGGAGAAGCCGGTGGCCGGGGTCTTTTCACCGGTGAAGCGCGCGACCAGGTCGTCGTAACGGCCACCGCCGCCGACACTGCCGAACGAGACGAGGTTGCCTTTTTCGTCACGTGTCTCCAGCAGCAACTCGGCTTCGAAGACCGGGCCGGTGTAGTATTCGAGACCGCGGACGATACCGGGGTCGAAGATGGCGGCGCCTTCACCAACGCCCATGGCGCTGAGCGCCGTGCCGATGCGACCGAGATCCTCGACGCCGGCCAGGCCTTCCGGCGAGTTGGCCAGGACATTGCCAAGCCGATTCAGCACATCGGCGCGGCTGGCGGCGCCGCCCGCCCCAAAACCGGAACTGACGAAATCCAGCACGGGCTGGATGGCGGAGGCGGGCAGGCCTGCGCCCTTGGTATAGTCGCCACTTTCATCCTTGCGGCCGGCGCCGAGCAGGAGCTCGACGCCCGGCAGGCCGAAGCGGTCAAGCTTGTCGATGGCGCGCAGGACGCCCAGTTGCTGGGCCGGGTCGCTGACACCGAGGCTGGACAGCAGACCGTTGAGCAGCTTGCGGTTATTGATGCGGATACGGGTCGGTACGCCCAGCTTCTCGAAGCCGGTGACCGCCAGGGCGATGATTTCGGCATCGGCTTCCGGACGATCGGTGCCGACGATGTCGGCGTCGCACTGCATGAATTCCCGCAGACGGCCGGGGCCGGGCTTCTCATTGCGCCACACCGGACCGACGGCATAACGGCGGAACGGCTTGGCCAGGGTTTCCCAGTTCTGCGCGGCGAAACGCGCCAGCGGGGCCGTCAGGTCGTAACGCAGGGCCATCCATTGCTCGTCGTCGTCCTGCAGGGCGAAGACGCCGACATTGGGGCGGTCTGAGTCCGGCAGGAACTTGCCGAGCGCATCGGCATATTCGAAGGCCGGTGTCTGCAAGGCCTCGAAACCGAAGGCTTCGTAGACTTCCGACACCGTATTGATCAGCCGGCGTTCCAGCGCGATCTGGGCGCTGCGCTTGTCGGCGAAGCCGCGCGGACTTCGTGCCTCGGGCCGGAAGGCAGGTTCGGATGAGGTGTCGGGCGTATCGGTCATGTGGGAGGCTCTCGATTATATGCCATGGGCGATATCGCATCGGGGCAGCTGGGACAATGTTTTTCGCGATTCCCACAACGGCGTGCACGGCGATACCTTTCTCCCATAAGGCGAATTTCTTGAATCCTGGTATTTTGACACCTATGTCAAAAAATTATCGTGAACGCCTGTCAATGCCTTCGGAACGGTGTTATTGTTAAGGTCCCCTAAACGGGGAAAACCACAGGGTATGAAAAAGGAAGGAAACGACAATGAGCAGGTCACATGCTGCAGAAAGTTTCTCGCGTTTTGTAATCGCCCTCGTCGGCGCCACCGTCATCGTCGGCGGTGCTGCCTGGGCTTTGATGGCCTTTGATAATCATGGCTGTTCGGGCGGCATCGAATGCCGGTCGGCGGCGCAGATGAATCAACCGCACTATTAAAACACGCGCGACTAAAACACGCGCGACAAACACAGGACGACACGACAATCCAGACGGCCGGAACCGCGCTCTCTATGAGCGCGGATTGGCTGCCTGTGATTGCAGTTGCCCCGCGCGGTTAACCGTTTGTTGGCCGGACTCTTGCATGATGCCGCACGAAGATATCGAGAGTGCCCACCATGATGCGTCCGGTCCTGTTTACGGTAATTCTGCTTGCCGGTATTCCTGCTGTTACCCTGGCAGCCGATACGGCTGCACCCAAGCCTGAAGCGCATAGCGCCATATCGCGCGAGCCCTTCTATGCCAGCATCGTCGATCGTGCCGGCAAGCTGGAACACCAGACTGATGGCTTCGCTACGAAGTCGTCGCTGAGCTTGCTGACGCGCCCCGATTTCCAGACCTATGCCGCCGCCATCCGCACGCTTTCGGCCGACGATCTCAAGGGGCATTACGACCTGCGTGTCCGCGGCACCGACAGCGACCTGAAATGCATCCTGCTCGGTGTCTCGCGTGATCTGAACCTGAAGATGGACGCCATCCAGGCGGCGAAAAGCGACAGCGACCTGGCTACGGCGCTCGGCAATATGTCGGGCCTGCTCAGCGATAATATCGATGTCATCGTCACGCCGGCCTCGGCCGATTCCGGCCTCGACTGCGTTATCGAATTCGGTAAGGGCGCCTAAAACCCAGGATCATCTTGCATCCTCGTGATCCCACCGCCATATCCCGGCTTTGGGAGGTGCGCTGTGGTCACGGTCTATAGCTTGATGGAGTCGCCCGTCAGGCCGCTCAAGCTGGTGGCGAGCGATACAAGCCTCATAGCCATCCTGTGGCACGACGACAGCCCTCGTCGTGTGCCATTGCCCGACCTGGTCGAAGCGCCGGATCATCCCGTGATCGTTCAGACCCGGACCGAACTTGCCGAGTATTTCGCAGGCGAGCGCACGACCTTTACCGTGCCCCTCGATTTCCGCGGCACCGCCTTTCAGCAGTCGGTATGGCAGGCCCTGCTTCGTATCCCTTACGGCGAGACGCGCACCTATGGCCAGTTGGCGCGGGAACTGGGTAATCCCTCGGCCATGCGCGCTGTCGGCGCCGCCAATGGCCGCAATCCGATTTCGATCATCGCGCCCTGCCACCGCGTCATCGGTGCTTCGGGCAAGCTGACCGGCTTTGCCGGTGGGCTCGAAGCCAAGGCGACCCTTCTCGACCTCGAGGCGCGTGCTACCCGGCTGATCTGAGCTTTATTATCGCCCGTGCCTTACGCCCGCGCCGGAAAGCGCGTATACAGGCAACGGACCTTTGCGTCCGCGATCCCGGCCGTCCTGCCTTGCAGGGGCCCGGCTCCCTTAGGGACATCATGACATCATTGCCGCCGCGTGCGTTTTCCTCCTCCCTGCGTGGCCGCATGGCGCGCCGTCGGCAGGCGAAGATGCCCGTGCAAGTATTGGCGCCTGGTGCGGACGATGTGGCTCCGGTGCCTCCGCCTATTCCTGTATCGGCAATCGTCTTTCCGCATGCCCGGATAGATAACCGCAACGGCGCCTATATCTACGTCGAGGACGACGGTAACGCCCTGCGTCGCGTTTTACGCCGCCTGGGGCAAAGCCTGTGAGCAAGGACATGGATATGAACCGCTTCAATACGGTCTTCAGTCGCCCGGTACATTTTGCGGTCGTTGCACATGACGATCTGTGGGAAGTCCTGTGCAACGGGCGCCTGACGGGCGGCTATGTTTCGCACGCCGGCGCCACGCAGGCCGCACACGCTGCGATCAGTGGCATTCAGGGTGCCGGCGGGCAAGCGGATCTTGTTATTCAGGCTGTTCCGGTGACGAAGGTATGAGCTTCCGGCTGTACGAAAGCGCCTGGGTCGACCAGCAGGGCATGAGCGAACCGCAACAGGTGCACAAGGACCCGGCCCAAAGCGGCACCTTCCTGGTTGGTGGTTATCGTTACGATATCGACGCCAGGCTTATGCCGGGCCAGGCCGGAGCACCTGTCCTGCTGTCGCTGCTCAACCTGCAAAATACCCGCGATGCCGGCCTGCCCAGCAACTATTCCGGTGATATCGAGCGACCATGACCCACAGAAAAAGCGAAGTCCGCATGAAGGCCGGCATGGTCCTCAACACGGCGCAATCCCAGCTCCAGGCGCGCGAGCGCGCGTTGGAGGAGGCGGGAGACGCCAGTGCCGAGCGACGCGCCAACATGCAGAGGCAACGCGAGCTGCGTCTTGCCCGGGAAGCGCTCGATGGCGTGCTAAGCGACGCGAAGGACTCTTAACGTCGGTACGTCAGGCCGATGCTCACCATACGCCCGGTATCGTAGCCGATCGTACCGTCGCCGGCATGGGTGATCTGGATGCGGTCGTCGAGCGCATTGTAAACAGCCGCCGTCACGGTCAGGTGCTGCGCCAACGGATAGTCGACACTCAGGGATACATTGCGTGACGCCTTCAGCCGTAAGGTGTTGAGGTCGTCGTCATAGGTGTCGCCCTCATAGGCGATGTCGGCGTGGATGATCGCCTTGCGCAAGCCTGCTTCCAGCCCCAGCGACGCCGCCACCTGCGGCGCCTCGGCCGGGCGCAGGCCGTTGACCGTGGGGCTTGCCTTCGCCACGCTGGCATGGGTCAGTGTAGCCGAGCCGGTCAGCGCGACGGTATCGTTCAGCGGATAGCGACCGCGGGCTTCCAGGCCATAGGCGCGGATCTCGCCGACATTCTGCCGCTGGCGCAGCGAGCCGCCGGCCGGTATGAAACCTGCGGTCGGCGAGGTAAATGGTCCGACAGCGACGGTGACATTGGTGATCGGGTCCTTCAGCGTATTGGCGAAGACGTCGACATCGACAAAGCGGGCAGCATTGCCGGCCCGCAGGCCGATTTCAGCCCCGGTCAGGGTTTCGGGTTTCAGGCCGGAATTGGACTCGGTGACATCGTTGCCGACGCGGAAGGGCCGGTACAGTTCGTTGAGCGAGGGCGGCCGGAAACCGCTATAGGCGGCGATCCGCCCCGAGACGGCATCGGTGATCGCGTAAGATGCGCCCAGTCGTGCCGAGCTTATCGTCTGCTTCTGGTCGGCGGGGCTAAGCGCCAGGGTCGACAGGCCGGTCGCCGTATCGGTCTCGTTGCGATGGCCATCGAAGGCGCGCCATTCATCGACGCGCACCGCGCCGCTGAGCAGGGTCCGGCCCAGGGTTTGCGAGCCCTCGGCATAGATACCGGCCAACGAGGTCTTGCCGCCTGAAACGCGATAACGCGTCGGTGTGCCGGAGACATACTTGTAATATTCGCGCGACTCGCCGTCGTTCAGCCGGGCGTCGAAGCCGACCTCCCACTCTGTGCCGCCGGCCTGGTGACGCAGGGCGGCATTGACGCCGTCGCCGGTCGCCGGCGTCGCCACCTGATTATTGGCCAGGGTCGTCGCTGTCCGTCCCGCCGCCACCGACACAGACGTATTGGACAGGCCGGAATCGCGGTGCCAGGCCTGGACGCGCCAGCCGTCGTGTGTCGCGTCGGGCTGTTTCGTCAGGCTGATCGCCACCTGGTCGCCGGTGGAGGTGGCCGTGGCGCCCTTCAGGCCGGTATCGCGTCGGCTGTCGTAGCTGCCGGCCATGATCGCCAGTTCGCCGCAGTCGGCGGTCTTGCACAGGGAAAACTGGCCGTTGGCGAACAGGGAATGGTCGCGGCCATAGCTGCCGATATCGGCGGCGCCGCGCTGCGATCCGCGCACGGGGGAGTCGCCATGCAAGGTCTGGTCGGCATAGTGCAGGCTGAACGGCCCCACGGTAAAGCCGGCCTCGCCCGAAACATTGCCGCTGTCACCGACCGTGCCCGATACCATAACGGCGCCGGGCTGCGGCGGTTGCAGCGACAGGTCGATCACGCCGGTCAGGGCGCCCGCGCCATAGGCGCCGCCACCGGCGCCCTTGACGACATGGACATGGGTGATGGCGTCCTGGGGCAGGGCGGCCCAGATGACCCAGTTGCCGAAGGGGTCGTTCTGCGGCACGCCATCCAGCGTCACCAGTGCGCGTCCGGCGCCGGACGGGCCGATGGCGCGCAGACCGACGCCCTGGACGGTCGGATTGGCGGTCAGGCTCGACTGCCGGCGGAATAGCGCGGCTTGCGTTTCACGCTTCAGGCTCTCGTCTATGCCCGCCCGGCCAAGTTCATCACGCGTCAGGTTGATTGCGGTAAAGGCCGCGTCCCCCTGATAGGCGGCAAAACGGTTGGCGCGGATAACCACCTCGCCCTGCTGGGCTAAAGCCGGCGCCGCAAGCATCAGGGCAAAAAGCGAAACGGCGGAAACGGCGGCTGGGCGCATCGAAACTCTCCGGGCGGAAAACGCCCGGACTGTGTAGCAAGACACATAAGGAATGGGTATGGTTTTGTAATCGGAGCCGGTAGGATTATCCGGCGGGCCTCATTGTTCTGCCCATTCAAAGGAGGGGTAGGATTGAATTGTGCCGTAACGCGCAATTGCCGCCTGTACGTCCGGGCGGGCGCGAACGGCGTTGTCACGTTCATCCTGCTTATCCAGAAAAGCAGTCTCCTCGTGTGTGCGTTGATATTCCTGTAACTGAACGAGGGTAAGGTTACGTGTCGTCGGATTGTCGAGATCGGCAATCATCATGGCCGCCACGCCATCCAGATCATTGTTGCATAACATAGCTTCTCGTAACAGCATCGGGCTGTCATCGCGGTGTGTCTTCATGTCAGCCAATATCTCTGCCGTTTTTGAAAGGTCGTTGAGGCCGGCATAGGCGCAGGCCCGGGCTTCCAGAACCGCCATGCGGCCATACGGACTGGCTCTGGTTACGTCGACCTCTGCCAGTGTGTCGATAGCTTCCTGACTGCGGCCTGTTTGATAGTAGGTGTCGGCCAGATTGACGTGCTGACTTATGGGGTCGGAGCCGCTGCGGTCGGAAGCCACTCTGGCCTCTTCGCGAGCCGCTGCAACAGCTTTTTCATCGACAACATGATCTGATGTTTCAATGTGCCTTAGCGCTCTGGCGCGTTGATCCAGCAGCCAGTTCAGTTGCCTGGCGACGTCATCAAATGCCGGCTTGCCGGCGGGTGCCTGGTTGATCCTTGTCCGCGCGGCATCCAATACGGAAAGGGCCAGTTCTGGATGGTTGGTGACGGTAAGACGATTGGCAATTAAAAGCTGCCCCTCGAGTTTGTCGGGATGAGCTGCGGCTAATGTTCTTGCATCGGCAACATAGGCAGCGATTGCATCTGCATAGTTGCCCTTATAGGGGCCATACGGGGCGTAGGCCATGTAACGCCTATCGGCATGCAGCTTGATAACGGAAACGGGTTCACGCAAAGCAGCGAGAACCTCACGCGCCTTCGCATCCTGATTGCGTGCGACATAAAGTTCGAACAAATGAAACCAGTGTTGCTCATCGGTCCAGAACGGATTGTTCGGCACATAATGTATCGCCCACATGGCTTCGAGAAGTTTCAACTCCCGGTCACCATTGTCAGTGACGGGGTGGACGCCTATGACAACGCTGCGGACCAGATAGTCGGCCCTGTCGCCGCCTTTCGACAACAAGGACGGATCGCCGACGATCAGGTTTGTCAAAGCATCGGCGGCGGCGGTCTTTTCACCTGCGGCGCCGGCCGCCTTTGTCAGAATAGCCCAATAGGCGCTGTCGCGTAATTCCGGTGCGACGGTGCCGGCTGTAAGCAGGTTTTGATAGGCTTGGCTATAATCGCGGGCGGCAACTTGAAGCTGGGCCACGCCGTAATAAACCCCGTAACGGATTTTCGGCGACAGGCCGGCAAAAAATGGATTTGCGATCGCAGCTTTCAGGTCGGTCTCCGCGCCTGCCCAATCATGAGCCTGCAGCTTGCTGTTGCCAGAAACCAGAAGCGCGCGCATCGATGCGAACTGCGACAGGTCATGCGCTGCCGGCGCGGCCGTAGTCGTCTCTGCCGCCACAGGTACGGTCGATATGCATGCCAGAACGGCCGCCAAAACGGCGCCCGATACGCAAAGACTTTTCATTATGCCCCCAAACAGGCTCGCATGAATGCAGCCACCCTATTAATTGATCACACTGTATCCGGGTTGTAAATTACCTGAGCGCCTACTTTTCCGGCAATTGACTACAGGCCGAACTGGCCCTCTTATGCGCTGCTCTGGATCTCGATGCATATGTTGGAGCCTATGAAAATACCCTTCATTTTCGTTGCGTTGGCTGTGGGGATGATCGGCACATCCGCCTTGGCCGACCCCGCGCCCAAGGGGGCTGCGCCCGATCTCGCCAAGGTCGCCGGCGTCTATAAGCACCGTTTCGAAAATGGTGATGTCCAGGGCGATAGATACATGTCCGAGGATATCCTCGAACTGGTCCCGCTGACGCCGCGCACCGCCTATTTCCGCATTCACGCTGAATTCTACAATGGTCACGAATGCAATCTGTCGGGTATTGCCGACCTTATGCCGGATGCCCTGACCTATTTCGGCGAGGCCAATGCCGATGCGCAGGGCAATCCGTGCACCCTGAAATTCCGCGCCACGCCTGACGGCCTGACGCTGCAGGACGTCACCAGCGCCTGCCGCATGCAGACCTGTGGCGCCCGCGGCGGGTATGGTGACGGCACCGATGTCGACTACCCTTTCACTGAGCGCCGCATCATTCGGTACCTGCCGCGCCTCAGGGCCTCGCAGGAATTCCGCGATGCTGTGAAGCAGCACGCGAGCCATCCGGTCGGGACGGCGGCTCCGGAGCAATAGGACTAATATCAACGGCCATTAAAAATGACCGTTGATATTAGCATTTTTCAGATCAAACGCTGCATGGCTCGCCACATTGGTGGCGGCGTGCGGTCACACGCTCCCAACGGCCGAAGGGTAAAGATCAGCGGCCGTTGGTATTAGGCTGGTTTAAGATCTATTGCGCCGGTGTTTCCACAAGGACCGCGATGCCGGCCTTGCGGCTGCGCAGGACAGCCCAGACGACGCCGGCCGACAGGACGGCGGTGGTGACGAGGCTGGCTTCGGGACCGAAGGTGCTGCCGGTCAGCCACCACTGGGCTGTTGCCTGTGGCGCCAGATCGACGATCAGGGGGTGGACCTTGATTGCTTCGCCGCTGACCTCGAGACCGAAGCCGACACCGAGCAGCCAGTTCCAGGCTCCGTGCCAGGCGCACACGCCCCAAAGGCTGCCTTCGCGGATGGCGTAAAACGCCAGGAAGATGGCGACGAGGACGATATTGAGCAGACCGGTGGCCAGTTGCGGCGATGGCGAGATATTGCCGGCATGCATCAGGGCGAAGAACAGGCTGGAACCACCCACGGCCCAGGCGATACCGTGGCGCGAGGCGACGAGCTGCATCAGCCAGCCGCGGAACATCACCTCCTCGGTCGCGCCCTGTACCATGAACGCAAGCATCAGGCCGACCAGGGGTACCAATACCGCCGGGGTAAGGGCCGACATGACGCCGGTCGCCTCGATGCGATAACCGCCCGCGGCGTAGATGCCACCGACCGTCACGGCCAGGAATGCCAGGCCCATGGCGTAGCCACGCAGATATTTCAACAGGCCGCCGGCGGTGAAGCCGATCCGGCTGAGTCCGCGGCGTTCGAATAGGATCACCCACAGGAAGATTAGGATCGAGGTGATACCGAAGCCAAGCAAGACGAGGGCCATGGCGTCCCAGTGCGTGGTGACATCCTTCGAATGGAAACCCAGGGGCACCATGACGCCGAATACCATTGCGACCTGGCCCGCGACATAGAAGGCAAGGGTCAGGGCAATGGTCGCCCAGGTCCAGGTTCGGCGATGGTTTGGCGTTCGTGGTGCGTAAAGTTCGATTCCGCTCATGGCGTTCCCCCCTCAAATTTTAAGCACAGAATTGCAGCCCGACGGCATGGTTGCAAGTGAACCTTTATTCATGTCCACCTGCTTGACACCCTGTGCAATATCCGGCCATCTGACCGCGGTTTGCCCCTGAAGGGGCAGGGGCGTGCCTGGCCGATCTGCCGCTGCGCCCCGGATTATTATGCATTTGGGGATGGCGACATCATGCGTTTTTCGACACTTCTGGCCTGCTGCACGGTGCTGACCACTGTGACATCTTTTTCCGCCATGGCGGAGCCGGCGCTCAAGCTTAATGACCCCAGCCTGGCGACGCCGCACTTCGGTACCTGGGGTATCGACCTGAAGGGCATGGATACCTCCGTCAAGCCGGGCGACAACTTCTTCGACTATGTCAACGGCATGGCCGACCGCAACCTGGTGATCCCGGCCGACAAGACCTCCAACGGCGTCAACGAAATTCTCGAAGACCTGTCCGAAGCCCGTTCGCGCGCCATCGTCGAGAACCTGGCGGCCCAAGGCGGCCTGAAAACCGGGCTGGCCGGTGACGACGCCAAGATCGCTGCCGTCTACAACGCCATGATGGACGAGGCAGCCGCCGAAAAACGAGACGCAACGCCGCTGAAACCGACCCTGGCCGCCATTGCCGCCATCGCCACCAAGGACCAGATGGCTGCCTATATGGGCAAGACGTCCGGCGCCTTCGGCAGTGCCATCTTCAGTGCCGATATCGAATCCGACGCCAAGAACCCGAAGATGAACGTGCTTTATGTCGGCCAGGCGGGCCTGGGCCTGCCCGATCGCAGCTACTATCTCGACGCCACCTATGCCGACAAGCTGAAGGCCTATGAGGCCTATATCGCCAGCCTGCTGACCATGGTGAACTACCCGAACGCCACCGCGGCGGCCCACGATGTCGTCGCCTTCGAGACCGCCATCGCCACGGTCAGCTGGACCCGCGCCGAGCGCCGCGATCCGGTCAAGACCTACAACCCGATGAGCGAAGCCGAGGTCGCAGCCTTTGCGCCAGGCTTTGGCTGGAAGTCCTATTTCGCCTCAGCGGGCCTGTCTGGCGCCAGCAAGGCCATCGTCGGTGAAAACACCGCCTTCCCGAAGATCGCCAAGGTCTTTGCCGATACGCCGCTGGCAACGCTGAAGGCCTGGGAGGCCTATCACGTCATCGACCAGGCGGCGCCTTACCTGTCGAAGCGTTTCGTCACCGCGCAATGGCAATTCAAGAGCCACACCCTTCGCGGCGCCGCCGAACAGCGTCCCCGCTGGAAGCGCGCCATTGGCCAGGTCGAGGATTCGCTCGGCATGGCGCTCGGCCGCGACTATGTCGCCCTCTATTTCCCGCCGGAATCGAAGGCGAAGATGCAGGAGATCGTCGGTTATTTCCATGAAGCCCTGAAGGCCCGCATCGAGAACGTGGCCTGGATGTCGCCGGAGACCAAGGCCAAGGCCCTGGAAAAGCTGGCCAAGATGAACACCAAGATCGGCTACCCCGACAAGTGGCGCGACTATTCGGCGCTGGAGGTCAAGGCTGACGACCTGGTCGGCAATGTCGAGCGTACCAGCCGCTTCGAATGGAACTTCGCCCTCAGCAAGCTCGACAAGCCGGTCGATCCACTGGAGTGGGGCATGACGCCGCAGACGGTCAACGCCTATTACGACCCGTCCCGCAACGAGATCGTCCTGCCGGCAGCCGAACTGGCGCCGCCCTTCTTTGACCCGCAGGCTGACGACGGCGTCAATTACGGGGGTATCGGGGCTTCGACCATCGGCCATGAAATCACCCATGGCTTCGACGACGAAGGCCGCCACTTCGACGGCGACGGCAAGCTGGTCGACTGGTGGACCGACGAGGATTCGAAGAAGTTCGAGGCCGAGGCTGACAAGTATGGCAAGCAGTTCGACACCTACGAACCGCTGCCGGGCCTGCATATCAAGGGCGACCAGACCATGGGCGAGAACATCGCCGACCTGGGCGGCATCCTGATCGCGCTCGACGCCTATCACCTGTCGCTCAAGGGGAAGGCCGCGCCGGTCATCGCCGGCTTCAATGGCGATCAGCGCCTGTTGCTGTCCTATGCCCAGTCGTGGCAGGGCAAGGTGCGTGACGATAACTTGAAAATGCGCCTGGTCGCCGACGTTCACTCGCCGTACGACTTCCGCGTCATCGGTCCGATGCGCAATGTCGATGCCTGGTATACAGAGTTCAATGTCCAGCCCGGCGACAAGTACTACCTGAAGCCGGAAGATCGCGTCCGCATCTGGTAATGGTCCGAAGGACCCTTAACCCGGAATCGCGATGGTGGTTATGGCGCTCAAGCAGCGAAGGGGTAGCGCAAACACAAAGCGCTCAAGCAGCGAAGCAGTGGTGCAGCAAAAATCCCCTTAACTCCCCCTGAAATCAGGGGGCGTTAAGGCAAGACCGCGTCAACCACGCAACCTCATCCGACAGGGCCTGGACCGGTACGGCGATCAGCCGCTCTTCCAAACCGATACTGATAACGCCATGTACGGCGGCGAACAGGGTGCGCGCCCGCACGGTCAGTCCCATCGTATCGAGGTCCGGCAGGATCACCTGCAAAGGCCCGGCAATATGGCGGAACAGCCGTAACTGATCCTGCGCCGCCCAGTCGGGCAGGGGCGAAGAAAAACGAAACTCGAAGACCATCCGCCACAGCGGTAGGTTCTGGCGGGCGAAGTCCAGATAGGTGTGCGCCACTGCTACCAGCCGATCGATTGCCTCTTCATGCGTCGCCATCGGTAGGTTGCCTGTCCGCTCGGTCATCGCGTCGCCGATCCGGCCGAGCGTCCGTGACGTCACTAGCAGCAGAAGCGCGTCCATATCCTCGACGATGTTATAGAGCCCGCCCAAGGCCACGCCGATGTCGGTGGCCAGGTCGCGCGCCTTCAGGCTGGCCAGTCCGTTGTCGCAGATGCGTTTTTCCGCCGCAGCGATCAGGGCTTCGAGCTGCGCCTGCCGTTTGTCCTGTGTCTTCGTATTGGCCTGCTTCATCATCGACTCCGAAAATAATTGAACGACGTTCAAAGTATATCTTGAACACAGTTCACGCAACTGCTATCCATTCATCGTGAACGGCGTTCATATCATCTTTAGCCCCGATGATGAAGCGTTGTTTGCATTTTAGCGCTCAGAGGCCGCGCAGGTTCGCCGCAATTTTGTCCTATCGCTTCGCTGCTTTAGGACAGCGGCGGCGGGCAGTCGCCCTTGCCGGATCCCGGAAACGGGATCCGGAGCGCCAAATCCCGGGGGGACTCGGGGGGACTCGGGGGGAGCCTACGGGGGCGGGAGAGGAAATCCGACTCGCCCGCCCTCGCAACTAAAGGCGATTTTCATCAGGAGGTATGGCCATGGCCAGCTCGGTTTCAGGTAAGCGTATCGCGTTCGTTGTGGTTTCGGTCCTGGCCCTGGCGCCCATCGGCTTCGCCGCCCATGCTCGCATCGATCATCCGGGTCACAATGACTGGCACCGCCAGTCGGCCGTCATGGCCAATGGCATTGCCGGCCTGCTGCGTTACCACCCGACCGATGGCGCCAACTATAGCGGTGCGATCCGTCGCGCCATGGACCCCGCCAATGTCCAGCCGCGCTAATCCCGAGCCTGTGGCCCCCGAACCCGTGGAATTGGGCGAGCAGTTGTTGCTCGGTCTTGCTCTGATGGCGGCGCCGGCAGCCTCCCTGTTCGCTGCCGTGAGTGGCGCCCATATCAACGATCTCGACAGTGCCTGGCATGGCCAGATCCTGGCGCTTCTCGGCGGCGTCGGCATGATCAGCGCCTTTCCGCTCGGCGCCTATTTCACCATTTACGCAGGCATGGGTATTTTGCGCGATGGCGCCAGATGATCCGTTATATCATCGGCTTGGCGGCTGTCTTGCTGGCAGTGGCCGCGTCCGCAGGCGCCTACGATTCCTATATCCACCTCGGCTCAGCGCGCACCTATCTGCTGCAGCCTGCTGGTGCACCAAGGATCGTCGAGGGGCGCGTGCGCCCAGGCGAAGTCTTCTTCCGCCAGCCGGTCGCTTACAGCCGCACCGGCGTCCTGGCGCACGATCTCGATCTGGCGCAGCCGGATACGCGGTTTCATCTGCCGACGGGGACGGAGCTGTTCTACGCCCAAGGCGCGTGGTGCACGGTGCAGGCGCCCCATGGTCGCAAGGTGTGTCTGGGCGAGGAGGCCGGTCAGTGGACCTGGCGGCAGCGCGACTATCATCTGCACATCGGGTGTCTGTTCAGCGCGTCGTGCCGGCATAATGGGCCGCCGCAACTGCATCTTGCTGCTCAGGCTCCGGTCATCCGGGAGACCGCCTTGCCGCCGGCCTTTGTCGCCGAGGCCCATATCGATCGTCTGGGCGATGGCTTTCGCATTTCGGCCGGGTGTACGCCGGCGGCCGGCGACGCCTATGGTTGTTATGGGAGCTTTATCACCCAGCCGCGGCTGACGAATTCGGATCTGGTGCTGGCAGGCGGGGAGGGGACGGGCGCCCGGTTGCATTACGATTATCGCAGCCAGGGTTTTACGGTGACCAGGATGGTGCTGGATCCACAGATGTGAAAAGACCTCCCATGGTGACATGGGAGGTCTTTTTGTGTGAAACGTGGGACTTTTAACCCCTCCCCCCTGAAATCAGGGGGAGTTCTTTTTAGTTGCGCTACTGCTCCGCTACTTGAGCGATCGAGCGCGTAACCACCGTCGCGATTCCGGGTTAAGGGTCCTTCGGACCCTTACCAGATGCGGACGCGATTTTCGGGCGCGACATAGTACTTGCCGTCGGTGACGTTGAAGGCCTTGTACCAGGCGTCGACATTGCGCGGCACCAGGGCGCGGAAGGCGTCCGGCGAGTGCGGGTCGGACGACACCAGGAATTTGAGGAAGTCTGGCTGGTACTTGGCCTGCCACACCTGGGCAAAGCCCAGGAAGACGCGCTGGTCGCCGGTGAAGCCGTCGAGTACGGCCGGGGTCTGGCCCTTCAGCGACAGGTGATAGGCGTCGAGCGCCATCAGGATGCCGCCAAGGTCGGCGATGTTTTCGCCCATGGTCAGGCCGCCCTGGACGTGGACGCCAGGTGCGACCTCATAGGCGTCGTACATGGCGCCAAGGGCCTTGGTCTGGGCTTCGAACTTGGCCGAGTCGTCTGGCGTCCACCATTCGGTCAGTGCACCGGTGGCGTCGTAATGGCGACCCTGGTCGTCGAAACCGTGGGTGACTTCGTGGCCGATGACGGCGCCGATGGCGCCGTAGTTGACGGCCATGTCTGCCTTCGGATCGAAGAAGGGCGGCTGCAGGATGGCGGCGGGGAAGACGATCTCGTTACGTGTCGGCGAATAATAGGCGTTCACCGTCTGCGGCGTCATGCCCCAGTCCTGCGGATCGATCGGCTTGTCGATATGCGATACCTGGTAGGCCCATTCGAAGGCCGAGGACCGCTCGACATTGCCGTAGAGGTCGTCGGCCTTGATGGCCAGGGCCGAATAGTCGCGCCACTTGTTGGGATAGCCGATCTTGACGCCGAAATGGGCCAGTTTATCGAGGGCCTTGGCCTTGGTCGGGGCGCTCATCCAGGTCAGATTCTCGATGCGCACCTTCATGGCGGCCAGCAGGTCGCTGACCAGGCCTTCCATCTTGGCCTTGGATTCCGGCGGGAAGTAGTCGCGGACATAGGCGCGGCCAAGGGCTTCGCCCAGACGGTCGTCGGTCAGGCCGACGGCACGCTTCCACAGGGGGCGCTGCTCCTGGACACCGTACAGGGCCTTGGAACGGAAGTCGAAGCGGGCATCGTAGAAGCGCTTGGACAGATAGGCCGATGACTGGTCGATCAGGTTGAAGGCTTCCCAGGCCTTCAGCGTATCGAGCGGGGTATCGGCAAAGACCTTGGCGATCTTCGGGAAGGCGGTGTTCTCACCGACAATGACCTTCTGGGCCTTCGAGACGCCGGCGCCGGCGAAGAAGGCGGTCCAGTCGAAGCCGGGGGCGTAAGCGTTGAGTGCACCCAGGGCCATCGGGTTATAGGTCTTGGTGTCGTCGCGGCGTTCGATGCGCGTCCAACTGACCTTGGCGATCTCGGTTTCCATGGCGACGATAGCCTTGGCGTGGCCCGACGGATCGGGATAGCCGGCCAGGGTCAGCAGTTGGGCGATATAGTCGGCATAGGCCGACTTCTTGTCGGCATAGGTGTCGGACAGGTAATAGTCGCGATCCGGCAGGCCGAGACCGGCCTGGCCGACCTGCAGCGCCCAGTAGCCGGGTTTCTTCGCGTCATCATAAACGCTGAGGCCGAAGACGGACGAGCCGAAGCCGGCCGACGTCCAGCCCATGAACTTCGCCATCTCCGACTTGGTCGAGATGGCGGCGATTTTCGCCAGTTCGGGCTTGAGCGGCGCCGCATCGAGTTTGTCGTTCAGCGTGGTATTCAGCGCCGACTTGTACAGGTCGGCGATCTTCTGGTCGTCGCCGCTCAGGCCGGTACGATCGGCCAGGCCGGTGACCAGGACCTTCAGTTGCAGTTCGGACAGGTCGGCCAGCTTGTTGAAGCTGCCGTAGCCGACCTGGTCGCCGGGGATCTTCATTGCGGCGATGGCCTTGCCGTTGGCATAGTCGAAGAAACTGTCGCCCGGCTTGACGGAGGTGTCCATGCCCGAGACGTCGAAGCCCCATGTGCCATAGGATTTGGCCAGGCTGGCCATCTTGTCGGCGTCCGACTGGGTGTCGGCTGCCGGGGCCGCCGCCGTGACATCGGCCAGCAGGGTGCGGGCTGCTGGAGCGTGGGGAACGTCGCCGGAAACGACTTCGGCAAAGACCGGGAAGGCTAGGGGCAGGCAGGCCGCCGTGGTCAGGAGAAGGGTGCGGATATGGCGCATGAATGACTCGCAAAGAGAGGCGCGAGGCATTTATCTGCCCCGTCGAACCGAGGCAGTCACAATGATACAGCCGCAACGGTTTGTATCATGAAATTTTGGTAATGCGGGAACTCACCAGGTTTAGAGGAAGAGGTCGCCCAGCCCGGCATCGAAGGTCTGGGTCAGTTGTACATTACCCTCTGGTGCGGCCATCGCGGCTGCCACCAGACGCGATACGGTTTCTGCAAAGCTGATAACGTTCTGGTCCAGGGCCACCAGATTGGCCCGGACGAAGAAGCCGAGGACGCAAACCTGCTGGTCTTCGCGCGAACACATCCGCATGGCGATAAGCTCGACGATATCGAGGGCTACGGGTTCGCCGCCATCTGCCCCGGATTCGAATGCTGCAACCAGGCCGGCAATGCGTGCCGTAATGAAATGTCTGTCGTTTTCCGTCGGCATGACTGCCCTCCGGGTGGGTAAAGCCTGGCATCAAAGGCTACGCCGGTACCTGTAAGGCGGCAGCATGGCCTTACTGCCTTGTCATAAGGAGTTCGTAACCCGATTTTTCGGGTTCGGATTTTCGGGTTCGGATTTTCGGGTTCAGGCGTTGCGGGCGCTCAGGCTGTCGTCGAGCCAGGCGATGGCTTCGGCACGGCTGTCGAACACCCGCAGGGTCTGGCGCGGAAACAACAGGTCGATCGCCGGCATGCGCGCCTGGGTCAGGCGGTTGTTCGAGACGATCGCTGTGTTCAATGTGCGCGGAGCGCGGGCAATGATGGTTTCGAAATAGCGCGCCAGTCGTTCCAGGTCCTCGAAGGCAATAAAGCCTGCACAGTTGCTGAGATCGATCAGGCGGTCGAACAGCCACGGCGCGCCGGTCGCCCGGCAGGCAGCGATTTCATTATCTATGAAACGCGCCGAATCCATCTGACCCGTGGCGGTCAGACACAGGCGTTGCGCCTTGGCGTCGGTCATGCATTTGAACGAAAAATCTTCTAATGTCATCATGGGTCACACAACTCAAGGTAAGTTTAGACCTGGCTGGTTAAAAAATCGTGGCTGATTTTTACCGGTATCATATGGCGGCATGAGACATGTCAATTATGGGTATAAAATTACCCTTATCGGAGTCGAGGTACCTGCCATTCGAACAGATGTCACCCAGCGTGCTTTTGGCACCGGCGCCGGTTTGTTCACTGATGCAACTATTTTGCAAAGCAATATACGAACGCTCCCGGATGGGGGTGCAACAGCCTTGAACGCAGATACTGCCGCCTTCTGTCTCGGTGATATCGTGGCGAAGGCAGGTCGATTATGTCGTAGATGCGGCAATTTCGTGATCACATCCGCGGTAAATTTTTTCGCAGTTCAAAATTATCACGATAGAATTCTTTTTTACCATAACGTGATTTTTTTTTACGGGTTTTGTTTAACATATGAAATTAAATAGAAAATTTTCACAAAGACGCAGTTTTTTAAAAATGAGTCGCGGGAGAAATTTACCTGATAAGGTGAGGCTTCATTTCATATGTGACTTTATTGAAACAGGTTTCATTTGAAAATGACAAAATCATGACGAGTTTATTGACGACCCGTTAACCTCGGGTTTTACTTTCGCATCAGCGAGTACGTGCTGTCGGGAATTGGCTGCGCTGGGCGGTCAAGCAGTGCACTCGGAGCTATCGAAATGAAGAAGTTGAGTTTGCGTTCGGGCCTCATGGGCTCGGCGACGATGCGGACTGCTGCCTTGTTTGGACCGGTATTATTTGCCGGTCTGGCAGGCATGACGCCGACAACGGCATCCGCCCAGACTACGCCTGCTGCCTCCGACGATGACAAGAAACCTGTCGAAGTTGTGGTCACCGGCTCGATCATCCGCAAGAAAAGCCTGACGTCGATGTCGCCCCTGACGGTCCAGACGGCGGGCGATCTCGAAAAGCGCGGCATCACCACGATCGACCAGGCGGTCCAGAACCTGTCTGGTAACAATTCCGGCGCCCTGCCGAACTCGTTCTCGTCGAACGGTGCTTTTGCGGCCGGCGCTTCGGGGGCTTCGCTGCGTGGCCTGACGACAAACTCTACCCTAGTATTGATCGACGGCCTGCGCGCCTCCTACTACCCGCTGGCCGATGACGGCACGCGCAACTTCGTCGACCTGAACACCATTCCGGACGCCATTGTCGACCGCGTCGAAGTCCTGCAGGACGGCGCCTCCGCCACCTACGGCGCGGATGCCATTGCCGGCGTCATCAACATCATCACCAAGAAGCAGATCAAGGGCTTCGAGGGCAAGGCTTCGGTCGGTGCGACCGAAAAGGGCGGCGGCGGTTCGCGCAGCCTGGCCATGACCTGGGGCAAGGGCGATATCCACGCTGACGGTTATAACTTCTACCTCAGCGGTGAATATCAGAAGAACGACGAACTGCGCAGCAGCGATCGTGGTTACCCCTACAACACCGACGACTTCAGCCAGCTGTGCGCTCCTAGCGTCAATGCTGCCGGTACCACCGGCGTCAATGCCGCAGGCACCACCTGCCGTACCAACGGCATTCAGAACGGCATCCAGTTCGACGACACCTTCGTCGGCGTCGGCTCAACCGTCCAGGCCGTGGTCATTCCCTACAATTCGACCAATACTGCCGCTGTCGCCGGTGGCCAGTACCAGCTGCTGAACGCGGCTGCCGGCTGCGGCACGGCGCCGAAGGTCACCCTGACGGCTAACGAAACCCGACTGCTGTCGGCGACGGGAAAAAGCCAGCTGACTGGCGCCACCCTGTGCCAGCAGGATAACCGCAAGCTGTTCCGCATCATTTCGCCGAACGACTCGCGCTACAGCCTGACCGGCCACTTCACCGCGCAGCTAAGCGACACGTCGCAATTCTACGTCGAAAGCACCTATTACCACAACGAAGTCGCCTATGGCGGCATTCCTGCAGCCATCCGCGCCACGACGACGCCGGCCGCAACCGGCGTAACGACGTCAACGGCGACCCTGGCCCTGCCGGCCTATATCTGTGCCCGCGGCACCACTGCCGCCTGTACCGCAGCCAACGGCAAGCTCAACCCGAACAACCCGTTCGCGGCGGCCGGCAATGTTGCCCGTATCTTCTACAGCTTCGGCGACATTCCTTTCTACACCAAGGAAAACTCCGACACCTTCCGTCTGGCCAGCGGCATCAACGGTACCTGGGGCGACTGGGGCTATACCGCCGACTTCGTCGCCATGCGCAGCAACCTGGACTACACCCAGGCGGGCCGCATCTACGTCCAGCATCTGCTCGATGTCGTCGCGGACGGTTCCTACAACTTCGTCGATCCGTCGAAAAACACCCAGGACGTCCGAGACTACGTCTCGCCGACCAAGGTCCAACGTTCGGATTCGTCGGTTGTTTCGTTGCAAGCCAGCGCTTCGCGTCCGTTGTGGACCCTGCCAGGCGGCCCGATGACCCTCGGCCTCGGCATGGCCTACCGTTATGAATCGGTCAACAACCCGTCGGCCAACAATGACGCCAATGGCCCGACCCAGCGTTACTTCACCATCAACCCGTTCGGTGCTGTCGGCGACCGTACGGTCAGCGCCGCCTTCTTCGAAATCGATGCGCCGATCACCGATCGCTTCACCGTCAACATCGCCGGTCGCGAAGACAGCTACTCGACCCACTACTCGTCCTTCTCGCCGAAGGTGTCGGCGCGCTGGAAGGTGCTGGATCAACTGTCGTTCCGCGGCACGATTTCAAAGGGCTTCCGCGCCCCGGCTTTCGCCGAAACCAATTCGGATCCGACGACCGGCTTCGTTACCGTCGCCGCGCCTCCGCTGGATACCGCGGCCCTGGCTGCCTTCAATGCCTCGCACGGCAATGACAGCTATGGCCTGAACTATTCGCTGGGCATCACGACGCTCGGCGCCAAGAACCTGAAGCCGGAAAAGTCGGACAACACCTCGTTCGGTGTGGTCTTCCAGCCGACCCGCAATATCGGCTTCACGCTCGACTACTACAAGATCGAAAAGCATGACGTCATCTCCGGTGGCGATTACGGCCCGGCCCTGGTTGCCTACTATACCGGCAAGCCGATCCCGGCAGGCTTCTCGATTGTCGCCAGCCCGGTCGATCCTCTGTATCCGACTGCCCTGCCGTCGGTTGCCTATGTCATCACGCAAAAGCAGAACCTGCAATCGCAAGTGACCTCGGGCTTCGATTTCGGCGTCACTGGCCGCTTCAACCTCGGCAAGGTCGCTTATAGCACGGCCTTCCAGGGCACCTTCATCTCGTACTTCAACCAGTCGAGTGTGGACGCTGCCGGCAAGGTGACGACGCAAAAGTATGCTGGAACGCTTGGGCCCTACCAGACGACCTCGGCTTCGGGCACGCCCAAGCTGCGCTACAACTGGCAGAACACCTTCGATTTCGGCAAGGCATCGGTTACCGCAACCGCCTATTATACCAGTGGTTACAAGGAAAAGGCCGACGATAACAACGACATCGGTCACGACACCTGCGACACCTATGCCACCGCGGCCAAGTACCGCGACGGCAAGACGGTTGTTCGCTGCGCCGTCGACTCCTTCGTCGATGTCGACGTCCACGGTTCGTACAAGATCTCCGATCACTACAGCATGTTCCTCGACATCTCGAACCTGCTGGGCGCCAAGCCGCCCTACGATCCGACCACCTACGGTGCGTCGAACTACAACCCCGCCTGGTCGAACGCCGGTATCGTCGGCCGTTCGTTCAAGATCACGGGTAAGGTCACTTTCTAAGCCTGTCTCAAGTCCGGGAAACTTGGGCGGTGCCGTCAGGCACCGCCCTTTTTTTGTCTTTGGCCATATGCAGATACAAAAAGAGCGGGCCTCGCGGCCCGCTCCCTGATGTATGTGGTGTCGCCCGTTCTACTTTTTCTCGACGTGGCCGCCGAAACCGAAGCGCATGGCCGACAGGATTTTTTCCCCGAAGGTATTGCCGCTGCGCGAGCGGTAGCGGGCGTAGAGGGCCGCGGTCAGGACGTGGGCCGGGACGGCCTCTTCCATGGCGGCTTCGATCGTCCACTGGCCTTCGCCGCTGTCGGCGACTTCACCGCTGAAGCCGTCGAGGGAGACATCCTTGGCCAGGGCGTCCGAAGTCAAGTCGAGCAGCCAGGAGCTGACAACGCTGCCGCGGCGCCACACCTCGGCGACGTCGGCGACATTGATGTCGAAGCGTTCGTCTTCCGGCAGGCGGTCCGACGACTTGCGCTTCAGGATGTCGAAACCTTCGGCGAAGGCCTGCATCATGCCGTATTCGATGCCGTTATGCACCATCTTGACGAAGTGGCCGGCGCCGGCGGGACCAGCGTGGATATAGCCGCGCTCGGCGCGATCATCGGCCTGGTCACGGCCCGGAGTGCGGGCGATAGTGCCGTAGCCGGGGGCCATGGTGTCGAAGATCGGGTCGAGTTGCTTCACGACTTCGGCCGAACCGCCGATCATCATGCAGTAACCTCGCTCAAGCCCCCAGACGCCGCCAGACGTGCCGACGTCGACATAATCGATGCCGCGCTTGCGCAGCACCTGGGCACGACGGATATCGTCCTTGTAATAGGTATTGCCGCCGTCGATGATGACATCGCCGGGCGAGGACAGGTCGGCCAGTTCGGCGATCGTATCCTCGGTCGGCTTGCCGGCCGGCAGCATGACCCACATGATGGCCTGGGCCTTTTTGACGCCGACGCCGAGGAAACCGCCCGACGGCGTCGCCAGCTTGCGCTGCAAGTCGTAAAGACCGTCGGCGGCGATGGCGCCTTCACCGGCCAGTTCCGTAACCGAAGCGGTATTGCGGTCGAATACGACGACCTCGTGCCCGCCCTTCATGAGACGCCGTGCGATATTACCGCCCATGCGTCCAAGTCCGATGATGCCAATCTTCATTACTCAACAGCCCTTTTGACTGAAATTTTGCAAACTAATGCCGCCGCACCATTGCCCTTTAATGGCATTATTGTCCACCCATCAAACCGCGCAGACCCACAGGGATAAGGGCAGGGCGGCGACATTCGTCACCACCAGGTCCGTGCCCACCGGGTTCGCCGGGCTGACGCGGCCCAGGGCTGGGTCGTCGTCAGAACACCACACATATGGTGATATCCTGAAAGGATGTCATCAGTTTGCGTTCTTTCAGGGATAAAGAACGTACATGGGAATTCTTCGGGAGGAATTTCCCGGGACGCGGGCAATAGCGGGCGTCCCTCAGGGGCTCGACACTTCAGACACGTAGCTTTTCGCGGCGCAAAGACGCCTGCAACCTGACCAGGACTCTTATAATGCAGTTTTCACGCAGACATTTTCTTGCCGGCGCAGCCGGCCTGCCGGTTATCGCCATCGGTCTCAGCGCCTGTGGCGGCGGTGGTGGATCGGGTGGCGGCGGCACCTCCGTATCGAGCTCTGCTTCCAGTTCAAGCAGTTCAAGCTCAGGCAGTTCAAGCTCGAGCAGTTCCAGCAGTTCGAGCAGCGCCTCGATAACCAGCTATACGGCCGGCTCCATCTTCGACACCACCAGCCATCTCAATGTCGCGGCCTACCATGCGCAAAAGGCGCCTGCGGTCCTGACCAACGGCAACATCGTTGTCGTCTGGGAAACCTATGTCGTGACGCCGGCCATCGCCGCCGACCTACACGCGCAGATCTATACGCCGGCGGGCGCCAAGGTCGGGTCGGAAATCGTCGTCAATCCCGATCCCGGACACCAGGCAGTCGATCCTTACATTCAGGCCCTCGGCAATGGCGGCTTCGTTATTGCCTGGCAGGATGGCAGCGGGTCGCTCGGTATTGTGCCGCAGGCCATCCATGCCCAGCTGTTCGACGCCGGCGGTGCGAAGGTCGGGTCTCAATTCGTCGCCAATGCCGTGACGGACAGGGTGTCGGCCCATCCGGTTATCGCCGCCTTTGCCGATAGCAGCTTTGTTATCGCCTGGAGCGAAAAGCCCAATACGGTTGCGGCGGGCGCGACCGCCTATAGCCGTATCAAAGCCCAGGCCTTTTCGGCTGCGGGCGCAAAGGTCGGTGGCGAAATCCTGGTCAATGCCGACGCCAGTGGCGACAAGCTCAACCCGGCGGTGACGGTTCTCAATACCGGCGGTTACGTCATCGTCTGGGAAGACCACACGCCGGCTGCGGTCACCGGCGCTTCGGACATCAAGGCGCAACTGTTCGACGCCAGTCGCACGGCTGTCGGCAGCGAATTCGTCGTCAATACCACGCTGGCCGGGGCACAGGGTTCGCCCGCCGTCGCCGGCCTGAAGGATGGCGGCTTTATCGTCGCCTGGGACGACGACAGTGCCACCTCTGCCGATACCTCGGGCACCAGCGTCCAGACGCAGATCTTCACCAATGCCGGGGCAAAAACGGGTGCGCAGCTGCTGGTCAATACCAAGACGGCCGGATCGCAGAAGACACCGGCTATAACCGCGCTGAAGAACGGCGATGTCGTCATCACCTGGACCGATACCAACAATAATCTCACCAGTGCCGACGACTTTATCCGCGCCCAGGTCTACGGCTCCGACGGGAGCGTGCACGGCGCGGAGATTGTGGTGTCTTTCACTTCGACGGCGGTCAAGAACAGCAATGCCGTCCTTGCCCTGGCGTCGGGCGGCTTCGTCGTTACCTGGACCGAATATTCGGCCAATCCGTCCGATCCGGCGGCGGTCCTGACCTACAAGCTGCGAGTCTATAGCTGATACTGTGCTTTCTGAAACGGGAGCGAGCTGGTATATCCGCCGGCTTGCTTCCGTTTTGAAAGATGCCGGTAGAATGAGCGTAGCCTTTACCCGCGACGAGGACCACGAGGCGCAGGCCTCGCATCTGCCCGACCGGCCGATATCGTCGCATACCAACCTGGTGACGCCGCAAGGGCTGGCGCAACTCGAAGCGGCCTTCACCGAAGCCAAGGCGGCCTATACGGCGGCACAGGCCTCCGGCACGGTCAATGAGGACCGAACGGCGATGGCCCGGGCAACGCGTGACCTGCGCTATTACCAGGCGCGGTTCGGCTCCGCCCAGCGCATCGAACCCGTTGAAGATCCGACAAAGGTGGTCTTTGGCTGCACGGTGACAATCGTTCGGGATGATGACCGAGAGCAGACTTTTCGTATCGTCGGCGAAGACGAGGCCGACCCGGCCGCGGGTTCGATCTCCTATGTCTCGCCCCTGGCCCGCGCCTTGCTCGGCAAGGAGGCGGGCGACGAGGTCCAGGTCACCGGCGCCACGGTCGAGATTATCTCGATAGCCGCCTAGGTCTCAAGGGCATCGCCCAGGGCCTGGATTAAGCCGGCATCGCGCGGGGCATCGAAGCGCCGTGTGAACAAGCGAATCCAGGCTGGCGATGCGCGGCGCAGCAGCCGGGGTTCGGTGGCGTAGCGCGGCGTGATATGGGTGTGCAGGGCGGCTTCGGCATTGCCGAGCGTTTCGTAGTTGATGCGGTGTGCCTGGGTAACGGCCAGCAGGGCATCGCCGATGCGGGCGACGTCCCGGCAATAGGCCACGCGATCGCCTTCCCCCAGGGCATTGAGGCTGGATACGACCGGATCGGCCAGCAGCAGGCAATAGCCGGGCCCGGTGATCGGTTGCCTGTCGCCCATGACCAGCCAGCCCGACGGCATACGGCAGATCAGGTACGGATTTTCTCCGCGCCTGGCCAATTCCACCCTGTGTTCGATCAGATTTGCCATTCGATCCTCGTAAGGTCCTTATGTCCATTGTCACACAGAAGATAAGCAGAGCGTAGCCGGGCAATCCATAGCGGCTGCGGGACGTATTGGTCATAGAGACTTCACAAGGAGACCAGACCATGACCCGCAAGCTGATCACATCGATTACCCTGACCATCGCCTTTGCCGCCGGCCTTTCGGCGTGTTCAAACATGGGCAACGGAATGAGCGCCAAACCCACGCCGACCGAACAGAACCCGGCCCACCAGATGCATTACAGCGACAAGTAGATATAAAAAAGAGCGGGTCTTGCGACCCGCTCTTTCCGTTTATTCAGACTGAATAGCTGAGCGTGGATTAGAAATCCATACCGCCCATGCCACCCATGCCGCCACCGCCCGGCATCGACTGCGGAGCGTCCTTCTTCGGGCTTTCGACCACGGCGGCTTCCGTCGTGATCAGCAGGCCCGAGACCGAAGCTGCGTCTTGCAGCGCGGTGCGGACAACCTTGGCCGGGTCGATGACGCCATCGGCAACCAGGTCGACATACTTTTCCGTCTGGGCGTTGAAGCCGAAGTTGGCGTCATTGCTTTCGAGGATCTTGCCGACGACGATCGAGCCTTCGACGCCTGCGTTTTCGGCGATCTGACGGATCGGAGCCTGCAGGGCACGACGGACGATGTTGATGCCGGCCGTCTGGTCGTCATTGGCGCCTTCCAGCGTGTCGAGGGCCTTCGAGGCCTTCAGCAGCGCGGTGCCACCGCCCGGAACGATGCCTTCGTCCACGGCAGCGCGCGTGGCGTTCAGGGCGTCGTCGACGCGGTCCTTCTTTTCCTTCACTTCGACTTCGGTCGAACCGCCGACGCGGATAACCGCGACGCCGCCGGCCAGCTTGGCCAGACGTTCCTGCAGCTTTTCACGGTCGTAGTCCGACGTGGTTTCTTCGATCTGCTTCTTGATCTGCGAAATGCGGCCTTCGATCTCGGACTTTTCACCGATGCCATCGACGATGGTGGTGTTTTCCTTGGTGATCGTGACCTTCTTGGCGCGGCCAAGCATGTCGAGGGTGACGGTTTCGAGCTTGATGCCCAGGTCTTCCGAGATGACTTCGCCCTTGGTCAGGACGGCGATGTCTTCCAGCATGGCCTTACGGCGATCACCGAAGCCCGGCGCCTTGACGGCGGCGACGCGCAGGCCGCCACGCAGACGGTTGACGACCAGGGTCGCCAGCGCTTCGCCTTCGACGTCCTCGGCGATGATCAGCAGGGGACGGCCCGACTGGACAACGGCTTCGAGGATCGGCAGCATGGGCTGCAGCGACGAGATCTTCTTGTCGAACACGAGGATGTACGGATCTTCGAGAACCGCTTCCATCTTGTCCGGGTTGGTGATGAAGTAGGGCGACAGGTAGCCGCGGTCGAACTGCATGCCTTCGACGACATCGAGTTCGGTTTCGGCGGTCTTGGCTTCTTCGACGGTGATGACACCTTCGTTGCCGACCTTTTCCATGGCCTTGGCGATCATTTCACCGACTTCGGTGTCGCCGTTGGCCGAGATGGTGCCGACCTGAGCGATTTCCGAATTGGTCGTGACCTTCTTCGAAGATTGCTTGATCTGCTCGACGACGACCAGGACGGCCTTGTCGATGCCGCGCTTCAGGTCCATCGGGTTACGGCCCGAGGCAACCGACTTCAGGCCTTCGACGACGATGGCTTGCGCCAGGACCGTGGCGGTCGTGGTGCCGTCACCGGCCTTGTCGTTGGTCTTCGAAGCGACTTCGCGGATCAGCTGGGCGCCGAGGTTTTCGAAGCGATCGCTCAGTTCGATTTCCTTGGCGACCGAGACGCCGTCCTTGGTCGAGCGCGGAGCGCCGAAGGACTTTTCCAGGATGACGTTGCGGCCCTTGGGGCCCAGGGTCACCTTGACGGCATTGGCGAGGATGTTGACGCCGCGCAGGATCTTGTCGCGCGCGTCGGAAGCAAACAATACGTCTTTAGCAGCCATTGTTCTTATTCCTTGAAATTACAGTTAGCGTACGACGACGCCGAGAATGTCGGATTCTTTGAGGATCAGCAGGTCATCGCCGTCGATCTTCACTTCGGTGCCGCCCCACTTGCCGAACAGGACGCGGTCGCCGGCCTTGACGTCGAGGGCGACGGTTTCGCCCTTGTCGTTACGGGTGCCGGGGCCGACGGCGACGACTTCGCCTTCTTGCGGCTTTTCCTTGGCGGTGTCCGGGATGATGATGCCGCCCTTGGTCTTGGCTTCTTCTTCGACGCGCTTGACCAGGACTCGGTCGCCTAATGGGCGAAAGCTCATGGGATGTCTCCGTTGAGATATGAGGTGGAGTGTTAGCACTCATCGTCGACGAGTGCTAACAGAGCTCCGGAGGTAGTAGCGAGCAGGCAGGGAGTCAAGGGCGGCGCACCGATTCCGGAAAAGATTCCGGACATGCCCACAGGTGCGGCGAGGCGCTTGACAAGCCTGTGCATGTCGGACATTTTGCCGGCCATGATCCGGACCCCTGCCATCTGCGCACGATATTTTTGGCCCTTCTCCTAGAGAAGCGGCACGGTTCGATCTATCCGAAACCCTGCCGCCGCCGAGGCGGCGTTTGTAAGGGTGTCTCGGTGGCGGTTTTTAAAACCCCAGAACAAGCTTTCAGCAATGACCCGAATTTTCGATTTCCAGCCTGTCGTGCGTCCGATGCGACGCGAAGACATTCCGGCCGTGGTGCGTATGATCGCCGACCTGGCCGATCATCACGGCGATGTCGCCACCACCGATGCGGCCACCTTGACGCGCGACGTCTTCGGGCCCCTGCCATGGGTGCATGTCCTGGTGGCGGAAAGCGATGCCGGCTTGATCGGTTACTCTGTCCTGCATCCCCTCTATCGCGCCCATTTCGGCCAGCGCGGCCTTGAGATGCATCATCTCTATGTCGCAGCCGAATGGCGGGGACTGGGGATAGGCCGCCGGCTGATCGACACGGCGCTGGATTACGGCCGGCGCAACGCCTGCAGCTATGTCAGCGTCGGGGCGGCGGCGGACAATACGGCGTCGCAGGCCTTTTACCGCCGTCACGGCTTTGCTGAAGGCTCGCCCGTCGGTCCGCGCTTTCGCTGCGACTTGTAAACCTGTCTATAGTGGCGGCATGAAGTCGCACGCTCCCAACGGGCGATGAGGCAAAATCAGTGGCGGTTGGTATTACAGGGTGGGTTCGGTGATCTCGGCGCCTTGGGCCCGCAGACGGTCGAAGGCGCCGTTGGGGCGTAGCAGCACGCTCAGCGGAAAGACGACGACGCTCTTGCCCGGCTTTTTGAGGGCGTCGTCGACGGCCGACACGGCGTCGTCGATGGCTTCAGCCAGCAGGCCTTGCGTCGCGCCGCCGCCATCGAGGCAGGCGAACATGGCGGACGGCGGCGAATTGTCGCGGGCGCCAGCCAGGTCACCCGTCTTCCAGGCATCGGTCGCCGTTTCCGCATGGCGTGTGGCGAACTCGATCTCATTCAGGGTCGCCGATACGCAGGCATTGCGTTCTGACGTACTCATCTTGTTGACCTTGCCCAGCAGGTTGCTGGCCGAATAGCTGGCCATCGGCTTCATCGGCGTCTTGCGGTCGCGCGCCATGAAGATCAGCATCTTTTCCGGGTCGTTGGTGCTGAGGCCACGCTTTTCGTAGATATCGTCGCGCAGCTTCATGGCGGCATAGACAGGGGCGTCGTGGGCATAGGCAGTCGGATCGAAGCCGTTCTGTTTGGCCACGCGCCAGAATCGACCGCCGACATCGCCGGGCAGGACGTCGTACAGCGTCTTGAACATGCCCGGCCCCTTGGTCATCTGCCATTCGACAAAGGAAAAGGCGCCGCCTTTGGCCTTGGGACTGACCAGGTAGACATTAGCCTCGTCGATGATGTGGCCGATGCGCTTGCGATCCCAGTCGAAGCGTTTGACCATGACCGGCAGGCCGCCGACGATAAAGACTTCCGAGTCTCCCTTGCGTACCCGCCACAGGGCCGGGCCGGCAGCGCGGCCCATGACGGTGATGGTGGCACCGCCCCAGTCGTCGCTCACGCCCAGGTCGGTCGGCGCGTTCGACGGCACGACGACATTACCGGGCGTTGGACCGGGCGCGGGTGCGGCAGGCGACGTTTGCGCCAAAGCCGGCAGCGACTGAGAGAGGGTTATAATCGAGGCCAAAAAGGGGGCAAGCGCGGCGAAACCGCTACGGCGCAGACGACGCATTCGATGTACTCCATGGCAGCCCCGCTTCTGTTTTACGTCGTGCGCGGGCTACCGGCAATCGCTGTTTTGATCGCGGCCGTGATCACAATTTAAGGGGATAACCGCATACCGCTGAGTTTCGCAGGAAAACGGTGACGGATTATTTACCAGTTTCGTTAATAGGTGGAACCTGTCGCAGTCGTTCGCCTTTGGCGTGCGCCTTCGCGACGCAGACGGCCTCGCCCCGACCGCCCGCAGTGCAATCGATTCCCAGCTGTTCCAGTGTCTCAGCCAGTATATCAGTAAGCGTACCTGCATACCTCATACATTACCGGTCACAGGGGGTGATCAATGCTTACGGCAACCCGGCCCAATACCATGGCGCGCGCCGCCGGCAAGGCGAACCGCGACGTCCGCAGCCTGGCCAATCTTGGCGAGACGGCTTCGACGAGCCGCGTGCTCAACCTGTCGCAAATCTATGTCACCTCGGGCCGCGATCCCGAATATGCCGCCAAGCCCTTCTTTCGCGACTCCCGTCTGAACAAGGCGATCATCGTCAAGCACACCCTGCGCGCCAATGAAGGCGACCTGTTCACCACGCAGCGCCGGACGGCCACCAAGGTAATTCTGCCGTTTGACCCGGCCGACCTCAAGCTGGGCGCCAGTTCGGTCATGGTTGGTCAAAGCGGTTTCGACAGCTTTTGCCGGTCCTATTTCGGCATGTCCGAGGTCAATGCCGATAACGACGTCCAGATCCTGCGCCTGCTCGACACCATTCCGTCGCTCGATCCGTTTCTTGTCCGCGAACTGCTCGGCCGCAACGGCTACAGGCCGGCCGGCTGCTATCTCAAGATTTCGCCGCACGATATCCAGAAGATGATCGGTTTCGCCAACAGCGAAATCGAGCGGCTGGTGCGCATCGCCTTCGGTGGCGTCATGAACGGAGCGGCGCTGAAACTGGCCAGCAAGATCCTGTCGAACGAGCTCGATCACGAACTGCTGCCCCTGAAGGCCACCCTGCGCCTATCGGATGAGGCCTTCACCGACGGCATCTTTTCCTGGCGCGGCTTCCTTTATTACAAGTGGCGGCATCTGACCCTGCAGGCCGAGATGAACCGCGTCATCGACGGCCTGGCCAAGTATAAGCCGCGCGGCACGCCCGATCCCGGCGTCAGCGAATACCTTCAGGAAGTACGCCCGCGCCTGGTCAAGCGTATCGTCGCGACCATTGTCGCCGTCGGCCGCACCCTGGGCATTTACGATGTCGCCTATGCCGCCCTGGTCGAACGGGGAGATCCCGCGCCGTTCCGCAAGTTCCTGATCGACGGCCCCGGCCTGTTCTATGACCTGGGCGAAAGTGTCGCCATCCTCGGTCATATCGGTTCCTTCTGGGAATATCGCATGAACCAGAAGGACTATAGCGGCCTGTTCGACGTTGCCGACTATGCCGACATCCTGATGGATTTTGATGACAGCCTGTCGTGCCTGCCGTATGGAGCAGAGGCCTGATGGAGCACAGCCGATAAATGCGTCTGGCCGCCAAGTCGAAACGCGATTTTCGCAATCTCGCCAATATCACCGAAACGGCTTCGACCAGCCGTATCCTGAACCTTGCCTATGTCCATGGCCACTGCGCCAACGAGCCGGACTATGCCAGCAAGCCGTTCTTCCGCAATCCGAAGCTCAACAAGGCTATCCTGATCAAGCATACCCTGCGGCCGAACGAGCTGGAGCTGTTCACCTCCGAACGCCGCTCTGCGACCAAGGTCATCATGGCCTTCGACCCGGGCGACCTGCGCCTCGGGGGCGAGGCCCTGTTCGTCAACCAGGTCGGCTTCGACGCCCTGGCGCGCAGCATGCTCGACATGCATGGCGACGGCCAGAAGGATGTCGAAACCCTGCGCCTGCTCGATTCGCTGCCGTCGCTGGATCCGTTCATCCTGCGCGAAGCCCTGGCGCGCAAGGGCATTGCCCCGGCGCCTTGCTACCTGCGCATTTCGTCGAGCGATATTTCCAGCATGATCGCCTTCGCCAATAACGAAATCGAGCGCCTGATCAATATCGCCTATGCCGACGGTCAGAAGCAGGCCTCGATGCGCTTTACCGGCAAGATCCTGTCGGACTCGCTCGACAAGGAGCTTGAGCCGCTGAAGGCGACCCTGCGCCTCAGCAACGACCAGTTCGCCGACGGCATCTTTTCGTGGCGCGGTTTCCTCTATTTCAAGTGGCGCCACCTCGACCTCAGCACCGAACTGCGCAACGTCATCGACGGCCTCGCCAAATACCAGCCCATGGGTGTCGTTGACGCCCCGGTGAAGGAATATCTCAACCAGGTGCGGCCGCGCCTGGCCAAGCGTATCCTGACGGCGCTCAGCAATGTCGGCCGCATCCTGCACTATTACGACGAATCCTACGCCGCCCTGATCGACGGCCACGATCCCGGCCCCTTCCGCAAGTTCCTGATCGAAGGGCCGAAGATGTTCTACGAACTGGGCGAGCATGTCGGTATCCTGACCCATATTTCGTCCTTCTGGGCCTATCGCATCACCGGCGCTGCCGGTAGGCGCCTGAGCCCGGTCGATTATGCCGACACCCTGCTCGATTTCGACGAAAGCTTGGCCTGCGTCTTTATCGACGAATAGAGGGTGTGAACGGCGCGGCAATCCTGCTAAACTGCGCGCATGAACACACAAACCGAAACCTCCGAATACAAGATCACCCTCAATCCGCGCGGCCCGAAGAGCTGCGAATGGAAGGTATGGCCCACCGCTGGCGGTCCCGCCAAGGCGATGGGCGTAGCCAATAGCTACATCAATGCCGAAGCGGCCGCGAAGAAGGCCAAGGAAAAGCTGGAAGCCCAGTCGGCTCGCTAATCAAGCGTCTGACCGCGCTTTTAAAGCAAGATACCCCTCCACCACTTCGTGGTCCCCCTCCCCATTGCTGCGCAATAGGGAGGAGGGCGTGTGCTGAATCTTCTCCTCGCTATCTTAAGACAGTTGAGGCTTTCGTTCGGCTACGGCAGGACCAGAAGTCCGTTCTTTTCCACCAATGCGCCGTCGTTCAGCAGCTGCGTCACGCTGTCGTCGATGCGGCCGCGCAAGGCCGGACTGGTCGTTGCGAAGCCCAGGGCGCGTGCCGCCGCAGGAACAAGCTCCGTGCGGCCTGCCCCGTAATTGTCGCCGACCACATTGAGCAGGGCGGCCGTGATTTCCGCCGGCGGCAGCATGTCGGGTTTGCGCAAGCCCGCGGATGCTACCCGCGAGCGATCGCGCACGACGATTTCGCGATCCGGGACGGTATAGAAGCCATCCTCGACCAGGGTCGCGCCGCGCACCATATTGCGATCAAGCGCCCCGGCAACCGCCGCCTTCAGTTTCGGTGAGACCCGAGCCGATCCCCACAGGGTCCGCACCCGCGCCGTGACCTCGTCGCCGTGGACCGGCCCCTCCTGTTCGACGATGCGCAAGACAGCATCGGCCAGGTTGTTCGGCGCCGCGTCCTGGGGTTCGACGCGACTGGCGACGGCAAAAGTAGCCTCGGCATAATAGACACGTTCGGGCAGGGCGGCATCGGGCCGCGCAACGGGCTGGATAGCGTCGGCCGTGACGTAAAGGCTGGCTGCCGGCGCCACAGGTTCGGCCGCCGCCTGGTCTTCGTCGCGTTCGCGCCATTCCGCCATGGCGGCGCGAATAGCCTCATCGGCCTTTTTCAGCTCTTCATTGGGACGCAGGTACCAGTCGGCGCTCCAGATGCGGTGCAGGATCCAGCCATGTGCTTCAAGCACCTGCTGACGCAGGCGGTCGCGATCGCGCGCCGACCGCGACGAATGGTATTGCGCTCCGTCACATTCGATGCCGAGGACGAAGCGGCCGGGTGTGTGCGGATCGGCAACGGCCAGGTCGACGCGGAAGCCCGAAGCGCCGATCTGCGCCCGGACGTCGTGGCCAAGCGCGCGCAGGCGATCGGCCACCTGGGCCTCGAATTCGCTGTCGTTCGCCGCCCCCGACATGTCGCCGGCATCGAACCGCCCGGTCTGGGCGAAGGTCAGGAACAGTTTCAACGCCAGCACGCCACGCGCCGTGGTGCGTTCCGGATCGATATCGTCGCCGGTGAAGTTGCAGAAGACCTCGCAGCGCAGCTTGGCGCGCGAGATCAGCACATTGAGCCGGCGCTCGCCGCCTTCGCCGCTCAGGGGACCGAAGGCGTGGGCCAGTTGCCCCTGCGCCGTCTTGCCATAGCCGACCGAGATAAAAATGACGTCGCGTTCGTCGCCCTGGATGTTTTCCAGGTTCTTGACGAAGAAGGGTTCGGCCGCCGACGGGGCAAAGAAGTCCTCTACCTCCGGCGTTGCCCGCCGCAACAGTTCCAGTTCTGCCAGGATGCATTGCCGCTGGGCGACCGAGAAGGTGGCGACACCCAGGCTCTGTTCAGGATGGGCACGGGCATGGGCAATCACCGCCGTGGCGACGATCTTCGCCTCGCCGGCATTGGTGCGGGTATTGCCGCGGTCGTAGACCGTGTCCTTCAGCCAGTGGAATTTCAGGCCCATGCCGGCCATGGCGTCGAAAGGCGACGGCACGATAAACAGCTTGTTGTCATAGAATTCGCGGTTGGATACGGCGATCAGCGACTGGTGCTTCGAGCGATAGTGCCAGCTTAGCATGCGATGCGGGGCGCCCTTGGCCAGGCACAGGTCGAGAATGCTCTCGGCGTCCTTGGCCTGCAGGGTGACGCCGTCATCGTCCTCGTCTTCGGCGTCTTCGCCGGTCAGCTTCTTGAAGAAGGCGGTCGGCGGCAATTGGCGCTCATCGCCGACGACGGCGATCTGGCCGACCCGGGCAATGGCGCCAAGGGCGTCGACCGGTTCGATCTGCGAGGCTTCGTCCATGACCAGCAGGTCGAAGCGGATGGCGCCCGGTTTGAGGAACTGCGCCACCGACAAGGGCGACATCATGAATACCGGTTTCAGGTCCTGGATGACGGGCCCCGCCTGCTCCAGCAGGACGCGCAACGGCTTGTGCCCACGCTTGCGGGCCATCTCGGCATTGAGCACGCCCAAAGGGCCGATGCCGGCGGCGCCGACGGGACGGTCGGCGCTGGCGCGGGCGGCGATCTCGTCCTTGGCCAGTTCGATGCGGGCGGCATCGAGACGGCGGAACTCGGCGACGCGGCGGTCCTGGCTGTCGCCGTCGAAGGCCTTTAGGTCCGGCCAGGCGGCGAACAGGACAGTGCGCAATACGGCGCTGTAGGCGCCGTCGAAGGCTGCAACCACTGCCGTGCCGTCGAGGGCACCGTCATGGACGGCATCGACCAGCGATGCCGCGCCTTGCGCCGCCAGCACGCGGCCGCGGGCGGCAAAAGCGATAAAGCGGCTCAGGGATTCCATATCGCTGCGCCAGGTCTCGAGACGGACGGCAAGATCGTCGAGGGCCACGGCATCGAGATCGGCGACGCCGAAAGCGCGGGTCAGGTCGAGATCGAGTGTGTCGATGATAGTGGCCATCACTGCCTTCAGCGCCGTCCAGGCCGTGTACAGCGCCTGGCGGGCGCGATCGGCGTCAGCGATGGCGGCATCGCCGATGGTCGCCAGCAACGGCCAGACCTCGGCCGGCAGGCGATGGGACTGGCGCCAGTTCAGCACATTGCTCAGGGCTTCCCAGCGGCTGTCGGCGCCCTGCCATAGGCTGCCGAAGGCTGCGCCCTGTGCCTCCGCCTTGACCAGGGCGGCCTCGGTCGCCTGCAGGCTGATGATGCGGTCGATCAGCTTGATACGTTCATCCTGGTCCTTGGGCAAGGGGCCGCGCAGATAGGACCGCAGCAGGGCGATCTTGCGTTTATAGTCGCCATCGAGGAAGCGCAGCATTTCGCCGCCCTTGGTCACCACAGCCTCGCGGATGGCGGTGACATCGGCGGTCAGGCCGGCATCGCTGAGCAGGGGGCGTACGTCTATCCGCAGGCGCGTCAGTTTTTCACCGGTCTCGATCAGGCCGGTCAGAAGCTTTGGATTGTGCCACGCCTCGTGGCCGAAGGCCGTGCGATCGGCATCGCGCGGCAGGGGCGTCAGCTGCAGATAGGCCATGGCCCGGGTCAGGTCGGCAAAGGTCACCGGTACGGGCGCCGACAGGACGGTAGTCGCCACCAGGCCCTCGCGCCGGGCATTGCTCAAGGCGGTGATGGCGGCCGCGATATCGCGGCCCAGCGCATCGCGTTCCGACGGATCGAAGGCGTCGGCGCGTACCCCGCGCCAGATATGGTGCGCCGGGCTGCCAAGGCCGGCAAGGCGTTCGGCGATCTCGACGACGATGGCCCGACGTTCGTCGGCCTGTTGTTTCGTCCAGGCGTTGGCGCCGGTCAGCGCCAGGTCGCGGCCCGGTTCACCGGCCCGTGCCCACGCCGACAGGCGACCGAGCAGATGCTGCGGCGTCAGGCCCGATGGCGACAGCGGGCTGTGCAGGCGATCGGCAAAACCGTTCAGCTCGGCGGTGATATCGTTCAGGGACTGCACGACCGTTTCGCCGGCGCGGGCAGGACGAGCGGCGGCTTCCTTGGTGCGTTTCAGTTCTTCGAGGACGGCGCGCTTGTTGACCTTGTTCGAATGCAGTTCCAGGGTCAGCGGACCGAGCCCCGCGGCCTTGAGGCGGCGGTGGACGACATCGAGCGCCGCCATCTTCTCGGCGACGAACAGCACCTTTTTCCCCTCGGCGGCCGCGCCGGCGATGATATTGGTAATGGTCTGCGACTTGCCGGTGCCCGGCGGTCCCTTGACGACCAGGGTGCGCCCGGCGACGACCTCGGCAATGGCGACGGTCTGGGACGAGTCGGCGTCGACGACATGGTGAAGGCCGGCCGGAGGCAGTTGCGCATCGATGCTGTCGCTGTCGGCGATCAGGGGCGGGCTTTCCGGAAAACCATCCCGCAGCAGGGCGGTGATCAGGCTGTTGTCGGTAATGCCGTCGTCCTGCGGCCAGTTTTCCGGATCGAGATCGCGGTACATCAGGAACTTGGCGAACGAAAAGAAGCCGAGCACCATGGCGTCGGGCAGGACTTCCCAGCGCTTTTGCCCCGCGACAACATCGCCGACCTGTGTGGCATAGGCGTCGAGATCGACCTCGTCCTCATCAGGAAATTCCGGGATGACCAGGCCGAATTCCTGCTTCATCTTGGCCTGCAGGGTCAGGTTGGGCGAGGGCGGCTCGTCGCGGCCCTTGAGCTTGAAGCGATCGGCGGCCGAGGAGCGTTCCAGGATCACCGGCAGCAGGGTCAGGGGCGCGTGGCGCGGCGTGTCGGCGGCGTCGGAATCGTACCAGCGCAGCAGGCCGATGGCGAGGTAGAGGACATTGACCCCCTGTTCCTGCTCGAGGGTCTGGGCGTCATACCAGATGTCGAACAGGCGCTTTTGCAGACCTTCGGAGGTCAGGCGCGTCTGCAGTTTCAGGTCGGTGTGGCGCGGGCTGCGCCCTTGCGCATCGGGCGTGTCGTCACCGGGCTGCGGGATAGCGCCCGTCTCGGTATCACCCGGTTCGAGTTCGGCCTTTTCGGCGTCGGTCAGATCAAGGCCGGGCAGGAAGGTCATGCCCTTGCCGTCGCCTAGCAGGCGGAAGACCTCGGCGGCCTTTTCGTCGACGATCTCGATGGCGCGGTTGTTGCGTGTGCGCAGGGGCGTGTTGAGGAGGCGGTTGCGTGCCGACAGGTCGAGCAGGGCGTGGCGTTCCTTCAGCAGGCGCTCGCGAATGGATACCCCGGTTTCGCCTTCCGCCATGCATGCAACTCCTTTGCTGTCTCGCCTGATACGCTAGTCCACGGTCGGAGGCTTGTACAGGTCGTTTGCTTCCTGAACGCTTCATTAACCAAACAAACCTATGTTTTTACGAACGAAGCTGTTTGTTTGAAGCGCGGCGATGCCGCGCCGGGGAGTTCGCATGGACGCCGATACTGGCCTGCTCGAGCGCGTATCGGGCAATCTCGAAGGCTTCAACCAGTCCCTGGCCGAGGGGCGGGCGCAGGACGCTTGCGTCTTTGCCGATCTGTTGCTCGAAGACCTGCCGCAATCGGCAGAAGCCTGGTACTGGAAGGCCTCGGCCCTGATCGCCACCGGCGACGACGCGGCCGCATTGGGCACCCTCAATATCGCCGTGCGCTCGCAGGTCTATGACCTGTTGCCTGCGCTGGAGGTCGATATCCAGCGCTTCGTCAACGACGCCATGTACAATGTCGAGCTCAGCCGCACGGCCTATGACAACAAGCTGCCGACGATCTCGTCGATCTTCGGCATGCAGGCGATTTCGCTGGGTGTGCAGGATGCTGGTTTCCAGGTCCATCACGGCCTGTCCTTCCAGCACCAGGGCCGTATGGACGAGGCGTTCAATGCCTTCCGTACGGCCGTGCAGATGCAGCCAGCCATGGCATACATGCAGTTCTACCTCTATGCCTGCTTCTTCATGCCCAACGGTTTCAAACTCTACGCCCAGGAAGCCCGGGCCTGGGCCGACCGCTTTTGCCAGTTTCCCACGGCCGACCTGACGCCGCGTCCCCTGGCCGGACGGCGTCTGCGCATCGGTTACGTAGCGCCGAGCATCCTCACGACCCAGTTGCGCCAGTTCCTGACGCCGGTACTGGAAAGCCACGACCCGGCAAGGGTCGAGGTCATCCTGTATGTCAACCAGCCGCAGGTCGAGACCGGCCTGCCGTGTGCCCGCATGGTGGCGACCGGCGGCATGAGCGACGAAGCGCTGGCCGACCTGATCCGCAAGGACGAGATCGACGTTCTGATCGACACCTGGGGGCATACGGCCGGCAGCCGTCTCGGCGTCTTCGCCCGCCGCGCCGCCCCGGTGCAGGTCGCCTGGATTAATTTCGTCCAGACGACCGGCCTGAAGACCATGGACTATGTCCTGCATTCTGACTCGATGGCAGCGCCGGGCACGGCAGAACTGTTCACCGAAACCATCTGGCCGATGGGAGACATTACAATCCCCTATCGCCCGGCCATGGCGCGCACCGATCCGACGCCGACACCGGCGCTCGCCACCGGCGTCGTCACCTTTGCCTCTTTCAACCATCCGGCCAAGTTCGGCAACGACACCATCAAGGCCTGGGCGCGCATCCTGAAAGGCTGTCCCGACTCGGTCCTGCTGCTCAAATATCAGTATTTCAACGACCCGGTTCTGCAACGGGTCTTCCGCGCCCGCTTCCAGGCTTGGGGCATCGATCCTGCGCGCGTCGTCTTCGAAGGCTTTTCGCTCGGCGCCGAATATGTCCAGTCGTTTGCCCGCATCGATCTGGCGCTCGATCCGTCGCCGTGCCCGGGGGGAACGACCACCTGTGACGCCATGGCCAATGGCGTTCCGGTCCTGACCCTGGCCGGGCCCGACTTCTATTCGCGCATCGGCATCCAGGTCGTCGCCACGGCCGGCTTCCCGGAACTTGTCGCCAACAGCTGGGACGACTATGTCGACCGTGCTGTAGCCCTTGGCAACGACTTAGCCGGCCTGCAGCGTTTACGGGAACGCATTCGTCCGGCCTTCGACGCCGGCCCTCTGCGAGATGAAAAAGGGTTTACGCAGAGGCTCGAGGCCGCCTTCATCGAGATGACGACCCGGGCCATGGCGGCGCAGGTGGCGTGATGCCGCCCCTGCAAAAAGGGATAGGCAGCGTTATTCCGTCGCCATCCCCGGCACGACCTGCCGTGTCGGCGATGGATCTTATGACAGGTGGGCGTGAATGGCAGGGTTATCGTACGGCCCGGGCGGCGCTCGCGGCTCTGCTGCGTCATCGGGGTACCCGGCGGCTGTGGCTGCCGGCCTATGGATGCGACGCCCTGGCCCAGGGCGCCGGGGATTGCGAAATTGCCTGGTATGGCGTGGATCAAAGGCTTGAAATCAACATTGATGATTTGGGCTTGGTCCATACTGGCGATGCGGTATTGATCGTCGATTATTTCGGCCGCAGCCCTGGGCCGGACGTCCTTGATTTTGCGGCACGGCGCGACGTCCTGGTGATCGAGGACCGGGCCCATGCCATCGCACCCGACGGCTTGCAATACGGCGAGGTCGTGCTTTACAGCCCGCGCAAACTTTTCGGAGTCGGCGATGGCGGTATCTTGGTGGGGCCGGACCTGCCGGCGTCGGTGCGGCAAGATCGCGACGATTCCCTGTGGATAAGCAATGATTTACGCAGGGCCGATCCTGACGGTCACAATCCGTCCCCCTGGTATGACGCTTTCAAGACGCGCGAAGGGGCCTTCGATGCCTCGCCGCAGGCGATCGATCCGCGCACCCTGGAAAGCCTGTCGTGGATCGATGTGGAACCCGAGATTGCCGCGCGAAAAGCCAATTGGCAAATCCTGGCAACGGGGCTTGAAACATACGCTCTTTGGCGAAAATCAACTGTTGATTTCACGCCATTGGCGTATCCCCTCGATGTGCAGGATGCGGGCGCCTTGTCGGCAGCCCTTGCCGCACAACGGATATGGTGCGCACGGCATTGGGCTGACCTGCCCTCGCCGAAGATTTTCACCGATGCGCATGATTTGACCGGAAAACTTTTGTCCCTGCCGCTCGATGGTCGGTACGATGCGCAGGATATGCGTCGGATCGTCGATGCGGTGAAGGCCGCGCTCTAACCTCGATAGGCCGGAAAGAAGGCCGTCTCCTTGCCTTGCGACAGACGGTCGTATTCGGCCGGGTCGAGAATGGCACCACAGACATGGGCGGTGACTTTCGCATTGGCGAAACCCTGTTTGAAGGCGAAGAGACCGCCGTCTTCCGCGCCAAGGGCGCCCGGGCCGCCGCCCAGGTTCATCACGCCCGATCCGGCGAAATGGGTAATGGCGGCATCGTACAGGGCGTAGGCCGCGCTGTTTTTGTAACCCAGGGCATTTGACGCCATCAGATGATTGTAGACGATGCCGTCACAGGCGAACCACAGGGCCATGCCGGCCATCTCGTCCCCGACAAAGGCTGTGAAGGCGACGATATCATCATAGCCGGCAAGGACGTCGAAATAACCCGGGGCGAAATCGGCCATACCGCCGACATGGCGTTGCGCCACCAGCCCGGCATAGAGTGTCTTCCATTCGGCAAGCCAGGTGTGTAACCGCCCCTGTTCGACACGGCAGCGGCGATGGCCGCGGCGAATGAATTCGACATGATGCGACGTGGGCGCGAAGGGGCCGTCGACCAGCAGGTGGGTCTTGAACGGCGTCACCCGGTCGAAGTGTCGCTGATACTCGGCCATATCCGATCGCAGGGGATCGGGCACCATGGCCAGCGACACCAGGCCGGAGGTGCGCAAAGCTGCCAGGCCGTCGCCGATATCGCCGTCGATGACCCCCATGGGGTACGACCCGATGGCGTCGCGGACGTCGCCGAACGCACGCGCCACGACCGGTGTCTGCCAGGCAGGCACGTCGACGGTTTCGCCCAGCGCGGCGACATAATCGTCGCGGGCATAGATGTGTCTCAGCGCAACCATTGCTGCAGCACCATGGTGGTGTCGACGTCGAAGACCGGGATCCCGTGTTGCCGTTGTACCGCCAGGCGTTCGGCAAAGGCATTGTCGATGAAGATGGCGCCGGCCGGATCCATATGGTCGGCCTTGATCTCGCCCTCGCGCAAATGGATTATGGCGGCGAACAGGGTTTCGTCGAGGGCATGCCGACTCAGGGAGGCGCGGATATCGCCGTCGTGACGAGTGATCAGGGTGATCGCCTTGCCCTGGTTGCGGAACTGATAGATCAGGCGGGCAATGTCCGGATCGACGCCGCGCGGATTGATAACCGTGTCGTCATAATCGAGATAGACGTGGTGGAAATCGCAGCCAATATCGAACAGGGTCGTCAGGGTGCGATCCATGCGCACACTGTAATCGTTCTCGCTGACCAGGATGTCGCGGCCCATGGCGGCGTAGACGCTGAGCAGGGGCAGGTTGACGCCGCGCGCCCGGGTCAGGACCTGCGAGCCGGAACAGCGCGCCGATACTTCCAGCAGCTTGAAGCGGCCATGTGTGTCGCGACGGGCCTGGAAATACCACATGCCGAGAAAATCGAGGCGGTCGTTGATCGCCTGCGCCATGGCGCGGATATCGTCGTCGGGCTCAAGCGTCCGGCCTGAGACCGAAATGCCGCCGAACGTCCGGTCGCGGCTGCGCGGAAAGATACCGACCAGGTCGCCATGGCGGTCGCTCAGGCAGTCGACGGTCACCTCTTCGCCGGGCAGGAATTCGCAGACGACCTCGCTGTCCCAGTCGATCGGCTCGGACGGGGCAATCAGGCGTGCGCCCTGGCCGCCCTGGCCGCGTGCCGGCTTGACGAAGACGCGCTCGGCGTCGATCGCTTCGGGGGATTCATAGATGCGTGGCAGGAAGGCTGCGCCCGCAAAGGCTTGGTAGGTCAGGCGCTTGTCGCGGCAGATCCGGGCCGTTTCGGCATCGGCGGTCAGCAGGCGCGCCGCCAGTTCGTCCTCGATCTGGGACAGGAACTCGACCACCGTATCGTGGGTCGGAATGACGACGTCGATCTGCCACGCTTCCAGCAGGCCGTTGAAGGTCGGCAGGAACAGCGGGTCGTCGATGCGCGGCAGGTCGTTGCGATAGCGGCTGAACAGCTGGCGCCCGACGCGCTCGACCGAACTTGCACCATACAGTTCTATATTGACCTGGCGCGACAGGGCGTCCCAGATCTCGACTGCGTTGGTCTCGCCCGCCGGAAAGACCAGAACCCTGATGGGCGGCGCCGCCATCAGGGGTTTCTGGCGATAATATAGAGGCTGGCGCACTCGGTCGGGCGTTCCAGCCCCAGGGCGTAACAGCCCTCCAGGAAGGCCTCGCCGATCAGCGGACCGCCGATCAGGGCATCGAACTGGAAATTGGCCAGGGGCTTGTAGAAGATGCCGCCGCTTTTCTCGATCGTCAGGCCGGCATGACGGACGTCGCGCTCCAGCGTATCCATGCGGTAGACGCGACGGTGGCCGGCGGCGGTGTCGGCGGCGCTCATGGCTTCGAGGTGGTCGAGCACGCCCATCTTGACGGCGATGCGGCGCGACGGCGCCTCGGCATTGGGAACGGCGATGAACAGGGTGCCGCCCGGCGCCAGCAGGCTGCCGAGCTTGCGCAGGGCGACGACCGGATCGATGACGTGTTCCAGGACATGCGAGAAGAAGATGGCGTCGTAGCGCGCATCGGTGTCGTAGGTTTCGACAAAGCCTTCGACAAAGGCGACGCGATCGCCGAGGCGCTTACGGACCAGGGCGATGAATTCCGGCTCGGGTTCCAGCACGGTCAGGTCGGGATAGGACTGCAACAGCAGGCTGGTCTGGTCGCCATGGGCGCAACCGACCTGCAGCGCCTTGCCGGTTGCGATCCACGGGGCAAAGGTGCGCATCATGAAGGTACGCATATGGATGTCGAAGGCGCCTTCGGCGTCGCCATAGGAGGCGACGGCCTCTTTCAGGCGATCGCGTTCGTTTTGGCCAGGATCGAGAATAGTGGATGAGCTCATATCTGGTCGGCCTTGAAGGTCCAGTTGGGGGCGGGCTGGTAGTATTCGTCGAGGTTACTCGGCATGCGCGCGTCGAGGCCGAGCAGTTGCCGGCCCTTGACGCTGACAGTGGCGAGATAATCCGGCGACAGGAACCGTGTCCAGTCCATTTGCGGCTTGATGAACGGCCGGCCGAAACACAGGGTCAGGCAGCGGCGGTTGGCGTCACTGGTATTGGGTGCAGCGGCGTGGACCAGCAGGCTGTCGAACAGGACGATATCACCGGCCTTGCCGGTCAGGGGATGGGCATATTGTGCGAAGACCTCCGGCGCCGGCGGGGCTTCGACGTGCTGCGACCCGGGTAGTATCAGGGTGGCGCCATTGTCGACGCGGAAATCGTCGAGCATGACCAGCATGTTGAGCGACAGGGGAAAGCCGCGCGTAAAGCTGCGCACATCGCGGTGCGGCTTCTGCGTATAGGTGCGGCCATTGGGCGGATTGAGCGTGGCGCCGAAGTTGAGCAGGATGATCTTGCCCGCGAAATGGGCCTCGATGACCTCGTACAGCGGCAGGTCATTGAGGAAGGCGTCGAGACTGTCGCCCTGGCCCAGCACATGGTGCGACGTGCCCTCCATATTGGCGGCGACGCCGTTCCTGACCTGGATTTCATGGCGCTGGGCAACGATGGTTTCGCTGTCGGCGATCAGGCGTGCAATCTGTTCAGGCGGGAGTACGGCGGGGAAGTGCGCCCAGCCGCGGCTTTTGATCAGATAAAGGGCTTCGTCCTGTGCGATCATGCCGGAACTCAAGGCAGCAGCTTGATAAACAGGGCCGTGCCCATGACGAAGGCAAAGGCGATGCTGTCGGCATGGGCGGCCAGCCAGGCATCGCCGGCGCGCTTGGGTCCGTCGCCGAAGGCCCAGACATAGTCATCTACGATGATGACCCCGCCCGGCACGACGTGCGGCGTCCAGGCAGCCACGTCTTCACTGGCGCGCTCATAACTGTGGTTGCCATCGATATGGACGACCGCGATGCGGCCGCTGTAGGTCGTCACCCCGAAGGCCGGCGTGTCGATCACCAGGCCCGGGCGATATTGTGCGGCGGCCTGCAGGGACAGGCCGCGGAAGACGTTGAGCTTACCGGCACTGAGCGGGGCCAGATTGGCCTGGAAGATGGCGAAGGCGTCTTCCCAGTCAAGCAGGGCGCTGGACCTGTCGAGTGCTTCTACGCCCTGGTTGATGGTTGCGGTATCCGAGGTCCACGGGTCGATACACAGGACATTGCCCAGGCCATAGTGATGCGACAAAAGGAGTAGCAGGGCAGCCGATCGGCCCCACCAGGAACCGATCTCGATTATGTCGCCGTCGGGTACATCGCGGAAAATCTCGATCAGGGCGGCGATCTTGTCGTTGTCCGTCATGCCGGCAATGGTATCGACCAGGCGCAGGGTGCCCGCCAGTTTCGCGCCCGCCAACCGTGGGCGAGCCGGACCCGTAAACCAGTCGGCCGCGCTTTCCAAAGCGTCGGCACGCACGTGCAGGTTGGCGTATTCGCGGGTTTTGGCCTTGATGGGAGAGGTATTGCGCAACTGGATGCCGGGCAGGACGCGCGGCAGGACATCCTTCAGAACGCTCGACACCACGTCGTGCGGCGTGAAGACGGTGGTGATACCGGCGCCGGCGACTGCAGCCGTCAGTTCTGCGACGAAGCTGTCATCGTGGACATAGGGCAGGTAGAGCCAGTCGTCGTAATGGCTGGCGGCCGGATCGAAACGCAGGGACGAGGCACCGATGACGCGCTTGCCCGACAGGCGAGCCTCCGAGGCATAGGCAATGGCGTCGGGCAGGCCGCACGGGAAGACAAGAACCGTATCCATTATCAGGCCTGTAAAGCTGTGTTCAAGGCCACGGCAAGGCGTTGCAGATCGGCATCGTCCATCCGGGCGTGGTAAGGCAGGCCCAGGGTCGATTGCGCCAGGCGTTCGGTCACGGGCAAGGGGGCGGACGGGCAGGCGGCAAAGGCGCGCGAAGTGTGACATCCCTGGCCCCACCACATCCGGGTCTCGATGCCGGCGGCATTCAGCGCAGCGGCAACGGCTTCGCTGCGGTCGTGGCCGACATGGGCGACACAGACGCTCGATATCCAGTCCAGGCCCCAGCCGGGCTGGAAGGCCAGGTCCGGCGTGCTCATGGTCAGGATACGTAAGGATTGCGCCACCCGCTGGTATTGCTGGCGGGTCGTGGTCCAGCCATCCATCGCGGCCAGGGCGACGGCGCCGGCATATTCGCTGATCTTGGCATTACCGGCCGGTACCAGGGACTCGCGTGAGCCGTGGAAGCCGAAGCTGGTCAGGGTGCGGAACCGGTCGGCCAGTTCGCGATCGGTGGTCGCCAGGAAGCCGCCTTCGCCGGCGCCCAGCGCCTTGGTGGCGTGCAGGCTGACGACAACCGGGACATCGGCACGATCGGCGATGTCATAGGCGGCCGCCGCATCGATGACGACGCGGATGCCGCTGTCGGCGTCGAAGGCGGCCCAGGCATCGATATCGATGCGCTGACCGAAGGCGCAGACGGGAATGACGGCACTGATCTTGCCGGGAGCGAGCTTCAACTGGTCGCGCAAACCCTGCGGATCCAGCATCCAGCTGTCCTCGGCGACATCGACGAACCAGGGCACGAGACCGGCCTGTATGACGGCATGGGTGGTGGCGACGAAGGTCCAGGACGGGACGGCACACAGGGAACCTGCCGGCAGGTCCAGCGCGCGCAAAACCGTCGTCAGGCCGGCCGTTGCATTGGCGACGGTGACGATACGCGTGCCATCGCTGAAGCGCGCGGCGAGACGGGCTTCCAGCGCCTGGTTCATCGGCCCGAAATTGGAATACCAGCCGGAGGCCTCTATGGCTTCGAGATAGGGTAGGAGGGCCTGCGTTCCCGGCATGGCCGGCCGGGCGACGGCCAGTCGGGCCGGGGCAGACGGGGCCGGAGCGATGGGCGCTGTGTCAGGCAGCGGTGTAAAACGTAAGCGGGAACTGGGCATGAGCGGGACCATAAATGATCCCCAACGATACGGCCCCTATAGTTAATAAATGCTTTGGCCGGCGCGCGGCTCACGCCGCGGTTGCGGCCCATTGCCGGACGGCGCCGGCATCGCGGGCGGGCGACAGGCCGAACATGCGGCCGTACTCGCGCGTGAACTGGGACACGCTTTCATAACCAACGGCAAAGGCGGCGGCGCTGGCTGTTGTGCCCTCTGCCATCAACAACCGACGCGCCTCGATCAGCCGCAGTTGCTTCTGGAATTGCAGCGGTGACAGGGAGGTGACGGCGCGGAAATGCTGATGGAAGGAGGACGGGCTCATGCCGGCGGCTGCGGCCAAGCGATCGACGCGCAAGGTCTGGGCGAATTCGTCGCGCAATACGGCGACCGCACGCGCCACACGACGCGCATGCCCCTCCGGCCAGCCGAGACGGCGAATGGCGGCGCCGTGCCGCCCGCTCAGCAGCCAGTAGTGCAGTTCGCGCACCAGCTGGGCATGCAGGATGGGCAGGGATTGCGGCCGCTCCAGCAGGCGCATCAGGCGCAGGGCTGCGTCGGCAACCTCGGCATCGGTCGGCAAGCTGGCCACGGCCGGTGTCGGCTCTGTCGATGTCTCGCGCATTTCCAGGGCGAGGTCGGCAATCAGCGCCGGATCGAGGTCGAGTACCAGCGACAGATAGGGCTGGGCGGCACTGGCCTGCGTCACCTGGCTTACGGTCGGTACATCGGCGGTGATCAGCAGGGAATCGCCGGCGGAAAAGGTGAAGGTCTGCGTCCCCAGGGTCACCTGCTTTTCGCCCTGCAGGACCAGGCAGACCAGTGGCTTGGCGATGGCGTGGACCAGGCCGCTGGGGGCGGTGGCGCGAATGGTGGTCAAGCCGGGCACGGGCGTATGCGCTGTCCCCGATGAATCGGCACAGGTATCGACATAGGCGCGGACAGCGGACAGGAGTTCCTGGTTCATGACCTTACCCTAATCAAAATTGGTCGGCTTGCCATGGCATTTGGAGGAATAGGCAAAGATTGTCGCGCTTCCGGCAACGCAAGGGACTCTAGTCGGCGCTATTCCTGCGGCCTGTTTTTAAGGAGGCTTTCATGACCACGATTTCCCTGATTACCGGCGCCAGCCGCGGACTCGGCCGCAACACCGCGCTGAGCATTGCCCGCCGTGGCGGCGATGTTATCATCACCTATCATAGCCGCAGCGACGAGGCCGCCGAGGTCGTTGCCGAAATCCAGGCCATGGGACGCAAGGCCCTGGCCTTCCAGCTCGACAGCGGCGATGTATCTGGCTTTGCCGGTTTTGCCGATCTCTTGCGCTCGGCTTTGCATGACACCTGGGGCCGCGACAGCTTCGATCATCTCGTCAACAATGCCGGCCACGGCGACTATGCCCTGATCGCCGACACGACGCATGCGCAGTTCGATCGCCTGGTCGATGTCCACTTCAAGGGCGTCTATTTCCTGACCCAGGCCCTGTTGCCGCTTATCGCCGACGACGGGCGGATCCTCAACCTTTCGTCAGGCCTGACACGGGTCTCCTATCCGGGCTATGCGGCCTATGCCGCCGTCAAGGGCGCGGTCGAGGTTTTGAGCGTCTATATGGCGAAGGAACTGGGAAGCCGCGGTATCGCGGTCAATACGGTGGCGCCTGGCGCCATCGAGACCGACTTCGGCGGCGGAGCGGTGCGCGACAATCCTGAGATCAATAAAATCTTCGCCGATATGACGGCGCTCGGCCGGGCAGGGGTGCCCGACGATATCGGGCCGATGATCGCCAGCCTGCTGTCGCCGGACAATCGCTGGGTAACGGCCCAGCGCATCGAAGTTTCGGGCGGCCAGGGGATTTAACCAACTCGTCGACACAAGCCAGTTGGTTGTAACATTAAGAAGACCCCTCTGTCGGCTGCGCCGACATCTCCCCATCTCCGATGGGGCGAAGGGAGTATCACAACACTCCCTCCTCCATATTGCGAAGCGATGGAGAGGTTTGGCGCCAGCGAAGCTATAGCCTTCGCAAGCCATGGGCGTAGTCGGCGGAGGGGTCTTCTTGCTTGCTGGTGAGGAAACGCTGATTGTTTTGAAATAAGGGTATTATAATGCCCTATAACTCAAAACCCTTGGCCAGCAATCGTTCCCGGGCGGCATCCCGCACACCCTGCCAGTCGCTTTTCAGCAGGCCCAAGCCATAGGCGTCGTGCGGGCCGTCGGACTTGACGACATGGCGGCGGAAGTGAGCCTCGCGGACAAAGCCGAAGCCCTCGTGCAGCTTCCACACCGCCTCGTTCGACACCAGGACTTCGCACCATAGCTTTTCCAGGCCCAGTTCGTCGAATACCTTTTCGATCAGCAGGTATTCGACGCACGCCCCGACACCCTTGCCGCGGGTCGACGGCTCGGCGAGATAATAGGCCCAGGCGGCCTTTTGGTTGACCGGAGACATATCGACGACATTGACGAGCCCGACAGGCGCGCCGTCCCATTCGATGATCCAGAAGAAGCGGTCGCTGGCCTTCAGTGCCCCGGCGAACCAGCGGTCGTGGGTTTCACGTGCGATCGCCAGGTCGGTATACATGTAACGGCGCACGTCTTCCCGATTGCGCCAGTCGAACAGATGATCGCTGTCGGTCTCGGTGATGGGTCGCAGATCGACACGCATTATTCCGCCGATCCTATTCGGGACGCGTGATGATGGTATTGGCCTTGATCTGGGCGGCGCCGAAGGCATCGAGGTCGCGGCGCGTTTCCTCAAGGCTCAGGGGACCGTCGATCGTGGCATTGACTGCATCCATGCCGACGGTCTTTTCGGTACCGCGCGCCAGGATAAAGCGCGCGGAAAAACGCTCGCTGTCGGCGGCCACCGGCTGTGTGCCGTGCAGGGTGAAGCTGTGCCACATGGCGGCATAGCCGGTGTCGCCGACCAGCATCTTGTCGGTCACCGTCGTGCTGCGGCCCATGCCGTCGCTGTAGAGCCACTGCCCTTTGACTTCTGCGTCCGGCGTCAGGTCGTGCGGGAACAGGGTGGCGCCCAGAACATGGCTGCCCGGCAGGACATAGAGCGGTGCGTCGGCTGCCGTTACCGGGTGGATATAGACGTAGAGGGTAAGGAAGTCGGCGGTGCGGCTCTTCCAGTCGATAATGTCCTGATGGAAGTCGATGCCGTAGAAGTAGGTGATGTCGCGGTATTGCGGCTTGATATAGGCGCCGAGATTGTTGACCGGATTGCCGCGGATGCGCGGCGCCAGCCATTCCGGCAGCCACTTTTCCGGCACGCCGCAGACGAACTTGGAATCGAGCACCTGAAAGTCAGCGCCGAGGATCTCGGCCACCGGCCCCGATATGGCGGCATCCGCTAGGATGAAGTCCGACAGGGGCGCGAGCGTGTGCAGCAGGTTGCGGCCGGGCATCGGATTGACCCCCTTGAACTGGGGATCGGCCTCGAAGTCTTCCTGGCTAAGGAAGATGCCCGGCCCGAAATCGCGCGAGGCGACGACGGCCTGCATCAGGGCGTCGCAGGCCGCGCGCGGCAGGGCCTGGTCGAGGCTGGTGAAACCGTCGGCGATAAAGTCGTCGATGACGGAAGACATGTTTGGGGCTTTGAGAGCTTGGGTCATGGCGGTACTTCGCGAATACTGCCGGCGAGTCTAGTCCCCAGATTCAAACAGTTTGTTAACGCTGCTAGAGCAATTTTTTCGATCAATTTGATCGAAAAAATTGCTCTAATCTTTTGTTTCGTCGCACTTCTTATCCGAAAAGTGGCGTCCACTTTGTCGGGAAGTGCTCTAGTCACGCAGGTAGTGGCAAATGCCGCCGGTCATGCCATGGAGCCTGAAGCCGGCGCGTTCGACCATGCGGCGCGACGCCGTATTGCCTTCGCGGATAACGGCCAGCACCGTGGCGGACGGCAGCGTGGCCAGCAGGGCATCGAGCATCTGCGTGCCATAGCCCTTGCCGCGCGCCCCGGCCGCCAGGGACCAGCTCAGTTCGATGACATCGCCATGATCGTCGCTGCGGCAGGTGCCCATCGCGGCTCCATCGACCTCGGCGATAAGAATGCGAAAGCGCGGATCTTCGAGATGACTCTGCAGATAGGCAAGATGCTCGGCGGCGGGAATGATATCGCCGTGCAGGGAATTGGCGCGGGTCAGCGGATCGTTGCGCACCTCGCGCAGGAAATCCGCGTCGAGGAGGGTAGCGGGACGCAACTGCATGGCCGCAGTATGGCAGCAGACGGTCAACGGAAAATGAAAAAGCCCCGCCGGAAGGCGAGGCTTTACATATTATCAGCTCAAACGCCGTATGGCTCGCCACCCACAGAAGCGTGCCAACGCTTCGCTACTTGAGCACAAAGATGGCGGCGTGCGGTCACACGCTCCCAACGGCCGAAGAGGCCGCTGGGAAAACGTTTCGTATTAGAAATTATAGTGACCGCCGACGCTGAGGACGACGGCCTTGGCGTCGTTGAGCTGGCCATTGATGACGATCGGCGTCTGGACGGCCGTGCCGGCATAGGCGGCGGTGGTGTAGTTCAGCTTGCTGTCGTCGAAGGCGACATAGGTCACGGCCGCGTCGATGGCGAAGCGGTCATTGACCTGGTAGCTGGTGCCGACGGCGTAATCGATGCGGTTGGCATCCGGCACGCGCGCGTCGCGGTGACCGTTGCGGGTCGGGGTCTGGTCGTACTGGACACCGGCGCGGACGGTCCACTTCGGATCGACGACATAGTCGCCGCCGACGGCGAAGCTGATCGTGTCGCGATAGTTCTCGGGAATGGCCTGATTGAAGGGCGAGCCGAGACGGATATAGTCGAACTTGCTCCAGCCGAAGCTGATCAGCTGGGCGTTCAGGGTCAGCTTGTCGGTCGTCTTGACCTTGACGCCGACAATGGCCTGCGACGGGGTCGAGAAGGTGGCATTGGTACCGGTCGTCATGTTCGAGGCAGCCAGCGGGCCAAGCAGGCCGGCCACGGTGACATTGCCGTCGAGCTTGTGCTTGACGTCCGACTTGTAGCTCAGGCCAACCGTGACATTGCCCTTGTGCATCTGGGCGCCGATCGTATAGCCGGTATTCCAGCCGTCACCCTGCAGGGTCTGCTCGCCATCGGCCAGCAGCGGCGACAGGTTCGGCAGCTTGTTGCTCAGCGTCGCCTTGGCCTGCTCGATATTGAGGCCGGCGCCGATGCTCAGCCAGTCATTGACCTTGTAGGCCAGGACGGGCTGGATATCGATCGTGGTCAGCTTGGTGTCGTCGGCATTGTAGCGCGTCCAGCTGTTCGAAGCATACTGGGTCTCGAACGAATAGGGGGCAGTGACGGTGACGCCGAAGGCCAGGCGATCATTGATCGGCATGGCGAACGAGAAATTCGGCAGGACGCCGTCCTTGATCGGATCCTTGGCGACCGGATTGCCGCCGACCGAAGCCGGCGCCTGGCCGGGGCGGACGATGACCGAGCCGCTGTCGTTCACATTGCCCGACGGCTTGATATAGGCTGCGCCGAAGGACAGTTCCTTGCCGGTCGAGCCGGCAATGGCGGCAGGGTTCCACCACAGGGCGTCGGCGCCCTGGCTGGAGACGGCGCCGGAATAAGCGTCGCCGGCCTGCTTGGCCGAAAGATCTTGTAGATAAAAGCCACCGGCGTGGGCGGCGCCGGACAGTGCGGCCAGGCCCAGCGTCAGGCCCAGCACAGAAGCGGCTGTTTTCATCGATTTCATCGTGTTCACTCCAGGCGAATTCCAACCATGTCGTACCGGATATGAAGCGGAGGAATTCACGGGGAGGCTGTCCGCTGCATATCAGTGATTTATCCAACGCTCATAAACGGCGCCGGTAGTTGCGTTTGTGATATTTCTTGACGCATCCGTCAAGTTTTTGATGACGTGGGCGTCAACTTTTTTGTGATTACACCGGAAGTCTTGAAAAAATCCAATTATGACTGCACCCTTTTGGCGAGTGGGTCGGTGCTGAAAAATTCTTTTTTACGTTTGCGTCAACGTAAGCTAAGCTGCCTGAAAGAACGACAGAACAAACAGAGGAAGGGACACGATGAAGCATATGATTATGCTGGCCGGCGCGGCAATGTTGCTGGCTTTTGCGGGGCAGGCGGTTGCCGCCGAACCGATCGAAGGCGACTGGAAGACGCTGGTCGGCGATACGGCGCGGATCGCACCGTGCAATGGCGACAGCTTCTGCATCACCCTGGTTAACGGCAAGTTCCAGGGCAAGCAGATCGGCACGCTGAAGGGCGGCGCCGGCAGCTATACCGGGCAGATCACCGACCCGAAGGACAACAAGACCTATGAAGGTTCAGCCGTGGTCACCGGCAATGCGCTCAAGCTGACCGGCTGCGTGCTGAAGATTTTCTGCAAGTCGCAGGTATGGACGCGGCTGTAAGGCGTTCGACTGACCAATCGGAAAGGCCGGGCAGATGTCCGGCCTTTTTTATGCCCGGTGACTGTTCGGCAGGCCGGTGCCGAAGGCGAGGGCGCGGATCTGGCGCACGAACGGATGGACGACGTGCAGCAGGTGCGGATGCAGCATGGCCACGACAACGGCGCAGCCCGTCCAGAAGACGGTGGCCAGGCTGACCATCAGCGGCATGGCGGCAAAGAAACGGCTCGATACACCCGGCAGGTCACTCATGACGAATACTCCTATCAAGCGACGGGTTTTGCGCCGCGAAAGCGGCGAAAGGAGGGCGTTTCCAATAGAAATCGAGGCCTATTTTGCCATATTTATTCCTCTCCCCGCGTGCGGGGAGAGGGTGGCCCGCAGGGCCGGGTGAGGGGCATTCGACAGGGATTACAACCTCGATCCTTATTAGCTGATGCTCGATATCTGGACCGTCAGCAGAAGTATAGCTGAGCTGATTTTGACGTTGAAAAATCACAGAAGGGTCAAGGCTGATCTTCGGATTCGTAGTCCGGGGCTGCCGTTTTGGCCCCTCACTCGGCCCTGCGGGCCACCCTCTCCCCGTTTTACGGGGAGAGGAGTAAGCGGAGCAACCTACTCTGCCGCCTTCTGCAGCAACCGGCTGACGACTTCTTTCTGAAACGCGCGGAAGTCGCCATTGCCAGACGCATTGGCAAAGGCCAGCACGGCGGTCTTGCGATCGAGATCGACGGCGACGACGGTCGAGGCGCCGGGATCGCCGCCCGGGTGGACCGCCAGGCGATAGTCACCAAGCTTGCGCAATTCCCACACCAGGGCCTGGTCGACGCCGGGACCGGCGGGAATGGCGCCGGGCGTCAGCATGGTGGCGATTGTCGCCGTTGCTAGATAGGCGTGCCCGTCGAGCGTGCCGTCCTGCGTATAGACGGCAAGAAAACGCGCAAAGTCGTTGGCGGTCGTGCGCAGCAGTCCTGCGGGCCAGTCGGGATAGCCGGTCGGCGGCAGGGCCTTGGGCACATCGCCGGAACAGTCATAGGGCGTGGCGATGCTTTCCGGCGGCAGGCCGGTATAGGTCCATGAGGTGTGCATCATGCAGAGCGTCGTAAACAGGCGCTCATGCGTCAATGCGCCGAGCTCGCTGCCGAGGCGCCCGGCGAGGTAACCCAACAGAGCGATGCCGACATTGCTGTAATCCCAGGCCGTGCCGGGCTCGGCGCCGTAGCAGCCATCGGCCTTGTACCACTGGCCCTGCGGCGTCAGGTAGCCGATGAGGAAGTCGCGCAGGGCAATAGGCGAGTCGCCGGCGCTGGAGAATGCCGGGACGTCGTAATAGACCTTGTCGGCAATCCCCGAGGTGTGTGTCATCAGCATGCGAAAGGTGATGGCCTTTGCCGGAAACGCCGGGTGAGCCACCGCAAAATCGAGGTGCGGCGCGATCGGGCCGTCGAGGGCAAATTTGCCCTGCTCGAACAGCATCATCAGCGCCGTGCCGGTCACCGTCTTGCTGCAGGAAGCAATATGAAAGGCGGTATCGGCGGTGACAGGACGGTTGGCGGCGATATCGGCAAGGCCGTAACCGCGCGCTAGCACGGTCTTGCCCTGCCGGACAATGGCGACCGCCATGCCGGGCGTCTTCGACTTCGCCAGGCCGTCGTGCATAAAGGCGGCGAAGCCATTGTCCCAGGTATCCTCAGCCCTTGCCAGCAAAGGCAGCGACGCGGCACCGAATGCGGCCGATCCGACGGCGAGAAGATGTCGGCGCGAAATGATCATGATGGTCCTCCCTCAGCATGGTCATAGCGCGCCAGCCTGAAAGCGACAAATTACACTTTGTCCATTCCTCCGAAGGAAAAGGCCTGTCGATCTGTCATCAGGTCGGGCTAATATCAGGCCGATCATGGTTGGGTCGGGGACAAACGCATGCAATCCGGACAGGCGCGGGCGATCGCGATCATACAGTCGATGGTGGCCGTCGCCCTGGTGCCGGCTCTTTGGCCGCTCGGCTTTTTCGCCGCGAGGACCTATTTTCCAAACAGTGTCGATCCGCTGTTGGGGAATATGGAGGCCGTGCTTTATCTGCCCGGCCTGATCTGGCTTCTGGCGACACTTGGTATCACGGTTGGCGCTGCGGCCCTGTTCCGTTTGCAGCGAACCAATCTGCTTTTTGTCACCGTATCGATAGCTTGCGCAGGCTTATTGTCTGCCCTGGTGTGCGGCTGGACCGCTGTAGCGGATTCCGACACCGGCTTCGACGCAGTCTCCGAGGCTATGAATTTTCTGCAAGTCGCCCTGTTCACAAGCGCAGTCAGCCTTGTCACTGCGGCGATATTCATCGCGGTCGGCGGATTCCGTGTCTGGAAATCTTCGACGCCGTCACGCGCGATAAAGCCCTCTTCTGACGGCACAACGCACGATAAGCGGATTTGAATCGTGATAGCGGGGAAACTAACGGGTCCAGGGTCCGTGACCCTGGTGGTTGGAGGCGGGATCGAACCGCCGACCTGTGGGTTATGAATCCACCGCTCTAACCATCTGAGCTACCCAACCGTACCAGTTTCGAACCGAAGGGGATGGTCGCGCCCCCGGAGGGAGGCGCTATAGCCAATCTCCATCGGCTGTTCAAGCCTTCATTTGCGCAATTTGCACAACGGCGGCTTTCAGGCGGTGGCTGCCGGCGTCGAGTGTAAAGTGCGACAGGGCGTGTTCGTGGGCGGCGCGGGCCATGGCGAGGGTTCTCGGCCAGTCGCCGAGGGCGTCGCGGATGGCGGCGGCCATGGCCTTGGGATCGTCGCGGACGCACAGGTAGCCGAGTTCGCCCTGGCGCAGGATCTGGCGCGGGCCGTCGATGTCTGTGGCAACGACGGGGGTGCCCGAGGCCATGCTTTCGATGACGACCAAGCCGAAGGGTTCGACGCGCGATGAGCAGATAAACAGGTCGAGCGCCGACAGGTAGTCGCCGGTCTTGCCGATCCAGCCACAGAAGGTGACGTGGTCTTCAAGGCCGAGTTCTTCGATCTGGGCCTGAAGGGGCTGGCGCAGGGGGCCGTCGCCGCCTATGCGGAGCTGGATATCGAGGCCGTCCTCCGACAACAGGGCTATAGCCTGCAGGACGACGTCGAGGCCCTTGTTGACGTGCAGGCGCCCGAGCGTGCCAAGCACCGGCGGGCCGGCGGGGGCGGTCTTGACGGCATGGTCGTCGAGTGCGGCGAAATTGTCGACGGTAATGACGGGAAGGTCGGGGTGGATGGCACGGATGCTGGCGGCGACGGGATCGCTGACGGCGATGGCGGCACGCAGGCGGGCGACCTGGGCCTTGTGGCGGAAGTTATGGACGACCTGGACGGTTTTGCCCGCGGTCCCCGCCAAGGACATCAGGGCGATGCCGGTGGCGCGATTGCCGTGGGTCAGGAGCAGGTCCGGGCGGAAGTCGGCGGCGATGCCGCGCAAGGTCAGGGCGCCCAGGGGGTCGTGGTTGATGCGGCCGTTCATCTCGCGGTATTGATCGGGCAGGTGTTTGAGCGCCTGGCCGAGGACGCCGCGGCGCGGGCCGGCGCTAACGACCTCGCAGCCGGCGGCACGCAGGGCTTCGTGGTAGCGCAGGGCCATGGTTTCGACCCCGCCCAGCCCTTCCGCCAGCATGATGTTGAGAATCCGCAAAGCTGTCCCGTCCGCCCTTGGCTTGCCGGACCGCTGCCGGTCCGAGTTCTGTATCTGCGTATGCGTTTACCGATTCGCGTAGTCCCGGACGCGGGGTATTCAGTATGATACGTCGCCCGTCGCATAATCCGGCGCAAGTCTTTTACTGTTTTGCTGTGACTGTTTTGCCCGAAAATCCGGCTAAACGATTTCACGCCTGTCAAAATCGGCCTATTTGGCGAGCAGGGGGTAGAAATTTGCGCGGACTCCCGTCAATAATCAGACTTAACCGGTTTTAGTGTTGTGTTGAGGGTAAATTTTGTCTGATCTGATCGATGAGCTTGATGCACGTATCTTAGACCTTATTCAGGACGACGCCTCTTTGTCGGTGGCCGACCTGGCTGAACGGGTCGGATTGTCGCCGTCGCCATGCTGGCGCCGCATCAAACGGCTGGAGGACCTCGGCGTCATCCGCAAGCGCGTCACCGTGCTGGATCCAGATAAACTCGGTCTGGGTTTTGAAGTTTATGCCGCGGTCAAATTGTCGCTGCCTTCGCGTGCCAATCTCGAAGCTTTCGAAGCACGGCTCGACGACTGGCCCGAAGTGGTGTCCTGCGTCACCGTGACCGGCCACGAGGACTATATGCTGAGGGTGATGACACGCGATATGCATGCCTATGACGATTTCCTGCGCGACAAGCTATTGGCGTCCGACCTGGTGTCCGGCGTCGAAAGCCGCATCATCATGCGCTCGGTGAAGAACACCACCGCCGTGCCGATCCGCCTGGTCATGGCGGCCAAGCCGGAAAAGGGAGCGGACAAGTGAAGGCCCTCGTTACCGCCGGTGCCCTGCTGGCGAGTGGTGTCCTGGCCAATTGTATCCTTGCTTCGGGGGCCGGGGCGCAGACCATCGATCCGGCATCGGATCTCGGCAAATTTCGTCAATTCCGCGATACCGGCATGACGGCATTGGCCCATTCCGATCCGGTCGCTGCCATGGCCAATTTCACCAAGGCCGGCGAACTGATCCCCGATTCGCCGTCTATCCTGTTGTTGAAGGCGCAGACGGCGCAGACACAGCGGCGTCTGAAGGATGCACGCGCGGCGTTGAAGGAATATCTCGATCGTGGCTATGTCGTCGACCTGAAGGCCAATCCGGACTTCCATCAGTTCTGGGACGATGCGCTCGAGGAACAGAACGCCGCCAACCAGGCGCCGGTCGGCGAGCTGAAGCTGGTGTCCAGTTCACCCGACTTCGCCATTACCGAGGCGATTGCCGCAACGCCGGACGGAGACACCTTCTATATCAGCGGCGTGCGCACCGGGACGGTGACGGCGCTGACAACCGGTGGCGCCAGGGATGTGATTACTTTCCGGGCAGGTGTCGCGGCCTACGGACTGGGCCTGCATGACGACAAGCTGTGGGCGACCACGGCCGCCAGCCGCCAGACTTTGAAATTCGACCCCAAGGTCACCATCCCGTCGAAGATCGTCGCCCTCGATCCGAAAACAGGCGCGGTGGCGTCGACCATAGTCGATACGGGCAAGACGCGGCGTTTCGGACACCTGCTGCTCGGCCGCGACGATCTGTATGTCACGGATGCGGAGCATGGCGAAGTCCTGCGCCTGGGTGGTTACCAGGGAACGCTGCAGGCCCTGGTGCCGGAAGGCTATATGGATACGCCGGATGCCCTTGCGGAAAGCGAAGACGCCAATGTCCTGGTCGTCGCCGATCTGATCTCGGGGCTGTACCGGGTCGACCTGGCGGCCGGGTCGATGGTGCGCCTGGTTCCACCGGCCGATGGCTCGCTACTTGGGGTGTCCTATCTGGCGCGCTATGGCCATGACCTGATCGCCATCCAGACGGGCTTCAAGCCGAATCGGGTGGTGCGCCTGCATATGTCGGATGACTGGTCGACGGTACAGTCCGAAGAGGTTCTGGTGCGATCGGCTACGGCCTTGTCGCAACCGACCCAGGGTGCGGTGGTGGGGGATACCTTCGTCTTCGTTGCCAAAAGCCAGTGGGACAATCTCGATGCCCAGGGCAATCCGCTCAAGGCGAAACCTGACAATGCGGTGATTGCGGCGATACCGCTCAAGTAAACCACGAGGATGCTGCCAGGGCCGTCACACGACAACGTGACGCCTTGTGCGACAATCCGGCGCTTGCCAAATCGTAAATGAGAGTTATTCTCATTTGCAGATCAACGCAGCCCGGAGAATATCATGCTGCTCCTCAGTCTCGGATCCGAAGCCATTGCCGCCCTGTTGTGCCAGGGCAGGGCAGGCGCTTTCAGCGGTCCCGATCTCGTCTGGCTTCTGCACGGTCCCGACATGGCGCCGGCAGCGGCGTCTGGTTGCGATGCGGTAATGGCATCGGAAAAAGTCGAACACGCTCAATGATATAACAGGTTAATAAATTATTATTCCCTTTTAACCCTGTTTATGCGAAAGCTGGCACCGAACCTGCGACACAAGCAGGCAAGGGCAACCGACCTGTACTTTTTCAGGACGGGATTGCCGACAGGTCAAGGGTGGTTCCGGTGTCTATCAATAAGCGAATCTTTGCAGCGGCAGTTCTGATGATGGCCATGGCCGGTACGGCGCACGCCGCGGCGATGAAGGCTGATCTGAAGCCGGTGCCGGCCGTGACCGCACAGCATGATGGCGATTTCGATGGCGATGGCCGCCGGGATGCCCTGTACCTTGCCGACGAACCCGATACCGGCCGCGTCGCTGTCCATGTCCGCCTCAATACGGTTGCCGGTGAACAGGACATCCGGGTGTCAAGCTACGACGCCAACCTGGCGCCTGTCGCCGATTTGCGCGTCATGCCGGCAGGCCAGTTTGCCGCCGATTGCGGTACGGCCGTCTGCGGTGCGAAGACCCCGGCGATTGCCACCCGTAATGACAGCCTGATGCTCAACCTCGATGGCGTCGCCGTGCTGATGCACTGGCAGGGCGATCATTTCGAGCAGGACTTTGTCCACGCCGATACCGTTGCGCCGTGGACCGGCCTGGCCCATACCATCGCCGCCCTGTACGCTTCCAACCGCTAACCAGCGGGACTTCTCCAAAAATCAGACTATTGCCGGCGGTGTGAATGCGCGCGCCGGCTTAGCCTTGCGCGTGTTCCGAATCATCTTTTCTCATGTGTCATCAGGCGCTTTGGGGCGAATTTCGCCCAAGAGTGCATCTAAAAAGCGTACGCACTCGCCTGAAAGACGCAAAGTTGCCGCAGTTCACCGTTATAATATCCTCATTATACGGTTAGTTATTGCCGTGTATTTGCAGCCAATTGACATGCAATTGTTTGCATAAGCCAGAGTATTTTTTGTGAACGCGTTTTTGAACGTAGTCTTCGCAATTAGCACTGGCGATTTCACTTTATGTCACTAATCTATGTCAACCAGCCACGCGCCCTCCTGCCCTGGAGGCGCCAAGAAAGTATGAGTAGCCTATTGGGACGATCAGCTGATTACAGCAAGCAAACAGGTGCCGTTGCGGCAACCCTGGACATTATTGGTGAGCCGTGGACGTTGCTCATCATACGGGATGCCTTTATGGGCATTGCCCGCTTCGAACAGTGGCAGGAACGCCTCGGGCTCGCCCGCAATGTTCTGGCCGCGCGTCTCAAGCACCTCGTGGCGCATGGCGTGTTCGAACAACAACTCTACTGCGAACGGCCGCGCCGCTTCGAATATGTGCTGACAGACAAGGGCCGCGAACTGTGGCCGATCATCGTGCACATGATGGATTGGGGGACGCGTAACGTTTATGGCGATGAAATCCCTGGTGCGACCCTTATGCACAGCTGCGGCAATAAACTAACGCCGCTGACCGTGTGCGCTGCATGCGATGCGCCGGTAACCCGCGGCGATGCCCACATCGTCGAAAACCCCGAGGCAAAGACGCTGGCGCAGATATATGGCCAGGGTCACACACACCGCGAAGATGCCTGACAATGAAAAACCCTCCGCCGCGGCGGAGGGTTTTTTTTACTTTACATCAGCTCAGTCGCCGCATGGCTCGCCACACGCGTGGCGGCGTGCAGTCGCACCCTGCCAACGGCCGAAAATTGGCCGTTGGTATTACACGGCCGCCCGGGTCGCGGCGATAAAGCCGCCACCCAGTACACGGCCCGGATCGGCAACGTCATAGAGGACGCAGGCCTGACCGGGCGCTACGCCTTCTTCGGCATCGATAAATTCGACCTCGATCCCACCGGTGCCCGAAATCAGGCGCGCGGGTATCGGCGGCCGCGTCGAACGCACGCGCGCCAGGACCGGCTTTTGAGCTTCGGCCGCGGCAACGAAATCGCTCTCGTCCCCCAGCCAGTTGGTTTCCTTCAGTGACAGGGCGCGCGTCAGCAGGGCCTCGCGCGGGCCGACAATAACGTCGCGCGCTTCCGGGTCTATCTTCACGACGAACAGAGGCTCGCCGACAGCGACGTTCAGCCCGCGGCGCTGGCCGATGGTATAGCCGGTAATGCCCTCATGCTTGCCAAGTACCCGTCCGTCGACATGGCGGATGGCGCCGGCCTCGCGGCCCTGCGGCCGCAGCTTGTCGATCAGGTTGGTATACTTGCCTTCCGGGACGAAGCAGATGTCCTGGCTGTCCGGCTTGGTGGCGATCTTCAGCCCCAGTTGCACGGCGATATGGCGCACCTGCGGCTTGGGGATGCCGGCCAGGGGGAAGCGCAGGAATTCCAGCTGGTCGCGCGTCGTGGCGAACAGGAAATAGCTCTGGTCGCGCGACATGTCGGCGGCCCGGCGCAGGGAGACGAGGCTGCCGTCGTCGGCGCGCTCGACATAGTGGCCGGTGGCCATGGCTTCGGCCCCCAGATCGCGGGCGACGTCGAGCAGGTCCTTGAACTTGACCGTCTGATTGCAGCGGATGCATGGCACCGGGGTTTCGCCGCGCAGGTAGGAGTCGGCGAATTCCTCGATCACCGAGTCGCGGAAACGGCTTTCGTAGTCGAGGACATAGTGGGCGATGCCGATCTTTTCGGCCGCCATGCGGGCGTCGTGGATGTCCTGGCCGGCGCAGCAGGCGCCGCTCTTTTTCAGGGCAGCGCCATGATCGTACAATTGCAGCGTCACGCCGATGACCTCGTAGCCGGCCTGGTGCAGCAGGGCGGCGACAACGGTGGAATCGACGCCGCCGGACATGGCGGCTACGACGCGGGCACCTTGCGGCAGGCCGACGGCCGCTCGGGTGGCGGCGATGGCTGCGTCAAGGTCGGCGTCGAGGATAAGGGGTACGGGGCACTGTTCCATAGTGCGGTCTAGATAGGCTAATCCCGAGCAAATTTCTAGGTCTTTGCCTCAGGCCGGTTGAGGAATTGATCGCACGGCCTCTTCGCCCGCGACCGGCTTGCCGCCGGAGAGGCGATTGACCACCGCCAGGATGGCGACGATGGCGGTCAGGATGCCGAACATCAGCATGTCCATCGGCGTACGGTGCCAGGCGGTATAGCCCATCATATTGCTGATGATTCCCCAGACCAGCCAGCCGACGAAAACCCACGACAGCACGACATCCGGCGCAGTCCCGCCGACGCGGCGCACGCAACTTATCAGCAAGGCGGCATAGGGCACGATCAGGATCATATCGTAGTCGAGCAGGCGCGGGGTCATCAGCGGCACCAATCCCATGCCGAGCACCAGGCGTTCGCCGGGCTCAAGCTTGCCCCACTGCGAAATCGCCATGCCGGACAACAGCATGACCAGCATGAAGCCGGCGGCCAGTTCGACATTGAGGTGCGAAGGCCCAGGCACATGGAAGACGAAGTTGGTCAGTTCGAACCAGCCCATGCCGACCTGGCGGGCCATGGTCACCGAATGCAGGGTCTTTTGCCACGCCCGGCCGTAATGGCCGTCGGTCAGGACCATCATATAGGCGACGCCCAAGCCCAGGACGGCGCGCCAGGTGAAGGCGAAGACGCGGCGCCACAGGGTGATGTCATCAAGCATGAAAATGACGAAGTAGGCAAGGAAGGTCGGCTTGACGCAGGCGCACAGCAGGACGACGACGGTGAAGGGCAGGCGCGCCGCCCATTTCTCTTTGGGGGCAAACAGCAGGCTGGCCAGCACCATGGCGTGCATGACGATGCCGACATTGGCGCAGGCAAAGGTCATGGCGGTCAGGGCGCCGAAGGCGAGCAGGCGATAGCGGATATCCATGCCGGGGAAACGCTTGACCAGGGCGAACCACAGCAGGAACAGGGTCGCGGGCCACAGGATAAGCCAGACGAACAGATTGCGCGTGGTGACGACGCCGAACGTGTCCATGAAGGGATAGAAGATGCGCGCCACCTGCGGCGCGTAGACATAGGCGGCGGGCCTTAATTCGCGGCAAGTCGGGTGGATGGCGTAGGGCGAGTGGTGTTGTTGCAGGTTGCGCGCGCCGCAGAGGACGGCGTCGATATCCATCAGCATCCACGAATGGTGGGTGATCATGAAATAGAGGCCGGAGAGGACCGGCCAGGCGCAAAACAGCGCGAACAGGCACAACAGGATCCTGTAGCGGGTAAGCACCCGCAAGACGGATAGTGCGTCCATGAACTCTCAGCTCCCAGCCAACTGCAGGCACTATACCCGAAAGCGCGCGTTCGGCCAGAGGGGCTTGCTGCCTGAAGACCTCCTCCTTCAAAAACGAGAGTTACTTGGAGGTAGCCACGGAGGCCCGGCGCTATTTCAGGATATTCAGCAGCGAATTCTGGTTGAGGCTCGATATCACCTGGGCGGAGGCCTGGACCGAGACCTGCGCCATTTGCAGGTCGGAATAGGCCGTGGCCAGATCGACATCGGTGCGGTCGCCGATCAGGCTGGTCAGGCTGGTGACCTGGCCTTGCAGAGAGGTCACCGTATTGTCGACGCGCTTTTGCTGCGTGCCGTTGACGGAGGTCTTCTCGACGACATTGTTGTATTCGGTCGTAAAGGTATTGGCCAGGGTGGTGAGGAAGGCCTTCTGGTCGTCATTCAGCGAATTCGCCCCCACTATGGTCGTCTTGGTCGGGTCGGCATTGTAGGCCATGTAGCTCTTGTAGGCATTCATCAGGCCGGTGCCGATGTCGCTGCCCAGGATGCCGGTCTGGATAGTGGTATTGGCGTCGATGCGCGAACTCTTCTTGACGTCGCCGTTCTGGAAGGCGGCAGCGCCGGTAGCGACAGTCGACAGGTCGGACAGTTGTGTCAGCTTCACCGGCGGCTGGTCGTCATTGCCGCCGCCGAACAGGTACTGGCCGTTCTGCACGTAGTTGAGACCGTCCAGCATCGACGAGAAGGCGCCCTTCATTGCGGTGTCGAGCGACGAGGCATCGCCCGACGCCAGGGCGCTCATGATGGCGTCCTTGGCATCGGACGCGGAATCGCTGGTCCGTGTCAGGGCCAGGTCCTGGCTGTCGAGACGATCGGACACGGTCTTGTTGACGTCTATGAAACCATTGGTCTTCGACAGGGTCGCCTGGTACGAGGCGATGATTTCCGACGAACGGCCAAAGCCCATCAGGTCGGTGGCGACCTTCTGGGTCGAGACCTGGTTGTTGGCCTTCATCTGGCGCTCCTGCGCCGATTGCAGGTTGCTGAGAGCGGTGCCCCAGATCTGCGATGTTGAAACACGCATGTGTCAGCCCTCCGTTATTGCATCATGTTGAGCAGGACGTCGAACATGTCCTTGGCCGCCTGTACGAGGCGGCCCGACGCGCTGTAGGCCTGCTGATAGGTGGTCAGGTTGACCAGTTCTTCGTCGAGATTGACGCCTTCGGCCGAAGACCGGCGCGTCTGCGCTTCGGTCAGCAGCGATGTACTGGCGTCCTGGTTGGTCTTGGCATTGGCGGCAAGGTTGCCGACCTGGCCGGCAAGGTCGGCGCCGTAAGTCTGCAGGGTCGTCTTGCCGCCGCTGTTGAGGCCGGCCTTGCCGATGGTGATCGACTTGGTGCCGACATCGGCCAGGGCCTGGCCTCCGGAGCCATCGCCGGACACCAGGGCGGGTGTGGTCGAATTGGTCAGGTTGACCGTGGCCAGGGACAGTTTCGACGGATCGTTGACGATGGTGCTGTTGACACTAAGGCCGCCGGCGATATTGCCCTGGGTACCGCCGATGCCGAAGAATTGGCTGAACGACGCGCCCGTGCCGAAGCGCGAAGTTGTGTCATTGGTAACGCCGAGCGAATTGGCCGGCGTACCGTAGCCGGTAAAACTCAGGGCGCCGGTGGTCGCATCCAGGCTGAACTGGCCGTAGCGGCCGAGCCCCGTCGTCGGATCGTTGAGGGCGTCGCGCAGGGTCTTCATGCTGGCCGGCGTGGTGCTCGGGACCGTGAAGTCGACGGCCCCCACGCTCGATCCCGCGCCGCTCTTGACCGAGAACGAGATGGTGCTGCCGGCGGTGAAGCCATGCGACGAATTGAGCGTCAGGCCGGTATTGGTGTTGGTCGGCACGGACGAGGTGATCAGGTCGTTGAGGCCGAAGGTCTGCGAGAAGCTCTGGCCCTGGCGGCTGGTCGTGGCGCCGGCGGTGTCGGCGACGGCGACGCCTTCGGTGCTGTTCGACGCGAAACTCAAGGCGCCGTTGGAGAAGGTCACCTTGGCGGAACTGCCGGCACCCGAGAAGGCATTGGTCATGTCGCCGGCGAACGTGCTGGCGCCGAAGGTGCCCGTGGTCGCGCCACCGTCCATCGACCAGGTGCCGGTGCCGTTGCCCGACGGATCGAAGGCCACGGTGAGCTTGTGCGTGATATTGCCCGTGGAATCGGTGGTGACCAGGTTTGTGGTCCCTGTCATGCCGATCGTCAGCTCACTCATGGATTCGCTGGTGTTCTTGCCGGTCAGGACGGTCGGAGCGGGAACGGCCGAGGCATTGTTGTGCGCCGCGTTGATCTGGTCGGTGAAGCTGGCCATGTACTTGTTGAGCTGATCGTTGATCGCGACGGACGTATTGTCGCGGGTGTCGATCAGGCCCTTGAGTTCACCCGAACCGAGACTGTCGGCCAGGTCGCGTTTTTCACCGTTGGCGCCGACGATATAGATGGGGTTGAAAACCGTCGACGAGGTCACCGTGCCGGCGGGATTGTATTCGAGCTGGGAATAGGTGTCGCCGGCCAGGACCGTGCCCGACTGGGTGCGCACTGTGACGCCGCCGTTGTCGTTCTGCGTCACCTTGACATCCATCAGCTTCGACAACTGGTCGATATATTGTGTCTGCTGGGTCTGGGCGCCCGTGGCGTCGCCCCCGACGACATTGGCCGAGGAGATGGCGGAGTTAAGTTTCGAGATGCTCTGGAGCAGGTCATTCACCGACTTAACGTCGGTGCTGATGCGGGAATCGGCATCGCTGCGGACCTGCTGAATCTTGTCGGAGATCCGCTTGCCTTCGTCGATGAAGCCGGTCAGGTCGGAAATAACCTCCTGGCGGCCGGCGCTCGAGGTCGGGCTTTCCGCCGCCTTGCTCATCGCCGTCAGCGAACTGCTCATCTGGTTGAACAGGTTGTTCGAGTCGGTAATGTCGCCGAACTGCGACTGGATCTGGTCGAGCAGGTCATACGAGGCACTGGCCTGCGATGCCGCGGCCTGGGCCTTGAAGGTCGCGCTTTCGAGATACTTGTCCGAAGCCAGGGTGATCTGGCCGGAGGTCACACCGGCACCGGCGCCGCCGATCGACACGCTGGTCTGATTGGCCTGCTTGCGGATATAGCCCGGCGTGTTGACGTTGCTGATATTGTCGGACGTGACCTTTAACTGCTCCTGCGCAGTCATAAGTCCCGAATTCGCAATATTCATAATGGAGTTTAGAGACATGACGCGCCTCGACCGTTCCGGTCCTGGTAACTGTTAAGGGTTTGGCAACCGCATTTCGGCAAAGCCTGCAGCGCACCCGGCAGGATTTGCCGTGCGTCTTGCGGGGTTGAAAATGAAAATCCTATATTTTTCATAGGCTTGACGATTTTCCGAACTGGGTTGCACTCTTCATGACCGTTACAGTTTCAATTCGCGTGCCATGTCATGCCAGGCCTTCTGCCGGGCATGAAACGCCAGGATAGGCGGAAATAGTGAATATGGCGTTTGGGAGCGGGGTTAAGCGCGAGGCGGTCGCATATTCATATAGAGGGCCATCCGCACGGGCGCCGCGTCGCCGCAAATAATAGCTCCGCCACCTTGGACAGGTAGCGCGCCTGCGTGCAGGCGCGCATGGCAGGGCGGTTTTCTACCCGGCAATATTTGACCGTCCAGGTCCGTGCACGGCAAAATTGGCCGCCTTTTTATTGTATTAATATCAATAAAATCAGTTGTTTAATGCGTGGCCCATTGCTTGCAAACCCTGGAAATCCGAAGTGGTTTGCGCAAAACGCGTTCTCCCGATCGCCCGAATAGCCTGCGCCGAATGTGCGGGCCGAGGGCTTCGATTGATCCGAATTTTTGCGCGAGTACCCATGTCCGTAAACCTGACCCATTCGACGACCCGTCATGCATCCGCTGCCGCGAGCACGGATGCGGCTGCGTCGGCGGCTGCCAATACGACTGCCGCCGGCGGCACGACAGGCAAGGGGGAGGCTTTCGGCGCTGTGATGTCGAAGCATATGCAGACCCGTACCGGTGCTGCCGCGACCAGCCGCCATACGACGGTGGCTGGGCAGGGACATGCGCACCTGAACGCGCACAAGCAACAGGACGGCGCGAAAACCACCTCTGCCGAAACCGGCGGCCAGGACACACCTGCGGCAAAGGCCACGGACAAGACCGCTACCGAAACCGCTTCCAAAACTGCAGACGGCGCTGATACGCAGGCGGCCGGACAGGCTCCTGCCGCCACACAGGATTCGACAGCCGCAGACAGCAACCTTGCGCAGCAAGCTGCGGCGCAAACCGACGCCGCAAAGACGGATACGACGGCCGCCGCAAACGCCCAGCCTGACACGTCCAAGCTCGCGGCCGCGGTGGACACCGCTGGCGCGACGGACACGCAAACAGGCTCAACCAACTCCGGGACAGCCAATTCCGGGACAAGCGGCTCTGGGACAACCAGCTCTGGGACTACCGATGCTGCGACCCTGGCGCTTGTCGCCGCGCAAGCCCTGGCCGCCACAACGACTACTGCAGCCTCGACTACGGTTGCCTCGGCAACCGGCACGGAAGCAGCAGTCTCCGACGCTGTACCTGCGGCGGCTATGCCCCCGTCGATGTCTACGCCGATGGGCAAGGCGTTGCCGGTGAAGGGGGACTCCTCTGCGTCGCATGCGTCGCGCGGCAAGGGGGATGGTTTTGCGAATGCCCTAATGGCGGCTGATGGCGACTACGACAGCGGCCAGGACATGTCGCAGATCTCCGCCAGGGACGCCTCGGCTGTGCCCAGGACCGATGCGAAAGACGCCGTTAACCGCGTGCGCTCGTCGCTGGACATCTTCACTCAGGCATCGCAGGCACAGCAAGGCCAGGCCATGGATACGCAAGGTGCATCCGTGCCGACACAAAACGATACCAGCGCCGCGACCCCGGCCTTCTCGTTGCAGGCCGCTGCCGACACGCAGTCCACATATACGGCCACGGGCGCCGCGACGGCATCCAACATGTCGCAGGCCGCGGTCGAGAACCTGGCCGCCATGTCGGTGCAGATGACGAAAAAGCTCAGCGAAGGCAATACCAAGTTCACCATGGATCTGCATCCGGCCGATCTCGGCAAGGTCCAGGTGACCCTGAATATCGGCAGCGACGGCAAGACGACCGCACACCTTCAGTTCGATTCCCCTGTCACCGCCTCGGCGTTTCAATCCCATGAAGGCGAGTTGCGCAGCCAACTGGCGCAAAGCGGCCTGACCTTCGACGCCGACGCCCTGACCTTTTCATCGCGCAGCGACGGGGATGCCGGCTTTGGCTCGGCCTTCGCCCAGCAACAACAGAATTCGCAGCAACAGGGCCAGTCCCAGCAAGACCAGTCTCAGCAGGCGCGACAGGCAGCGCGCGCCATGCAGGCTGCCGGCCGGATGGCCGACGACGCCGATATCGGCGCCCTCGATGCCTCGCTGGCCAGTTTCCGCAACCGCCCGTCTTCGTCCACCCTGGCACTTAACGTGATCGTCTAGGACCGCACCCGCAATGACCTATACCATTTCCTCCACCGCGCCGACCGTCACGCCCAAGACGACCAGCACAGGCAGTTCGTCGTCATCGACCGGCTCCGACGCCGCCAGCCTGACGACCAACTATTCGACCTTCCTCAACCTGCTGACCGCCCAGGTTAAGAACCAGGACCCGTTGTCGCCGATGGATACGACCCAGTGGACCAACCAGCTGGTGCAATATTCGTCGGTCGAGCAGCAGCTCAAGGCCAATCAGTACCTGGCCACGATCGCCGCGAACAACACGTCCGGATCTATGAACTCCGCCGTCTCCTATATCGGCAAGACGGTCAGCGCCGCATCGAACTCGTCGATGCTGAGCAATGGCTCGGCCACCTGGGACTATAATCTCGGCTCGACGGCGGGCTCGGCCACGGCGACCATCAGCGACACCAGCGGCACGACGGTGTGGAGCGGCCCTTTGAGCGATCTCGACAAGGGCGACCATACCTTCAGCTGGGACGGCAAGAATGCCGGCGGCACCGCCCAGCCGTCCGGCTACTACAATCTGTCGGTTTCGGCAAAGACCGCGAGCGGCACAGCCATCGACTCGACGGTCAGCCTGTCCGGCACGGTCACCTCTGCGGAGGACCAGAACGGCACTGTGATGCTCAAGATCGGCAATTCGGAAGTGCCGATGTCGACCATCACCAAGGTCTCCTGATCCCTTTCCCGCATTTCCCCATACCCCCAAAATCCTCCCATACCCCCAAATCCTCCCCATACCCTTAGTATAAGGACAGACGTCATATGAGCATCAACAGCGCCATGCAGACCGGTGTCACCGGACTGGCTGCCAATTCCGCCGCCCTGACGACGATTTCGAACAACATCGCCAACGTCAACACCACCGGTTACAAGCGCGTCACGACGAACTTCGAAGACATCGTCACCGGCACCACGACCAGCAGCTATTACAATTCGGGCGGCGTCAACGCCACCTTCCGCCAGACGGTGACGACACCGGGCGAATTGGCGTCGACCTCGTCCTCGCTCGATCTCGGCATAGATGGCCAGGGTTTCTTCGTCGTGACCGGCGGATCCGATAACAACAGCGTGCAGAAGAGCGTCCTCTTCACCCGTGACGGTTCGTTCCAGCCCGACAAGACGGGCAATCTGAAGAACGCCGCCGGCTTTTACCTGCAAGGCTGGCCGGTCAATGCCGACGGCTCGGTGTCGACCGACTCGTCCGACCTCAGCAAGCTGCAGCCGATCAACATCTCGAACATCGGCGGCACGGCCGAGGCGACGACCCAGGTGGCCATCAATGCCAACCTGCAATCGAGCCAGACCCTGCGCAACATCTTCGATTCGACCAGCGCCAGCTACAATCCGACGGCCTACGATCCGACCGATCCGACCAAGTCGATGTCGGGCTACGATCCGACCAATCCCAGTGCCACCAATATCAAGCCCGACTTCGAGATCTCGATGCCGGTGTCGGATTCCAAGGGCGGCCAGCAGAACCTGACCATGTCGTTGATCAAGACCGGCGCCAACACGTGGGCCTATGAAATCTATTCGCCGAACGTCGCCGACGCCAGCGGCCATACGCTCAGCACCACGCCGGCCGGCACCGGCCAGGTGGCGCGCGGCACCCTGGCCTTCACCAGCTCGGGCGAGTTCGACTCGGCCAATTCGACCAGCACCAATATGGCGACCGGCGCCGCGATCCCGTTCAGCACCGATCTGGCCATCGGCGCTTCGCCGGCCACGGGCGCCACGGCGCCGTTCAGCGCCGTCCACTGGGACAGCTCGCTGGGTGTGGCTGGCCAGACCGTGACGATGGCCTTCGAAGGCTCCAAGTCGGCCCTGACGCAATACGACAAGGATTCGGTCACCCAGTCGGTGACCTCGAACGGTTCGGCGTTCGGCAACCTGTCTAAGATCTCGGTCGGCGACGACGGCATGGTCACGGCCATCTTCGACAACGGCGTCACCCGCAACATCGCCCAGGTGGCCGTCGCCAGCTTCATCAACGCCAATGGCCTGACCCCGGTTTCAGGCAATGCCTACACGGTCAGCCGCGACTCGGGCGCCTATTCGCTGAAGACGCCGGGCATCGGCGGCACGGGCAAGATCAGCCCGTCTACTCTGGAAGCCTCGACGGTCGACCTGTCGCAGGAATTCACCGGCCTGATCACCACACAACGCGCCTATTCGGCGGCGTCGAAAATCATCACCACAGCCGATCAGATGCTGCAGGAGCTGTTAAGCATAAAGCAATAATCGGCAGGTTAGAGGTGTTGCGTAATAGCGTTTTTAGATTTCGAAACACCTTTACGGATATTAACAGGCGTTAAAAGCAACTGGCATCCTGATAACCATTATAAACAGAATATTAACCGACAGTGGTCGCTTTATTAGTAGTATATTTACTATACCAATTAAGCGGATTTTCAACTGGTCGCGTTATAGTCGTCTGCAGTGATGGTTATAAAAGGCAAAATGCCATGCTTCAAGAACAACGCCGCGATAGTAAAGGCGAAAAATACGTGATTGGTCCGACAGGGGCTAAACTGACATTGGCCGACCTGCCGCCTCCGGGGACGGAGCGCTGGGTCATCCGCCGCAAGGCAGAGGTCGTCGCGGCAGTACGCGGTGGTCTTCTCACCTTCGACGAGGCGTGCGAACGCTATAATATTACGTCGGAAGAATTCATCGGCTGGCAGAAGTCGATCGAAAGCCACGGCATGGCCGGTCTGCGCACCACGCGCATCCAGCAATATCGTTAAACCTTGCAGGCCAGGGCGCAGGTGGCAACGCCGCCTCTGGAACCACGGGTTTTGTAAATGTGTCTTAACGGATGATCGCGGTCGAAGCGGTCATCCGTTAACACCCGTTAAGACAGTCGTATAGTTATACGACAGTCCAATTGTGACCGGATGGACACCTTTGTCGGTCCTGGGGTTGCGCCGTATGCTGCGGAAACGGCTACCTGAGGCCCATTTCAAAAAACATCGATATTTCTGGACCTTGCAACATTACCTGAATCTGAAAAATCCGCTCACGCGGTCGTGAAAATTAAGCCTGCATTAACCCAGCACTGGGAAATTACTGCCTAGTCAGCGGTGAGGCATATCCTCGCCGTCCTTGTTTCGATGGGCTTTGCACGTGGGTTCTTTTCTTTCGGGATTGCAGAAGTTCGGCATCGGTCGCCTGATGACGATCCTCGGCATCGCCGCAGGCGTCGCCGGTGTGCTGGGCGCTGTCTTCCTGCATGTCGGCGCCCAGCCCCAGGCCCTGCTGTTCTCGAACCTCGACCTCAAGGAAGCCGGCCAGATCACCCAGAGCCTGGACCAGGCCAATATCAAGTACGAGGTCAAGGGCGACGGATCGACGATCATGGTCGATCGCGACGAGGTGGCCAAGGCGCGCATGATGCTGGCTACGAAAGGCCTGCCGACGCAGGGCTCTGTCGGCTACGAAATCTTCGACAACGCCCCGGCGCTCGGCCAGACCGAATTCGTGCAGAACCTCAATAACCAGCGCGCCCTGGAGGGCGAGCTGGCGCGCACCATAAGGTCTATTCGCGGAATAGATTCCGCCCGGGTCTTGCTGGTCATGCCCAAGCGCGAACTGTTCGAGGACGAGGCGCAGCAGCCAACGGCCTCCGTCGTGCTCGGCATTTCGGGCAATGATCTCAATGGCGAGCAGGTGCGCGCCATCCGTAACCTGGTGGCTTCTGCCGTGCCGAACCTGAGGCCGGACAAGGTCACCGTCGTCGACGATCGCAACCACTTGCTGGCGGCCGGCGATGAAACCGACGCGGCGGTCGGCGCCGGCGCGGCCCAACACAAGAACGAGGTCGAGGACAATCTGCGCAAGCGGGTCAAGGAAATCGTCGAAGGCGTCGTTGGCGCGGGGGCTGCCCGCGTCACCGTCACCGCCGATGTCGACCAGACGTCTACGACCCAGGAAAAGGTCCAGTACGATCCCGACGGCCAGGTCGTGCGTTCGACCCAGACCTCGGAATCGAACGACAAGTCGACCGCCGGCGACACCAATGGCGTCGTCAGCGCAGCCGCCAATATTCCGGGCGGTACGACCGCCAATGGTAGTGGCGGCGGCACGGGCAACCAGAGCGGCACGACGTCGGAAACCACCAATTACGAAATCTCGACGACCAAGACGACCACCGTCACTGGTCCCGGCGAAGTCAAGAAGCTGGCCGTCTCGGTCGCCGTCGACGATTCGGTCACCCCGTCCAAGGACGGCAAGGCCCCCGACACCTACAAAAAGCGTTCGCCGGAAGACATGCAGAAGATCCACGACCTGGTCGCCGCCGCCATCGGCTTCGACCAGAACCGTGGCGACCAACTGCAGGTCGTCAATGTCACCTTCAACCACGCAGTCGGCGATACGGCTGGCGGCGTCGGCTCCAAGACCCCGCTGCTCGATTTCGACAAGAACGACATCATGCGCGGCGCCGAGATCGGTGTCCTGCTGCTGGTCGCCCTGCTGACCCTGTTCATGGTTGCCCGCCCGCTGATCAAGTTCGTCTCCGGCGGCCCGACCACCTACCTGTCGACAGCCAATGGCGGCGCCCTGGCTGCGGCCGGTGGCGCGCCTGCCGGTGCCGTCGGCTTCCAGGGTGGCGCGCCTGCCCTGGCCGGCGTCGGTGGCGGCAGTTCCATGGTGCCGGTGACCGAGGCGGAGCAGCGCATCGACATTGCTCGCATCGAAGGCCAGGTGAAGGCGTCGTCGGTCAAGAAGGTTTCGGAATTCGTTGAGCGTCACCCGGAAGAGTCGGTCTCGATTCTCCGCGGCTGGCTGCATGATAGTTGATGGCTATGGTTCGCAAGAATATCATCGATGACCCCAAGCGCCTGAGCGGCGTCGAAAAGGCCGCCGTGGTCCTGCTGGCGCTTGGCGAAGACCATGTCGGCCTGTGGCAGGCCATGGACGAGGAAGAGATCAAGGAAATCTCGCAGGCCATGTCGTCGCTGGGCACGGTGACGTCGAACGTGGTCGAGGAGTTGCTGGTCGAATTCGTCTCGGGCATGTCGTCGTCGGGCACTATCATGGGCAGTTTCGAGCAGACCCAGCGCCTGCTCGGCAACTTCCTGCCACCGGAAAAGGTCGAGTCTCTGATGGAAGAGATTCGGGGTCCGGCCGGCCGGACCATGTGGGACAAGCTTGGCAACGTCAACGAAGCCGTCCTGGCCAACTACCTGAAGAACGAATACCCGCAGACCGTCGCCGTCGTCCTGTCGAAGATCAAGGCCGACCACGCCGCCCGCGTCCTGTCGTCCCTGCCGGAAGACTTCGCCCTGGAATGCGTCCAGCGCATGCTGCGCATGGAGCCGGTACAGCGCGAAATCCTCGACAAGATCGAACAGACCCTGCGCGTCGAATTCATGTCGAACCTGGCGCGTACCTCGAAACGCGACAGCCATGAACTGATGGCCGAGATCTTCAACAATTTCGATCGCCAGACCGAAAGCCGCTTCGTCGCCGCCCTCGAAGAGCGCAACCGCGAGTCCGCCGAACGTATCCGCGCCCTGATGTTCGTCTTCGAAGACCTCAACAAGCTGGATCCGGGCGGGGTGCAGACCCTGCTGCGCGCCGTCGAAAAGGACCAACTGGCCCTGGCGCTCAAGGGATCTTCGGATTCGTTGCGCGACATGTTCATGTCCAACATGTCCGAACGCGCCGCCAAGATCATGCGCGACGACATGGACAGCATGGGCCCCGTGCGCCTGAAGGACGTCGACGGCGCCCAGATGGCCATGGTGCAGATCGCCAAGGACCTTGCCGCCAAGGGCGAAATCATGCTGGCCGGCCAGGGAGGCGATGATGAACTTATCTATTAACGCCATTGGCCTTATCATCGGGGAAACCGCATGACCCAGCACCAGAAGTTCGACTTCGGCACGGTCTTCGGCGATGGCGGTCATGTCGTCGCCCAGAGCCGGCGCGAAAAGAAGGCCTTCACCCCCGAGGAGGTCGAGGCCATCCGCGCCCAGGCCTATGCCGAGGGCGAAGCGTCAGCCCTGGCGCGCGCCCAGATGGCGCAGGCGGCGGCCATCCAGGACCTGGCGGGTTCGGCCCAGCAGGGCTTGTCCGCCCTGACGCAAGGCATCCACGCCCATAAGGAGGCTGCCGTAAAGCTGGCCCTGGTTTGTGCACAGAAGATCGCCGCCGAGGCGCTGGAGCGCTTTCCGCAGGCGCCTGTCACCGCTGCGCTGGAATCGTTGGGCATGGAGATCGAAAAGGCGACGCGCCTGGTATTGTTGTCGCGGAGCCCCGACGAGGCGCTGAAGGCTGCCGCCGAGGATGCCGCCCACATGGCCGGCTTCCCCGGGCAGATCCAGTTTCGCGACACGCCGCAGATGCCGCGTGGCGCCTTCGAGATCGTCTGGTCCGATGGCCGCTGCAGCTTCGATCCGCAACAGGTCTTCGACACCCTCGAGGCGGCGCTCGGCGAAGCGCTGGAAGCCGAGGTCTATCACAACAGTCGCGCCCACTCCGAAGGCGGACATCATTAGTTTTTTTCGCGCTAACCTGCGCAACAGTATGGGTAACACACCATGGCCGATCTCGGTTTGGAAGATTTCGACGAAGCCCCCAATATGGGTGGCATGGAGGACGACGGTGGCGACAAGGCTGCGGCCGACCTCGCGCCTGTCTTCGATGTGCCGGTCAATATCTCGGCCGTGCTGGGCAAGTCCTACATGTCCGTGTCGCAGCTATTGAAGCTCGGCCAGGGCAGTGTCCTCGAGCTTGACCGCAAGGTCGGCGAGGCCATCGATATCTATGTCAACAACCGCCTGGTGGCGCGCGGCGAAGTGGTGGTGGTCGATGACCGCCTCGGCGTGACCATGACGGAAATCATCAAGAGCGAGGATAGCGGCGCATGAGGCTCCTAGTCGTTGGAAAACTGAGCGGCCAATTGTCGGTCGCGGTCAAGATGGCCATGGATACGGGTGCCAAGGTTGCCCATGTCGAAACCGTCGCCCAGGCCACCGAAGCCCTGCGCAAGGGCCAGGGCGCCGATCTGCTGATGGTCGATTACGAACTCGATATCGCCAGCCTGATCGCTGCCAATGAGCGCGAGCACATATCGGTCACGATCGTTGCCTGCGGGGTCAATCCCGATCCGCGCAAGGCGGCCTCCGCGATCACGGCCGGCGCCAAGGAATTTATTCCCCTGCCGCCGGACGCCGAACTGATCGCCGCCGTTCTGGCCGCCGTGTCGGACGATGCGCGCCCGCTGGTTACCAACGATCCGGCCATGCAGTCCGTGGTCAAGCTGGCCGACCAGGTGGCGCAGTCGGACGCCTCGATCATGATTACCGGCGAAAGCGGTGTCGGTAAGGAGGTCATGGCGCGCTACGTCCATGAGAAGTCGCGCCGGGCGCAGAAGCCGTTCATCTCTGTCAACTGCGCCGCCATCCCGGACAACCTGCTCGAATCGGAACTGTTCGGTCACGAGAAGGGGGCCTTCACCGGCGCCATGGCCCGTCGCATCGGCAAGTTCGAGGAGGCTGACGGCGGTACCCTTCTGCTCGACGAAATCTCGGAAATGGATGCACGCCTGCAGGCCAAGCTGCTGCGCGCCCTGCAGGAACGCGTCATCGACCGCGTCGGCGGCGCCAAGCCGGTGCCGGTCAATATCCGCGTGCTGGCGACCTCGAACCGCAACCTGGTCCAGGCGGTCAAGGACGGCACCTTCCGCGAAGATTTGCTTTACCGCCTCAACGTCATCAACCTTGCCCTGCCGCCGTTGCGCGAACGCCCGGCCGATATCCTGGCACTGGCGGAATACTTCGCCAAGAAGTACTCGGAAGCCAATGCCATCGGCCTGAAGCCGATTTCGCTGGAGGCCAAGCGCCGCCTGCAGGCCCATAACTGGCCAGGTAATGTCCGCGAGCTGGAAAATGCCATGCACCGCGCTGTCCTCTTGTCGGTCGGCGCCGAGATCGATGCCGACGCCATCCGCCTGCCCGACGGCCAGCCGCTCAACCCGGTAACGCCGATCGGTTCGGACTATGTCGGCCGCGTGGCGCTGGCCGCCGAATCTGCGGCCCGGACCTTTGTCGGTTCGACCGTGGCGGAGGTCGAACAGAAGCTTATCCTCGATACGCTCAACCACTGCTTCGGCAACCGCACCCATGCCGCCAATATCCTCGGCATCTCGATCCGCACCCTGCGTAACAAGCTGAACGAATATTCGGCCGCCGGGGTCGCCATTCCTGCTCCGCAAAGCGGCGCCAGCGCGGCGTAATTTGGTAATATTCCCGTGAGGCCGGGGCGCGGCCAAGATCGCGCCCCGGCGTGTTTTTTACGTGCTGTAAAGCTGTCCGATAACGCATCTCTTAACACCTTGTTCACCATGAGTTAGGGTAATTTTTGCCTAGCGCTGGCTGACGGCGTTTTCCCATCGTGACGCGTTTAGTTCGGAGGCCCCGGTTGGCTGAGGCTGCAGTCGCGGGCGGTGCGCCCGCATTTTCGGTGACCGAAGCTCTGGGCTGGCTGAAGCGCGGCGAAGTCGTGATGGCGCTCGGCGTCATCATGATCATCACCTTCCTGATCCTGCCGGTGCCGTCGATCCTGCTCGACGTCCTGCTGTCCCTGTCGGTCATGTCGGCCATCCTGATCCTGATGACGGCGCTGCTGATCAAGAAGCCGCTGGAATTCTCGGCCTTCCCGACGGTCCTGCTGGTCACCACCATGTTCCGCCTGTCGCTGAACGTGGCCTCGACCCGTCTGATCCTCAATCACGGCCACGAGGGCGAGGCTGCCGCCGGCGCCACCATCAAGGCGTTCGGCCACCTGCTGATGCAAGGCAACTTCATCATCGGTATCGTGCTGTTCGCCATCTTCGTCCTGATCAACTTCGTCGTTATCACCAAGGGTTCCGGTCGTATCGCGGAAGTTGCCGCGCGCTTTACCCTCGACTCCATGCCGGGCAAGCAGATGGCCATCGATGCCGACCTGTCGTCGGGCCTGATCGATTCCGACGAAGCCAAGAAACGCCGGAAAGAAGTCGAACAGGAATCAGGTTTCTTCGGCGCCATGGACGGTGCCTCGAAGTTCGTGCGCGGGGACGCCGTCGCCGGCCTGGTCATCACCGGCATCAATATCGTCGGCGGTATGCTCATCGGTATCTTCAGCCATCACCTGGCGCCCGGCGACGCCGCCGCCAAATACATCCAGCTCACCGTCGGTGATGGCCTGGTGACGCAGATCCCGGCCCTGATCATCTCGCTGGCCGCTGGTTTCCTGGTGTCGAAGGCGGGCGTCGACGGTTCGGCCGACAAGGCGCTGGTCGCCCAGCTGGCCACCAACCCGGTCGCCCTGGGCATGGTGTCGGCTGCCGCCGGCGTGCTGGGCCTGGTCCCGGGCATGCCGCTGATCCCGTTCGCCGGTATCGCCATCGGCGCCGGTGTCCTGGCCTGGCGCAACGGTCACAGGACGCCGGAACCGACCGCCGCCGAACAGGCCGCTGCGACCGCTGCCGCGGCCCCGCCGGAAGACGAGCCGATCTCGGCGGCCCTGGCTATCGACGACGTCAAGATCGAGCTGGGCCTTGGCCTGCTCGGTCTGATCAACGATCTGGACGGCCGCAAGCTGACCGACCAGATCAAGGCCCTGCGCCGGACCCTGGCGCAGGAGTACGGCTTCATCATGCCGTCGGTGCGCATCCTCGACAATATGCGTCTGCCCAACCAGGGCTACTGCGTCCGTATCAAGGAGATGGAGGCCGGTTCGGGCGAGGTCCGTATCGGCAGCCTGATGGCCATGGACCCTTCCGGGCGCCAGGTCGAGCTGCCGGGCGAGCACATGAAGGAGCCGGCCTTCGGCTTGCCGGCCACCTGGGTCGACGCCTCCTTGCGCGAAGAGGCGACCTTCCTCGGCTATACCATTGTCGACCCGGCGACCGTCATTACCACCCACCTGACCGAGATCCTCAAGGACAATATGGCGGACCTGCTGTCCTATTCGGAACTGACCAAGCTGCTGCGCGACCTTCCGTCCGACGAAAAGAAGCTGGTCGACGACCTGGTCCCGTCGGTGGTCACCACCGCGACCGTGCAGCGCGTCCTGCAGGCCCTGCTGAAGGAGCGCGTATCGATCCGCGACCTGCCGGCTATCCTCGAGGCTCTGGGCGAGGCCGCTGCCCACACCAAGTCGATCAGTCAGATGGTCGAGCATGTCCGTTCGCGCCTGGCGCGCCAGCTGTGCTGGCAGAATCGGTCCGACGACGGCTCGCTGCCGATCGTCACACTGTCGCACGACTGGGAAAACGCCTTTGCCGCTTCGCTGGTCGGGCAGGGCGAGGATCGTCAGCTGACCATGGCGCCGTCGGCCCTGCAGGAATTCATCCGTACCGTGCGCGACACCTTCGAGCGCGTCTCGATGTCGGGCGAGGTGGCCGTTCTGCTGACCAGCCCGAACATCCGCCCGTTCGTGCGTTCCATCGTCGAGCGTTTCCGCGCCAATACCGTGGTGATGAGCCAGAACGAAATCCACCCGAAGGTGCGCCTGAAGACGGTCGGGCAGGTTTGAGCCGCGCATATTTTACCGCCAAGGGCTCCGATCTCGCCAGCAACGCAACTCCCGGCCCCTTGACACAGCCATGCCAAAAAGGGTTTTAGTGCCCTTGGTGAGATTTCGCCTGCCGGGAGTCTGTATCCGGTGGGTAGCCCACAGGTTAGGGACCCTATGAATCGTATACTCCGGCAGGCCTTTGGCACGACGCGGCCAAAGGAAATCTTCAATTCCCTGCTGACCTTCGACCGCCTGGTCACGCGCCCCATCGTCCATATCGTCTATTGGGTCGGGCTCGGCCTGTTCTTCCTGGCGGCCATGGCTGTGCTTGGTGTCGCCGTGGGCTCGGCGCTGCACGATTCGTCACCCATGGCATGGCTGCTGTCTCTGCCGGTCCTGGTCGGCGGCTGGCTCGGCATCCTGGTCGGTATCCTGATCTGGCGCGCCGCCTGCGAATTCTACATGGCGGTCCTGAGCATCGCCGAAGACCTGCACATCCTGCGCACCTATCAGGAAAAGCTGGAGCCCCGCCCGACGGCGGAACAGGTGGCGGCGCCTCGCCCGGTGGCTCAGGCGCCCGTTGCACAAGCCGCCCCGGTGGGCCAGCCTGCGGCACCGGTGAGCTTTGCCCCCCCAGCTTTCACTCCTAAGGTCGATCCGATGAGCTTCGATGTGCCTGAGCCGGATGCCTATGCTCCGGTCGTGGACAAGGAGACCGGCAATATCCTCGAAGATCCGTTCTTCCGCCCGCGTTTCGGCAAGAAAGAATAGGTTTATTTGGCCATGGCGGCGAAGGCCGTCGCCAGCGGCTTCGCCCGGCCCATGCGATCGAACAGTAGCGGCTCGTCGCGGCCGTTGAATTCCTTGCTGCTGTTCAGCCAGGAATCGGAATCGCGCACACCCCAGAAGGTCATGCCGTAGTGTTGTGACGCCGGCAGTTGATGATAGGCCTCGACCAGTTCGGTCAGCGCGCGGATCTGGCCCAAGCGCGGTTCGGCCATGTTGGCGGCCACAAGACTGGCAGGACTGTTGCTGGCCGGGCTGATATCGACCTCGGCGACGTGGACCTTCAGACCGAGTGAGGCGATATCGCGGATGCTGTCGCGGATCAGGCCAGGCTTGATGTCGGCCGGGATGTGGGTCTGGGTGCCGACCCCGTGCAGGGGCGCGCCGTTTTTCAGCAGGGTTTCGCACATCTTGAGGAAGGTCGCGCGTTTCTTCGGCTTGGTTTCGAGATAGTAGTCGTTGATCAGCAGGACGGCGTCCGGATCGGCCTGGTGTGCCGCGGTCAGGGCGAGGCCGATATAGTCGTCGCCCAGCACCTTGCTCCACAGGCAGTCGCGCAAACCTTCGCCCTCTTCCATGACCGGCTCGTTGACGACGTCCCAGCCGCCGATGACGCCACGATAGCGGCCGACGACTTTCTGGATGTAGTCGGCATAGAAGGTGAGGAAGGCGTCGGGCTTGCCCTTGAGCTTCTGGAACATGTCGCCGTCCTCGGCGTACCAGATCAGGGTGTGGCCGTGGAAGCCCATGCCGTGTTTGCGCGCGAAATCGACCATGGCATCGGGCCGGTCGAACTGCAGCGAACCGTCGGGCTTGAGGATATATTCCATCTTCATCTCCCATTCCGGCGTCAGGCGCGAGAAATGGGTGGCGACCAGATTGGCGTAGACGGGATCGTCGGCCAGCATCGGCGCGCGCACGGCAACGCCGAGCGGATAGGGAACCGTACTCTTCAGGGGCGGCAGCGGCGCTGCCTGCGGTGCGGCACAGGCCGATGTCGCCATCAGGGCCGCAGAACCGGCAAGGAGTTCACGACGCGTTTTCATACTGCCTCCGGAAAAAGCGCGGAGAAAACCGCCATTCGCAAGATTTGTCAGTGGCCCGGATCTATCCGAAGCTTCGCGACCAGCGAAGCGTGAGGCAAGGGCGACTGCCCGCCCGAGCTTATGCGAGGAGCCATGCGGCGCTTGAGCTTAAAAAAAGCTACGCCCGGCGTTGCAACTTGGCGTTGTTGGCCGTTATGCGCAGCGCCGCTTCGTCGAGTGCGGCGTCTTCGGTGCGCCTGGCGGCGGCGATGCGCTTGAGGTTGGTGACCTCGGCGACGTGTTCGAACTTCTTGAGGTCTTCGAAGGCGGTGCTGAGCGAATCGCGTACGCCGTCTTCTTCACGCACGATCAGGTCGAGCTCGGCGACGGCGGTGTCGCGGCGATGGCGGAAACCGAACTTGTAGGCATTGAGGCTGTGCGACAGGGACAGGTCGCTGGTGGCCTTGACGCATTCGAGTTCGAACTCGGCATCGAGCGTGGCGATCTTCATTTCGACATGGGTGCGGCGGGTGACGACTTCGGCGAGGCGCTTCTGCAGGGTCTCGACTTCGAAGGTCGACAGACGGATCAGAGACTTGGCCCACTTGGTCATCGATTACGCTCCATAGCTTATGTCATCAGGCATTTGCCTGTGCCAGAACCGGGTTTTCACCGCAGATCCGGGGCATCCTGTCAGGGCGGCAAACCGCCTCAGGACTGACTTAAGATTTGGCCCAAAAGTGTAAAGGACTCGTCAAGAGGTGTGTATTCGTCTTTACCTTGTCGCAGAAAATCCTCGACGTGCGGATTGAGGACAATGGCGCGGTCGACATCGGGATCGGCGCCGGCGCGATAGGCGCCGATGCGGATCAGTTCTTCCATGTTGGAGTAGCTGGCCAGCACCTTGCGCGCCTGGCGCACGACCTCGCGTTCGGGCATGGTCTGGCAGTCTGGCATGGTCCGGCTGATGCTTTTCAGGACGTCGATCGCCGGGAAGCGGCCGCGTTCGGCAATGCCACGGCTCATGACGATGTGACCATCGAGAATCCCGCGCACGGCGTCGGCAATCGGCTCATTGTGGTCGTCGCCGTCGACCAGGACGGTGAACAGGCCGGTGATAGGGCCGGTGCGTGTACCGTCGGGCAGGATGGGGCCCGGGCCGGCGCGTTCCAGCAGCTTGGGCAGTTCGGCGAAACAGGTGGGGGTATAGCCCTTGGTCGTCGGCGGTTCGCCGGTCGCCAGGCCGATTTCGCGCTGGGCCATGGCAAAACGGGTGACCGAATCCATCAGGCACAGGACTTCGAGACCCTGGTCGCGCAGGAATTCGCTCAGCGCCATGGTCATATAGGCGGCCTGGCGACGTTTCAGAGCGGGCTCGTCCGAGGTGGCGACAACGACGATGGCGCGGCGCAGGCCCTCGGGCCCCAGGGTTTCTTCGACGAATTCGCGCACTTCGCGGCCGCGTTCGCCGATCAGGCCGACCACGACGGCGTCGCAGGTAGCTTCGCGTGCCAGCATGGACAACAGGACCGACTTGCCGACGCCCGAGCCGGCGAAGACACCCAGGCGCTGACCGCGGCAACAGGTCGTAAAGACGTCCATGGCGCGCACGCCCAGATTCAGGCGCTCGCCGACCCGCTGGCGGCTGTGCGCCGACGGTGGTGATGCCTTGAGCAGATAGCCTTCCGGCCCCTTGGGCAGGGGACCGAGACCATCGACCGGGTCGCCGAACGAATCGACGATGCGGCCGAGCCAGCCGGTGGTGGGGTGGACCTTGGCGCCTTCGGACGAGATGCGGATTTCGGCACCGGGGGTAACGCCTTCGACCGGACCAAAGGGCATCATCAGGGCGCGGTCTTCGCGGAAGCCGACAACTTCGACGGGCAGGGGGGCTTCGTTGCGGCGGATGATTTCGCAGCGCGCGCCGACCTGCATGTAGCTGAGGCCGCCCTTGGCTTCGATCAACAGGCCGTTGACGACGGCGACGCGACCGAAGACGCGCATCGGTTCGATGTTACGGGCGATCTGAACGAGGTCCTGCATGACATGAAGTCTACGCAAAACAGGGTTAATAAGGGTTAACGATGACAAAAATGCTGTGGTGCAGCAAAAACCGCATTGCCTTAAAGCCTAATGCGCATTAACCTTGGGGCATACACCGCTTTTTGCGGCGCACCGGGAATGCGTTGCGAAGACTGCGGACGGTCTGGCGTCTTATAGCAGTGGTGATTTTATGATACTTTTTGCGACGATTCTCGCGATAGCGATTTTGTATGCCGTTCCGGGCCTGGTAGCCACGGCGCGGCGTCATCCTGAGATGACGAAAATCTGGCTTCTCGACCTTGGGCTCGGCTTTACCGTGCTCGGTTGGGTCGCGGCATTAGTGTGGGCCATCCGTGGCCGTGTTGCCAAGGCGGCTATTCCTGTTCGCCGGTATAATTACAGCTATGCGGACGGTGGCAAGGGACGGGCGATGCGCGTCAATCCCCTGGCACCGATGCTCAACATGGCCCACGCCGATATCGGCTTGGCGCTGGCCTGCATTGCGGCGGTCGCCCTTATCGGCACCCTAGCCTGGCAACGGGTAGCGCCCGCGGCAGCGACCTCCTTCGCGGCACCTGCCATGGCGGCGACCACCGGCCCGGCCTGGACCTATACCAGCGACCAGGACACTGCCAAGGGCGCGACCACGCGCGCAGCTACCCTGATGAGCGATTCCGATCCGGCGGCGCCGACGGCCGGCCCGGCCACACTGACCCTGCGCAGCGGTCCGGACGGTATGCAGGCCGCCCTCTCCATCGACGACCAGTTTGTCTGCTCGGTCGGGCAAGGGATTGTGACTGCCCATTTCGACAAGGATCCACCGGAAGCCTTCGTCTGCGGTCCCCATGCCGATAGCGATACCTTGCCGCTCAGCCTGCACAACGCCTTGTTCGTGTCTCAGCCTGCGTCCTTCGTGTCGCGCCTGGCCTCGGCGCACCATGTTATGCTGGAAGCCGAGGTGCTTGGCCATGGCACGCGTCAAATGACCTTCACCGCCCAGGGCCTCAATCTCGAACAGGCTGGCCTGCCGGCGCAACTGGCGGCGACGCCCATTCCTGCCGTGGGTGCCAATGCGGCGACGGAAGCTTCGGCGACCGGTTCGGTTGCGCCCGCTGGCGAAGCCTCCAGCAGTGTGGCTACGGCCAGCAGCGCCGAGTCCGTGGCGGAGACGCCCAAGGCGGAAGCAAAAGGTGAGCATGGCAAATCGCGCGCCCGCCGCACCCGTACCCCGCCCAAGCCGCACTATGCCAGTTGGAAAGAGAAGTAGGGGCCAACTGGAAAGAAAAGTAGAGCTTCCAGCTTGCCAATCCCTGCCGGACCCTTCAATCTCGCATAACGTTGTGCGGGTTTGAGGGGCGGCAATGACGAACTCCAGATCAATCGACCTTCTTACCGTGGCGGCCATCGCTGCGGTTGCCTATGTCGTGACGACTTTGGCGCATGAGGGGCTGGGCCATGGCGGCGTGTGCCTGGCGGTCGGCGCAAAACCGGTAGCGTGGGGCGCCTATTATTTCGACTGCAATACGCAAAGCTTGCCGGACTGGACGATGCGCGCCGTCGCTGCCGCGGGCAATACTGTCAATCTGGTCCTCGGGGGTTTTTTCCTCGGCCTGCTCGCCGCCGATGTAGCTGCGTCTCGCCGGCATGGAGGCTGGACCTTTTTCCCGTGGTTGATGGCCACCATCAATCTCTATACCTGGGCCGGGTACTTCTTCTTCTCGGGAGTCGCCGGTATCGGCGACTGGGGCACAGGGGCGGAGGGCGTTTTGTACAACCTGCCCTATGCTGTGCCGGCCCGCATTGTCATGGCGATCGGCGGCATGGGCGTCTATGTCCTGCTGGCCCGCGTGTCCGCCAGCTATCTTGGCCGATTGACGGGTGGCGACTTGCCAGCAGCGCGCCGCCTCAGTTGGACCGCCTATGGTGCCGGTGGCGTCATTGCCCTGGTGATCGGCCTGATGAATCCGGTCGGCATTGTTATCGTGCTGATCTCATCCCTGGCCTCGTCGCTCGGCGGCACATCCGGCCTGTTCTGGGCGGTGCGGATGATGCCCGGGAGAAGTGCTGCCGTCGATTTCGAACTGCGCCGCAACGCGCTATGGATTGTTGCGGGCATAGCCGCCGTCGGCGCCTACGCTGCCGCTCTGGGACGGTCGATAAATTTCTGACAGTTCGGGTTCATCGTCCGCAAAAACATCAGAGCGTTGCAATCGGTGATGGCTGTGGCAAGTATGGTGGCACACTATCGGGGGATGGGATTTGCGCGCCTACTATACTGCTGACCGCGAACGCTTTGCCCGCGATAGCGACAGTCATATCCTCGGCGAACTGACCCAGTGGCATACCTTCGGCCTTGAGCAGGAACAGAAGGGGGCCTGGCTGCAGCAGATAGCCATCATGCGCGGCGCGCTTGGTCATCTTGACGACTACACCCTGTATTTCGAATTCGCCATTCCACGCATGGGCAAGCGCGCCGACGCGGTTGTCGTCGTCGGCGACTGTATTTTTGTTATCGAGTTCAAGGTCGGCGCCGACGCGTTTGCGCATCAGGCTATAGAGCAGGTCGAGGACTATGCGCTCGACCTGAAGAACTTCCACGCCGGCAGCCACCATTTGTCGATCGTACCGATTCTGGTGGCGACCAAGGCCGATGCTTCGCATGACGTGCAGCTTGAGCTGGCCTTCGACCAGGTGGCGACGCCCCTGTTGCTGGCAGTAACCGACCTGGGGCCGGTCATGCGTATGATCGGGGCCGCACACAAGATGCCGTTCGACGCAAACGCCTGGGCCGCCACCGGTTATCGCCCGACGCCGACCATTGTCGAGGCGGCGCGTGCGCTTTATACCCGCCATGGGGTCGAGGATATCACGCGCCACGACGCTGCCAATCTGAGCCGCACCCAGGACGCCATAGCCGCTGTCATCGAACAGGCCAAGGCGGGCAGGGGGAAGGCGATCTGTTTCGTCACCGGTGTGCCCGGCGCCGGCAAGACCCTGGCAGGATTGAACATCGCTACGCAGCGCAGTGAAAGTCACGCCGACGAACACGCCTGCTTCCTGTCGGGCAATGGTCCCCTGGTCGATGTCCTGCGTGAGGCCCTGACACGCGACCAGCAGGCGCGCACCGGCGGCAGCAAGAGCCATATCGAACGCAAGGTCCGCGCCTTTATCCATAACATCCATACCTTCCGCGACGAATATGTCCGCACACCGGATGCGCCGAGCGAGCATGTGGTGGTCTTCGACGAAGCCCAGCGCGCCTGGACGCGGAACCAGGCATCGAAATTCATGCAGCAGAAACGCAGCGTTCCCGACTTCGACATGTCGGAGCCGGAGTTCCTGCTCAGTGTCATGGACCGTCACGACGACTGGTGCACGGTGATCTGCCTGGTCGGCGGTGGCCAGGAGATCAATACGGGGGAGGCCGGCCTGTCGGAATGGATGGCGGCCATACGCCAGCGCTTCCCGCACTGGCGCGTGTTTGCCTCACGCCAGATCGAGCAACGCGACTACGACCTGACCCATGACGCTCGCGCCTTTATTGCCGGCGCGCAGGTATCGCTGAACGACGACCTGCATCTGGGTGTGTCGATGCGGTCGTTCCGCGCTGAAAGCCTGTCCGACTTTGTCTCTCACCTGCTGGACGGTGACGCCGAGGCGGCGCGCACGGCGCATGCACGCCTGGATCAATATCCCCTGTTCGTGACGCGGGACCTGAATACCGCGCGAACCTGGCTGCGGACAACGGCGCGCGGTTCGGAGCGGTACGGCCTGGTTGCCTCATCCGGCGCACAACGGCTTCGCCCGGAAGGCCTGCACGTCAAGGCCGGCATCGATCCGCCCAACTGGTTTCTGAACGACCGCCGGGATGTGCGCTCGTCCTTTTACCTGGAGGATGTCGCCAGCGAGTTCGATGTCCAGGGGCTCGAGCTCGACTGGACAGGCGTGTGCTGGGACGCCGACCTGCGCTATGATCAGGGCTGGCAGGGTTACAATTTCAAAGGCAAGGCCTGGCAGTCCGTCAATGACAGCTTCCGGAAGCTGTACTTGCGCAATGCCTATCGCGTTATCCTGACCCGCGCGCGGCAGGGCATGGTCCTGTTCGTGCCGCGCGGCGATCCGGCCGATCATACGCGTCCGCCGCACTATTATGACGGCATCTATGACTTCCTGCGCGACTGCGGGATCCCGGAGATAAATTAAGAGACAAGGCCGAACTGTGGCGCGAATGTTACCCTTTTGGGTTGTCTTTATCAGTTTTTGCTAATTTTTCAGGCCGAAAGGTGGCGGAAATTTTCGCCGAAAAGCAGCAAATCGACCAACCTTCGGCGGTTCTTTTTTCACCTGGCACACGAAAAAGTGCCACGGGATTTACGCGAGCTCACTCACGCAACTGTGTGATTTAAAAGACTCATTGCCAAAAATTGGCCGTAAAAATCCTGTGAATAGTCAAAATGATTGACTCGAGACTCTTGCCCCCGATTCGCAAATCACCTTACGCCACAGGTCCAGGTGTTAAGCTTAACGAATCTTAAGTGATTTCCTGTTTAGCATGAAGGTTAACGGGCGCAGGCAATGTCGCCTCCGCCGTTCCGTTTCCCTTAAAGCCGGGAGGGGCTTATATGCGCGTACTACTGATTGAAGACGACAGCGCCACAGCGCAGAGCATCGAGCTGATGCTCAAGTCGGAAGGCTTCAATGTCTACACCACCGACCTGGGTGAAGAAGGCGTCGATCTGGGTAAGATCTACGACTACGATCTCATCCTGCTCGACCTGTCGCTTCCGGACATGTCCGGCCTGGAAGTCCTGCGCCAGTTGCGCGTCGGCAAGGTCAATACTCCGGTCATGATCCTTTCGGGTACGTCGGAAATCGATACGAAGGTCAAGACGCTCGGCGGCGGTGCCGACGACTATATGACCAAGCCGTTCCACAAGGACGAGCTGATTGCCCGTATCCACGCTGTCGTGCGCCGTTCGAAGGGCCACGCCCAGTCGGTCATCCGCACCGGCGACATCGTCGTCAACCTTGATGCCAAGACGGTCGAAGTCAGCGGCAACCGCGTCCACCTGACCGGCAAGGAATACGAAATGCTCGAGCTGCTGTCCTTGCGCAAGGGGACGACGCTCACCAAGGAAATGTTCCTCAACCACCTCTATGGCGGTATGGACGAGCCTGAACTGAAGATCATCGACGTCTTTATCTGTAAGCTGCGCAAGAAGCTGGCAGTCGCCGCCGATGGCAACCACTACATCGAGACCGTCTGGGGCCGTGGCTATGTGCTGCGCGATCCACACGATCAATCGGGCATCGTCGCCGCGTAACTGGCGATCTTACCGATCTGAAGATCTAAAACGCCTGCCGTCCTCTCACGGCAGGCGTTTTTGCGTTTGCGCCTGGAAAGATTAATACCAACGGCCGCTGATCTTAACCCTTTGGCCGTTGGGAGCGTGCGACCGCCCGCCGCCACGAATGTGGCGAGCCATGCGGCGTTTGAGCCGAAAAATGCTTATACCAACGATCATCCTTCATGACCGTTGGTATAAGAGAGCGGTGTTGCCACCAAAACGATGGGCATGTCGCTGGGAAAGCCGCCCTGGTTCAGCAAATGCACCCGATCACCTTCGACCTGAGCTTCCCACTGGGCGATATGGCGACGGTGAAACGTCCCAACCCGGACGCTTTGACAGGCCACCGGACCGCCATCGAGATTGAGGGCGGTTTTGATATCCAGCGGCGCCGCGCGCAGGAATTCCGCCTCCCGATCCAGCGAGAAGAAGGCCAGGTGGGTGCTGCCGACAATGATGCGGCCGGCACGATCTTCAGCGACGAAGGTGCGATTGGCCAGCCAGCGGCTTTTGCGGGTGACATGGCTAAGGCCGTCGGCGCCGATCAGCAGGGGATAGGCAACCATGGCGTCATGGGCGCCGGCAAAGGCTTTCTGCCAGCCGGCGCCATCACCGAGATCGACGACCGCGGCGCTCCCGGAGATGCTTTCGCCGGTGACAAAGGCGCCGGCCTTCGCATCGTAATTTTGCGGCCCCATGGCAATGCCATTGCTCAGTACAGGCGTGTCGGGGCCCCGTCCGGCGGCGAAGAAGCTGCCATTGACGATCAGCGCCGCGCTGGGCAGATAGTGCTCCCAGTCGTCGATCGTCCATTTCTGTGCAGACTGGGTCTGGACGGAAAAAGTGTAGCGCCGGGGATCGATGCGATTAAGCAGGAAGCGATCGACCTCGCGATCGCCCATCATGACCGGCAGTTCGGCAACCTCGTAGCCGGGCGCCAGGGTCTGCCACGTCATGGGCCCGGGTGTCACCGTGGGCACCGGATCGCGCAGGGCCAGGCGCATGACCGGAGACATGCGGAAATCGTCGCTGGCCATTTCCGGCCATCCGGAATGCCCTAGCGCCCGGTGTAACAGCAGCCCGCTGCAGAATATGTACAGGAAAAGCCATGAAGCGCCGATTGCAATGACAGCTACGAGCGCGATGAACCGGAAACGGATTTTCATGGTAATGGACCCCCGCAGGGCAGTCTAATCGCATAGCGGTGTTTGGCAAGCTGCCCGCAGAGTTTACCTTCTGCTAACCTGTTTCCTAAACCCGCGAATAATCGTTGCCGCCTTAGGCTCAGGTCATGAGCCCATCCCGGATCGTCACTATCCTGTTTGTCGACACGCGCAATTCCGCGCGATCGATCCTGGCCGAGGCCTTGCTTAACCGGCTGGGTGCCGGCCGTTTCGAGGGCTGTTCGGCCGGCTTCGACCCCGCCGCCGATATTTCGCCCTATGCGCTGAGCCTGCTGCATCGTTTCAATTACAATACCGGCTGGCTGGCAACCAAGCCGGTCGAGGCCATGATCGGCAAGTATGCGCCGGCCTTCGACCTGGTCGTACGTTTGTCGCCGGGCGCGCCGATGGACGGCCGCTGGCCCCGCAGCCGTCATGCCGGTCTTGTCGACTGGCGCCTCGACGATCCGCGCGAAATGCATATGAACAAGGCGTTGATAGCCAGGGCTTATGAAGCCCTGTTCGACGTGCTAACGACGCGGATAGATGCCGTGACGCGCCTGTCGGCCGAAGCCTTCGATGACCCGGCAATCTGCCAGCGTCTTGATGGATTACCCGACCTGACGGCCCGATTGGCCTCGTAGCTCAGGCAAGCAAAATGCAAGCCGCAAATTGTCCCGCGGAATAACAAAAACTTTATGGTGTAAAGGAACCGCTTCGCTTTTCATTTCCAGCATTTCACGATAAAACCCAGCCTCTAGTAAAGGCGTAATTTCCTAAAAGGTTGAAGTATGACGAACGATGATGCGGTGGTTAACCTGTTTGCCCTGGCCCACCCTGGCCGCCTGAATGTTTTCCGCACCATCGTAAAGGCCGGACCGAATGGTATTGCCGCCGGCAAGATTGCTGAAAGTGTCGGCATTCCCGCCAATACCGCCTCGACCCACCTGTCGATCCTGACCGGCGCTGGCCTCCTCAGCGCCTATCGCGATGGTCGTTCGATCATCTACCGGGCTAATTTCGATCACTTCTCCGACCTGGTCGGCTTCATGGTCGAGGAGTGCTGCGAAGGCCAGGAAGAGGCGGCGACGGCGCTGCGCGGCTATTTCAAGGACCATCCGGTGCTGCAGGCGCCGAAGCTGGCCAAGGCCAAATAGACCGATTGGCGAAAAGCCAATAGATTCAGTCGCCCTGAGCAAATCCTTATAAAATTGCCAGATGATAAAGGTCCCATTCTTACGGATTGGGACCATTTGCGTCACAAACCGACCACGGTCCGGCCAATTGTCGACGCTAGGTTGTTCTTCCCAACGGCGCTCTCCCCCGCGCCTTTCAGACGCGGCGTACAAGGGCTGGATATGGCCCGCGTCGTTAAGACAAGGAAGGAACTGTCATGAAGACCACCGCCTATAAGATTACCGGAATTCTGGCCGCCCTGTCGGCAGCCACGGCTCTTGGTGCGGCCCCAATGATGGCCAATGCCCAAACCACCGCCAATGCGCCTGTCAGCCAGCAGCCTGTGCCGACCTTGCCGCAAACCACTCCCGACGAAACGGCGAAGTCACCCGATGCCGTGCAGGCGCCGCCTGCCACGCCGCCGGCAGCAGACGCAACGACAGCGGCTACCCCGTCATCGACTACGACGACTGCTGCTTCCAATGATGCCGCTGGCACGGTTGCCGGCCCGGTTGCCAAGGACTTTATCCAGCAGGCTTACCTCGCCAACGAGTTCGGTATTGCCGCCAGCCAGGTCGCCATTCAGCAGACCAAGAACCCTGACACCAAGGCTGCCGCCCAGGCCGTCCTGACCGATGGCATGAAGGTGCGTCAGGATATGGTCGCCGCCATCCAGGGCGCGACCACCGACATGCACTTCGACCAGTCGTGGACCGATGAATACAAGCAGAAGCTGGCCGACCTGCAATCGACCCAGGGCAAGGCATTCGATCAAAAGTACCTGGCAACCCAGGGTGACGTGACGCAGAAGTCTACCGTCGCCTTCAACGAGTATGCCCAGAGCGGCACTGACGCTTCAGTCAAGTCGTTCGCGACGTCGAGCCTGCCGCGTCTGCAGGCCGACAGCGGCAAGCTTCAGGCTGCCAGCGCCAGCGTCGATGCCGAACCGGATGCCGCTGCTGCCCCGGCCGCCAAGGTGACCAAGACGTCGAAGAAGACGACCCACACGACAAAAGGCACTAGGTAAGCGCTCAAGCGCCGCAAGGCTCGCCAGCTATGAAGCGTGCTAACGCTTCGCTCCTTGAGCACTGAGTAAGGCTAAAGGTACGCCTTGCAGATATCCCAAAAGAAAGCCCCCGGAGTGGTCCGGGGGCTTTCTGCGTCTGGAACGCGGCGTCAGATATTGACCATGGCCAGGCTGGCGGCGCCGTAACGGTCGCCGGCAAAGCCGACGGCGGCAATAGTGTCCTCGATCAGCTTGAGGTCGGCGGCGCTGAGTTGGACATCGGCGGCCCCAATATTTTCACTGAGGCGGCTGAGATGGCGCGTGCCGGGAATGGGCACGATCCACGGCTTTTGGGCCAGCAGCCAGGCCAGGGCCAGTTGTGCCGGCGTGACACCGCGGTCCTTGGCCACCTGTTCCAGGGCATCGACCGCGCGCAGGTTCTGCTGACGGGCCTCGCCGGAGAAACGCGGCTGGGTCTTGCGGCGGAAGTCGTCGGGATCAAGCGCTTCCTCGTCCTTCAAGGTGCCGGTCAGGAAACCGCGGCCAAGAGGCGAGTAGGGGACAAAGCCGATTCCCAATTCTTCCAGGGTGGGCAGGATCTCGGTCTCGGGGTCGCGCGTCCACAGGGAGTATTCGCTTTGCACGGCAGCCACCGGCTGGACGGCGTGGGCCCGGCGAATGGTTTTGGCGGAGGCTTCGGACAGGCCGAAATGCTTGACCTTACCGGCGGCGATCAGGTCCTTGACGGCGCCGGCGACATCCTCGATCGGCACGTCTGGGTCGACGCGATGCTGATACAGCAGGTCGATATGATCTGTACGCAGGCGCTTCAGCGAGGCCTCGACGACCTCGCGGATATGTTCGGGGCGGGAATCGGTGCCGCTGAGCGAGCCGGCAATGCCGCCACCGATGCGGAAGCCGAACTTGGTGGCGATGACCACCTTGTCGCGTAGGCCCTCGAAAGCTTCGCCGAGCAATTCTTCATTGGTGTAGGGGCCGTAGACCTCGGCTGTGTCGAAAAAGGTGACGCCGAGATCGACGGCCTGGCGCAGCAGTTTCAGGCAGGCGTCGCGGTCGGACGGACCATAGGCCCAACTCATCCCCATGCAGCCGAGGCCTAGGGCGGAAACCTCAAGACCGCTATTCCCGAGTGTGCGTGTTTTCATGACGATGAGCCCTCTCAAAATTGGCATTTCCGGCCTGTGCAATATGGCTCTGCGATGCAGGACAGAGAAGGGCGGATCGGGTTCGTCACGCGATTTTGTCCCCGCTATTGCCGACAGGACTAGAATATAAATAGAGTTAATTCGCGCTTAGGTTTATTTGTTGACGTGTTGCAAGTCTTTGCCCGGATAAGCTCCGCCTGAGGTCCAGCGTTTTTCGGACGTTTGTTCAGTACACAGGAACAACCATGTCAAAAGAGAAAACGATTAATGTCGCCAACGCCTTGACGGTGCAGCTCCACGCCACCGAAGAGGCAATCGACACGGCGCTCAGTGAGGCAGCGCACCTCATCGACACCTATATTACCTCTCGACGTGCCGTTCGCATGTCGACCGTCATTACCGGCGATGTGCACGAGCACACGCTTAAGGCGATGATGGCGCTCAGTTCGGCGCAGCAGCATATGACGGCGGCCCATAACGGCCTCAGCGAAATCCAGAAGACCCTGCGCATCGACTCGACCATGATCATCCCGCCCTATGACAAGCCACCCGACGACAAGGGCAATGGCGGCGTCAGCGACCGCCCGGTCGACCGGGCCGAGACGCATAATGCGACACGGCAGATACAGGGCCGCAATCTCGCATTGTAGACGGTTTACGCTCCGTTAAGCTTTTCCTTGCCACAGCCGCTCGTTCTCTGTTCTATCGCACCTGCACGGATTCGCGGGCAAGGGCAGGGGACGGGCGGTGATGTTACAATCGCTGATAACGCAGATAGGCGCAGGCGCAGTCCTGCTCGTCTGCCTCTATGCCCTGATCATGGGCACATGGCGTGAGCGCTTCGGTGCCGTGATGTACCTGGCCGCCTACCTGCTCAGTCTGGCCTTCGGCGTCGTCTCCACCGAACATACCACCTGGTACCTGCTGATCGCGGACGTGCTGTGCCTGCTCGGTTTCTACATTACCTGCTGGAAGGCACGCCACCCGTGGCCGAAATGGGCCCTGTGCCTGCAACTGCTGTGTGTGGTCATGGAACTGGCGACCCTGTTGCCGCTGGGTGTGAGCGAGCGGGTTTTCCTGACGCTTGAGACCGCCGCCGGCTGGGGCGTACTGCTGGCCATCCTGATCGGCACCATCTCGGTTTCGCAGGAGCGTCGCGACGGGCGCAAGGCCGCCCTGCCGAAGCAGGGCAGCGATTTCGACAAGGGTGGCTTTCTTTAAGCCAGCGCTACCGTGCGTTCGATCCTTATGGCCTTCAGGAATGCAGCGTCGTGGCTGACGACGACCAGGGCGCCGTCATAGGCGCGCAGGCCCGCCTCGACTTCAGCAATGGCATCGATATCAAGATGATTGGTCGGCTCATCCAGGATAACCAGGGATGGAGGCGGCTTGCCGCTCAGCGTGCAGGCCAGGCCGGCGCGCAGGGTCTGGCCGCCGCTTAAACTGCCGACGATCTGCAGGGCGGCGTCAGCGCGGAACATGAAGCGTGCCAGGGCCGCACGGCAGGCGGTTTCGTCGGCGCCCGGGTTGAGGCGAATATAGTTGTCGCGAATCGACTGTGCCGGATCGAGCAGGTCGACCTGCTGATCGAGGAAAACATGATCGGGTACGATCTCGACCTTCCCCGTTTGCGGCCGCAACCGGCCGGTTATCAGCCGCAGCAGTGTTGTCTTGCCCGAGCCGTTGCGCCCGGTAATGGCGATACGTTCGGGCCCGGTAACGGTCAGGGACAGGTCGCGGATGACAGGTGTGCCATCGTCGTAACCGGCGCTGACGTGGTCAAGGGCCAGGACGGTACGGCCGGCGGGCAGGCCTGTCGGCGGCAGGCTGACTGAAAAAGGCTGCAGCACCTCGATGCGGGCCCTGGCAGCGACGGCCGTGGTGCTGGTCTCGATGCGCTGGCGTTCGGCCAGGCGAGTATTGGCGCCGCCGGTCTGTTCGCTGCGATTCTTCATGGCGCCCAGCAAGATTCGTGGGGTGCCGCCTTTTGCCGCCATCTTTTTGCCGACGCTGTCCCGGCGCGCCTGGCGCTCGGCCGTGGCCTGGGCGCTGCGCGCCACCTCGGCTACGCGCTTCTCGGCATCGTCGAGATCGTGTTGCGTCGCTGCCAGTTCCAGGTCCTTGCGCGCGCGATAGTCGCTCCACGATCCGCCGTAGCGCGTCGCGCCCAGCGATGTCAGTTCGACAATGACGTCCATCGTTTCCAGCAATTCCCGATCATGGCTGACGACGATGGCGCCGCCGCGCCAGTTGGCCAGGAGGTTATGAACCGCCCGGCGACCGTCGCGGTCGAGATTGTTGGTTGGCTCGTCAAGCAGCAGCATGTCCGGCTGGCGGAATACCAGAGCAGCAAGGGCAGCGCGCGTGACCTGCCCGCCGGACAGGGCAGCCAGTAGGGTGTGCGGCGCCACGTCCAGTTCGACCTGGGCCAGGGCTGCCGCAAGACGCGCCTCCAGCGTCCAGTCGGCGGCGGCGATATCTTCGACCGAGGCGTCGCCCGACTCGGCGCGCCGCAAGATCGCCAGGGCGTCCGCGACATCGAACAGATGCCCTACGGTTTCGCCGGGGCGAACAGTCACGGCCTGGCGCAGGACGCCCAGCGTGCCGTTGACGGTAATGCGCCCGGCCGGGACGGGCAGGTCGCCGGCGATCAGGCGCAGCAGGGTCGACTTGCCGACGCCGTTGCGGCCGATCAGGCCGGCGCGCTCGGCGGTGAAAGTCAGGTCGAGATGGGAAAACAGGACGCGGCCGTCCGGCGTCGACCAGGACAGGTCGGAAATAGCAAGAGTTGCAGGCATGGGAAGGGATTTCCTCGGAGGATCACAAAGGGTGTTTCTCGCGAATGGGAAATCACATGGGCAGGTCGGGTCCTGTATTCGAACGTCGGGGCGTTTTACGCCTACAGACGCAGCAAGGCAAGAGTCGCTAATTCCCGCACATGGCCAGGTATATCGGTGGTTTTGCCCGCAGTTTTTGCGCCAGGGGCAGATAGGCAGGATCGAGTGTCGCGCCCAGCCACATGACATTGGCGGCGCTCATCGGTTCGAACGGACCGGAATAGCCCTTTTCGCCGGCGGCGGCGCGCTGGGCGTCGAACGCGACCTTCGATTTGGCGAATTCCTGGTGCGGGGTCTCGGCGGCAGCGTAGGGGCGCAGCCACGCAAAGCCCTTCTTCAGCGAACTGCCGGTCGGCGCCTGATAGCTGTACCAGTCTTCGCCGCGAACACGGGCAGCCAGGGCTGCCTGGCCCAGGGGCTCGAGGTCGTAGATGACATAGTGCAGGGCGTCGCGTTCGGCGAAATCGCGAACCTCGCCATCAGGCAGGATATTCCCGGCCACCTGGGCCTGGAACAGGCGGCGGGCATCGGCGAAGAGAGCGTCGTCGCCGAGCGCCACGGCGATCATGGTGACCAGCTTGATGCGGTGGCTCTGCCAGTTATTGTTCCAGGTCGAGGCCTGCGGGCTCTGGCTGACGACCTGGTGGCTGTCGATCGAGGCAATATAGTCTTTTGCCCAGGCTGTCAGAAAGGCATCGGCCTTGGCCCGGTCGGCGGCCGGCAACTTCGGGGCGATAACCGCATAGGTCTCTATAAAGGCGTCGAACGGCGTTTCATCGATCGGGTTGAGGTCGGGCTGATAGGTATCGACCCAGGCCATGAAGTAGCGCTGGGCCAGGTCGTAATAGGCGTCGCCGGCCCCAGAAGCTTCAGGGCCAGCACGCCAGGCCAGGGCGGCATCGCGCATTATGGGCAACTGCTTCTTGGCCTCGATGCTTTCGTCGCGGATACCCTGGTGCGGCAGGGTGCCCTCGGTATGGATATGGACCATGGGCTTGGGCGTACTGTCTAACAGGGGCGTCAGATAGGGCGTTATCTGTCCGCTGAAGGCTGCGGCATCGGCGGGCAAGACGGTGCACCACTGCGATGCGGCGTGGGTAGATACCGGTGTCATAAGGGTAGCGGCAAGGGCCAGGAATAGGTGCATGGTTTTGTCCCTGTAGTTGGAATTGGCCAGGTGACCTGACCTTTTCTCTTAAGCTACGCTCGTGACGGCGGGATTACAAGTCAGCGCCGCGTTCCTTGCTCGCGGACGATGGTCTGGTCGAGGATCTGAAGGAACTGCGAGCGGTTGGCATTGGAAAACGGCGGGGGACCACCGGTTATTTCACCGGTCGAGCGGATATGTTCCATGATGGCGCGCTGGGCCAGGGCGGCGCCGATCGAATCCTTGGTGAAGGGGCGGCCATTGGGCGCTATGGCATGTCCATCCTTGGTCAGCACGCGTCCGGCCAGGGGGATATCGTTGGTGATGACTATATCGCCGGGGACGACCTGCTCGGCAATCCAGTCGTCGGCGATATCGGGGCCGGCCTCGACGATGGTCCGCGAGATCAGCGGCGATTGCGGGATCTGGATGAAGCTGTTGGAAACGACAAAGGTATGGAGCTTGTAGCGCGCGGCGACCTTGTAGGTTTCGTCCTTTACCGGACAGGCATCGGCATCGATATAGATAGTGATCGTCATGCGAGCGTCGTAGCAGATTGCCGGGATGGCTGCAAAGAAACTTGATGCCTATTCGATCGAAGGCTTTTCCACTTCGTCTCTGGATTTCTGGATGAGCAGGCCGAACGCGACAATTCCGATGCCCGAGAAATTATACCGGGCAAGTAGATCGTCATCCAATCCAGGGTTCGGGCGTCGCCGCGATCGACATAAATGATCTTTCCCTTGAGGTGCCTTGCGAAAACAGCCCCGGTCTCGACGTGCGAGACCTCGTAATCGGAACGCAGGAACCGGCTTTCATTACGGTTGCCAACTATAGAGACTGCCAGGAAAGCAAGCATGACGACGATGCCAGCGAATGCCGTCAGACCTCTTATCCACATAAGCTTATCCTCGGAATGGCGGGAAAGTATCCAACAGCTTACAACAAGGCTACTTGCGCGACACGGGCCATCAGAACCAGCACCGGTACAAAGGTCAGCATAAACACAATGCCCCGCAGGGGCACATTGGTGGTCAGAGTCTGTACGCAGGTATGGACCAGGCGGCCAGCGAGGAATACCCAGGCAGCAGCAATATCGATCATTCCGACCTTTCCGGAAAGGTATAGGAATAAGGCCGCAAAAAGAGCGAAGACGGGCAGTTCGAACTGGTTCGACAGGTTGCGCGCGACTCGCAGCGACCGTTCCGGATCGGCGCCGGCGCGGACGAAGTCACTGGCCTTGACCTCGTGCTTCAGCATGGCGACCTGCCGCTCGAAGGTCAACCAGGCATAGAGGCCGGCGACCAGGGCGAAATGGCCGAGAAAGGGCAGGATAAACAGCTGGACCGGCGTCAATGTCATGGCTTCCCCCGAAATCATGAAATCTATAGCGCATGACTTCGGGGGAATACCATAGGTGTTACGCGCCGATGCGATCCAGTTCGGCGATGGCGTCGGACGGCAGGGTCAATTCGGCTGCGGCGAGGTTTTCTTCCAGGTGGCCGACCGAAGAGGTGCCGGGGATCAGCAAGATGTTGGGCGAGCGCTGCAGCAGCCAGGCCAGGGCCACCTGCATCGGCGTGGCCTCAAGGCGCGCGGCGACGTCGGACAAGGCCGTCGACTGCAGAGGCGTGAAGCCACCGAGCGGGAAGAAGGGGACATAGGCGATGCCGGCCTTGGCCAGATCGTCGATCAGGGCATCGTCTTCGCGATGGGCCAGGTTGTACTGGTTCTGCACGCAGACGATATCGGTGAGGGCGCGCGCCTCCGCGATCTGGTTGGCCGTGACATTGCTGATGCCGATATGGCGAACAAGGCCTTGCTCCTTCAGGCCGGTCAGGACGCGCAAGGGCGCTTCCAGCGAACCTTCTGCCGGGCCATGCGTGCCGAACATCAGGCGCAGGTTGACGACGTCGAGCGCTTCAAGGCCGAGATTGCGCAGGTTGTCGTGCACGGCGGCGGTCAGGTCTTCGGCAGAGAAGGCCGGGTTCCACGATTTGTCAGGCCCGCGCGAGGCGCCGATCTTGGTGACGATGGTCAGGTCGTCGGGATAGGGATGCAGGGCTTCGCGGATCAGTTGGTTGGTGACGTGCGGGCCATAGAAGTCGCTGGTGTCGATATGATCGACCCCGGCCGCGACGGCGGCGCGCAGAACGGCGAGGGCGGCGGCATGATCCTTCGGCGGCCCGAACACACCGGGGCCGGCCAGTTGCATGGCGCCGTAGCCCAGGCGTTTGACGGTGCGGCCCCCGAGGGTGAAGGTTCCGGCTTTGGTGATATCGGTCATGGCAAAATCTCCTGGAGCGCTTCCCGATAAAGTGGAAGCCACTTTTCGGATAAGAAGTGCGACAAAACAAAAGACTAGAGCAATTTCTCCGATCAGATTGATCGGGAAATGCTCTAGTGACGGTCCCTATATAGACCCGAGTGCTTTGTGTGATAATCGTTTATAATCGGCACAGGCTGTGCGGAAGGGCGAACAATGCAAAATCCCCGATCGGAATTCGGTGCGGATCTCGGCGACCTGACGGCCTTTGTCGCCGTGGCGCAGGCCCGCGGTTTCCGCGACGCGGCCCGCGCCACGGGCAGCAGCGCTTCCGGCCTGAGCGAGGCCGTGCGCCGGCTGGAGGAAAGACTGGGTGTGCGCCTGCTTAACCGCACGACGCGTTCGGTGGCGCCGACCGAGGCCGGGGCGCGGCTGCTCGACCGCCTGCGGCCGGCGCTTGGCGAAGTTGCGGCGGCGCTCGATGTCGTCAATGGCTTTCGCGACCGGCCGGCCGGAACGCTCCGGCTCAATGTGCCTGTGAGCGCCGTGCGCCTGGTCCTGCCGCGCATCGTCCCGCCCTTCCTGGCCGCCTATCCGGATATCCTGCTCGAGGTCGTGGCAGAGGACGGCTTCGTCGATGTGCTGGCGGCCGGCTGCGACGCGGGCATTCGCTATGAGGAAAGGCTGGAACAGGACATGATCGCCGTGCCGATCGGGCCGCGACAGCAGCGGTTCGCCGCCGCGGCATCGCCTGCCTATCTCGACGCCCGCGGTCGGCCACAGCATCCGGGCGACCTGTTGACCCATGCCTGCCTGCGCGGGCGCTTCGGCAGCGGCGCCATGACGGCCTGGGAGTTCGAGCGTGACGGCGAACTGGTCACAGTCGATCCTACAGGGCCGCTGATCGTGCGCGCCGGCGCCGCCACCGACCTGGCTGTCGAGGCCGCCATTGCCGGCACCGGCATCATCTTCCTGTTCGAAGACTGGCTGCGGCCCCACCTCGACAGCGGTGCTCTGGAACCGGTGCTGGAGCCATGGTGGCAACGCTTCTCGGGGCCGTTTCTCTATTATCCAGGACGGCGTCATACACCGGCTCCGTTACGGGCTTTCCTCGATTTCATTGCAGCCCACCGAGCCTGAATCAGTGTGACGCTTCCTGCAGGAGCGGCTCGACGCGCATGGACACGACATCGGTGCGCGCGGACCGGGTGAGGGCAAACACGATCGTGTCGGCCAGTTCCTCGGCATAGAGCATTTCTTCGCGGGCGATCTTTTCGCGCTGCTCCTCGGGGCTGGCCTTCTGCATGTCGGCGCCGGTGGCGCCGGGTTCGATCCAGGTCACCTTGATATGCTTGTCGGCGACCTCCTTGCGGAGGACCTCGGCATAGGTCTGGATGCCTGCCTTGGTGGCGGCATAGGTGCTGTTACCGGGCACCTTGCGGGCGGCGCTGATCGAACCGATAAATAGAAGATGGCCGCCCGTATCCTGCATGCGCTTGATAGCGGCGCGAGCGCAGGCGAGATAGGCGACGAAATTGGTTTCGACGGCATAGCGCCAGTCGTCGTCCTCCATGTCCTGTACCGGTTCGGCGGACAGGCCGGCATTGTTGACCAGAATGTCGATCCCGCCCAGCACTTCGTCTACCGCGGCAAAGACTTGCCTGACGCCTTCGCGCGTGGCGATATCCGCCGTCAGGCCGAAGACGTCGCTGCCGCGGGTGCGGGCATTGGCCAGCGAATCTTCCAGTGCATGTTCATCGCGGCCGAAGGTCAGGACACGCGCGCCCTCCGCTACGAGTTGCGCAACCGTGGCGCGGCCGATGCCGGTGGTGCCGCCGGTGACGAGAACGCGTTTGCCGCGCAGGGAGGTGGTTTCGATGTCCATGGTCTGCTCCTGATGAGGCGCGCAGACTAGGCGTTTCGGCGTAAGAAGGTCGCATGCGCCGGGCGCCAGAAGATAAAGAGGTGAGTGCAGACGACCCCCCCCGGCGCGAACCGGGGGCTTTCTGGATTTTTTTCCCAAGATGCGAAGCGTTAGCACGCTTCTTGAGATTCATGCGGCGCTTGAGCTTTTAGGCCAGCTTGCGCAGCGGGGTCGATTGCGTCGACTGGGTCTTGATATACAGGCCGCGCATGCCCGGCATCGGCTTGAAGGCATCGGTAATGCCCAGCACGGTTTCGGCGGCGCCGAGGAACAGGTAACCGTCGTCCGGCAGCAGGGTGGCCATCTGTTCGAGGACCTTCTTCTTGGTCTCGAGGTCGAAGTAGATCAGCACATTGCGGCAGTAGATGACGTCCATGCGGCCGACGCTGCGCAGATCGTCGAGCAGGTTCATCTTGCGGAAGCGGATCGACGAGCGCAGCTTCGGCGAGATGCGCCACATTTCGTCGACCTTCTCGAAGTTCTTGACCATCATGGTGATGGGCAGGCCGCGCTGGACCTCGAACTGGGTGTAGAGGCCGGACTGCGCCTTTTCCAGGCAGCGGTCCGAAATGTCGGTCGCCAGGATGTCGAGATTGACGCGCGGATACAGCATCCGGCATTCGTCCATCAGCATGGCCAGCGAGTAGGGTTCCTGGCCGGTCGAACAGGCGGCGCACCAGATCTTGATGTCGCTGGTGCGGGCCTTGGCCAGGGCCGGCAGCACGTCGGAGCGGAACTGGTCGAACGGCACCTTGTCGCGGAAGAAGAAGGTTTCGTTGGTCGTCATGGCGTCGGTGACCGACGTCATCAGCTTGTCGTCGCGCTTGGTACGCAGGGCCGTCAACAGGGCCGAAACCGTCGCGAAGCCTTCGCGGCGCGCAACCGGCGCCAGGCGGCTTTCGATCAGATAGGTCTTGTCAGAACCGAGGATGAGGCCCGAACGGACCTTAAGCATGGTGGCGAGATGTTCTATGTCTTCACTGGTCATTGGTTTCCGCTCATGGTCTCTCGCCCCGGGCAAATATTTTACATGCCGCGGACAGGCCCTCGATGGGTTTGATGATTTCGGCCAGGCCGGCCTCGGCGACGGCGCCGGGCATGCCCCAGACGACGCTGGTCGCCTCGTCCTGCACCAGGACGCTGCCATTGACATTGACCAGGGCGGCCGCACCGTCGCGTCCGTCATGGCCCATGCCGGTCAGCACGACGGCCAGGGCGTGGTTGCCGTAGATGTCGGCAGCCGATTTAAACAGGGGATCGACCGCCGGCCGGCACCAGTTGACCTGTGGGCCCTGGTCGAGCTTGATCTGCTTGCAGATCGGGTCGTTCTTGATGGTCATGTGCCAGTCGCCCGGCGCAATATAGACGTTGCGCGATTCGATCAGCATACCGTCCTTGGCTTCCTGCACCTTTTGCGGCAGGGCCTTGTCGAGGTGTTCGGCCAGGATGGTGGTAAAGGTCGCCGGCATATGCTGCACGATCAGGATCGGCAGTTTCCAGTCCGGGCCCAGCCCGATCAGGAAGTTGCGCAGGGCCGGCGGGCCGCCGGTCGAGGCGCCGACCACCAGGATATCGATACGCTTGGGACCCGTACTGCGCGGACGCAATTGCGCGGCAGGGGCGGGCGCGGGGTTGCGCGGCGGCGGGGCGGCAAAGCTGCTGCGGGCGGCCGGTTGCGCGGCTGCGCCGGAGGAGAATGAAGAGGTGTGCGACCCGGACGATGATGGCGCGGACGACCCGGCCGTCGCAGGCGTCGGCCACTGGCGCGTACGGCCGCACAGGGCGCGAATCTTGGTCAGGAGTTCGGTGCGGAAGCCGTCGGCGCCACCGATGCGCGACGAATCCGGCTTGGGGATATAGTCGGCCGCGCCCAGTTCCAGGGCGCGAATGGTAACGTTTGCACCGCGCGTCGTCAGGGTCGACGCCATCAGCACCTTGAGGCCCGGCTTGGCGGCGAGCAGCTTGGGCAGGGCTTCGAGACCGCCCATATTGGGCATCTCGATGTCGAGGATCAGCACGTCGGGCTGGATCTCGCGAACCTTTTCGATGGCCTTGAGGCCGTCGATGGCCAGGCCGGCCAGGACCATGTCGCGCTCCTGTTCCAGCCAGCGCGAGATCAGGCCCCGGACGACGGCGGAGTCGTCCACGATCATGATCTTCAGGGGTCTCAGGGAGACCGCGGGGTTGGGATTCAGGGACATAAACCGGCCGATGGAAACGAGGAACGCAGGAACTGAGTCAGGAAGCGAAGGGCAGCGCCATTAACCAAAAAGGATAAGATACATTTTTGGTCGTGGGCGTGCGGAGGTTCAGGGTGCCTAGAGCAGCCCGACTTCGGAGAACTTGGCTTCGAGGATTTCGCCGTCGAACGGCTTCATGATGTATTCCGAGGCGCCTTCGGTCAGGGCTTCGGTAATGTGGGCCAGGTCGTTTTCGGTGGTGCAGAACACCACGACCGGGGCCTTGCCGCCGTCTTCCTTGCGCAGCTGGCGCAGGAAGGTGATGCCGTCCATGACCGGCATGTTCCAGTCGAGCAGAATGGCGGCGGGCATGTTGGCCTTGCAGGCATTCAGAGCTTCGAGGCCATCATTGGCTTCGACGACTTCGAATTGCAGGTTTTCAAGGATACGTCGTGCCACTTTGCGAATAACGCGGCTGTCATCGACGACGAGGCAGGTTTTCATCCGGGTACTTCCTATACTAATCTTGTTTACGCGGCCTTGAGATGCGCAGCATCGAGGAGCGTGTGTGGATCCAAGACTATCAGAAGTTCCTTTTCTAATTGATAAACGCCGACGATTATTTCGGACCAGCGCGGCGGCAGGTTGCCCGGAGGGGCGTGGAACTTCTCATCATCCAGCTTCAGGACTTCGTCGACCGAATCGATGACGAGACCGTACGAGTCGCCATGGACTTCGAGACCGATAGCCAGGGGCTCGGGCGAGCCCTCGGGGCGCGGCGACAGGCCGAGGCGGCGGCGGGCGCAAACGGCGGTGACGATACGGCCGCGCAGGTTGAGCACGCCGGCGATTTCCGAGCGCGACAGCGGCACGGGCGTCAGGCCGCGGGGGTGGAAGACGTCATGGACGCGGGCGGCATCGACGCCGAACAGCTGGCCACCGACACGCAGGGTTACATAGTCACGCAGGCTCATGCGACGGCCCTTTCAGCACTCGAATTGGGACGGCGCTGGTGTTCGGCCAGGCCGCGCAGATGGTAATGATCGACGTCGAGGATTTCACACGCCTTGCCGGCGACGATCGCCGTGCCGCGCATGCCCGGACGATCGGCCGACAGCTCGATCTGCATACGGTCCTCGACGACGTCGACAATCTCGTCGACGGCCAGGGCCATGGCATAACCTTCGCCGGTGAAGACGAGCAGGGGCTGGATGTGTTCGCCATCCTGGCGGGACGACAGCAGGCCGGAATAGTCGCTGTTGACGGTCAGGATCGGCATCAGCTTGCCGCGATACTGCAGGGCGGCGCGGCCGTCCATGATTTCGATCTGCGACGATTCGACGTGTTCGAGGCGGGTGATGTGCTCGAGCTCGACCGCCTTCGGCGCACCGGGACCGGCGCGGAACAGCAGCATGGCGCAACGTTCGCTCTCGCCCTGGTCGGTCGTCTCTTCGGCGTCTTCGGACTGCTTTTCTTCCAGCATGTTGCCGGCGCGCTCGCTCATGGCGTTCGGGTCGAGGATCAGTACGACCGAACCATCACCGAGGATGGTCGCGCCCGAGAAGACATCGACGTCGCGCAGGATGGTGGCCAGCGGCTTGACGACGATTTCTTCGGTGTCGAGGACGTCGTTGACGACCAGGCCATAGCGGCGTTCGCCGACCTGGATGACCATGACGAAGGTGGCGTCTTCATCCTTGGCGGCTTCGAGCTGCAGCGTCGGGCCAAGCTGGACCAGCGGCAGCAGCTTGTCGCGCAGGCGCAGGACGAGGGCTTCGTTGATGCGTTCGATCTTGTGTTCGGCGTTCTGGCCGGTACGGACCAGTTCCATGACCGAGGTCTGCGGCACAGCGAACTTCTGCTTGCCGGCGCCGACGATCAGGGCCGAGACGATGGCCAAGGTCAGCGGGATCTTGATGGTGAAGGTCGTGCCCTGGCCGGGGACCGAGTTGAGGTCGATCTGGCCGCCGATCTGTTCGATATTGGTGCGCACCACGTCCATGCCGACGCCGCGGCCGGACAGGTTGGTGACCTTGGCGGCGGTCGAGAAGCCGGGGGCGAAGATGAAGCGGTGAATCTGCTGGTCGTTGAGGCCTTCGACCTCATTGCGCGGCGCCAGATTCTTTTCGATGATCTTTTCGCGGATGCGGGCCGTGTTCAGGCCGCGGCCGTTGTCCGAAATACGGATAACGATATAGCCGCCCTCGTGGAAGGCCGACAGCTTGATGGTGCCGTTGGCCGGCTTGCCGATGTCGACGCGTTCCTGGGTGGGCTCCAGGCCGTGGTCGGCCGAGTTGCGCACCATGTGGGTCAGCGGGTCGCGGATCAGTTCCAGCACCTGGCGATCGAGTTCGGTGCCTTCCCCTTCCATGATCAGGTCGATCTTCTTGCCCAGTTCGTAGGACAGGTCGCGCACCAGACGGGGCAGCTTCTTCCACGCCGCGCCGATCGGCTGCATGCGGGTCTTCATGACGCTGTCCTGCAGTTCGCCGGTCAGGGTCGACAGGCGTTGCAGCGGGGTGGCGAAGGCCGAGTCCTCACGGGTGCGGCTGATCTGCAGGAGCTGGTTCCGGGTCAGGACCATTTCCGAGACGAGCGTCATCAGGCCTTCGAGGACATCGACCGAAACGCGGATCGACTGGGTGGTGGCAATGCCCTGGGTGTCTTCACCACCGAGGCCGGCCATCGGCTCGGCGGCGGCAGCCGGTGCGGCTTTGGCGACAGGGGCGGCGGCAACGGGTTCGGGCGCCTTGACAGGCTCCGGAACGACTTCGGCCACCGGCTCCGGTGTCGTGTCGTTCATCCAGTCGGGGGCCTCGGCGGCGGCAAAGGCGGCTTCGAGGTCGGCTTCGGAGACTTCGCCCGGGCGCAGGGCACGGCCGGTGGACGGGTCGATATCGCCGGCGCCGAGGGCAGGCGTCATGATGTCGGCAGGTTCGACTTCCGAAGCGATCGGACGGTCCGGCACTTCGACGGCCTGGACGGCGGTCAGGTCGACTTCCTGGCCTTCGGCCATGGCTTCGAGCTGGGCGATCAGGTCGTGGTCGTTACCGTCGGGTTCGTTGCCGGTAGCTTCGAGGCCGGCCAGGATCACCTTGATCCGGTCGATCGAGTGCAGGACCAGGGTCACGGCGACGGGCGTGACCTCGAGCTTGCCATCGCGGAAACGGCCGAGCAGGGTTTCACCGGCGTGGGCCACGGCTTCGAGGCGCGACAGGCCGAGGAAGCCGCAGGTCCCCTTGACGGTGTGCACCAGGCGGAAAATATTATCGAGCGTCTTGCGCTCGTTCGGATTAGCCTCGAACTTGACGAGTTCGCTATCGACGACCTCCAGGCTTTCGGCCGTTTCGGTCAGAAATTCAGCAATTAAGTCGTCCACAGCAAACCCTCATTCAGCGAGTGCGGCAGGGCGTACAGATACACGTCGCCCAACCCTTCACGGGCATAGTGCCGGGGTTTGGTTAAAAGAGCGTTCGCAAAACCTTACCGAAATCTAAATCGAACACGGTTTCGACATTTTCTGTCGGAGAGGTTGTGAGCTTCTGCGATGACGTAAAAAAGCCTCCGCCATATATAGTGCAGGGGGCACCGTGGCGGAGGCCTCTATATCGATGCGGCCTGCAGGCGCGCGTCTATAATAAATATGAAGTCACTATTAGCTCAATCGCCGCATGGCTCGCCACCGATAGAAGCGTACTAACGCTTCGCTTCTTGAGCACAAATCCATAGAAGCGTGCTAACGCTTCGCTTCTTGAGCACGATACGGCGTGCAGTCGCACGCTCCCAACGGCCGGAAAGTAGCCGCTGGGATTAGGCGGGAAGTTTGATGGTGATGAGCACCAGGTCCTGGTCTGTAGTGAATTCCAGCGTGCCGCCGGCTTCGGTAACGACGCTGTGCAGCCAGTGCGGCTGGATCCACTGGCCGGCGAGGCCATCGCTGAGCGGCAGGCCCTTCAGCGCTTCGGTAGCCTCGGGCTTGAAGCGGGCGCGCGGACCGCGGCCCTCGGCGGTCAGGGTCAGGGTGCCGTCGGTGGTGACGGCCTCCAGGCGCGCCTTGCCGCCCATCGGCAGGGAATTACCCAGCAGCAGGCCGACATTGAGCAGGGCGCGGGCGGCCGGCTTTTCAAAGATAACATTCGGCTCGATGCGGAAATCGAGCTCGGCGCGGACCGAGGCATAGATATCGGTCAGGATCTTGTTGAGCTGCGCGGCGTTGAAGGCTTCCGACGTATTGGCGGCGCCGAAGGCCACACGGGCGAAATAGACCAGGGCGACCAGCTTCTTGGCCGAGGTCGCGATCAGGTTCAGCGCCTCCTGCTTCATATCCTGGGCCGACGGGTCGTCGAGCAGGTCGAGGCCGGACACGATGGCGCCGGCCGGCGAGATAAAGTCGTGGCACAGCTTGGCGACCATCTGGGTCGCCAGCTCGTGGCGGCCCGGCAGGTCGAGATCGGGCACAGCCGCGACGACGGGTTCGGCAGCGGGTGTTTCTACGGTAGACGTTTCCGGGGCGGAGGCTTCCGGCGAAGCCTGGGGCTCAGCGGCCGGGACTTCACTTGCGCGGGTACCGGCGCCGTAGATCGGGTTCAGGTCGTCCATGCTCATTGCGAAATCCTCTTGCCTTGGGCAGCTAGGTTTAGTTTACCTCACAGGAAATGTGAGGTGATTTGGCTTATCGGGAAAGTTAAGACGCGATAATATCTCTTAATATGTTCTTAACAGCGGGTTAACAAAAGCGCACGGGCGCAGGCTCTCCCCTGATTCGTAAAGCGAAATTCCTCTTCACAATTGTTAAAATTCTCAGGAGCTAAGCCCATGGCCTCTTCCGACGACCATAAGCCCGTCGCCGCATCCACCCTCGCCCGCAAGGGCCGCGGCAAGGTGTTCGATTCGATTCTCGATACCATGGGCGATACGCCGCTGGTCAAACTGCCGCGCCTGTCGGCCGAATTCGGCGCGAAAGCCACGGTCCTGGCCAAGCTCGAATTCTTCAATCCCCTGTCGTCGGTCAAGGATCGTATCGGCATCGCCATGGTCGAGGCGCTGGAACAGTCGGGGAAGCTGAAGCCCGGCGGCACCATTATCGAACCAACCTCGGGCAATACCGGTATCGCGCTCGCCTTCGTCGGCGCCGCCAAGGGCTACAAGGTTGTCCTGGTCATGCCGGAATCGATGTCGATGGAGCGCCGCAAGATGCTTCTGCTGCTCGGCGCGACGCTGGAACTGACCCCGGCCGAAAAAGGCATGCGCGGCGCCGTCAACCGCGCCCAGGAACTGGCCGCCGAAACGCCGGGTGCCGTTATCCCGCAGCAGTTCGAAAACGACGCCAACCCGGCCGTCCACCGCATCTCGACCGCCGAGGAAATCTGGAACGACACCAATGGTGAAGTCGATGTCGTCGTATCCGGCGTCGGCACCGGCGGCTCTATCTCCGGCATCGGCGAAGCGCTGAAGGCCCGCAAGCCCAGCGTGAAGATGATCGCCATCGAGCCCGAAGCCTCGCCGATTCTGTCGGGCGGTGAACCCGGCCCGCACAAGATCCAGGGCATCGGCGCCGGCTTCGTTCCGGCCATCCTCGATCGTGCCGTCATCGACGGCGTCGAGACCGTGTCCAACGATGCGGCCTTCGCCATGGCGCGCAAGTCGGCCCAGGTCGAAGGCCTGCCGGTCGGCATCTCGTCGGGTGCCGCCCTCGAGGTCGCCTTCCGCCTGGCTGCACGCGAAGAATATGCCGGCAAGACCATTGTCGCGATTATTCCGTCGTTTGCCGAGCGGTACCTCTCCACGGCCCTCTTCGACGGCCTTTGACATCCCCATCCGTGGGCGACTAATACGCAGTCTGCGCTGGCAGGTACGAAGTGTACCTGCGGCGCTTGCCGGCTATTATTCGCCGCACGGCTGTGGCGTCAAAGTGCCGGCTGACGAAGCGTGGGCTAAGGCTGACAATCACCAGTATTGCGGAAACAAGCGCCTTGCGTTGGAAATCTTGGCGCAACCCTATACCAATGCTTAACGCATAGGCGGCATTATGGCCGGTATGCTTAATGCCGCGCAAACCTCCATAGTCGAAGGCGATCCGTCACAGGACGACGATAACCTGGCGCCGGAAATGCCCGCAGCGCCGGCCTATCAGTCGCGGCAGATGCTGCTGAAGCGCCTGGCAGACGTGGTCTGCCTGCCCGAAAGCCGAATCAATGCTTTCGAGCGCGCGGTTACCGCCGATCTGCTGGTCGAGATGTTGCGCGAGGCCGACCCGCACGAGCGCAAGCGTGTCGCCAAGCGCCTGAGTATCCTGGCCGAACTGCCCAACTCCCTGATCCGTCTGCTGCTGGTCGATCATGTCGAGATTGCGCGGCCGCTGATCGAAGATTGCGACGCCCTCAGCGATTCCGATCTCTATTATTGTGCCCGTCACGGCACTGCCGGCCATCGTATGCTGCTGGCCGGCCGCAAGAACCTGCCGGTCCTGCTGTCCGAAGTTCTGGTCGACAGCGAGGATATCGCCGTCATCGACACCCTGCTGCGCAATGCCAAGGCAAACCTGTCGCAGCACGCCATCGAATCGATTGTCGCCCTGAGCCAGAACGATCCCGAACTCGTGCCCCTGCTGCTGCGCCGTCCGGAAATGCGGCCGTCGTCCGCCTATATCCTTTTCTGGTGGAGCCCCTCGGAAATCCGCCGCCAGATCCTCAGCCGCTTCGGCGTCAATCGTGAAGTCATGCAGGACATGGCAGCCGACGTCTTTGCCATGGCCGCCAAGGAAAAGTGGCAGGACCCCATGTCGCGCAAGGCGCTGCAATTTATCGAGCGCCGCCAGCGTAATCGTGAAGCGCTCAAGAAAAGCCCCTACGACTCCCTCGAAGCCGCCATCGCCGACGCCGCTGAAAACGGCATGACGCGCAAGATGGCCGAGGAGATCGCCTATCTGTCCGGCCTAAAGCCATCGACAGGCGCCAAGATTTTGCGCGATGCCGGCGGCGAAGGCCTGGCCGTCCTGTGCAAGGCCACCGGCTGTTCGCGTAAGGCGTTGAAAGCCCTGTGGAAGGCCCTGCGCCGTCCATTGCGCGGGCCGGATGGCAATGTCCATCCGCAACTGGCCGAAGTCCTGATGGCCTATGACATGCTGGCGGTCGACCGCGCCCAGACTGTATTGCGTTACTGGAACTGGTCTTTGTCCTCGGCCCTGACCCATGTCATGCTGCGCTCCCTGAGCCGTGGCGAAGAGGTCGAACTGGAAGGTCTCAGCGTGCCGCAACGCGCCGCCATGCTGGCCTTTGCCCAAGATCTCAAGGCTTAATGATCTTAAAGCGTAATGATCTCAAGGTCTGATGACCTTGAGGTGTGATGACCTTGAGGCTTGATGCGCCTAAAAACCTGAATAATCTGAATGGGATGCGTTAGCGCGGCCGCAGTCGCGCGACGGCTCTGTCAAATAAACGCGATTCGGCGCAGGTGAGAAAACGTCGTTCTGTGGGCAAGTGCTGCAACATTCCGCCATACTGCAAGCATATGTATGTCCAATACCCAGGACATTTACCCCAAATAGAAAGTAATTACCGCTTGCGAAATTATCGCGGATGTTTTTTTCAATATTTGCGCTTGAATATTTCATAAGCATGGCTTAGCTAAAGCCAACGGTTTTCGCAGGATTGTATAATGGAAAGCAAAACAGATACATTGGATATGACGGCAGACATCGTGTCTGCCTTCGTGGGCAACAATTCTTTGCCCGCAGGCGAGCTTCCTTCGCTGATCCAGAGTGTTTATCAGGCCCTGAGCTCTATTTCGTCGGGTGAAGAAACCAAGGTCGAAGCGCCCAAGGAGCCGGCGGTTTCTGTCAAGAAGTCGATTTCGAATGACTTTATTGTCTGCCTCGAAGACGGCCGCAAGTTCAAGTCGCTCAAGCGTCACCTGCGCACCAAGTACGGCATGAGCCCGGAAGACTATCGTGCCAAGTGGAACCTGCCGAAGGATTATCCGATGGTCGCTCCGAACTACGCCAAGGCGCGTTCGGATCTCGCCAAGCAGATGGGCCTGGGCCAGGGTGGCCGTCAGGTCACACGCAAGACGCGCGCCAAGGTGTAATTTTGAGGGAAGCGCCGGTTCGGCGTTAACCTTTAAAACAAAAATAGAACAAAGCCCTGATCTTCGGATCAGGGCTTTTTTTCTGTGACCTTTCCAGAACAGATAGCCCGTATTAACCCTTTTTTGCTTGCCAGGGAGTCATCAGTTAAGAGATGGTGAAAATGGCCGATTCGCCAAAAATCAACAAAATTCCTGCTGATCCTTTACTCTGGGCTGAAGTAAACTACCGCTTATGGCTGGTCTCGCGTCCGAAATGTTAGCGGCCTTGCGCTCGCATGAGGAGATCTTCCGCTATTGGAAGGGACTGCGTAAACGCGGCAGGCTGCCATCGCGGTCAGATATCGATCCCATGCAGTTGAAACGGCGCCTTCCGACCATCTCCCTGATCGACGTCCTCGATCCTTCGCCCGACAATGACGCGGCCTTCTTCCGTCAGCGCCTGGCCGGCACCGAGCTTTTCGACGCCTATGGCCAGGAAATCACCGGCAAGACCATCAACAAGATCTACACAGCCTCCGAAGCCCAATACTGGGCCGAAGCCCTGACGCTTGTGGTCGAAACCGGCAAGCCCAATGTCGGCCTGCATTCCATGGCCTGGCGCGGCGCCAAGGGCCTGAGCCTGTTCTGGCTGCGCCTGCCGTTGGCTTCGGACGGCCAGCGCGTCGACATGATCCTGGGCCATGACGCCCTGATCGGCAAGGTCGACCTGCTGCAATCGGGCGTGCGCTCGGCCTGATACCAACGGCCGCCGATCTTGACCCTTCGGCCGTTGGGAGCGTGCGACTGCACGCCGCCGCTTATGCGGCGAGCCATGCGGCGTTTGAGCTGAAAAAAACTCATACCAACGGCCGCCGATCTTGACCCTTCGGCCGTTGGGAGCGTGCGACTGCACGCCGCCGCTTATGCGGCGAGCCATGCGGCGTTTGAGCTGAAAAAAACTAATACCAACGGTCATTCTTAATGGCCGTTGGTATGAGACCCGTAATTTTCCCGTGGTCAAAATCCTGCCCGTTTCGGTTGCAAGGATTGTCGATGGCCGGGGGAGGGATGTATGCGTAGCATTTTCATTGGATTATTTGCAGGAATGCTCTGGCACGCAGGCTCTGTCCATGCCGAGGTGCAACCGATCCGCTATAACCTGGCGCCTGTCTTCAGCGGGAAATCCCTCACGGGCCTTGCCGTCGAGATGCGTTTCGTTGCCGACGATCATGGCGAGGCAGTGCTGGATCTGCCGGATCATTTTAGTGGCCGCCGCCAACTGTATATGGCTGTGAAGGACCTGCGCATCGCCGGCGCCGATTGGATCGGCACACCGGATCCGGCCAGACGGCATGTTCATGCCCGTCCCAATGCACCAATCGTCGTCAGCTATCGCCTCGATGCCACCCTGAAAGCCAGGGAGGTCCCGCCGGCGGACGGCGGCGTGTCCCCCGCCATCGGGCCGGACATGGTCCATGTCCTCGGCCAGACCCTGTTTGCCTCGGTCGCAGGTCGCGACCACATGCCGGCACGCTTTGCCTGGGCGGGTATCAGGGGCTGGACCTTTGTTGCGTCGATGGAAGATCCAACGGCGGATACGGATCAGTATGACGTCGTCAATAGTGTCATCCTTGCCGGCAAGGCGCTTAAGGTCACCCGCATTCAAACGCCCTATACGGCGTTGCGGGTCGCCAGCCTCGGCCATTTCGACTATGCGCTTGCCGATTTCAACGTCTCGGTCGTACGGGCGATTGCCGCCGAACAGGCCTTCTGGGGCAATGGCCAGCCGACCTTCCTGGTCACCCTCTCGCCCATAGCCGACCCGGCTGGCCAGAGTTTTGTCGGCCACGGTCTCAGTAACGCCTTCGATGTGGTGACGACCGCCAGCCTGCCGGAAGATACCCTGAAGATCTACATCGCCCACGAATACTTCCACAGCTGGGACCCGCCTGCCCTGGGTGGGCCGGAACCCGGCGGCAAGTCCGGTTACTGGTTCTCGGAAGGCCTGACCGACTACTATTCGCGCAAGCTGGCCCTGCGCGGCCATATGATAGACCTGCGTGCATTTGTCGAGGCGTGGAACATGGCGCTCAACCGCAATGCCGTCTCGCCGGTGCGGGCGGCGCCCAACGCCCGGATCGTCGCCGATTTCTGGAATGACCCGAACGTGGAAAACCTCGCCTATGATCGCAGTGCCATGCTGGCGGCAGTATGGAATGCCCGGTGGCATGAAGACGGCGGATCGCTCGACCGTTTCATGCTCACCTTGCGCGATATGGCAAAGGCGGACCCTGGCCTGTCGCAGCAGGATTTCGTTACGCGCGTTACCCGTGCCGCCGGACAGCTTAACCTGCCGCTGGGCGACGACCTGCAGAACCATGTAGCCGATGGCGCCCCGGTCATCCTGCCGGCCGATGCCTTTGGCGGCTGCCTGAAGGTCATCGATGAAGACGTCGCCAATTTCGACCCCGGCTATGATCGTGACGCTTCGGCTGCGGCCGAAGTACTCAGGGGCGTCGATCCCAATGGCAATGCCTGGCGCGCCGGCTTGCGCGACGACATGACCCGCCTGGCTGTTCTCGGAGGTGCGCCCGGCGATAGCTCCGTGCCGTTGAGCTTTCGGGTGCGAGACGCAGCGGGAAGCGAACGAACGATCACCTGGTTACCGCAAGGCAAGGACCACTATAATCGGCAGCACGTGGTCCTGCCCGAGGACCTGACCCCGGCGCAAATGAAAAGCTGCGAAGCAGCTGTTGCGGTCTTCTGATTACTTGTAACCGCTCATCGAGAAGGGACGCGCAGTCTTTGCTGTCGCCCAATGGGTGTTAGGCGTCGCCTGCATGACGAAATGCATTTCACCGCCGGCGAGGATCTCGGCGTGTCGGATAAAGGCACGGTCGAGCCGCCTGCCGTTCAGCGTCACCTTGCCGACATAGTCGCCGCTGCCCTCCGACGACACGGTAAAGGTCTTGCCATTGGGCAGGGTGAGCGTGGCGCGGGTGACGAAAGGGCGGCCAATGACATATTCGCCGCTGCCAGGCGTGACCGGATAGAAGCCAAGGCCGGTAAACATGAGCCAGGCCGACATCTGGCCCAGATCGTCATTGCCGGCCAGGCCATCCGGCGTCGGCTTGTATTGTGTCGTGACGATATGTTTCAGCCGGGCCTGGGTGCGCCATGGCGCGCCGGCGTAGACATACAGATAAGCAGCCGAATGGCTCGGTTCATTGCCATGGATATACTGGCCGATCAGGCCGGCAATATCCTCGGCGTGGCTGTAGTCGAGTTTGGAATTGTCGTAGTCGAACATGGCGTCAAGCTTGGCGACGGTCTTTGTGTCGCCGCCGAGCAGGGTGATCAGGCCGCCTTCGTCCTGCGGCATGAACCAGCTGTATTGCCAGGCATTGCCCTCGGTATAGTCGCTGCCGTAGTTGATGGCGGTCGGGTCGAAGGGTTCGCGGAAGGTGCCGTCGCTCTTGCGCGCCCGCACCCAGCCGGTCCTGGTGTCGAAGGTGTTGCGCCAGTAGGCGGCGCGTTTGGTGAAGGTGGCGGCAATGTCGTTACGGCCCAGTTTTTCGGCCATCCTGGCGATCGTCCAGTCGTCATAGGCGTATTCGACCGTCTTCGACGCGGCCTCGGGCTCGTTGTCGATGGCGGCGTACCCATTCTTCATATAGCCGTCGAGGCCGCCGTAAGGGCCATAGGTGGCGCTCTTGACCATGGCGTCGAGTGCAGCATTGCCGTCGATACCGGGAATACCCTTCAGATAGGCGTCGGCGATGACCGGCACGGCATGATAACCAATCATGCACCAGGTTTCGCGGCCCTGGAACTGCCACACCGGCAGGATGCCGAACGGGCTGTCGGCCTGCGACGCCAGAAGCGAATTGACGATGTCGGCATTGTCCTGATTGGGGCGGATCAGGGTCAGCAGCGGATGCTCGGCACGGAAGGTATCCCACAGGGAAAACGTCGAGCGGAAGGTGAATTTCGCCGTATGGATCTCGTTGTCGGTGCCGCGATAACGGCCATCGAAATCGCCGGCGACCGACGGGGCCAACAGGGTGTGATAGAGCGCGGTATAGAGCGTCTTGCGCGTATCGGCCGCGGCGTCGATCTGCACCGCGTTCAGGGCCTTGTTCCAGGCCGCGCGCGTCTGGCTGCGCACGGCATCGAAGGTAGTGGCATCGGGCGCGCCCATGCCGCCTTCGCTATCGAGATTACGCAAGGCGCCGTCCTCGTCGACGCTGGACAGGGCGACCTTGACGGTAAGCGGCGCGTTCAGGGCGCCGAAATCGAGGCGCGCCACAATGGCCCGGCCTTCACGTTTCGCCACATCATCGCTGCCACGGCCCGGGCCCTGGAAGCCCTTGTAAGGAATGTCGCTCTCGGTATTGACGAAGGCATGGCCGGTCAGGGGCGCAGAAAAGCGCATGGCGAAGAAGATCTTGCGGTCGGGCGCCCAGCCGCGGGTCTCTCGCGCGCCGACGATCGTGCCGTCGGGCAGGACACGGATCGACGACCACAGGACCTTGCCGGGATAGTTATAGATACTTGACCGCAGGTCGACGATGAGGTGGGCCGCCTGGCCTGCGGCAAAACCATAACGATGGACGCCGATGCGTGTGCCGGCCGTGAGTTCGGCGCGAACATGTGTGTCAGCGAGCGTGACGGCATAATAGCCGGGCGTCGCGGTCTCTGTGGCGTGGTCGAAGCGCGAGCGGTAGCCGCTACCGGGCTTGTCGAGATCGCCGGGTTCCAGGGACACTGTGTCGCCGCCGACCGGCATGACCAGGATATCGCCAAGGTCGGAGTGGCCGGCGCCGGAAAAGTGGGTGTGCGAAAAGCCGAGGATCGAGGTGTCTTCATAGCGATAACCGGCCGCCCACTTATAACTCTGGCGGAAATAGGCGACATTGGTGTCGGGGCTCAGTTGCACCATGCCAAACGGCGCGACGGCGCCGGGGAAGGTATGGCCTTCGCCACCGGTGCCGATCAGGGGATCGACAGTATCGACAGGTGAGGACTGTTGGGCAAGGGCAGGGGCGGTAAGCGTGCCCCAAGGCAGGGCAAGGGCTGCGACGACTGGCAACAGTTTCATGAGAAAGGCCTCCGATATGGAGGGACCGTTTCACAGGATACGGCCGAGATCAAGCCGTGGTTTTCCTGGCTTTGCGTCCCGATGGCCGGGCGTCGTCTGCTGACAGTTTTTTCGCATCCACGCGATATCTGTGGCCAATCCGCCGCTTTTATCCCCGCGGTACCCCCGCAACCTATGATCTTCAGGTGCCTTTCACCGCCGGACGGTTTCGGCAGAAGCGAGAGAATATGTTAGAACAAATCATGAACAAAAAATCGGGTAATGCCCGTCCCGATACGAATGCAGACCTGTCTCGGGCCGGCTTCATCATGGACCTAGTGGCGCTGGCCACCGGCGTGCCGGCGGCACAGATCCGCTCGCCGACGCGTAACCACGCCCGTGCCGCCCGTGCGCGGCAGATCGCCATGTACCTGGCCTATGTTATCCATCAATGGACCCTGGTGCGGGTGGGCGCCGCCTTCGATCGTGACCGCACGACGGCGGCGCACGCTTGCCGCCTGATCGAGGACCTGCGCGACGATGACAGTTTTGATCGTGAGATCGAACGCCTGGAAGACTGTCTGCGCCGCGCCCCCGATCCGGTTGGACGCAGCCAGTCGGCCGCAGACCTCTTGAACCCCAACCTCAAACTGGCGTCATAGCGACCCTGTTGACAGGTGTGCGGCCGAGCCGTAGATTTTGGTTATGACCTCGTTGGCCGCACACACCCAGACGCAATCGCAGGACCGCTTTTTCGCGGTGTGCTTGCCTGTGTCTGTGTGTCCTGCCTGACGGCCGATAACACCTCATCAGCAAGCCCCGCCCGCCGGCGGGAACCTCCGCTGTCCGGGCCCCTGTCTACGGAGCCCCTTTCATGACCTTATTCGATACTGACGACGTCGAGCGCATAGGCACCGGCCTGTGCGACCGCTCCCTGCCCAAGGCGGACTGGACGCATGCCGCCCATTTTGCCGCCGCCCTGTGGCTATTGCGGCAAAGGTCCCTGGCCGAAGCCAGCGCTGCAATGCCCGATATCATCCGGCGGTATAATGTCGCCACCGGTGGTGAAAACACCGACACGGCTGGTTATCACGAGACCATCACCCAGGCCTCGTTGCGCGGCGCTGCGGCATTCCTGGCGGGCTATACCGAAGATCATCCGTTGGGTGATATCGCCAATCGGCTGATGGTCTCAAAGCTTGGCGACAAGAACTGGCCGCTGACCTACTGGACGCGCGACCGGCTGTTCTCATCCGGAGCCCGCCGGACCTGGGTCGAGCCCGATATAATGTCTTTGCCCTGGTAGATCAGGAGGCCTGTCCAAGCCCGAGCCAGGCGCCGAGCTTTCCGGCAACGGGGCAGGGCTTGCGACCTGGCCGTTGCAGAGGCTCCGGTGTGCTGCCGACCCACACCAGTTGCGGTCGGGCCGGCAGGTCATGCGGTAGGCGAACATTCGATGCCAGGCCCATGGAAGCCAGGGCATTGATGAACCAGTATCCCGGATCGCTCTGGCCTTCGTAAATGCCAATGCGCGCCGAGCCTGGGAAGGCATGATGGTTGTTGTGCCAGCTTTCGCCCATGGTGATCAGGCCGGCGATGTCGATGTTGCGCCCCTGGACGCCCGCGCCGCGGACATGCCAGTGATCGGTTTCGCTACCGTGGGCCATGTAGCCGATCAGCCAGTGGCCTGTGACAGTGACGGCAATCTGGGCGCAGACGCCCCAGATGACCCAGGCCCAGCCGCCGATGGCGAAGAAGAGAAGCGCCCACGGCAGGTGCACCAGGATCCAGTGGCGGTCGATGAAGCGATAAAAAGGATCGTTGGCGACATTTTCCTCGATGCGCAAAACCGGAGGACGGTCGAGCGTGACGTCACAATGCATCTGCCAGACGGCGTCGATCAGGGGCGGTTGGCGATGGGCGAAATAGTCGTGGCAATGCGGCTGGCGTTGCGCCCAGTCGCGGAAATCGTGGGTGCGGATCATGGCAAAGGGGCCACCAAGACCGACCAGGACGCCGAAATAGACAAGGAGCCGCTCAAGCCACGGGGGACAGTCGAAACTCTTGTGGATTAGACGGCGATGCATACCGACAGAGTGGCCAAGCAGCAGGACGGCTATGGTCTTGACGGCAAACAGCAGGATGGCATCCAGCCGGAAAAAGAACAGGCAGCCCACGACTGTGGCGATATACATGGCGATCAGGAACAGGGATTTTACCGGTGCATAGCGCACACGGCCGGCGGCGGCATCGGCCCTTTCGGCATCTATGCGGCCGATATTCTCGAATGTGGCTTCATTGGGATGTGTCATCTGTCTTCTTCTCCCCCGTGGACTGGCTTAGATCGAGGCTTTCTGCCTTGTACTTCTGGCTGACCGGGCAGAAATCGTTGAGGAAATCGTACATGTTGGTGACCAGGTTTTCGCGCAGCAGGCTGTAATAGACATACTGCCCAACCTTTTCCGACGTGATCAGCCCCGCCGTTTCCAGCACATCGAGGTGCTTGGAGATACTCGGCTTGGTCATGGCAAAACGCTCGGCGATCTCGCTGGCATTGAGCCGCGCGTGCGACAGGTAAGCCAGGATCTTGCGGCGGGTCGTTGACGACAGGGCGGTAAAAATGCGGTCCATGATATCCAGTTATTTAGCTAATTGACTAATTATCTATTTAACTATCCAGCTTGCGTCAAGACACAAAAAAGCCCGGTGCGTAAACACCGGGCCGGATAAGGTTGAGGGCAAGTTTTGGGGGCTGGGGTTACTGAACCCTGTGCGCTGAAATGATCTTGATCGGCGCCGCCAGCATCTGGCCCTTCATATTGTCGTCGCCCTTTTTGTGGGTAACGGTCTTGCCGGCCAGGATGCTGTGGACGACATCCATGCCCGAGACGACATGGCCGAAGGCAGCGAAACCAAGATTGTCGCCCGACGGATCCTTGCCGGCATCGAGGAAGGTCATATCGCCGACCGTGATAAAGAAGTCTTCGGCGGCTGTGCCTGGGGCATAACGCGCCATGGCGATCGTACCGTCGGTGTTCGACAGGCCGGTCTTCTTCGTCGATTCATGGGCGATCGGCGCGTAGGGCCGTTCGCCGCCGCCGGCCTGGACGAGGCCAGCATCGGGGCCATAACGCAGGGCGCGGTAAAAGACCGTGCCATCGAACTTGTGCGTATCGACATAGTGCAGGAAATTCTTCGTCGAGATCGGCGCCTTGGTTTCTTCCAGGGCCACGACGATGGTGCCTTTGCTGGTTTCGATCGCCACCTTGGGGTGGGCGGCCTGTGCCGTGGCATTACCTGTCAGCGCGGTGGCCAGGGTGGCGGTCAGAAGCAGGGTCTTCAGCATGAGGTGGTTCCGGATATGCGCCAGGCATGATGCCCATGTGTATCCCGTGTGTATAATGCCTTTTGGGCAAAATCCAGACAGGTTCAGTTGCGCGGATCGGTATCGACCGTCATGGCCGCCGTGCTGTCATCTTCGTCAGCCACGGTGCCGTCGGTCGCTTCGACGGCGGCGTCCTCGGCGGTATCGATATGGCGGGCATTGTCCGTGTCGGTCTGTGTCGCGGCGTCTTCGCCGGCGGCCATGGATGCCAGTTCCTGTTGGGAGAACGTCGCCTGGCCTTTGAGGGGAACGGCTGCGGGTGCGACGTTCACCGCGCCTTGGGCATAGACCGGCGGTTCCAACGTCACCAGCAACTGGTTGGGACCCTGCGGCTCCCCCGCGATATCCTGGCTGGCCATGTAGCCCACGGCCTGGCCGGGCGTGCCGTCGGCACCGACATCGGGGATATGGCCGAAATTGCTGGCGATAGACACCGTGCTGCCGCCGATGGCGATGACGGCGACCGCCAGGCTGACCATCAGGGCATTGGGGCGCCATGTGTTATACCAGGCGGGGCGGACCTGCGTGGGGACTGCGTAATCGGCGGTCCAGGCGGCGTTTGCGTCGTAATGATAAGGATGTGCCATCGGGCTATCTCTCATGTGCGCGGTTCGGGCCTTCCCCTTCGGTCCGTTCCGCAAGTCTGTTGTAGAGGATAGGCTTGGTCACATAAGTTTTCGGTGGCGCGGTGTGTGCAAAACGTGTCCGTCCGGTTGGAAAAGGAGGCCGTCGCATAAGCAGCCGATCAAGGCGGCAGGCTTGACAGGCCCGCGCCTCCGGCATTAGCCTGATTGCGTTCTATGTGGGGCACATCGGTCTGCGACCGAAAGGGCTAGGCCCGCCCGCTGGCGTTTTTCAGCCGGATTCCGCATGCCGACCACAGACACCTACCGCAAACAGGCCAAATTGCTGCTTCGCTGGCACCGCGAAGGCAATTATTCCATCGGCGAAAAGGTTCGCCACCTCGACCGCTATCGCACCCTGAGCGATCGGGACATCTTGTCGCTGCCCTTCACCCTGACCCTGGCCCAGGAGGTTATCGCCGTCGCGGCGGGTTATACCGACTGGGCGGCCCTGAAGACGGCGACGGCGGATATGCCGGCCACCCGGCGCGCACCGGCCGGACCGCCTGTGCTGAAATCGGTGGTGCCCGTCCTGCTGGTGCGCGATGTCACCGCCGGCGCCGAATTCTTTCGTGACCGATTGGGCTTCGACATCGACTTCCTCCATGGCGAGCCACCCTTCTACGGGGCGGTGTCCCGCGACAGCGCCTGCCTCCATCTGCGTTTCGTCCACCAGCCGGTCTTCGCCGGCATTGCCGCACGTGAGGTTTCGCTTATCGCTGCCTCGGTCGAGGTCGGCAATGTCCAGGGATTGTTCGAGGAATTCCACCAGCGCGGCGTCGTCTTTACGCAAGGTCTGGTCCGCCATCCGTGGGGCGGGACCGACTTCCATGTCGCCGATCCCGATGGCAATGTCATTTCGTTCGTCGCTTACGGATCATAAGGGGCGTACGGGCGTGGCGGCCGCATCGCCGACGACGGTCGTCCACTGCCTAACCGACCAGGTCTTGACCAGGCCGTTAAGCACATAAGGATCGGTGCGGGCAAAGGTCTCGGCTGCCGTGGGCGTGTCGCCCTGGAACAGCAGGACGCCGGTGTCGGTCGGGTCGGTCAGCGCGCCGGCCAGGACAAGATCGCCGTTGGCCTGTGCCGTCCAGGCCTGGTTCAGGTGCGCGTCGCGGAACTGCGCCCGGCGCTCGATATAGTCGTCGACGAAGGTGTAAACCAGTAGATAGTGCGCCATGTCTCAGTTTGCCTTAGCTGCCGCAATGGCGGCGATCAGTGCCGGGCGTGTGCCGGTGAAATGGGTCTGATTGGCTGCGGCCGTATAGAAGGCCTTGGCATCTGCCGCCTGGCCGGCCTGGGCTGCGGCTGCCCCCGCGCCCAGAAGGCCGTTCAGGCGATTGGGCGACAGTTTCAGGGCGACGCGGTATTCGGCCAGGGCCTCGGTTGGCCGGTGCTCCATCAGCAGCAGGTCGCCCAGCATTTCGCGCGCCGGGATATCGACCTCGGCCTGGCCAAGCTTATCCTGCTGGTCGGCGGCGCGGCGCAGGGCGGTGACGGCGTCATCCGGGCGAGCTCGCGCCCAGGCCTGCCACGCCAGGATCTCGTCGCGGATGACAGTCATGCTGTCGACGTAGGCCGCGTAGGGCGAGGCCTTCATGGCGGCGATGCTGCGATCGAGCCCGGCCAGGGCGTCGGCGGCCAGCTTCGCATCGTGCAGGTGGCCGGCGGCGACACCACGGCCCCACCAGATCGTATAGTCTTCGTAGGAGGATGTCCCCTTTGCCGGCGCCAGGGCCGCCAGGGTCGTCCACTGATGCAGTTCCATGGCGGTGACGACGCGCAGTTCGTTGTCGAAGAAATGGCCGCCGCTCTTCATGTCGTCCATGCCGGGCATGGCGGCCATGCGATCGCCGATGCCGGACATGGCAGCCGTCATTTTCTGCGCTTTGGCGTCCTGACCGGTCTGGAGATAGGCGTAGATAAGGAATTCGTCGGCGTGCATCTGGTGCGCGGCGCCGGGCTGATGGGCGTTCTCGGCGGTATGCGAGGCGGCGACCGAGGCTTCGTTGGAGGCGATGTCCTCCTGCCACATGCCGAGGCGGGCAAAGATATGTGCCGGCATATGCAGGGCATGCGGCGAGGCCGGTGCGATGCGGGCATAGACACGGGCGGCTGCCAGCCCTTGCTGCGCCAGGGCCGGGGTGTCACAGGTATGGATGATATAGTGGGCAAGGCCCGGATGCTCGGGGTTGGCGGCGAACAGGGGCTGCAGGATGGCCAGCGCCCGGCGCGAATGGCTGAGCGAGGTGTCGCCGGGCGGCGTGTCGGCAAGGGTGGCCAGGGCATCGAAGGCGCCGGCCTCGACATCGTCGGGATAGGCCGCGTAAAGCGCATCCATCTTTGCCGTATAGGCGTCGGCGCGCTGCTGGAAGGTGGCGCTGACCGGTTCGAAGAAGGCGCTGAGCGCAGCGATATAGGCCTGTTCGCGCGGCGTGGCGTTGGCGGCCAATGCCCGGGCCTTCGCCATCTCGTCGGCGCCGAGATGCATCATCTCGGGCTCGGGCAGGCCCCACAATTCCTGGTACTGGGTCATGGCCACGCCCCAGTGAGCCATGGCGCACGACGAATCCTGGGCGGCGATGTTCATGAACTGGACCTGCGCCTTGACGTAGCCGAAGGAGTGCAGCAGGGCGACGCCGTGTTCCATCTCATCTGTGGCGCGGCATGAGGTCGGGAACGACACCTTTCCCAGCTTTTCTGGCCCCATCTTCTCAGCCGGATCGGGTGTGTCGTGATGGTGGTGATGCTCCATGCCGGGCATGGACATGCCTGGCATACTGGTTTCCTGGGCCAGCACCGGCCCCGCCACCAGATAACCGAGAACGCCGAAAACCGCTGCAACCCGTTTCATTGTCAATTCCCCATCCGCGCGATACCGCATGGGTAGGACGACCGCGAAACGCCGTCAATGCAACAATATTAGCCGCCGGTGTCGTTACGGGCCTCGTCGACCAGCACAAGCAGGGCATTGAGGTTGTCATAGGCCAGGGGTTTGACCAGATATTGGCTGAAGCCCGCCTCGATCGCCATTTCGCGAAAATGCGCCTGGGTCCAGCCCGTCTGGGCGATGAAGGTCGCGTCCCCGAGCCCGGGCAGCAATCTGAGCTCGCGGCACAGGTCGAAGCCATTCATGCCAGGCAGACCGATATCGAGCAGGACGACCTGAGGCGCATAATCGGCGGCAAGATCGAGCGCCGCGGTAGCCGCATTGGCGAGGCGATAGTCATAGCCCATCATCTCGACCATCCATCCGGTGGTCTGGGCTGCGGCTTCGTTGTCTTCGACGATCAGGACGCGCAACGTGCCGCGCCGGTCTTCGCTTTCGCCAGCCACGCCGGACGCCCTTCTATCCGTGATGTCACGAAATTTATACACTGCTACGCCCGGCGCATTGATGTCTTATGGCCGCGGAATCTACAAACCATACTGGTACCGCATGCCCGCGCCACGATACCCGCAATTAACACCACCCTACCTGGGTTGTCTGTTCACTACTGCACACATGACGCCCTTTCGGCGGAATAAATCCTCTCCCCCAAACCTTGTGATACCTCCATGACTTCACCGACGCCGTCACAAATGTCCAGGAACGCCCTGTTGGCGGTACTCATGCCGGAGGATCGCGAACGTCTCGAACCGCATATGATGGCTATCGACATGCCGTCCGACGCCATCCTGCAACATGTTGGCGCCGATGTCGTCGACACCTGGTTCCCCTGCGGTGCATCGCTGGCCGCCTTCTGCGTGACCAATGTCGACGGTGGTTCGGTCGATGTCGGGTTTGTCGGCCGCGAAGGGGCGCTGGGCGGTATCGTCTCCAACGGCCATGTGCCGGCCTATACCACGATGGTGGTGCGTATCCCGGGCCTGTTCCTGCGTATCAAGACGACCGCCCTGGAACAGCTGAAGGTGGAATCCCTGTCCCTGCGCCACTGGTTCTCGCGGTATTCCGACTGCCTGCTGGCCCAGGTCTTCCAGACCTCGGCGTGCAATGCCACCCACACCATCCGCCAGCGCGTCGCCAAGCTGATCCTGGCCAGCGCCGCGCGCACCGGCCAGGCCGAGTTTCCGATGACGCAGGAACAACTTGCGCATATGCTGGGAGTCGGACGTACCTTTATCAATCGCGTGCTGACGACGATGCGCGCCGACGGCATCGTCGATTCCCGCCGCGGCACCCTGATCATCCGCGACATGGGCGCCCTGAAAGCGACGTCGTGCCATTGCGCGCAGTCGGTAGACGATCATTTCGACGCGGTCCTGCACGGAATCTATCCGCCCCCGCCTTAGTCTGCAAGGCAGCATGGTACAGCTGTGCATGCATCCGGAACGGCGTTATAATCGCTCTTAGCCTCGCATATAAAAGACAAGGCAGGGAGCGAAAATGCGGATCATCACAGCCATCGCGCGGGCATCGTCCCGGCGCGCCTTTCTTGCCATGTTCGGGGCCTCTGCCATAGCGCCGGCCGCCTTTGGCCAGTCAATCGTCCCGGGACAAGCTTTACCACAGACGCCAACGCCCGTTCCTGGCCAAAATCCACCGTCCGACAGCGATATTGCCCGGATCGCCGCCGGCACCGACCTGTCGCGACACCTGACGATCGCCGTTATGATCAATGACAAGGGGCCTTACCATTTCGTCGTCGATACCGGCGCCGAATTGTCGGTCCTGGCCGACAATGTGGCGCAGGCGCTTGGCCTCGTGAACGGGAAAAGGTCCTGGTTGACGGACTGTCGCGACGGATTTCCGCCGAGGTGGTACGGGTAGACAGCCTGGCGTTCGGCCCTTTTACCCGAACCGGCCTCAGCGTGCCTGTGCTGCCCCGCCAGTTCCTGGCGGCAGACGGTTTTCTTGGCCTCGACGTCATCAATGGCAGTCGTGTGACCTTCGATTTTGCCAATCGTATCCTGCAGATCGAGCAGCCGAAGGTAAAGCTGAGCCTGCTGCCAGAGAGCAAGACGGCAACCCATATGAAGCTGTCCGGTACGGCCGGCCGGCTGCATGTCGGTGACTGTTATATCGACGGGGTGCGCGCCGCTGCTTTTATCGACAGCGGCGCCGAGGTCTCGGTCGGCAATCCGGCCCTGAGTGACGCCCTGACGCAACGCCATGTCGCGCGCCGCGAGGGCATGGCCGACCTGGGGCAAATCCGGTTGACTGGCGTCACCGGCGGCGAAGTCATGGGGCAACTGGTGCCGATCAAGGCCATCCATATGGAAGAGCTGACGTTTGCCAGCGGCGCCCTGGTCATTGCCGACGTGCCCAATTTCGACAGCTGGAGCCTGCGCGACAAGCCCGCCCTGTTGATCGGCATGGATTTCCTGCGCCAGTTCGCCAAGGTGACGATCGACTATCGCTCCAAGGAGGTGCGCTTCGATCTGTCGCAGATCCAGGAGCCGATCCGGACCCTGGCCCGGGTTTGACAGACCTAAGCCACGCGATGTGCCGAGATGATCTTCACCGGCGCCGCCAGGGTCTGGCCCTGCCATTCGCCGGGCGCGGCCTTCTTGTTGGAAATCCTGCCGTGCAGGATGGTCTTGACCACGTCCATGCCCTTGACGACATGACCGAAGGCGGCAAAGCCCTGGTTGTCACCGCCGGTGGTGTCGCGGCCGGCATCCATATAGGTCATGTCGCCGATGCAGATGGTGAATTCGTTCGAGGCCGTGCCGACGGCATATCGTGCCGTCGAGATGGTGCCGTTGACGTGGCTGAGGCCCGTCTGCTTCGTCGATTCATGCGGGATGGGCGGATAGGTGAAGCCCGAGGCCGACATCTGCACGAAGCCGGCGGGCCCCGACTTCATGGCGCGATAGAAGGTGCCGCCGTCCAGCTTGTGCGTATCGACATAGTGCAGGAAGTTGGCGGTGGTGGTGGGCGCGTGCTTGCCGTCCAGTTCGACGACGATCTCGCCCTTGTCGGTCTCGATGGCGACCTTGACGCTGTCGGGCGGCGTGGTCAGTCCCGTATCGGACAGGGTTGCGGCGGGTTTGGGGGCGGCTGGTTCGGAAGCCACCGGGGCGGGCGCCGGCTTTTCCGCCGGCTTCGAGCAGGCGGCCAGACTCGCGGCAGACAGGCTCACGGCCGAGACGACGAGAGCTGCGAGAAAACGGCGGCGTTGGAAGATGGTGTGCACGGGCGGGCTCCGGTCGGATAGGTCAGTCCGAAACTAGCCAACCGGCAAGCCTGTTGGCAAGTGTTAAGCCGTGGCCTTTTTCAGCCGCTCGACCATCGACATCAGTCCGTTGGTGCGTTGCGACGACAGGGCTTCGTCGAGGCCGAGTTTATGCAGGGTGTCGCGGATGGAGAAGTCCTGGATGTCGCCATAGGGCAGGCCGTCGAGCAGGCGCACCAGTACGGCGATCAGCCCCTTGACGATAAAGGCGTCGGACTCACCGCGAAATTTGAGGATGCCGGCCGGTGCCGGATCGATGACCAGCCAGACGCGCGAGGCACAGCCGAGCACGCGTGTCTCCTCGGTCTTTTCGGCCTCGGCCAGGGGCGGCATGTCCTTGCCCAGGTCGATAATGTAGCGGTAGCGGTCTTCCCAGTCGTCGAACAGGTCGAATTCCTCGAGGAGGTCGTCGAGGCGGCTGGAGAATTCGGACATGATTATTACCTGAGAGCGGGATACGCCCTGCAAGTAGCGTCTGCTTACGCGCCCTTCAAGGTCAGAATGGCGGTCAGTGCCTCGCCGGCGCGAGTTTCGACGTGGAACTGGCCGCCCATGGCCTCGCAGTTGAGGCGAACGATGGCCCAGCCGAGGCCGGCGCCCTGGCGAGTGCGGCTGGCGGCGGTCGAGCCCTGTTCGAACGGCAGCATCAGGCGCTCGATCTGGCTCTCGTCGGGGGCATCGCCACGATTATGGATGGTGATGTCGATCATGCCGCGGCCGCTGACATCGATCTCTATATCGTCGCCTTCGGGTGTAAAGTCGATGGCATTGTGCAGCAGCTGGTCGAGGCAGGAGGCCAGGCCGCGCGGGTCGAACATGGCTTCGAGGTCTTCATCGAGCAGGCGGATGCGGATATGGACGCCGCGCGCCACGGCGAAGGGGCGCACGCGGCCGACCGCGTCTTCCAGCGCCGCCAGCAGCGGATTGGGGGCAGTTGCCAGGTCGCCGCCGCTTTCAAGCCGCACGATCTCGATGAAATTGTTGAACAGGGCCAGCAGCTTCTTGCCGCTATCCTGGATGATGCCGGCATATTCGACATAGTTGGGCGCGCCCAGCGGGCCGTACAGTTCCTGACGCAGGATCTCGGAAAAACCGATGATCGAATTCAGCGGGGTGCGCAACTCATGACTGACCATGCGCAGGAAGGCGCGGCGCGCCACATCCTTGTCATCGCTGTGCAGCGGATTGAGGTTCCAGTTAGGCTGTTCGGTCTTGGCGCTGGGCTGGGGCAGGGACATGGACTGCCTGTACTTTCGATACAAACGAGGGCGGGCATGCCCTGTAGGCACCGACTGTACCAAACGGCTCTTAAACTAGCGTTACTTCGGTACGCATCGCACCGAGCGGACGGGATCGGGAAAAGCCCAATGGCAAACTTATTTTTCGCTCAGCATATTTGCGGGTAGTTGGTCGCAATGCACTTTTCGTGGGCGACACCTGTTGCGCACGAAGGTATGGGCCGTTCGCACCTTGAGCCTCAGCGCGCCCCTTTGACGAAACCAGATGACCACCACGACCACGCCGGGTATCAAGACCGGCATAGTACAACTCGACGATATTCTTGGCGGCGGTCTTCCGGCCAACCGTGTCTATCTGCTTCACGGTACGCCGGGTTCAGGCAAGACAACCCTGTCGCTGCAATTCTTGCGCGAAGGGGTTAAGAGCGGTGAAAAGGTCCTGTACATAACCCTGTCGGAAACTCAGGCGGAGCTGATGTCGGTGGCGGAATCGCACGGTTTGCCGCTGGATGGCGTGACCATCTTCGAATTGATCCCCGATGGCAGTGAATCCGAGCCTGACAATCAGTACACCATGTTTCAGCCGTCCGAGGTTGAGCTGAACGTCACCATCAAGGCCATTCTCAACGAAGTCGAGGCGCTGCGACCGGCGCGTGTCGTGATCGACTCCCTGTCCGAGATCAAACTGCTGGCACAAAGCGCCCTGCGCTTCCGCCGGCAAGTGCTTGCGCTGAAGCAATTCTTTGCCGGACGCGAATGCACAGTCCTTTTCCTCGACGACAAGACATCGTCTAACGAGGAAGACCTGCAGCTGGAAAGCATCGCCCACGGTGTTATCAGCCTGGAGCAGTTGTCCCCCGAATATGGCGCCGAACGCCGTCGGCTGCGCATAACCAAGCTGCGCGGCCGCAAGTATCGTGGCGGTTATCACGACTTTAATATCGTCCGCGGGGGACTGGAGGTCTTTCCGCGCATTGTCGCCGCCGAACACGACAGGGGGCATGACGAGAAAATCCTCAAGAGCGGCATTGCCGAGATGGACCTCCTACTCGGTGGCGGACTGAACAGTGGTACCAGCTCATTGCTGCTGGGACCTGCCGGCGTCGGAAAGTCGACCCTGTCCCTGCAATATGCCGTCGAAGCCGCCCGCGTCGGCCATAAAAGCATTATCTTCTCATTCGACGAACGCACCGACACCATGCTGATGCGCGCCGACGGCATAAACCTGCCCCTGCGCCAGTATGTCGACGACGGCCTGATCGAGATCCGCGCCGTTGACCCGGCCGAATTGTCGCCCGGCGAATTTGCCCATACCATCCGGGTGGCGGCGGAGGACGGCGCCGGTGGTCCGGTCAAGATCGTCGTCATCGACAGCCTTAACGGCTATCTCAACGCTATGCCGGAGGAGCATTTCCTGACGGCGCAACTGCACGAGTTGCTGACCTATCTAGGCCATATGGGCGTCGTAACCTTCCTCGTCGTCGCACAGCATGGCCTGTTGGGGCAGGCAATGACGACTGTCATCGACACCAGCTACCTGGCCGACAATGTCATCCTGTTCCGATATTTCGAAACGGATGGCGAGGTCAGGCAACTGATCTCCGTCCTGAAAAAACGCACCGGCCAGCACGAGCATACCATTCGTCAGTTCGCCGTGACGCCGGAAGGGATTCGCATCGGTGATCCCCTGCGCGACTTCCAGGGCGTGCTGACGGGCACGCCGTTCAAGGTGGCGGCGGAAAGCTGATGCCTGTGCCCGACACCGGTTTTGAAAAGCGTGTCCTGCTGGTGCCGCCGACGTCGCGTGACGGCGAGATGACGCGCCAGCTGTTGAACACGGACGGGGTTTCCTGCGACATCTGTCCGGATATCGAGACCGTATGCCGGGAAATGGACAAGGGGGCGGCTGCCCTCATCCTGCCGCAGGAATACGTCCTGTCCGATCGCCCGGGATACCTGCATGACGCTCTGCGCAATCAGCCGGCCTGGTCGGACATTCCCATCATCCTGCTGACAGCTCCCGGGCCGGACAGTACGATGACGGTCGGACGGCTCGAAGATGTCGGTCATATGACCCTGATCAAGCGGCCGGTGCAGATCGCCAACTTCCTCAGCACCGTCCGTTCGGCCCTGCGCGATCGCCAGCGCCAGTACGGTATCCGCGACTATTTGCGCGAACGCCGCGAACAGGCCGAAGCCCTGCACGATGCCGTCGAAAAGGCCAATACCGCCAATATCGCCAAGAGCGAATTCCTGGCCAATATGAGCCACGAGATCCGCACGCCGATGAATGCCATTATCGGCCTGTCGCACATCCTGTCGCGCAGCCAGCCCCTGACGGTGAACCAAAGCAAATATATCGAGACCCTGCTGACCAGTGGCGAAAGCATGATGCTGCTGATCAACGACCTGCTGGATGTCGCCAAGATCGAAGCCAATGGCATCGAGATCGAAGCCATACCGTTCCGGCTCGACAAGCTGATCGGCGAGACCCTGGGCATGATGTCGATCAAGGCATCGGAAAAAGGGCTGATCGTCGGCAATGACGTTGCGGATGTCCGGGATCTCTGGTTCAGCGGTGATCCGAACCGGCTGCGCCAGATCATCACCAACCTGGTGAGCAATGCCATCAAGTTCACCGATGATGGCACGGTTGCCGTAAAGGCGCGCCGCCTGTATGGCGCCGACCAGAAGGGACTGGTCGAGATAACCGTTGTCGACACCGGCGTCGGCATTCTCCCGGACAAGCTGGAGCGCATCTTCGCCAAGTTCACCCAGGCCGACAATACCATCAGTCGCAAGTTCGGCGGCACGGGCCTCGGTCTTGCCATCTCCAAAGGGCTGGCCGAACTGATGGGCGGAACGATCGCTGCCTTCAGCGAGGAAGGCCATGGCGCGCACTTTGTCGTCACCCTGCCGCTGATCGAACAGGTGAAGGCGGATGAACAGCCACCGGCTGTCGCGCCTGTCCTGGCCGACGGCGCGGTCCAGGACAAGGGTAGTATATTGCTGGCGGAGGACTATCAGCCCAATGTCATGGTCAGCAAGACCATCCTGGAAATGCTGGGATTCTCGGTCGACGTTGCCGAAGATGGTGTGGTCGCTGAACGCATGGCCAGGGAAAATCGCTACGTCCTGATCCTGATGGATGTGCAGATGCCGCAGATGGACGGATTGGCTGCGACCCGGGCTATACGTGCTTTTGAGCGTGAAAAGGGTGCTGATGCTGTCAGGATCGTCGGGGTCACTGCCCACGTCACCGACAATGCACGCGATCGCTGCATCGCCGCCGGTATGGATGATTACATCTCCAAGCCGTTCACGCCATCGGAACTGGAAAAGAAGATCGACCAGGTCCTGGCGCCGGCGTGAAGAGGCGGTTTCCTATCGAATCTTTAGGGATGATGGCTTAGGAGGCCGGTCGTTTTCTATTGCTGAGGACAGCAAATGGCAACGCAGCAGCTTCATCGGGGGCGCCTGATCGACCATATCCAGCTTGTGGTCCGCGACCTTGAGGCCAGCCGGCGTTTCTACATCGCCATCTTCGACGCCCTGGGGATTCCGCTCGGTGGTACGGGTCCGGACTTCTTCTGGGCGGATTAGCTGTTCGTCTCCACCGCCGACAGCCGCGCGGCGCAAGGCAAGCTGACTGGCCGCCACCACCTTGCCTTTCAGGCCAGGGACAGCGCCATGGTCGAGGCTGCCTATCGGGCAGCGCTGGACAATGGCGGTACCGACAATGGCGGCCCTGGCGAACGGCCCTATCACCCCGGCTACTACGCCGCTTTCATGCTCGATCCCGACGGCAATAATATCGAAGCCGTCTATCATGGCGCTGCCCGGCGGTCGGCGGACAGCGTGACGATCGAATTGGGGGGGAGATAACATCAACGCCAGCCTCACATCTGGAAGGCGGGCGTTGATGTTATGCAATCGCTTTGTTCTCAGACAGTCCGGCGCGCGACAAGGCCAAAGATGGCCAGGACGAGCATGGCGCCGACGGTCGATACGATGATTTCGCCGCCCAGGCCGTAGAAGGCGACGTGGAAATAGGAGGCGAGATAGCCGCCGATCACTGCGCCGATCAGGCCGAGGAAGATATTGCCGAGAAAGCTACCGCGGCCGCCCGCGATAAAGTGGGCGAGCGAACCGGCAATTAAACCGACGACGGCCCAGATCAAGATAACTGTGGTGGTCATAAGCTGCTCCTGTTTTGAAAAGTCTCGCCGTTAGGGTGAGCATTTTCAGATAAGAGCGCGATACGGGAGGGTTAACGCCGTTATGCGTAACGGCGTCTGTTTACGGATATGGCGATGCCTAGGCCAGGCGGGCGGCGGCGCGGATATCGTTGCGCAGTTTTTCCAGGTCGATACTGGCGGCGGCGATCGTGTCGGTCGGCGGGGTCGGAACCCCTTGCGAAAAGGCATCCGAGAAACGCGAGGTTTCCATGGTGATGCGGCTGACCAGGCGATCCAGGCGCGACATCGACAGGGTCATGATCTCGTCCTGCACGGCGACACGCTTGCGCAGCGAATAGACGGTGTCGCGGACGATGGCCTCTTCGCGGCTGGCGCGCAGCACGTAGGACAGCTGGTGCGAAATCAGCCGCCAGTTCAAGGGCTTGACCACAAACGAGGTGGCGCCGGCTGCGTAGGCGCGGTCGACGGCGTCCATGTCTTCGCGACCGGTGGCGATGACGACAGGCAGGTGTCTCAGGCGCTCGTCGGCACGGATCAGGCCGATCAGTTCGAACCCGTCCATGACCGGCATGTCGAGATCGACCAGGGCGATGTCGTACTGGCCGCGATGCAGCCTGTGCCAGGCCTCGTCGCCATTGGCGGCGACGTCTACCTCGACGCGGGGCGTCGCCAGGTTGCTGGCGGCGAATTCGCGCAGGATCGGGTCATCGTCGACGACCAGCAGCCGGGCGTTTTCGAAATGGACGAAATGGTCTTTTAGCATCGTGTGGACAACTCCCCGCATTGTCACTTAGCAGGAAGTTTTTAAGATGTGTTTATTAGCTATGGTGAATAGTTGCCGCACGGGCAGCACATCGGCCGCCGATCGAGCACTCACGGGGACATATGACGGTTTCAGATTCTGATGCCTCTGGTAATCCGGCACCCGTGTCGCCCGGCATCGCGGGGCGACGTTCGTCGATCCGCAGGCGCCTGAACGGTCTGGTCCTTGGCTCCGTCCTGTTGTCGACCCTGCCGGTCGCCGGCCTGTTCGTCGCCCGCGAAGTGTCGCGCCAGGCCGAGACGCGCTGGACCGCCATGACCACGGTCGCCAATATCCTGGCGGCCAATGCCACCGACGCCGTGCAGTCGGGCGACCGCAGTGCAGCCTTTACCGCCCTGCGCGCCGTCTCGCATTCACCCGGTGTCACCTACGCCCGGATCCAGGACGTCCATGGCAAGGTGCTGGCGGAATCCGGCGCCGGCGCCCGCCTGGCCAATGACCTGACCCTGCAGGCCGATGCGCCCCATGCCGATATCGGCGCCCTGGTGCTGACGCGGACCATCCGCATCGTCGCGCCGGTTCGCCTCGGTACGCACACCCTGGGGGATGTGGTCATCGTCCATACGGCCGACGGTTTCGGCAAGACCCTGTTCATCGCCCTGGCCTCGATCCTGGCCATTGCCGCTGCCGCGCTGGCCACCGCCCTGTGGCTGGCGGGCCGCCTGCAAAGCAGCATGACACGCCCCCTGGCCGAGTTGACGACGACGGTCGAGGCCATTGCCGGCGAAGGCGATTTCTCCCGCCGCGTCGCAACGCAGTCGACCGACGAGGTCGGCGCCCTGGTCGGCGGTTTCAACGCCATGCTCGACGCCATCGGTGAACGCGACCGCAAGATCGACGCCCATGTCCGCGGCCTGGAGGCCGAGGTCGCGTCGCGCACCCGCGACTATGTGGCCGCGCGCGACGAAGCCCTGGCGGCCAACCGCGCCAAGTCCGACTTCCTGGCCACGATGAGCCACGAGATCCGCACGCCGATGAACGGGGTGATGGTGATGGCCGAACTGCTGGCGGCGGAATCCCTGCCGGCCAAGGCGCGTCGCCACGCCCAGACCATTGCGCGTTCGGGCCGCAGCCTGCTGGCTGTTATCAATGATATTCTCGATTTCTCGAAGATCGAGGCCGGCAAGCTCGAGGTCGAGCTGTGCGAGGTCGATATCCTCGACCTGATCGACGACACCTTGTCGCTGTTCAATGCCAAGGCGCGGGAAAAGGGGCTGGAACTGGTTGCCTTTGCCGACCCGGCGGCGCCCCGCATTGTCGCGGCCGACCCCGTACGCCTGGGCCAGGTCATCTCGAACCTGGTGTCGAACGCCCTGAAATTCACCGAGACTGGCCATGTCGCCGTCCATATCGACCCCGATCCGAAGGGCGGTTACTGGCGCCTGGTGGTGAGCGATACCGGCATCGGCATCGCCGCCTCCAAGCTGAAATCGATCTTTGCTGCCTTCGAACAGGAAGACCAGACGACCACCCGCCGCTTCGGCGGCACCGGACTTGGCCTGTCGATCGCCAAGCGCCTGGTCGAGGCCATGGGTGGCGCCATTGCCGTCACCAGCGAACAGGGCAGGGGCACGCGCTTTCACGTACGTCTGCCGGCCCTGTCGGAAGCCCAGACCGCTGCCCCGCCGCTTATCGGCCGGGATGTCTCTGTCACCCTGCGCATGGGTAGTCCGTGCGAGGCAGAAGCCCTGAGCCAGCGTTTCGTAGCCGCCGGCGCGCGTATCGTCGATGGCGATGCAGACCTGTTCATCGCCGACAGCGATAACCGCAAGCGCGCCTTTCCGCCGGAATGTCTGGTCCTGGCCGTCACGGCCGAGGATAACGACGGCGAGACCTGGGTGGCGAAGAGCCAGGCGGCGTGCGCCCTGCCGCGGCCCCTGCGCCATCGCGACATAGATGCCCTGATCTGCGCCTTGCGCGACAATTCCGGGTTTGCCATTCGCGACGCCGAGGTCACGATCGACAGTGTCGATGCCGCCTATCCGGAGGCGCGCGTGCTGGTCGTCGACGACAGCGAGGTCAATCGCGAGGTCGCCCTCGAGGCGCTTAATCGGTTTGGTATCCGCGGCGAAACCGCCAATGACGGCCAGGCGGCCCTGAACATGATCGCCGCCGGCAGCTACGACCTGGTGCTGATGGACGGCTCGATGCCGGTCATGGATGGTTTCGAGGCGACCCGCCGTCTGCGGGCGCGCGAAGGCAGCGACCTGGCCATGCGGTTGCCGATCATTGCCTTGACCGCCCACGTCGTCGGCGCGGCCGCCACGGCCTGGCGCGAGGCCGGTATGGACGGTGTGCTGCATAAGCCGTTCACACTCGGCGATCTCGCCCGGGTACTGCGCGACTGGCTGCCGTCGGGCCTGTCGGCTGCGCCGGTTGCCAGGCCGGAAAGTCCGGACCCGGTGGTAGAGATGACCCCGGACGTTCCGGCTGTGTTGATCCCGGCCGACCTGTTCGACCTGTCGGTCGCCGCGCCCTTGCTGGAACGCCGCGACGCCTTCCTGGACCGGGTCCTCGACCTTTACCGCAAGCATGGACCGGATGCCCTGGCCAATATGGTCGCGGCCCACCGCGCCCATGACGGCGAGGCCCTGGCGCAGGCGGCCCATGCCCTGAAATCGATGAGCCTCAATATCGGCGCCAGTGCGGTGGCCGGGGCGACGGCGGCGATCGAACGCGCAGTGCGCGAAGAGGCGCGTCCCGTGGTCATAGCCGAGATTGCCCGGGTTCATGACTGTCTCGACCGGACCCTGGCGGCCCTGTCCGGTCAGATTACGCAGGCCCCCCAAGCCAGCCCTGCGTCTGTTGAAGCGGAAGATCCCGAAGATACCTTGCTGCGCGATCTCGATGCCGGCCTGTCCGCCGGCGATCTCAGCATGGTCTATCAACCCATCTATGACCGCGCCGGAACGCAGGTCATCTCGGCCGAGGCCCTGATTCGCTGGGATCGGGCCAAGGGGCCGTATGTCGGTCCCGATATCTTTATCCCGCTTGCCGAACGCCGCGGCCTGATCGGCAAGGTGGGGGCCTATGCCCGCCGTCGTGTGCTGGAAGACGCTGCCCACTGGGGCAATATCCCGGTCGCCATCAATGTGTCGCCGATCGAGCTGGAAAATGCCGGCTTCACGGCCAGCATTCGCAAGTTACTGGCCGAGACCGGTTTCCCGGCGCCGCGCCTGGTGCTGGAAATGACCGAGACTGCCTTCATGGAGGACCCGGACCTGGTCGCCGGGGTCTTCGATGAATTGCATGCCATGGGGGTCAAGCTAGCGCTCGACGATTTCGGCGCCGGCTATTCGTCGCTGACGGCGCTGCATCGTTTCGCTTTCGACAAGGTCAAGATCGACAAGGTGTTTGTCACCGCACTCGACGGCGAGGCGCGCCCGGCGCGCGAAGCCCTGGCCATCATCCAGGCGGTCACCGGTCTGGGCCGGGCCTTCGGAATGCAGGTGGTGGCGGAAGGGATCGAGACGACCAGCCAGCACGCCCATCTGAAGGCGGCCGGTGTCCATGCCCTGCAGGGGTACCTGTTCGGCAAGCCCATGCCGGCGGGGGCCTTTGCCGAGTTGCTGGAATCCGCCGCCTGAACCTCCCCTGA
>CBDFFG010000007.1:195000-845851 GCA_965246725.1 Asticcacaulis sp.
CGAATTGAAGCCCCGGTAAACGGCGGCCGTAACTATAACGGTCCTAAGGTAGCGAAATTCCTTGTCGGGTAAGTTCCGACCTGCACGAATGGCGTAACGACTTCCCCACTGTCTCCAGCATAGGCTCAGCGAAATTGAATTCCCCGTGAAGATGCGGGGTTCCCGCGGTCAGACGGAAAGACCCTATGAACCTTTACTATAGCTTCGCCTTGGCGTTAGCAGCAACATGTGTAGGATAGGTGGGAGATTATGAAACCGGGGCGCCAGTCTCGGTGGAGTCGTCCTTGAAATACCACCCTTATTGCTGCTGACGTCTAACCGAGCCCCGTCTATCCGGGGCCGGGACATGGCGTGGTGGGTAGTTTGACTGGGGCGGTCGCCTCCCAAAGTGTAACGGAGGCGCGCGATGGTGGGCTCAGAGCGGTCGGAAATCGCTCGACGAGTGCAATGGCATAAGCCCGCCTGACTGCGAGACTGACAAGTCGAGCAGAGACGAAAGTCGGCCATAGTGATCCGGTGGTCCTTCGTGGACGGGCCATCGCTCAACGGATAAAAGGTACTCTAGGGATAACAGGCTGATTTTGCCCAAGAGTCCATATCGACGGCAAAGTTTGGCACCTCGATGTCGGCTCATCACATCCTGGGGCTGGAGCAGGTCCCAAGGGTATGGCTGTTCGCCATTTAAAGTGGTACGTGAGCTGGGTTCAGAACGTCGTGAGACAGTTTGGTCCCTATCTGCCGTGGGTGTTCGAGACTTGAGAGGATCTGTCCCTAGTACGAGAGGACCGGGATGGACATACCTCTGGTGGACCTGTCGTGGCGCCAGCCGCGCAGCAGGGTAGCTAAGTATGGACGGGATAACCGCTGAAAGCATCTAAGCGGGAAACCCACCTCAAAACAAGGTCTCGCTGAGGATCGTGGAAGACTACCACGTTGATAGGCCAGGTGTGGAAGCTCCGTGAGGAGTGAAGCTAACTGGTACTAATAATCCGATCGGCTTGATCGTTCCTCAATAAAACACATGCAAACAAAACTCTGCGTCGTTCGCAGTCAGATAATTAAAACCCTTCGCTCAAGTAGCGAAGCGGTAGCGAATAAAACAATGTCTTCTCAAATTAATGCAACTGCTTTTGGTTGACCTGGTGGCTATGCCGGAAGGTCCCCACCCGATCCCATTCCGAACTCGGTCGTTAAGCCTTCCTGGGCCGATGGTACTTCGTCTTAAGTCGCGGGAGAGTAGGTCGTCGCCAGGTCTACCAAAGGCAGTCGCATACACCCTTCAATTACAACACCTAAAAAGACCGGTCGGCACCAAACGCTTGCCGGTCTTTTTACTAACTAAGTGCCTCTTGGCGCGGGATGGAGCAGCCCGGTAGCTCGTCAGGCTCATAACCTGAAGGTCGTAGGTTCAAATCCTGCTCCCGCAACCAATCTAAACGCATAAAAACAACCGCCGAGCCAAAAGCCGGCGGTTTTTTGTGTCCGAAATCCAGAGCGCTTCTCCTCTCCCCGCGTGCGGGGAGAGGGTGGCCCGTTAGGGCCGGGTGAGGGGTTTTACTGTACTTTCAGCGCACGTAACTGCCGAAGAATTACCCCTCACCTTGGCGCTACGCGCCTTTCCTCTCCCCTCAAGTGGGGAGAGGTGGGTTAACTCCGATGAGCAAGCTCCATATGCGATAGCCCTGCCTTTGAAGGGGGAGTTCTTAAGAGCAGAGATCGCGGCGCCCGAAAACGTTCGGAGACATGCCTGACAGTCGCCTTATCGTTTGAAATAAGGATCGCGCTCTGCCGACTATCGCGCGGCTGCCGGAATATATGCCAGGCTCGGTGCATGGCACTTTTCAGTTGTGAAATCTCAACGCCGCCGTTACGTAAGGTACTGAGTTGTAGAGATCGGCGTGCCTCCGGGGAGCTTCTGATACCCACACCCGGCACGCTTAAATGAGAAGCAGCCGGAGGGGGCAATGGCGGACTTTTTCGGGACCAGCGGGGACGACCGGCTGGCATTTACCTATCTTCAAGGTGCTTTTACCTGGGATGCCGGCGACGGCGACGATACCCTGGTTTACGACGCCACCGGAGATGCGGCACCGATCACCAGCTATCAGTTGGCCGGTGGCAATGGCATTACCTTCCACATCGTCGATTACTCTAACGGTGCCGACAGCCGGGCCATACACATCGAGCACATCAGCATCTCGGGCGGTTCCGGCAATGACGACCTTTCGGGTACGGTCGGCGCCGACACCCTGATCGGCGGCGCCGGCAATGACAAGATCGATAGTAGTTCCGGCGCGGATTCGCTCGACGGCGGGGACGGCTACGATACCGTCTCCATCGAGCGGTCCACGTCGACGGCGAATTTAACCTATGATGTGGCCGCCGCGATGGCGTCGACCGGTACCACCCTTGCGGACGGCACGGTCGTAAAGAACTTCGAAAGCCTGGGCTATCTGGTGACCGGCCTGGGCAATGACAAGCTGATCCTTGGCCATGGCATCTTTGGCGCGTTCAGTTGGTCCGCCGGCACCGGTGACGATACCTTTGTCTATGACGATAGCTCGGCTACCGCGGGTAGCACAGGCCTTCGCGGTGTTTTCGGCGGGGACGACAGCGATGGCGGCTCGGAATACCAACTGTTTGACTACGCCTACATAGGAACCGGCACCGCCCACAATATCGAACACATCGTCATTACAGGCGGGGGCGGCAATGACTCGATCCAGGGAAGCAGCGGGTCGGACACTTTGATCGGCGGTACGGGCGCCGACACCCTCGATGGCGGCAAGGGGAATGACAGCCTGAATGGCGGAGCGGGCGACGACGTCATTACGGCAGGGCCGGGGTCGGGGGCGGATACGATCGATGGCGGTGATGGCACGGACTCGTTGACGCTCGACCGTTCCACAGCGACGAACGCCATCATCTTCTCGGCAACTGCCGCGGCGACATCGACCGGTACGATTCTGGGCGACGGTACCACCATCATGAATGTCGAAAAGCTGATTTCGCTCGCCACCGGTTCGGGGGACGACACGTTCATCCTGACCGTCAAGCAGATGGGCTTCAGCTTCCACGCCGGGGCGGGCGACGATACCCTGGTCTTCGACGCGACGGGCGATACCTCGGCCATCGAGGCGCTGATGACCGGCGCCGACAGCGACGGTGGTTTTGACTACTGGCTGAGGGATCATGCCACGGGCGCGATCTTTGGCGCCGATCATCTCGAGCACGTAAGCATGACCGGCGGGAGCGGGGCAGACTCTATGGGGGGCGGGAATTATTCCGATACCCTGATCGGCGCCGCGGGCAACGACGTGCTCGACGGCGGCGCGGGGGGCGACACTCTGTATGGCGGCGCCGGCAATGATACATATTATGTCGACAATGCGGGTGATCTTGTTTCGGAAACAACAAATCCGGGCATCGACGACGGCGGCAATGATACGGTCGTCGCACGCATCAGCTACACCTTGGGCAGCCTGATCGAAAACTTGACCCTGGACGGCACGGGTGACCTCAGCGGCAGCGGTAACGCGCTTGCCAATATCATCGTCGGCAACGGCGGCAATAACAGCCTGCTGGGCGCAGACGGTAACGACACCATCGATGGCGGCGCCGGCAATGATTATATCGACGGCGGTGCCGGCAACGATAGCCTGGCCGGGAGCGCCGGCAATGACACTCTGCAGGGCGCAGACGGCAATGATATGATCGATGGCGGTGCCGATAATGACTATCTCGACGGCGGTACAGGAAGCGATAGTCTGAATGGCAGCGCCGGGAACGACACGCTGCGGGGAGGCGATGGCGATGATGCTATCGATGGCGGCGTCGACAACGATTATATCGACGGCGGCGCAGGAAGCGATAACCTGGCCGGGAGCGCCGGCAATGACACGCTGCTGGGCGCGGACGGTAACGATATGCTGGGCGGCGGAACGGGCTTGGATGTCCTGGACGGTGGCGCGGGTGTCGACGTGGCAATCATTTTGTCGACTGCCGCTGCATCGACCATAATGGTAGACGGCAACGGCCATGTGATCGTGACCAACGCCAGCCAGACCGAAACACTCGTGAATATCGAGCAGATGCAGTTCAGCGACGGCATCATCTCGACGAACAACGCGGCGGCGGTTGCCAACGGCTATGAGGGTTTCTTCGGGCGGGCGCCGACGGCGTCGGAGCTCGCCTACTGGGGCCAGGCCCTGTCGTCGGGGACGACGATCGCGGCTTTCGACAGAATCCTGGCTAATGACCCGGCCGGCAAGGCCAATGCGGCGCATCTGATCGAGTACCTCTATGACGGTTATTTCGGCCGCGCCCCCTCTGCTGGCGAAAGCAACTATTGGATCTTGGCCCTGCAATCGGGTTCGGCAAGCCTCGCCTCGCTGAACGCTGTGCTGGCCAATGATGCCTCGGGCAAGGCCTATCTCGGAACCTCGATCAAGACCCTGTACAACACCTTCACGGGCGGCGATCCCAACGCGGGAGAGGTCACCATCTGGACCAATGCCCTGCAGACGGGCACGTCCGACCTGCACGGGTTCGAACGGGTGCTGGCGGCGCAATTGGGCGCCTCGGCCAATGAGACTGCCTTCGTCACCCAGGCCTACCAGACCTGGTTGGGACACGCCCCGACAACGGACGACCTCAGCTACTGGATCGGACAGTTGAGCAACGGTCTCGTCATGCCTGTGCAGTTACGCGCAGCCCTGCTCAACGACGCCTCGGGCCAGGCCCATACCGCGGCTACGATCACCGCCGCCTACAGCACATGGTTCGGCCGCGATCCCTCGGCATCCGAGTTGAACGTCTGGAAGGGCCTGATTAATAACGGCGCGGATTTCAAGACCCTGCGCACGGCCCTGATCAACGACTCTGCAGGGCAGGCGCACATAACCGCCGCCATCACCTCGTACTATGTCAGCTATTTCGGCCGCGATCCGTCATCATCGGAACTGGGAGTCTGGAAGGGGCTCATCAACAAAGGCGCCGATTTGACGACCCTGCGCTCAGCCCTGGTCAATGACGGAGCCGGCCAGGCCCATACCGCGAGCGAGGTCGCCGGTCTCTACCAGACTTATTTCGGCCGCGCCCCGGCGACGTCGGAAAGCAATGTGTGGAAGGACATGATCACCGGGGGGCAGACCTTCAGCCAGATGCACGACGCCCTGGTGGGCGATGCATCGGGTAAGGCTCACGCCGTTGCCGAGATATCGGCACTCTACCTGGCGATCGAAGGGCGGGCGCCGGGGAGCAACGAAACCAGCTACTGGACGGACGTTCTCAACGGCGGCGCAAGCAATCTCGATACGCTCATCGATACCCTGCTGCGCGACGGCGGTTCGCACATCGCTACGACGACGGCTACGGCGGGCCATGCGGCGACAGTCTTTGTCGATGTCCTCGATCCACTGGTGATCAACGGCTTTGGCGCAGGCGACCAGATCAACTTCCATGGCGCAGCCTTCGACGGTTTCAATCCGCTCGACCACGCCGTCCAGATCGGGGCCGACGTCCTGATCTACGCCCTTGATTCTACCCATATGGTCCTGCTGGAGAACGAGCAACTGTCCAGCCTGGGAACGGCCAATTTTGTCCACGTCTAGACCGCCGACCATGGTGGCGCCCGTTCCTAACGGCTGTAGGTCAAAGTCATTTGCCGTTGGTATAATCTTCAAAAGGGCGTTCTTAAGAACGGCTTCCCGGCAACCGCTTTACAAAGCCCCTGAGCCGCCCTATGTGACGCCAATGGCAGACAAGCGAAAAGTAAAACGAGATCTGGGCGATATCGCCATCATCGACGGCGTAGCCTACAGCTGGCACGTTTACCGCGAGCCGCAGTGGTCGAATGTCGACGGCGCAAAGGGGCTGTGCCTTTCCGTCGAACCTCAGGATGATCCTCAGAAGACCCTGCTGATCGAATATCCGTTCCCGCCGGCCAACCGCCACCAGCAAAGGCCGAAAATCTCCAAGACCGATGTTGCCCAGCGCATCAAAGAGGCGATGGAGGCCGGCTGGAATCCGGAATCCCGCGGCAAGCCCTTTACCTATATCATCGAGAAATAACCCACCTCAGGCCTTGGCCGAAATAGCGCCAAGTTCTTCCAGATCGAGGTCGTGCTCCAACTCGTGCAGGGTTTCCTCGTCGATATCACCGGCACGGTGCAGGCGGATCAGTTCCGAGCGCCCGGCGGCGACGGCCTCGAGCACCAGGTCCCAATGGGCGTGCAGCATCGGCCGGTAATGCTCTTCCTGGGCGATATAGTCATCGATCATGGTTGCGCGGCGCTGATAGCGCTCATAGAGTCGTGGATGGATAAGAGTGCCTTCGGCATCGTAGGCATGCTGTTCGATCACCGCGAACTGGACCTTGGCCATCGAGGCCTCGGCCTGGCTCATGGTCAGGCGGGCGGCGTCTCCCGCCGGCTCGGTCAGCTTCGCCCAGCCGATAACGCGGCCCAGGGTCATGCCCTGGATGAGCACGGTGCCGAGAATGACGGCAAAGGCGGTGACCAGGATAAAGTCGCGGCCGGGGAAACCTTCGGGAATGCTGAGCGCCACGGCCAGGGTGACCACACCGCGCATACCGGCCCAGCCCAGCACCACATCGCTGCGTAGACCCAGGGGCGTGGCACGGCCGATACCCAGACGTTTCAGCAGAGCGGTTATGGCATCGGCGCCAAAGATCCAGCCGAAACGTGCCACCGTCAGGGCCAACAGGATAATGCCTACCGGTAGTGCCATCTGTTCGATGACGACGGTCAGGCCGCCGACCCGTTCCAGAACGCCACGCAGGGACGAGCCGATCAGCATGAAGACCGTAGCCTCCATCAGGAAGACCATCACCGCCCAGAAGGATGTGCCGCGTATGCGCACAGCGGCCGAGAAAACCGTGTGCTGGTACCAGCCGCAGATCAGGCCGGTCGTCACCGTGGCGATAACACCGGAAACATGCACCATTTCGCCCAGCAGATAGGCGGCCCAGGGCGCTAGGACCGATGCCGCAATCATCAGGTATTCGTCGCCGAGGCGCTTGACCATCACAACCCAGGCAGCGCCGATCACTACGCCTACCACGGCGCCGCCAATGGCCAGTAGGGCAAAGCTTTCGAGCGCGCCGGCGGCGCTGAAGGCGCCCGTCACGCCGGCGGCAATGGCGAAACGGAACAGCACAAGGCCGCTGGCGTCATTGAGCAGGCTTTCGCCCTCGAGCAGGATCGACAACCGTCGCGGCAGGCGGACATTCTGCAGCACAGCGCGGGCGGAAATGGCATCGGGCGGCGAGACGATCGCGCCCAGGGCGGCACAGGCCGGCCAGGGCAGGACCGGCAGCAGGGTATGGGCGACCAAGGCGACGACGATGGTGGTGAAGATCACCGCCCCTATGGCCAGGGAGGCGACGCCGATCATGTGCCGGCGCAACTGGGCAAAAGCGATGAACCAGGCGCCGTCCATCAATAGCGGCGGCAGGAAGAGGACCAGGACCAGGTCGGGATCGAGCGACAGGACCGGCAGGCCCGGGATAAAGGCGAGCAGGGCGCCGCCGGCAATCAGGGCCACCGCCGGCGGCAGGCCCAGCTTGCGGGCGCCATAATGCAGGGCAATGATCGCCAGCAGCATGGCAATCATCAACTCGAACAGTTGCATGGGATGCATGGGGATTTTCCGGCGGCGTTTCGCGCCGACCCTAAAGGCCGAGGGCGGGGTGTCAAGCATGCCCCGGTTCGGCAAGGGTAGGCAAGAACAGCGATCTTCGAATTGACGTATCGTTTTCAAACGATATGGTGCCCGCTTCGCCGGGATGTTTGCATGGAAATCGCATATATATTGCCGTCGCCGGCCCTGGCGCCGTATATCAGCGTGCATTGCGAGATGTCGGGCTTTGGCGAAACACGGACGGAAACCATTCCGTCCCTGCTGGGGCAGGTCCATATCCGTCTGGCCGGCGAGGCGAAATGCCACTTCGCCGATGGCCGTTCGTTCCCCATGCCGCGCGTCAGCATCTGGGGCGCGACCAACAGCGCTTTTCGTATCGAGATGAGCGCCGACTATCATTTCCACTGTATCGGTTTGCTGGCGGTCGGCTGGTCGCAGGTGATCACGGTGCCTGCCCACGAATTGGCTGACCAGGTTCTCGACGCGGAGCTTCTGTGGCCTGCTGCCGAGATCGATGCGCTGGTGGACAGGCTTTGCGCGACACGGTCGATGGCCGAACGCATGCCGATCATCGACACTTGGGCGCTGCAGGCTATAAGTCTTAGCCGGGCCAGCTTCGACCGCCGCGCCTTTGGCGTCGACCGCTGGCTGGAAAGCAGTGGTGGCCTGTGCCTGGATGCCCTGGCGAAACGGCTCGACATATCGCATCGCCAGGTGCGCCGCCTGACACAGTCCCTGCATGGCGCTTCGCCCAAGCTGCTGGCCATGAAGTATCGTGCCTTGCGCGCGGCAGCCGACATCGCCGTCCATGGTGCCGGGCGTCTGGACGACGCCGTCACCGGTTATGCCGACCAGGCCCATATGATCCGCGACTTTCGCCGCTTTGTCGGCTGGACACCGCAGCGCTATCTCGATGAGCGCCAGCATATCGCCCGCTTGACCATGGCCGGCCGCTGGCAGGCCGGCGCCCGCCGCGCCCTTGCCCTGTGGAGCTGACGCGCATGGCCGGTTCGTTCAATACGTAAGGTCTGGCTGCCCTTAAACCCGACGGTGTTTATCTTTTAAAATATATTCTGCTTTAGCGGCCGCCCGCCCGGGGCGGCCGTTTATTCTTATGAATTCAGCATTCCCGCTACAAAAAGCAGGGCGGCGTTTTCGGATGTCTCGCCTTCGTTGGAAGCATATGAACCTTCATTCTGACCGGCATCGACAAAGCATCTCGCCGGCGGTGTGCCGGCAGCAATAATCCTGGCGAGCAGGCTGTCGGCCCCGCTGGCCTGACCGTTGGCGCCGCCGCTGGCCCATCCCGGCATGGCGATCTTTTGCATATTGTAGATCCAGTGGAACGGATGCTGTGTCGGTCGGGTACCGTGACCGGTGACAAAGCAATGGTCGAGGGTATTGCATCCGAGGATGTAGTCGAACAGGGATTGCGCCGTGTCGCGAAAACCGGCTTCCGGCTGGAGATGGTCGGCATAGAGGCAGATGGCTGCCACATTGAGTGCGGCCTCGTTCGATCCCCAGGCATAACTTTCCGGCAAGGTGGAAAAGCCATACGGGTCCTTGCGCACGTGATCGCCGATGCTTTTCGCCCCGGCGAGGATCTGCGACCGGGCGCCGGCATGCCCCTTCAGCGCCAGCGACATCATGCCCAGTACCTGCGGTGACGGCCAGTAGAAGGGCGTGACACCGATATCGGGCAGGTCGATCTGTCCCGCTTCGTCCAGCAGGGCCATTTCGCACATAGCCCAGACGATTTCCTGGCGGGCGTCGGGATCGAGATAATAGGCATCGGTGTGTGCAAGGTCCGGATGTTGCGAAAGCCAGGCCCAGGCCTTGCGGGCTGCGGACGTACAGCGTTGCGAAAAGACGGGATGGATGTGAGCAAAGACGCGGCCGGCATGGACCATGACGCCGGTAAAGACGCCGGCATCGATGCTGGACGCCGCCATGGCCTTGCGCGGATTGGGATCGTCGACGGGCCAGTATCCCCAGGTCAGGGCCGGCTGGCTATCGACCTTGTGCAGGACGCTGCCGTCGTCATTCTGCATTTTCAGCAGCCATTCCAGCCCCCAGCGCGCCAGTTGCAGCAGGTCCGGCAAAGGTTCCGGATAGAGGGCAGGGATATCGAGCGTGAGGCCGGCGGTTGCGGGGCGAAGTTCATAAAGCCTGAGCATATGGCTTACCGACAGGGCGGCCATGTGGGTGTACTTGCCGAAGTCGCCGGCATTGTACCAGCCGCCGGTCAGGTCGCGCGCCTGCCCGGCGACCATGAGGCTGCGTTCACTCAGGTGCCCTGCGGCTACCTTGATGCCGGTCGTGGCATCGTCGATATCTGTATTGGCGCGGATCAGATGGAAGCAGCGCGCCGCATCGTGCAACAGCGGTGTATAGACCCGGTCGTCTATGTGGCAGGGATGCGACACGGTGGGGCCGGCGCGCAGGCGGTAAAGGCCTTTGCGATGGAAGGCGGAGAAGTCGCCTGTCCGCACGATCTCACCGGTCGTGGCGCCGAGATCGAAACGTTCGGGTGCCATTGTTCCGGTGAATACGACATGTCCGCTTTCGGACAGAATTTCGAAGCCTTGTGCAGAGGCGCCGGCGGATATGGGCAGGGCAAAGCGTTTGCGCGATCGCGGCAAAAAGCCGATCTGGTTCAACCGCAGGGCCAGGGGTTCGCTGTCAGCGGCCAAGCCGCGGCCACTGGCGGCCGCCAGACCCAGGACTGTCGTCGAAAACAGGAATTGTCGTCTGTCCATGATCACCCCCGCGCGCAGAGAAGGATAGCACGGGTTGCAGCGTCAAGACACGCTATTCAAAGCATCAGTGTGTCAGTACGGGTGCGCTGCGATTGGGGCCGACCCCGTCGGGGACGGGGACGCCGGAACCGATATAGCCGGTGTTGATGACCAGGGTCGGGTTCTGCTTCAGGGTCAGGGTATCAGCGACGATAATGCTCCAGGCGGAATCCTGGGCGACATTGCCGGCGGTTTCGATATCGAGCTCGGCATTGGGGATATAGATGGTCCCCAGGAGCTTGCTGACCCGGTCCGAGGCGATGGTGAATTTTTGCGTGTTGTCGCGCGTGGTCACGATCAGGAAGCCGGCGAACGGTCCGGTCCTGCGGGCGCCCAGTTGCACACTGGCCTTGTCGGCGAAATTGATCTTTTTCGTGGAACCGAAGATCAGGGCGACGTCGTCCCCCTTGATGATGGCGTTCTCGTGGGCGTTGAGATCGTCCATGAAATAGTGGTCGCCGGGCAGGAGGATCAGGGTGGCGTCCTTGTCGATCTCATAACGTTCGCAGTGAATGCCAGGGGGCAACAGCAGGACGGTGCCGGTGATTTCCTTGATGGTCAGAAGTTTTGCCAGGCAGTCGAGCGGTGGGCTTAGCTTCATCGACGCGAAGGGATCGTCGATCTTCAGGGCGCCGGCCTGCCCCACCGGAGACACCGGTCCGGTGATGGTACCGACCGCCTGGGTGGCATCGGCCTGGATCATGGCCGAGCTGTCGACCGTGATATCGGCATTGGCGTGGACGGCACAGCCGGTAGCGCGGATGCGCGAGCCGTTCTTCAGGGAGATGCCGCCCTTGCTGCTGCCGGTCTGCAGGACACACAGCGGTGTGTGGCCCATGTTTTCCGCCGTGGCGGTGACGGTTATGGTCGGGGCACCAAAGATGTCGACCATGGGCTTATGGACGGTCTGGGCGGTGACGGTAAGCGAACTGTTGTCGGCGGCGACATTGGCCTGGACGCTGATAGGCGTGGTGATATTGCCGCTGAGGGCCGTCTGCTTGGTCGTCGTGGTGGCGGTATCGACCGGGCCGGTCGTGCCCGAGGTTGCAATCGACAGGCGTCCCGCCCCGGCCAGGGCGCCAGCGTCGGCGGCGGCCTGCAGGCTGGCGCGCTCACTGGTCAGGCTCATCATATCCAAGGTGCCCATGGCGGCCAGCAGGAGGACGGGCGCGGCTATACCGGCAATCACCGCGACATTGCCGCGGCGGTCGGACAGTCCGGAAAGATACGCACCCCAAGGCACTGGTTTAACGTCCCTGTTTTTAGATGGTATAGTGCGGCAAAGCCGTAAATTATTGATTGAGAAGGTTTATATCGACGTTTCCCGGTGGGCGGGCATTGTGCGTCCGGCGCAACTGGGCTTTCCCCTCTTGACTCTTATAAAATTAAAGAACAAAAAGTGAACATATCTGAAGAAGTCGGACCCTGTTATTTAGCCCTGTCATGTCGAAGCCGTCCCCCGTCACGCTTATGCAGTTGCGCGCGCACATCCACCGGCTGGACGGCAGCCGCCGGGCGGCCGGGGTGCTGCCGTTCGGCGTCGAAGCGATCGATGAACGGTTGCCGGGTGGGGGGCTGGCACGCGGCGCCCTGCATGAGGTCGCCGGCAGCGGCGGCGGGGCCGTCGATGGCGCGGCAGCGGCCCTGTTCGTTGCCGGCATCGCCGCGCGCAGCGGCGGCAAGGTCCTGTGGTGCACCACCCATCCCGACCTGTTTGCGCCCGGCCTGGCCCAGGCGGGCCTGGGCTGCGATCGCATCATCTATGTCGATGCCGGCGACGAGAAAAGCCTGCTGGCCTGTTTCGAAGAAGGATTGCGCCATAGCGGTATAGGCGCCGTTGTCGGGGAAGTGTCGCGCCTGTCGATGATCGCGTCGCGTCGGCTGCAACTGGCGGCGGAAGAATCGGCGGCCATTGCCGTGGCGTTGCGGCGGTGGGGGCGCGAACGCGATGCCGCCGAATTCGGTCTGCCGACGGCAGCCAATACGCGTTGGCGTCTGGGTGCCCTGCCGTCGATTGCGGTTCCGGGGGCGGCCCTGCCGGCAAATATCGTGGGCCGGGCGCGCTGGCGTCTCGAACTGGTGCGATGCAAGGGCGGAGCCGCCGCCGAATTCGATGTGGAGGCATGCGATGCGCAGGGTCGTCTCGCTCTACCTGCCGCGCTGGCCGACCGATCGGCTGCGCCGGCAGTTGGGGGATGGCGCGCCTCCGCCTGAGGCGCCGCTGGTTCTGAAAGGGTCCGACGGCCGCCGCCGTGTGGTGACGGCGATCGATGTCGCCGCGCATGCCGCCGGTGTGCGCATCGGCATGCCGGTGACCAAGGCCCAGGCCCTGGTCGCCGACCTGATTATCCGCGATGCCGAACCGGATGCCGATGCCGAAGGCCTCGATGCCCTGGCGCGCTGGGCCCTGCGGACCTATACGCCGATTGCCGGCACCGATCCGTTCGACGGGCTGGTGCTCGACATTACCGGCGCCAGCCACCTGCACGGCGGTGAGGACGGCCTGCTGCGCCATATGGTCGAGACGCTGAACGCGCGCGGCCTTACGGCTGTCGCCGCCGTGGCCGACAGTCATGGCGCCGCCCATGCGGTCGCCCGCCATATGCGGCGCGCCGTTACCATCATCCCGCCCGGGGAAGGCGGCCAGGTTCTTGCGGGCCTGCCGGTCCGCGCCCTGCGCCTGCCGCTTGAGACGGTAGCCGGTCTTTATGCCCTGGGCTTCGAAACCATCGGACAGTTGTCGTCGCAGCCGCGGGCGCCCCTGGTTCACCGTTTCGGCCCGGAGCTCGGTCGTCGCCTCGACCAGGCCTTCGGCCGGGTGGCCGAGCCGATCGACCCGGTGCACCTGCCCGATGTCAGTATGGCCGAGCGCATCTTTGCCGAATCGATCGGGGCGGCCGAGACCATTGCCCGCTATATCGGCAAGCTGACGGCACAGCTGTGCGACCGGCTGGAGGTGCGTGGCTTCGGGGTGCGGCAACTCGACCTGGTCGCCTGGCGCGTCGATAACCGTATCGAGGCCGTGCGCATCGGCATGGCCAGGCCGGTGCGCGATGTGAAACGGCTGACGCGGCTGTTGTGCGAAAAGATCGAGACCATCGATCCTGGTTTCGGCATAGAGCGCATGCGCCTGACCGCCACCGAGGCCGAACCCCTGGCCTTGCGCCAGACGGGAGCTATCGAAGAGGCGGCCGAGGATATCGGCGGCCTGATCGATGTCCTGGCCAACCGCATCGGGGCGGAGCGCATCTATAGTGTGGCGCCGGTCGCCAGTGACGTCCCGGAACGCAGTGTGTGTCGTGTACCGCCGCTGGCGCCGCCCGTTGCGGACGTCTGGCCGTTCAGCTGGCCACGGCCGGTGCGCCTGTTCGCCAGGGCCGAGAAGATCCGCGCCCTGTCGCGGCTGCCCGACTATCCGCCGCGCGGCTTTGTCTGGCGCGACCGCTCGCTGACCATCGTTGCCGCCGATGGGCCAGAACGTATCTTCGGCGAATGGTGGCGGCGCGACAGCGAAATCCATGCTGTGCGCGACTATTTCCGCGTCGAGACCCATGATGGCCAGCGCCTGTGGATCTACCGTACCGGCGACGGCGAGGACCTGCAGACCGGCAAGCACGAATGGTTCCTGCACGGAGTGTTCGCATGACTTATGTCGAGCTGCAGGTGACGACGCATTTTTCGTTTCTGCGCGGGGCCAGCAGCAGCAAGGACCTGTTCACCCGGGCCAAGGCGCTGGGCATCGAAGCCCTGGGCGTGGTCGACCGCAATTCGCTGGCCGGTATCGTCCAGGCGTGGGAATGGGCGCGCAATACCGGCGTCCGCCTGGTCGTCGGCTGCCGCCTCGACCTGACGGATGGCACGTCGTTTCTGGTTTATCCGATGGATCGCCCGGCCTATTCGCGGCTATGCCGATTATTATCCCTGGGCAAGCAGCGGGCCGGCAAAGGCAAGTGCCGGCTCGACTGGGGCGATGTCGAAACCTGGGGCGAAGGCCTGCTGGCCATGCTGGTGCCTGACGTGGCCGACGATATCTGCCTTGCAAGCCTGCGTCGGCTGAAGACTGTGTTCGGCGATCGCGCCTATATGGCGCTGACCCTGCGCCGCCGTCCCAATGATGCCCTGCGCCTGCAGGAGCTGTCGCGAATGGCGCAAGGCGCCGGCGTCGCCACGGTGGCCACCAATGATGTTCTGTTCGCCGCGCCGGACCAGCGCATCCTGCAGGACGTCGTCACCTGCATCCGCCACAACTGCACCATCGACGATGCCGGTTTTCGTCGTGAACGCCATGCCGACCGTCATCTCAAGAAACCGGAAGAGATGGTGCGGCTGTTTCGTGACTATCCGGAAGCGGTTGCCCGTACGCGCGAAATCCTGGCACGCTGTACCTTCGATCTTGGCGAACTGCGCTACCAATATCCGGACGAACGCAACCATTCCGATGAACCGCCGCAGCAGGTGCTGGAAAAGTTCGTCCGCATGGGGGCGGAAAAACGCTACACTGCGGCGCTCGGCTATCCCGATGGCGTGCCGGACAAGGTGCGCAAACAGCTTCACTACGAACTCTCGCTGATCGGCGAGATGGACTATGCCAACTATTTCCTCACCGTCCACGCCATCGTCCACTTCGCCCGCTCGCAGGGCATATTATGCCAGGGGCGGGGATCGGCCGCCAACAGCTCGGTCTGCTATGTGCTGGGCATTACCGAACTCGACCCGGCCAAGTATGATCTTCTGTTCGAACGATTTATCTCGAAAAACAGAAATGAGCCGCCCGATATCGACGTCGATTTCGAACATGCCCGGCGTGAAACCGTTATGCAGTGGGTGTTTGAGACCTATGGCCGCAATCATGCCGCCCTGGTCTCCGTCGTCACGCGCTACCGCACCCGCGGGGCTCTGCGCGATGTAGGCAAGGCTTTGGGCCTGCCCGAAGACGTAATCAAGGTCCTGTCGCGGCAGTATCGCCACTGGGGCGAGACGATCGACCTGACGTATCTGGAAGGGTTGAACCTTAACCTGGCCGATCGCCGTATTCGCCTGACCCTCGAACTGGCGCAGCAACTGATGGGGGCGCCGCGCCATCTGTCCCAGCATCCCGGCGGTTTCGTGCTGACGCGCGACCGGCTGGATGAACTGGTGCCGATCGAGCCGGCGGCCATGGTCGATCGCCAGGTGATCGAGTGGGACAAGGACGATATCGACCTGCTCAAATTCATGAAGGTCGACTGCCTGGCCCTGGGCATGCTGACCTGCATGAAGCTGAGCTTCGACCTGCTGGCCGAACACAAGGGCGTCGTCCATGAGATGGCCAGTATTCCCGGTGACGACACGCCGACCTATGACATGATCTGCAAGGCCGACACGATCGGCGTGTTCCAGATCGAGAGCCGGGCGCAGATGTCGATGTTGCCGCGGTTGCGGCCGCGGGAATTCTATGACCTGGCCATCGAGGTTGCCATTGTTCGGCCGGGTCCGATCCAGGGCGATATGGTCCATCCCTATCTGCGTCGTAAACACGGCAAGGAGCCTATCGAGTATCCGAATGAGGACGTGAAACATATCCTCAAACGGACCTATGGTGTGCCCCTGTTCCAGGAGCACGCCATGAAGCTGGCTGTAGTCTGTGCCGGTTTCAGCGCCGACGAGGCCGACCATGTCCGCCGCTCGCTTGCCACCTTCAAGCATACGGGCGGGGTCAAGGCTTTCCGCGACAAGATGTTCCATGGCATGATGGAGCGTGGGTATACGGAAGCGTTTGCCCTGCGTCTGATCAGCCAGCTTGAAGGCTTCGGGTCCTACGGCTTTCCGGAAAGCCATGCCATTTCCTTTGCCATGATCGCCTATGTCTCGTCATGGATGAAGTGCCACCATCCCGATGTCTTCCTGTGCGCCCTGCTCAATGCCCAGCCGATGGGCTTTTACTCTCCGGCCCAACTGGTGCGCGATGCCCGCGAACATGGCGTCGAGGTCCGGCCGGTGTGTATCAATGCCTCGCACTGGGACTGTACATTGGAGCCTTCTGGGGAGCCTTCTGGGGAACCCTACGATACTTCCGGAAAGCTGGCAGTGCGGCTGGGCATGCGCCTGGTCAAGGGGCTGTCCAATCTCCATGTCGGCAAGCTGATTGCCGGCCGTGGCGATGCGCCCTTTACGACGGTGGACGAGGCCTGGCGGCGCAGTCCGGTGCCGGTATCGGCCCTGGCGACCCTGGCCGAAGCCGATGCCTTCCTGCCGTCCTTGGGCGTTTCGCGGCGCGATGCCCTGTGGACTCTGAAGGGCCTGCGCGACACGCCTCTGCCCCTGTTCGATGCCGTGAAAGCCTCCGAGGTCAATGAGCCCGTGGTGGCCCTGCGACCGATGACGGCAGGGCATGAGGTCGTCACCGACTATGGTCAGGTCGGCCTGTCCCTGCGCGCCCATCCGGTTAGCTTCCTGCGCGGCGAACTGACGGAGCGCACCGTGCGCACCTGCAAGGACGCCAATGCCCTGAAGGACAAGAGCCACGCCATCGTCGCCGGCATGGTGCTTGTGCGCCAGCAGCCGGGCACGGCCAAGGGCGTGGTCTTCATGACCATCGAGGACGAGACCGGCATCATGAATGTCGTCATCTGGTCGAAGCTGTATGAAGAACAGCGCCGCCTGATCCTGAATGCGCGCATGGTGGCGATCAGCGGCCAGGTCCAGAAGGAGGGCGAGGTGGTGCACCTGGTGGCGCGCCGCCTGAGCGACCTGACGGAGGAACTCGACAGCGTCAGCGAACGCGATAATGCCTTTCCGGTGCCGAAATCGCGCGGCGATGAGTTCCGCCATGGCGAGCCTGGGCCCGATCCGCGCACCCTGGCGCGCCGCGGCAGCCGGGCGGCGACATCACCTGTCATTCTCGTGAAGTCCCGGGATTTTAAGTAAGGTTTTTGATCCGCAGATTTTCGCAGATTAGCGCAGATTATTTCGGTGTGCGTGGCGCCGAAGGCGCATAAATTGGATTGCAAGCGCTCCGCGTGATTTCATATATCCCCGGCCATTTCGCGAACTCAAAAATAATCTGCGAAAATCTGCGGATCGCTTTATCTTCCTTAATCCAGCTTCGGCCGCACGATAGCGTCGATCAGCTTGCCGCGGCGGATCAGGGTCAGGCGGGCATTGCGCTGCGCCGCTTCCTCGGTCAGTTGTTTGTGCAGGCCATCGACGCCGGCAATGTCGACATCGTCCCACCGTAGCACGATATCGCCCGACTGCAGCGCAGACGGCCCGGCAATGTCGCTGACCATGACGGCGCTGGCGTGCGGGTGGCCGCTGGCGCGCTGGACGCGGCGATCGAGCATGACGGTTTGCGCCGAAACACCCAGGCGCGAGCGCCTGACCTGGCCATCGCGCATCAACCGCATGGCGACGTCGAAGGCGGTGTCGATGCCGATGGCGAAACAGATGCCCTGGGCGCCGCCGGCCATGGCGGTATTGATGCCGATGACCCGGCCGTGGCCGTCGACCAGGGGACCGCCGGAATTGCCGGGATTGAGCGGCGCATCTGTCTGGATAACGCTGTCGATCAGCCGGCCCGACTGCGAACGCAGGGTGCGGCCCAGAGCGCTGACAATGCCCGCAGTCACCGTCGCCTGGTAGCCGAGCGGATTGCCGACGGCGATGGCCAGTTGCCCGACGCGCAGGCGCGACGATCGCCCGAGTTCGGCATGGATCAACTGGTCGCCCGAAACGCGCAGCACGGCAAGATCGGTCTCCGGATCGTCGCCGACCAGCGATGCCTCAAGGTCGCGGCCATCGGTCAGCGAAATGCGCAGGGTCTTGGCCTTGCTGACGACATGGCTGTTGGTCAGCAGGTAACCGTCGGGCGTGAACAGCACGGCGGAGCCGTGCCCCATCTGTCGGCCGTCGGGGCCGAAGGCATTGACCTTGGCGACGGCCGGGCCGACGCGCTCGAAGGCCCGCGACACGGCGGCGGAATAGGGATCGAGTGGCAGATCGTCGTCTGCGGTCTCGGATGATATCGGCGCGAATGCGGTCTGGGTCATGCCACCAGACATGAAAATCCGCAACGCGCCGGACAACCCGGCCATTTAACCGGTGGGCCGCCCGGTCATCCGGCTGATAGGCCCTAAAGCGTGCAACGGCGATAATCGTTCCTATCTAGTCACAGGAGTAACCCATCATGTCATCTGCCGCCTCATCCCTTTTTGCCGATCTGTCCACCGCCCTGGCCGACCAGGTTGCGCAGGCCGCGCCGCGCGTCGCCGCCCTGCAGATGCGCCACGGCCGTCACCTGACCGCCACCCTGTGGCGCGACGACCTGGCCATTGCTTCGGAACAGACCCTGCCGAAGCGCGACAGTTTCCGGGTGATCCTGCCGGACGGCGAGGCCGAGGCCACTGCCATCGGCCGCGACGACGGCAGCAATATCGCCCTGTTGCGCCTGTCGCGTTCCACCGGCTTGTCTGAACCTGCCGCGGGAACCTTGCGCACCGGCGGCCTTGCCCTGGCGGTCGGCGCCCGCAAGGATGGTGCCCCTACGGCCTGCCTTGGCGTCGTCAACCAGGTCGGCCCGGCCTGGCACAGTCAGAATGGCGGTCGCATAGATGCCTATATCCGTCTGGATCTTGGCATGTCGGCCTCAGAGGAGGGCGGTCCGGTCCTGTCGCCCGATGGCGGAATTGCCGGCCTCTCGACCTTCGGCCCGCGGGGCCAGGTCATCGCCATTCCGCACGCTACTATCGTCCGGATCGTCGCGGCCTTGCTGGAGACCGGCCGGGTGGCACGCGGCTGGCTGGGGGCGGCACTGCAGCCGGTCGCGGTGCCGGGCGACGAAGCCGGGCGCGGCCTGATGATCATGTCGCTCAGCGACCATGGGCCGGCCGCCGTGGCCGGACTGATCCCGGGCGATATACTGGTCTCCGTCGGCGGCCAGCCGGTCGGCCGTATCTCCCGCCTGGCGGCCCTGCTGGGGTCTGACAGCGTCGGCACACAGCTGGACCTGGGCATTCTGCGTGGTGGCGTATTGCAGACCGTCGGCGTGACTATCACCGAAAGACCTGCCGAATGAGCGCGCTGAGAAGCCCCCTGGCCGTGATGGCTGATGCCGGAAAACCTGCCGTCCATATCGCCCCCGATGTCGGGGGGGATATCCGGGCGGGCCTGGCCGAAGCGGATATGGTCATGGTCGATTATGCCGCGGCGGCTGATCTCATCCTGGCCGGCCCCGGCGGCTGGCCGGGCAGCGACGTCCCCGTGGTCAGCCTCGGCGGCACGGCCTTTGCCGCCGGACGCTTAGGCGTCGATGCGCCCCTGGCCCAGATCGTCGCGGCCCTGCAGGCCGTGGCAGCCGGCCTGATCGTCCATGCGCCCGGACACGCGGCCGGGTTCGCGCCCGTCGCCGATCCGGGCATAGCCGATCTTCTGACCCCGCGGGAAATCGATGTGCTGCGGGCCATGGGCGAGGGTGGCAGCAACAAGCTGATTGCCCGTCAGCTCGGCATCTCGCTGCATACGGTCAAGTTCTATGTCGAGGCGATTTTCCGCAAGCTCGACGCTCACTCACGCGCCGAAGCCGTAGCCAAGGGGCTACGGCGCCAGATCGTCGATACGGTAAAGCTGTAAATTACCGGGCAGCGGCCAGGACGACCCCGACCAGCACGGCGGCATAGTGGGTAAAGGCGCCGGCCAGGACGTGGCCGTGCCAGATGGCGCGGCGGAACTTCAGCCGCTTCATCATGTAGAAGATGGTGCCGATGGAATAGACGACACCGCCGGCGGCCAGCAGGATCATGGCCGCCAGGGGCGTGCCTTCGACCATCGGCTTGATGGCGATGATGACCATCCAGCCGAGCAGCAGGTAGAGCGGCACCCAGAACACCTTGCCGAGACCGGGCAGCAACAGCTTGGCCAGGATGCCGACCGCGGCCAGGGACCATACACCGATGCTCATGCCATAGGCCCAGCCGCCACGCAGCGCCTGCGTCGTGAACGGGGTATAGCTGGCGGCGATCATCAGGAAGATGCCGGCATGGTCGAGGCGGCGCAGGAAGGGCTGCCAGCCGGGCTTGGCGAAATTGTAGGCGAACGAAAAGGCCAGCATGGCTATGAAGCCGAGGGCATAGACGGTGACCGAGGCCACCTTGCCGAACAGGCCGTGGCTGACGGCCAGGCCCAGCGCCACGCCGCCGCCGAACAGGGCCAGGGCCAGGCCGACGATATGGACGATCATATCGGCATAGCGTTCGCTCAGCGTGGGGTAATGCAGCGGTTTGTCGCCGGTAAGGGTCATGTCATGCCAGGAAAAAGAGTTGCCTGATCATACGCCGATCAGCGCGAAATACCAATCACTTACCGTGAACGTAAAGTAACGAAAATGTCCGTAGGGTAAGGTTTTCTAGGCGCCTTCGTATTGCCGCGCCGGGCCTGCGGTTCTATGTGACCGCCATGTCCAGCGCGTCCCCCAAGCTCACACCCGCCATCGTCGGCCTTTTTGCCCTCGCCTGCGGTGTCATCGTCGCCAATCTCTATTATGCCCAGCCGGTGATCGCCCTGATCGCCCCGGACGTGAAACTGTCGGACCATTCGGCGTCGCTAATCGTATCGCTGACGCAGATCGGCTATGGACTCGGCCTGTTGTTCATCGTGCCCCTGGCCGACCTGGTCGAGAACCGCCGGCTGGCCCTGATGCTGGTCGCCGCCTGTTTCGTCAGCCTGATCCTGGCGGCGGTGACGACCAATGGCGGTATATTCCTCGCAATCTCGCTGCTGATCGGCATCGCCACCGTGGCGGTGCAGGTGTTGATACCGTTGGCGGCGCACATGGCCGAAGACGCCACGCGCGGCCGCATCGTCGGCAATATCATGGGCGGCCTGATCCTCGGCATCCTGTTGTCACGGCCGCTGTCGAGCCTGATCGCCGACCATTTCGGCTGGCGCGCCGTGTTTTACGTCGCCGCCGGGTTCATGGCGGTGATGGGGATATTGCTGGCCTTTACCCTGCCGCAACGCCAGCCGACACACGCAGCAACCTACGGCCAGCTGATCCGCTCGCTGGGAGTATTGTGGATGCGCCATCCGGCCCTGCGCCGCCGCACCCTCTACCAGGCCTGCATGTTCTGCGCCTTTTCGCTGTTCTGGACGGCGGCGCCGCTGGAGCTGGCGCAGCGTTTCCATCTCAGCCAGTCGCAGATCGCCCTGTTTGCCCTGGTCGGTGCCACCGGTGCGGCGGCCGCGCCGATCTCCGGCCGGCTGGCCGATGCCGGCCATACGCTGAAGACGACCTTTGCCGCCCTGTTCGTGGCGGCGGTGGCGATGCTGCTGACCCTGCTGCCACAGGCGCGCGGCATCATTGCACTGGGCGCCCTCGGTGTGGTCCTCGATTTCTGCGTCCAGACCAACATGGTCCAGGGGCAGCGCCAGATCTACGGGCTCGACGGCCTGAGCCGGGCGCGTCTCAATGGCCTGTATATGGCGGGCATCTTTACCGGCGGGGCGATCGGTTCGGCCCTGGCCAGTACGCTCTACGCCCAGGGCGGCTGGGGCTATATCGCCGCGGCTGGTGGTGCCGCTCCGGCCCTGGCAGCCCTGGTGTTTGTCCTCACCCTGAAGCAGGCACGAAGCGACGCTTAAACCAACGGCCATGATTTGCCGTTGATGTTAAACCACGCTGTCCGGGGCCTGACCGCAGGGCAGGGGGCCATTACCCAGTTCGATCTGCACCGTGACATGGACGATTTTGAACCTGTCCTGCAGCGCTTGTTTCATCTCGCCGAGGAAGGTGTCGCCGGGATGGCCGGCGGGCATGGTCAGGTGAGCGGTCAGGGCGACCTCGGTGGTGCTCATGCCCCAGATATGCAGGTCGTGGACATCGATGACGCCGGGCAGGGCGCCGAGATAGGTCTTGACACCGGCATAGTCGACGCCGCGCGGCACGCCCTGCAGGGCCAGCCGACCGGAATCGCGCAACAGGCCCCAAGTGCCCCAGACGATAAAGGCGGAAACGGCGATGCTGAGGGCCGGGTCGAGCCACAGCCAGTGGGTGACGCTCATCAGCAGGCCGGCTACCACGACGGCGGCCGAGACGACGGCGTCGGCGGCGAGATGGGCGAAGGCCGCCTTGATATTGAGATCGTCCTGGCCCGAGGCGAACAGCCAGGCGGTGACGCCATTGACGACGATCCCTAGCGCAGCAACCCACATGACGGTGGTGCCCTGCACGGCCTGGAGGTGGGCAAAGCGCTCGGCGGCTTCGAAGACGATGCCGCCGATGGCGATCAGCAGCAGGATGGCATTGAACAGGGCCGCCATGATCGAGGCACCGCGATAGCCGTAGGTGAAGGCCGGGCGGGGCGCGGCCTTGGCCAGGGCCCAGGCGCCCCAGGCCAGCAGCAGGCCGATGGCGTCAGAGAAGTTGTGGCCGGCGTCGGCCAGCAGGGACAGCGAATTGGCGCGGAAACCGTAGATGACCTCGGCGACGATAAACAGGCCGTTGAGGCCGGCGGCAATCAGGAAACGCGCACCGAAATTGGTCGGGGCATGATGATGGTGGCCGCCGTGCCCGTGATCATGGCCGTGGTGGTGCCCGTGGTCATGCCCATGCCCATGATCATGTCCGTGACCATGCTTGTGGTTATGCCCATGGTCATCCCCATGGTCATCCTTGTGCGAATGCCCGTGATCATCGATGGTCGTGATCATGTTCATGATCATGCGCATGTCCCTCATCGTGGTCATGGTCATGTTTATGCGGGGACGGGGTCGGATTATGGGCCATGGCCGGACCATAGGCGTTTTTGCGGCGCAGCGAAAGATGTCTGTCATAAAATTTCAAGAAAACAAATACTTATGACTGTATAACATTACATATGCCCTCCATAAAAGAATTCCCCCTTTTTAAAGCGTGGGGATAGGGGCCATCATCTCGGAGACTGCCATCACGTTTTTCGTGGGCGCGCGTTTCCACATCTGGCGGGAAATCTACCCCTTCTCTAAAACAGCTTGTCGCAGTTTTCGAGCTCCCCCTTCAAAGGGGAAGTTCTGATAAGGTGCGGATTATTTTGCGAAAGTAGAGGCAACTCGCCGCAAAAAAAAGACCCCACCGGAGGGCCATCCGGCGGGGTCAGTCTGGGAAACACGTCCGGAAGGACGTGGAGGAAAGATATCAGTCTCAGGACTAGACGCCCCGAAACACTCCAATTTCCGACCTACATGGTCGGCAAGGGCGACGGCTCGCCGCGGCGCTTTGTGCTCAAGGAGCGAAGCGTTAGCACGCTTCTGTGGCGGCGAGCCCAGCGGCGCTTGAGCGGAAAAAAGCTTAATTGCAGCGCTTCGCGCTGAAATTAAGCCGCCATGCGGTGCCAGACCTCCTGGTCGATCTTGCCGGCATTGAGCATGCCCATCATCTGTTGCTGGTACATGGCGCCGAGCGCGATATCGTTGATCGACTTGAAATCGGGTTCGACGGCGTCGACGCGGCCGGCCGGGCCGTTGACGAAGAATTGTGCGGCGTTGACACGCGGCATCTTCAGATTGATCAGATAGGCCAGGCGGCGCGCGCGTTCCGGATTGCGGCGGTGGGTGGTGGCATCTTCGGCGAACATTTCCTTACCCAGTTGCGCAATGTACTCGATGCTCAGCGCAGCGAAACGATCGGCTTCAAGCGGATGCATCATGCGCGCCGGATCGATTTCGAGGATAATGTCGTTCAACAGAAAATACAAAAGCAGGACCCCGGAAAGTTATCGAATTGGGGACATCCTACTGCAAAGGGTTTCATGTTCCGTTGAAAGACAAGGTTAACCTGCGTTGACGACGTTTTTACCTGCCTCCGGCACAGATGCGGAAGCGAAAACACGGTTATATTTCAACGCGTTCGGTCAAAAAATGACGCCCTTCGACGTCTTCGATTTCCACAACCCACAGGTCGGGGTCATAGCGCAGCTGGCGGGCGATATAGGCGTCGATATCGGGTTCGTCAACCGTTTCCAGCGGACGCATCCACACGGTTTCGGCGCCGCTTTCGCCGGTTCCCGACTGCGCTTCGCGCAAGGCGTAGGCATTACGCGTACGCAGGTTCAGCACCTTGACGATGACCGAGCCGAACTGGGCGTGGCCCTTGTGCGCGATAAAGGCAAAGGCGCCGCCCTGTTCTACGCGGCGGACGAGTGCGCCGACCCAGAAGTCCGAGGAGATGTTCATGACGACCGTGTGCGGCCAAGTCGAGTCTTAGTCAAGTCACCCGAATGGCGGCACATTTCCGCGCTATGGTGTCTCCAGTTTTTCCAGAGAGTCCCGTCATGTCCGCTACGCCCGTCGATCTTGAAATCCGTCCGCGCCCGCTGTTCCTCGATCGTGAGCTGGCTGCCCCGCGCTGGTGGTACGGCAATGATCCGGTCGGCACTGCCGTCATGAACGCCCTGTCCCTAACCTTCCCGGAAGGCGAGCGTTTCTTTATCCAGTCGGTCAAGCGCTTTGCCGGCGACCTGCCGCCGGACCTTGCAAGGGAGGTGCGCGCCTTTACCGTCCAGGAAGGCGCCCATACCCGCGAGCACCTGGCCTTCAATGCCATGGTGGCGCGGACCGGCTATGATATCGCACCGGTAGAGACCCTGGTGCAGGAGCGTCTGGGACTGGCGCGGGCGCGGCCCGACCTGGCGCAGCTGGCGGCGACCGTCGCGCTGGAACATTTCACAGCCAGCTTTGCCCATCTGCTGCTGAAGGATCCGCGGCTGTTGCAGGATGCCCCGCCGGAACTGGCGCGGCTATGGCAATGGCACGCCATCGAGGAGATCGAGCACAAGGGTGTCGCCTATGATGTCTTCATGCATGCGGCACGGCATCTGTCGCCCTGGCGGCGCTGGATGATCCGGCGCTGGGCCATGGGTCTGACAACCCTGTTGTTCCTGACGACGTTGCACCGCGCCAGCCTGATGCTGCTGAAACAGGATGGCATGACCGGCTTGAAGGCGCATGCGGGACTGTCCGGCTGGCTGTGGGGCAGGCCCGGCCTCTATCGCCGCATCCTGGGCGAATATTTCGCCTTCTACCGTCCGGCCTTCCACCCGTGGCAGGTCGACGACCGTCATCTGATTGCCGATGCCGAAGCAAGATTGGCGGCATAGACCGTTAACCGTTTCTGGGAACCGCGCTTTAAGCAGTTTCGTTTATACCTGTTGTCCATGAAAAGGGCTCTGACAGGCAGGAAAAGGTCTCCGGGTGCGTGGCTGTGCGCCGCGGCACTATTGGCCGCCGCGCCGGTATCGGCCGGGTCCGACGACCTGACGACGACTGCCGTCAAACGTTTCTTCCTCGCCAGTGTCGACCAACGCTGCCACCTGTTGCAGCCGGCCGCCGCCATGGCGGTCACGGCCGGTTACCTGCAGGCGCGCAATGCCTCGATCCGCGCCAATGGCAATCTCAATGCGCTCGGCCCGTGGCTCGACCAGGCCCGTACCGCCGCCCACGCCATCGCCTGCGACGCGCCGCAACTGCGCGCCCAGGCAACGGCAGCGCAGGATGCCTATCGCGCCTATGTTACCCAGATGCATATCAACCTGCCGGGCAGCCAGGCGACCTGGACCGGCACGCGCGCCTTTGGCGACAATGCCGACTGGCGGCTGGCCCAGTATCAGTCGAGCAGCGGCGGCGATGCCGTCCTTGGCCTCTATGGCACGCTCAGCGATCCGCGTTTCGTCGTCATGGCGCACTTTGCCGATGGCGCCACACCCTATTCCGCCCGCCTGCTGGTGCGCGACAGCCAGGTCGTGCAGCACGGCCTTATCAATCGCCAGGACTTTGCCGTCACCGACACCGTGCCCTTCGGCTTCGGTGGCAATACGACGATCAGCTTCATGGCGCGCGACAGCGAAGCGGTGCAGGCGCGCCTGCGTCCCGAGGTGAAGACCAATATTGCCGGCTTCTCGGTCCGTGGCGACTATGTCGGCACGCAAGGCCCGGTCGACGCCATCCGCTTCGACTTCCCGACGACGGCCTGGCGCGCCATGGCGCCACTCGATCCGCGCGAAGACGTCGTTGTCGCCTTCGATTTCCGCGACGGCACACGCTATGTCCGCTTCGAGGTCGGCGATTTCCTGACGGGGCTCAGCTATGTCAACCTGCCGTCACCCTATGGCGGCAAGATCGGCTAGCTCTCAGGCTTAGCTCTTAGGCGGGCGGATAACAAAGTCGCCGAAGCCGCGCAGGTTCTGCGGCGTGGCGCTGTAATCCTTCAACGGATCGACCGCCAGCCCCGCCAGCGAACTGTCGCTGCCGGCAGGTGCCGTCTTGTCGTCCGGAATCTGGTCGTCGTCGGGCACGTCGGCGCGCACCGGCAAGCGCACGGTGACGGTGGTGCCGTCGCCCAGGTCGGAGCTGATCGTCATGTCGCCGCCATGCAGATGTGCCATAGCCTTGACGATGGACAGGCCCAGGCCCGTACCCATGGCCTTCTGTTCCGCGGCGCCGGCCTGTTCGTAGGGCTGGCCGATCCGGGTCAGGTCCTCGGGCGCGATGCCGATGCCGGTATCGGTGATGACGATCTCGACGTCGCTGTCGGTCTCGTTGAGCACCAGGCGGATATCGCCGCCGCGCGGGGTGAACTTGACGGCGTTGGACAGCAGGTTCAGCGAAATCTGCTTGATGGCGCGCTTGTCGGCGCTGACCGTGACGGCGTGGGCCGGCATGGACGAGTGAATATCGATGCCCTTGTCGTGGGCGGCCGAGCGCATCAGGCGCAGGGCCTGGGACACCGGTTCGCGGATATCGAAGCTTTCGGCGGTCAGTTCGTAGCGCTGGGCCTCGATCTTCGACATGTCGAGGACGTCGTTGATCATGTCGAGGACGTGCTGGCCCGACTCCCAGATCAGTTGCGCATATTCGGCATATTTCGGCGACAGTTCCCCGAACAGCTGCAGGCGCATGATGTCAGAGAAGCCGATGACGGCATTGAGCGGTGTGCGCAGTTCGTGGCTCATGCTGGCCAGGAAGCGCGTCTTGCCCTGGTTGAGGGATTCGGCGTCGCTGCGGGCGGCTTCCAGCGCCACTTCGCGGGCGTGCTGCAACGAGCCGTCGCTGAGGACGCCGTAGAGGCGATCGTCGGCGGCGCGGCGCATCGACAGGTAGATATAGTTTTCGAGCGCCGCATAGGGGGCGAAGCCGACGTCGGCGCGGCCCTGGCTGAGCGCGGTGTCGATGGCGGTCATCAGGGCCGGGCGGTCGCTGACATGGGTGGCGTCGATCAGGCCGTTCTGCATCATCTGAGTCAGGTCGAGACCCGGCGGGGTCTCGCCATAGGCCGACAGGACGCGGCCACCCTGGTCGAGCGACAGGATCAGTTGCGGCTGTTCGGTGAGGACCTTGAGCAGACGCTGACGGGCATCCTCGGCATCGGCTGTGCGCTCGACGCGGGCGCGCAGGGCAGGCAGCAGGGCGACGCTCAATCCCACCAGCCAGGTGAGGATGGCGATCAGCGACAGCCAGAATGTCTCCTGGTCGTCGGGCATATGGACGGTCTGGCTGATCGACACCATGATGGTGAACAGGGCGACCATCAGGGACAGGGCGGCGCCCAGCGAAATCAGCCGGCGCTGGTTGAGGACCAGGGCGGCCGTCAGGGGCATGGCGACATAGACGGCCAGCGGTCCGGCAATGCCGCCGGTCAGGCTGACCGCCAGCAGGCTGAACAGGGTCCAGGCCCAGACCAGGATACGGCGCATCAAAGGCGTGTCGCTGGCCAGCAGGGCGGTGGCGCACAGGCCCGGCACGGTCATGCAGACGACGGCGCCGACGACGAACAATGACGCGGGCAGGAAGAGCAGGCCGAGAAGCCCCAGTAGCAGGCAGGCCGACCAGGCAAGGTGCCAGGCGATGACGCGCATTCCCGCCGCCAGCCCGGCTGCGCCGCTGTCGTCGGAGAAATAAGCTTTAAGCGATGCGCGCAATGAGAACCTGTCGGCCATGGTGGCCAGGATAACTGAAAATGCGTAACCGAAACCGGCAAGGGCCGGAAATTCCAGAATACGCGAAACCCTTGGATTTTAGCCAGTTTTTACCGCATGACGAAAGGTCTCTCGCGGTAAGCGATAATTAACCACGTCCCGACGCAATCGGGGGATAGTTTTTATTGCAGCGCAGACGAAAAAGCCGGGCGCCCGTGTCGGGAGGCTCCAACACTTAAGCAAATGCTTGACTCTTCTTGCATTGGCTGATTACTTAAGTAAATGCTTAAGTATCAAGATCCCCTCGACCTGGCCTTCCACGCCCTGTCCGACGCCACGCGGCGCGGCATGCTGGAGCGGCTGTCGCGTGGTCCCGCCTCGGTCAGCGAACTGGCCCAACCCTATGCCTCGACCCTGGCCGCCATCCACCAGCACGTCCAGGTGCTCGAATTTAGCGGCCTGATCGTGACGCAAAAGGTCGGCCGCACGCGCGAATGCCGGCTGTCGCGGGAAACCGTCGCCCGCGTCGAAGGCTGGCTGAGCGCGCGCCGCCAGTTGTGGGAAGATCGTTTCGACCGGCTGGGCGCCTTGATTGAAGACCATAAGGAAACCCCATGACCACTCCGTTTTTCCACGGTGTTTTCACCCTGCGCCGCGTCTGGGCGGCCACGCCGGAGCGCGTCTTCAGCGCCTGGTCGGATCTGGAGCTGAAGGCGCAGTGGTTCACCGGGCCGGCGGACAGGTGGGTATTGAAGCGGCGCAGCCTCGACTTTCGTGCCGGTGGCAGCGAAATCCTCCACGGCACCTTTACGCAAAGTGGCCTGGAGACCCTGTACGATGCGCGCTTCCATCTGATCGAGCCGGCGCAGCGTCTTGTCTATGCCTATGACCTGCACCATTCCGGCCGCTTTCATTCGGTGACCCTGTCCAGCCTGACGCTCGAACCCCAAGGGCCGGGCACGGCCGTCTCCTACACCGAGCAGATCGTCTTCCTCGACGGCGAGGACGGTACGGAAAGCCGCCGCCACGGCACCAATATCCAGTTCGACATGATCGAAAGCGCGCTTCAGTTGAAGGTAATGCAATGACCCCTGAACTTTATGGCCATCCCTTTGCCAGCTTCGTCTGGAAACCCCTGATCGCCCTCTATGAACGCCAGGTCGATTTCGTCTTTCGCATGATCGATGGCGATCATCCGGAGAATGCCGCGCGTATGGCCGAGCTGTCGCCGACCGGGCAGTTCCCGGCCCTGGTCGACGGAACGCGGACGATTGTCCAGAGCAATGCCATCATCGAATATCTCGACCTGTTCCACGGCCAAGCGCCGCCCCTGGTGCCGGCCGATCCGCGTACGGCGCTGAATGTGCGCATGATGGCCGATGTGTTCGACGACTATATCCAGGAGCCGATGCAAAAGATCGTCGGCGATTCCTTGCGTGGCCCAGGCGAAAGCGATCCGCGCGGGGTTTCCGACGCCCACGCCCGGCTGGAAAAGACCTATGCCTGGCTCGATCGGCATCTGGGTGTGTCACAGTGGGCGGCGTCGGACAGCTTCTCGCTTGCCGACTGCGCCGCGGCGCCGGCGCTCTTCTATGCCGACTGGGTGCATCCGATTTCCGGCAGTTTCCCGGCCCTGATCGCCTATCGCGCCCAGGTGCTCGGCCACCCGTCGGTCGCCCGCACGGTCGACGAGGCGCGACCCTATCGTCACTTCTTCCCACTGGGGGCGCCAGACCGGGATTAGGACAAGAAGGTCCCCTTTGACTTTTTGCCCGTCACGCCTTACTTCCCCGCCCATGTCCCATACCCCCGCCACCGAGGCGCCGCGCCGCCGGACCTTCGCCATCATCTCCCACCCCGACGCCGGTAAGACGACGCTGACGGAACACCTGCTGCTGGCCGGCGGATCGATCCGCGCCGCGGGGCAGGTGCGGGCGCGCGGCGAAAATCGCCGCACCCGCTCCGACTGGATGAAGATCGAACGCGAACGCGGCATCTCGGTGTCTTCGTCGGTGATGACCTTCGAGTACGGCGACCTTCTGTTCAACCTGCTCGATACGCCGGGCCACGAAGACTTCTCGGAAGACACCTACCGCACCCTGACCGCGGCCGACGCCGCCGTCATGGTGCTCGACGCCGCCAAGGGTATCGAACCGCAGACCCTGAAGCTGTTCGAGGTCTGCCGCCTGCGCGACATTCCCATCCTGACCTTCATCAACAAGATGGACCGCGAGGCCGAGGACCCCCTGGCCCTGCTTGACGAGGTGGCGTCCAAGCTGCAGCTCGATCCGTCGCCCCTGTTCTGGCCGGCTGGCTCGGGCAACCGTTTCAAGGGCATGGTCGAGATCAAGACCGGCCTCTTCTATCCCTATACCCGCCGCGATTCCGGCGCCGAATACGACCAGGGCCACGCCGCGCCCCTGCCGCTGACCTCGCCGGTGATCGGCGACTATCTCGAGCCGGCCGAACTGGAAGAGCTGCGCGACTCCGCCGAACTGATCGAGGGTGGTTTCAAGGGCTTTGAAGTCGAATCCTTCCTCGAGGGCCATATGACGCCCGTCCTGTTCGGCTCGGCCCTGCGCCACTATGGCGTCGAACAGCTGCTGGCGGCCTTGGGCGCCTTTGCCCCGCCGCCCAAGGCCGTCAAGGCCGAGAAGGCCGGCGCCGATACCGAGGTCATCCCGGCCGAGAAGGAAGTCACCGGCTTTATCTTCAAGGTCCAGGCCAATATGGACCCGAACCATCGCGACCGGATCGCCATGCTGAAACTGTGCTCGGGCAAGTTCGAGCGCGGCATGAAGCTGAAGGTGCAGAACACCGGCAAGCAATTGTCGGTCAATGCGCCGATCATGTTCTTTGCCTCGGACCGCGAACTGGCCGAGGAAGCCTACGGCGGCGACGTCATCGGCATTCCGAACCACGGCGTCCTGCGGGTCGGCGACAGCCTGTCGGAAAGCGGCACGATCCGCTTCCAGGGCTTGCCCAACTTCGCGCCGGAAATCCTGCAGCGTGTCCGTGTCAAGGATCCGCTCAAGGCCAAGCATCTGAAGAAGGCGCTGGAATCGCTGGCGGAAGAGGGCGTCACCCAGCTGTTCCGCCCCTCCATCGGCTCGGACTTCATCGTCGGCGCCGTCGGCCAGCTACAGTTCGAAGTCATGGCCGACCGCCTGGCCAACGAATACGGCCTCGACTGCGTCTTCGAGCCGTCGCCGTTTTCCGAAGCGCGCTGGCTGGCGGGCGATCCGGCTAAGATCGAGGATTTCGCCGGCAAGTACCGCTCGGCCATGGGTACCGATCTCGACGAGGCGCCGGTCTTCCTCGGCAAGTCGGCCTGGGAAATCAACTATGTCACCGAACGCTTCCCGGACCTGAGCTTCCAGCGCACCAAGGAACGTGGGTAAGTTAAAGAGTATCCGCAGATTTCGCAGATTTACGCAGATTATTTCAGAGCATAATACGCCGCAGGCTAGCCGCTGACTGGAAGGCGCTGCGCGCTTTGCATTGCGAGCAGACACCTTAAGTGGCTGTCGGTCACGAGCAAATGGCGGTGAAATATATAGAGCTTAGTGGCTGCCCGCAAAAAAGACCCGGTGCCGCAAGGCACCGGGCCAGTCTGCAGAGTGACCGATAGAGGGAATCTACCGGCCGGTAACGCTGATAGCCGCCTGGATGATCATTGCTATGAGTGTCAGCCACGACAGGCAGAAGACGGCGAAACGCCACCAGACTGCATTGACGGTCGCCTGGATCAGCGAATGCGCATAACGCAGGCCGACATAGGTCCAGGCGAGAATGAGGTATGTGTCGTCGGGTCGCCCCAGCAGGATGATGGCGATGACGACGGCGTAGAAGGCCGTCGGCGCCTCGGCGAGGTTGTTGTAATTGTCGGCGACATTACGCGCCCAGGCCGGCAGCTTATCGAGCGCGCCGGGCCGGGTGCTGGCCCTGGCGCTCATGCGCGCCGCCACCATGGCCGGAATGCGCGTTCCGCACAGGGCGATCATCATGATGGCGTGCAGTCCCGCCAGCGCCAGCAGGCTGCCGATCATTCCCAAAACAAATGGCGTCGTGTGCAATAAACCCTCCCGGAAGTCCTTTGATCTCTTCCATTTTTGTACTGTTTTGCATAAAATAAAATCCAGTCAAGGATTTTATGCAAAATGGTACAAAATGATGAGGCGGTTGTCGCCAAGCGGCGTGGCCGGCCGCCGGCCTTCGATCGCGGCAAGGCATTGGCGGCCATGCGCGCCGTCTTCTGGGCCAAGGGCTTCGCCGGCGCCTCGCTCGACGACCTGAGCGCGGCGACCGGCATGAACCGGCCCAGCCTGTACAATGCCTTCGGCGACAAGGCCGAGGCGTTCAAGACCGTGCTGACCGACTATGCCGAAGACGTCCGGCCACGCTATACGGCGGCCTTCCAGGCGCCTGGCCGGCTAAGCGAAGTCCTGGCCGGTGTTTATGAGGTCGCCCTGTCGATCTACCGCTCCGATGCCGACCAGGGGCTTGGCTGTTTCATGCTGGGGGCGGCGCTGACCGACAGCGTGCGCGACGACAGCATCGCCGCTACCATCCTCGACTATCTGCACGAGATGGATCGCGGCTTTGGCTGGCGCCTGAAAAAGGCGGTGGCCGAGGGGGAACTCCGTCCCGATGCCGATGTCAGGAGCCTGGCCATGCTGGCGGCGACGACGCACAATACCCTGGCGATACGGGTGCGCGCCGGTGAAACCGATGCCACCTTGCGCGCCTATGTGGCGCAGATGGTCGGGATTATCGCCGCCTGGAGCGTTCCCGCACCAGGTCGATAAAGGCGCGCAGGCCCGCCCGCATATGGCGGTGGCGCGGATAATAGAGCTGCAGGCCGGGATAGGGCGGGGTGAAGTCCTGGAGGACGCGCACCAGATGTCCGGCATTGAGCGCATCGGCGGCGCGACCGTCGCTTAAGTAGGCCAGGCCGACACCGTCCATGGCGGCCGATAGCATCAGGGGGTCGGTATTGAGCGTCAGGGTGCCCGGCACATCGATGGCGAATTCCTCGCCGCGGACCTCGAACTCCCAGCGGTACATGCTGCCGCCCGGCAGGCGCCGGCGGATGCAGCGGTGGTTGAGCAGGTCGTGCGGCACCTTAGGTGTGCCGTGTTCGGCGAAATAGGCGGGTGATCCGACCACGGCCCAACTGATGTCCGGACCAAAGGTGATGGCCACCATGTCCTGCGGCACCATCTCGGCCAGGCGCATGCCGATATCGAAATTGTCGGCGACGATGTCGATCATGCGGCCGTCGACGACCAGGTCGATCTGCATGTCGGGAAACCGGCCGAGATAGTCGGTGACGATCGGCAGGACGGCCTCGGCGGCGCGCTCCGACGCGTTGATACGCAGCAGGCCCGACGGCGTGTCGCGTAGGTCGCTGACATCGGCCATGGCGCCGGAAATCTCGTGCAGGGCTGGGCGCACCCGGGCCAGGAACTGTTCGCCGGCCTGGCTCAGGGACACACTGCGGGTGGTGCGGTTGAACAGGCGCACGCCCAGCCGCGTTTCCAGCGTGGCGACCGCGTGGCTCAGGGCCGATGGCGACATGCCGAGATCGGCAGCGGCCCGGCGGAACGAGGCGTGGTTGGCGACGGTGACCACGGCGTGCAACTCGAACAGGCCGGAGGGTCTGCCGGGAGGGGAGGATGCCATTGTGCGAAATCTCTCATCAGTCTGTGCGAGAATATACGCCTTATCCGTTCAATCAAGCCTTCCTATCTAGCGTCTGTCGCGATGCCCCCGAGAGGGCGTGCGCACTTTCGATGAGAGGATAAAATCATGGGCAAGCTCTATCTGATTACCGGCGTCTCCACCGGCTTCGGCCGCGCCATCGCCGAAGCCGCGCTCAAGGCCGGCCACCGCGTCGTCGGCACCGTGCGTAAGGAAGCCGACGCCAAGGCGTTCGAGGCCCTGTCGCCCGACGCCCACGCCCGCCATCTCGACATCACCGACAGTTCGGCCATCGCGCCGCTGGTCAAGGAGGTCGAGGCCCATATCGGCGCGATCGACGTCGTGATCAACAATGCCGGCTACGGTTCCGAAGGCGTTATCGAAGAGACTTCGGAAGAAGAGGTTCGCCGCCAGCTGGAGGTCAATGTCTTCGGCCCCATCCTGCTGACCCAGGCCGTCTTGCCCTTCATGCGCCAGCGCCGTTCGGGCCACATCATCAACATCACCTCGATGGGCGGCTTCATCACCATTCCGGGCCTCGGCTTCTATCACGCCTCGAAGTTCGCCCTGGAAGGCTTCGGCGAGACCCTGCACAAGGAGGTCAAGGACCTCGGCATCCGCGTCACCAATGTCGAGCCGGGCGGTTTCCGCACCGACTGGGCCGGCCGTTCGATGACGCGCACCGATCGATCCATTGCCGATTACGACAGTGTGATGAACCCGCAGCGCGAACGCCGCCTGGCCTATAGCGGCAAGCAGGTCGGCGATCCGGCAAAACTGGGGCAGGCGGTGGTCGACCTAGTTGAAAGCGCCAACCCGCCCGCCCATCTCCTGTTGGGCTCGGACGCCCTGCGTCTGGTCCGCGAAAAGCTCACCGGCCTGTTGGCGGAAATCGACGCCAATTCGGCCATCACCCTGTCAACCGATGTGGAGGCGTAGAGCAGCGTCATGAGTACAGCAGCAAAAAGTGGTACATTCGCGATAGGTGGGGACATCGTCGTCAACCGCCTCGGCTATGGCGCCATGCGCATTACCGGCCGTGGCATCTGGGGGCCGCCGGCCGACCGCGACGAGGCCATCCGCACCCTGAAGCGCCTGCCCGAGCTGGGCGTGAACTTTATCGACACGGCCAATTCCTACGGACCGGACGTCTCGGAGGAACTGATCAAGGAGGCGCTGCACCCCTACGATGGTGTGCTGGTTGCCACCAAGGCCGGCCTGACCCGCGAAGGTCCCGACCGCTGGACGCCCAAGGGCGATCCGGACTACCTGATCTCCGAGGCCAAACGCAGCCGTGACAAGCTGGGGGTCGAAACCATCGGCCTGTGGCAACTGCACCGTATCGATTCCCAGGTACCGGCCGACGAACAGTTCGCCGCCGTCAAAAGCCTGCTCGACGACGGCATCATCGCGCATGCCGGCCTGTCGGAAGTCTCGGTCGCCGAGATCAAGGCGGCGCAGAAGGTCTTCCCGGTCGCCACCGTGCAGAATATGTACAACCTGGTCCAGCGCAAGAGCGAGGATGTGCTCGACTACTGCGAAGCCAATGGCATCGGTTTTATCCCATGGTATCCGCTGGCGGCCGGCGAACTGGCCCGCCCGGGTTCGGTGCTCGACACCATCGCCCACGCCCACAAGGCCAGCCCGAGCCAGATCGCGCTCGCCTGGGTGCTGAAGCGCTCGCCGGTCATGCTGCCCATTCCCGGCACATCGAAGGTCAAGCACCTCGAGGAAAACGTCGCCGCGGCCGAGATCGTGCTGTCCGACGCGGACTTCGCGGCGCTGGATGCTGCGGCAAAGGCGGCGGTTTAGTTAAGTAAGAGACCCCTCCGTCAGCTACGCTCATGGCTTGCGAAGGCTATACTTTCGCTGGCGCCAAACCTCCCCATTCCTTCGGAATAGGGCGGAGGGAGTGCGTTCAAACTCCCTCCGCCCCATCGTAGATGGGGAGGTGGCTACGAGCGCAGCGAAGTAGACGGAGGGGTGTCTTCCTAAAAGTTAACCGCCGCTTCACCAACCGGCCCCGGCCTTGCATTTGTCCTTCCGAACCCTGAGCGAAGCGTATCGTCTTGGTACGTTTCTGGTCTCAGGCAGGGTAGCGAGACATGTTTGAATTCGGTCGGGAACTGCGGCGCATCTTCGGCAATTCGGGACGGAGCGAAACCGATCCCAGCCTCTATGAATTGCTGAACCTTCAGTTGCTGATCGCGCAAGGCCGGCACCTCGATATCGAGGCCGGCCGTGTGTCGACCAAGAACCGTTTCACCCCCTATATCGAATCCGCCCAGATCTGGCGCGAATATGCCCGCCGCACCGGTGACCCGGTCGCCCTGCGCCGCGCCGCCACGGCTGCCGAGAATGCCGGCAAGGAAGCCAAGACGACGTCGGAGGCCGCCAGCGCCGCGCTGGAGCAAGCCCAGACCTGCATCCTCGGCGTCGACCTGTTCGAAACCTGGGATCTCCTGACCTCGGCCGAAAGCCTGCTGGCCGGTGGCCGCGCCGCCATCACTGACGATGAGCCGCTGAAAGCCCGCTTTGCCAATATCGAAGCCCGCCTGGCTGCCCGCCTGGCGACGCGCAAGGGCGTCAGCGACCTGGAGCCGGCCCTGCACGCCATGGCCCGCATCGACCGCGCCATCGAGCGCGCCGACCAGCGCGTCAAACAGACCGGCGCCGCCCGCGACAAGATCGAAGCCGCCTCGGCCCGTTTCGAGCGCGGCGACCTGTTGATGACTGTCGGTCTCGATCGCGGCGACGCCACCCTGATGAGCGCCGTCATTACCGACTTCACCGCCCTGGCGGCCCGCATCGATGGCGACCAGGAGCCGGTGACCCATGCCCGTGTCACCCTGCGTCTGGCGCTCGCCTACATCGGCAAGGGCCAGATCGATGGCCGCCCCGAAGTCATCAGCGAAGGCATCGCCATGCTGAGCCGGGAGGACGACGGTGGTGTCGACTACGAACATTCGCCCCTGGACTGGGTCGAGCACAAGCAGGCCCTGGCCCTCGGGCTGCAGGCGCTTGGTGAACTAACCTTGTCGCAGGAGGTCTACGACAAGGCCATGGCCATCTACGATATCGCGCTCAAGCGCCCGATGCAGAAGCAGTTGTCGCTGCGCTCGCAACTGGTCAATAACCGCGCCTCGTGCCTGGCCAAGTATGCCGAACTGAAGGGCGACTTGAACTCGCTCGATGCGGCGGAAAAGGCCTTCAAGGCGGAGTTGCGCGGCACCAAGCCCCAAGAAGACCCGGTCGGCTGGGCCATCCTGCAAAGCAACCTGGCGCGGCTCTACGTGGCGCGCGGCGATATCACCGGTTTCATGATGGAACGCGCCGAAGCCGCCTATGCCCTTGAAGCCGCACACGAAATCTTCGTAGAGCACGGCATGGCCGCCCTGGCCGAAACGGCACAGACTCAACTGGATCGCGTTCGGGAACAGTAGAAAAATCCCTTCTCCCCACGCGTGGGGAGAGGGTGGCCCGGAGGGCCGGGTGAGGGGCTCGTGTTCCCTGAGGCACAACCCTGTTATTTTACCGCTTGTTCCCAAACGGTTGCACGCGCATGATCGGGGCTCACCTTTCCGGAGAGTCGCGTATCCTGCGCGCTGCCAAACATGTCCTTGCGGGCTCGCATCCTGACACTTGTCGCCGGCTTTATCATCATGACCGTGGTGGTCATGCTGTTCGGCCTGTCGACCATTTCCGACTATAACCGCATGATGGCCGGCTATGGCCAGGCGTCGGAAAACGCCTATCGCGGCGAACGCCTCAACTACCTGATCAGCAGCGCCGTCATGGAATCGCGCGGCATCTACAATGCCCGCACCCATGCCGATATCGAGCTCTATGCCGGCCGGCTCGACCGCGACCTCGATCGCCTCGAGGCCGAAATGACCCAGTGGCGCCACGACGGCATTGCCGGCCCTGGCCTCGATCTCGGCAGTCTCGAGGTCAAGACCAGTGCCTTTGTCGAGGTCCGCCGCTCCCTGAGCCGGGCTGCCCGCACGGAATCGGCGCGGGCCGCCGAGAGGATCGGCGACAATACCCGCCAGGCCCGTATGCAGTTCCAGGCCGATATCGAGCGCGTGGTGACACAGACGCGCGCCGAGATGCTTGAAGAGCGTGCCCGGGCCGACACCTATCGCAACGAGCGTATCCTCAGCTTTATCCTGGTCACCCTGGCCTGGATCGCGGTGACGGCGGGCCTGAGTGTCTGGCTGGTGTCGCATTTCATCACGCGGGAACTGAGCCGGGCGCAGATTGCCGAGGAGGCGCGCGAAAAACTGCTCAAGGAACTGGTCGAATCGAACACCGAGCTCGAACGCTTCGCCTATGTCGCCTCGCACGACATGCAGGAACCCGTGCGCATGGTGAACATGTACAGCCAGCTTGTCGCCGAGGACTACGGTAGCAAGCTCGACGAAAAGGGACGGCGCCATCTGCGCACCATCGCGGCCCAGGCGACGCGGATGCAGATGATGGTGCAGGACCTGCTGCGGTATTCGCGTGTCCGCCACGACCAGGGCGAGGCCGTGACGATCGACCTCAACGAGCAGATGAAACATATCCGCGCCAATTTCGCGCAACTGCTGGCCGATAGCGGCGCGCGCATCGATGCTGAAGGCCTGCCCGAGGTCAGCGGCAACGCCATCCAGATCCAGCGCCTGTTCGAAAACCTGATCTCCAATGGCATCAAGTACCAGCCGCCGGGCCAGTTGCCGGTCATTACCATCACGGCCAGCGACGCAGGCGATCGCTGGCGGATCGCCGTCCAGGACAATGGCATCGGCATCGATCCCGACTACGCTGGCGACATCTTCGAGCCCTTCCGCCGGCTGCACACCTGGGACGAATACCAGGGGACGGGACTGGGCCTGACCATCTGCCGCAAGATCGTCCAGCGCCACGGCGGCACTATCGGTATTGAGCCATCGGACGGACCCGGCGCCCGCTTTGTCTTTACCCTGCCCAAGCCGGTGGTTCCGGCTAATGGCGGTCATATCGATACCATCGCAGCGTAATTGATAGCGCTAACAATTAACTTGCCGCCGTGGCGGATGCGGGTGTAGCCTCCCTGAAAAGACGATATACAGGGACTGCTGCCATGCCAATTTCACTCCATCGCCGGGCCCTGATCGGGGCCGGGCTCGCCACGTCGGCTTTGTCGCTGTTCGGCTTGCCCGCCATCGGCGCCGATGCGCTGAGCACTGTTCCCGGTGCGCCGTTTGTCGAGGTCGATACTCCGCACGGCAAGGTGCGTGGCGGCACTGCGCGCGGCGCCCTGAGCTTCAAGGGCATTCCCTATGGCGGCAGCCTGTCCGGACACAATCGCTTCCGGGCGCCGACACCCGTCACGCCGTGGACCGGCGTGTTCGACGCCACCCATCTCGGCGCGCCGGCGCAGCAGACACCACATTCGACCTATGGCGACCAGGAACCGGCCTATAGCGAAGACTGTCTCGTGCTCAATGTCTGGACGCCGGCGGCCGATAACAGGAAGCGTCCGGTCATGGTCTATCTGCATGGCGGCGGTTTCTCGACCGGGTCGGCCGGATCGACATCGCAGGACGGCGGCCGGCTGGCGGCAGCGCGCGATGTCGTCGTCGTCGCCTGCAATCATCGCCTTGGCCTGTTGGGTTACCTGATGCTGGGACGCGACTATGCCGCCAATGCCGGCATGCTCGATATCGTCCAGTCGCTGGAGTGGGTGCGCGATAATATCTCGGCCTTCGGCGGCGATCCCGCTAATGTCACCGTCTTCGGCGAATCCGGCGGCGGCGCCAAGGTGGCGACCCTGCTGGCCATGCCGCGCGCCAAGGGCCTGTACCACAAGGCCGGTATCCAGAGCGGCGCCTGGTTGCGGCGTATGCCGAAAGACCGGGCCGAGGAGACGGCGCGACGTGTACTCAAGGCCCTAAACCTGACCGATGCGGCGCAACTGGCCGATATCCCGGTGCAGACCCTGCTGGACCTGCAATGGTCGGGCGATGCGGGTAAGCCGCCCCTGGCCGATCCTGGGCAATCGGCGCTGATGCATTATGCCGGCTATGACGGCGAACAGATCGGCCATTTCGCGCCGGTGGTCGATGGCGATGTCCTGCCGCGTCATCCGTTCGATCCCGATGCGCCGAGTTGGATCGGCGATATTCCGCTGCTGATCGCCAATAATCGCCAGGAATCGGCCTTCGGTTTCATGGGGCAGCCGGAGATGTTCTCCCTGACGGAGGATGTGGTCAAGATGCGGCTTGCCACGCAGTTCGGTGACCAGGGCGATGCCCTGCTGGCGGCCTATCGCCAGGATCGCCCCGGCGCCACGCCGTCGCAACTCTATCTCGCCATCACCACGGCGCGCCAGTTCGGCAACGACACCACGACGCTTGCGTCACGCAAATCGCAGCAGGCCGCGCCTGTCTGGGTCTATCGCTGGGACTATGCCTCGAACCGGCCGATCACAGGCAGCCCGGCAACGCTCGGGGCCGGACATGCGACCGATATCGGACCGACCTTCGACAACTGGGATGAAAAGGGCCTGCATGGCGATGGTCCGGGCCTTCAGGCGGCGGCGCATAATCTCAGCACCATCTGGACGGACTTTGCCCGCACCGGCCAGGCGTCCTGGCCGCGCTACGAGACACAGACCCGGCCGGTCATGCTGGTCGATACGACCTGTACCCTGACCCACGATCCGGACAGCCACGCCCGCAAGGTGTGGGGTGTATAGCCGCCAAAGGAAGGGAATCCGCAGATTACGCAGATTTCGCAGATTATTTCGCTGGACGGCACTGGACCGCACCCTTGCGGTGAGACAAATAATCACGGACAAGGGTTAATCGGCTATGCCGCCGGTTTTACGACGCTTTGGTTTTCTGACGCCATAATGGTTTCATACTCTTCTGGTGGCCGATATCCCAGAGCTGAGTGCAGTCTTGTCTTGTTATAGACCGTTTCGATAAACTCTGTCATTGCCGCCCTGAGATGTTCGATGTCTCGGTATTGGCTGACGTGGATCTCTTCGTATTTGAGGGTCTTCATGAAGCTTTCAGCCATGGCATTGTCGTAGGGACATCCGGGCCGGCTTTGGCTGGGTTGGATATCGTGGCTTTGCAGTTTCTCGATATATGCCGAGCACGCATACTGAACACCCTGGTCTGTGTGGTGGATCAGGCCGGGTGTGACCTGGCGTGTTTCCAGCGCCATGGTCAGAGCTTCCAGCGTTAGCTCGGTCTTCATGTGGTCCTGGAGTGCCCAGCCGACAACCTTACGACTGAAGGCATCGAGTATGACTGCCAGATAGACGAAAGCTTCGTCCAGCCGGATATAGGTGATGTCGGCCACCCATAGCTGATCTGTCGTCATTGGCGCCACACGCTTGGCCAGGTTTGGCCATGCGGGATGGCGGTGACCCGATTGAGTCGTTGCTGGCTTGAAGCTTTTCTTACGCAAACACAGCAGGTTATCGTCTCGCAAAATACGTAGGACCCGCTTGTGGTTGATATCGAACCCTTCACGTCGCAGCGACTGTGTGATGCGACGATAGCCATAATGGCGCTGCTTCAGAGCCGCTTGCTGGATCCTATCCCGCACAGCAGCCTCCTCCTGCAAAGGCTTGCGTTCCTTCCAGTGACGGTAATAGCCAGACCGGGTAACACCCGCCAGACCGCACATCCGTTCCACACTCAATCCGTCGCCTTGCCGCGATGCCCGCCCTTGGATGAAGGCGTAGACATCTTCTCGCCGGACAGACCTGTCGTCGGGCGAGACCGCTCTAAAAGCGGCAAGGCGTCCTTGAAAAAATCCAGTTCAAGCGCTTGTTGCGCCAGCTTCTGCTCCAGAAGCGCTATCTTGCGTGCGGCTACCACAAGCGGATCAGCAAGGTCGTCACTGGACTTAGGCGACAAAACCTCACGCAGCCGATCCGCCTTACTCGGCCGGCCGGCGCCGCGAAGGCCACTAGAGTAAAATCCGATCAGGTTGAGGCATATCCGTCGTGTCGGATGTAGGCCATGCACTCCTCCTTTGAGTAGGTCTGAAGGGTCTGGCTGATGCGCTGGCATAGGTCTTCGATTGTTCTTTTTGCTGCCTTTCTCAGATCGGCTTTGAGTTTGGCGAAGACCATCTCGATGGGATTGAAGTCGGGAGAATATGGCGGAAGGTACATCAAGCTTGCGCCAGCCTTTTCGATAATGGATTTGACCCTCGCCACTTTATGAGTGGCGAGATTGTCCATAATGACGATATCGCCCTGGTTCAGAACGGGCGCCAGTTCCCGCTCCAGCCATAGACAGAAGGTTTCGCCGTTCATTGCTCCATCGAGAAGCCAAGGGGCTACGATGCCATCCGCACGTAAGCCCGCGATAAAAGTGTTGGTTTTCCAGTGACCGTGCGGGACGGCGCACACCAGGGGTTTGCCTTTGGCAGAGCGGCCGCAGCGGCGTGCCATCTTGGTCGTCACACCGCTTTCATCCAGGAAGACAAGCTTGCTGACGTCAAGCAAGGGCTGCTTCTCGCGCCATAGTTTGCGAGCCTCCGCTACGTCAGGGCGGCTTTGTTCTTCAGCATGAGCTGTCTTTTTTTATATGTCAGACCAAGCCGCTTCAGCAGGCCGCAAACAGGACCATGCGTTGCCGTAACGCCTTGCTGTTCCAGTTTTTGACGTATCTCGGTGATGGTGAGATCCGGTGTCTCATAAATCCAGCCCAAAATAGTCGCGGCATGGGACGCAAGCGCTGACGAGCGGCGGTCACCTCCCATCGGTAAGGCTTTGGTCTGGTCATTCTTACGCTTAAGCCATGCCCACCTTACCGCTGTGGCACGGCTAACCCGAAATTGCCTTGCAGCTGTGCTCGCAGATAAACCGCCCTCAACAGCCTGCAAAAGCCTTATACGCAAGTCTTCGGAATAAGGTCTTCCCATCTCAATGCCTCCAAATGCATCGAGAGTGAATCACTGTTTGGACGCAACGGGAATCCCTGACGACTCAACTTGATCTGATTTTACTCTAGACCCTTCCCGACGATAAGCAGCAACCCATTGATGGACCAAGGTCGCACGGATCGAAAACTCTCCAGCCAAAACAGACGCGGGTTCGCCAGTAACGTAGCGACGCACCACCTCATACTTTGTCTCGTGAGAAAAACTTCGCTGTATCTTCATTTAACAGTCCTTTTGAAGAACTGTCCGTGATTATTTGTCTCACCGCAAGGGTGCGGTCCACGATCCAATCTGCGGAAATCTGCGTAATCTGCGGATTCCCTTCTACTTTCTTTTTTAATTCAATTACTTCTTCTCCGGCTTACCGCTCGGCTTCCATTGCGGCACGAAGTCGCTGTTGGCCAGCCAGCGTGCCGGTTCGATCAGCGACTGGATGGCGGCTGTCATGAACGGCAGGTTCAGATGGGCCAGGTCGTCCGTCGGCTGATGATAGGTTGGCGTCACGGCCCAGCCGGAAACCGTATGGGCGACAATGCCTTGCAGGGCCAGCTGGTAGTTGTCGGAGCGCTCGAAGAAGCGTTGATCCGGGTACGGATCATCGGCCACCGGGGCGCCGTGCGCCTTCAGCGCCTCGCCCAGGTCGGAGCGGGAATAGCCCGTCATCATCAGCGTATCGGCCGGTAGCTTGGGGTCCTGGGCGCCGATCATCTCGAACTCGATATTGGCCAGGATGTCGGACAGAGGCACGGGCGAATGCTCGGCAAAGTATAGCGAGCCGTATTCGCCGATCTCTTCCGAGCCATAGGCGACAAACAGGATCGAACGCTTCGGGGTATGGCCCGACGCCAGGGCGTGGGCGATTTCCATTACCGCTGTCGTGCCCGAGGCATCGTCATTGGCGCCGTGCATGATGGTGCCGTCGGGCGTGACACCGAGATGGTCGAGGTGGGCGGTGTAGAGCAGGGTGCCGGCCTTCGGGTCGCTGCCCTGCAGGTAGCCGATGGCATTGGTGGTCACCGACCGGTCTTCGATCACCGGCGGCAGGGTCAGGGTCACCGCGACGCTGCTCTGGGCCGCCAGCAGGGCATCGAAGGTTTCCGCCTTGAGGGCGATGATATTGGGGCGCGGCCGGTCCGGGGTTTCGCCGTCAAGGTGTGGCGTCATGGCGGTTTTCTTGCCGAACACACCCCAGATCTTCTGCGCCTCGTCACCGTCGCGGACGATCAGCAGCTTGACGCCTTTCTGCGAGGCGGCGCGCATCCAGCCGGTGAGGGGCGCCTTGCCGGGCGCCACCAGGACGATGTCGCCTCCGGTCAGGGTCTTGGGATCGTCGGAGGCGATGACCTGGACAGGGCCGCTGATCGATTGGCCCGAAGACGACAGCAGGGTAAAGGCCGTCGCGGCGGTGGTGCCGATAGTCAGGCTGACGGGACCGTCGAGGTGCGGCTTGACGATGGTGGCGGTCTGCAGGTAGCCGGTCATGCCGGGCGCGTGCGCCAGTCCATAACCTTCGAACTGCGATGCGACATAGGCGGCTGCGATGGCCTCGTCGCGGGTGGCGCTGCCGCGGCCGTTCAGGGCGTCCGACGCCAGGAAGGATTCATGCGCCGATACCCATTCGGGGCGCACGGTCCACGTTTCGGCGAGTACAGGCGAAGCGACGGAAAATGCCAGGACAGCGCCGATGGCGACACGGGTAAGCATGGAAGAACGCACGAAGATAAGCCCCTGTTTTTGTTTCAGGCGCTACTTGTGGCGGTTTCTGGCCTTAAGTCAATCGGCCTTGTACTGACGGCGATTGCGCTGAAAAATTAAGCCGCGTGGCCTTCGGCGCGGCGCATGCGCCAGAAGCGGATGGTGCGCAGGGCGGTTTCCTGGGGCAGGTCGGTATAGAGCTGGCCGTACTCGGCCGCCTTGCCCATGGCATTGGTCTGGTTGGACAGCATGATCATGGCGTAGGTCAGGAACAGGGCCTTGTCGAGGCCGGCGGCCTTGCAGGCGATGGCCAGGGCGTCGATCTCCTTCTTCTCGACGACGTGACGCGCCGTCAGGAAGTCGATATCCGCCATCTGGGCCAGGGCGCACAGGAAGTAGGTCGGGTTCGGATCGCGCATATACTTGGCCAGGAGCTGAGGGGTCAGTTTCTGGTTCTGGCGCAGGGTGGCGACATCCTTCGAGATCTGTTCGTAGTCCTCGGGGAAGGAGCCATAGGCAACGGCGACCTTGTCGCGGCTGGTCGAAATGGCTTTTTCCAGCATGCTCGGGTCGAGCTTGGCGTTCTCGGCGATGATGCGCTCGCGCAGGCGGGCTTCGACGACGAAATACATGTCGTTCATCAGGTCGGGCGGGAAGCCCTGGCGATTGACCACGACCTCGTGCAGGGCCGGATTGGCCTGGGCGCGCTGCACCACCTCTTCGGACGAGGCACGCGACAGCTGGGCGCCGTCATTGCTGAGCAGGGTGTGCAGGGTGTCGTCGTCGCCGCGGCGGACGATAACGCCGGAAACCGACTCCGGCACGTGTTCGCGACGCGATACGGCGCGCAGATGTTCCTGGCCCTTGGTCTCGACCACGTGCATCAGGTCGCTTTCCGACAGGGCCTTGGACCGCGTCAGGATCTGCTCGGCGACGTCGATGTCGTCGCTAGCCAGGCGGCGCAGCAAACCCAGCGGCGCCACCTTGGCGCCGGCCAGGGCATTGGCGATCTCGGCGCGGACCATGACCTCCATGTCGGCCGACAACTGGCTCATCACCGTGTCGTAAAGCTGCATTTCGCTGGCAGCGATATCGTCCGGGTGGGTCATGAAGATGCTTGTGACCTGGCGCAGCAGCTCGCGGCGTTTCTCGCTCGACGGCTCCTTGGCGAGTTCGATCAGGCTCAGCAGGGAGTTGCTCATTTGTTGGCCTTCTTCGCTGCGGCAGCGGTGGCGTCCGCGCTGTCGTCTGATGTGTCTTTGGAGGTGTCGGCGATACCGGCGTCGGCCTTGGCATCCGCCTTGGCGACCTCGGCCTCGACGGCGTCGAGATGGGCGGTGTCGAGAATGGCGCCCGAGGCGCGCGGATCGACGGTAATCGGGTCGGGAGTCAGGCCGTAGGCGCGATGCAGGCTGTAGAGGCGCGGCGCGTCGGCTTCGTTGGTATAGTGTTCACCCGGCACGAAGACATGGTCGTTTTCGTTTGTCGCCACCGGGGCAGTGGCTTCGGGTGCCGGAACGGCAGCGGCTGCCTTTGCGGGCGCCTGTACGGCCACGGTGGTCTTGCCGTCCTTGCCTTTCACGGCCTTGCCCTTGCCATTGACCGGCGGGGGTGTCGCTGCGGCCTGGACCTGCGGTGCCTGCTGCACCGGCGGTTGCGACTCTGCCTCGGCAGCGGCGCGGGCGGCGGCGATACGGGCGGCGTATTTACTGGTTGCGGGCACCTGGTAGCCGGTCGCGGCGCTCTGTACCGGCGCGGTGGGCTGGGTCTGCACTTGAGGCTGCACCTGCGGCTGTGACACCGGGGCCTGCCTGGGCTGGGTCGCCACAGCCTTTTCCGGCACGGATACCGGGCGCGGCGGCGCGACGGGGACAGGCGCGGTCACCGGCGGAGCCGACTGGGTCAGGGGCGTCTGCTGGATCGGCAAGGGCTGGATATTGGCCAGTTGCTGGCGTTGCGGATGCGATTCCGGCGGGGCTGCGCGGACGGGCGTCACGTCGCTGTCAGCGGTTTCGCGTCGGGGTGTCGCCTGCGGCAGGATGGTCGGGGCGGATGCCGTCTGCGTATGGCGCGCGGGCGCCTGGTCCTGAATTGGGGCCTGAATTGGGGGCGGAACGTGTGGACGAGCCTCTGGGCGAATCTGGGCCTGGGACAACGATTGCACGGGCTGAGCCGGTGCCGGGCGCGTCATAGGTTGCGTTTGGCGTTGCGGTTGCGCCTGCTGCGAGGCCGCCTGTTGTGGGCCTTGCGGCAGTCCGTCGGTGCCGTCATCGTCGTCGGCAACCGTATGCGGTGCGTGCGCCGGCGTGGCGTAGCGATCGCGCGACGGGGATTGCGCGGCGTGTTGTACCGGCTGTGTGCGGATAGCGGGGGCCTGCGCCTGTTCGGCCGGCGCCCGGTCACGGATCACTGGTGCCTGCGACATGGACGGTTGCGTGCGCTGCTGGATGACCGGCGCCTGTACAGGCGCCGCGCGCGGCACGGGCAGGGGTTCGATATTGGCCAGTTGCTGCGGCTGGGCTGTTTGAGATTGCTGCTGCGTGGCCTGTTGGCCGCTATGCCGGCTGGGCCAGTCGAGCGTATGGCGATAGGGATCGCCGACCCGGCCATAGGGCGATGGCGGCACGGCATAGGTCTCGCCGCCGGAGGTGACCTGCGACGGTTCCTGCTGGACGGCGGCGGAATCGGATTTGTGCTGCCAGGTCAGATAACGTCCGTCATCCGGTGCCCCGGCATGGGCAAGACCCGGCAGGCTCAGACAGGCCAGCGCGGTCATACACAGGCTATGACGGGGACGAAAGGGCATCAGGAAAACCGGCAGGCAAAGGGTTGCAACACCACAACCCTAAGCCATGGGATTTAATAACGCGCTAATATTACTAGATTTACCAATTTGATTTACCGGTAGCAAAATGCCGCTCGCGGTTACCTGCCAAGGGCCTCGCGCTTTTCTTCCAGTTCGAGCCATTCCATCTCGCCGGCCTCGAGCTCGGCGCGCAGGGCACCGATCTTGGCCATGGTGGCATCGAAGCGCTTCGGATCGCGTGTATACAGATTCGGATCTTCCAGAACCGTTTCGAGATTGGCGATTTCCTTCGACCACTTCGGCATAAAGGCGTTGAGGTCTTCGAGGCGCTTCTGGTCCTTGTAGGTCAGCTTCTTCATCGCCGGTTTCGCTGCTGCCGCCTGGGCCGCGACCTGGGCCGCGGCCGTCGCGATCGCCTTGCCCGTCTTGGTATTGGACTTAAGCTTCTGGGCTTCGCTGCGCGAGATTTCGGCGAAGAAATCCGGGTTCTGGCGAATGAAGTCCTGCCAGCCACCGGGCGTCTCGGCTGCCCGGCCATTGCCGTTCAGCGCCAGGGTCGAGGTCGCCAGGCGGTCGATGAAGTCGCGATCGTGCGACACCAGGATCAGGGTGCCGTCATAGTCGGCCAGCATGTCCTCGAGCAGGTCGAGCGTATCCATGTCGAGATCGTTGGTCGGTTCGTCGAGTACCAGCAGGTTGGTCGCCTTGGCCAGGGCGCGCGCCAGTTGCAGGCGGTTGCGCTCCCCACCCGACAGGGACTTGACCGGCTGGCGCAACTGCTTGTCGCGGAACAGGAAGTCCTTGGCATAGGCAGCGACGTGGCGCGGCTGGCCGCGGACCATGATCGAGTCCGAGCCGGAATTGGCCAGGACGTCCCACAGGGTTTCGCCGCCCTTGAGGGCGTCGCGGCCCTGGTCGAGATAGGCGACGTCGAGATTGGTGCCGAGCTTGATCTCACCGGAATCGGCCTCGATCTGGCCGATCAACAGCTTGACCAGGGTCGACTTGCCGGCGCCGTTCGGACCGACAATGGCCAGACGGTCGCCGCGGATGATGCGCGTCGAAAAATCCTTCAGCAGCACCTTGTCGCCGAAGGCCTTGGAGACACTGCGCAGTTCGGCGACCAGCTTGCCCGAGACCGGGCCGGACTCGATGGCCATCTCCATCGGCTTGTCCATCAGGCGCACGCGTTCGGCGCGGTCGGCACGCATGTCGTTCAGGCGGGCAGCGCGGCCCTCGTTGCGCGTGCGTTGCGCCGTGATCGAGCGATAGAAGGTGTAAGTTTCGCGCTCGATAGCCTTTTCCAGGCGGCGCAGGCTCTCGGCGGTTTCGGCCTCGACCTTGGCTTGCCACTCCTCGAAGCCGACATATCCTTCGTCACGGCGCAGGACGCGGCGATCGTATAGCCAGTAGCAGCGCTGGGTGACGCGTTCCAGGAAGGTACGGTCGTGGCTGACGATCAGGGCGGCGCCGCGGAAGCTGCGCAGGCGGTCTTCCAGGGTCTCGATGGCGAAGATGTCGAGGTGGTTGGTCGGTTCGTCGAGGAAGATCATGTCGGGATCTTCGGCAAACGCCTTGGCCAGGGCCGCGCGGCGCTTCTCGCCGCCGGACATGGAATTGGTGGGACCCGACGGATCGATGCCGAAGGCCCACAGTTCCGATTCCGCCGTATAGTGTTCCGCTCCGCCCGAGCATACCCAGTCGACGACGGTGTCGCCCTTCGGTTCCGGTTCCTGCAGAACAAACGAAAACCGCACGCCCGAGGTGACGTTGCGCTCACCGGAATCGGGCTCGATCTGGCCGGCCAGCATGCGCATCAGGGTCGACTTGCCGGCGCCGTTCTTGCCGACCAGGCAGGCGCGGACGCGCGGTTCCAGGGCAATGTCGACACCGTCGAACAACGGCGTCATGCCGTCCATCAGCTTGACGTCTTTAAGGGCGAGAAGGGGGGCGCGTGCGTTCATGCCTGCGATGTAGTGGGGCCGGCGCTTTTTTCCAAGCTTTTTCGGCATCACAGCGTGTATGCAACCCTTTGCTTCGTGCGCCGGGGGGCATATAAGGCGGCGCATGAACGAAAAGCCGTCCGGTGAAAAGCCCTATTGGGAAGCCAAGACCCTCGAACAGATGACCGTGCCCGAATGGGAGTCGTTGTGCGACGGCTGTGGCCTGTGCTGCCTGGTGCGCTTCGAGGACGAGGAGACGCTGGAAGTCATACCGACCCGCGTCCACTGCAAGCTGTTCGACTCGGCGCTGTGCCAGTGTTCGGACTACGCCAATCGCAAGACATATGTCCCCGACTGCATCAAGCTGACACCGCACAATATCGAGGCGCTGGAATGGATGCCGGCCTCCTGCGCCTATCGCCGGCTGCATGAGGGCAAGACCCTGCCAAAATGGCATCATCTGATCACCGGCGACCGCGAGACGGTGCATACGGCCGGTGTGTCCGTGCGCGACCAGACCATTTCGGAACTGGCCCTGCCCGATGTCGAGGATGCGCTCGACTTCGCTGCCTGGGATCTCAACGAAGATCGCAGCGACTGGGAACCTTTCGAGGACTGAGAAAGCCAGAAAAGGGTCTCCGCAGATTTCGGCCGGAATTGGCCCTAAGCCGACATTTGCAGTCTTGCCCGATCGCAAAAAGCGGACGTAGTCACGCTGCTTTAAACTTGAATCACCGCGGAACTTCGGTTGTCGTCTGGTTGATCTCAACGTTACTTTCGGTAAATAGCTTCGTTCACTTTGTGTTCTTGAGCCAAAGGGCAAATCCGTGTTACTCCTTTTGCGCTAGTTCGGACGAATCGAAGGCTCAATTCGCGGGAATCGGGACCATCGTCTGCGCCCTGGAGAGGCCGGTATGGCACAGATTGACTGGGACAAGGTTGAGTTAGCCCTTCGAGCTCTGCCTTCAGGCGGATTTGCGAACCTTGTCCAGGTTTTTGGACATTATCGGTGGTGGCATGGCAATGCGGAACTCAAAGAGTTGGCGGTCCGGGCGAACCGCCTGGATAGCTCCGGCGAGATACATCTCCGAGCGTTTTTCGCCAGCGTCGGTGTCAGTCGAAGTGAAGAGGACGGTGATGAAGCCAAGGCATTGGCCGAATTTTTCTGGTCAGTTCTACCCGAACTGACCATTGCGCCCAGGGAGCTCATTTCGGTTTTGAGGCACTTGCAGGCTGAAGGCGTGTTAGAGGCCGATCTAGCTTGGCACGGCGAGTCGCTGAAAGCCTGGGCATCCAAGACGCAGGAGCGGCCAACTTATTTCGTGAAGGCCGCGCTGGAGGGGGAAGGTCTTTTTATTCCAGGTTTGCTGTTCATGCTCATTGCCGGCGCTGACACAGATCCTGCGACGTTTCTCGATGATGCTTTGAGGTTGTCTGCGCTCTCCCACAACCCTGATCAAGACGTGGCCATTTTTGCAATTGGCCACATGGTTTTGAAGGACCCGGTAGAAGTCAGTCGCGCAGCTGTTGCCCTGCAGGCGATCCTCGCGAGTGTCGAGGCATCGCAAGACATGAAGGCTGCGGCCTACCGGTCATGGCTGCAACTCGTCGCAAGAGACGAGGCCGTGCTCGGAGACCATCTTGGCGACGTTTTGGATGCGGCGGTGGCGCATCTCGCCCCTGAACGGTTGCGCGCTATTACGGTTCAGATGGTAACATGGCGTCCGAACCGACCGCCTCAACCCTTTCTGGATTTCGCATTCCGACAGCTGGAAGGCACGACTGCCTCGGAGACGGGGACGATCCAAGGAATCGATCACGCTCTGTACGGTCTGATTGAAGAGGGATTGGGTGAGCCGTCAGCGAAATTGGTGGCGGCGCTGTTATCGCGTCAGGAGTGCTTGTCGATCAAGACTTTCGGAGCATTCACCAGCGCTGTCCGAGGGCATCCCGAAGATCTGGAAGCGCTGTTGTTGCGGTGGTTTACTGTCGGAACGCCGGAACTTTGTCGCGCGGCGGCAAAATTGCTCGGTGAAGGTATCGACGACACGTACCGGTTTTCCCGATGCGATCTTCTTCAGTCGTTCAGTATCGAGGAAAAGGTAAGGCTGTGCCATCGCGTGCTCGGTTGGTGCCTTCATTTGCCGCTGGCGACTGCCAGTCTGATCGTAGCCATTATCCAAGATGTCGAGCCGGACCGAGCCAAGGCGTTTGGCGACTATCTGGCGGATCCGCTTCTTATGAATTTTCCGGGCAGTGTCCACAAATATCTCAAGAGCGAGGTGGAGGGGCTGAGCGAGCCGGGGGGTAATGTCGTCGTGAAGGTCCTGGCGGCTTTTGACGCCTATCATGCGGCGCTCGAGACGATTAAGCGGATCCGCGAACTCGAGCCATCTGACAGCGAGCGTTTCATGGCCCAGGAACAGCGAAACGAAGACATGGCGGATGCCGAAGACCATGCGGACCCATCGCCGCTGCTGGCGATTTTCCCGAGGGTGACCGTGCTCTATGGCAACAAGACGGTCTTCAACGTTTACGGGGGAGCTAACGACACCCCGAAACGGAGTATCACGCCTATGACGACCTTTAGTGTGAGTTGCGAATTCCCTAGGCAGGAATCTCTGGACCCCGTCGGCCAAGCCTTTCGCCAGCTGCGATTCCGGGCAGAAGGGTAAGATCATGAGGTTGCTCATAAAGCAGTACCTGACGTCCTTGCGGGAGCGTGAAGAACTGGACGCCATTCTCCCGGATCTCCTGGCGCAGTTGGGCTATGAGGTTCAGTCGAGACCGAAGCGACGGGGGCCCAAGCAATATGGTGTAGATATTTGGGCAACGGGAACAAGCGCGGATGGCGTCAAACGTGTCTATTTGTTCTCGCTCAAGGCCGGCGACCTGGGGCGCAGGGATTGGAACGATGGAAGCGTTCAGTCGCTGAAGCCCTCGCTAGACCAGATGCTCTCGGTGTTTCTTCGGACCCATCTTCCCAAGCATCTCCGAGATTTGCCGGTTGTCGTCTGTGTATGCTGCGGCGGAGACATTGATGAAACCGTTCGTCTGGAACTGAGCTGTTACCAGGAACAGGTCATTGAGCAATATCCCGGCCGGCCGATCAGTTTCGAAGAATGGAACGGGGACACACTGACCAAGTTGATCCTAGAGGCATTTCTGCGGGAGGACCTTCTTCCCCAGACGCTGCGGTCGAATTTACGCAAGGCGCTGGCCCTGGTGGACGAGCCCCAGGCCGCCATTCGGCATTTTACGGCTCTCATCGAAGCTATTGTTGCGACCGCCGCCGACGTGAAAACTCGAACCCTGGCTCTACGGCAGATGCAGATTTGCCTGTGGATCCTCTACCGGTGGGCCCTTGAAGCGGACAATCTGGAAGCACCTCGTCATTGTGCGCAACTGGTCACGTTGCGGAGCTGGGCATTGGGCTTGGAAAGTCTGGAAAAGAAAGGCAAGGCGGACCAGGCCGTGTCGGGTTTGGTGGCGCGAGCGTTCGACTTGCTGGCCACGATTACCGAAGCCTATGTCGAAAAGGTCGAACCTGCCTGCCGGGTGTATCATGGCGTCGGCATGTCGGTCGGCAGCGTAACCGGCCTCGATGTGAACCTGAAATTGTTCGAATTGATCGGGCGGCTCGCCCTACATGGGATCTGGCTCAAATATTTCCTGTCCCGAAACGCTAATCCGACGGCGCCGACGACCCAAATTCTTACTGCGAAGATCACACGCGTCACGACAATGCTGGTGAGCGTCATCCAGGGAAATCCGGCGCTCCAGACGCCGATCAAGGATTCGCAGGCTTTGGACATCAATCTGGCATGCATCTTCCTGATGTCTGAAGGCGCGGCGGAGAATGTTCGGTCCTGGATTCATTCGATAGTCGGGGGCGTAGCGTTCGCCTTTCTGCACCATCTTCAGTACCCCTCCATGATCTCGGACTATCGGGCTCTGTTGCGACATCCGAAAGATAGGACTGACGCCTACCGGAAAAAGATCACTTCGACGAGCCTGCTCTATCCAACCCTCGCGGTGTGGGCGGGCTTGGTGGGCGATCACGAGGCCAGTGAAATGCTCGCCACATTTGCCAAGGACCACCTGTCTCATACGCATTTCGAGCTTTGGTTTCCGGACGAAGAGAGCGAGGACGGCCTGTTCGGTACGTCTCGGCGCGGGCATGGCATGTCGAACTGCGATTTCAAGATTTCAGCGGACGGTTCTCGACCACTCCGTCAGGTGGAGCGGGAGATCGAGCTCGATGACCGCCTGGGCGTACTGAGCGCTGCGAAATATGGCCTCTATCCCCTTATCCTCATGGCTTGCCGTTTCGCAAATATGCCTTCCCCGCCGCAATACTGGTTGTCATTCAAGGCTGGGGCAGCGGAGGAGGACGATAAGGACGTCGAGGCGGTTGGCGCTGTATCTGAGGCGGAACAGATGACGGGCTGACAGGTCCCAGCCCTGGACGCCTTTAAACGTCAGGAAAATATTCCATGGAGCCTCCAGCGATGCTGCCCGGTTAAGTGCGACGTAGTTCGTCGCAATGCCCGCTTTTGAAGTTTGCCCGCGAGTTGCAATGTCTTCTAATGAGGTTTCCGGTCAATTGGGAATGACCGCTTTGGGTGCATAGCAGAAGCTAGGCTCCGGTTCACAAATGCGCGTTTTCTGTCTTGCCGCCAGTTCGTCAGCGTGGACGAAGTGGCTTTGCCGATCTGAATGAGATCGGTAATCTGGCGGGCGGAGCTTAATTGGTCCGTACATCTATCCAAAAAAGGCGCTGCCCGTGTGAGCAGCGCCTTTCTGTTTTTCAGGACATAAAGCCTAGAAGAGCGAGGCCTTCAGGTCGTCACTGACGAAGCCCTCGGCATCCTTGGCCTTGACGACCACGGCGCCCATACCGAAGAATTCGTGGGTGACGCCGTCATAGGTCTTGGTGTGGACGTCGACGCCGGCCTTTTTCAGCTTGTCGCCGAGCATCTCGCCGTCGCTGCGTAGCGGGTCGATCTGGGCCAGGACGATGGTCGTCGGCGGCAGGCCGTGCAGGTCGGCCTTGCCGATGGCGTCGAGGCGCGGGTCGGCCTTATCGGCCGGGCCCTTGATGGTGTACTTGGTAAACCACATCATCATTGCCTTGTTGAGCGGCTTGGCGGTCGCGTTCTCGGTATAGGACGGGGTTGCCATATTGGTGCCGCCGATCGGGTAGACCAGGACTTCGCGGGCCGGCAGGGGCAGGTGTTCGTCGCGGGCCTTGATGGCGGTGGCGAGGGCCAGGGCGCCGCCGGCGCTTTCGCCCATGACGGCGACCGTCTGGCTGCCGCCCAGGTCCTTGCCGTGCTCCAGCGCCCACTTGTAGGCGGCGAAGGCATCGTCATAGGCAGCCGGGAACTTGTTTTCCGGCGCCTTGCGGTATTCGACCGAGATGACGATGGCCTTGGTTGCCTTGGCAATGGCGCGCGGCGAGGCGTCATAGGTGTCGTTGGTGGCGATGACGAAACCGCCGCCGTGATAATAGACCACGATCGGAAGGGGCTTGGAATGGTCGGCGTCGGTCGAGATATAGACGCGGGCCGGAATCATGCCGGCGCCGCCCTGGACCTGGATGTCCTGGGTGGCGACCCCCATGGTGTCGTTCGGATCCTTGCCCTGTTGCTTGATGACCAGCCTGGCGCCGTCGGCCGGAGAGGGCTGCAGGCGCGCCTGGGCCGGCGTCAGGGTTTCGATCGGCTTGGGCTTCAGCGATGCCTGGGCGTCGAGCACTTTTTGCATGTCGCCGTCAGGCTTGGCGGGCGTAGCGGCATAGGTCGCCGCGGCAAGGGCCACACCCGTCAACAGGGTAGCGGCAAAGGTCAGTTTCAGCATGTTGGAGAGGTCCCGGAACGGAAGTTTCAATCAAGGCGCCTATGAGACAGTTTCGCCGGTAAGTTTTCCATGGTTCGGGAAACATGGCTGTATTTCGTTGCCATATGGCGGATGCCCTGCCCTTATCGGCCCTTGATGAGATCGATCGCCGCCGGCTCTTTCAGACTTATTCGGCTGCGCGTTTGCTGGCCGGCATGAAAATCGCCACCTACAATGTCAACGGCGTCAATGGCCGCCTGCCTGTCCTGCTGCGCTGGTTGGAGCAGGCTAAACCCGACGCTGTCTGTTTGCAGGAACTGAAGGCGCCCGACGAAAAGTTTCCCCGCAAGGCACTGGAGGATGCCGGGTATGGCGCGATCTGGCACGGCCAGAAAAGCTGGAACGGCGTCGCCATCCTGGCGCGCGGCGCCGAACCGGTCGAGACGCAGCGCGGTCTGGCCGGCGATCCGGACGACATCCATAGCCGTTATATCGAGGCCGCCGTCAAAGGAGTGGTGATCGGCTGCCTGTACCTGCCCAACGGCAATCCATGGCCCGGGCCGAAGTTCGATTACAAGCTGCGCTGGTTCGAACGCCTCAAAACCCATGCTTCCGAATTGCTGGAATCGGGGGCTCCGGTGGTGCTGGCTGGGGATTACAATGTCATGCCGACCGACCTTGACGTCTACGCGCCGGAGCGCTGGCAGGACGATGCCCTGTTCCGGCCGGAGGTGCGCCAGGCCTATGCCGACCTGGTGGCGCAAGGGTGGACCGACGCTATTCGCCATCTTTATCCGGACGAACAGGTCTTCACCTTCTGGGATTATCTGCGTCATCGCTGGCCGCGCAATGCCGGCCTGCGCATCGATCATCTTCTCCTTAGCCCCGATGTGGCCGAACGGCTGGTGGCAGGCGGTGTCGACAAACAGGTGCGGGGCTGGGAAAAGACGTCGGACCATGCCCCGACATGGATCGAGATATCCTGATTTCCCGGATTGCATTTTTACGCCATCAAAGCGCAGCCTGTTCCCGCCGGGAGGAGCTGGCCATGATACATATAATAGTCGTAATCGCTGCGGCGTTCAGCGCCGTCTTTACCCATTTCAGTCATTGCGGATGTGACGATCACTATTCCCATCCCCCGCAGGAATAGAGATCGGAAATAGAGCTCAGGCATAGTGGGCGCATTGATTACTTATGCCGCATGTTTGCCTCTGGCCTGGCCGGGTTACACGAGAGGGAAACATGAAAAAGATTGTTCTGCTGACAGCTGCGGCCATTGCCATGCTGAGCCTGTCGGCCTGCGCCACCGATGGCGACGGCTGGCGTCATCACCGCGACGGCCATCATGATACGCACGATGGCGATCATCATGACGGTGATCATCATGACGGCGATCATCACGACGATCATCACTGATCGCCGATGAATACGCGTAAGGGCCGTGCTTGCCTCTTGAAAAGTTTCTCTGTAGGACAAACCTGTCGCGCAGGAGGACTTTGATTACGTGGCTAACGACCCTTACTCTGAACTCGGCGTCAAGCGGGACGCCAGCGACATTGAAATCCAGAAAGCTTTCCGCAAGCTGGCCAAGGAACTGCATCCTGACCAGAACAAGGACAACAAGGTGGCCGAGGAGCGCTTCAAGCGCATTACGGCCGCCTATGACTTTCTGAAGGATGCCGACAAACGCAAGCGCTTCGACCGCGGTGAAATCGATGCCGACGGCCGCGACATCTATCGTGGCTTCGGTGGCGGCGGCGCGGGTGGCAATCCCGGCGCCGGTAGCGCCAGCGGCCGTTTCGAAGGCATGGATTTCGAAGACATTTTCGACATGTTCGGCGGCGGCGCCCGTCGTGGCGGTGGCGCAGGGGCCGGCGGTTTTGGCGGTGGCTTCGGCGGCTCACCCTTTGGTGGCGGGGCGCCGCAAAAGGGCAGCGACGTCAAGATCAAGCTCGAAATCGATCTGCTCGACACTATTGTCGGCAATACCCGCCGCGTGCTGTTTTCCGACGGCCGCACGGTCGACGTCTCGATCCCCAAGGGGACGAAGGACGGCCAGACCCTGCGCATGAAGGGGCAGGGATCGCCGGCGCCCGGAGGTCGCGGCCAGGCAGGCGACGCCCTGGTCGAACTGAATATCAAACCGCACCCCATCTTCCGTACCGATGGCAACGACCTGCATATGGACCTGTTCGTCTCGCTGCCCGACGCCCTGCTGGGCGGCAAGGTGCAGGCGCCGACGCCCGATGGTCCGGTCAGTGTCTCGATCGCGCCGGGCAGCAATTCGGGCGGTGTTTTGCGTCTCAAGGGTCGCGGCGCCTATGTCAAGGACGGTGCCAAGGATGCCCGCGGTGACCTGTTCGCCCATATCGCCATAGCCCTGCCGGACGGCAAGCCGGAGCCCTTCTACGACGAGCTGGTCGCCCTGGCGACGCGCTGGCGTGAACAGGCGCCCTATACGCCGAGTGTCACCTCACGCAAAAAATAGAGGCGCAAGAAATAGTGCGCCGCAGCGATATCGCTGTAATTTTTGTCCGCAAGGTGCGGTCTTGTTCAGCTAACATTCAGGTCGGCCGCCGTAATCTCCACCATATGAAACGGATTATTGCTCCTCTTTGCATGGCTTTGACGCTGCTTGCGCCGGCCGCCCACGCGGCGGAACCGGTGCTTGGCCTCAAGCTGGGCGCTGTCCTGGCGGTGGCGCTCGACGCTGCCGGTGACCAGGATCGCTGGAAGCATCGCAATGATGACGACGACAATACCAAACGTCGCGACGAACGCCGCAACGACAATGACGATCGGCGCGACAGTGGCCGCGAAGACCGCAATGACAACCGTATCAACCGCGCCTATGCCATTGCCTCCAGTCGTGGACGGGTGCTCGACGTTGGGCCGCAGGGCGGGTCTATCTTCTGGGCGCGTGTCGCCACCGACCGCGGCCGAGTCGACCTCCTGATCGACACCGATTCCGGCCGCATCATCAGCGAACGCTGAGACTATAAAAAGACTTAAAAAAGGACTGAAGCGTTGCGCATCCTGCTTGCCGAAGACGATCCCGACCTGTCGCGCCAACTCAAGGCGTCCCTTTCCGATGCCGGCTATGTCGTCGACCACGCGCCGGACGGCGAAGAGGCGCACTTCCTCGGCGATACCGAACCCTATGACTGCGTCATCCTCGATCTCGGCCTGCCCAAGATCGACGGCGTGTCGGTGCTGGAAAAGTGGCGCCGTGACGGCAAGACCACGCCGGTCCTGATCCTGACGGCGCGCGGCGCCTGGAGCGACAAGGTGTCTGGCTTCGATGCCGGCGCCGACGACTACCTGACCAAGCCCTTCCATACCGAAGAGCTGCTGGCCCGCCTGCGCGCCCTGGTACGCCGCGCCGCCGGCCACGCCCAGCCGCTGCTAGTGTGCGGCGGGGTCCGCCTCGATCCGCGCGCCGCCCGCGCCTCGGTCAATGGTGAGCCCCTGCGCCTGACCTCCCTGGAATATCGCCTGCTGCATTATCTCATGCTGCACCAGAACCGGGTGATCTCGCGCACCGAGCTGGTCGAGCATCTGTACGATCAGGATTTCGACCGCGATTCCAATACGATCGAAGTCTTCATGGGCCGACTGCGCAAGAAGATCGGCAATGACCGCATCGAGACCGTCCGCGGCCTTGGTTATCGCCTGAAGCCGCTGCATGACGAAGTGGGCGATCTGTGAATGACAAGGCGGCTGAGAACCGGGCACCTGTCCGTCGGTTGCGCATAGGCGAACTGCCGGGCGTTCTTTGGCGCCGCCTGACCATCAGCCGCAATTCCCTGGCCGGCCGGCTGATCCGGCTGGCAACGACCTGGTTCGTCGTCGCCCTGGCCATCACCGCCGTCGCCCTGACCGCCTATTTTCACGAAGCCGCGCTGCAGCGTTTCCAGCTCAATGTCGGTCAGATCGCCGACAAACCTGTATGCCGACACCAATATCGGCAGCGACGGCCAGGTGCAGACCCCGGACTTCTTCGATACGCGCGTCAACCGGGTCTATTCCGGCCTCTACTGGCAGGTCAGCGAGATTACGCCGCCGGGCACGACGATCATCGACCGGTCGCGTTCGCGCTCCCTGTGGAATGCACACCTGCCCGTGCCCGGCGATATGCTCGACGAGTTGCGCAGGAAATCGGGCGAACCCAAATTCTACGACAGTATCGGGCCGCAGAAGGAGCCCCTGCGCGTCGCGGCCATCTATTCGCTGATCGACCAGCGCGCTTTTGTCTTTATCGCCGCCGAAGACCGTCGGCCGATGGACAAGGATGTTCGCGTCTTCGCCCTGGTCACCGCCCTGACCCTGATGATCCTGGCGATCGGCTCGTTGCTGGCCATTTACTTCCAGGTGCGGGTTGGCCTGCGCCCCCTGTTCGAATTGACCGGCGAGATCGCCGGCATCCAGCGCGGCGAGCAGCAGCGCCTGGCAAAAACCTATCCCGGCGAAATCACGCCGGTGGCGCGCCAGATCAACGCCTTCCTCGATGACGCCCAGGAGATGATGGAACGTCAGCGCATGCATGTCGGCAACCTGGCTCATGCCTTGAAAACGCCCCTGTCCGTCCTTTTGACCGCCGCCGGCGACGAGACCGGCGCATTGCCGGAAACCGTGCGCAAGCAGACCGAGGCCATGCGCGGCCAGGTCGACCACCATCTGCGCCGCGCCCGGGCCGCCGCCCGTGCCCAGACCTTGGGTGAGCGCACCCCGGTCGATCCGGTGCTGGACGAACTAGCCGTCATGCTGGAGCAGGTCTTCCATGACAAGGGCGTCGTTATCGACTGGCGCGCGCCGGAAACGCTCAACTTCCGCGGCGAAAAGCAGGACCTGCAGGAAATCGCCGGCAACCTGCTGGAAAATGCCTGTATCTGGTGTAAACGCCGCATCCGCGTCATCGCCGAATTCAGCGAAGACGAACAGGCCATGACCCTCAACATCGAGGACGATGGGCCCGGTCTCGACGAATCCCGTTTCGACGAGGTGATGAAGCGCGGCGCACGCCTCGATGAAACCGTCCCCGGTTCGGGACTGGGGCTTAGCATCGTCGATGAACTGGTGCGCGCCTATGGCGGCCAGGTGAAGTTCGAACGCTCGGGCCTCGGCGGCCTGAAGGTCAGGGTTCGACTGCCCGGGATGATCGAGAAAGCCTGATGGCTTTTCACGACACCGGTGGTCAGGATACGGGTTTTTTGACAACGTTTGCACGTTGCGGTGGAATCTTATCACGCACATGCGGTAAGTCGTTGTTTTTGCATACCACCGGCGCCGATGGGTCGCGGGATACCGTCAGAGAATATTAACCAGACATCCGTACCCTTTCCCCGTGAGAACAGCCGATTCAGGCTGCCGGGAAGCAGTTCACCTTTATGAGCGTTATCGCAGACAAGCGTCTCAATCTGTTGCGGGGGCTGGTGAAGACCTTGCCGCAAAGCTCATTGCGTTCGCTTGAGCTGGCGCTCGGCGTGACCAAGGACGAGGCTTTGATCGAGGTCCGCGACCTGATCAGCATCGAGCTGGAATTCCGCCACGCCAAGGACGCCGTCTTTGCGCCCTACCTGCCCCTGTTCGAACCGCGCAAGGACGAGCTGAACGCCGTCGAGTTTCCCTACTGGCTGCTGGAAAATATCTGGCGTGCCCTGGAGACGCGCGAGACGGAACTGTACCAGCAGGCGCGATTCGCCATGCGTGGCCTGCGGTCCGAAGATCCGACGCCGGTGGTCTTCTTCCGCCTGGTGACGGCCGCCGCTGCCATCCTGCGTGAGACGCCCGAAGATATCCTGCCGAAGAAGCCGGCCAAGGGCGACGCCGACGAGATCGCCGAATTCGCCAACTTTCTCGACCTGCACCGCCTGGCGCGCGCTGTCCTGTCCAAGCTGCCCGACTTCATGGGCCGGATAGACGCCGAAAAGGCTGCGGCCCTGCGTCTGATGTTCAAGGATGCCTGTGGCTTCTCGGAAGAGGGCGGCTCTCGCTTCATGGAAATCATCTTCTCCAATCTCGAAGATGGCGCCCAGATCATCAAGTTTATCGCCACGGTTTCGGACCGGCCGAACGACCGCTTCCTGGCGGAATCGGAACTGGCCGATTTCGGCGAACGTATCCTGGAGCGAATCGAAGAAGGCCTTGTCGACCTGAAGGCCTTCATGGGCGGCAAGGGCGGGCCCAAGCGTCCGGTCGGTGACGACCTGTGCGGCGCCGGCGACCGGGTTGCCCAGAGTCTGGGGCAATTGCAATCCTTTGCCCACTATATAGAATTGTCGCGCGACGGCCCGTGGGGCAAGCGTGTCGCCGAGGCCCACAAGCAGATCGCCGAACTCGTCGAGGCCCAGCTCAAGGGCGCCGAAAAGGTGTTCGAAGAAGCCCTGCCGTTGAAGACGGAAAAGATCTACGGTCGCGTCAAGAAAGACGTGCCGAACCTGCAGCGCTTCCCCAAGGAAGACGCCATCGCTCGCGCACACAATTCGGCCTCCTTTATCCGCGACGTGCGCAATACGGCGACGGCGGGCGGCTTCGCCTCCTTGCATGCCAAGACCCTGCTGGCCCTGGAAGGCCAGCTCGACGCCTATTTCGAACTGCTGCTCGATATCGCCAATGGCGAAGACCCGTTCGAGCCGGATGAACTGATGAGCTTCTTCGAACTGCTCACGGATCTGATGGCCGCCCTGTGCGGTGAGGAAAAGGCCGTGGTCGGGCGCCGGCGCATTGCCTCGTCCAATGTCAACAACCCGCCCAAGAAAAGCGTGGCTTAAGATATCTGCGACACGTGGTCGCGTGACGATGCACCTTGGTTTTGCCTGAGATTGCGCTATACGACACGGAATGGTTCTTCTCGCCGTCGTCTGCGCCCTTATCACCGCCGCGCTCATCGCCGTTGTGAGCCTGTGGCAGCGCCGTGCCCGGCCGCTGGACGGGCTTGAACACGCCAAATCCCTCTATGCCGCCTTTGTTGCCGATGTCGACCGCCGGGAGGCAGCCGGCCAGGTCGATGGCGAACTGGCGGGAGAAGAACGGGTCGAGGCGGCGCGCGCCCTGTTGAAGGCGGAGGCCGGTATTACCGCTCCGCCGGTCTCGCGGCCGAAGCTGGTGGCGATCGTCACCTTCCTGGCCGCGGCTGTGACCTTTGGCCTTTACGTCTTCCTGCTGGGCCATCCGGCGATCCCGGACCAGCCCTATGGGCCGCGGCTGGCGCAATGGGCCGATGCGGCCCAGCGCGATCCCGACAGTATTTCGCCCGACGCCCTGTCTGCCGTCCTGCGCCATCGTGCGGCGGGGCACGCCAATGATCCGGCCTACTGGCTGCTGCTGGGGCGTATCGACGTCATGGCCGGTCACTATTATGATGGCGCCAAGGATTTCGAGCGGGCGCAAAAACTGGCGCCGCAGGCCTTCACCGCCTGGTCGGAACTGGGGGAGGCCCTGACCTTCGTCTCCAGCGGGGTCATAACCCATGATGCGCAAGGCGCCTTTACCCGGGCCCTGGCCATCGATCCGACCGATCCGCGCGCTCACTATTACCTCGGCAAGATGAATCTCGACGCCGGCCGCTACGATGCCGCCCGCCAGGATTTCACCGTCGCCCTTAGCCAACTGGCGCAGAATGACAGTCGCCGCGCCGCCATTTCGACGCAGTTGCAGGCGGTCGATACGGCGCAGACGGCCGCTGTCGCCAGCCGTGCGCGTATCGCCGGCATGGTGGCAAGCCTGGCCGCGCAACTCAAGGCGTCGCCGGACAATCCCGACGGCTGGGCGCGCCTGCTGCGCTCCTATGATGTGCTGGGCGATCCGGCCGGCAAGGCGAAGGCCGAGGCCGATATGCAGGCCGCCTATCACGACCGTCCGCAGGTGGCCTCTGCCATCCTGGCCAAAAGCCAGGCGGCGGTCGGTGCCGAAAATACGGGAGGCGAGTAATGGGTTTCTGGCCGAAGTCGGCGAAAGCACGCCCGCGCCCAAGAAGCGAAGCGTTAGCGCAAGCAAAAATGGCGCGCCGCCGGGGAGAGGCGTAATGGGTTTCTGGCCGAAATCAGCCAAGGCGCGCCGCAGGTTGACTGTTTTCCTGATCGCCGCACCGTTGTTGTGCGGCGCGGTGGGCCTGAGCCTTTATGCGCTCAAGGGCACGGTGGTCTATTTCTACACGCCGGCGCAACTGCTCGACGCCCATGTACCGGTAGGTCGGGTTATTCGACTGGGCGGCCTGGTCGCCACTGGCAGCGTCAGCAAGAGCGATGACGGGACGGTGCGCTTTACCGTCATGGATAAGCTCAAGTCGACAATCGTGACCTATCGCGGCGACCTGCCCGACCTGTTCCGCGAAGGGCAGGGCGTGGTGTGCGAAGGCGCTGTTACCGCCGACGGCACCGTGGCGGCGACGCAGGTCCTGGCCAAGCACGACGAGAAATACATGCCAAAGAATGTGTCGGATGCGCTGAAGAAGCAGGGAGAGTGGCGGCCCGGCGAGCAGCCTGTCGCGCCCAAGGTCGAGAAGCCGTTTTGATGATGCGTCTCGTTGAAATTTCGGCAGCCCCCACCACCACATCTCGCGTGCCGGATGCTGTGCGTCCGGATGACTCTGACATGACGGGCACGCTTCGTGCGGTCCCCCTCCCCACAAGTGGGGAGGTATAGATGAAGCGCTGCTTTCTTATACCTCCCCGCTACGCGGGGAGGGGGACCGCACGAAGCCAAAGCTTGCTTTGGCGAGATGTGGTGGTGGGGGCCTACTCTCAATGATCAACGAAATCGGTGTCTTCTGTCTGGTCGCGGCCTTCGTGCTGTCGGTGGTGCAGGCCGGCCTGGTCGGCGTGGGCCAATCGCGCGCTTTGCGCGGCGTCGAGCGTTATGCCGAGGGCGTTTCGCTGGCAGCGGCGCTCAGCGTCCTTGCCGCGTTCGGCATCCTGATCTACGCGTTCATTCGCTCCGACTTCTCGGTGATAAATGTCTACCAGCATTCGCACACCGACAAGCCGCTGCTGTACAAGATTTCCGGCGCCTGGGGCAGCCACGAGGGCTCGATGCTGTTGTGGTGCACCATCCTGCTGGTCTACGGCGCCCTGATCACCCTGATGGGGCGCGGATTGCCCGACAGCCTCAAACACAAGGCGCTCGGCGTGCAGGGTCTGCTCGGCGCGGCCTTTGTCGGCTTTACCCTGTTCAGTTCCAATCCGCTCGGGCGTCTCGATCCGGCGCCTGTCCAGGGCCTGTCGCTCAATCCCGCCCTGCAGGATCCGGCGCTCGCCTTCCACCCGCCCATGCTCTATCTCGGCTATGTCGGCTTCTCGGTGGTGTTCTCCTTCGCTGTCGCCGCCCTGATCGAAGGCCGGCTCGACCGCGCCTGGGCACGCTGGGTGCGGCCCTGGGTGCTGCTGGCCTGGAGCTTCCTGACCATCGGCATCACCCTTGGCGCTTTCTGGGCCTATTACGAACTGGGCTGGGGCGGCTGGTGGGCGTGGGACCCGGTCGAGAACGCCTCCTTCATGCCATGGCTGGCGGCCACCGCCCTGCTGCACTCGGCCATCGTCATGGAAAAACGCGATGCGCTCAAGGCGTGGACGGTGTTCCTGGCTATCCTGGCCTTTACCTTCTCGATGATGGGCGCCTTCCTGGTGCGTTCGGGCCTGCTGACCTCGGTCCATTCGTTCGCCGTCGATCCGCAACGCGGCATCCTGCTGGTGTCGATCCTGTTCGTCACCGCCGGCAGCGGTTTTACCCTGTTTGGCCTGCGCGTGCCGAATCTGGCGCCGGGCGGCCTGTTCGCCCCGGTCAGCCGTGAGGCCTCGCTGGTGCTCAACAACCTGCTGCTGTCGGCAGCCCTGACGTCGGTGTTTCTCGGCACCCTCTATCCGCTGCTGATGCAGGCCGTGTTCGACAAGGCCATGTCGGTCGGCGCGCCCTATTACCTGATGGTCTTCGGGCCGATCATGGTCGTAGCCCTGCTGATCGTGCCGGTATCCGGCCTGATGTCGTGGAAACGCAGTGACCTGAAGGGCGTCCTGCAGCGCCTCGCCGTCGCCTTTGCCGTATCGGCCCTGTTCGCAGCGCTGGGTTTGCTGCTCTACAAGGGGCCGAGCTTTACCTCGGAGGCCTTCTATTTTATCGGCCTGCTGGTCGGTTTCTGGCTGATCCTCGGCTCGCTGAAGACCCTGGCGGAGCGGATTGCCTTCCAGCCGTCGAAACTCTCCGAATCCTGGCGGCGCTTTATCGGCCTGCCGCTGGCGACGCACGGCATGGTCCTGGCCCATATCGGCCTCGGTGTATTTGTGCTTGGCGCCGTCGTGGAAAGCCACGCCCGCATCAGCACGCAAGCCGTCATGGCCGTCGGCGACAGCGCCCGTCTGGGCCACTACGAACTGAGCTTCACCGGCACCTACCAGGCGGCCGGCCCCAATTACGACGCCCAGGGCGGTGTCTTCAGTATTGCCGATACCTCCGGCCACCGCCTGTGCGAAGCACGTCCGCAACGCCGTTTCTATCCGGCGTCCAACGAGGTCCAGTCCAAGGTCTGGCTGTGCTTCCAGCCGCTCGACGATCTTTATGTCGTCATGGCCCAGCCGCAGGAAAAGGCCGGCCAGGCCGCCTGGCAGGTGCGCTTCTTCTATAATCCCTGGGTGCGCCTGATCTTCTTCGGCCCATTGCTGATGGCGCTCGGCGGCGTCCTGTCCCTGAGCGATCGTCGTCTGCGTCTCGGCGTGGCGACAAAGGCGAAAGCGATGAAGGATGCGGCGACGAAGGTTGGGGCCGGGGAGGTGGCGGAATGAGGCCGGTGCTTATGCTTGCCCTCCTGGCGCTGACCCTTCTGGCGCTGACGGTCGCCCCCTTGCCTGCGACCGCCGATGCCGGCCATGACGAGGCGCGGGCCCAGCATCTGTTTACCGAGGTGCGCTGTGTTGCCTGCCAGGGCCAGGATATCGGAGACTCCGATGCTGCCATCGCCGCCGACATGCGCCGCGAGATTCGCGCAGAGATCGCCGCCGGCCGCTCAGATGCGGAAATCCGCGCCGGCCTTAACGCCCATTATGGCGATTATGTCCTTTTCCGGCCGCGCCTGACCGCTTCTAACCTTATTCTCTGGGGGCTGCCGCCGCTGATCGTCGTGGCCGGACTGATCGTCTTTGGTCTTGTGAGCAAAAGGCGAGGGGAATCAAGGTCGTACGATCTCAGTGAAGACGAGCGGAAAAAACTTCACGATCTTATGAAATCCCGATAGACCTGTCACGATTTTGCCTCAGGGGTTTGATTACACTGGGCCTCGACAAAATTTGTCATCTTGGCTGTTGTATTCCCAAGATGAAACGCACAGATTGGTGCGAAAGCACAGGCCAGCCTATTGGCCAGACTGATAAGGACGATTGTAGATATCATGGGGAAACTGAACCTTAGCGCCATCTTCGCCAACAAGTCGACCGCCGTGGGCGCTGTCGTCGGCCTGGCGCTGGGCACGGGTGTCGCCGCTGCCGCAATCACTGGCCTGGGTGGCCATCCGATCGTTAGCGGTGGTTATGACGGTGCATCGCTGATCCGCACGGCCGACCTGACGCCGGTCAAGCCGCCGATGGGCGCGCCGATGTCGTTCGCCGACATGATCGAGCATGTCTCGCCAGCCGTTGTCTCGATCGAGACCAAGGGCAAGATGAAGGTGCCGACCGGCCTGCCGAACCTGCCGGGTTTCAACTTCCCGGGCGGCGGCGATGACGATGACTCGTCGGGCGGCGGCAAGGAGCAGGAGGTCCGCGGCGCGGGCTCGGGCTTCTTCATCTCGGCCGACGGCTATGTCGTCACCAACAACCACGTCATCGAAGGCGCTGACGAGATCGTCGTCAAGCTGACCAACGACAAGGAACTGAAGGCCACCATCGTCGGTCGCGACGTCGCTACCGACCTGGCTGTCCTCAAGGTCGAGGGCCATGACTTCCCATTCGTGCGCTTCGAGCTGGAGCACAAGCCGCGCGTTGGCGACTGGGTCGTTGCCGTCGGTAACCCATTCAACTTCTCGAACACCGCCACCGCTGGCATCGTCTCGGCCTATGGCCGCGACCTGAAGGATTCGGGCGCCGATTACGTCGACTACCTGCAGATCGACGCCGCCATCAACCGCGGCAATTCGGGCGGTCCGACCTTCGACCTCTACGGCCGTGTTATCGGTGTCAATACCGCCATCGTCACGCCGTCGGGCGCCAATGCCGGTCTCGGCTTTGCCATCCCGTCGGACGTCGCCAATCGGATCACCTCGCAACTGATGAAGGGCGTGAAGATCGAGCGCGGCTACATCGGCGTCACCATCACGCCGATCACCGATGAAAACGCCGAAGCGCTCAACATCACCGACACGACCGGCGCCTATATCTCCGACACCACCCATGGTGGTCCGGCCGACAAGGCAGGCGTCCAGGTCGGTGACATCGTCAAGTCGGTCAACGGTGCGTCGGTCAAGAGCCCGACGGATCTGACCCGTCGTATTGCCGACGTCAAGGTCGGTGAAAAAGTCACCCTCAGCGTATTGCGCGGCGGCAAGATCGTTAGTGTAACGGTTACCGCGGCCCTGCGCCCGGGTGAGGACGAACTGAGCAAGACCCTGAACGGCAAGGGTGGCGGCGATGACGATGCCGGCCCGACCGGTACGTCCAGCGGTACGCCCGTCGCCGGCCTCAATGTCAAGCCGCTCAATACGGACACCCGCAAGGCCTTCGGTATCGGCAATGACGTCAATGGTGTCGTTATTACCAATGTCGACGCCAACAGCGACGGCGGCCAGAAGGGTCTCAAGCCCGGCGACGTCATCGTCCTGGCCGATCAGCGGTCCATCACCAACCAGGCGGACTTCGCCAAGGTGGTCGACGAGCTGAAAAAGGCCGGCCGCCCCAGCATCCTGCTGCTGGTCAACCGCGATGGCCGCAATATTCCGCTGCCGCTGTCCTTGAAGGACGCCGCGAAGTAAGCGGAAATCCAGCCAAGAATGAAAAGCCTCCCACGAAAGTGGGAGGCTTTTTTGTCAGAACTCTTCCCTTTTAGAACTCCTCCTTCAAAAGGGGGAATTCTGGTAAGGCCGCGAGCCCCGTGGCGCTTGGGCGATATCTCCGAAGCTATGGCTTCGGCAAGGCCGACTGGCCGCCGCGCCCGGCGCTCAAAGAGCGAAGTGTTAGCGCATCGTGATGTGGCGCGAGCCCCGCGGCGCTTGAGCGTGTAAAGTGTCAAAATTTTAACGGGCGCTGGTTCACGATTCGCGATATTGGTCGTTGCAACAGCAAGGAACGAGAGACAGATGCAGGTCCTGATCGTCGAAGATGACACCGAAGCCGCCCTCAACATGCAAAAGGGCCTGAAAGAGGCCGGCATCGTCGCGCGGCTGGCCGGCGACGGGCAGCAGGGCCTGGACGCCATCCGTCAGGAAACGCCCGACGTGGTGATCCTGGATCGCATGATGCCCGTCATGGATGGCGTGTCTATGTTGCAGACCCTGCGTGCCGACGGCGTCGATGTCCCGGTCCTGTTCCTGAGCGCGCTCGGTGAACTCGAAGACCGCGTCTCGGGCCTGCGCGCCGGCGCCGACGACTATCTCGTCAAGCCCTATGCCCTGACCGAACTGGTGGCGAGAGTCGAAGCGCTGGGCCGTCGCAAGGAAAAGGACCAGGTCGAAACCATCCTGCGCGTCGGCGACCTGGAAATGAACCTGATCTCGCGCCAGGTAAAGCGCCAGACGACCCTGATCGACCTGCAGCCGCGCGAATTCCAACTGCTGGAATTCCTCATGCGCCATGCCGGCCAGAGCGTGACGCGCACCATGCTGCTGGAAAAGGTATGGGCCTATCATTTCGACCCCCAGACCAATGTCATCGACGTCCATATTTCGCGCCTGCGCTCCAAGCTCGACAAGGGTTTCGACCGGCCGATGCTGCACACGGTGCGTGGTGAAGGGTATCAGTTGAAGGCGTAATGGCGAATCCGCTTTCCTCGCTGGGTCGTCGCGTCGCCGATTTCGGCCGCACGGACGTGCTGAGCCTCAACCTGTTCCGGCCGAACTTCTTCCGTCAGACGCCCTTCCGGCTGACCCTGGTCTTCCTGTCGGTCTACGTCTTCGTCGCCGCCCTGGTCTTTGGCTATATCTGGCTGGCGACCAGTACGGAATCGCGCGCCTTCGGCAATGCGACGGTCGACCTGCGCATGAAAATGCTGCGCGAGATCGATGCCGAGCAAGGCCATGCCGCCGTCGTCGGCCGGATCATCAGCGATGGCGCCGTCGAATGGGGCTATGCCAAGGGTGCCTTCGACAGCTCCGGCCAGGTGCTGGCGCAGAATTCCCGCGCCAAGGCGGAGGGCCTGGCCTTTGGCCGCGATGTCGGCGAGGCGGGCCTGGCCAAGGTCCATCACCCGGGCGACGTTGCCGCACTCAGCCTGGTCAGCAGTTCCAGCAAGGCCCATACCCGCTTCCAGGGGCGGGTCGAGAAGTTCGACGATGACTTCTATGTCTTTGTCGCCATGGACATGTCCTGGGCCGATCACGGCTTCAACCAGGAACTGAAGGCAGCGCTCGGCGGTGGCCTGCTGGTCGTCATTCTCGGCCTGTTCGCCGGTACCCTGATCAACCAGGAGGTCACACGCTCGGTGACACGGGTGACCACGGTGCTGGGCCAGGTGCAGGAGGGCAATCTCAAGGCGCGCATCCCGGTGCGCGATTCCGGCGACGAATTCGATGCCCTGTCGCAGCGTATCAACCAGACGCTGGATCGCATGGAAAAGACCATGGGCAATCTCAAATATGCCGGCGACGCCATTGCCCACGACCTGCGCTCGCCGCTGTCGCGTCTGCGCTCCAAGCTGGAAGTCTCCCTGTTCGAGGTCGATCGCGACCCGAGCCAGGCGCACGATGCCCTGCAGCGCGCGCTTGAGGAAACCGACCAGTTGCTGCGCACCTTCGGCACCGTCTTTGCCATTTCGCGGCTGCAGGCGGCCGGACAGGCACCCGACCAGGTCCTGTTCCCGGCCAGCGAACTGGCGGCGGACATGGCCGAGCTCTATGAGGCCGTTGCCGCCGACAAGGGGCTGGAGTTCGAGGCCGAGGTGGAGCCGGGTGTGCGCGCCATGGGTAATCGCGACTTCATCGCCCAAGCGCTGGCTAACCTGCTCGACAACGCCATCAAATACACGCCGGAAGGTGGAGGCGTGACCTTCCGCCTGCGCCGCACGTCTCAGCGCGAGATCGAGTTCTCGATCACCGATACCGGGCCGGGCGTGCCGGAAAAGGACCGCGGCCGGATCGCCGAACGCTTTGTCCGCCTGGAAAACAGCCGCTCCCTGCCGGGAGTCGGTCTGGGGCTGGCCATGGTCGACGCCGTTGCCGTGGCGCACAAGGGGCGGCTGGTCATCGATGAAGGTCCCGGTGTCTTCGGCGACTTCGGTCCAGGCCTGCGCACCGCCCTGGTATTGCCGCCTATTCAGGGATAAAACCGCGATCTACCAACGGCCATGAGCTTCACTGCTCAGCCGTTGGGAGCGTGCGACTGCACGCCGCCGCTCGTGCGGCGAGCCATGCGGCGATTGAGCTGAAAGGGATAATACCTAAGGCCATTCTTCATGGCCTTAGGTATTAGCTTGGTTAAATCGTTGAATCGATGCAAAACTACGCCTGGAATCTAACCCGGCAGGCGTAAACCGCAATCATGAACGATGTGCTCTTCTCTTCACTGGTCGACCGGCTGCATCCGTGCGGGCCGGTGCTCAATGATGCGGGCGCCGACTATGTCATGCAGGACCTGTACGAGGTTGCGAGTGCCGAAGGCTGGCGCGATGTGTTGCAGCGCGCCGAGGCGGCCATCCGTCCGATCGTCTCTGCCTCGCCCTATCTGGCCGGCATCATGCGCCGCGACCCGCAGCGCCTGCGCGAAACCCTGATCAGCGCCCCCGAGGCCAGGCTCAAGGCTATCCTGCTGACGGCCGAAGCGGTGGAACAACAGGCAGCCACCGTGGAGACGCCCGACCTGGCGGCGTCCAAGAAGATTCTGCGCCACCTCAAGGCCGAATGCCATCTGCTGACGGCCCTGGCCGATCTCGGTGACGTCTGGAGCCTGGATCACGTTACTGCCGCCCTGACGCGCTTTGCCGATGCCGTTACCTGCGCCGCCCTTGCCCTGGTGGTGCGCGAAGAGGGCGACAAGGGGCGCCTGGCGCCCTATGAACGCGGAGAGCGCGGTATCCTGCCGGGCCTGTTCGTCATCGCCATGGGCAAGCACGGTGCAGGGGAACTCAACTACTCCTCCGATATCGACATCAGCTTCTTCTGTGACCTCGATCGCCTGCCCCTGAAGGAAATTGTCGACCCGCAGACCTTTGCCGACCGCGTTGCGCGTCAGGTCGCCGTCATCCTGTCTGAACGCACCGGCGACGGCTACGTCTTCCGCGTCGACCTGCGCCTGCGTCCCGATCCGTCGTCCACCCCGACTGTGGTGTCAGTGCCCTTCGCCCTGAACTATTACGAATCGGTCGGCCAGAACTGGGAACGGGCCGCCTTTATCAAGGCGCGGCCGGTCGCCGGCGACATGGTGGAGGCCAAGGCCTTCATGACCGACCTGTCGCCCTTTATCTGGCGCCGCAGTCTTGATTATCCGGCCATTGCCGACGTCCATTCTATCAAGCGCCAGATCCATGTCTACAAGGTCGACGAGCGCCTCGAGGCTGCCGGCGCCAATCTGAAACTGGGGGCCGGCGGTATTCGCGAAATCGAGTTCTTCGCCCAGACTCAACAGTTGATTCTGGGTGGGCGCGACCCATCCCTGCGCCCGAAACGTACCCTGGATGCCCTCGACGCCTTGCGCCGCGCTGGCCACCTGGTGCCTGCGGTCGCCAAGGAGCTGAAACAGGCCTATATCCGTCTGCGCAACTGGGAACACCGGGTGCAGATGATCCACGACGAACAGACGCACGAACTGCCCGAGGCGGAAGACGCGCGCATGAATGTCGCCGTCCTGTCGGGCTTTTCCAATCTCAGCCGTTTCGACCTGGCCGTGTCGCGCACCCTGCGCCTGGTCAATGGTCACTACGGCGAGCTCTTCTCCGAGTCCGAAGCCCTGTCGTCGCATTTCGGCAGCCTGGTCTTTACGGGTGTCGAGGATGACCCGGAAACGCTGAAGACCCTGCACCGCATGGGCTTCGATGCGCCGGACCAGGTGTCGGCGACGATCCGGTCATGGCACCACGGGCGCATTCCGGCGACGCGGTCCGAGCGCGGTCGTGAACTGTTCACGCGTCTGGTGCCGCGCCTGCTCGAGGCCCTGGCCGAGACCGGAACGCCCAGCATCGCCTTTGCCCGTTTTGCGTCGTTCTTTGCGACCCTGAATGCCGGTGTCCAGATCCAGTCCCTGTTCCTGGCCAATCCCAAGCTGTTCAGGACGATTGTCGAGATCATGGGCTTCTCGCCGCGCCTGGCCCAGATGCTGGCGCGTTACCCGACCTCGTTCGACGCCATGCTTGACGCCGGCTTCTTCGATCCGTTGGGCGAAGAGGTCGACAGTCTGATCGCGCGCGAGGTCGAGCGTGTGCCGCAGGATCTGGAAGCGGTGATGAACGCCCTGCGCCGGGTCGGCCGCGAACAGCAGTTCCGCATCGGTATGCAGATCCTCAGCGGCCGCCTCAGCACCGAAGCCGCCGGCGCCGCCTATGCCCGTGTCGCCGATGCCTGCGTCATCCAACTGGCGCCGCTCAGCCTCGACGATATCACTCGCCAGGCCGGCCGCCTCGATGGCCATGTCGCCATCATTGCGTTGGGCAAGCTCGGATCGCAGGAGATGACGGCGACGTCGGATCTCGACCTGATGGCCGTCTACATGCCCGAAGATCCGTCGTCGACCTCGACCATCAAGGGCTGGGCGGCGGAAACCTGGTTCGGCCGCTTTACCCAGCGCCTGATCGCGGCCCTGTCGGCGCCCACGCACGAGGGCCTGCTGTATGAGATCGACATGAAGCTGCGGCCGACCGGCGCCAAGGGGCCGGTGGCGGTGTCCCTGGCGGCGTTCGAGAACTATTACACCAAGGGGGCCGATACCTGGGAGTTCCAGGCCCTGACCCGCGCCCGTGTGGTATGGGCCAGTTCGGTCGATTTCGCCGATCTCGTTCGCCTGAAAATCGAGACCATCCTGCGCGGCCAGCGCTCCCGCGGCGAGACGGCGCTCGATGTCCTCAATATGCGCGCCCTGATGGAGCGCGAACGCCCCGCCAAGGGGTTCTGGGATTTCAAGCTGTCGGTCGGCGGTCAGGTCGATGCCGAATTCGCGGCGCAGTACCTGCAACTGATCCATGCCGCCGACGGCGGTCCCCTGCGCTCGGGCACCCTGCAGGCCCTGACGGCCATGCAGCGGGCGGGACTGGCCCCGGCGGCTGAGATCGAGGCTCTGAGCGTCGCCTGGCGCGTACAGCAAAGCCTGGCCCAGGTCATGCGCGTCTCGCTGACGGCGCAGGAAGATCCGCATAACGAGCCGGAGGCCTTCCAGCGCAAGCTGGCGCGCGCCGTCCATACCCGCCGGCTCGACACCCTGGAAAAGAAGCTACGCGATATCCGCAAGCGGGCGCGCACGGCATTCGAGAAGATCGTGGCGCCGAACGGGTAGGGGTAATTTGTACCTCCCCGACTTGATCGGGGTTTGGCGAGGCGAAAGCACGCCTTTCGCAATGCCATGGGATGGTGGGCCCTCTTCGGGCTCGTGGTGAAGGGGTTTCTTACTTAGGCAGCGGACTCGGACGATTAACTATCGTCTATCCGAAACGCGTCGACCACTTGTCTTTTGGCCCAAGCAAGAAACCCCTCCACCACATCTCGCGCGGCTGATAAGTCGGTATTTTTATTACTCTTGTTGAGCTGCGCGCTTCGTGTGGTCCCCCTCCCCACCAGAGGTGGGGAGATGCAATGAACGTCTGGACGCCGCCGAAAAGCCATGCAACTGTAACCATCACGGTGCGGAATACTGCACAATCGTCTGGAACCCACAGGGGCAGGATAATGATCTCATACCGCAGTCTGCTTATCGCGCTGGCCCTGGCGCCGCTGTCCGTCGCCGCGACGGTCGAAGCCGCCGAGCGCCAGGTCCTGCCGGACACGGTGACGCCCAGTCATTACGACCTGCATGTCATGCCCGATGCCGCGGCCCTGACCTTCAAGGCGGAAGAGACCATCGCGATCGATGTCCATGCCGCCACCCCGACCATTACGCTGAACGCCGAAGACCTGGTGTTCGACAGCGTTGCGCTCGACGGCAAGACGGCTGCCGGCATCGCCCTCGACAAGGGGCTCGGCCGCGCCACCTTTACCTTTGCCGCGCCGGTGGCGCCTGGCGCCCACACGTTGGCCATCCGCTATCATGCTGTCATTCCGACCGGGTCGACCATCGGCTTTTTCGCTATGGACTATGACAGCCCGACGGGCAAGAAGCGCACGCTGGCCACCAATTTCGAGCCGGCGGCGGCGCGTGCCTTCCTGCCGTCGTGGGATGAGCCCGACGCCAAGGCGACCTTTTCGGTAAGCGTCGACGCGCCGGCCGATCAGATGGCTGTCGGCAACATGCCGGTGGCCAAGAGCACCCCGATCGGCGCCAACACGTTGCGGATCGATTTTGCCGAGACGCCGAAGATGTCGACCTATCTTTTGTTCCTCAGCATCGGCGATTATGAGCGCATCCACAAGGCCGTCGACGGCGTCGATATCGGCGTGGTCGTCAAGCGCGGAGATACCCAGAAGGGCCAGTATGCCCTCGATCAGGCGGCGTCCATCCTGCACTATTACAACGGCTATTTCGGCACGCCTTTCCCGCTGCCCAAGCTCGACCTGATTGCCGCACCAGGCGCAATCACCGGCGGCTCGATGGAGAACTGGGGCGCCAACTTCTATTCCCAGGAACATTTGCTGTTCGACCCGAAGACGGCGACGGAGGGCGACCGCCAACTGGTCTTCCTGGTCGTGTCGCACGAAATGGCACACCAGTGGTTCGGCGATCTGGTCACCATGAAGTGGTGGGACAATCTGTGGCTCAACGAAGGTTTCGCCCGCTGGATGCAGACCTATGTCGCCGATGCCCTGCATCCGGAGTGGCGCACCGGCCTGCAGGCGCAGCGTGTCGCCGAATCCGGCAAGGAGGCCGATTCCGCGCCGTCGACCCATCCGGTCCTGCAGCAGATCGACAGCGCCGAGCAGGCTGACCAGGCCTTCGACAACATTACCTACGACAAGGGTGCCGCCGTCATCACCATGCTGCAGACCTATGCCGGCGCCGATGCCTTCCGGGACGGTATCCGCGCCTATATGAAGGCGCATGCCTTCGGTAATACGGTCGATAACGACCTGTGGAGCCAGATGACAACATCGGGCGCTGTCTCGGTCGTCGATATCGAGCATGACTTCACCCGCCAGGAAGGCCTGCCGCTGATCAGCGTCGATACGACGGCGACGGGTACGCATCTCGGCGTCGGTCGCTTTGTCCTCGACCCCTCGACGGCGCCGAAGGTTCCGGCCTGGCGTCTGCCCGTCACTATCGTCACGGCAAAGGGGACGCAGACCCAGGTGCTTACGGGCAGCGCCGACATTGCCGACAGCGCTCCGCTGATCAATGCCGGCGCCACCAGCTATGCTCGGGTGCGCTACGACGACACAAGCTTTGCCGGCGTCAGTGGCCGCTTTGCGGCCTTTGGCGCGGCTGACCAGAATAACCTGATCAATGACGCCTGGGCGCTGGGCAAGTCGGGTTATGCCCCGGCCAGCCGTACCATGACCCTGGCGGCAGCCTTGCCGGTCAGCGCCGATCCGATCGTGTGGCGCACCACCTTGAGCAAGCTCAGTGATATCGACGGCGCCGAACCGGTCTCTGCAAAACGCGATGCTTATCGTCACTATGTCCTTGGCCTTATCGCTCCGCTGGCGGCGCGCCTCGGTGAAGCACCGGTGGCCGGCGAAGACGCCGCCGCCGCCATCCTGCGCGAATCGGTCGCCAGCGCCCGGGCGCGCTTCGGCGATCCGGAAACGGTGGCCAGGGCCAGGGCGATGTTCGCCGACGGTTCGGGGACGCCAGCCCAGCAACGTGCCGCCCTGCAGGTCGTCGCGCGGACTGCCGATGCCGCCACCTTCGATCTTCTGTTGGCCAAGGCCCGCGCCGAAAAGGATCCGCTGGCGAAGTCACGCATTCTCGGCGCCATGGCCGGCGCCCAGGATCCGGCCCTCAGCATACGTATGGTCGATATCGCGCTTGGGCCCGACGCTCCGGCCGGCACGGCGCCGGGCTTGCTGGGCGCTGCCGCTCAGGTCAATCCCGATGCCGTCTGGGCCGCCCTACGGCCGCACCTCGCTGACCCGAATCTGCCGATGGACCGCAACTCCGTCTTGCGTACGGTGCCCCGTATCATCGGCAATTCGGCCGATCCGGCGCGTATAGCCGAACTCGACGCCTATGCCGCAGATCATATCCCCGCCGATGCCCGTCAGGGTGTTGAACGTGCCAAGGCGCAGATTCGTCTCAATGCCAGCGTGCGCGCAACGGCTATTCCGGACATCGATGCCTGGGTAGCGGCGCATGGGAAATAGCGCGGCGGCCGCAATCTGAAGTGAAGCTGAAACGCCGTTCGAGAAATATTCGGCGTTCTGCGACGGAGATTACACGCCTGTCACGTGAAAGTCGCATGGATCAGGCCGGGGGGCTTTGATCAGCTCTTTGAAAGCAGGCACCCTATGTCGCGCAACACCATTTTCGCCTCCGCCGCAGTCGCAGCCCTTGTTTTTGTCGCCGCCGGTGCGGCCAATGCCCAGCAAGGCGGCGGTGGCCATGGCGGCGGTATGCTGGAACGCTACGACGGCGACAAGGATGGCAAGATCAGCCTGGTCGAATACGAAACCGGTCGCCAGTCGATGTTCTCCCGGATCGACGCCGATGGCAACGGCGCCCTCAGCTTTGCCGAACTCGACGACGCTGCGGCCAAGGCCGATGGTCGCATGGCGCAGATGATGCAAAGCCGTATCGCCGCGATCAAGGCCGGCGATACCAATGGCGACCAGTCGATTTCGGCCGATGAATACAAGGCCGTCGTCGATGCCGAGTTCGCCAAGCTCGACGCCAATAGCGACGGCTTCGTCACCGCCGACGAACTTCAGGCCGCGATGTCGGCAATGGGCGGTCATTAAGATCGCCCTCAGCGTCCACCCGTGCTAAAGGAAGGGACACCACATGCCCGAACCGCATGCACCGCCTCTGGCCCTGGTCTGGTCGTCCGACCAGGCAGGGCTGAAGGATGAACTGGCGCTGACACCAGGCAGGTTAACAGGGATAACCGTGACGACAGATCCGGACGAGCTGTTGCTGGAACGCATTGCCCGCGGCGATACCGCCGCGGTGTCCCTGCTTGTCACGCGCAAGCTGCCCCGGCTGCTCAGCCTCGCCCGTCGTATGCTCGGCGACGCCGGCGAGGCCGAGGATGTCGCGCAGGAGACCCTGCTGCGCACCTGGAAACAGGCCACGGTCTGGGTTCCGGGCAAGGCGCGCATCGACACATGGATGCATCGCGTTGCCCTGAACCTGTGTTATGACCGGCTGAGGCGACGACGGGATACGACGTCCACGGACGATGTCGAAATCGCCGACGGCGCCCTCAGTGCGCCGGCGCGCATCGAAGCCGCGCAGACGGCGACCCAGGTCCAGGCGGCAATCAACGCCTTGCCCGAACGCCAGAAGGAGGCCATCGTCCTGACCTATTATCAGGAGTTGTCCAATCAGGAGGCGGCGGCAACGATGGAAGTCAGCGTCGAGGCCCTGGAAAGCCTGCTGGCGCGGGCAAGACGATCCCTACGCACCGCGATGACCGCGGCGCAAGACTTTGACCCTGTGCAACATTCAGCGGGGAAACGGAAATGACAGTGACACCGCGTACATTCGAACCCCTTACGGAAAACCGCTTCCGCGATATTATCGAGGCCTACGGCGCCGATGCGCGACGCTGGCCGCAGGATGAGCGCGAGGCTGTCCTGGCCTTTATTCATGACCATGCCGGCGTGGCGCAGGCCCTGCTGGACGAGGCGCGCGCGCTGGATCTATGGCTCGATGCCGGCGCCCCCGAGGCGCATGTGCTGCCGGAAGAGAGCTTGGACGCCCATGCCCGCGCCGTCGCCGCCTTTGTCGATATGGGGGTTGCCGATACTGTCGTGCTTATGCCGGTAAAGGTGCGGTCTCGCCCCATGCCAGTCATCTGGGCGACCGGTATCGGTATTGCCGCCTGCATAGCCGGCGCCCTGTTCGGCGTCAGCATGTCGATGCAAAGCCTGGGGGATGTTCGAGCACAAAGCGTGCTCGAACAGGTCGCCCTGGTCGATGAAAACTGAAGGAACGCTTATGGGTTCGGCTAAGCTGAAATGGGCTTTGGGGGTATCGCTGTTCGTGAACCTGTTCCTGATCGCGGGGGTGATCGCGGCGGGGACGGTGCTGAACCACCATATGCACGATTTCAAGCGCCCGCCGGCCGGCACGGCCAGTTGGGACATGGCGACGCAGAAGATGACGCCGGAATCGCGCGACCGCATCAAGAGTGTCATCAAGACGGCGGCGCTCAGCGGCGAACCCGAGATGGACAAGGCGCGCGCCCTGCGGCAGCAGGCAGCACAGATGGCGGCGCAGGACCCGTACGACGCGGCGAAGATCATCGCCCTGTCGGATCAGGCGCGCTCCTACGAAAACCTGGCGCGTGGCAAGATAGAAACCGCCCTGGTCACCAATATGGCCGTCCTGCCGGCCACCGAACGCGGCGCCATTGCAGGTTTCATGCTGCGCCCGACCTTCCGCTTCCGCCGCTTCATCGATAAGGACCACAGCCCGCAGCAGCAGGCCCCGACGCCCGGCGCCCCGGCGGATGCTTCTCAGGCGTCTCAGTAATTTCAGTTGCTACCGATCCGACCCTTCGATCGCAAGGGTGCGGTCCAAAGGATTAAAATCCGCAGATTGACGCAGATTTTCGCAGATTGATCCGAGCGCGAAATGCCTGCGGGTGTCGCGGTGTCTTATGCGCGAAGCGCGGAAACTATGCGGTCATTTGAGCGCCAGAGACGCGGCGCGCGCTTAAGCAATCTGCGAAAATCTGCGTTAATCTGCGGATTCGAACTTTTGCTTACGCCGCCCGGATAGACTGCGGGACATTGCCCTCGGCGGCGGGGACGCCCTGCTTGATCGGCAGGATGATATGGACGCGCGTACCTTGGCCGGGGATGCTGTCGACCTCCATGCGGCCATTGTGCATCTCGGTCAGCGACTTGGTCAGGGCCAGGCCCAGGCCCGTGCCTTCCTTGGTCTTGGCGAACTGGGTCTCGACCTGCTCGAACGGACGCGCCAGGCGCTCCAGGTCCTTGGCGGCGATGCCGACGCCGGTATCGGCCACCGTGATATGGACATAGTCCTCGGTGATCACCGCCGAAACGGTGATCATCCCGCCCTGGGGTGTGAACTTGACGGCATTGGTGAGCAGGTTGAGCAGAACCTGCTTGACGGCACGGAAGTCGGCGTCGATCTCGGGCAGGGACGGCAACTGGGTGCGCAGGCGCAGGCCGGCCTTTTCGGCGCGCTGGCGCACCAGGCGCATGGCGTCCTCGACCACCTCGTCGACGGCCATCGGCTCGAAACGCAGGGTCATCTTGCCGGCTTCGATCTTCGACATGTCGAGGATGTCGTTGATCAGCGACAGCAGGTGCTGGCCCGAACCGAGGATGTCGCCGGCATATTCCTTATAGCGGGCATGGCCCAGTGGTCCGAACATTTCCGACGCCATGATCTCGGAGAACCCATTGATGGCATTGAGCGGTGTGCGCAGTTCGTGGCTCATATTGGCCAGGAATTCGCTCTTGGCGTGGTTGGCGGCCTCGGCGCGGATCTTCTCGATCTCGTACTTGCGGGCCAGAATCTCCTGCTGCTTGCGGCTTTCTTCGAGCTTCTCGACCAGGGCCTGCAGCTTTTCCTCATTGCGGCGGCTGAACTCTTCCTGCAGCTTGACCGCGGTGATGTCGGCGCCGGTGACGACGTGGCCGCCTTCGCGGGTGCGGCTTTCGGAAATCTGGATCCAGGTGCCGTCGTTCAGTTCGGCCTCGACGACGCCTTCGCGGCCGTCCGGCACGGGCAGGCTGCGGCGGATGGCGATCTGCATGACCTGGTCGATAAGGTGGCGCGGCGTGCCCTGGCGCAGGAAACGGGCGTCGATATTGAAGGTCGAGCCGAAGGTGGCGTTCCACATGACGAGGCGGTCCTTGCGGTCCCACAGGACGAAGGCGTCCGACACCGACGAGATGGCATCGAGCAGGCGGGTTTCGGCGCGCTGTGCCCGCAACTGCGCGATACGTTCCTCGGTGACGTCGACGGCGACCCCCGACAGGCGGTTGAAGCCGGCTGGCGAGCGGTCACCGACGGCCTGGCCGCGGGCGTCGATCCACAGGGTCTGGCCATTCTGCCCCGGGATACGGAACGAAACGTCGAAGGCGCCCTTGTGACGCGCCTCTTCCAGGGCCTTGATGATGACGTCGCGCTGTTCGCTGGCGACGCGGCCGAGGACCTCGGCCGTGGTGGCAACGCCGCCGCCGCCCCAACCGAACATCACGCCTGTGACGTCGGACATGTAGATCAGGCCCTGGTCGAGATCCCAGTCCCAGATACCGCAGCGAGCGGCTTCGACAGCCAGACGATAGCGTTGCTCGCTGGCCTGGAACTGCAGGGTCTCGTCACGGCTGCGACGCGCCTGGTACACCAGCAGAAGGGCAAAGAGGACCCCGATCAGCAGGGGGCCGCCGATAAAGATGGCGCCCTTGATCAGGCTGGCGGTCGGCGAGAAGAACTGGGCCGAGGGCAGGGCGGCCAGGACGGTCGGGCCGTCATCATCCGAGGGATCGACCGGCGCCGAGGCGATCTTGACGAAGCCGCCTTCCGGCAGTGCGCCCTGGATCAGGTTGCGCGACGCCGCCCGGGCACGCAGCTGGGACGGAGTTATGGCGAAAGCCTTGTCGACATTTTGACCGACCAGGCGTTCGTCCGACGCGGCCAGGATAACGCCGTCACGGCCGACCAGGACGCCGATACGGGCGCCGGTGGTATCATTGGCAAGGTCTGACAAGAGGTCGGGTGCCAGCCGCGCCACCAGGTCGGGGGCATCGCCTTCGGTTTTGAGCACCATATAGGCGCGCGCCCGGGTGGTCAGGCGCGAGCTTTCGGTATGGAGCGAGAACCTGCCCCCGTCCGCTGCGTCGGCGCGGCGGATCAGGTCGTTGTCATCGGAGCCGCTGACGGCGGCTATGGTCGGCAGGCCGGATGGCGAGGGCCGCAGAATGGCCAGGCTGGCCAGCTTGCCACGCGCCAGCTTCATGCCGGTCTCGGCCGCGCCCTGGACGTCTTCGCCCTTCAGGGCCAGGTGGGTCTGGGCCGCTTCCATGCCGGCGCGCGCCAGGCTCAGCGTGCTGCTGACATGGGCAGCGTCGATCTGGGCATCATCGAGCAGGACCTGGCCTTCGCGGTCCTTGTCGGTCGACAGGGAATTGCCCAGTTGCAGGGTCGACAGGCCGGAAAACAGGGCAAGGCCGAGGACAAGGCCGAGGGAGCCCAGGCGCATCCACAAGGGGAGGGGATTAAGCAGGCTGGTGGTGGCGGCGCGGCGCAGGGCTTCGCTCTTGCGCTTGGGCCTTTGCTGGGCGGCGGCACCGTCAGGAGAGGCCGTCTGGCCCGCCTGAGCGTGCGGATGTTGACGCCCTGCCGTCACGCTTGCTCTGCCTCTATCGATAATGGTTCTAGTGATTCGCGTTAACGAACAGGGTAAACGCTGCGTTAATCTATTGTCGAGAGTCTTAAGGGTTTATAAACGGAAACTCTGCAGACGCGCGGGTGTGCAGAACGGGCGTCGATTTTATCCGCCTGTGGTATTTTATACCCTTTTATTGCTCAATCGCCGCAAGGCTCGCCACATACTCAAGCGTGCTAGGCTTCGCTACTTGAGCACAAGTGTATCGGCGCGCAGTCGCACGCTCCCAACGGCCCGCGAGTCAAAAGTGTTGGCCGTTGGTATCAACCTTGCGCTTAGCTGGCGACAGCCTGGCCGTTGTTCGGCGGCTGGTGGTCGGCGCTCCAGCCGTCGCGGCGTTCCGGACCATCGTATTTCGGATCCTGTTTGCGCCGGCGGTCGGGGCCGAAATAGCTGCTGGTCTTGATGAAGGGGCGCGGATAATCGACGATCGCTACGACCTTGCGATACAGTTCTTGCGCCGTCACCGGCTTACAGCAGAATTCGTTGGCGCCGGCATCGCGCGCCGACAGGACGCGCGAGCGTTCCGAGTGGGCCGTCAGCATGATGATCGGCACGTAGCGGTTGGCGGAGTCGGACGAGTTGCGCACCAGCTTGACGAACTCGATGCCGTCGAGCACCTCCATCTGATAGTCGGTGACGACGATATCAATGGAGTCGTGCTTGAGGCGATGGAAGGCGTCGGTGGCGTCCTTGGCTTCGAAGACGTGGACGGCGCCGAAGCCGCGCAGAATCGTCTTGACGATATTGATCATGTGGGCGTTGTCGTCCACCACCAAGAACCTGACGCGTTCAAGGCCTGCCAATATCGTGTCTCCTAAACTCTGCTACGCGCCGCCCGCGGATTTCGAAGCAGCCGGGGGCAATTGCTACCAGTCTATGAATGCCAATGGCTTAGGAAACGTTAATAACCGCGGCGCTTTCGGTCATGCGTCGAGCGCCTTGGCCGCCAGTTCCAGCACGTTCTTCGACAGGTTCGGCGCCTTGACGATGGTGCTGAGCGCCTGCTGCATCAGGCCGTGATAGGGCTCGGCATAGAAGCGGTAGCGGGAGAGGGGTTCGATCAGGCGCGCCGCCGTCATGGGGTTGAAGGTGTCGACCTTCAGCACCTGTTCGGTCAGGAAGGCATAGCCCTTGCCGCTGCGGTCGTGGAAGACGCTCTGGTTGTTGGCGAAGGCCTGGACCAGGCTGCGCCAGCGATTAGGGGTCTTCGCATCGAAGTCCGGATGGTTCTTCAGCATCTCGACGCGCTGCAGGGTCGCCGGGTGCGGCGAGCCGGCCTGCAGGGCGAACCACTTGTCGATGACGAGCGGCTCGTTCTGGAAGCGGGCATAGAAGCGGTCGAGCGCGCGCTGATAGGGCTCGCCCTGCACGGACGCCAGGGCGTTCACGCCGCCGACCATGTCGGTCATATTGGTCGCCGCGGCGAAATGGGCCTCGGCCAGGGCCACCCGTCCGGACTTGTCGTCGGCACTGTCATATCCTGCCAGCATCAGGTCGAGCAGGGCGTTGCGCAGGGCGCGCTTGCCGGCGGCGGCCGAGTCCGGGCTAAACGTATCGGGCGCGGTGATCGCCGTGTAGAGGCTGTGGGCCGTGTCGAACAGCTGCCGCGACAGTTCGGCCTTGAGGGCCACCCGGCGGGCATGAATGAAGGCCGGATCGATCGGGCTCATGACCTGGGCCAGGTCGGCCTCGGTCGGCAGGCCCATGATCAGGGCCTTGAAGGCCGGCTCCAGCGTCTCGTCGACAAGGCAGGCCTTCAGCGCATTGGCGAAGCTGTCGACCAGGGACGGCGCCGGATCGGCGTCGAGGATCAGGGTGCGCGCCAGGTTCTGCGCCGCTTCCCAGCGGTTGAAGGCGTCGGGATCGCCGGCGAAACGGGCAAAGGCGTGTTCCAGCGGCTCATCGACCGTCAGCAGGACCGGCGCCGAGAAATGGCGCAGGGCCGACAGGACGGGCTTTTCCGTCACGCCGCTCAGGACGATCTCCTCGCTGGAATGGCGCAGGACGTGCAGCGAATCGGTCGCCGTGCCGCCGTGATAGCTAAGCGGCACGCCGCGTTCGGTCAGCAGACCGAAGCGCACCGGAATCGGCACGGGCGACTTGTCCGGCTGGCCCGGCGTCGCCGGCGTCGACTGGCGCATCTTCAAGGTCAGGGTCTGGGCGGCGGCATCGTAGACCGGGGCGATATGCAGGCGCGGCGTGCCGGCCTGGACATACCATTGCAGCCACGGCGCAAAATCCTCGCCGGTCACTTCGGCAAAGCTGGCGAGGAAATCTTCCAGGGTCGCCGCCGTGCCGTCATTGCTGGCAAAATAGTGGTCGAGCGCCTTGCGGTAGGTGTCCGGCCCGACATAGGTCTTCAGCATGCCGACGATCTCGGCGCCCTTTTCGTAGATGGTGGCCGTATAGAAGTTGTCGATCTTGACGTAGGCGGACGGTCGCACGGAGTGGGCCAGGGGGCCGGAATCTTCCGGGAACTGGCGTGCACGCAGGGCGCGGACGTCCTTGATGCGGGCGACGGCGTGACCGCGCTGGTCGGCGGAAAAACCCTGGTCGCGGAAGACGGTCAGGCCTTCCTTGAGGCAGAGCTGGAACCAGTCGCGGCAGGTGACGCGGTTGCCCGACCAGTTGTGGAAATATTCGTGGGCGATGACGCTTTCGATACGTTCGTAGTCGAGGTCGGTGGCGGTCGCCGGATCGGCCAGCAGCAGCGAGGCGTTGAAGATGTTCAACCCCTTGTTCTCCATGGCGCCGAAATTGAAGTCGCGCACGGCGACGATCATGAACAGGTCGAGATCGTATTCGCGGCCATAGGCCTGCTCGTCCCACTGCATGGAGCGCTTCAGCGCATCCATGGCGTAGGTGGCGCGCAGCTGCATGCCGGTGTCGACATAGATCTTCAGTTCGACCGTGCGGCCGGACATGGTGACGAGCGAGTCTTCCAGCACGTCGAGTTCGCCGGCGACCAGGGCGAACAGGTAGCACGGCTTGAAGAAGGGGTCTTCCCAGCGGGCAAAGTGGCGGTCGCCCGGAAGCGTGCCTTTTTCGATCAGGTTGCCGTTCGACAGCAGGTGCGGGAAGCCGGCGACGGGGGCTTCGATGCGCACCGTGTAGCGCGACAGGACGTCGGGACGGTCGAGGAAATAGGTGATCTTGCGGAAGCCCTCGGCCTCACACTGCGTGCAGTAGCGGCCGGACGACATGTACAGGCCTTCCAGCGTGCGATTGTCGGACGGGTTAAGCTCGACCTCGGTCTCCAGCGTGAAGCTGTCGCTCAAAGCCGAAGCCGCTATGGTCAGGGTCTCGGCGGTAACCTGATATTCGCCTTCGCTTAAGGCTCTGCCATCGATTGCAACGCCGAGCAGCTTGATGCGCTCCCCCATCAGCACCAACGGAACCCCGGCAGACCCCTGCCGCTCAAGGCTCAGCCGCGTGCGGACGCGGGTGGTTTCCGGCGCCAGGACAAATTCAAGGTCGATCGCCGGTATGCGGAAATCCGGAGCGGTGTAATCACTGAGTCGAATGGCGTTAGGGGTATCGGTGCGCATGCAGGCAGCCTCGTTTTAAAATACCGCGCCCGGAACTGACCCCGGCACATAATCGTACCGGACTGTCGCAAGGGAGCCTTGCGGCGCCCGGGCGGTTGAAGAGTCGATATGGGGACTGTTTCAAGGAACGAAACGCAGCGCAATGCGTTTTTACATCGTTGCGCAAAAAGGAGGCGAATACCGCTATGTATGTCGTGACGATTTCAGGGTTAATGGTCTGCGGCACCGGACGCAGCTGGTAAAACGATAATGAGAAGGTCTTTTGCCTGTTCTGTTCGCCGTTGTCGCGATAGGATGCGCGAAGTACGGTTACAGCGCCAACTGACAGAAGGCATTTATGAAAATCGGGCTGGAAGACGTCGCATACCTGATTTTCATGTGCTTGGTTATGGGGCTGGGCAGCTTCCTGTTTTTTTCGAAAACTTACATCGCGAAGTCCACTAAAAGGCAACGTAGCCTGGGACGAGAGACCGTCGCGCGTTACCAGGAAACGCGGTTTTACCTTTACTTCGTAAAAGCGTTTGGACTGTCGATGATGTTTGCAAGTGGCTGGCTTCTATGCACTTTTTTCAAGGTGCTCCTTTACATCGCTCACACCTGAGACAGACCACTTCTCTTTTCTTTGTGGCTACGCCCGCTCGGTCTTGGCCGGGGTCGCGGCCTCGCCGTCGATAATCTGGCGCAGTTGGTCGGCGCGGCGGGCCAGGGTCATGACCTCGTCGTCGGTTTCGGTGGTGTGGCGGGCATAGTCGCGCAGGTCGCGGGCCAGCTTCAGCAGGGCAGGGGCGCTGGCGATCAGGCGGGCCTGCATTTCGATCAGGTCGGGGTCGCGTTCGTATTCGGCGCCCGGCACGCGCCAGCCACCCCAGTCGTTGACGTCGGTGACGACGACCGGATAGGTGCCGGGGAAGGGATGGTGCTGGCTTTCTTCCGGGGTCTGCCATTTGTTGCGGGCGCGCATCAGGCGCCACTGCGCCATGCCGCCCTGACGGTCCGGGGCCTCGCCGGCGGTCTCGGGCTGCAATTCGTCGGCGGCGAAATCCCGCCCCAGGCCGCAGTCGTAGGTGACGCGCACCGGTTCGTCGAAACCCTTGACCCACACCGGATTGACCTTGTCGATGACAGCCCAGGTGCCGACGGGTTCGACATAGACGCGCTGGTGACGGTGGAAGGTGGCTTTGGCCATGGGAGACTCGCAACGGAGAGCAGGTCCTGTTGTTTATAAACGCAAAACCTTTAAGAAGTGCAAAGGCGTTTACGGTTTCATAATACCTGTAAACAAAGCCGTCGCCACGCCATCCCGTTGTTTCTCCTGCAACTTTCCGACGCTTTCATAAATTGGCGCATGAAATTTTTTTGACGCGGACGTCATCTCTGTCACATTCGCAATTCATTGGATTTATTCGCGATTGGAAACTGTTACCGCTACCGCATATGCGAACGGCATGACAGTGCTGTCAATTGGCTTCTTGCGATGCACAAAAATGACGTTAAGCTTACATGCGAAACCTTTGTTTTCAAGGCGCGCGCATTTTTCCGCGGCGCGCTTTTCGATGCGCGTCCGAGCCGGTAACCGGGCGTGACGCAGTTAAGGACAGTTCGCATGGACGACACACCTCTGGACCCCGTCCGCCATCATATCGCGCTGCTCGATGAATTGCTGGGCGACGCCGTCCGCGATTCCAAACGCGGCGATATGCTGGCCAAGGTCGATGCGCTGAAGAACGGCACATGCGACTTTGAACACTTAAGCGAGTCCGAGGCGGCGCACGCGGCGCGCATCATGACCTGCCTGTCGGCCCTCCAGGTGATTTCCGAGGATGTCGATCAGCTGAAGATCGTCGAAAAGTTCACCGCGTCGGACGGCTCGCGCCAGGCGACGACCTTGGTCAATGCCGTTGCCTCGGCCTTGGGCGAAGGCATCGCCATGGCCGACATCGAAACCACCCTGGCCGGCATCCTGGCGTCGCCGGTCTTTACCGCCCACCCGACCGAGATGCGCCGCGCCTCGATCGTCGAGCGCGAATTCGAGATTACCCAGCTGATCCAGGCCTATGAGAAGGCGCAACCCGATGAGCGCGAGATCATCGAGGACGACCTCTATCGCGCCGTCGCCCTGCTGCTCAATACGCGTCTCAACCGGCCGGAACGCATCACCGTCACTGACGAAATCAACAACCTGCTGGGCGCCGTAAAGCGCGCCATCCTGCCGGCCCTGGTGACGCTTTATGGCGAGTGGGACCGCGGTCTCGAGGTCGAGAAGAGCCTGCCGACCGTGCTCAAGCTCGGCTCGTGGATCGGCGGCGACCGCGACGGCCATCCGCATGTCGACGAGGTCACCCTGACCTACGCCTTCAAGGAACAGGCCCGCCTGATCTTTGGCTTCTATTTCACGCAGCTGGCCAAGCTCGATACCGAACTGACCGTGTCGAACGAACTGGTCCAGGTCAGCGACGACCTGCAGGAGCTGTCGCGCAAGTCGGCCGACGGCAATATCCACCGCGTCGACGAACCCTATCGCCGCGCCGTCGCCTATATCATCAAGCGCCTGGAAAAGACCCGCGGCGTCGTATTGGCCGAAGACGAGCGCCGGGGAGCCTCGGCGGCCCCGGCCTACGACACCTGCGAAGCCTTTATCCGCGACCTCAAGATCATCCGCGACAGCCTGATTGCCAATGGCGGCAAGCGCCTGGTCGGCAAGACGCTGAAGTCGCTGATCCAGATTGCCCGCAGCTGCGGCTTCCACCTGCTGTCGCTCGACCTGCGCCAGAACTCGGACATCCACGAGCGCGTCGTCGCCGAGCTGTTCACCCAGTCGTCGGAGCTGATCGACTATCTCGGCATGTCCGAGGCCGAGCGCTGCTCGCTCCTGTTCGCCGAACTGACCAATGACCGTATCCTGCGCTGGCCCTTCGCCAAGTATTCCGATGAGACGCGCCGCGAACTGCGCATCGTCGACGCCGCCGCCGGCCTGATCAAGACCTTTGGCCCCGACGCGTTCGGCGCCTATGTCATCTCCAAGGCGGCGTCGGTGTCCGACATCCTCGAGCCCCTGGTCATCCTCAAGCAGGCCGGCCTGGTCCGTGGGGGCCAGCAGCCACACTGCATGATGAAGATCTCGCCCCTGTTCGAAACCATCGGCGATCTCGAGGCAGCGCCCGAGATCATGAAGAAGTGGCTGGGCAATTTCGCCGTACGCTCGCTGATGGGGCGGCCGGCGATCCAGGAGGTCATGCTCGGCTATTCGGATTCCAACAAGGACGGCGGCTATACGGCGTCGCGCTGGAATCTGCACAAGGGCTCCAAGGCGGTCAAGGCTGTCTGCGACACGGCCAAGGTCAGCCTGCGCCTGTTCCACGGCCGCGGCGGTTCGGTCGGCCGCGGCGGCGGCCCCAGCTTCGATGCCATCCTGGCCCAGCCCGAGGGCACGGTCGGCGGCCAGATCCGCGTCACCGAACAGGGCGAGATGATCGCCCGCAAGTTCGGCAACAAGGTGGTGGCGCACAAGACGCTCGACGCCTTTGCCGCGGCGACCTTCCTGGCGTCGCGTCCCAAGTCCGAAAAGGCGGTCAAGCAATCCGAAGACCTGGCCTTCGAGGCGAAGTTCGCCCCCGTCATGGATGCCATCTGCGATGCCTCGTTCAATGCCTATCGCGGTCTGGTCTATGACGATCCGGAATTCCTCGCCTTTTTCCGCTCCGTGACGCCGATCTCGGAGATTTCCGAACTGAAGATCGGCTCGCGACCGGCCTCGCGTACGGCGTCGGGCAAGATCGAGGACCTGCGCGCCATTCCGTGGGTATTCTCTTGGTCGCAGTCGCGCTTCGTTCTGCCGGGCTGGTACGGCTTTGCCTCGGGCGTCAAGGCCGCCGGCATTTCCGACGAGACCCTGGCCGAGATGCTGGAATGGGATTTCTTCGACGTCTTCCTCGGCAATATGGAAATGGCCCTGGCCAAGGCCGACATGGACATTGCTGGCGCCTATGTCGACCTGCTGGCGGCCGACGCCGCGTCGGCCAAGCGCATCTTTGCCCGTATCCGCGAGGAGTTCGACGACACGGTTGCCCTGATCAAGCGGGCGCGCAAGGCGACGGTTCTGCTGTCGACCTATGACCGCCTGCGCAACCAGATCGACCGCTCCAAGCCTCTGCTCGACGCGCTCAACCGCCTGCAGGTCCATCTGCTGGCCCGCCGCCGCGCCGGCAATACGCACAAGCTGCTGCAACTGGCGACGCAACTGACGGTCAATGGTCTGGCCTCGGCACTGCGCAACACAGGGTGACGGGATGATCAACTCCGGGACACAGCAGTGTCCCGGCAAGGGCGACTGCCCGTCCGAGTTTTTTGCGAGGAGCCATGCGGCGCTTGAGCTAAAAAATGCACTCCGGGACAGCCAACTGTCCCGGCAAGGGCGACCGCCCGCCGCGGCGTTGCTCTCAAGCAGCGAAGCGATAGAGCATCTCAATGGCCGCGAGCCCGTGCGGCGCTTGAGCACATAACCAAGTAAAGATCGCATTCGTATTCACAGCGGTCGACGGCGCTCGGCCTTGTTTTCCGGTGGCGGAATATTCTATAGAGGGCGCGGAGATTTTGCCGTCTCCGCGCGCTCGGTTTTTTTCAGTCTTGACCTGCCGTCAATTGGGTTTTATGACAGCGCTGTCATAGCCGCAATGCTCCGTCAGAGGGCACGGTCTTATCGTCCAGGGATTATCATGACGTCTTCTTTTGCTCCGGCGGGTTCGCGCCAACAGGTCTTCGTCCTCGTCGGTGGTACGGGTGACCTGGCCATGCGCATGCTGTGGCCGTCGCTGGCCATGCTGGACCAGGATGGTTTCCTGCCGGAAAACCTGCGAATCATTTCGGTCGCGCGTGAAGACTGCGGCACCGAGGTCTGCGTCGACCGCATCGGCGCCGCCGTCGAAAAGCGTATCGGCAAGGATCTGGAAAAGGCGACCCTGCCGCGTTTCCGCAAGCGCATCGTCCACGTTGCCCTCGACGCTGCCCATGACGACTGGGGCACCAAGCTCAAGGCCGAACTGGGTGACCTGACCCATCTCGATGTCGTTTATTTCCTGTCGGTGTCGCCGACCCTGTTCAAGCCGATCTGTGAGCATATTGCTCGCGCCGGCCTTAACGCCGCGCCGAACCGCGTCGTCATCGAAAAGCCGATCGGCCGCGACCTGGCCTCGAGCAAGGTGATCAACGATTCGGTCGCCCACGCCTTCAGCGAAGACCGCATCTTCCGCATCGATCACTATCTGGGCAAGGAGACGGTGCAGAACCTGATCGCCCTTCGCTTCGGCAATACGGTGTTCGAGCCGCTGTGGAACGCCCAGTCGATCGACCACGTCCAGATCACTATTGCCGAAACCGTCGGCACCGGTGAACGCCTGGGCTATTACGACGAATACGGCGCCCTGCGCGACATGCTGCAGAACCACCTGCTGCAGCTGCTGTGCCTGACCGCCATGGAGCCGCCCTCGGGCCTGTCCTCGGACGCCCTGCGCGACGAAAAGGTCAAGGTGCTGCGCAGCCTGAAGCCGATCGATGCCTCCAACGTCACCCATAACACCTCGCGCGGCCAGTACGGCCCGGGCTTCGCCGACGGCCAGCCGGTTAAGGGCTACGAAGTCGAAAAGGGTTCGCCCTCCAACACCGAAACCTATGTCGCGGTGAAGGCCGAAATCGCCAACTGGCGCTGGGCGGGAACGCCCTTCTACCTGCGCACCGGCAAGTGCCTGCCGTCGCGCGCCACCGAGATCGTCATCCAGTTCAAATGCCTGCCGCATTCGATCTTCGGCGGCGAGGCCCGCGCCAACCGCCTGGTCATCCGCCTGCAGCCGGATGAAGACATCAAGCTGAGCATCATGAACAAGTCGCCCGGCCTGACGTCGGAAGGCATGCACCTGCAGCAGCTCGACCTCAGCCTGTCCTTGAGCGCCGCCTTCGACGCCAATGGCGAAAAGCCGGCGCGCCGCCGCATCGCCTATGAGCGTTTGATCCTCGACGCCCTGAATGGCAACAACGCGCAGTTCGTTCGCCGCGACGAGGTCGAAGCGGCCTGGAGCTGGGTCGACGGCATCAGCGAGGCGTGGAAGCAATCCTACGCCAAGCCGCAAATGTATCCGGCCGGGACCTTCGGTCCGGTCAGCGCCTACACCCTGCTCGACCGCGATGGACGTACCTGGAATGACTGACCTATCCGACATCCTGACGCTCAAGGGCGCGAAGCACGACGTCACCGTCCGTGTGTTCGACAGTGCGGCTGCGGCGGGCGACTATATCGCCCCGCAGATCGCCGGCGCCTTGCGCAACGCCATCGCCCAGCGCGGCCAGGCCATCTGGCTCGGCTGCGGTGGTTCGACGCCCAAGCCGATCTATGAACGCCTGACCGCGGCCGATGTCGACTGGGACAAGGTCAAGCTGTTCCAGGTCGATGAGCGTTTCGTTCCCGTCGACGATGCGGCGTCGAACACGCGCATGATGACCGAGGCCCTGCTGCCGATCCTGAACAAGGGACGTCGCGGCATGGAACTGGTCAGCCTGATCCAGGACATCGACGACCAGTACGCCTGCGCCGCCAAGGCCGAAGCCACCTTGCGCGATGCCGGCAAGGGCGAAATGCCCGTCTTCGACTTTGCCCTGATGGGCATGGGGCCGGACGCGCACTACGCCTCGATCTTTCCGGGCCACGCCATCAACGGTGTCGTCTATACGACCGACGCCCTGGTCCTGCCGGTTTCGGCCAGCGGTACGTCCGCCGAGCCGACCTTGCCGCGTATCACCCTGTCGGTGCCGGCGATCAACGAATCGCGCAAGATCCTGTTCTACATTACCGGCCAGGCCAAGCTGGACATCCTGACCCAGGCGGCCCTGTCGACCGACCCCTATACCGCGCCGATCGGCGCCTTCCTTGCCCAGTGCCCGTCGCCAGTCGAATTCGTCTGGACGGCCTGAGAAAACACCATGACCGAACTGCACCCCGTCCTCGCCGAAGTCACCAACCGCATCATCGAGCGCTCGAAAGAGACGCGGGCGCAGTTCATGGAACGGGCCGACCGTTACAAATCGTCGGAGCCGCGCCGCAAGAAGCTGTCCTGCGCCAACTACGCCCACGTGGTAGCGGCCTCGACCGAGACGGAAAAGCTGCAGGCGGCGCTGGACTCCGTGCCCAATATCGGCATCGTCACCTCCTATAACGACATGCTGTCGGCCCACCAGCCGTTCCAGGATTACCCGGAAAAGATCCGCGTCGCCGCCCGCAAGGTCGGCGCCACCTCACAGGTTGCCGGCGGCGTGCCGGCCATGTGCGACGGCGTAACGCAAGGCCGTCCGGGCATGGAGCTCAGCCTGTTCTCGCGCGACGTCATCGCCATGAGCACGGCGATCGCCTTGAGCCACGACGCCTTCGATTCCGCCCTGATGCTGGGGGTCTGCGACAAGATCGTACCGGGCCTCGTCATGGGCGCCCTGTCATTCGCCCACCTGCCGATCATCTGGGTGCCGGCCGGTCCGATGTCGTCGGGCCTGCCGAATCCGGAAAAAGCCAAGGTGCGTACCATGTATGCATTGGGTGAGGTCGGGCGCGACCGGCTGCTCGAAGCCGAAATGGCCTCCTACCACGCCGCCGGCACCTGCACCTTCTACGGCACGGCCAATTCCAATCAGATGCTGATGGAAATCATGGGCTTGCACGTGCCGGGCGCCGCCTTCGTCCATCCGCATACGCCACTGCGCGAGGCGCTGACGATCGCCGCCACGGAACTCGCGGCGCGCACGGCCGAGAATTCCAAGAATCCGCAACGCCTGGCCGACGTCCTCGACGAAAAGGCCTTCGTCAACGGTGTTGTCGGCCTGCTGGCCACCGGGGGATCGACCAACCATGCCCTGCACCTGCCGGCCATGGCGCGTGCGGCCGGCATCCTCCTGACCTGGGAAGACATGGATCAGCTGTCGCGCGTCGTGCCGCTGCTGGCGCGCGTCTATCCCAACGGCTCGGCCGATGTGAACCACTTCCATGCCGCCGGCGGGGTCGCTTTTGTTATCCGCGAGCTGCTGTCGGTCGGCCTGCTGCACGAAGACGTCACGACGGTCTGGGGCAAGGGGCTGAGCGACTACGCCACCGAACCCTTCCTCGACGATGGCGTCCTGTGCTTCCGTCCTGCGCCGGAACAGAGCCTCGACGAAAACGTCGTACGTCCGGCCACCAACCCGTTCTCGCCCGAGGGCGGCTTGCGCGAAATCACCGGCAATCTCGGCCGCGCCGTCGCCAAGGTATCTGCGGTGAAGGCAGAACATCGTATCGTCGAGGGCCCATGCGTGGTGTTCGACGACCAGGACGATTTCCTGGCGGCCTTCAAGGCCAAGCAGCTCCCGGAAGGCGATTTCATTTGCGTCGTCCGATTCCAGGGGCCAAAAGCCAATGGTATGCCGGAATTGCACAGCCTGACGCCATCCCTGTCGTCGATTCTCGACGCCGGGCGCAAGGTCGCGCTGGTCAGTGACGGCCGGATGTCCGGAGCCTCAGGGAAAGTGGCTGCCGTTATCCATCTGACGCCGGAAGCCGTCGACGGTGGCCCCATCGCCAAATTGCAGAACGGTGATATGCTGCGCGTCGACTGCGAACAAGGAACTATAGACTACCTCGGGAATGCCACCGAGTTTGCACAACGCAAGACCGCTGAACGGCCCGCAGAGGCTGACGGCGTGGGACGGGAACTTTTTGCGCACATGCGTCGGGTGGTAGGACCCGCCGATGCAGGTGGCGCAGTCTTCTGGTAAGGGTTTATGACAGCGCATTTTGAGACGAGCTCAGCCGTGACTTCGGCAAACCGTGTTCTTCGCGGCCTCGTAGGCGACATTGGCGGCACCAATGCACGCTTTGCCGTGGCCGAACGCATCGATGGCAAGACGCACCTCAGCAATTTCAAATCGCTGGAGTGCGCCGACTACAAGGACGTCTATGCCGCCCTTGAAGGCTATTTCGCCATGATCGGCGAAAAGCCCAGTTTCGACTATACCTGCGTCGCCGTCGCCGGTCCGGTCAAGGACGGAGCGATCAAGTTCACCAACCTGGAATGGCTGGTGCGTGAGGATCTCCTGGGCCAGACGACCGGCGCCCGGAAGACGCGCCTGATCAACGACTATGCCGCCCTGGCCTATGCCCTGCCGCATCTTGACGGGGAAGATATCAAGGTCGTCGGTCCGGTATCCAAGGGCTTCGGCAATGTCCACGCCGTCATGGGCGCCGGCACCGGTTTCGGTGCCTCGGTCCTGGTCGGCGGCGCCTATGGCCCGTATGCCCTGTCGACCGAAAGCGGCCATATCAGCTTCGCGCCGGTCAATGACTATGAGAGCGAAATCCTGAAGTTCCTGCGCAAGAAGCACGGCCGCGTCACGGTCGAGATGCTGTTGTCGGGCCCGGGCCTCGTTAACCTCTACCAGGCGATCTCCTTCGTCCGCGGCGAGCCGGCTCAGGACCTGACTCCGGCGCAGATCACCCATCTCGAAGGCGACGACGCCACCGGCAGCCGCTATACGGTCGAAGCCTTCCTCGACATCCTGGCCAGCGTTACCGGTGACCTTGCCCTGGCGCACGGAGCGACTTCGGGCATGTTCATCGCCGGCGGTATTGCCCCGCGCCTGATCAAGCATATCGACGCCCTGCGCTTCCGCGCCCGCATGGAGGCCAAGCAGCCCCTGTCGGCCCTGGTCGCCAGCATCCCGTCGAGCATCATCATCCATCCGTATGCGGCGCTGCTCGGTTCGGCCAACGCCCTGACGGACGCGGAAATTATCGCTTGATGCCATGTACCCAGGCGTGATTCCGTCATGCGGGATCACGCCGTGTAGCCTGTCGCCTGCCGGTCCAGTCGCCTGCGGCGGTGATAAAATAATTACGACGCGACGATTTGAGGAACGACCATGTCCACCCATCCCGATATCCCCAAGTTCATGACCCTCGGCCCCGTGCTGCCCGTCATGGTGATCCAGTCGCTCGAACAGGCGCTTCCGCTGGCTGAGGCCCTGGTCAAAGGGGGAATCGATGTTCTTGAAATCACCCTGCGCACCGATTGCGCCCTGGCCTCGATCACCGCTGTGGCCAAGGAATTTCCCAATATCGTCGTCGGCGCCGGCACGGTCCTGACGCCTGAGGACGCCAAGGCTGCGGCCGACGCCGGCGCGCGTTTCGCGGTTTCGCCGGGCTTGACGGAGACTCTGGCCAAGCAAACCGCCCTGCCGCTGCTGCCCGGCGTCGCCACCTCTTCGGAAGTGATGCGCGCCCTGGAGTGGGGTTTTACTCACCTGAAATTCTTCCCGGCGGTTCCGGCCGGCGGTGTGGCTGCCCTGAAGGGCATCGGCGGTCCGCTGCCGCAGGCGCGATTCTGCCCGACCGGCGGGGTCGACGCAAAAAATGCCGCCGACTTCCTCGCCCTGTCCAACGTCCTGTGCGTCGGCGGGTCCTGGGTGGCGCCGGCCGCCGCCATGGCGGAAGGGCGCTGGGATGAAATCGCCCGCCTTGCCGGTGAGGCCGTGGCGACCCTCGGGAAAAAATAAGATATGACGGGTGCGGACCGGGACACGTTTCCGGTCCGTGTTCCCGGCGTAGTTTTCCCTCGCTGCGTGCGCCTGTGCTTTTGGCAATTGACAAAGCTGTCATTGCGGCGAATGCTGAGCGAAACATATAAGCTCGGGAAGACTATTGGTGACGCAGACTAAGACTCCGGCAGAACATGCACGGGTTGCGACTCTTGCGGCCTCCAATGCCGTTTCAACCATCAACGACGTCGCACGCGTAGCCGGCGTGTCGATCAAGACCGTTTCGCGTGTCATGAACAATGAGCCGAATGTGCGCGAGGAAACGCGTGCCAAGGTCAAGGACGCGGCGACGCAACTGCAATACAGGCCCAACCTGCTGGCGCGGTCGCTGGCCGGGTCGCGCAGCTTCCTGCTGTGCCTGCTCTATCACAACCCGGTGCCGACCTATGTCAATGACATGCACCGTGGCGTAATCGAGCGTTGCCGGCAGAATGGCTATCATCTGCTGGCCGAGCCCCAGGACCTGAACGGCGAAGAACTGGAACGCTCGATCGCCGGGCTGCTGGCGACGATTCGCCTCGATGGCGTCATCCTGACACCGCCGCTGTGCGACATGGCGGTGGTCCTGCAAACCATTGAAGCGGCCAATGTCCCCTATGTCCGCGTCTCGCCCTTCCTCTTCCCCGGCCGAACTGCCTCGGTGCGCATGGACGAGACCCGCGCAGCCTTCGAGATGACGCAATACCTGCTGGGCAAGGGCCATCGCGATATCGGCTTTATCAAGGGCCACCCGGAACACGGCGGCACCCATTTGCGGTATCAGGGTTTCGTCGCCGCCATGCAGGCTGCGGGCCTCGAGCCGCGCGAAGAGTGGATCAAGCAGGGCTATTTCAGCTTTGATTCGGGCGTCGAGGCGGGCAGGGCGCTGTTCGCCGCAAAACAGAAGCCGACCGCCATCTTCTCGTCGAACGACGACATGGCTTTCGGCATCATGAGCGTGGCGCAGCAACTGGGCGTCAAGATACCCGACGATATCTCGATCGTCGGTTTCGACGATACGCCGGGCTGCACCCTGATCTGGCCGCACCTGACGACCATTCGCCAGCCGATCGTCGATATGGCCTATGCCGCTGCCGATATCCTGCTGGCGCGCAATGTCTCCGAAGAAGAAGAGGCGGAATTGGCCAATACCGGTCGTGAACTGCCGTTTGACCTGATAGAGCGGGATTCCGTACGGTCGATCTGACCGGACGATTTTTACAACGAGGCGCTCAAACATGCGCCGTAGGCGCATTTCACCTGTTGGTCTTATCTTCGTTGCATGCTGTCGCTTGCGCCAATCTTGTCTCAGGCAGCTGAAAGGATTCGTTTGAACCTCGCGCGATTGGAGGTACAATAGGCGTGTGAGGTAGCCATGACGATCAACTTCCAAATAGGCGGTCATTCTGCGGACTTCGTGCAAGGCCAGCTCAGCAGTGGCCGTTATGCCGATGCCGAAGACGTTGTGCGCGAAGCCCTGCGACTCATGGAAGAACGCGATCAAGCCCTGGCAATCTGCCGCGATGAACTGGCGAAAAAAATAGATGCCGGTTACCGCTCGCTGCAGGAGGGGCGCCACTGTGATGGCGATGAATTCTTTGCGCAGCTCGATGCCGAACTCGATGCCCTGGACAGACCGGTGAAGTGAATCGCTTTCGTCTCTCGCTGGAGGCGCAGCAAGATTTCCGTGATATCCAGAGCTATATGACGACGCAAGGGGGAACTCGCCTAGCCCGTCATGTCCGCGGAGAAATCACTGCGGGGATTCGGTTCCTGTCGGAAAACCCTGAAGCCGGCCATTGGCGGCCCGACCTGACGGCGAGGCCGGTGAGGTTCTGGTCGGTGTTTTCTTATCTTATCGTGTACGATCCGGTAGTACGGCCTATTGGCGTGGCGCGGGTACTGCACAGCGCACGGGATCTCGCTGCGCTTTTTCAGGAAAATCCACCAAGAGCGTAAAAGCCAAAAAAAACCCGATGAACCACAAGGGTTCATCGGGGTTTAAGGCCAGTGCCTTCCAAATAATGCCACATTAAGAAGGCGCTTTAAAACCGCAAAGCCGCCCGGGTATGAAAAAGGGAAAGAACCCGACCGGCCACCAACAGTTTTAAACAAAAACCCGAACCAGCCGTCGTGAGGACAAACGGGTACGGGAAACAGGGTAGGTTGTGTTTACGCAAATCTGACAACGCTGTCAAATACATTGTGTAAACAAAAATATTTTTTATTACAGGCGTTGATTTTGCCGTTGCGCAGCAAGGATTTGCGTATGAGGTCGGGTTGACGCCGGCTGATAGCGCTGTCAAAAAGATGGGGCGGTTGCACCCGGAAGCGTTACAAATCCCGGGGCAGGCGCGGGCGTCCGTCTTCACATCCTGCCGGGTTTCAAACATCCCCACAGGCATACAACGCTCGAATGACGAAAAAATCTCGGGAAGATTTAGGTCAGGGAGACCTCATGCCGGCTATATCCAATACAGGCGCTACGCGCGCTTCACGTCTCAAGATCGCCCTGAAGGCCGGCATTGCGCTCGCCGTTGTCGCATCGCTCGGCATGGCTGCCGCGGATGCCGACGCAGCCAAAAAGAAAGCGAAGCCTGCAGCGCACAAGGTCGTCAAGTGCGCCGCCAAAGGGAAAGCAAAGGGCAAGATCAAGCCGGTCGCGGTTTCCAAGGCTGCAAAGCCGGCTGCCGCCATTTCGGTCGACGCCGCCTGGCCGAAGCTCGGCGACGCCGGTCTCATCGATCCGGCAACCGAGGCCCAGATCACCGATATCATGTCCAAGATGACGGTCGAGGAAAAGGTCGGCCAGACCATCCAGGCCGATATCAATTTCGTCACCCCCGAAGATCTCAAGACCTACCCGCTCGGCTCGATCCTGGCCGGCGGTAATTCTTCGCCCGGCGGCAATGAGCGCGCTACGCCACAGCAATGGCTGGACCTCGCCGATGCCTACTGGCGCGGCGCGGCCTCGCGGCCGACCAATGCGCCCATTCCGCTGTTGTTCGGCATCGACGCCGTCCACGGCCACTCCAACCTGGTCGGCGCCGTCATCTTCCCGCACAATGTCGGCCTGGGCGCCGCCCACGACCCGCAACTGATCAAGCGCATCGGCGAGGTCACCGCCGACGAGATGAGCCTGGCCGGTGTCGACTGGACTTTCGCTCCCACCGTCGCCGTCGCCCGCGACAAACGCTGGGGCCGTGCCTACGAATCCTATTCGGAAAATCCCGCCGACGTCGCCGCCTATTCCGGCATGATGGTCGAGGGCCTGCAGGGCGAGGATGCCGGCAAGAGCGGCGTCAAGCCGGGCCACATCATGTCGACCGCCAAGCACTTCCTCGGTGACGGCGGTACGATGGACGGCAAGGACCAGGGCAATGCCGAGATGACCGAGGCCGACCTGGCCCGCATCCACGGTGCCGGCTATCCGCCGGCCATTCGCGCCGGCGTCCTGTCGGTCATGGCCTCCTTCTCGTCGTGGAACGGCCAGAAGATGGCGGGCAATACGCGCCTGATCACCGGCGCGCTGAAGCAGCGCATGCATTTCGACGGCTTTGTCATTACCGACTGGAATGCGCAGGGCCAGGTGCCCGGTTGCGCCAATGACGACTGCCCGGCGGCGATGAATGCCGGTATCGACATGTTCATGGCGCCCGACCTGTGGAAGGGCATGTACACCAACACCCTGGCCGAGGTGAAGTCGGGCAAGATCCCCGCGGCCCGTCTCGACGATGCCGTGCGCCGCATCCTGCGCGCCAAGATCAAGGGCGGCCTGTTTACCCTGGGCGCTCCCAAGGATCGTCCGCTGGCCGGTCACTGGGAAAACCTCGGTTCGGCCGATCACCGCGCCGTGGCGCGCCAGGCCGTGCGCGAGTCCCTGGTCCTGATTAAGAACCAGAACCACCTCCTGCCGCTGAAGCCGCAGGCGCGTATCCTGATCACCGGTGACGGCGCCGACAATATCGGCAAGCAGGCCGGCGGCTGGACCATTACCTGGCAGGGTACGGGCAACGCAAACAGCGACTTCCCCAACGGCCAGTCGATCTATGCCGGCATTGCAGAGGCGGTCGAAAAAGCAGGCGGCGTGGCGTCCTTGAGCGACAACGGCGTCTACAAGGAAAAGCCCGACATCGCCATCGTCGTCATTGGCGAAGACCCCTATGCCGAGTTCCAGGGCGACCGCACCAACCTGATGTACAAACAGGGCGACACAGCGGATCTCGACCTGATCGCCAAGCTGAAAGCGCAAGGTATCAAGGTGGTCACCGTCTTCCTGTCGGGCCGCCCGCTGTGGACCAACCCCTATATCAATGCCTCGGACGCCTTTGTCGAAGCCTGGCTGCCCGGTACCGAAGGCGGCGGCATTGCCGATGTCCTGATCGGCGATCTCAACGGCCAGCCGCGCAACGACTTCAGCGGCAAGCTGACCTTCTCATGGCCGAAGAAGGCCAATCAGGGCCCGCTCAATGTCGGCACCGCCGGCTATGACCCGCTCTTCCCCTATGGCTACGGCCTGACCTACAAGGACGGCGGCGATCTCGCACAACTGCCCGAGGATTCCGGCGTCAGCAATGAAGCCGTCGCCAATGTCGATACCTATTTCGCGGCCGGCCGTATCAAGGCACCATGGGCGATGAACCTGATCGACGCCGCCGGCAAGACCGCCGGCGACCATGACGCCTTCGCCAGCCCGAACGGCGTGGTCAAGCAATCCGCCGTCGATGCCGGCAAGCAGGAAGCGGGCCGCTCGCTGGTCTTTGCCGGTGGCGCCCGCGGCGAGGCCGCCATTGTCGGTGAGCCCATCAACCTGACGCGCCAGACGGGCGGCAAGATGACGGTGGGCATTACCTATCGCCTCGACGCACCGGTAAACGGCCCGGTCTATGTCGCCATGGGGCACGATCCCAATATCGAACGCCCGGTGGACGTGTCGAAGGCCCTGACGGCTCCGGTCGGCCAGTGGGCGACGCTGAAGGTGACGCTCGACTGCTTCGCCACCGCGGGCGTCGACATGAACGCGGTTGCCGTACCGTTCTCGCTCAGCACCTCCGCGCCCCTGTCGATCAGCTATTCGACCATCAAGCTGATGTCCGACGAAGGCGACGCGGTCTGCCCGAAATAAGAGGCGCCAAACCGAAAAACAAAAACGGCGGAGCGAAGGCTCCGCCGTTTTTTTGCGCAGCAATCCCTGCGAACAGACTCTGCTTCCGGGCGATTGCTTTTGACGTTAAGCTGTGATTAGGTATTCGTATTATTTGTATGATTTATTTGCCGATGACAGGCCGAGGTCAACAAATCCAAGGGGAACCCAAAAGGGGAAAACATGCCTGACTTAACCCATCTGCTGCCGTCGAGCAGCTTCCTGTCGAGCATCGACATATGGATCGTGCTCTTCTATGCCGTCTCCATCTTCGTGCTGGCCCAGATCGTGGGCCGCCGCAAGGCCAATGAAGAGGTCAGCACCAAGGGCTACTTCCTGGCCGGCAACCACCTGCCGTGGTGGGCCATCGGCGCCTCGCTGATCGCCGCCAATATTTCGGCGGAACAGATCATCGGCATGTCGGGTTCGGGCTACCGCATCGGCCTGGCCATCGCCTCGTACGAATGGATGGCGGCGATTACCCTGATCATCGTCGGCAAGTTCTTCCTGCCGGTCTTCCTGCGCAACGGCGTACAGACCATGCCGGGCTTCCTGGAGCAGCGCTTCGGCCCCAGCGTCAAATACCTGATGGCCATCTTCTGGCTGTTGCTCTACGTCTTCGTCAACCTGACCTCGATCCTGTGGCTCGGTGGTACGGCGGTGACGACGGTCACGGGCCTCGATCCCTTCACCGTCCTGGTCGGCCTCGGCATCTTCGCCCTGCTGTACCAGATTTCCGGTGGCCTCAAGGCCGTGGCCATGACCGACATCGTCCAGGTCACCCTGCTGGTGCTGGGCGGCCTGGTTATTGCCGGCCTGACCCTGACCAAGATCGGCGGTGCGCAGGACCTGCATGGCTTTACTGCCGGCTTCAACACCCTGTGGGCCAAGTTCCCCGACCACTTCCACATGATCCTGCCAAAGACCAGCAAGTTCTATTCCGACCTGCCGGGCATCGCCGTCCTCGTCGGTGGCCTGTGGATAATGAACATTTCGTACTGGGGTTTCAACCAGTATATCATCCAGCGCGCCCTAGCCGCCAAGAGCGTGCAGGAAGCGCAAAAGGGCATCGCCTTTGCCGCCTATCTCAAGCTGCTGATGCCGCTGATCGTCGTCGTTCCGGGCATGGCCGCCCTGATCCTGGCGCCGAACCTGGCCGTCGCCGACCACGCCTATCCGGAAATGATGAAGCTGCTGCCGGCCGGTCTGCTGGGCCTCGTCTTCGTCGCTCTGACCTTCGCCGTCATCTCGTCGACGGCGTCGAAGATCAACTCGATCGCCACCATCTTCACCATCGATATCGTTGCTCCGCTTAACAAGACCCTGGGCCAGCAGGCCCTGGTCAATATCGGCCGTATCGCCTCGGTCGTCGCCGTGGCAGTCGCCATTGCGGTCGCTCAACCGCTGCTCGGCAAGACCGACCAGGCCTTCCAGTTCATCCAGAACTTCACCGGCTATTTCACGCCGGGCATCGTCGTCATCTTTGCGCTGGGCATGTTCTGGAAGCGTGCCTCGACTGCGGGCGCCTTTGCGGCCATCCTCGGCGGCGTCATCATCTCGGCCGTCTGGTCCTACCTGCAGCCCGACTATCCGTTCATGAACCGCGTCGGCTGGGTCTTCGTCGCCACGGCCATCGTCTGCGCCGTCGTGTCGCTGGTCGTCCCGAACAAGCGCGAAGTCTCGACCCTGACGCTGGAAGGCGTTTCGTTCAAGACCTCGACTGCCTTCAACGTCCTGGCCATCGGCGTGCTGGTGATCCTGGTCGCGCTCTATTCGATCTTCTGGTAGCCACTAAGATACGAGGAACATTCCCAACGGCAATTTCTTCAATTCGGTTGCCGTTGGGAGCGTGCGACGGCACGCCGCCGCTCGTGCGGCGAGCCATGCGGCATCTGAGCTAAAAAAGGCGGCGAAGGGAAACCTTCACCGCCTTTTTTGTGCGGGCAGGCTGCAACAGCGGCCGAAATCCGGCCGTTATTTTTATCACTTGATAATCATTCTCATTGTCAGCCGCGCTATGCGATGCTAAGGCGCCATCATGGCTTCTTTTTCTCTTCCCAACGGCTTCTGGCGTTCGCAGTTCCGGCAATGGCACTGGATCAGCTCGGCCCTGTGCCTGACCGGGCTTCTGTTGTTCGCCGCCACCGGCTTTACGCTCAATCATGCCGCCAGCATGGAGGCAAAGCCGAAGGTCACCCATGTCGAAAAGCACCTGACGCCGCAGGCGGTCGCCGCCTTGCCTCAGGCAAAGGACAAGCGGCCCCTGCCGGCCGCCATCGTTTCTGCGGTGAAGCTGGAAACCGGTGTCGATGTCGCGGGCAAGTCCGCCGATGTTTCCGACGAGGAGATCTTCGTCGACCTGGCCGGGCCGGGCGTCGACGCCTCGATCACCATCGATCCCGAAAGCGGCGACCTGACCTATGAGCGCACGACGCGCGGCGTCATCGCCGTGCTCAACGACCTGCATAAGGGCCGTCACGCCGGCCCGGTGTGGAGCCTGTTTATCGACGTGCTGGCCATTGCCTGCGTCATCTTCGCCCTTACCGGCTTCGGCCTGTTGTGGATCTATTCCCGCGGCCGCCGCATCACATGGCCGCTGATCGCGGCGGGTGTCGCCCTGCCATTCATTCTCTATCTCCTGTTTGTTCACGTATAGGATCCTAAATGCTGTCGAAATCCTCCCTCGCCTGGGGCAGCGCCCTGATCGTTTCCGCCGTATCGAGTGCCGCTGCCGGGGCGGCTTCGGCCGGCCAACTGACCCTCGATGTCGCCATCCCGCAGCAGGCGGTGGCCGAATATCACAAGCCCTATGTCGCTGGCTGGATCGAGGACGGCAATGGCGCCGTCGCCAGCAACCTGTTCGTCTGGTACGACGTCAAGAAGCGCGACGGCGGCGGCACCAAGTACCTGAAAGACCTGCGCACCTGGTGGCGCAAGGCCGGCCGCGACCTGACCGTGCCGATCGATGGCGTCACCGGTGCCACCCGCGCGCCCGGTCGCCAGACGGTTGTCATCGACCCTGCCGCCCTGAAGAGCCTGGCCGGCGGTTCCTATAACCTGGTCGTCGAAGCCTCGCGCGAAGGTGGCGGCCACGACCTGGTCAAGGTGCCGTTCGTCTATAACCCCGCTAAGCCGTCGGCCGCTGCCGGCAAGGGCGATGGCGAGCTCGGCGAGGTCAAGGCCGCTTACAAGCCGTAAAAGCCACACGCTGTAAAAAATGCAAATCATTCGCAAGAATCAAGTTGCGAATGATTTGCATGAATGCTAATTGCCACCACCACGACACAATTGCCGCCATCGGGCCATATTTTTCGGCCCTGGCTTACCGAGTGCGGCGAAACGGATATGACGATGAAAAAGGCTTTGGGGATTTTGGTCAGCGTGATGGCGCTGGCGACCGCGTTCAGCGCCGAGGCGCACCGCAGCTGGCTCAAGCCGTCGGCGGCACAGGTCGAGAGCCAGGGTGCGGGAAAGCCGGTCTGGGTAACGATCGACGGTGGCGTCTCCGAGACCCTGTTCGACTTCGATTCGTTTCCGTTGAAGCTCGACGGCCTGGCTATTACCGGTCCGGACGGCCAGCCTGTCCAGCCCGATACGCCGGCCACCGGCCACCTGCGGTCGACCTTCGACCTGCAGCTGGCCAAGGAAGGCACCTACAAGGTTTCGATCGTTACATCCGCGGTCATGGGCAGCTACAGCCTGAACGGCGAAACCAAGCGTTTCCGCGCCGGCAGCGACGACGAGGCGACGAAGACCGTCCCGGCCGGCGCCACCGACGTCAAGACGTCCCATATGAACAACCGCATCGAGACCTTCGTGACCCTGGGCAAGGGCAATGCCACGGGCCTGGCGCCGAGCGGCAAGGGCCTGGAACTGGTGCCGGTGTCGCACGTCGACGAACTGGTCGTCGATGAGCCGGCGACCTTTGCCTTCCTGCTCGATGGTAAGCCGCTGGCCAGCCTGGCCGTGACCGTCATCCCCGGCGGCGCCCGCTTCCGCAATGCGCTCAAGGAACAAGCCCTGACGACCGACGACAAGGGCCAGATCAAGGTGACTTGGCCGATGGCCGGCGAATACCTCGTCACGGCCAGCTATCCGCCACGCCGCCAGCAGGCGGAAGGTGAGGGTGGTGGCCAGGGCGGCCCCCGTCCGGAAGGTCAGGGCCAGGGCGGCCAGGGCCAACGTGGTGGTCAGGGCGGCGCCCGAATGGGTGGCGGCGGTCCCGGCATGGATATGCAGGATCGCGCAAGCTATGCCGCGACCTTCATCGTCCTGCCGAACTAGAGCATTTCCCGATCAATTTGATCGGAGAAATTGCTCTAGTCTTTTGTTTTGTCGCACTTCTTATCTGAAAAGTGGCGTCCACTTTGTCGGGAAGTGCTCTAGAATTTGCCGGTCTGTTTGACCGGCCTGCCGTAAGACCCGTACCGCGTATCGTGAGGGATGAAGGTGTCGGGACCTTCACCTTTTCTTTCGGCCCAAGCTTGCGAATTATTCTCAATATGAGAATGCCTGTAATTCGCATTCGTAACAATTCGCGCCTCCCTGCGCACAAAAAGGGCCGCAAAAAGCCGGTCCGGACGATAAAAGGACTGACCTATGACCTCTATCCGCAGCCGCAAGCATGCCATAAACCCCTACGCCCTGGCCTTCGCCGCCTTTGCCTTGCCTTCAATGGCCCTGGCCGAGGTTCCGACGCAGCATGACCACGACCGCGATCATGATCACCATTCCGACGAGCAGGTGACGATCAAGGGCGAACGCAAGGTGCCGTACAAGGCCGACAAGGTATCGTCTGCCAAGAAGACCGAAGCGGTCGTCGATACGCCGCAGACCGTGTCGGTCATCAGCAAGGAACTGCTGGAAGACCAGAATGCGACCACCCTGGCCGACGCCCTGCGCAATACGCCGGGCATCACCATGCAACTGGGGGAAAACGGCAGCACCTCGTCAGGCGATACCTTCCAGCTGCGCGGCTTCTCCGCCCAGTCCTCGATCTTCCTCGACGGTATCCGTGACCTGGGCGCCGTCTCACGTGACGTTTTCAATGTCGAACAGGTCGAAGTGGCCAAGGGCCCGGCGGGCAGCGACATCGGTCGCGGCGCTTCTTCGGGCTATATCAACCTCGTCTCCAAGCTGCCGAACCTTGCTGGCCATAACAGTGCGACAGCCACAGTCTACAGCCAGGGCGGTTCACGTGCCACGGTCGATGGCGACTTCCGCCTGGGTGCCACCAGCGCCGCGCGCCTGAACGTCATGGTGCAGAATGTCGATGTCGCCGGCCGTGATGTCGTCAACAATTCGGGCTGGGGCATCGCCCCGTCCTATGCGCTGGGCCTCGGCACCCACACCCGCTTCTATATTTTCGGCCAGGTCGTCCACCAGGACAACGTGCCCGACGGCGGCCTGCCGGTCATCGGCCTCAAGGGCTACAAGAGCCTGGCCACCAGCACGACCCTGACGCCGGCACAACTGGCCGCCAACAACGCCGCCCTGACCAATGGTGCGGCGGTCGACAGCAAGAACTATTACGGCAGCAATGCCGACTTCGAAAAGGTCGACGCCTCGATGCTGACCTCGAAGATCGAGCATGATTTCGACAACGGCTTCCATCTGACCAATACGACCCGTTACGGCCAGACGACGATGAACCGCGTCCTGACCAGCATCAGCACCATGACCCCGGTCAATGTGAACGATCCGTCGACCTGGACGGTTACCCGGTCGCGCCAGGCCGTCGACCAGGACAACAAGATTCTGGCCAACACCACCAACCTGGTCGCCAGTTTCGAAACCGGCGGCTGGACGCAGGATATCGCCACCGGGGTCGAGCTGAACTACGAATACCAGAACTCGCAATCCTTCTCGGTGACGCCGACCACGACCCCGGCCACTACGGCTGTGACCGTGCCCGCCGCCAATCTGTATCACCCCGATTCCAACGTCACCTTGCCGCCTCTGTTCCCGACCGGGGCTACGGCCGAGGGCGAAACCACGACGGTTTCGGGCTATCTGTTCGACACCGTCAAGAAGGGCGCATGGCTGTTCAACGGCGGTGTACGTGTCGACAGCTACTCGACGACGTCCGATGCGATCAGCCTGTCGACGGCGGCGGCAAACCCGACCCTGCCGGTCAATACCAAAATCCCGTCGCACCTCACGGCAAGCGGCACCCTGGTCAGCTGGAATGTCGGCGCGGTCTACAAGCCGCGTGAAAACGGCAGCGTCTATATCGCCTACGGCAATGCCCTGACCCCTCCGGGGGGCGCAAACTTCCAGCTGAGCGCCTCCGCCAGCAGCCTGAGCAACGCGGCCTTCAAGCCTGTCAAGGTCGATAATCTCGAGGTCGGCACCAAGTGGGACGTTTTCGGCAACCACCTTTCCCTTAGCGCAGCCTACTATTCGACGATCGCCAAGAATGAACTGGCGCAAGCCGATCCACTCGATCCGGCCAGCTTCTTCCAGACCGGCGAACGCAAGGTCGATGGTATCGAACTCGGCATGGTCGGTCAGATCACGCCGAAGTGGATGATCTCGGCCGGCGTGCAGACCATGCATACCAAGATCACCAAGGGTACGACGGGTAACAGCAGTGCAGGCGCTGCCACGCGCTGGTCGCCGGAACTGACGGGAACCCTGTGGACGACCTACAAACCGACGAAGAAGGTCACTATCGGCGGCGGCGTAGCCTACACGTCTAAGCAGCTTCTGGTCGTCAATCCGGGCACCAGCCTGGCGACGGTCAATGGCCTGCCGGATATTCCGGCCAACTGGGTGGTCAATGCCATGGCGTCATACGACATCACGCCGCGCCTGGCCTTGCAACTGAACCTCTACAATGTGACCGATGCCAAGTATATTTCTTCGCTGAACAACGGCGGCAATCGCGTCATTCTCGGCAAGCCGGCCAGCGGTTCGCTCAGCCTGAACGTTCGCTTCTAAAACCCCGCGCGAATATGATACCACGACACCTGGCTCCCGCGTCCTGCGGGAGCCATTTGCCTTTTACCGGAGGCCCGCCATGATGCTGCATATTCCCGATGTCCTGACGGCCGACGAACTGGCCGGGATTCGCGGCGTGCTGGAAAAGGCCGACTGGACCGAAGGCCGCCACACGACAGGGGCCCAGGCTGCGCAGCAGAAATGGAACTATCAGTTGCCGGTGCTGGCGCCCGAGGCGCAAGTCCTGGCCGACAAGGTCCGGCGCGCACTGATGCGTCACTCCCTGTTCCTGTCGGCGGCACTGCCGAAAACAGTGCTGACGCCGCGGTTCAACGCCTACGAACAGGGCGGATATTTCGGCAACCATGTCGATGGCGCTGTCCACCCTGATCCCGTGACCGGTGTGGCGGTGCGTACCGATATCTCGACGACGGTTTTTTTGGCTGAACCCGGCGAATATGACGGCGGGGAGCTGATCGTCGAGGACACCTACGGTTCCCATGAGGTCAAGCTCAAAGCCGGGGATGCCATCCTCTACCCGGCGACCAGCGTCCATCGCGTCGAACCGGTGACGCGCGGTACGCGCCTGGCCGCGTTCCTGTGGACCCAAAGCATGGTCCGCGACGGTACGCAGCGGCAAATGCTGTTCGACCTCGACATGACGATTATGCAGTTGCGCGCAAAGCTGGGAGATAGCGACGAGGTGGTGGCCCTGACCAGCCACTATCATAACCTGCTACGGCAATGGGCGGAGCTATAAAGCAAAAAAGAGCCGGGAAGATTTGGGGGAAACCAGGGTCTTTCCGGCTCTTTTTTTCGTTACGGTCTGGCAGGTAACCCACACAGGATATCGGCTGTAGGCTAAGGGGAAAATCAGGAATCCGCCTCTCAATATAAGAAAGCTATAAATCAGTCCCCGGGGGTGGCGCTGAAGCCGCGTGTAAAGAAGCGCACGAGATGATCGTAGGCGTCGCGGGCGTCGTCGGACTGCACCATGCCCTGCGACAGGGTGTCTATACGTCCGGTATTGGCCATGGTCAGGGTCAGGGCGCCGGTCAGGAAATGATAGGCCCAGTACAGTTCGCGGTCCTTCGCGTCCGGAAGCGCCAGGCGCAGGGCGCCCAGCAGCTTCTCGATCAGGTCGTTGAAGTGGGTACTCATCATGCCGGCGAATTCGGCCGAGGAATTGACCTGCGCCACCAGCCGGCAGTAGTTGCGCCAGCCCGGATCGTCGGAGGCCTGGGCTTCACGCACGGGTGCGATAAAAGCCTCCAGTATGGCTTCGATGTGGGGCGCACCGTTGCCGGCGGCCGCGACAACGGCGGCTATGCCGTCGCCGCGCGCCCGGTTCAGCACTTCGGCCCGACGGAGGAAGACGGCATCGAACAGGCCGCGCTTAGAGCCGAAATAATAGTTGGGCAGGGCGACGTCGACATCGGCAAGTTCGGCGACCTGACGGACAGTGACACCGAAAAACCCGCGTTGCGAGAACAGGTCTTCTGCCGCATCGAGCACCCGCGTACGACGTTGCGGCGAGGCCTTGCGGTCTGTGGCATCTGTAAGTTCTGGGGCATCTGTAAGTGCTGGGGCATCGGTAAGTGCCGGGATTTCCGAGGGAGGAGCGGGTGTCAAGGTGCCTCTGGCTTGCGAAGGTCGGTGCCGATTTTGTGGCATGAAGGCACGTGTGCCGTCAAACTGCGCAGGGATGCGCTCAGAAACCGTTGGCCACCGGCCACCGGTGCGGACTATATCCGCTATAGGATGCAAAACCGTGCGAGGACGGATATGACCGACTACAGCGATATCCGTTTTCTGAGCGCCGGCAGCGACCTTACCTTATACGCCCGCGATTATGGTGTCCCCCGCGGGCCCGAAGCCACCGGCCTGACCATATTGTGCCTGCACGGCCTGACGCGCAACAGCGCCGATTTTCACGACCTCGCCCTGCATCTGCGCGGTCGTTACCGCGTTATTGCCGCTGACCAGCGCGGGCGTGGGTTGTCGCAATGGGATCCCGAGCCGGCGCATTACACCCCTGCCGTCTACAGTCAGGACATGATCGGATTGCTCGATCACCTCGCGATCGCGCAGGCGGCGATCATCGGCACCTCGATGGGTGGGCTTATGGCCATGATCATGGGGGTGACCCAGCGCAATCGCATCGCCGGTGCGGTAATCAACGATGTTGGCCCCGAAATCGACCCCGCCGGGCTGGCGCGCATCGCCGCCTATACCGGCAAGACAAGACCTGCGACGAACTGGGCGGAAGCGGCGGAACTGGCGCGTTTCACCAATGGCGTGGCCTTCCCGGACTATGGTCCGGACGACTGGATGGCGTTTGCCCGACGTCTCTATATCGCCGGAAAAGATGATGTGCCGGTCCTCGCCTATGACCCGGGCATCGCCAAAGGACTGGAAAAGACCAGCGATGCCCCCGTCGTGCCGCCGGACCTGTGGCCCCTGTGGGATGGCCTGAAGGGGCTGCCCCTGCTGGCTGTTCGCGGCGAACTGTCGGATCTGCTTAGCGTCGCCACCCTGGAAAAAATGGTGGAGCGTCATGAGGGGCTGGTTAGCGTCACCGTGCCCGGCCGCGGGCACGCCCCCATGCTCGACGAACCAGTGGCGGTGGCGGCTGTCGATGCCTTCCTGGCGGAACTGGCCCGGAACGGCTGACCCGGAACGACTGAGAGAGCACGTGTTACGCGGGATAATGTTTCCTCAGGCCGGGCTTATGGGCTAAAGCGCTGCCACAGGCAGGGAGGCCCGACATGACTATAGATGGTTCCGAGACGCCGATGCGCAGGGGCGCGCATCCCTACGTCATTCTGGTCATGCTGATCGTCGTCTATATCCTCAACTTCGTCGATCGCCAGATCATCAGCATACTGGCGGTGCCGATAAAGACCGACCTGCATCTTTCGGACACACAACTGGGCTGGCTGGGCGGCCTGGCTTTCGGCTCGGTCTACTCGATATTGGCGATTCCCGCGGCCTGGATCGCCGATCGTTTTTCACGGACCTGGATCATGGCGGGCGCCTTGGTTGTCTGGTCGGGTTTCACGACCATGTGTGGCTTTGCGGCATCATTCCCCCAGCTGTTTATCGCCCGAATGGGGGTAGGGGTCGGCGAAGCCGGTGGTGTTCCCCCGGCTTACAGCCTCATTTCGGACGTCTTCCCGCCCAAGTCACGGGCGCGCGCCCTTGCAATTTATTCATTAGGAATTCCGATCGGCGCTGCATTGGGTGTCTTTGTCGGCGGCCTGCTGGCATCGGACTGGCGCCGCGCCTTCGTGACAGTCGGCATTGCCGGTATCTGTGTGGCACCGTTCTTTATGCTGCTGGTGCGTGATCCCCGCAAAGCCACGGGCAATACCGCGGGCGAACCCGTACCGAATATAGTCGAAGTGGCGCGGGTGGTCTTTGCCAAGCCGGCTTTCTGGCTGATGTCGGTGGGGGCGGGATGTGCCTCCCTGGTTGGCTATGGTCTGCTGTTCTGGTTCCCGTCCTTCCTGGTGCGTACGCTCGAGCTTGATGTCCATAGCGCGTCGCGGTTTATCGCCAGCCTGACCCTGGTCGGCGGCGTGATCGGCATGACGCTTGGGGGCGTGCTTGCCGATGCCCTGGGGCGCAAACACAAGGCCTTCTACCCGCTGATTCCCGCCGTGGCCTTCCTGCTGTCGGCGCCGCTCTACGCCCTGGGCGTGATGGCGAAGTCGCCGGGCGAAGCTTTTTGCCTGTTCCTGGTGCCTCAGGCGCTGGGCCTGATGTGGCTTGGGCCGCTGTTGACCGCAGTGCAGCATCTGGGGCCGGCGCGGGCACGCAGCCAGGTCTCGGCCCTTTTTCTTTTGATAAACAACCTCATCGGCCTGGGTGCCGGTCCGTATTTCTTCGGCAAGGTGTCGGATCTGCTGAAAACCAGCCATGGCGCCGAATCGCTAAAGTACGCTTTCCTGGCGGGCCTGGGATTCTATGTCGTGGCAGCGGTGTTGCTGGGCGGGGCTGCCCTGCGCATGAAAAAGGACTGGGTAGAGCAGGGGTGAGGCCTGTCCGTTCTGGGGGGCAGCCTGTCGGCCGTATCGCTTCGGCTTATAAGCTATTGCGATATATGGATTATTTTTGACCGGAATGACAATAACCATTAAAAAAGCCGCCCGGCGAGGGGCGGCTTTTTTAATGGCGGAGAGGGTGGGATTCGAACCCACGGTGGGCTTGCACCCACGCCGCATTTCGAGTGCGGTACATTCGACCACTCTGCCACCTCTCCGTTCAAGGTGTTTTCAGGCTTTGGGAAAAGCCTGATGGTCATCAGGAGGCGTGTAACTACTCAGAGCAATCGGAATTCGCAAGCCTTTTTCTGCTCTTTATCGTTTTTTTATGTGCCCTTTTTGTGCGGGCATGGATTTTTTACCGCCCGACAAGGCTTAAATGCGGCCATGTGAAGGCAAAATTCGTGGGCGTGTCTTTCAGGTGTCAGTATCGCCCAAAGCGAAGTGTTGAAGGCACATTTTTAACCAAAGGTGCATTTGGGTGCTATGCAAAACGGCTTCGTAAAGTTATGAAAGCCGGTACCTTATGCAACAGCCGACGTGTCGGCTGTTCGTTCGATGGCCAAGAGAGGGCAAGAAGATGAAACTCAATTTGCTAGCGGGCGTTGCTCTCGCTGCAATGGCGGTAGCGACTGGCGCTTCCGCTGAACAAGCGACGGGGTGGTACGGTGCGATTGACGCCGGTTACAACTCCATGGGCGACTGGAAGGCCAAGGCCACCGGCAATACGCCGAATATGGTCGATGGCTCGCCGTTCGCGTACGACGTCTCCACGGAAGATACGTGGGCCGGCTTCGCACGCCTCGGCTACCGTTACAGCCCGAACTGGCGCGTTGAATTCGAAGGTGGCTACCGCCCCGGCGACGTCGACACCGCAATGGGCTTTGCGCGCAACTACGGTCCGACCCGTGGCGGCGTTCACGATACCGCGCTCTGCACCCCGAAAGTCGTTCGTACGGCTTCGACGGCTTGCGGTGGTCCGGATGGTTCGCTGACGCAGTCGACCTTCCTGGTCAACCTGTATTACGACATTCTGCCGGAATCGACCTTCCACCCGTTCGTGGGTGCCGGTGTCGGTCTCGACCACATCAAGACGAAGCTGATCGGTCAATATTCGACCAACCCGGCTGGCGTTCCTGAGCACCTGAGCATTGTCGGCGACGACACTGTCGCTGCTTACCAGCTGCTGGCCGGTATGGCCTGGTCGCTGTCGGATCGCCTCAGCCTCGACCTGACCTACCGTTACCTGGGTTCGGAAAAGGCCCGTTTCGACTCGATCTCGTCGTCTTCGGCCGCCGGCTGGACCCCGACTTCGTTCGAAGGCAAGCTGAACGATCAAACGATCTCGCTCGGCCTGCGTTGGGCATTCTCGTCGCCGGCAGCTCCGCCGCCGCCGCCGCCTCCCCCGCCGCCGCCGCCGCCTCCGCCCCCGCCGCCTCCTCCGCCCCCGCCGCCTCCTCCGCCGCCTGCGCCGTATGAAGCTCGCGAATTCATCGTTTACTTTGAATTCGACAAGTCGGACCTTACGGCTGATGCGCAAGCGGTTGTCCAGGCTGCTGCCGATTACGCCAAGGCCGGTAATGCCGCCCGCGTCGTCGTCGTTGGTCACACCGACACCTCGGGTTCGGCTGCTTACAACATCCGCCTGTCGGAACGCCGCGCCAAGACCGTTGCTGATGCCCTCGCTGGCCTCGGCGTTGACGGCTCCAAGCTGGCAGTCGACTGGAAGGGTGAAGCAGAACCTGCAGTCGCTACCGGCGACGGCGTGAAGGAACCGCTGAACCGTCGTTCGACGATCGACATCACGTTCTAAGCTTTAGAACGCTGTCATAAGAAACGAAGCCCGGCCTGTTTCAGGCCGGGCTTTTGTTTTGTCTGCATATCTCTAGGCAAGTTTAAAGGCGACGGTCGGATGTTCCGAAAGAAGGCGTACATCTGCCGCGCGACGGTCGTGCCGGGCATTTGTTTCGCATTGCAATAAAAGTTGTTCGCGCCTTTTGAATTTTTTCTTTGCGCTGCAAAAAACTACGACTCGCGCCTCGCGTTTAGCGCAAGGCGATACCAGCAAGATGTGGGTCGTTTTAAGGGTAACCACCCATAGATATGGGTTTTCAAGCTACAACTGTTCGCTGAATTGCGGCGAGAGGGGGGCAAAAAGCGGGATTTTGGTGTGGCAATAAGGCTGCAACATGTTGCGCTTGTGACAAATGTCACAAAACTTTTGCACTTTTCGCTCAAAAAGCCGGTGAAAACCTACTAAAGGATTAATGCACTAATCCTTCTGAATGCCGCTCTGGCTCAAGCGTTTCCACTCGGAAGCGCAATTCACGTGTCTCTGAAAGACGCGGTAGGTCGTTTGTCGCTTGTAAAAACCTGGAGAGGGGATACTCCGAATGAAAATGAACAAAACTTTGATCCTGGCGGGTACGGCGATTGCCGGTCTGTTTACCCACTCGATCGCCATGGCCCAGTCGACGGGTACGGAAGCCAGCGAAGAAAACAAATCGGTCGTCATTAAGGCCAAGCGCGGCCCGAAGTCGATCAACGGCGCCCTGACGGCGGAAACCGTCAGCAAGTCGCGTGCGACCATCACCCAGGAATTCATCGACAAGCAGGCTCCCGGCCAGACGGTTCTGCAAGACCTGAACTTCGTTCCGGGCGTCAACTTCACCAATAACGATCCATACGGTTCGTCGGGCGGTAACATCCGTATCCACGGCTTCGACGGCAACCGTATCTCGCTGACCTTCGACGGCACGCCGCTGAACGACACCGGCAACTATGCCATCTATTCGAACCAGCAGCTCGACGGCGAACTGATCGAAAAGGCTTCGGTCAACCTCGGCACGACCGACGTCGATAGCCCGACAGCTTCGGCGGCCGGCGGTACCGTGGCCTACACCACCCTGCGCCCGACCAACGACTTCTACACCATGGCCGATGCCTCGGTCGGCTCGTTCGATTTCCAGCGCGCCTTCCTGATGGTCAATACCGGCAAGTTCTACGGCTTCACCGCCTGGCTGGCCGCGTCCAAGACCGACTACAGCAAGTTCAAGGGCACCGGCGGTATGCACAAGGTGCAGTACAACGGCCGTCTGTACCGTGACCTGGGCAATGGCGATTTCGCCAGCATTGCCTTCAACTGGAACGTCAACCGCAACTACGCCTACCGCAACCTGACCTTGGCCCAATGGCAAGCCGGCGAGGCCGTCAACTACAATCTGGCGGGTGCCGTTACCGGTACGCTGCAGAGCCCGGCCACCGGCGACTACGACACGACCTGTGTCAACAGCAACGGTTTCGTCGGTGCCAACCCGACCCCGGTCAACGGTACGGCCCAAACCACCGGCGGCTGCACCAACTATGCCGGCCAGCGTATCAACCCGTCGGACACGGGCAGCATCCGCGGCCAGTTCAAGAAGCACATCACCGACAACCTGGTCTTCACCTTCGACCCGTCCTTCCAGTACGTCCTGGCTAACGGCGGCACGCAGTTCGAAGCCGTCAAGGAAAAGGACAGCCGTCTCGATCATGATGGCACGGATACGGCCGGCAAGGGCGTCGACCTGAACGGCGACGGCGATACGCTCGACACCGTCAACCTGTTCCGTCCGTCGACCACCAACACCCACCGTTATGGCCTGACCAGCTCGCTGATCTGGGACATCAACGACAATAACCGCCTGCGCGGCGCCTACACCCTCGACTACGGCCGCCACCGTCAGACGGGCGCCTTCGGCCGCTTCGACGCCGACGGCAACCCGGTCGACGTCTGGGGTGGTCGTGACAACGACGCCAACTCGATCAAGAGCGTCAGCGGCGACCAGCTGCAGAACCGCAACCGCTTCTCGATCGCCAAGCTCGAGCAGTACGCCCTGGAATACCGCGGCCAGTTCCTCGAAGATGCCCTGACCGTCACGATCGGTATCCGTGCGCCCAAGCTGACGCGTGAACTGAACAACTACTGCTACCAGCCGACGACCGACTCGGGCAACGCTTCCGACTTCCCGCGCTGCACCACCGAGCCGACCACGGGCACGCCTACCGCTTCGGGCAACGTCTTCCTGGTTGGTGGCGGCACCACCCAGTACATCCCGCCGATCAGCTTCAAGAAGGAATACAAGAAGACCCTGCCGAACCTGGGTATTTCTTACCAGCTGACCGCGACCCAGTCGCTGTACGCGTCCTACGCCGAAGAAATCTCGGCGCCGCGTACGGACAGCCTGTACAAGTACCGTCGCGACGCCGCTGCCGGCTCGCAACTGGTCGTGCCGCTGGTTGATCCGGAAACCACCAAGTCGATGGACCTGGGTTACCGTTTCCAGAACGCCACCATCCTGGCCTCGGCCGACATCTGGTCGTCGAAGTTCCATAACCGTATCGTCAACACCTACGATCCGGAAACCCTGCTGAGCGTCGACCGCAACGTCGGCGACGTCGACCTCTACGGCTTCGACGGCCAGGTTGGCTACAAGGTCCTGCCGACCCTGTCGCTGTACGGCTCGGTGTCGTACAACCACTCGGAACTGCTCAACGACCTGCAACTGAGCTCGACCACCTACCTGCCGACCAAGGGCAAGAAGCTGGTGGAAACGCCGGACTGGACCTATGGCGCCCGCGTCCTGTGGACCGTTACGCCGAACTGGGATCTGGCCCTGCAAGGCAAGTATGTCGGCGATCGTTTCTCGACCGATGTCAACGACCAAAAGTCGCCGGCCTACACGGTTTTCGATCTCGACACGACCTACAAGCTGCACGCCTTCGGCAAGGACGATACCACCCTGCAACTGAACGTCCTGAACCTGCTCGACGAGAACTATCTCGGTTCGATCAGCTCGCAGAACAACGCCCTGGCGACCGTCGTCAGCGCCGACCCGAAGGTTGCTCTGAAGTCGGGTAGCGCTCCGACCTACGCGCTCGGTTCGCCGCGCACGGTCATGGTCACGCTGAAGACCAAGTTCTAAGCGTAACCTGGTTAATGCAAATAACAGACGGCCCCCGGGAAACCGGGGGCCGTTTTGTTTTGGATTTTAAAGTAGCCAGTGTTTATGACCAGCCTGGGATTTAGTCCATATAGGCTATAGTGCAACCGAGATGTGGAGTGGTTTTCCAAAAAATACCAGAACATCATTATCAATAACGTATTCAATTATTACTGTTTCAATTCTGTAATATTACATATGTTGCGGCGAGAATGTGTGATAATAACGCTGCAGCCTGTTTCGGACGTGACGGTTGTCACAAAACTTTTGCAGTTTTTGCTCACATAGCCGGTCCGGACCTATTAAGGTCCGGGGGCTCACTCCTGAATTCCAGCCCATTGGATGTTTGCGCGCCTCCAGGCGCACACGCGCGGTCTCCCGGCCGTGGTGAGCCTATCGTTGTGTTTTCAAACCTGGAGAGGGGATACTCCAAATGAAGTTGAATAAATCGCTGTTCCTGGCGGGCACTGCCCTGTCGGGACTTTTCCTCGCTACCGCCGCACTCGCCCAGTCGACCGGTACCGCGGAAGTCGAACAATCCGAAACCGTCGTCGTCAAAGGCAAGGCCACCAGGTCGACCGGCGGCCTGGCCGTCAACCAGACCGTCACCAAGACGCGTTCTTCGATCACCGAAGACTATATCGCCACCCAGGCGCCAGGTTCGCCGCTCGACGCCATCAACATCCTGCCCGGCGTCAACTTCAATGACCAGGATGCAACCGGCTCGACCGGCGGCGACATCACGCTGCGTGGTTTCGATTCCGCCCGTGTCGCCTATATCCTGGACGGCATGCCGCTGAACGACACCGGCAACTACGCCATCTATCCGACCAGCAATCTCGACACCGAGCTCTATTCACGCATCGACGTCAATCTCGGCTCGACCGATGTCGACAGCCCGACGGCATCCGCCGGCGGCGGTACGATCAATTACACGACGCGCAAGCCCGAAAAGACCATGGGCTTCGAAGCCAAGGAAACCCTGGGCGACAACAACTACCACCGCGAATATTTCCGCTTCGATACCGGTGCCTTCGGCCCCTGGGGCACCACCGCCTTCCTGACAGCTTCCAACATGAACGCCGACAAGTGGAAGGGCTATGGCAGCCTCGACCGCAAGCAGGTCAACGGTCGCGTCTATCAGCCGCTAAACAATGGCGACTTCCTGTCGGTGGCCTTCACCTATAACGAAAGCCGCAATAACTCCTATTATGACGTCAATCAGGCGGACTTCCTGGCCAACCCGACCTCGGAATATGCCAGCACCATCAATTCCAGCCTGACCCTGGCGACAGGTGCAACGGCTGCCGCCTATTACGGCTACAAGATCAACCCGACCAATAACGGCAATATCCGCGCCTCGGCCAAGTTCCACCTGCGTGACAACCTCGTCCTGACGGTCGACCCCAGCTACCAGTATACCCTGGCCAATGGCGGCGGGGTCTACACCCTGGTAGAAAGCACCGGCATCATCAGCTCGAACTCGGGTGTGGTCTGGGGCGAACTGAAGGGCTTCGACGCCAATCATAACGGCGTGGTCGACACCGCGCCTTACGGTATCTATTTCCCCAGCCAGACCCGTACCGACCGCTACACCCTGAACAGCTCGCTGATCTGGTACGTCAACCCGACCAATACCCTGCGCCTCGCCTACACCTATGACTACGGTCATCACCGCCAGACCGGCGGCGCCAGCCTGCTGGAAGACGGCAAGTACATCGCCGACCCGTTCTCGCTCGACAGCGCCTACTACCTGCTGGGCAGCGACGGCACGCGCATCGAAAAGCGCAACCGCCTGTCCTACGCCAAGCTGAGCCAGTTCGCCCTGACCTATGGCGGTACCTTCTTCGAAGGCAAGCTGAAGGTCGATGCCGGCCTGCGCATCCCGCACTTCGAACGCGACCTGAACAACTACTGTTACCAGGCCTCCAGCTCGACCGCCTACTGCTCGAGCCAGCCTTCGGCGACTGCGATCCAGCAGACCAATGCGGCGACCCGCTACAACCTGCCGGGCAGCTTCAAGGTCAAGTACGACAATGTCCTGCCGAACCTGGGCGCCAGCTTCAAGCTCGACGGCAACAACACCCTGTACACCAGCTATTCCGAAATGATCTCGGCGCCGCGTACGGATTCCCTTTACGACCGCGTCACCCCGGACCTGAAGCCGGAACATTCGAAGACCTGGGACCTGGGTTACCGCTATAATTCGTCCAACATCACCGGCGCCCTGTCGGTGTGGAAGACGGACTTCCAGCACCGCATCGAAACCGGCTACGACATTGTCGAACAGGCTTCGATCGCCACCGACGTCGGCAGCGCCCGCATGACCGGCGCCAATGCCGAAATCGGCGCTTCACCGATCAAGGGCCTGAACCTGTATGCCTCGGCCTCCTATACCAAGACGGAGATGCTGAGCGATTATCAGTTCAAGGCCGGCGCCAATATCTGCCCGCTGACCACGGGCGCCTATGACTGCACCAAGGGCAAGCAACTGGGCAAGATTCCGCGCCTGATGTACGCTGTCAGCGCCGATTACGACATCGGCGCCTGGTCGTTCGGCCTGCAGGGCAAGTATACCGGCAAGCGCTACGACTCCCTGGCCAACGGCGAATTTGCCGAGGCCTATACCCTGTGGAACGGCAATGTCAGCTACGATATCGGCCAGCTCGGGCCGCTGAAGAAGTCGTCCATCCAGCTGAATGTCAAGAACCTGTTCGATATCAAGTACAAGAGCGTGATCTATTCCGGCAACGCCTTCTACGACAGCGGCAACTACTACTATCCGGGGCAGCCGCGTACCATGATGCTGACCCTCGACACCAAGTTCTGAACCGACACCAACGGCGCTCCTGGCCATTGGCAGCGTGCGACCGCAGGCCGTTACCCGTGTAACGAGCCATGCGGCATTTGAGCTGCAAAAATGGAACGGCCCCCGGTGCGAACCGGGGGCCGTTTTCATAGGGTTGCGGCGGATGTGGATTTTTTGCCCTGTCGCGGGGCAGGGCATGGCCAAAGCCGACCCCCGATGTTAAGAGGCGGCGAGACGACAACGCCCCCTGCAACAGGATCAGACATGACACGCATCGTGCCCGCGGAATGGGAAGCCCACCAGGCCATGTGGCTTGGCTTTCCCAGCCATGAAAACCTCTGGCAGGAAGACCTTATCCCGGCCCAGGCCGAGGTGGCTGCCCTGGCGCGCGTCCTGGCCGAAATGGGCGACGAGCACGTCAAGCTGATGGTAATGGGGGAGGACGCGCGCAAGGCGGCGCAGGGCCTGCTGTCCGACGTCGAAAAGGTCGAGATTGTCGACGGCCGTTTCGGCGACATCTGGTTCCGCGACACCGGCCCGATCTATATCGCCGAAGATGACGACAATGACGACCTGCACCAGGCCAAGCCGATCAGCTTTCGCAACAATGGCTGGGGCGGCAAGTATCATCTGAAGCACGACGACGAGGTCGCGGCCCAGATCAGCACGGCCGACGGTTTCCCGACCGACCTGCAGGACTTTATCCTCGAAGGCGGCGCCCTCGACCACGACGGCCACGGCACCGTGCTGACGACGCGCCAGTGCCTGCTCAATCCGAACCGTAATCCCGGCTGGACCAAGTCGCTGGCGGAGCAGGCCCTGTTCCAGGCCCTGGGTGCGCGCAAGGTCATCTGGCTCGATGACGGCCTGACCAACGACCATACCGACGGCCATGTCGACAATCTGGCGCGCTTCGTGGCGCCGGGCGTTGTCGCCTGTCCGCTGTCTTACGGCATGGACGATCCCAATGCCTCGATCTACGATCATACGGCAAAACTGCTGAGCGCCCAGACCGATGCTCGCGGCCAGCCGCTGCAGGTCGTGCGTATCCCGTCGCCCGGCAAGGTGCTCGACGAGGACGGCGAAATCATCCCGGCCTCGCATATGAATTTCCTCATCGCCAATGATTGTGTCGTGGTTCCGATCTACAAGGAACGGCCGGGTGAACTGGCGGTCGAGGCGCTGCAAAGCCTGTTCCCCGAACGCAATGTCGTCGGCCTGTCGTCGAAGGCCATCCTGACCGGTGGCGGCAGCTTCCACTGCATCAGCCAGCAAATGCCTCTTATCAAGGCCTGACCTGGGCTTGATGATTTGTCGCCGCTTCCTATGTGAGCGGTCGCTTTGGCCCGCCGGGCCGATTGGTTTTAGGATAGGTACATGACCCGTACGGTGAAAGTCGCCGCCCTGCAGACGGCCTATGGCTCCGACATGGAGGCCAATATCGCCCGCACCGAGCAACTGGTGCGTGAGGCCGCCGGCAAGGGCGCGCAGATCATCCTGCCGTCCGAGCTGTTTCAGGGTGAATATTTCTGTGTCTCGCAGGAAGAGCGCTGGTTCGCCACCGCCTATCCGTGGCGCACCCATCCGGCTGTGATCGCCATGCAGGCCCTGGCCAGGGAACTCGACGTCGTTATCCCGACCTCGATCTACGAGTCCGAAGGCCCGCACTATTTCAACAGCATCGTCATCGTCGATGCCGGTGGCGACCTGCTGGGCGTCTATCGCAAGAGCCATATTCCCGATGGTCCCGGTTACCAGGAAAAGTACTATTTCCGCCCGGGCGATACCGGCTTCAAGGTGTGGGACACGAGGTACGGCCGCATCGGCGTCGGTATCTGCTGGGACCAATGGTATCCGGAAGCCGCTCGCGCCATGGCGCTGCAAGGCGCCGAGATCCTCTTCTATCCGACCGCGATCGGCTCGGAGCCGCACGACGACTCGCTCGATACCGCCGCCCCCTGGCAGCGCGTCATGCAGGGCCATGCGGTGGCCAATGTCATCCCGGTCGTCGCGTCCAACCGTATCGGTACCGAGAGCCTGATCTCGCCGCAGAACGGCGCCGGCCAGACCTTCTATGGCCACAGCTTCATCGCCAATCATCGCGGCGACAAGGTGGTCGAATACGGCGCCAAGGAAGAGGGCGTCCTGGTCGCCGAGTTCGATCTCGACTTCCTGAAGACGCATCGTGCCGCCTGGGGCTTCTTCCGCGATCGCCGTCCCGAGCTCTACACCGCCCTGGCTTCCCCGCGCCCGGCGTAGGCCAAAAGGCCTCCTACTAAAGAACTCCCTTTTCAAAAGGGGAGTTCTTTAGGTGCATTACGCAAATCGCGCGATCACCATGCAGATCAGGCACAGGGCCAGCAGTCCTGATGCCAGGCCATTGGCGCGTGATATGGTCTGCGTGGCAGCGGTCTCGTCGCCGCCGGCTCTTATTATGCGCCTTGCCTTGCCGACCACGGCGCCTTGGATCCCCGCAGCGATAACGGCGCACAGGGCGCCTGCAGCAAGAATGATCTCATAGGCGCCGAACCCACCCGTGTGGAGCTGGCTCCACAAAAACCCACCTGTCAGCACGGCCATAGTCGCAGCGCCCATCTGTCGCGGGAACATCATCTTCCCGACCTGTCCATTGCGTGATGCGATGCTGGAGACGCTCATCCAGAAAAAGGCGGCCAGCGCATGGATGGCAATGGCGACCATGATAAGGATTTGCATGAGGCTCAGCATTGGGGCAGTCTCCGGAAGGGACAGATTGACTTTACACGCTGTTCACTGAACATATAGATATACATACTGTAAACTGAATGGCAATCGACAAAATGCCGGGGGAAGACGCACCGGAATCCGGGCAGCGCACCTATGTTAGCGCCAAGCGCGATGCCGCGGCCGCCGCAAAGCGACAGATGGTGCTCGATGCTGCCGGCCGCCTGCTCGACGACGGTCCGGCCATGATCTCCATGGAGGCGGTGGCCAAGGCGGCGGGCGTGACGCGTCTGACCGTCTACAAACAGTTCGGTTCGCGCCGCGGCCTGCTCGAGGCCGTGTTCGACGACAATGCGAAAAAGGGCGGGGTGGTGCGCATGGGCGAGGCCATCCACCATCCCGACGCGCGCGCCGGCATCGATCAGGCCATCGACGTCCTGTGCGATTTCTGGGGCCGCCGTCCAGCCTTTGCCAGGCTGCATGATGCCGCTGCCGTCGATCCGGAATTCGCCGAAGCCATCGCCGCGCGCAACGAACGCCGCCGGCTGGTCTTTAATCGGCTGCTGGATCGGCTGAATGGCGATACGGCCGCGAAGCTGGAGGCGTCCGACTTGATCTTCGGGCTGACCAGCATGGCCATGTTCCGGTCCTTGAGCGCTACACGAACGCCGGAAGAACTGGCCGGAACCCTCAAGATGGCTGTCGGCGCCATTCTCGACGCCCAGGGTTTAAGATAGTCAGCTGATCAGGGCGTCGGCCTCGGCCTGGCTGAGCCGTCGCCATTTTCCGGATTTCAAAGCGCCCAGGGTCAGATTGCCCATTTGCGCCCGGTGCAGGGCCTCGACATGGTTGCCGACGGCAGCGAACATGCGCCGGACCTGATGGTATCGGCCTTCATAGAGGGTCAGACGCGCCGTGTGTGTCCCGGTGACTTCCATTTCCGCCGGCTTCAATGGTGTCTTTTCGCTTTCCAGCATCAGTGTGCCGGCCGCGAAGATCGCCGCCTCATGGCCCTCGATCGGCCGCGCAAGCGTGACGTTGTAGATCTTGGCGACGTGGTTGCGCGGCGAGATGATGCGGTGCAGATAGTCGCCGTCATCGGTGAACAGCAAAAGCCCAGAGGTGTCGGCATCAAGCCGGCCGATCGTCGACAGCACCGGCTTGCGCGCGGAAAAGCGCTCCGGCAGCAGCTCATAGACCAGCCGTCCGCGATCACGCGTCGAACAGACAAAGCCCGTCGGCTTGTTGAGCAGGAGGACAGCGCCGAAATCGGGATCGAGCGCCTTGCCCTTGTAGCGGATATCGTCATGGCCGATGCCGGAATCGTCATCGAGCGCCGCGCCGTCGGCATCGGTGAAGACGCCCATGCGCAACAGCTTCTGGACCTCCTTGCGGCTGCCGTAGCCGAGATTGGCGAGATGCTTGATCAGCTTCACGGCTTGGCCCTGGCCGAAGACGCCTTGGCAATGGAAGCCTTGGACGCCGGGCCGACAGCCCTGAACACCTTGAAGGCGGTGTTTTCGGTGACGACCGACACGGACTTGAAGGCCGCCTTCAGGGTGTCTTCGTAGGGCAGGTGGCGATTGGCGACCATGTAGAAGCTGCCGCCCGAACGCAGGGCGCCGGCGGCGGCGCGGATAAAGGCCTGGCCCAGTTCGTTGCGATCGGCGCGATCGGTATGGAAGGGCGGGTTGCTGATGATAACGTCGTAGTCGCCCCCGACTCCGCCGGCCGCGCCTTTTGTAACGTCGGCCCAATGGACACTGGTCTTTTCGCCGACATTCAGGCGGGCCATGTCGACAGCGCGGGCTTCGGCCTCATACAGATCGATATGCTTCAGGCCCGGGCAGCGGGCCAGGGCTTCACGGCTGAGATAACCGAAACCGGCGCCGAAATCGGCGGCGCGGCCCGACAGACTCGCCGGCAGGTTTTCCGCCAGCAGCTTCGAGCCGGGATCGATGCGATCCCACGAGAACAGGCCCGGGCGGCTCATATAGAAATCGATATCGCGCGGGGCATCGGCTGCCAGCCAGGTGTCACGCAGGGCCGTATCTATGCGGGCCGGATCGACCCGGCCCCAGAAGACACGGCACTTGTTCTTCGACAGGCTATCGACGGACCCCAGCAGGGCCTTGAGGTCGCTTTCGAATGTCTTGGCGCCTTCCTGGTTGGCCGCCGCGGCCATGACGATGCCGCCCTCGTCAGCCAGGGTGATCGCGCGGGCCAGCAGAGCGCGGTTCTCGTCGCGATGGCGCTGCGGCAGGACCAGGGTCAGGCCGAAGCGTTTGCCGTCGTCCGTGTCGCGAACCGTAAAGCCGGCGCGCACCAGGGCATCGTGGGCGGGTTTGAAGCCCTGTTCGCAGATAATGGCATTGCGCGGCACATCGTTGAGGGCTGCACCGGTGCGGGCGCGCAGGAAAAGGGCAGGGCCGTCCGACGGCCAGGTGACGGCGCCGTCGAGCAACGGCAGCAGCAGGGTATCAAGGACTGGATCGATCATGCCGGGCCTATCGCATATATGATCGGCTTTGGCCACACCGTGCCGCACTGTTGTCACAGGCCGCCCGTAGGACTAGATTCGCCGAACGGGAGACCTGTCATGCTTCGTATTGTTATTTGCACTGCCGCCGTCCTGACGGCATCGGCTCTTGCCCTGTCCGGCTGTTCGACCGCTGCGGCAAGGGGGCATGTCGCCCTGGAATGCGCGGTCGCCGCCGACCTGTCGCTGGCGATGAAGGCCGACAATGTCGATCCCAAGGCGGCCGGCAAGGATTGCAAGGCTGTTCTGGCCGCGGCCAATGTGCCCATGTTGCCGCTGAAAAAGCCCAATGATCCCAAGGATGCGCCTGGCTTGACGCACGTGGTCCAGTTCAAGACGGTGAAACCGATCGATATCGCAACCGTCAGGGTGACGCTCGACTACACCTGCAATGTCTGGTGCGGCCACGGCGAAGAGATTGTCGCCCGCAAGGAAAACGGCCACTGGGTCATTGCCGACCGCAAGACGACCTGGGTCTCTTAATACCTGTAGATCCGCGCTTCCCACCCGCGTAACGGCGCCGCCCAGTCGGCAGGGTCCGGCGCGGGATAGTTGCTGCGCACGATGTCACCCGGCGGGAAGTTCATCGGGAAGTTGAACGCCTGTGTCTCGGGGGAGAAGTTGAGGATGACCAGGTGGCTTTCGTCAGCAATGCTGCGCGTATAGGCGAACAGGCGCGGATGATCAGGCATCAGGTCGAGATAGTCGCCATAGACCAGGGATGGATTGCCGTGGCGTAGCTGGATCAGGTCGGCCATGTAGCGATAGATGGAGCCGTCGCTGTTCAGGTCGGTCTCGACATTGATTTCGCCGCTATTGGGATTTACACCCAGCCACGGTGTCCCCGTCGTAAAGCCGCCATTATCGCCTGACGTCCACTGCATCGGTGTGCGCGAATGGTCGCGCGTGATCCGGTTCTGATAGGCCAGGAAGTCGCTGGTGCTCATCTCGCCGGTGGTGACCTGCGATGCCCAGGCGCGCTTGACCCACAGGTCGTCGAACTGGGCTATTGTGCTGAAAGGATAGTTGGTCATGCCGATCTCGTCGCCCTGGTAGATAAAGGGTGTGCCCTTCATCGTCAGCAACAGGGTGGCCATCAGCTTGGCCGACAGGACGCGCCAGTGCGGGCTGTCGTCGCCATAGCGCGATACGACTCTTGGATTGTCGTAATTGGAAAAGAAGACCGTCGGCCAGCCGTGGCGATCAAGCGCTGTCTCCTGGCGGGTAAAGATCGACTTCAGCTCCGGCAGGCTCCATTCACGCCAGCGGCCATTGCGATCGCGATCGACCTCGACGGTGTCGAACTGGAAGATCATGTCAAGTTCGCCACGGCGCTCGTCGACCATCAACTGGGTCTGCTGGGGCGTAATGCCGAAGGCCTCGCCGACCGTCATCGTGTCGTAGGGAGCGAGCGCCTGCTGGCGCATCTCCTGCAGGAATTCGTGCAGGCGCGGGCCGTTGGAATAGAGGAATTGCGGTTTGGCCTGCTGCTCCGGCGCCAGGTCGGGCAGGCCGGGTGTCTTGGAAATAAACGGGATGACGTCCATGCGGAAGCCATCGACGCCACGGTCGAGCCAGAAGCGCATCAGGTCGTAGACCTCGTTGCGGACCTGCGGGTTTTCCCAGTTGAGATCGGGCTGCTTCTCGGCGAACAGGTGCAGGTAGTAGTCGCCCGTAACCTCATCCTTCGCCCAGGCCGGGCCGCCGAAGATCGAGGTCCAGTTGTTCGGCACGCCATCTTCGCCCGGTCGCCAGATGTAATAGTCGCGGAAAGGATTGTCGCGCGACTTCCGGCTCTCGGCGAACCAGGCATGTTCGTCGCTGGAATGGTTGACGACCAGGTCGATGATCAGCTTCAGGCCCAGGTCGTGCGCTTCATTCAGCAGCGCGTCGAAATCGGCGAGCGTACCGAACTGCGCCATCACCTGGCGATAGTCGCGGATATCGTAGCCATTGTCGGCATTGGGCGAATCGAAATGCGGGCTCAGCCAGACGACGTCGACGCCCAGTCCCTTGATATGCCCAAGCTTTTGCCGGATGCCTTCGAGATCGCCTATCCCGTCGCCATTGCTGTCGTAAAACGATCGCGGATAGACCTGGTAGACCACGACCTCTTTCCACCAACGGCGGTTATAGCCATTTATCGTTTCGTCCACGGCGCGCTCCCTGAATAGCGGCAGCAGCTTAACCTGCGTTGCGTAAGTGGCCAATGCTGATACTTTCCCTCTTGCATCGTGCGGCCAAAATACGCATATAGGCCTCGGAAGTGGTGCGGGCGAAGGCCTCGCCAACCTGGTCAGGGCCGGAAGGCAGCAGCCACAACGAATTCACCTTCGGGTCGTGCCGCTTCCACTTTAGTTTGCCGCTCATTATGTTGCGCTATCGCTTCGCTACTTGAGCGCAGTATGCTGCGAGGCTCCTCGCATGAGCTCGGGCGGGCGGTCGTCCTTGCCGAATTCGTTGAAATTCGGAATTTCCATTCAATACATTTTTTCGGGCATACGCGCTTGCGGTCTGGTGCTCGCGGCCCTCTGCTGTTGCAAACCGCAAATCTATCCCCAACTTACCGCTGTGTGCGTGGCCTGCCGAATCGCGCTTAATGGCTGACGCTGTCTGTAAAACCCGTTATAGTTTTTTCATGTCCGATACGCCCGACCTCGATGATCCCTTCGCCAGCGACCTCAGCCTGGACGAAGACCTGCGCGACGATATGACGGCGGATATATTCGGTGCGCCTCCGGTCGTGGCGGCGCCTGCCGCGCCGGCCCAGACGACGGAAAAGGCCCAGGCCTACACCGTCCTGGCGCGTAAATACCGCCCGCGTACCTTCGAGGACCTGATCGGCCAGGAGGCCATGGTCCGTACCCTGACCAATGCCTTCGCCTCCAACCGTATCGCCCACGCCTTCATGCTGACCGGTGTACGCGGCGTCGGCAAGACGACGACCGCCCGCCTGCTGGCGCGTGCGCTGAACTACGAGAGCGACACCGTCCATCAGCCCAGTGTCGACCTTAAAGTCATGGGCCGCCATTGCCAGGCCATCATCGAAGGCCGGCATATCGACGTCCTCGAATTGGATGCCGCCTCGCGGACGGGCGTCGATGCCATGCGCGAACTGCTGGAGTCCGTGCGTTATGCGCCGGTCGAGGCGCGCTACAAGGTCTACGTCATCGACGAAGTCCACATGCTGTCGACGGGGGCCTTCAACGCCCTGCTGAAGACGCTTGAAGAACCGCCGCCCCACGCCAAGTTCATCTTCGCCACGACCGAAATCCGCAAGGTGCCGGTGACCATCCTGTCGCGCTGCCAGCGTTTCGACCTGCGACGTGTCGAGCCCGAGACCCTGTCGCCGCACCTCGAAAAGATCTGCGGCCTCGAAGGCGTGCGCATCGATGCCGACGCCCTGGCGCTGATCTCGCGTGCCGCCGAAGGTTCGGTGCGCGACAGCCTGTCCCTGCTCGACCAGGCCCTGGTCCAGGGCGAGGCCGGCGAGGTCGTCGGCGCCGAGGTCGTGCGCGACATGCTGGGGCTTGCCGACCGTTCGGCCACCCTGGCCCTGTTCGAACATATTATTTCCGGCCAGATGAGCGAGGCCTTGCTGGCCTTCCGTACCCTGTACGGCTTCGGCGCCGACCCGTCGCAGATCATGGGCGACCTGCTCGAATACTGCCACGCCACCAGCGTTGCCAAGGTGCTGGGCGCCGAAGCGACCCGCCTGCCCAAGGCCCAGGCCATGCGCACGACCGCGCTCGGGGCGCAATTGTCGGCCGGTACCCTGTCACGGCTGTGGACCCTGATGCTCAAGGCTTTCGAAGAATTGCGCCGCGCACCCGATACGGCCGCGGCCTTTGAGATGGCCCTGGTGCGCATGTGCTATGCCTCCGATCTGCCGGGACCGGAAGCGCTGCTCAAGCGCCTGCAGAACGGCGAGCCCTTGTTGCAGGGCGCCCAGGCGGGACCAGGTGGCGCGCAGCCCCAAGGGACTCAAATGGGCCGCGGCCAGGGCGCCACCATGCTCAAGCCGGCGCAGCAGGCTGTCGCCATGCCCAACCCGCAGACCTTCGACGAGGTCCTGACCCTGATCGCCGACAAGCGCGATATCGGCCTGCGCACCGATGTCGAGCAATATGTCCGCCTGATCTCGTTCAAGGTCGGCGCCATCACCTTCGAAATGGCGCCTCGCGCCCCGATCGACTTGGTGCGGCGGTTGTCGACCAAGCTGAGGGAATGGACCGGGCAGCGCTGGCTGATCGCCACCGAGGGCGGTGGCGGCGCCGAAACCGTTTATGAGCGCTTGCAACGCGAAAAGACCGCCATGAAGGCGCGGATCACGGCCAATCCGTTCGTGACCAGCCTTCTCAGTACATTCCCTGGCGCGGAGATCACCGCCATCCGCGCCAGGATTCACACCGCGGCGCCGGACGTTACGGCCGCGCCAGATGAAGACTCTGCAGATAAGGACGACGAATAATGGATTTCCAGGCATTGATGAAGCAGGCCCAGCAGGTCCAGCAGAAGTTCACCGAAGCCCAGAGCAAGATGCATGAAAGCGTCGTGTCGGGGACTGCTGGCGCCGGCCTTGTCTCGCTCGAGGTCAAGGGCACGGGCGAGATCATCTCGCTGAAGATTGACGACAGCCTGATGACGCCCGGCGACAGCGAGATCCTGGCCGACCTGGTCAAGGCGGCCCACAAGGACGCGCAGAAGAAGCTGGAAGAGATCAATGAAAAGCTGATGGCCGAAGCGGCCGGTCCGCTCGGCGCCGGCGGCGGCTTGCCCAAGATGCCGCGGTTCTTCTGATTTGGGCGCAGGACCCGAAATCGAGCGCCTGATGGCGCTGCTGTCGAAACTGCCGGGGCTTGGGCCCCGTTCGGCGCGGCGTGCCGCCCTGGCCCTGTTGAAGCGCCGGGAACAGCTTTTATTACCCCTGACCGCCGCCATGCAGGATGCCGCCGACAAGGTGACGACCTGCAGCGTCTGCGGCTCGCTGGCAACGCAAAACCCCTGCACCATCTGCGCCGATCCGGCACGCGATCGCACCATGATCTGCGTCGTCGAGGAAGACAGCGCCCTGTGGGCCATGGAGCGGGTCGGGGCCTTTTCCGGCCGTTATCATGTTCTGGGTGGGCTGTTGTCGGCGCTCGATGGCGTGCGTCCCGACGACCTGCGCATGGATGGTCTGGTCGAACGCGTGCGCAACGGCGACATACACGAAATCGTCATGGCCCTGCCGGCGACGGTCGAGGGCCAGACCACGGCGCACTATATCGCCGACCGCCTCAAGGCGCTTGGCAACCAGGTGGTGATCTCCCACCTCGCGCGTGGCGTACCGGTCGGCGGCGAACTCGACTGGCTGGACGACAACACTATCGCCCATGCCTTCCGCAGTCGGCGTTGACGCCTTCCGCGAAGCGGCTTATGACCACGACGATCTCGCACACCCCTGCCAACGCGGTCTGAAATAATCTGTGGAATCTGTGCAATCTGTGGATTCCCCTTTACCAGAAGGGTTGCCTGCTGCCGGATTAGGTAAGAGAAGGCGATCCACAGATTACGCAGATTATTTCAAAGCCTTAGGCTGACAGCGGCGCTCAATGGGCCGGATCAAAGGCGCTACGCGCAGGTGAGTGACTAGGCGGCGACCTGCTCGCGCTTTTCGCGGTTGCGCATCAGGAAATAGACGATCAGGCAGCCGATAAAGCGGCTGACCAGAGCGGCGGCGAACGACCACGGATTGAAGATGCCGGGGATGGACTGGCTGGCGATGGCCAGGAAGACAGCGGCGTCGATCGGGGCGCTGATGCCCGACGACAGGAAGACGCGCTTCGACAGCGGAATCTTGGCAAAGGTGAACAAGGCCCAGTCGACCAGTTCCGAAATGGCGAAGGCACAGGTCGAGGCAAAGGCCACGGACGGATCCGACGTCATGAAGGACAGGAGCAGACCGATACCGAGGAAGGCGAAGATATAGTGGCCGACCTCGCGCTGGGCGAAGTCGCGCACGATCAGGCTGAGGCCCGTGACCACGGTCAGGGGATGCCAGTCGCCACCGGTCGGCAGTGGAATGGTGTGGATCTTGTCGAAGCCCCAGTTCACGAAGGGGATCAGGAACAGGTAGAGATAGGTCCACGGCGTCTTGCCAGTGAATACGCGTTTCAAAAACGTCCGAAAATCCATGACCTGTGCCCCTTTTGAAGGCGACCATGTCAGGCACCGTTGCGGCTGGCAAGGGGGCGTATTTTCGACTCGCCAATTTGCTGAACTCAGGGTATGGAACGTTTCATGAACGTTTCAATTGTCATCCTGTGCATCGTCGCCATCGTGATCGGGGGCGCGTGGGTGTTTGCCTTTCTCGAGACGCGCCGCCTGCGCGAACACATTGAAGACCTGACGGCGCAGTCGGCGGAAAACCAGGTGCTGCGGGCGCGCAATGATGATCTGGTCGACAAGCTCGATGCCGCGGCGGTCGAGGTCGAGCGCCTGCGGGTGCGCAGCGACGACCTGAACACGCAACTGATGTCGACCTCGGCGCATCTGGCGCAGATCAGCGAGCGCGCGCGCAATCTAGAAGATGCCAAGGCGGCGATGAGCGAAAATTTCAAGCTGGTGTCGCAGCAGGCGCTGGAAGCCACGACCCTGGCCCTGCGCAACGAGGCGGTCGAGCGCGAAAAGCTTGCCCTGGAGCGCGTCGACAATACGCTGAAGCCGGTGGCCGAGCAGCTGACGCGCTTCGAAGCCCAGGTCAAGGCGATGGAAGAGGCGCGGGCCACCGACAAGGGCGGCCTGACCGAACAGATCGGACAATTGCTGGCGGCGTCGAACGAGACGCGCGACGTCACGCAGAAACTGGCCACGGCGTTGCGCCGCGGCGCGGGCGTGCAAGGACGCTGGGGCGAAGAAACCCTGCGCAACGTGCTGCAGGCGGCCGGCCTGACGCGCTTCGACTTTATCGAACAGCACAATCTCGATACCGATGAGGGGCGTCGGCGCCCGGACGTCGTCGTGCGCATGCCGGGCGACAAGGCCAATGGCGTCTTCGTCATCGACTCCAAGGTCAACCTGACGGCCTTCCTGGAATCGATGGAGGCCCAGACGGACGAACTGCGTGAAGCGGCCCTGCAACGCCACGCCGGCGCCCTGCGCAGCCACTTGCGCGACCTGTCGGGCAAGACGTATTGGGACCAGTTCAAGGACCAGAGTTCACCCGATTTTGTCGCCCTGTTCATCCCGGGCGACGGTTTCCTGGCTTCGGCGTTGGAGCGCCTGCCGAACCTGATGAACGAGGCGATGGACAAGAAGGTCATCATCGTCACGCCGACCACCCTGTTCGCCCTGTGCAAGGCGGTCGCCTATGGCTGGCGGGTCGAAGACCAGATGAAGAATGCGAACGAGATCGCGGAAGTCGGCCGCGAGCTCTATGCCCGTTTGTCGGTTATGGGTAACCACGTTTCGCAAATGGGGGACGCCTTGGGGCGCGCGGTCGACAAATATAACGGTTTTGTCGGTTCGCTGGAAACCAAGGTCCTGACCCAGGCGAGGCGTTTCGAGACGCTTCAGGTCAATCACGAGGGCAAGAGCCTGCCCGAGCAGAGGGGCATCGAAGCCCAGCCCAGGAATGCCGCCAAGCTGATCGCCCTGGCGCCGCAGGAGGACGCAGCGGAGTAGGTTGCTGTAAAAGAGACGCCTCCGTCATCCGATGCTTGACGCGTCGTCTGCCACCCCATCGCAAGATGGGGTGGGGTACCACGAAGTGGTGGAGGGATATCTTAGGCCGGCGCTTTGCGCGTAAAGCCAGTTATAGACGGCGCTTCATCCTCATCTTGATTTTTTAACGCCTCTTGATTACATCTCTGCGCATGGCAATTCGTGAAATTCTTACTGTACCCAACCCTGTTCTCAAGCAGGTTTCGACCCCCGTTTCGGAGGTCACCGACGACCTGCGCCGTCTGATGGACGATATGCTCGAGACCATGTACGACGCGCCCGGCATCGGCCTGGCCGCTGTGCAGATCGGTGAACCCGTTCGCATCATCGTCATGGACCTGCAGGAAAAGCCGGAAGGCGCCGAGCCCGACGCCGAGGGCGTCAAGGCGCCGCGCTATTTCGTCAATCCCGAGATCGTCTGGAAGTCCGAAGACCTGGCGCCCTACGAAGAAGGCTGCCTCAGCGTGCCGGAAGTCTACGACGAGGTTCAGCGCCCCGCCCGCGTCCGCCTGCGCTATCTCGACTATAACGGCAATGCCGTCGAAGAAGAGGCCGATGGCCTGTTCGCCACCTGCATCCAGCACGAGATGGACCACCTCGAAGGTGTCCTGTTCATCGACCACCTGTCCAAGCTGAAGCGCGACCGCGCCGTCAGCAAGGTCAAGAAGCTGAAGCGCGCTGCTTAAACTCTTGCTCCTGCTAAGGATTAGTGATTAGACCTCGCGCACTGTGCGCGAGGTCTTTTTCATTGTCGTCCTCGTTGCTCTTTTAAGGATTTCCGATGCGCATCGCCTTTATGGGCACGCCCGAATTCGCCGTGAAGGCCCTGGCCGAGTTGGTCGCCGCCGGCCATGACATTGTTTGTGTCTACAGCCAGCCACCGGCGCCCAAGGGCCGTGGCCAGGTTCTGAGCCCATCGCCGGTCCACGCTTTCGCCGAAGGGCTTGGCCTGCCGGTGCGCACGCCCAAATCGATGAAGACGCCCGAGGCGATCGCCGACTTCCAAGCGCTGGATATCGATATCGCCATCGTCGTCGCCTACGGCCAGATCCTCAAGGCCGAGGTGCTCGACCATCCGCCGCTCGGCTGCTTCAACCTGCATGCTTCCCTTCTGCCACGGTGGCGCGGGGCCGCGCCGATCCAGCGCGCCATCATGGCCGGCGACAGCTTTACCGGTGTCGAGGTCATGCGCATGTCGGTCGGCCTCGATGAAGGCCCGATCATCCTGTCCGGCCGGGTCGAGATTACCGAAGACGATACAGCCCAGAGCCTGCACGACAAGCTGGCCAGCCTTGGCGCCTCGCTGCTGCCGGTCGCCCTGGCCGCTATCGGGCGTGGCGGCGCCGCCGGCCAGGAGCAGGTCGGCGAGGTCACCTACGCCAAGAAGATCACGCCGGAAGAGGCGCGCATCGACTGGAACCGCCCGGCGCGCGAGCTCGATTTTCATATTCGCGGCCTGTCGCCCTTTCCCGGCGCCTGGACGACCATGCAGACGCCCAAGGGCGAGCAGCGCCTGAAGGTGCTGATGTCGCGCCTGACCGATGAAGTGTCGGGAGAGGTTCCGGGCACCATACTGCTGGGCGGCCTCAAGGTGGCGACCGGCGACGGCATCATCCAGTTGCTGCGTGTCCAGCGCGAGGGCAAGGCGGCGCAGGACGCCGCCGAATTCCTCAACGGCGCCGGGTTCGTCGCCGGGGATCAACTGGTTTGACGCAAGCCTTCGGTCGCGGGGGCTGCCATGCCCCGTTATAAACTTATCGTCGAATATGACGGCGGCCCCTATTGCGGCTACCAGGCCCAGGGGGAACTGGCGACCGTGCAGGCCTCGATCGAGCGCGCGATATTGGCTTTTAGCGGTCAAGCGCTGCGCATCACCGCGGCCGGGCGCACAGACACCGGGGTCCACGCCACCGGCCAGGTCATTACCTTCGATCTGGATAAAGAATTCAAGCCGGGCACGGTCCGTGACGCCATGAACGCCTTCCTGGTGCCGGAGCCCATCGCCGTCGTCCATGCCGAAATCTGCGATCCGGAATTCTCGGCGCGCTTTTCGGCGACCGGCCGCATGTACCTGTTCCGTATCCTGAACCGGCGCAGTCCGCCGACTCTCGACCAGGGGCGGGTGTGGCACGTCAAGAAGCCGCTCGACGCCGAAGCGATGGCGCGTGAGGCGCAAAGCCTGGTCGGCAAGCACGACTTCTCGACCTTCCGTCACCTCTATTGCCAGGCAAAATCCCCGGTCAAGACGCTCGACATTGCCCGCGTCAAACGCCTGGGCGACGAGATCCACCTGGTCTTTGCCGCGCGCTCCTTCCTGCATCGCCAGGTCCGGTCGATGACCGGCAGCCTGGCCGAGGTCGGGATCGGCCGCTGGCACGCCGGCGATGTCGCGCGCGCCCTGGAAGCCAAAAGCCGTGCCGCCTGTGGCCAGGTGGCCCCGCCGGATGGGCTTTACCTGACTCAGGTCACTTACGAAGAAGAGCCGAACTTCGAAAAGTACGCCTCGATCACAGCCGAATAGGCATCGGTAAGGGCCTGCAGGTCGGCGACCGGTACGCATTCGTTGATCTGGTGCATGGTCTGGCCGACCAGGCCGAACTCGACGACGGGGCACAGGTTGCGGATAAAGCGCGCATCCGAGGTGCCGCCGGTAGTCGAACGATCGGTTTCAAGTCCGAACCGGGCCTGGATGACATCGGCGATGACGTCGACAAAGGCGCCGGCCTCGGTCAGAAAGGCCTCGCCGGAAATGCTGCTGGTGCAGTCGATCGTGGCGCCGCTGTTCGCCGCGATATCGGCGGCGACGCCCTCCAGCCATGTCCGCAACTGTGCGCCGGTATGGGCCGGGTTGAAACGGATATTGATCCGCGCCCGGGCGTCCTGCGGAATGACATTGGTGGCCGTATTGCCGGTATCGATCGTGGTGATTTCCAGGTTCGACGGTTGGAAATCCGTATAGCCGTCGTCAAGCACGCGGCTTTTCAGCACCGCCAGCAGGTCGACCAGAACGGGCAGGGGATTAAGCGCGCGCTGCGGATAGGCGACGTGGCCCTGCTTGCCGGTGACGGTAAAGGTGGCGTTGATCGAGCCGCGGCGTCCGACCTTGATCATGTCGCCCAGTTGCGCAGACGATGACGGCTCACCGACGATGCAATGGTCGATGACCTCGCCCTGTTCCTGCAGCCACTGCACGACCTTGATCGTTCCATCGGTGGCGATTCCCTCTTCGTCGCCGGTGACCAGGAATGACAGGGAGCCTGCCTGGTCGGCATGGCGAGAGACGGCGGCGATCCAGGCGGCAATGGCGCCCTTCATATCGACGGCGCCACGGCCGATCACGGCGCCCTCATGAATCTCGGCGCCGAACGGATCGTAGCGCCACAGGCTGCGCACGCCGCCGGGGACGACATCGGTATGGCCGGCGAAGCAGAGATTAGGCGAGGCCGTGCCGCGGCGGGCATAGAGGTTTTCGATCTCGCCGAAACGAAGACGCGTGCAGGCGAAGCCTAAGGCGGTCAGGTGGCGCTCGACCACATCCATGGCGCCGGCATCGACCGGCGTAACGGACGGGCGGCTGATCAGTTCCTGCGTGACGGCGACAGGATCCAGCAAGACGGCATTTGTATTTGTATTGCTCATAGGCCGTGATGTAAGACCCTTTGGACTCCGGGAAAAGACTCAAATACAGAGACACGTCTCTTTTACAAGGCATAGCCGTGACCACTCCGCTGTCGACGACCGATACCCCCGAACCTTTGCAACCGCCTGAAGACAAACGACACCCGCTGCAGATCGCCGATTTCCGCGCCTTCTGGCTGTCGCGCCTGTGCGGTGTGCTTGGTGCCTCGGCGCAGAGCGCGGCCATTGCCTGGCAGGTCTATGATATCGCCCGGCAAAAGGAGGGGATCGCCGAGTCGGCCCTCTATGTCGGCCTGATCGGCCTTGCCCAGTTCCTGACCCTGTTCGCCTTCACCATTCCCGCCGGCATCTTGGCCGATCGCATCGACCGCAAGAAGATTGTTACCCTGGTCCTGCTGGGGCAATTGCTGCTATCGATCGGCTTTTTCGCCTATACCTTCCTGCCGCACGCGCCCTTCTGGGGCCTGTTCGCCCTGAGCGCCGTGCTGGGCGCCTTGCGGGCCTTCAATGCGCCGGCCAGTTCGGCGATCGGGCCGATGCTGGTGCCCAAGCATATCCTACCCCAGGCCATTGCCGTCAATTCCATGGCCTTCCAGATGGGGCTGATCGTCGGGCCGGCGCTGGGCGGTGTCCTGGTCGGGGTGTCGCCGCGCTTTGCCTACGGCTTCTGTGCCGTGCTGTCCCTGGTGGCAGCGGGTCTGGTCCTGACCCTGAAGACGCCGACGGCGCCCGATGCCCCGGCCGGTTCCAAGATGGAGATGCTCAAGGAAGGCATCGCCTATATCTGGGGCAACAAGATCATCCTGGGCGCCATTTCGCTCGACCTGTTCGCCGTCCTGCTGGGCGGTGCAACGGCCCTGATGCCGATCTTCGTCAAGGATATCCTCCACGCCGGGCCGCAGATGTTCGGCCTGTTGCGGGCTTCGCCGGCCATCGGCGCCATCGTCACCTCGTTCCTGCTGTCCAACTGGCCGATCCGCCGCCACGCAGGGCCGTGGATGTTCGGCGGCGTCGCCATCTTCGGCGTCGCCACCATCGTCTTCGGCCTGTCGAAGATCATCGGCCTGTCGATCGCCGCCATGATCGTGCTCGGCGCGGCCGACATGATCAGTGTCTATGTCCGCGGCACGCTGGTGCAGATCGTCACGCCCAATCATATGCGCGGCCGCGTGGGCTCGGTGTCCTATCTGTTTATCGGCGCGTCGAATGAGCTGGGGGAATTCGAGACCGGTGTCGTGGCGCGGATCATGGGGCCGATTGGGGCCGCGCTGTTCGGCGGGATTGGGTCGCTCGTTGTCACAGGCGCGTGGATCAAGCTTTTTCCAACTCTCTTCAAAGCCGACCGCCTCGAATGAAAATTCCCATTCTTGGTCCACTAGGGCGTCGGCGTCGCTTGCAGGTACAAGTGTACCTGCGGCGCTAGCCTCCTGCTATTGGCCTCAAGACTGTGAATTTTCGGCCCGGAGCGCGCTGAAGGAAGAGTTCGTCTAAGCGCGTAATCACCGTCGCGAATCCGGGTGTAGGGCCCGTGGCTTTACTTCATGCCGCGGGTAGAGGTGAGGGCCGGGCGCAGGGGCATCAGGCTGTTGACGCGGACGCGGCTGGCTTCGCTGGCCTGCGCCAGGGCCATTGGGCGGCTGGTGGCGTTTTCGTTTTCGAAGTGATAGGCGCTGGTCTTCATGGCCAGGGCTTCGGACGAGGAATTGTCGTCGGAGCGCTTGACGTCGGCCATGGCGATCATGGTGTCGATTTCGCGCTTGCGATTGCGGAAGGCAACCAGGTCCTGGCCGATCAGGATGTTGGAATCCGGCACCTTGGCGCTCTTCGGGTCGATCGGCGTATGGTCGTGCCAGACTTCGAAGTGCAGGTGCGGGCCGGTCGAGCGGCCGGTGGTGCCGACATAGCCGATGATCTGGCCCTGCGTGACGTGCTGGCCCGGGCGGACGGCAATGGCCGACATGTGGCCGTAGCCGGTTTCCCAGTCCTTGTTGTGACCGATGCGGACCCAGCGGCCGTAGCCACCCCACCACTTTGCGTCTTCGACGATACCGTCGCCGGCGGCCTGGATCGGGGTGCCGATCGGGGCGGCGAAGTCGATGCCGGTATGCATCTTGTTGAAGCCGAGGATCGGGTGGAAGCGCATGCCGAAGGTCGACGAGACGCGGGCGCCGTAGACCGGGGTGGTCAGCAGGAAGCCGCGGATATTCTTGCCGTTCTCGTCGAAGAACTGAATCTCGCCATTGCCCTTGGGCTGATACGAATAGAAACGGTCGGTGCCGCCCTTGGCTTCGATTTCGGCATAGAGCAGGTTGCCGGCTTCGACGGTGCGGCCGCTTTCGGTGACCTTGCGGTCGAAGACCAGCTTGAAGGTATCGCCCGACTGGATGTCGCGTTCGAAGTCGAGCTTGTGAGCGAACAGCTTGACGACCTGGGCGGTGAGGGACGGGGTGGCGCCGAGCGCCGCCGCCGAGGTGAAGAGCGAGCCGTCGATCGTGCCGATGGCGACGCGGCGTTCGTCGCGCACCGATTCTTCGAGGGCGCGCAGGCGCATGGCGCCGTCGCGCGAGGTGGTCAGAGTCAGTTGCTTGGCAGGGCCGGTGCGCAGGGTAAGACCCAGGAGCTGGGCCGGTTGCTTGGAGCCGTCGCTGGGGCGCGCAATGGCGGCCTCGAGGCTCATGCCGGTCTTGATGGTGGCTAGGTTGAAGGCCTGCGACAGCAGGTTGACGGCGGCCTTGGCTTCATTAGGCGCCACACCGGCACGGGCTACGGCATCTGCGATGTTTTCGCCGCCTTTGAGGGAAATCGGTACATCGACGGCCTGGGTGTAGCCGGGACGCGCGGCTGCTTCGGCAAAGGCCTGGGTTTCGAGCGCCATGGCAGAGGCGGGATCCATCGGCGCAACCGCACCGGGCAGGGGCGCGAGCACGCGCCACAGCAGGGTTCCAACCGTCAACGCGGCGGCCGATGCAAAAATCATCGGCGTCAGTCTTACCGGTTGGCGGCGAGGGTCGAGTTGGGCCATGGTACGCGAATTACATCCTGTCGATCATCGGTGGCTGACCCTGTTCCGGTCAGCGGCAAAGTGTCTTCTAAGCGTGCAACTGTCCGATACGCGGTCAGCCGGTATTCTTAAGTCTTCCGCATCACATGCGCGGTAGGTGAAAACGTCTTATTCCGGCCCTGGTTCTCCGGGCCGCGGATGTATCTATCCGACTGTATCCGCCGACCATGGACTGAGTCCGGGTACGGAGGAAGGCCCTGCTTACGCCGGAAGAAGGCGAAAATGAGGCAGTTTTGCCCCCGGTCGGGCCCTAACGGGTCACCGTTATTAATCGGAAAATGGTTAAAATCCGCCTTAAAACAGCTTAACGAGGTGTTAACATGATTCGCACGCAAACCGGCGATATGTGGTATGGCGGTCTAACCATCTCATAAGATATGAAAAATCGCGGCGAAACGAAGGCTCTTCGAAAAAAGCGGCACTGATTGGCGAAAATGCCGGATTTGTGTCGCCTATCGCGGTTATGATTAAAAAGTTTTTGAATGTGTCCACACTTTTTAACGGGTTTCTGGCATGCTGAAAGGCCGACCGATGCGAGCAGAAAGCCCGTTTGCGATTCTAAATGATTGAAAACCGTCCCACCCCCAACCTGATGGCCGACGATGACGCCCTGTGGTTTCCGGCCCATATGACCGGCGGCGACAGCTTTTTGCGTGTCACGCGTCCGGACGGTGCGCCGGAAGAGGACGACGGCATCGGCCTGCCTAATCGCGAACCGCCAAAACGGGGTGGCGGCGGACGCCCGCCGAAAAAGGGCGGCTTCAAAGCATCGAACTGGCTATGGATCACCCTGTGGGGTGTGACGGCCATCGGCATCGTCACGGTCGCCGCGCGCAAGGAAATCGCTGCCGAGATCATGCAGGGCTGGCTGAAGGGCCAGGGCGTCGTCTCGAAGGTCAAGTTCGACAAGCTGTCCCTGCACGACGCATCGGGGACCATCCTGATCGGCGATGCGGCCCATCCCGATGTCAGCGTCGAACGCTTCGACGCCGACTATAGCCTCAACCTGTTTGCCGGTCACGGCCAGCCCCTGTTCCGTCTCAACAGCCTGCACGCCGTCCATCCGTTGGTGGCCATGGTCCTGAAGGACGGGCGCCTGCATTTCGGCAGTCTCGACAAGCTGGTTCAGGCGGCGCTCAACGCTCCCGCCACAGGTGCGCCGGCACCGCACGCCATTCAGCTCGATGACGCCACCCTGCTGCTGCAGACCGATTACGGCCTGGTGCGGGCGCGCGGCAATGTCGCCCTGGCCGATGGCCAGCTGGCCGATCTCGGCCTGCGCCTGCCGGCCTCGCAATTCAGCGGCCCGGCCGGATCCGGCACGGTCAGCGACGGCATCGTCACCGCAAAAGCCATTGCCGGCGACCAACTTGAAATTCATGCCGCGGCTGACGTCGCCTCTGCCGATATCCGTGGCGGCAGCATGGTCGAGGATGCCGGCAATCGCAGTCTGCATCTGCAAAACCTTGCCCTGGCGCTGGATGCCCATCTGCCCTATCGCAAGGGCGCCGGCGGCCTGACGGCCTTGAATGGTGCGCTGAGCGGCACGGTGGCGGCGCGCGCCGACACCGTGCAGGGACAGGGCACCGCGGCGGCCGGCCTGGAAAGCAATCTTGCCTTCAACGGCGAACTGCACAGCACGGCAACGTCGATCCAGTATGAAGGCGGCGCCCGTCTGCTGGCGCGCGCCGACGACCTGCAAAGCGGCGATATCGACGGCAAGGGCCTGCAACTGTCCGGCCCGGCGCTCGGCCTAAAGGCCGGCTGGTCGACCGCGAACGGTGTAAGTCTTGCCGCCACTGGCGCCTTGAACGGCGATGCGGCCCTGCTGCGCCAGGGCGACCTGATGGCGAAGTCTGCTCATCTCAATGTGACGACCCTGTCGGTGGCATCCGACACCACGGGCAGCCATGGCGATTTTACCGGCCGTTTGACGGCCGGGCATGCCGCCGGCGCCGGCTTGTCGCTCGATGCTGCCACGCTGGCCATTACCGGCACTGCGCGCGCCGACGGTGACGGCTGGGCTGTCGATGCCGTCAGCGATATCGCCAGCGACAATGGTTCCTATAATGGCCTGTCGGCCCTGGCGAAGTCGCGCCGCGACGATCCGAAGCTGCCGAAGGACGACTCGGTCGTGGCGCTCGATCGTGCCCTGCAACGCTTTTCGCTGCGCGCCAAAGGTCTGAAAGCCTCGCTGATGGCGCAAGGGTCTTCGGCGCCTCAGGTCGACATCCGCTTACAATCTCCGGCCATTGCCAATCTCAAAGGCGGTGGGACGCTGGTCCTGACACCGCAACCGGGCGCGCCTTTGCTGGCCACCGGCCGCAAGGGCGCTTTCTCCATTGCGCTCGCGGGTCCCGGCCTGCCGCAGGCGAAGCTGACGGCCGCCGATATCGGCACGGATGCCCGCACCGGCCTGCTGTCTGGCAGCTACGTCCTGTCGAGTCACCTTACGGCGGCGCCGGTAACGGGCGTCGCCATCGACAATGCCCATGGCCGCTTTACGACGACGCGGGCGAGCGGCTTCGACGTCACGCTCGATGCGCCGACGGCGGTAACGGTCGCCTCGGCCGAACTGGGCGACCATATCGAAAACGTCAAGGTGACGGTGGCGCAGCGCGACGGCGCCCTTTTCCGTCTGACGCCGTCCGGCTGGCACGCCTCGGCCCTGTTCAACACCCTGTCGCTGACAGCGCCGGTCGAAGGCCTGAAGGTCTCCGACGGCCAGGGCAGTGTCGATGTCTACTCCCAGGCCGGAAGCGATGTCCTGGGCCTGAAGATGCAGCTGGCCGCCGCCACCCTGAGCGATGGCCTGCCGGTTGCGCAACGCCGTTTCAATGCCATGCTACTGACCGGGACGCTCGGTCAGGATATGCGCCGCATGACCGGACGTTTCACGGCCGGGACCCCGGACTTGAAAACAAAGTCCGGCGGACCGACACCGATCGCCACCATCGCGCTCGACAATGATGTGGTCACCAATGCCGGCAGCCTGTCCTTTGCCACGGTCGGGCTGAACTTCGCGCCGGACGGCCTGCAGCCGATACATCTCAGCCCGCAGATCGCTTCGGTCATGTCGCGCGACGTCAGCGGCACCGCCACCTTTACCGGTGCCTTCGACTGGACCAAGACGACGACCGACAGCCATGGTGTGCTGACGGTCGATGGCCTGAACTTCCGCGGTGGCATGGGCGTGGCGCAGGGCCTGTCCGGCAAGATCGTCTTTACCTCGCTGGCGCCGCTGCGGAGCGATCCGGGGCAGCGTTTCAGCCTCGACAACCTGGCGGCTATCGTTCCACTCAGCCATTTTTTTCGTGTCGGCGCAGTTCCAAGGCGATCGCATTGCCGTCGAGGCCGCCGAGGTGATGACGCCGGGCGGCAAGGTTCTGCTGGATCCGACCTCGATCCCGCTCGATGATACCTCGCCGATTTCCGGCGCCCTGTCGTTCAACGGCCTCGATTTCGGCAAGGTCATCGCCTCGACCAACCTGTCGCAGAACATGACCTTTGAAGGGACGCTGACCGGACGGGTACCCTTCGCCATTATCGGTGGCCTGATCAGTTTCCAGAACGGTGCCTTTGCGGCTGACCGGCCGGGCACGATCTCCATCAAGCGCTCGGGCGTGACCGATGTCTCGGCCACTGGGTCGCTGCAGGCGCCGACCAAGGCGCCGGCCGCCACCCAGATGCAGACGGAATTCAATCCGTTCCAGGACCTGGCCTTCCAGGCGATGGAGCACGTCGCCTATGAGCAACTGGATGCGAAGATCAATTCGCTGCCCGATCATCGGATCGATGTGAACTTCCACATCAAGGGCCGTTTCCAGCCGCCGCATGCGCAGAAGGCGACCATTTCGCTGAGCGACTATATCAGCGGCAAGTGGATGCAGAAGCCGATCACCTTGCCGTCGGGCACGCCGGTCGAGCTCTATCTCGACATGCCGCTGGGCCTGCCCGATGTGTTCAAGGACCTGGGCAATTCCGGCACACTGCCGGCGGTGCCGAAAACCAAGCCCTGAGATTACATCTTAATCGTCAGCTCCAGCTTCCGTTCAGCCCCGGTTCAGCCTATATCTGCCACTGTGACTGCATGGAATGGCAAGAGGGAGCCCATTATGAAGCAAGCTGTCGCCGCAGGAGCGGCCGGCATAGCGGCGTTAAGCCTGATGGCGTGTACGCCGTCGGTGAATGTCAATGTCAACCTGGCGCCGATCTACGCCAAGCTCGATGTCAATGTGAAGGTTCAGCTCGATGAGGACGTGAAGGCCCTCGTGCAGCAGAACCCGAACCTGTTCTAAGAGGGGACCGGTAAGATGAAAAACGCATCCGTAATCAAGGCCGCTTTGGCCGCCGTGCTGCTGACCGGTTCGGTCGCGGGTATCGCCGCCGTGTCGGTGGCTCCGGCCTATGCCGATATCGCCTCGTCCAAAGCCCTGGTCGATGCTGCCAAGGCCAAGGGTATCGTCGGTGAGCAATCGGACGGCTATCTCGGCTTCGTCAAGGCGTCGAGCGATGCCGCGCTGAAGGCTGCGGTCGCCGAAATCAATGCCGGCCGCCATAATGTCTTCGCCCAGGCCGCTGCGAAGAACAGCGTCTCGATCGAAGCCGCCGGCCAGTCGGCCTTCGTCAATGCTGTCGTGCCCAAGCTGCAGCCGGGCGAATATTATCAGAACGGCGCCGGCAACTGGGTGCAGAAGTAAGCCGCTACAGGCTGCTATCTGTCTCAGACCAGGATACAAAAGCCTTTCGCAGTGTCTGCGGAGGGCTTTTTCTTTGAACGCCCGTCTTTGTTTTTAAAGGGCTTTGCCGGCTTTTCATACAATCTTTGCCCTTGGCCCATATCCTGCACAGGCGGAGGTCGACGTCCCGTCACGACACCCAGCCCCGATCGCCCGCAGGACTGCCCCGATGTTCAAAGACCAGTTGAAACCCCTGACAAGCCTGCGCTTTTTCGCGGCCATCTGGGTCGTGCTATATACCTATGTCAAGGAACTGCACCCGCCGATCCAGTTCGGCCTGCTCGACAAGGGCTATCTCGGGGTCGACCTGTTCTTTGTCCTGTCCGGTTTCATCCTGTCCTACGTCTATCTCGAAGCCTTTGGCACCAAGCGTTTCGATTATGGCCAGTTCATCGTCCATCGCCTGGCGCGCGTCTATCCGCTGCACCTGGCGACCCTGCTGTTTACCCTGCTGCTGATCGCGGGGGCCGCCCTGAAGGGCGTACAGCTTGATCCCAATGCCGAGAACTGGTCGGCCCTGCCGGCGCACCTGCTGCTGATGCAGTCGTGGGGCCTGGCCTCGACCGCCGCCTTCAACCATCCGTCCTGGTCGATCTCGGCCGAATGGTTTGCCTACCTGACCTTCCCGGCCACGGCCGCCGTCGCCTGGCGCCTGCGTGACCGTCCGATGGTCGCTGTCGCCCTGGCCGCGGTTTTCCTGATCGGGCTCAATGTCGCCTTCCGTGCGATTGCCGGCTTCGACCTGACCCATGCGACCTTCGAATGGGGCGCCCTGCGAATCGTGCCGTCCTTCCTGTTCGGCGCGGCCCTGTTCCTCGCCTGGCGCGGTGGTGCGGTGGCGAGCCCGGGAATTGCTGCCTTCGGCGCGGCTGCTGCCAGCCTTGTGGTCGTGCTCGCGTCAAGCTTTGCAACCAGCAATCCTTATGCCGATATCATCATCGTCCTGGCCCTGGGCCTGATGGTCCTGTCGATCGCCGGCCTGGATCGCGCCGGCACCAGCGTGATGTCGAGCAAGCTTCTTGTGTATCTGGGTGAAATTTCCTTTGCCACCTACATGATCTATGTGCCATGGAAGTGGGTATATCTGAAGGCGGCGCACGCCGTCCTGAACCTCGGCGATGAAGGCCTGCCCTTTGCCTGGTGGTTCGCTGGACTCGTTGCCCTCGTGCCGTTGTCCATGCTGGCGCACCACCTTGTGGAGCTGCCGTTCCGTCGCTGGGTTCGCCTCTGGGGCGAGCGAGTGGTTAACAAGTTACCCACAAAATTCGCCAAAGAAGGTTAATTTATTTACGCCTCCGCGGCGAAATGTACTTTGAAAATTTATTTTTCTGTTGTACGAAAGTCACTAGGACTAACAGTGACGGACTATGAGTACATGCGGAAGACGCTTTCGGCTTTGATTTGTGCCGTGACCACCCTCTGCGCTGCGGGCTCGCTTGAAGCGAAAACCGTGTCGCACAAGACCACCAAAATCGCAGCCGAACAGGCAAATTCCAGCAGCCCTTATCTTCAGTGCGTTACCTTCGCTCGTCAGTTCACCGGGATGCAGATCTTCGGTGACGCCTGGACCTGGTGGGAAAAAGCCACCGGCAAGTATGACGAAGGCCAGGCGCCCAAGCCCGGTGCCGTCCTTGTGTTCAAGTCGCAAGGCAAGATGCGTCTCGGCCACGTCGCCGTCGTCTCGCAGGTCATCACCGATCGCTATATCCAGATCACCCATGCCAACTGGTCGCCGGTCGGCGGCCGTCGCGGCAAGGTCGAGGAGAATGTCAACGTTCTCGACGTCTCGGAAAAGGGCGACTGGAGCAAGGTCAAGGTGTGGTATGGCCCGCTGAACGACCTGGGCAGCACCATCTACACCACCTACGGATTTATCTATAACGGTGCCACCGGTCATGATCAGGATGACGCTCCGGCGGCTCCGGCTCGCCCGATGGACAAGCAGCCGGCCGCCCAGGTTGCCATGGCTGCCAGCACGGCCGATATCCCCGACGACCTGCGCGCTGCGCTGACCCCTGCCAATACCGCTTCGGCTGTCAAGCCGGTCACGGTCGCTGCCCGTGTCAGCGGCGCTTCGGCCAAGGACCTGGTCGCCAAGCTCGACGCCGGCGTCGACGCCACCCGTTCGGCCGGCCGTGATATCGATCACGCCAAGGGCGCGCACCAGTAAAGAACTGGCATACTTGCCGCCTTCGCGATTTCAGCGCAAATAGAACCTCCGGTGCGACTCGCACCGGAGGTTTTGTGTTTGAGGGGGCGGCCTTGCTGACGATCCATACCCGGGGCTTTCACAGCCATAGCCACGGTCATATCAGCGACGGTCACGCCGCCGGCCCGCTTCCGGTCCATCCCCGCCATATCAAGGGGACGCCGGACGATGTCGACGACCACGCGGTGTGGATCGACCTGCTCAACCCGACACGCGACGAGGAGCTGAAGCTCGAGGAGCGCCTCAGCGTCCTGCTGCCGACGCGCGAAGACATGTCGGAGATCGAGACGTCGAGCCGCCTCTATATGGAGGAGGGGGCTGCCTTCATGACTGCCCTGATCACCTTCTTCGGCGGCCAGGACCATTTGCAGACAGGGCCCGTGACCTTCGTCCTGGTTCAGGGGCGGCTGGTGACGATTCGCTATGTCGACCCGGCGTCGTTCGCCATCTTTACCGACCATCTCGAAAAGCAGCCCGGCCTGTGCGCCAGCGGCCCGTCGACCTTCCTCAACCTGCTCGATGTCCTGATCGACCGTACCGCCGACCTGATCGAAAAGACGGCGCACAGTATCGATGAGCTGTCGAAGGCCATCTTCCGCCCCAAGCGCCAGGAAAAGCTCGAGGACGTGCTCAATCGTCTCGGCCTGGCCCAGAGCGATATCGCCAAGATCCGCGATTCCCTGGTGTCCCTGGCGCGCCTGACGGCCTATGCGGCCGGGCTGGAAAAGGAAACGACGCTGCTGAAGGGCGAGGAGGCGCGCGACTATCATGACCGACTGCGTGTCATGAGCCAGGACGTGGCCTCGCTCAGCGACCATGCGTCCTACGTCACCGGCAATATCACCTTCCTGCTCGATGCGGCGCTGGGCCTGATCAACCTGGAACAGAACAATATCGTCAAGCTGATCTCGATCACCTCGGTCATCTTCCTGCCCCTGACCCTCATCGCGTCGATCTACGGCATGAACTTCGAAGCCATGCCCGGGCTACATAGCCCCGAGGCCTTCTGGATCGTGGTCGTCATCATGCTGATGATCACCGGTGTCCTGTTGTGGTGGTTCAAGCAGCGCCGCTGGATCTGATATTTTCCGTGCCTTAGGCTGCTGCGTTGAGGCCGGAATGGTTTCCGGCCTTTCTGATTTCCCGTCAGGTGCCAATCAGGCCGTGACCAGCCGTAGCATGCAGATCGTCGATGAGGGCCTTAAGGCGTTGTGCCAACTGAGCAGTCGTGACGGTCGAGGTATCGAAGGCTGCGCGGCTTGCAATACCGGTCGCCGTACCCCACCCAGACTTGCGTCCCCCTACGACCCGCGTGCCATTCACTTCATAGTCCTGACTGGTGTTGAACGGTGCAAAGCCGGTGAACTTGCCGGTGTCGAGGATAAAAAGCGTGATACCCGGGCTGAAAGCGCCGACCGAGGCGCCCTGAATGTGCATGGCCATACCGATGCGAATGTCGGTGATCTGTCCCGTGGACGCGCCATTGACGCCAAGTGTTTGGACGCCGTAGAGCATGTTACCCGTCGTCGACTGGGCGACAACGTTATCAATGGCGCATATCTGGACCAAGCTGCTCGCGCCATTGGCTACCAAGGTAATCGCCGATCGGATCGCGCCGCTTGTGACTTTGCCACAGTTGACGACGTTGACATTGGAGATTGTCAGACGCGCCGAAGTGTTGCCGTTCTCTGCGGCTAGCGAAATGGCGGCGCCCCCGACTTCACGAACGACGATATTACTGACGACGCCTCCGTCGATATTGACCAAATCAAGAGCGTTGCCGCTGACATTGGTCGCCTGAATGTTCGTAACGTGAAGTCCCTTGACGGTGTTGGCATAGAAGACACCTGCGTAATCCGCCTGCTGACGGCCACCGAAATTCTCTGCCTTTACGCCGTCACACAAAAACGAAGTTTGAAAAGCGACTGATACGGCGTCCAGACCACAATTTTGCGCGTAAATGTTACGGGCGTAATTGCCGATCGAGATGGAGGCCGCGGCGCTATCGTCGGTGAACACTATACCTTCGCCGGCATCGGAACTTGGTCCCCCTTCATTGCCAGAGATGGTATAAAACCTGCCGGTATTGTTGAGATGAACGTTTTCGACGCCGCTGTTGGCGCATCGGCTGAACAGAATCGCGATCTTACGTGTGTTAAAAACGCGGACATTGGCGATCTCGATAAAAGTACACTGATACGCAACGATGCAATTGTCCACGGGCGAACTCGTGGTGAAGGCGGCCACATTTCCATCAATGGCGAACCCGCGCAGCGTGACGTTGGTGAGATTGTCCAGTTCCAGAATGCGCGGCGAGGTCGGCGTTGCTTTCAAGGTAACGCCACGCACGTCAAGATGCACATTCGATGCCCAATACACTCTGGAGGTGAAGGTCAGGGTGCAATTGTCGCCGGTGATGATGCCGCCGCCCGCAGCCGATACAGCGTTGACCAAAGCCTGTAGTGCAGGCCCAGCGTTGGTGCCATCGGTCGGTACACTGTGATCCTTGATATTGTAAACTTCCATAGTCGCCTCTTTCTTCGGCCATGCACGGCATAATGCCAGGTACCGGCCACACGATCTTAATCGGGTAGAGGGCAGCGGGGATTGTGGCGGCGTCGGAAACTATGATCGGGAACTGAGGTCTGCCAAAAATAGAGCCCCGAACGAGTGAAATTCGTCGATATGTTTCAGCTAACGCTCGACGATCGATTTCTCGTGCGGCTGAAATCCGGCTTGGCAAGGACCAGAAATGGGGAATGAATTCTCTCGCCCAGTGCGATGCCAGGCTACTTGTCCGAAAAGGTGGACCGGCGGGACCCACCGTGTACCCACACGGGAATTATAATTTCGGCATATTGGTTCAGCAAACTCTGCGTCGTAGGATGTTAGGTGGCTGCCTTTTCGCGCTTCGCGCGGAGAGGCCCGCAAGGAAGGTACCGCAATCTGCGAACTCTTAAATTTTATTCCCGTTCAGTCAGGGTGTAGTTGGCGCCCTTGTCCTTCACGTGCTCGGAGGTGACGGCGATCATGCGGGCGCGGGTCAGGTCGGCATTGACCAGGTTGGAGTGGCTGAGGATGGCGCCGGTCAAGTCGGTGCGCATCAGCCGTCCGCCACCGAGGTCGAGGGGGCCGAGATTGGCGCCCTCGAGATTGGCGTGGGTCAGTTTGGCGCCCAGCAGGCGCGCGCCGCGCAGGTCGGCGCCGGCCAGGTTGCAGCGGCGCAAATCGGCATTGACCAGGTTGAAACTCCACGCCCTGCAGGTCGAGGCCGAAGAAGACGGATTCGGCGGCGTCCAGGGTCGACAGGATGCGCTTGCTGAGATTTTTCAGGCCACGGAAATCGACGCTGTTGAGGGCCTGGCGCGCACCGTGGGCGCCGCCCGTCTTCACCCACTGTTCGTGCAGGTTGATAACGTCGTCGAGGGGATCATCGTCGATAAAGACGCTGATGGGCGCGCTCAGCATGTCGGCCGTGTCGGCTTCGCTGAGATTGCAGCCGCCGGTGGCCGTATCTACCATGACGGCGCCACGCAAGGATGCCCCGGTGACGTCGGCGCCCGACAGGTCGGTGCCGTTGAGCATGGCGCCGTTGAGGTTGGCCTTGCGCAGCTTGGCCTGGGACATGATCGCGCCGCTTAGGTTCGCGTCGCTGAAATCGGTGGCGACGGCGGCTGTGCCGGTCATACGGGCACCCGAAAGGTCGGCGCCGCTGAGGATGGCGTAGTCGAGCTCCCCGGCCTTGCGCTCGTGCTTCATCAGGCGCAGGCCTTGTTTGTCGTCCTTGAATGCGATCTGGCCTTCGCGCAGGTCGGCGCCGATCAGCGAGGCCGCCGTCAGGTTGGCGCCGCGCAGGCAGGCGCCGCGCAAATCGGCACGGTCGAGGCGGGCAAAGCGCAGGTCGGCATTGCGCAGGTCGACACCGAACATGTTGGCGCGGACGAAGATCGAATCGCGCAGGGAGGCGCCATACAGGCGCGCGCCGGTCATGTTGGCGTCGCTGAGGTCGACCCCTTCCAGCTTCATGTCGGTCAAATCGATATAGCTGAGATTGGCGATGCGACCGCCCGGACGCTGGGCCTTGAACATGGCGTGCAGGTCGAGAATATTGCGCAACGAAGCCGGATCGATTTGCTGAAGGGTAGCGGCGGACATGACACCCTAAGAGTTGTGGAACTGTGCAAACGTCTACATGATTCGTTTAGCGACAGATTGGTCGTTTTGTGACAGATGCAACTCCCTGTCTGTGCCCGAAATGCTAAGAAAGTGTGATCACGAATTTCCGGCTGTGTGGAAATGCATAACTGTGGCACGGGCGCGTCACGGGGCTGTCGCAGGCTGCGGCAAACGCAACACGTGAGGGCAAGGTAACCGGTTAAAGATGCCGGATCAGGATGCGCTCAGGCGTCTTCGTTGCAGGCCTTGCACAGGCCGCGGGCTTCCAGGGTAACGTGGTTGACCTTGAAACCCGACTGGGCAGCACTGGCTTCGACATCGCTGAGATTGGGGATGGCGATTTCCACGCTCTGGCCGCAGCAGTCGCACAGCAGGAAACCGGCCGTGTGCTTGTGATCGCCGGCGCCGCAGGCGACAAAGGCGTTGAGGCTTTCTATACGATGGATAAGGCCCATCTGCTCGAGGAAGCTGAGGGCGCGATAGACGGTCGGCGGCTTGGCGGCGCCATCGGGATGGAAACGGTCGATGACGTCATAGGCCTTGATCGGGCCCGATGCTTCCAGGATCAGCTCATAGGTGCGCAAACGTGACGTGGTCATGCGTTCACCGGCCTCGACACACATGGCCTGGGCATCGGCAAGGCGTACAGCGGTTTCGCGACCATGCGCATCAGCGTGGTCGTGGGCATGATCGTGGTCGTGATGCTCGCAGGTATGGCTCATGCCCCTAAGGTAGGATGCTTGGGCCCATTTCGCAACCGGCAAGGGCACGGCGAAGATGGTTTCATATCGAATGTAATAATGTATCACTTTCCGCTTGACGTGAGTTATAATATTACATACCAAATGCGGCATTGCAGCAATTCAAGCGTTTTGGGGATTATCATGCCGCGCCCGCCACACCTGCCTTTTTCGGCATCTTCCCGTAAGGCCTTCCTCCTGGCCGGCCTGTCCCTGCTGGCCCTTGCCGCCGGTGCTCAGGCGCAGGATGCTGCGAATACCGTGCCCGGCAAGCCCCCCGGCAAGACCGAGGAGGTCGTGATCCGCGCCCATCGTCTCGATGCGGCGCGCCAGTCGATCCAGCCCGATACCGGGGCGTCGAGCTTCTCCCTGCCCAATGAGCTGGTGGCGACCCTGCCCGGTGGTGAAAATGTCGGCCTGAACCAGGTCATCCTGCAGGCGCCGGGCGTGACACAGGATTCCTATGGCCAGTTGCACGTCCGCGGCGACCACAACAATGTCCAGTACCGCCTGAACGGCATCATCCTGCCTGAGGGCCTGAGCAATTTCGGCCAGGTGCTGAGCCCGCGGTTCGCCAGCAATATCCAGATGATCACCGGTGCCTTGCCGGCGGAATACGGCCTGCGCACCGCGGCGGTCATCAACATGTCGACGCAGTCGGGTCTCAAGAACGGTGGCACGGTGTCGGTCTATGGCGGCAGCCATGGCCTGTACCAGCCCAGCATCACCTATGGTGGTTCGAACGGCAACGACACCTATTTCGGCAGCCTGAGCTACCAGCAGTCGCAACTGGGCATCGAGTCGCCGGTGAATACCGAGACGCCGCTGCACGACCGTACGGCCCAGGTCATGGGGTTCGGCTATTATGATCACATCATCGACGATTCCAGCCGCCTGTCCTTTATCGCCGGCGTTTCTGACCAGAGCTTCCAACTGCCCAATGCGCCGGGCCTGAACTCGGTCGACGACGGCGTGGGGTACCGCGTCAACGGCATCGACAGCTTCACCAGCGAAAGCCTGAGGTCGCACCAGAAGGAAACGACGGACTACGCCATCGCGTCCTACCTGAAGACGAGCGATCATTTTACCGGCCAGGTCTCCCTGTTCGCCCGTCAGTCGCAACTGATCTACACACCCGACTGGGACGCCGAACTGGCCTTTAACGGCATCGCGCAATATGCCGACAAGCAGGACGCTTCGGCCGGCATCCAGGCGGAGGGCGCCTGGACCCTGAACCATGCCCACACCCTGCGCGGCGGCATCATCTTCTCGGCCGACCGTTCGGTGTCGAAGACGCTGAGTCATGTCTTCACGCTCGACGACGACGGCAATCCGACCTCGGACGTGCCGGTTGTCATTACCGACAACAGCAAGCAGAATTCGACAACCTTCAGCGCCTACGTCCAGGATGAATGGACCCTGATGCCGGAGTTGACGCTGAACTACGGCCTGCGCTACGACAAGCTGGATTCCTATCGCACCGAAGACCAGTGGAGCCCACGCGTCAACTTCGTATGGACGCCGCTGAAGGGCATGACCGTCCATGGCGGTTACGCCCGCTATTTCACGCCGCCACCCTATGAACTGATCGCCAGCCAGACCCAGACCCTGTTCGCCGACACCTCGTTCGACATTTCCGGCCTGAACGACGTGCCCTATGCCGAGCGCGACAACTATTACGACATCGGGGTCGAGCAGACCTTCGGCAGCCACCTGACCCTGGGAGTCGATGCCTATCATCGCGTCGCCCGCTACCTGCTCGACGAAGGTCAGTTCGGCGCGCCGATCATCCTGACGCCGTTCAACTACAAGTACGGCCGCAATTCCGGCACCGAGTTTACGGCCAACTACCAGAACGGGCCGTTCACCACCTACGCCAATATCGCCTTCTCGAAGGCGCAGGGCCGTCAGATCGTGTCGTCGCAGTTCAACTTCGCGCCGGACGACCAGGCTTACGTCGCCAACAACTTCATCTATGTCGACCACGACCAGCGGACCTCGGCCTCGGTCGGAGCCACCTACCGCCTGGGCAAGACGACGCTCGCGGCGGACGCCATCTATGGCAGCGGCCTGCGTACAGACGGCTCGGTGCCCAATGGTGGCCGCCTGCCGGCCTATGCCCAGCTCAATGTCAGCGTCAGCCACCACTTCCCGCATGGCATCGACGCGCGCCTCGACGTCATCAACCTGCTCGACCGGGCCTACGAGATCCGCGACGGCGGCGGCATCGGTGTCGGCGCCCCGCAATGGGGCCCCCGCCGCGGCGTCTTTGTCGGTTTAAGCAAGGATTTCTAGGCTACACGCCATTCCAGACAGAAAGGCCTCTCCGGAAACGGAGGGGCCTTTAATTTTAACGCAGTGTAAAACTCCGAAGTCCGCCAGGACTTCGGCGAGGGCGCCCGCCCGCCCGAGCTTGTGCGAGGAGCCCGCGCGGCGCTTGAGCGTACAACAAGCGAACGAAGAGAGCGCCCCAAAACAATACACACACATCACGACAGGGACACAATGGCGTAAGGCTTTCCCTTATTCTGTTACGTCACTTGCCCCTGCTTTGCCCATGCGCTAGAAGCGAGGCTCGTTTTTTACCTCAAACCTATTCCAAGTGACCATGGCACAAGACCAAACCAACGACGCCGCCCTGACTGGAAACGTTCTGTTCTACAAGAACCCGGAGCCGCTCAGCCCAGATACCCACGGCACCATGGGCATTACTGCCATGGCTGCTCCGCACGCCTTCGTCGCTGAAACGAATGTCGTGCCGCTGACCGTCGCCGAATTCCCGGCTGCGTCCTTGAGCTTCCCGATCGTCTTCATCGGCGACACCTATATGCCGGTTGCGGCCATGGGCCTGTCGGCTGGCCAGAACCTGTTCGTGTCGGACGAAGGCACCTTCAAGTCGGACGCCTATCTGCCGGCCTTCGCCCGTCGTTATCCCTTCGTGTTCGCCAATGACGAACGTGAAGAGCGCATGATCCTGTGCGTCGATGTGCTGGCGCCGATGGTCACCAAGACCAATCCGGACGTGCCCTTCTTCGAAGACGGCAAAGCTACGCCGTTCGTCGAGAACGCCATGCAGTTCTGCACCGACTTCGAAACCGAGCGTCGCCGCACGGAATCGTTCGTCCAGCTGCTGCGCGACCTGAACCTGCTGTCGCCGCGCGAAACCCTGTATCGTCCGCAAAATCCGGACGGCACGCCGGGCGAACCGCAAAAGATCGCCGAATATTTCGCCGTCGATGAAAAGAAGCTTGGTGAACTGTCGGGTGACAAGCTGGTCGAGCTGCGCGACAACGGCGCCCTGACCCACATCTACGCCCACCTGAACTCGCTGCTGGCCTGGGACAAGCTGATTGCCCTGACCCTGGAACGCGGCAACCCGGCGCCCGTCAACTAAGACGGACCGCAAGGTTAAAAATGGAAAAGGCTCCGGAGCGATCCGGAGCCTTTTTACGTGTGCGTTCGAAGGGCTATACGGCCTTGAAGGACCTTGTGCGCATGTGCGTTTGAACAGGTTGCAGGGGCTAAAAAGTTTTTTGCCACGAAAAACACGAAAAGCATGAACTTCGGCAGGTTGAACGGGCCCGTGCGAAATTGCTCGAACAAAGGACAGCGCGTTGCGCTGTCTATATTTTGACATTTGCGCGCAGTTGGAAAAACGACGCGGAGTTCGTGCTTTTCGTGGCAAAAATCTTTGGTGCCACATACCCTAAATGCCTTGTCGTTAAGCCGTAGGCGCCATCGGATTACGCTGGAAGACCGAGCGCGTCAGGCAGGAAAATACCAGGCGGCCGGCCTCGTCGAGGACGTCGTGCTGGGCGATGACGACGCCCTTGGTGTCGCCGACGGCGTCCTTACCCATGATGGTCAGGCGGCACTTCAGCAATTCGCCCGGCGGCGGGTTGCGCATCCAGCGCAGGGCGTCGACGGCCAGGCGCTTGGTTTGCGGCCACGACGATGCCGCCTCGGTCTCCAGTTTCGACCACAGGGCGAAGATCAGCGAGTCCGGCAGGCCGTCCTCGATGTTCCAACTGGGGGCATAGGTCTTGCAGAAGGCCTTGAGGTCGTCTTCGGAAACGACGCCGGCGCCTATCGAGGCGACCTGGCCGATCCATAAATCGTCAAAGGCTGCGGGCATGACTTCGGTTCCATCCAGGCTGTCGGGAGAAAGGGTTCTCTTAGCCCGAGTTGCGGCCAAGAGCAACACGAACCATATGTCCACAGGGCGTCTGCACGCCCTGCAGGTCGCCGTCGAAAAAATCGCTGCCGGAGAGGGCGCGCGCCATGCCCGCCGGTTGATTTGTGGGCCGGCATATGGTTCTGTCTCCGCCGACGAGTCCGGGATTGTCATGAGTACCAACGACAGCATTAATGCCATTGAAGACGAGCCGTATCAGGGGCTCTATCGTGGCGCAGCGTCCCATCACGCCGAGGCGCGGGACCATCTGCCGGACCGCTTCGATCTTGCCGATATCCTGAGGTCCACGCGCGATGCGCGCGGCTGGTCACTCGACGAAGTTGCGGACATGACGCGGGTGCGCAAGGCCTATCTCGAAGCCTTCGAACAGGCTGCCTACGACGTCCTGCCGCCACGCGCCTTCGCCATCGGTTATGTCAAGGCCTATGCCAAGGCCCTGGGACTCGACGAAGAGACCCTGGCCGACATGTACAAGCGCGACGTCTCCGAGCCGCAGAGCCGCCTGCAGGCGCCGTCGGGCGCGTCGCTGGAAGACGTCAAGCCGAATTACCGCGCCTATGTCGGCGTTGCCCTGGCGCTGGTCGCCGCCGTCGTTATCTGGAACGTCGTGCAGCGTAAGCCGATCGACTTCAGCAAGCTGCATCATGACAAGGCTGGCGGACAGTCGTGGTCGGTCGGCCAGCCGATGATCCGCGATGGTGTGGTCTATATCACCAAGTCGGCCCCGGCGCCCAAGGATCAGGACATCCCGGCGCCGTACGTGACGCCGGGCCTGGAAGACGGCTTTGCCTCGATCGAGGCGGCGCATAATCAATCCTCGGCCGCGCCCGTGCCGGTGCAGGACGTGCTGCAGGCCCGCAAGGCCTTCAATCCGCGCGGCGCCGTCTATGGCGCTCAGCCGGAAAATTCCAACGTCACCATCCAGGCGACCAAGAGCGTCAACCTGGTCATGCGCGACGGGACGGGCACCGTTTATTTTGCCCACCAGCTCGGCGCCGGCGAAGCTTATCGCCTGCCGGCTGCCGGCCAGCAGGATCTGCTGATCGACGTTTCCGACTTCGGCGCGTTCGAAATCTATTATAACGGTGAATATGCCGGCGGCATGGACGCCCTGCTGACACCCGTCGCCAAGCTCAACGGCCGCGCAGCCCAGATGTCGGCGCAACTCGATGCCCGTCAGGCCGCCGCTGGCCAGGTCAGCACGGTCTACCGCCAGGTGGCGCCTGCGCCGCAACGTCCGACGGCAATTCCGCGCAATACTGCCCCGCTTCCCTATGTGCCCGCCAAGGCCGAAGGTGAAGCCGTCCAGGCCGTCAAGCGCCCGGCTGTGGTGCCGAGCAAGGCCGCCGCCAGCAGTAGCTCTCCTGCCGAAGCCGCTCCGGCTGAAGCCACGCCGCCTGCCGAGGATACGCCGCAGTAGTTGGCCAGTAATTCGCGCTACAGGCTTGCAGTCGCCAATTGAAAAGCCGATATAGGGCCTGTTCCCGACAGAAAGTATCCGCATGAGTGCTACCGACCATACCCATGTCCGCCCGTGGCGCCAGATCGAGCGCCGCAAGAGCCGCCAGATTCGTGTCGGCAAGGTCCTGGTCGGGGGTGACGCACCTATCTCGGTGCAGTCGATGACCAACACCCTGACCTCGGATGCCGATGCCACCCTGCGTCAGATTGCGGCGATGGAAGAGGCCGGCGCCGATATCGTGCGGGTGTCGTGTCCAGACGTCGAGTCGACCCAGGCGCTGAAGACCATTGTCCAGCACGCCAATGTACCGATCGTCGCCGACATCCATTTCCATTACAAGCGTGCCATAGAGGCGGCCCAGGCCGGCGCGGCCTGCCTGCGCATCAATCCCGGCAATATCGGCTCGGCTGACCGGGTGCGCGAAGTCGTCCAGGCGGCCAAGGACCACGGCTGCTCGATGCGCATTGGCGTCAATGCCGGCTCGCTGGAAAAGGACCTGATGGAGAAGTACGGCGAGCCGTGCCCCGAGGCAATGGTCGAGAGCGCCCTGTTCCATGCGAATATCCTGCGCGACCACGACTTCCACGAATTCAAGATTTCGGTGAAGGCGTCGGACGTCTTTTTGACTGTTGCTGCCTATCAGGCCCTGGCCGACGCCATCGACTGTCCACTGCATATCGGCGTCACCGAGGCCGGCCCCTTGCGCGCCGGTACGATCAAGTCGGCGATCGGTCTCGGCAACCTTTTGTGGTCCGGTATCGGCGATACCCTGCGCGTCTCGCTGGCGGCCGATCCGGTCGAAGAGGTCAAGGTCGGCTATGATCTGCTGAAGTCGCTGGGGCTGCGCCACCGCGGCGTCAACATCATTGCCTGTCCCTCATGTGCCCGCCAGGGCTTCAATGTCATCGACACGGTGGCCAAGCTCGAAGAGCGCCTGGCCCATATTTCCAAGCCGATGTCGCTGTCGATCATCGGCTGCGTCGTCAACGGCCCGGGTGAGGCCCTTTATACCGATGTCGGTTTCACCGGCGGCGGGGCAGGGGCCGGCATGGTCTATATGGGTGGCAAGCCCGACCATAAGCTGAGCAATGCCGACATGATCGAGCATATTGTCGAGCTGGTCGAGGCCCACGCGGCCAAGCTTCCCGCGTAATAAAAAAGCCCGGACAATCGTCCGGGCTTTTTTATTACGCTTTATGCGCTCAGAGGCCGCGCAGTCTCGCCGCCATGGAAGCGTGCTAACGCTTCGCTTCTTGAGCACCAAATAGCGGCGGCGTGCAGTCGCACTTGCCAAGGCGATGGGCGAGCCCATCAGGCCTTGGAGTTAGCTTACCTTACGGACCGTCTCGCCCTCGGGCTCGCACATGGCCAGCTTGCCGTCTCCGCGTACGACTTCGTCGATGGCGGCAACCGCGACGGGGCGCGAGAACAGGAAGCCCTGGATGATATTACAGCCGGTAGCGCGCAATATGGTCTTCTGGGCGCGGGTCTCGACGCCCTCGGCGACGATGTTGAGGTTCAGCGCCTTGGACAGCTTGACGATGGCGCGGATAACCGCTTCCGCTTCCGGATCGACGCCGAGATTGGCGACGAAGGAGCGGTCGATCTTGATCTTGTCGACCGGATAGCGGCTGAGATAACCCAGCGACGAATAGCCGGTGCCGAAATCGTCGAGGGCGATCGAGAAGCCCATGTGACGCAGGTCGCGCAGGACGATCTGGGTCGAGTGGTCGTCATTGAGCAGGACGCCTTCGGTGATTTCGATTTCGATCTGCGAAGCCGGCGTGCGGGTCTCATCGAGCAGGCTCTTGACGGTGCGCAGGAAATCTGGCGTGCGCAACTGCGTAGCCGAAACATTGATGGCGACCTTCAGGCCCGGCCAGCGGCGGGCGTCCTGCATGGCGCGGCGCATGACCAGGGTGCCGAGCTCGTTCATCAGGCCGCATTCTTCGGCGAGCGGAATGAAATAACCGGGCGAGACCGGCCCACGTGCAGGGTGCGTCCAGCGGCACAGGGCTTCGACGCCGACAATGGTGCCGAAATGGTCGACCTGGGGCTGATAGACGACGTCGATGCCTTCGACGTGCATGGCTTCGCGCAGGCCGGTTTCCATGGTCTTGCGCAGCTTGATGGTGGCGTCCATCTCGATTTCGAAGAAGGCGTACTGGCCGCGGCCCAGATCCTTGGCGCGGTAGAGTGCAAGGTCGGCCTGGCGCAGGGCTTCGGCGGCTTCGATTTCACCATCGACCAGCAGGGTAACGCCGATCGAGCATGACGAGAAAACTTGGCCGCTTTCGAGATTGACAACGCCGGTCAGGGCTTCCAGCACACGCTTGGCCAGCGAGGCGGCACTGTGGCCGTCAGTATCGGTCTGGACGATGACGAATTCGTCGCCACCGAGACGGGCCAGGGTGTCGCTGCTGCGGATCATGGTGGCGATCTTGGCGGCGTTATGGCGGATCAGTTCGTCGCCGGCGAGATGGCCGAGCGTATCGTTGACGTCCTTGAAGCGGTCGAGGCCGATGCACATGACGGCGACCTGGCCGCCATGACGCTTCATGCGCTCGCACGCCTGGGTCAGGCGGTCGGCGAACAGGGTACGGTTGGGCAGGGCGGTCAGGCTGTCGTGCAGGGCCATATGTTTGGCCTTGGCCTCCGACGCGATCAGGCTTTGCGCCGCCTTCTGGCTCTGGTGCAGCAGGACCAGGGCGACCAGGCCGAGACCCAGCGAGATCATCAGGATCGGGCCGAGCGTACGGATGAACAGGGTGCGCCCGGGCATGTCCGGAGTCCAGGTCAACTGGGCCAGGATCTTGTTGCCGTCGTCGCGGAAGGTGACGGTAGCTTGGCCGTTCTGGGGCATGGCGCCCCGTTGCAGCAGGCTGATCTCCGACACCATGTAGCGTTGCGACAGGGTGATCAACTCTGCCGGCTTGAGCTCATGCAAACCGACGGCGATGAAGGGGCGGTACTTCAGCAGCGGCGAATTGGCGGTCGCCGGCAGCAGCATGCTGGCGCCCATGACATATATATGGCCGTCGACGGCGATCAGCTTGCCGATATGGTTGCTGTCGGTGCTGTAGCCCTGCTTCTTGCGCATACGGTCGTCGTAGCGCGCCCGCAGGGTCTGGACGACACTATGCGTCTGGCTCAGTTGGCCTTTCAGCAGGGCGGGGTCGACCTCCTTGCCGTTGCGATAGGCGAAGCGAACCTTGCCGTCGGCATCGATCAGCACATTGGATTCGAAATTGAGATAGTCCTGGAAGTAGCGGCCGATATTGCCTTGCACCCAGGTGTCGTCATAAGCGACGGCGGTGCTCTCGACGGCCTTGTCCCAGATGGTGATCGGAGTCATCAGCACGGAATGGTCGTCGGCCATCTGGTCGAGACCCTGGCGGACGAGATTCTCTTCGCGGGTACGCGACATCGTGTCAGCCTGGTCGGCCCACACCCAGAGACTGCCGACCAATGCGCATACGGCAACGATGACAATCGCCGCCATAGGTGCCAGCAGTTTCACTTCACTCGTACTTCGTTTCACCCGTACCTCGTTCTGAGGGATTTGAATTTCTTGCACAGTTTTACACAGGAAGTCTTAAATTAAGGCAAATGTGGCTAATTCTATATTAAGCCTTTCTTAAGAATTATATGCGCGGTGACCTTAGGTAATTAACTGCGTATTTCCTTGACGGATAAGGCGTTGCGCGCAAGACACGCCCAAAGCATCTTTTTTGAGCACGGAGGTTGCCTGTGAAACTTTTTATCAGCACGACGTCGGTTTTTGCCCGCAAGGTGCGCGTGGTCGTGCGCGAGAAAGGATTGAACGACCGGGTCGAGGAAATCCGCCGCGTGCCGGTCGAGGCGGCGCCCGACCTGGTGGCCGCCAATCCCTTGTCGCAGATCCCGGCCCTGGTCGACGATGACGGCCAGACCTGGACCGACAGCGGCCTGATCGCGGCCTGGCTTGATACACAGGGGCAGGGCCCAGCCCTGATTCCGGCGGTCGGCGGCGACGCCTACTGGCAGGTGCGGCGAACCGAGACGGCGGCATCGGCCCTGACCGAGATGCTGGCCAAGATCGTCTACGAGAACCGCCGGCCGGAGACCGAGCGCTCGCCGTTCTGGCTGCAGCGCTGGCGCGAAGGCCTGGAACGGGCCTTTGTTCATGCTGACAACCTCTGTCCGGACGCGGAGGTTTTCGACATGGGCGCCTTAAGCCTGGGCGTGGCGGCGACCTTCTGCGATTTCCGTCTCGGCGATCTCGACTGGCGGGCATTGGCGCCGCGTATCGCCGGCCTGCAGGCGGAGCTGGAAAAGCGGCAAAGCTTTATCGACACCTATCCGAAAGTGGAGTAGGCACGGCCGGTATAATCGAAAGTTCCTGCAGTGATACATCTTCCCCAAGCCAAGCTCGACCAGGTCATGGACCGTTTCCGCATGATCGAGGCGCGTATGGAATCCGCCACCGACGGCGCCGAGATCGTGCGCCTGTCGAAGGAACATGCCGAGCTGAAGCCTGTCTGCGACGCCGTAATGACCCTGAGCAAGGCGCGTCAGCAGGTGCCGGAGCTGGAAGAGATGGTGGCAATGAAGGATCCGGAACTATCGCCGCTGGCCGAGGAAGAGCTCGATGAGCTCAAGGTGCGCCTGCCGGAACTGGAGCTGGGTGTCGCCCTGCTGCTGGCGCCGAAGGACAAGGACGAGAACGCTTCGGCCATTCTCGAAGTCCGGGCCGGCACCGGCGGCGACGAGGCGGCCCTGTTCGCCGGCGACCTGTTCCGCATGTACAGCCGTTATGCCGCCAACCAGGGCTGGCGCGTCGAAATCGACAGCATTTCCGAAGGCGATGCCGGTGGCTACAAGGAAATCATCGCCTCGGTAACCGGCGACGGCGTCTTCGGCAAGATGAAGTTCGAGTCCGGCGTTCACCGCGTCCAGCGCGTGCCGGCAACCGAGGCCGGCGGCCGTATCCATACCTCGGCGGCGACGATCGCCGTCCTGCCCGAGGCCGAGGATGTCGAGATCGAGATCCGCGACCAGGACCTGCGCATCGACACCTACCGCTCGTCGGGCGCCGGTGGCCAGCACGTCAACAAGACCGACTCGGCGGTGCGTATCACCCACATGCCCAGCGGCATCGTAGTGACCTCCTCGGAAAAGTCGCAGCACCAGAACCGCGCCATCGCCATGCGCAATCTTAAGGCCCGTCTCTACGACCAGCAGCGCCAGGCCCTCGACACGGCACGGTCAGACGCCCGCAAGAGCCAGGTCGGCTCGGGCGACCGCTCCGAGCGTATCCGCACCTACAACTATCCGCAGGGGCGGGTGACCGATCACCGCATCAACCTGACCGTCTACAGCCTGCCGGCTTTTATGGAAGGCGAGATGGAGCAGATGATCAACGCCCTGATCGCCGAGGATCAGGCCGAACGCCTGGCGGCGCTTGAGGACGAATTCAGATGAGCATAGCAACCGCCACCATAGAGTCCTTGTGGCGGCACCCGATCAAGGGGTTTACGCCGGAGTCCGTGGCGGAGACGTTGCTGACGGCCGACGAGTTCTTTCCCTTCGACCGGCTGTATGCGCTCGAAGTCGGGCCGTCGGGTTTCGATGCGAGAGCGCCGAAGACCATCTCCAAGATGCGTTTTGCCGTGCTGGCGCGCTTTGCCGCCGTGGCGCGCGTCCATACCCGTTATAACGAATTCGAGGAGTTCATTGATGTGGTGGGTGAAGATGGCGCGAACCGGCGTTTCGACTTGGCGAACGAAGCCGGCCGCCATAGCCTGGCGCGTCATGTCGAGACCGTCCTGGCGCAGCACGACGACGACTACGATCCGGTGGCCCAACCGCTGAAGCTGCTGACGGCGCCGGCCTTCGATGACGTCCATACGCATTTTCGTTTTACGGACTCGGGCAAGGGGTTCGTGTCCTTTCTCAATCTCAACAGCTTGCGCGACCTCGGCCAGCGCATCGCCAACGATCTCGATCCGCTGCGGCTGCGCGCCAATATCTGGCTGGAAGGCCTCAGTGCTTTCGAAGACCACGCCTGGGTCGGGCGGCATATGCGGATCGGCGATGATGGGCCGCAGTTCGAAGTTTTGAAACCCATCGTGAGATGCGTGGCGACCCATGTAAATCCTGATACCGCCGAGCGCGATGTCGATCTGTGCACCGGTCTGTGGGACAATTACGGCCATCGCGATTGCGGCATCTATGCCCGTATTATCAAGGGCGGCGTGGTGCGGCCAGATGATCCTTTGACCGTGTTTTAAATCTTGACTTGGGGTGTGGGGCGTTTATGCCGGGGCCACTGTCAACCGCTGAAGGACCTCCCCATGCCCACGCTTATTCTGCTCCGCCACGGCCAAAGCCAATGGAACCTGGAAAACCGCTTTACCGGCTGGGTCGATGTCAACCTGACGGCCGAGGGTGAGGCCCAGGCGACGCGCGGCGGCGAGCTGATCAAGGCTGAGGGCCTGGAGATCGACGAGGCCTTCACCTCCGTCCTGACCCGCGCCATCCGCACCTGCAATATGGCGCTTGAAGCCGCTGGTCAATCTTACGTGCCGGTGATCAAGGACTGGCGGCTCAATGAGCGTCACTATGGCGGCCTGACGGGCCTCGACAAGGCCGAGACCGCCGCCAAGCACGGCGAGGACCAGGTCAAGATCTGGCGCCGTTCGTACGACGTGCCGCCGCCGCCGCTCGATGCCGGCAGCGAATATGACTTCAAAGGCGACCGCCGTTACGCCGGTGCCGACCTGCCGGACACCGAAAGCCTGAAGACGACGCTGGATCGTGTCATGCCCTTCTGGGAAGGTTCGATCGTGCCGGCGCTCAAGGGCGGCAAGACGGTGCTGGTCGCCGCGCACGGCAACTCGATCCGCGCCATCATCAAGTCCTTGTTCAATCTCGATGAGGCCGCCATCCTCGATATCGAAGTGCCGACCGGCAATCCGCTGGTGGTGCAACTGAATGCCGGTTTGAAGCCTACATCAGTCAAGTATCTGGATGCCGCCCGGGCAAACTCGCTGCCGGAACTGGTGGGGTAAGCGAGACGCCTTAGGGTGCGAACACAACTCACCTCTCCCCTTTCAAGGCAGGGGTATCGCATATGGAAAATAAACGTTTGAATTAATTCCACTTCTCCCCACTTGAGGGGTTTTCACCGTCGATGTTCCGGTCTGTGGCCTCTGCCGTAAGGACCCCTCACCCGGCCCTTCGGGCCACCCTCTCCCCTCTTCGTGGGGAGAGGTGAAGTTGGTTAGCTTCAGGGGGGAATTCACGTATGAGTCGATCCCGTTCACGCTTGACACCGCTGGCCCGCGATCTCCGCAAGCCGGAAAATATGGCGGAGGCTCGTCTCTGGCATGTTCTGCGCAATCGGCAACTTGGCGGCCTCAAGTTCCGACGCCAATTTCCTATAGGTAGCTACATCGCGGACTTCGTTTGCACCGAGAAGCGCCTTGTCGTTGAACTTGACGGCAGTCAACATGCCGACAGCGCTTACGATCAGGTCCGCAACGCCTATATGAATGCACAGGGGTGGTCGGTAGCGCGCTTCTATAGCGGTGAGGTCCTGCGCAGCCGCGAGTCCGTTATCGAAACCATCGCCGGCATTTGTGAAGGACATATCTGTGGCCAGATCAACGACCCCGACTTCCAATTCTACCCAGCCATGACCAACGACATCACCTATATGCGCCGGGCCATAGCCCTTGCCACCGCCCAGATGGGCCGGACCTGGCCCAACCCTGCCGTTGGCTGTGTCATCGTCAAGGATGGCGCAATCATCGCGGAAGGCGCCACTGGCGACGGCGGGCGCCCGCACGCCGAAGAGGCTGCCCTGCAGCAGGCCGGAGACACGGCGAAGGGCGCTACCGCCTACGTAACCCTCGAACCCTGCGGTGAACGCTCCACGGGCACGGCGTCGTGCTCACAGCGCCTGGTCGAGGCCGGTGTCGGCCAGGTCATCTATGCCTGTGCCGATCCGTCGCCCTTTGCTTCCCACAAAGGCCCGACGCGCCTGCACGCCGCCCACATTCCCATGGAGACGGGCCTGCTGGCCGACGAAGCCGCAAAATGTATTGCCGGCTTCGTGCACTTTATCGACACCGGCCGTCCACGAGTCAGTGAAAGCGAAGACGGTGTCGGATATGATGCCGAATACACATCGCAATCCCTTGCAGCGCTTGCCGAGGACCTCGCCACCTGGGGCGCAAAAGGCTACCGGTCATTATTCGTTCGCCCGGGATCGTTGCTTTCGACAACGCTTCAGGTCGAGGGCCTGCTGGCGCCGGCGGCCCGTTAACACAATCAATTTCTTAAGAATTTGGTGCGACGCTTACTGTTCGGATCTTGTTAGTACGGACGCCATCGTCGTCATGAACGCCACCTCGGGCGGAAATCGTTATACCAAGCTTAGCCAGGCACAGGTCGATCAGATCTGCCTGAAGCACGAACGATTCTGGGCCGCGAAACCAGGCGGCGGACGCGCGGTCTTTGCCTGGTGCGACCTGTCCGGCCTCTCCTTACGCGGCCGTGTCCTGATGGATGCCGACTTCACCGCCGCCATCCTGACCGATTGCGATCTGGTCGGGGCCGTCCTCGATAAGTCCAACCTGTTCTGCGCCGACTTGCAGCTAGCCAATATGACAGGCGCCAGCATGCGTCGGGTCGATCTGCGCGGCGCCTGCCTGCGCGGCGCCAACCTGTCGAGCTGCGATCTTTTCGAAGCCGACCTGCGCGAGGGGGCGCTGGCCCTGCCGGACAAGGCCAATGGCCTGTCCTATGTCGAGATTTCGATGCGCACGGCTGAAGCTACCTATGCCAATCTGCGCGGCGCCAATCTCGAACGCTCCAAGCTGTCGGGCATCCAGGCCATGAAGGCCGACTTCACCGACGCCGTCATGAAGCAGTGCAAGCTGGTGCGGGCCAATCTGAAGCAGGCGATCATGGACAATGTCGATCTGGCCGGGGCGGACCTCAGTGGTGCCGACCTGTCGGGGGCATCCTTGAAAGACGCCGTTCTGATCAAGGCCAAGACCGACCAGTGGCGCGTCAGTTCGGCCGATATGACCGGCGTCCTGACGGACAAGCCGGTCGGAACCGATATCAAGGCTATGCCCTATGGCGAAATGCTGCACGACCATGCCAAATGGGTTGATACCCTGGGCAAGGAAGGCAAGCCATCGACCTTCGACAAGGCAGACCTGCGCGCGCTTGGCTCGATCAGGGGCCTCAACCTGACGGCCCTGTCGGCCAAAAATGCCGTCTTCTATGGCCTCGATATGCGCGGGGTGCAGTTGCAGGGCGCCCATCTGGAAGAAGCCGACATGCGCAATTGCAACCTGTCGGGCGCCGACCTGCGCGGCGTGCGCATGCACAAGGTACGGCTGGATGGGGCGAACCTTGAAGGCGCCAATCTCGGCCCCCTTATTATTGCCAAGGATCGCACCCTGCCGGCGGACCTGACCGAAGCCAAGCTGCGCAATGTCAATTTCTGCGCCGCCGAGCTGAAGGCTGTCAGGCTCGATGGCGCCGATCTGTCGCGCGCCAATCTGGAAAATGCCAGCATGAACCTGGCCCAACTCGAACACGTCACCTGTGTCGGCCTGCGCGGGCAACTGGCGAGTAATCTTTAAGCCGCTCAAGCGCCGCTGGGCTCGCGGCGTAGGCCGCGGCGGCCGGTCGGCCTTGCCAAAAGCTATGCTTTTGGAGTTTGCTTTTCCGCTCAAATGCCGCTGGGCTCCTCGCCCATGCGAAGCCCTACCGCTTCGCTACTTGAGGACATGCGAAGCCCTACCGCTTCGCTACTTGAGGGCATGCGAAGCCCTACCGCTTCGCTACTTGAGGGCATGCGAAGCCCTACCGCTTCGCTACTTGAGGGCATGCGAAGCCCTACCGCTTCGCTACTTGAGGGCAAAGGCTCGGGCGCGCAGTCGCGCTTGCCAAAAGCTGCGCTTTTGGAATTTGCTTTCTTGCCGTCCTGTGGCTGCGGAGTTCGCGACGCTGACATTTCCTGACAGGGAACACAGCTAGTCTCCTCCGTGTTCAAGGAGATCATCATGGCTGTTTCCGGTAGTTGTCATTGCGGCGCCACCCGTTTCACGGTGGAAGAGGCCCCGCAGAGCGTAACCCAGTGCACCTGCACCATCTGCAGCAAGAGCGGCGCTCTGTGGGTCTATTACACGCCCGAGCAGGTGACATTCGAAAAGCCGAAATGGACGGCGACCTACCGTTGGCAAAGCATGACGGTCGCGCACAACTTCTGCCCGGCCTGCGGCTGCAGTACCTATAATGAGAGCCCGAGCTGGATCGACGGCAAGCCGGATTTCAGCAAGCCGCGGGTGGCGCTCAATGCCCGCCTGTTCGACGACTTCAACCTCAAGGCCGTGCCGGTCACGGAAATCGACGGGAGGAACCTGTGGTAAGGACATGGCTGGCGATCGCCAGCGCCGAACACGTCCGGCGTGGCCGGGCAGCCGGCTTCATGCAGGTCAATCACGGTAAGCTGGCCCCGTTGCGGCGGATCGCGCCCGGTGACGGCGTCGTCTATTATTCGCCGTCGCAGGTCATGGGCGTCAAGGACGGCTTCCAGAGCTTCACCGCCATCGGGCATGTCCGCGAAGGCACGCCTTACCAGGGCGAAATGGGCAATGGTTTCCAGGCTTATCGCCGCGATGTCGACTGGCTGGACGCGCACGAACAGTCGATCCGTCCTCTGCTGGAGTGGCTGGACTTCACGGCCGACAAAAACTGGGGCTACAGCCTGCGCTTTGGCCTGGTCGAACTGCCGCTGGTCGATTTCGAATTCCTGCAGCATGTGATGATGTTGGTCCGGAATCCTGTTGCGGCGGAATAAGACAGGTTTCCAAAAGCTATTGGCTTTTGGCAAGGCCGACCGGCCGCCGCGCCTCGTGGCGCGAGCCCGCGCGGCACTTGAGCGCACAAAAAAGAGCACAAAAAAAGACCCCCAGGCATACCGGCAGTCGCGAACCCCAGGGGAGAGGGCTCAAGCGACAATGACCGGGCCTGAGGGCCTGTTCAAAGTTTGGGAGGGAGACACACAAGAGAGGGTTCCGGCGCGACGGCTATCGCGCCGGAGGGGAGGTTACTCGGCAGCCTGCAGGACAGGGGCAGAGTCGTTGGCCGTCTTGATGGCGATCTGCTTCGCCTTCTTGGCTTCCGGCACTTCGAGCGTCAGGCTGACCGAGAGCAGGCCGTTGGCAAGCTCGGCATCCGTTACGCGGATATGGTCGGCGAGTTGGAAGCGGCGTTCGAAGCTGCGCTCGGCAAGGCCACGATGCAGGAAGGTGCGGGCGGTATCGTCGCCATCCTTCTTGCCGGTCACGGTCAGGACGTTTTCCTTGACTTCGAGGTTCAACTGGTCGGGACGGAAGCCGGCGACGGCGATTTCGATGCGGTACGAGTCGCCCTGGTCTTCGGTCTCGCCCTTGATGCGCTCGATATTATAGGGCGGCCAGCCCGGCGTCGTGTCGGTGCGGGCAGCCGTATCGAGCAGGTTGACCAGGCGGTCGAAACCAACGGCGGAACGGTACAGGGGGGAAAAATCGATTGCGGTACGCATGGGGCTCTCCTTAACAAAAAGCGAGGCCTTACGGGGTCCAGGCACAGCTGGGGCGTAACCCGTAAAGGTTTGTTTTTGAACAACATCCACGTCCCCGAGTGGGCGACGCTGCGGTTCAAGAAGGCCCGTCTTCGGCGCCTTCGGGTTATGATTTGGTGGTGACTTTCCCGCGTTCAAGAGGCCGTTTCGAAAATTCTTCGGACTACATGTACGGACCCCACATAAAGGCGACGGCGCCGAATATCCCGATCGCCATGAATGCCGTCATAAGCAGCACCAGAGCGCCAATCGTGCGTTTTACACTGCCCGCCTGGCTGTCCTGAGCGCGGAAATAGGCTTCCAGGACGGCGAGCGGAATAAGCCAGGCGCCGAATTCCAGTGCCATATCGACGGGGCCCGACATATTCCGGGTCAGGCACCAGCCCCCGCCGGTGACGACGACCCAGGTCATGATGCAGACGCGAAGGAACCAGACGCCATTGACAACCATGAAGGTGCGCATGGCCCAGCGACGGTGGGCGTCGATCCGCCGGGTAACGGCCAATCGCCACGCCACGGCGGCAAACAGCAGGATAAGTATGCCGTTGATCGTGACCGCGATTGCCGACGGCAGGGAAAGGTATGTCCCGCGTACCCAGGTTAGCCACAGGCCGCCGACGGCCATGATACAGGCGAGGGCTATGAACAGCCGGCCGTTCCAGCGATGCAGCGCCGGGAAGCGATTACGGAGCGGTGGGATAAGCTGGATCAGTCCGCCGACGGTAATGACGGCCGCCAGCAGGACGTGCACGGCGAACATGATATTGCCGGCGGTGTCGCCGGCGACATAGCCGGTGATCAGCGGCTTGTCGTTCCAGCCGGGATAGTTGCCGGCCAGCGTCTTACGGCCGTAATGGGCGGCGATCATCCAGACAAAGGCCAACTGCCCTGCGCCTGCGGCAAGGTACCAGGTCAGGCCTGCGCGCCGCAGCAGGGTCGTGCCGGCGGGCGGCGCGGGTGTCGTCATCGTGTCCATATATGTCTCCGGTTTGGGAGCAATGTGGAGATGTGAGCGGCGCCGTCTCGCCGATTTGGAAATCGGCCATATATTTTTATCGTCCGTTCAGGCGAAGCGTTTATAGTCATTGCAGGTTTGGACGGAGGCCGCGAACGTGACGCGAACGCAGGACATATACCTGTATGCTGCGCTCTTCACCGGAGCCGTGGTCTGTTTTTGTTTAAGCCGGACAGGGCTGGTCTTCGGCAATGTACGGGACCTGCTGGCCATCGCCGGCGGCGTTACCTGCGGCTGGTCCTGGCTGCTGACGCGCGCCCTGTTCCGTCTGCCATCCGCGCCGCGCGCCGTCTGGCCGCTGATGACGGTCTGTGCTCTTGTCGCCGCCGACGCTTACCTGCAACTGGGCGGGAACGGCGCCTTGCCGCGCATGACCGATAATCTCTCAGGCCTGGTCAGTTCGGCCATGTTGCTGCTGGCGGCGACGGAGCCGTTGCGGGGCCTTCATAAGGGCATGGGGCGCGCGGAACGGCGCTTTCGTTTCATCTTTGCCGGCGGCTATGTGACGATTCTGGCGGTGGCCGTCATATGGATCAACGGCGCCCCCGCCGACAGCCTTACCGCGCACTGGGGCAGCGGGATCAAGATGGCCTGCGCGCTGCTGGCGCTGTTCGGCATGCTGGTCGCCGCGGGCTACCGCATCGGTCATCCGATGCCGGAAGCGGTATCAAGACGCCGATCGCCAATAGCCGGGCAGGCGTCGGGCCACGAAGATCTTGGCGCGCATATCCTGCGGCTGATGGAGACGGATGCCGTCTATGCGGCGCCGGACCTGAAGGTAGCCGACCTGGCGCGGCGCGCCAATGCGCTTGAATACAAGGTCACCCAGTGTATTACCGGCACGCTCGGCTTTCGCAACTTCAACCACATGATCAACCATTTTCGCGTGGCGCAAGCCAGGTCGATGCTGGCCGACCCTGCCTGCGATCGTCTGCCGGTCCTGACGATCGCGCTCGATTGCGGCTTTGGCTCCATTGGTCCGTTCAACCGGGCTTTCAAGGCAGAGGTCGGCATGACGCCGACCCGGTTCCGCGAGATCGGCCGTTACGACGGCGATTCGAATGGAGCGGCGTTCGTCCGTTCCTGAGCTCGCCTGATTACGACTTTGCCGCCACCTTGCGCTGCGTTGGCGACAGGTGAGAAAACTCCTCGTCGATTTCCCTGGCCGTCAGCAGGCTGTGATGATGGTCTTCCTCGGCCAGCAGGCGCACGGCTTCGAGGGCGGCCTGGCAGCCCATGCCGGCGGCGGTGACGGCCTGGCGATAGACGTCGTCGGTGACGTCGCCGGCGGCGTAGACGCCTGTAATGGCGGTCTTGGGCGTGCCGGGTTCGACGACGATATAGCCGCCGGTCTTGGTCGCCAGTTGGCCTTCGAACAGGCTGGAGGCGGGGGCGTGGCCGATAGCGATGAAGACGCCGTCGAGGTCGATGACGCGGTGTTCGCCGCTGTTGACGTCCTGCAGGCGGACACCGACGACCGACTGGCCGCCGAATTCGGTGGCTTCACCGAGAATCTCGTCGACCGCGACATTCCATATAGGTTCGATCTTCGGGTCGTTGAGTAGGCGCTCGACCAGGATCTTTTCGGCGCGCAGCTGTTCGCGGCGGTGGATGAGATAGACCTTGGAGGCAAACTTGGTCAGGAACAGGGCTTCTTCGACAGCGGTATTGCCACCGCCGACCACGGCCACGACCTTGTTGCGGTAGAAGAAACCGTCACAGGTAGCGCAGGCCGAGACACCGAAACCCTGGAAGGTCTTTTCCGAGTCGAGGCCCAGCCATTTGGCCTGGGCGCCGGTGGCGATGATGACGGTTTCGGCCAGGAAGGTGGCGCCGCTTTCGGTTTCCAGCAGGAAGGGACGCTGGCTGAGATCGGCTTTTGTTACGATCTCACCAATGATCTCGGTGCCCATGTGTTCGGCCTGGGCGCGCATCTGGTCCATCAGCCACGGGCCCTGCACGACCTCTGCAAAGCCGGGATAGTTTTCGACGTCGGTGGTGATGGTCAGCTGGCCACCGTCCTGCGGTCCGGTGAAGATGACGGGCGACAGCAGGCCACGCGCCGCATAGATGGCGGCGGTCCAGCCGGCGGGGCCGGTGCCGATGATGGCGCAACGAACGGGACGGGGGGCGGCTTTGGTTTTGGGCATGGTGATGCTCTGGAATCGGAATGTGTTAACGGCCATTAGATAGGGAGCCCGACGCCGAATGTCATTCGGATTCCGGGAACGCTGTCGTTTTTTGATGAGTCGGGGACTCGGATTTCCAAAAGCGGTTTTCAGCTTTTGGCAAGCGCGACTGCGCGCCGCCGCCCCTGCGGCGAGCCTAGCGGCGCTTGAGCGGCAAAGATGAAACTCCAAAGGCGTAGCCTTTGGCAAGGCCGACTGGCCGCCGCCGCTCATGCGGCGAGCCCCGCGGCGCTTGAGCGGCTAAGACATGTGCTTCAAACCTTCGCGCCTCTGCGCGAAGGTTTGAAGCACATGCCGCGCCGCGCGCGCCGTCTCGTTGAGGGGCACATAGGTCCAGGTGTCGAGGTGGCCGCTGAAGGCATGGGCGATGCCGTGCATGCGCAGGTTCTTGTGGAAGGTCTCGAATTTGCGGCCGGGCTTGGTGCGGTCGAGCGCCAGGATGTGCACCGGCTTGCCAGTGGCTGCCGCTTCGGTCGCCATATTTACGGAGTCCTCGGTGACCAGGATATGGTCGGCGGCGTGGAGGAAGGCGAAGTAGGGATTGTCGCCTTCGCCGTCATAGATGATGCCAGGGGTTCCCTTGAGCACATCGCGGAAGACGGCGCGGACCGCGTCCGGGGTGCGGCGCGACAGGGTCAGCATGAGGGAACCGCCACTTTCGGCCACGGCCAGCTTTATCTGCAGGGCAAGGGCTGTGGCGCGGTCGGGCGACAGGTCGTAGGCCTTGGACTTGCCGCCGATCAGGGCGGCGATGCGTGGGCCATGCAGGGCACAGATGCGGTCGTGCCAGGGCTGGTATTCGTCGGTCATGCGCTCGATAGTGACGCGGTTGGTCGAGCCGAGCAGCGGCAGGACATTGTCGCCGACCAGGCCATCGTGTTCGGGGGCGATGACCAGATCAAAAGGGGCAAGATCGATCTTTGGGTTTTGCAACTGGACGACGAAGGTATGGCCGTGGGAGCGTTTGCGCATACGCAAGCTGTGGGGCAGGCTGGCGCGGCCGGCGGCGATCCAGATATCGGGGTAAGGCGCGGACAGGCGATCGCTGTCGCGGCGCAGCATGGCATCGGGCAGGATCTTGAGCGCGGTGGGCCAGCGATCGAACAGGGCACTGTAATGGATGCGCTTGACGACGACTTCGGCGGGCGTCAGCCGGGCAATGGCCTCGGCCAGGCCCAGGGCCTGGTTTTCAATACCAGCGCGTCCATCGGATACGGCCCAGATCGTCAATGGCGCAGAGGTCATATGTCTCTCATCCAAAACGCCAAAGACTTGTCCGGATAACCGGACAAGCCCTTAATCGAACTCTATGCCGCGAATGCAGGGTCGCAGACGCCGGGAAGGCATCCGCGATTCCGTTTAGATCCACTCGACCTTGGTGATCTCGTAGGCCTTGACGCCGCCGGGGGTCACGACCTCGACGACATCGCCGACTTCCTTGCCGATCATGGCGCGCGACAGCGGCGACGACAGGGAGATCTTGCCCGATTTCACGTCGGCCTCATGATCGCCCACCACCTGGTAGCGGCCTTCTTCCTCGGTGTCCTCGTCAAGAACGGTGACGGTCGCGCCGAACTTGATCTGGTTGCCGTTCAGTTTCGACACATCGATCACCTGGGCGCGGCTGATCTTGTCCTCGATGTCGGCGATCTGGCCTTCGATCCAGCCCTGGCGTTCCTTGGCGGCGTGATATTCGGCGTTTTCCGACAGGTCGCCGTGCGAGCGAGCCTCGGAAATAGCTGCAATTACACTCGGGCGTTCGATCGACTTCAAACGCTTCAATTCATCGTCGAGGGTCTTATAGCCCGCAACGGTCATCGGCACTTTTTCCATGTGCGATTATTGTCTTCAGCCCCCCTGGGGAATGACAAAAACCCTGCGGCGGTCGAGGGGGATGCGACCGGCGGGGCAAAACAGGTTCGGTATGGACGACTTGCAAGGGGCGCGGCCTTGACGGCGCGATTGAGCAGGTCCCCCGTTGGCGGTTTGCAGTGCAACCCGACGCAGGGCAGCCCTTATAGTTTGATTTTGACTGAAATGAAATAGCGATTTGTGTTGCAGCATTCTTCCCGAAAACGAAGCCCGCTTTCGGGAAGAATGTGGTGCGTAAACAACGCAGTGGTTTACCCGGCGAAGCCCGGACGTTTCGTCTTGGCCTTGGCTGCCGCTGCGTTTTGTGTCGCTTCGCGCTCGACGATAGTCATGTCGAGCAGCTTGATCGCCAGGGCGCGGTCCTTGACGGTCGACTTTACGGCGACGGCGGCTGCCGCGGCGCCACGTCCAGTGATGTGCGGTGTGCCAATGTGCGTGCCTGCACGCGTACCGGCCGCGGTTGCGGTGCCAGCGAGCAGCGGCGCTTTGATTTCGCTTTGCGATACCTCGACGGTTTCGGGGTCGGGGTTTTCGACCTCGAAGCTGACATTGAGGTTGTCGGCGCGCAGGGCGGCGTCGGGCAGCGGGATGGCGTGTTCGCTGAGACGGTGGGACAGGGTGATTTCCGACATCTTGCGGCCGTTGATCAGCACGCTGACGACGACCGGAGTAATGCTCTTTGCCTTGAGGCTAAGATCCATGTCGCTGGGATTGGGGCGGTCGAACTGGACATGCTTGATCGGGATCAGGACTTCGGCCTTCGGGCCGGCGGTCCAGGTGCCGTCATATTCCGGGCGGGCCCAGTTTTCGTCGAGCAGGCAGGTCCCCTGATCCAGCCAGCCGAAGCGGACGCGGGTATCGAGTGGGGTCCATTCCGGTGCCGGCAGGTCGATGTCCTTGGCGGCGTCGGGGGGGATGATCCAGACACCGTCGAGCATGCGCAGGCGTGACTGCAGTTCGGCCGGGGCGTCGCACTGCTTGAGGAAGACGAACAGGCGGTCATTACGTACGACGCCGTGCTTGAAGGCCAACTGGTCGGCTTCTTCGTGGGCGATCTGGATCAGGTTCTCGCGTGCCGGATACATGGTGTTGACCGGCTTGGCGGCGGTGGTGGCGCGCAGGGTCAGTTCGTAGAACAGCTTGTCATTGAAGTGGACATTGACCGGATAGAAGTCGACGCCCTTGGAGCGCGCGATCAGCTTGTCCCACAGGGGGGACGGCGTAAGATAAAAGGTCTGCGACTTGCTGGCCAGGGCGGTAGCGTCGCGCATCGACCAGGCGAAGCCGTTGAGGTCGACCGCCTGCAGGACCAGGACCAGGGGCAGGAGAACGCCGACGATGCGTGGGCGCGCCTTGAACAGCACCACCAGGGCGGCAAAGACGGCGCAGTAGCCGATCGGCCACAGGAAGCGACCCGATGCCCGCAGGATGGCGGCAATACCCTTCAGGGCCGGCGGCAGGTCGAAATAGAGGATGGTATGGCCGTAGATCTGGACGCGGTTGGTCATGGCGACCAGGGCCAGGACGACGAACGGCAGGATCAGGGGCTTGAGCTTGCCCAGGAAGGGGCGGGCCGCCTTGGCTTCCGGCGCCATGATGTAGAGGACGACGGCGGCGACGATCAGCACCAGCAGGCCGAAGCCGAGATACTGATACCCTTCGAACGCTTGGCCCGGGCTCAGCGGCCAGGCGCGCAGGAAGGTCGAGAATTCAGGCACCACCGGATTGAAGAACAGGTCGAAGCTCGACGAGTAGTAGGCCCAGCCGCCGGCGCCAGGGCTCTGGCCGGCGGAATAGGCGCCGGAAATGCCGAGCGTGATGACCGGCATGGCCAGTGTCGCGATCGAGCGGACGACGATGCCGAGGATTTCGGTGCGGTTGAAGGTGCGCGCGGCCGGCCAGAAACGGCGCAGGACGTCGCCGCCCCAGATGGCCGCCAGCATGAACAGGATATAGGGGTGGATCAGGCCGGTAACGCCTAGCAAGGCCATCCAGCCGAAGGTCTTGGCGTCGAACAGGGCCAGGATGCGCGCCAGGATCTGGCGATAGCGCGGCGTGCCTTCGGGCAAGGACGTGACGGCCGGGCCATCCGGAACATTGATGACCAGGTGCAGGGCCCACAGGATCAGCCATTGCGCCATCAATGTGTCGTGGCGCATGCGATAATAGAGGCAGGGCAGCGCACTCAGCGCAATGGCGCCGCCAAGCGCGGCCCAGCGGTTCGGGGCATGCGGACGCACCAGTTTCCACGAGAAGAAAAAGTGCATGCAGACGCAGAACAGGAACCAGATGCCGATATACTGGAAGTGCTCCGGCAGGATGGCGCGAAACGGCTTGAAGATAAAGGCGAATAGCGGGTTGGAGTCGGTATAGATCACCGCCAGGCCGGCAGGATTGTACAGCAGGTCTTCGTGGTTGAAGGACGACCACGGCGTATTGCGAAACGCGTTCCACCCAAGGAAATGTTGGCCCCAGTCGGCGGTCAGCGCCCAGCCGACCCGCGTCGGATCGAGGACATACGGGTTGAAGAAGGCCAGGAAGAGCAGCAGGGGCGCAATAAGGCAGAGGCCCCGGAACAGTCCGTTACGGACTGTGGGCGGGGTGGTGTTGAGCCAGGCTACGGCTCGGCTGGGCACATGCCAGTCAGGCAAACGCATGTCTTCGGATACTCTTCAGGGCAGATTCAGGGGGTGCGGCCGGGCTCGCAGCCTCGCATGTCCGGCCCGTTTCTCGGGCGACGGGCAGGCGGGTGGCTACAGTTTCCGCGGCGCAATAATAGCCGATTTTGTGATATTCACAAGCCTGTGATCATCGTCGGCGCTGCAACCCGAACACATGTTATTGCAGATGTCATCGCTAACACCAGCGGTCATGAAGAATGACCGTCGGTATTAGCGTTTTTTAGCTCAAACGCCGCATGGCTCGCCGCCCACAGAAGCGTGCTAACGCTTCGCTCTTTGAGCACAAAGTCGGCGGCGTGCAGTCGCACGCTCCCAACGGCCGGTGAGGCAAAAGCAGTGGCCGTTGGTATAGCGGGAAGCAGACAGTAAAAAACCCGCATCCGGAGATGCGGGTTTTGTCGTCATACTGTGACCGGGAACCGGTTACGCGTATTCCTGCAGGGCGCGAACGTCGAGTTCTTCCTTGCTGCCGCTGGCGATGGCGCGGGTGGCGGCCACGGCGCCGGAGGCGGTGGTGTAGTAGGGGATCTTCATCATCAGGGTGGTGCGACGGATCGAGAACGAGTCGAGCAGGGCCTGCTTGCCCTCGGTGGTGTTGAGCACCAGGGCGACCTCGCGGTTCTTGATGGCGTCGAGGATATTCGGACGGCCCTCCAGCACCTTCTTGATCTTCTGGACCTGCACGCCGTGTTCCGCCAGGTAGTCGGCAGTGCCGCCGGTGGCGACGACCTCGAAGCCGAGCGACAGCAGGGTGCGCACGGCGTCAACGATGACCGGCTTGTCCTGGTCCTTGACCGAGACGAAGACCTTGCCGGAGGTCGGGAGGGTTGTGCCGCTGCCGAGCTGCGACTTGGCGAAGGCGCGCGAGAAGGCATCGATCATCTCTTCGCCGTCGCGGACCCAGTCGAGGCCCATGACCTCACCGGTCGAGCGCATTTCCGGCCCGAGGACCGTGTCGACATTGGCGAAGCGGGCGAACGGGAAGACGGCTTCCTTGACGGCGACGTGACGATAGTCGCGCGGCTTGAGGTTGAAGTCGGCCAGGGCCTTGCCGGCCATGATCTTGGCGGCGATGCCGGCCAGCGGCTGCCCCAGGGTCTTGGCGACGAAGGGCACGGTCCGCGAGGCGCGCGGATTGACTTCCAGCACGTAGATCTTCGGGTCGGTATAGGGGTTCTCGATAGCGAACTGCACGTTCATCAGGCCGCGGACCTTGAGCGCCCGGGCCAGTTCGACCGTCTGGCGTTCCAGTTCCTTGACCGTTTCCGGCTTCAGCGAGAAGGGCGGCAGCGAGCAGGCGGAGTCGCCCGAGTGCACGCCGGCCTCTTCGATATGCTCCATGATGCCGGCGACGAAGACGTCGGTACCGTCGGCCAGGGCGTCGGCGTCGACCTCGATGGCTGCCGACAGATATTGGTCGATCAGGACCGGGCTGTCGCCCGACACCTGCACGGCTTCGCGGACATAGCGGGCCAGTTGCTCATCGTCGCGAACGATTTCCATGGCGCGGCCGCCCAGAACGTAGGACGGGCGGATGACGATGGGATAGCCGACCTCATGGGCGGCGCGGAAGGCCTCTTCCGGGGTGCGGGCAATGGCGTTGACCGGCTGGGTCAGCTCGATATCGCGCAGCAGGTGCTGGAAGCGTTCGCGGTCTTCGGCCAGGTCGATGGCGTCCGGCGTGGTGCCGAGGATGGGGATGCCCTCGTCCTCGAGCGCCTGCGCCAACTTCAACGGCGTCTGGCCACCGAACTGCACCACGACACCGATCAGTTCGCCGCGGGTCTGTTCGACGGCGATCAGTTCCAGCACGTCTTCGGCGGTCAGCGGCTCGAAATAGAGGCGGTCGGAGGTGTCGTAGTCGGTCGATACGGTCTCCGGGTTGCAGTTGACCATGATGGCTTCGACATCGATATCCTTGAAGGCGAAGGCGGCATGACAGCAGCAATAGTCGAACTCGATCCCCTGGCCGATCCGGTTGGGACCGCCGCCGAGGATGATGGCCTTCCTGCGGTCGGACGGTGCCGATTCGTCTTCGGGCAACTGACCCAGCGCACCCGATTCATAGGTCGAATACATGTAGGCGGTGTTGGAAGCGAATTCGGCGGCGCAGGTATCGATGCGCTTGAATACCGGACGTACGCCCAGGGCCCGGCGGGCGGCGCGTACGTCTTTTTCGCCTTGCTTCGTCAGATAGGCGAGACGCTTGTCCGAGAAGCCGAGCGCCTTCAGCGAGCGGAAAGCCGGGGCGGAGGTCGGCAAGCCCAGCGCGCCGATCTTGGCTTCTTCGCTGACGATGGTTTCGATCTGGCGGATGAACCACGGCTCATACGAACAGGCGGCGTGAATATCCTCGACGCTCAGGCCGAAACGCAGAGCCTGGGCGATGACGCGCAGGCGATCCGGCGTCGGAATGCCGAGCTGGCGGATGACGGCCTCACGGATGGCGTGGGGCTCTGCGTCCTTCGTACCGGGGATTTCAATCTCGTCGAAGCCCGACAGACCGGTTTCCAGGCCGCGCAGGGCCTTCTGCACCGACTCGGCGAAGGTCCGGCCGACAGCCATGACCTCACCGACCGACTTCATCGACGTGCCGAGCAGGGGCTCGGAACCCGGATACTTTTCAAAGGCGAAACGCGGGATCTTGGTGACGACATAGTCGATCGACGGCTCGAAGGCTGCCGGCGTCGTCTGGGTGATGTCGTTCGACAGTTCGTCGAGCGTATAGCCTACGGCCAGCTTGGCGGCGATCTTGGCGATCGGGAAGCCGGTGGCCTTCGACGCCAGGGCCGACGAGCGCGACACACGCGGGTTCATCTCGATGACGATCATGCGGCCGTCGACCGGGTTGAGGGCGAACTGGACGTTCGAGCCGCCGGTTTCGACGCCGATCTCACGCAGGACGGCGATCGAGGCCGAGCGCATGATCTGGTATTCCTTGTCTGTCATGGTCAGGGCGGGGGCGACCGTAATCGAGTCGCCGGTATGTACGCCCATGGGATCGATGTTTTCGATCGAGCAGACGATGATGCAGTTGTCCGCCTTGTCGCGGACGACCTCCATCTCGTATTCCTTCCAGCCGAGGATCGATTCTTCGATCAGGACCTCGGTGGTCGGCGACAGGTCGAGGCCGCGCTCGACGATGTCCTTGAATTCTTCCTGGTTGAAGGCGATGCCCCCACCGGTACCGGCCAGGGTGAAGGACGGACGAATGACCGCTGGCAGGCCGCCGATGACCTTCAGGCCTTCATAGGCCTCTTCGAGGGTGTGGGCGACAGACGACTTGGCCGATTCCAGGCCCAGCTTGTCCATGGCATTACGGAACTTCTGGCGATCTTCGGCCTTGTCGATGACGTCGGCCTTGGCGCCGATCATCTCGACATTGTACTTGGCCAGCACGCCCATGCTTTCGAGCGCCAGAGCCGTATTGAGCGCCGTCTGGCCGCCCATGGTCGGCAGAAGCGCGTCGGGCCGTTCCCTGGCGATGATCTTCTCGACGAATTCCGGCGTGATCGGCTCGATATAGGTTGCGTCGGCGACGTCCGGATCGGTCATGATCGTCGCCGGGTTCGAGTTGACCAGGATGATACGGTAACCTTCCTGGCGCAGCGCTTTACAGGCCTGAACGCCCGAATAGTCGAATTCGCAGGCCTGTCCGATGACAATGGGGCCGGCGCCGATGATCAGGATGGATTTCAGGTCTGTGCGTTTGGGCATATCGGTCTTTCGTACACATGGCGCAGACGTAAAGTAACGTCGGCGCATAAAATTGACGGGCTGCAATCACTCGCAGTCCGATGACGGTTCCCACTCAGGTGGGTTTGTATATTTTCAGGCTAAGCGGGTGCTTTAGTGGGTGAGCCCCCGCAACGCAACCTGATTCTGATGCGAATTTCAGTAGTGGGTCTCGATGAGGATATCTCCGCCCATCCCGGCCGGGATCGTCACGGTTTCGGCAGACGCATCAAACGCCTTCCAGGCCTTGCCATTGAGGCGCGCCGACCGGATCGTTGCAGCGTCATGGCTGCGCAACCTCAATATGGTCGGCACAGTCAGGCCGCCGGTCGGCAGGGTGACCTTGGTGGCAATGCGATGTTCGTGTTTACGGCGCGAATCGATGGCCAGACTGACCCGACCCCATTGGGTGGCGGCATTGGCGACGAAGATGAGATTGTCATTGGCCAGCCAGGCGCGCGGCATGCCACGACCTAGCCAGAGGTCGCCCGGGGCTTCGTAGACCAGCAGCCATTTCAGCAGCAGGGGTATCGCAGCCTGAGCGGCCGAACTGGCCGGGCCGGCCATGTCGTCGGGCAGATGCCGGGTTGCCGGCGCCGTCCACAGGCCACGGCTATAGGCATGGGCCATGGTGGCCGCCGTGGTCAGCAGGGCATCGCGCATGCGGTCGTCGGCGACCAGGCCATGGGCATGGGCGATGATGGCGGCACCGCCGGTTTCCAATGTCCCGGTGACGGGCAGACCCAGCACCGTGTCGTGTTTCGGGTCGCTGCGGGCGGGGCTGACCACGTGGCTGCCGATGCCCCATTCGGCCAGGGCGCAGTTGCTGTCCGCAGACGGCGAGATCAGGATGCGGATCAGGCTATGGCGCGCCATGTCGGCCATGTGGCTGTCGGGCAGGTCGACGGCCATGCCGGGGGCCAGCAGGGCGTCCCAGCCGGCCTTGGCTGCGGCGAGATCGGCATAGGTCTCGTGCGGGGCTCCGGAGCTGAAGTTTACCGAAACCAGCTTGCCGCCGGCGATCCGGCTGACGCGGTTGCGCACGGGGCGATCGGCCGCCATCGGCGCAAAGGCGAGATATTCCGTCCAACTGTCCGTCCCGTGCGGATAGACGAAACGGGGTACGGGCAGATAGCCGCCGACAAGGCCGCTCAAGGTCGCGCCGGACCGGCGCACCTCGGCAATCGCGGGGTCAGGGCTGTCAGGTTCAAGGTTGCCAGGTTCAAGGTTGGCTGGATCGAAGTCGGCGGTATGGCCGCCACTGAAGATGGCCACGGCATCCCGGCCTGGCGCGCCGATCACGGTGGCGATGTCATCGCTTGTGGTGCGGATCGGCGGAAAGACTTTGGCGACGGTTGTGAAATCCGGGTCGCCCGGTGTGGCAAGTACCTGCCGGGCCAGGAGGTCATCACCGGTGTGCAGGTCGGGGAGCGCCATCTGAGAGGCGGGAAGCGCGCTTTCGGCCGTTCGCGAGAATTCGTAACGATGGCCCGAGGTATCGACGACCAGCATGCGGCCGGTCATGGACGACAGGTCTTCGAGGATGACGAAGTCGCCGGCAACGATGCCGGTCAGCGTGTGGCCGCTGAACACGTCGCCGATGGACATGACGTGGTGGCTGCGGCCGTAGCGAACCTCTACCGACGTGTCGTCGATAAAGCGGACAACTTCAAAGCGTTCGCTCAGGACGACGGTGATGGCGGCGGCGGGGCAAGAGACTGTGAACAGGCCGCCAGCGGCAGCGGACATCAGCAGGCGGCGACGGTCGAGCATGGAGGGGAAGCAATGGGGCTGGAGATGGAGCGGACGCGACGGGCGCCCAATCTCAGATGTCGGGCTCAGGTGCAGGCTGTCGCTTTAAAGCCTGTGTCTCCGGGCTGCAACCCTGTTTATCGCATGGCCACCAGGGTGGTCTGGATCGGGTTGACCGGCTCTTCGCCGCAACGCAGTTCCATGTAGAGCTTGGCTGGGGTGGCGCTGTTCGGCATAGCGCCGACGACGTCGTAGGTCGAGATCTTCTGGCCGGTCGTGACGTTCAGGGCCGACAGGCCTGTAAGAACGACGCGGTAGTTGTGGCCGATATTCAGGACGACGACCTTGCCCATGTTCTCGACGGCGCCGGCATATTCGACGGTGCCGGCGGCCGGGGCCGAGATGTGAGCGTGGCCTGCGGTCTGGATGACAACGCCGCGGCTCTTCAGGCTTTGCGTGTCGTAGTCGCCAAAGGCGGTGACGACCTGGCCATAGGCGACGGGCGCCAGGCTTGCCGTGCCGCAGGTATCCTGGGCCGAGGCTTCGCCGGAGACAAACAGGCCGCCGATGATCAGCGCGACGCCGACAGACAGACCAAGAGCGGATTTAATCATCGAATTGAACATTTCAGGCCACCATCATTTTGTTATTGTGTCGATCTTTGCCGACACGAATGATTATGGCCAGGCAGGCTTAATACCGGGCGAAAGCATTGTTACCGCCATGTCGCAATTGGCGACAACCTATTGCGGGCGGAACATGTAACCGACGCCATAGACGGTCTGGATCAGGTCGTCCTCGCCTTCGGGCGCCATATAGGTCAGCTTCTTGCGCAGGCGGGAGATCAGGGTGTCGAGCGAGCGCCCGGTCGAGAAGTCGTGCAGATTTGCCATGCGCGCCAGCAGCTGTTCGCGGCGCAGTGGCCGGTGGCGTTGCGACAGGAAGACGTGCAGGACGGCGAATTCCGCCGCCGACAGGGCCAGGACTTTGCCATTGGGACTGGTCAGCTTGCGCGTGGTGTTATCCAGGCTCCAGCCAAAGAAGTCGACTGTGTCGGCAGGGGCGGCTGCCCGGGCCGGCGACCGGCGCAGGACTATGCGAATGCGTACGGCCAGTTCGTCCATATTGAACGGCTTGACCATATAGTCCTCGGCGCCGAGGTTCAGCCCCTTGATGCGCGCCGTGTCGCTGGCGCCGGCGCTGAGCATGATGATCGGGGGGCCGCCGGCCTTTGTCAGCCGGCCACAGATCGACAGGCCGTCTTCGCCCGGCATCATGGAATCGAGAACGATAAGGTCGACGGCGGTGTGGCTGAGGATGGCGTCCATCTGGACGCCGCCATCGGCCGCGAGCACCGTAAAGCCATGCATGCCGAGACCGGCCATCAGCAGTTCACGAATGTCTTCGGTATCGTCGACAACCAGGAGGGTTGGTTTGGGACCGGCCGATACGGGTGAATCACTCATCTCACATTCCAGCGTTACGCCCGCCGACGCTATGGAGCGGCAGGGCGGGCGTCAAGCAGAAGGATTTGGTTATTCAGGCTGCCACGGTCTTGGCTTCGCGCATGAAGGCAGCGAAACGTTCGAACAGGTACAGGCTATCGACCGGGCCCGGTGAGGCTTCCGGATGGTGCTGGACGCTGAAGATCGGCTTGCCGGTGACGGCGATGCCGCAGTTGGAGCCGTCGAACAGCGAGATGTGGGTTTCGACGACACCGGCGGGCAGGCTGTCGCGATCGATGGCGAAGCCATGGTTCATCGAAACGATCTCGACCTTACTGGTCGTGATGTCCTTGACCGGATGGTTGGCGCCGTGGTGACCCTGTTCCATCTTGATGGTCTTGGCGCCCAGGGCGAGACCGAGCATCTGGTGGCCGAGGCAGATGCCGAAGACCGGTACGCCAGCCTCGATCAGCTTCTGGATGACGGGAACGGCATAGGTGCCGGTGGCGGCGGGGTCGCCCGGGCCGTTCGACAGCAGGACGCCGTCCGGCTTGCGCGCCAGGATATCTTCGGCCGAGGTCTTGGCCGGGACGATCTGGACGTCGGCGCCGATATCGACCAGGGCGCGCAGGATGTTCTGCTTGACGCCGTAGTCGATCACCACGACCTTGAAGTCATGCTTTTTGCCATCGCTGAAGCCTTGCGGCCATTGCCACAGATTGGTGGTGTAGGCCGCCGATTGGGAGACCGTGGCGTCGATGGCCAGGTCGAGACCGCCGAGACCGCCCCAGGCCTTCGCCTTTTCGATCAGGGCCGGCAGGTCGAAATCACCCGTCGGCGAATGGGCGATGACGCCGTGCGGCATGCCCTTTTCGCGGATACGCTTGGTCAGTGCGCGGGTGTCGATGCCGGCCAGGCCGACAACGCCACGGCTGATCAGCCAGTCGTTGAAGCTCATCGTGCTGCGCCAGTTGGCGGGCGGGGTCGGCAGGTCGCGGAAGATGGCGCCCTTGGCGGCACGCTTGGGGTCATTGCCCAATTGCTCGACATCGTCGGCATTGACGCCGACATTGCCGACGTGCGGGAAGGTGAAGGCGACGATCTGTTCCATGTAGGACGGATCGGTCAGGATTTCCTGGTAGCCGGTCATGGCCGTGTTGAAGCAGACTTCGCCTAGCGCGTCGCCGGTGGCGCCGCAGCCCAGGCCCTGGAAGACCGTGCCGTCGGCCAGAACCAGCACACCGGTGCAGCCGGGCAGAAGGTCGGTCGGGGAAAGATCGGTCATGGGCGTATAAGACTCGCTAACAGGGGCTGAAGACAAACGGCCGGACACATAGGGACTGTGTCCCCCGGGATCAAGTGTTAATTGCCCCGCGCTCTTCACGACTTCTGCGTCTTTGTAACGCTGCCGGAGTCGGGCCAGAGTCAGGCGAGAGTCAAGAGTGCTCCAGTGCTGCGCGCTTCAATGCGTGTTTTGTCTTGGCCGCAGCGTAACCCTTGGGCGTTTGCGGCTTGATGAACAGGGCCATCACTTCTGGCCGGCTGGCGCAGACGGCCTGCTCCAGGTCGGCGACGATGGTTTCGACCTCGACAATGGTCAGGCGGTCGTCGAACTCGACGCTCAGGGCAGCGATGACCTCGGTCGGCGACATCTGCGACGTCATGATGCCGTTGATGCCGACAATGCCAGGCATGTGCTTGACCGTGTCGACGACCGCCTGCTGGATAGCCGGGTCGGCGCGCTCGCCGATCAGCAGGTTCTTGCTCTCGCGCGCCAGAACGATAGCGACCACCGCCAGCACAGCGGCGATCAGCAGCGAAGCCACACCATCGTAGCGGGGATCGTGCAGGACTACGGATGCCGCCGTGCCGAGGACGGCGATCAGTATGCCAATGATGGCGGCGGAATCCTCTACCAGGACCATGAATTGCGGCGGATCCTTGCTGCAGGTGATGGCCTGCCAATAGGTACGCTGGCCCTTCGAGGCCTTGACCGAGCGCAGGGCGATCCACCAGGACGCACCCTCGAAGACCAGCGACAGGCCGAGGACGACGAAGTTGATGACAGGCCGGTCGATCGGTTCCGGATGCAGCAGGTGCTGCACGCCTTCATAAGCGGACACGCCGGCGCCGACGGCAAAGATCAACAGGGCGACGATAAAGCTCCAGAAATAGAGCTCGCGGCCGTAGCCGAACGGATGGTCCTGGTCGGGACTGCGTTTCGACTGGCGTCCGCCGTAAAGCAGCAGGACTTCGTTGCCGGTGTCGACGACGCTGTGGACAGCCTCCGACACCATGGCCGACGAACCGGTCAGGACGGCGGCGATGATCTTGGTCACCGCCACCAGGACGTTGCCGACCAGGGCGGCATATACGACCTTTCGTGTATCCGCGGCCATGTCGGTCTCCGTTATGTAAACGGTTTGGGTAGGGTTCGTCTTATAAAGATTCAATTGCAGGCCGCGGCAATGGTGAATTTGCATCTGGTCGCGGCCTGCGCCATATGGGCCCGGAAGGAGTATTGCCATGCGGCGTTTTATCTTCGGCGGACTGGTGATCGCGGCCATTGCCCTGTTTACCGGCCTCGGCATGTGGCAGGTCCAGAGGCTGGTGTGGAAGACCGACCTGATTGCCCGGGTCAATGCCCGTGTCCATGCCCCGGCAGTTGCGGCGCCGGCAGCGTCAGCGGTGGTATCGCAGAAGGCCGATGAGTATCGGCACGTGACCCTGCGCGGCCGTTTCCTCAATATGGACGAATCCCAGGTCTACACGGTCAGCGACTATGGCCCGGGCTACTGGGTGATGACGCCGCTGCAGCGCGATGACGGCACGATCGTCTATGTCAATCGCGGCTTCGTCGCCATGGACAAACGTGATCCTGCGACGCGCGCCGCCGGCAACCCTCAGGACGAAGTTACGGTAACCGGCCTGTTGCGTATCCCCGAGACAAAAGGCTGGCTGTTCAGCCAGGCCAACGACCCGGCGCACGATACCTGGTATCATCGCGATATCGCGGCGATGGCGCAGGCAAGACATGTCGGTCCGGTTGCCGGCTATTTCGTCGATGCCGACGCCACGCCCAATCCCGGTGGCTCGCCCAAGGGCGGCCTGACCGTGATCAGCTTCCCCAACAGCCACTTGATGTATGCCTTCACCTGGTTCGCCATGGCGCTCGGCCTGGCGGGGGTGTCGATCTGGCTGGTCTGGTTCAAGCCGAAGGATATGACGGTCTGAACAGCGCGAAGCGCCCTCCTGGGATTTCAGCGCCAGGCCGATCCACCGCGCACAAAATAATCTGCGAAAATCGGCGTTAATCTGCGGATCAATCAAACGGTGATTCAGCGCGTGAGAAAGCGTCGTATTAAATCCGCAGATTAACGCAGATTTTCGCAGATTATCCCGAGCGTGACGGCAGTAGCGGTGCTCGCGATGGATGGGTTGAGGGCGCTTCGCGCAGTTAAAACGCCGGCTTGGCCGTTGCCTTGAGGCCGTCGGGGCCGTTGACGATTTCCTCGCCGCGGCGGGTGAGGTCGGCCGCGCCGTAAGCGTTCGACATGTCGAGGACATGGGTGTCCTTGCCATTGCCCTTCCAGCTCCAGGCCAGCCAGCCGACGCCATCGGTCTGCGCCGTCTGCATCAGGTGGATATGGTCGACCCTGTTGCCGCCGTCTTCCAGCAGGTCTCGGTCGCCGAATTCGCCGATCAGGAAGGGCAGGCCGCTGGATTGCAGTTCGGCGATGTTCGCGTCGATACGCTCGGGTGCATTCCACGGCTTGTTATAGGCGTGGACCGAGACGATCAGATTGTGGTCGGGATCGGCATCGATCAATCGTTGACCGCGGCCGTCGAGGAAGCTTTCGGTCGCCTGGCCGCAATTGCCGGCGTCAATGACGATCGGCGCATGCAGGCCGCCGGCACGCATTGCCTGGATCAGGTCATGATAGGTGGTGAGAAAATCGCTGAAATCGTTGTCGGCCTTGCCCCACTCATTGGCGATATTGAGCATCAGGTAAGGCTGGTAACGCGGATCCTTCAGCACCGGAGCCCAGCGCCCCAGCCACAGGTCGTTGACGTCGCGCTTCAGGAGCGCGCTGTCATGCCCGCAGGTAATATCGCTTTCCCAGTACATCAGCATCAGCGGGATCTTCAGGCGGGCGGCCTCGTCCAGCGCCTGTCGGAGTTGCTCGGCGGTGGTGTTGCGCCGCAATTCCAGGCGGATCAGATTGGCGTGCGCGCCGGCAATCGCAGCGATGGCGGGCAGGGCGACGGCCGGGTGATCGCCATATTGCAGGTTGACGCCGCGGGCGACGAAGGGCTTTCCGTCGGGGGCATAGATATGACCGTCGTGCGCGGTAAAGGTCGGTGTCGCCGCCTGGGCACTGCCGATGGACGCTATGGCCGAGAGGGCCGCCCAAAGGGCGAAACGGGACAATGAAGGCATTGGGGCGCGCATGGAGGCCTCCTGTAAAATATACCCGGCCATAGGTGTGGCGGGCGAATTATGAAAATTGAAATAACAATTATTGCGCCGTCTGGGAAGCCTTTCCGATGGGGGGCTGCAATGTCCGCAGCGCCACACCCGAGGTGGGATTTACCAGTGTCGCAAAAGTTTCGCGTCTTTGTCACATATCTAAGTAATCAATTAATACGGGGACGATGTGAGATCCGGCACAGGACCGGCTCAAGACCAGGAGGCATGTGTGACGATGGATTCGCCGGCTATTCTGCTGACTTCGGCAGACATTCAGAATATCGAGAACGAGCGTACACGGGTTGCGTCGGAAATCGCCGCCCTGGAGGCCAGGCTGCCCGAATTGCGCCTGCGCGAGGACGAACTCAGTCAGCGCCTGACCAAGATCAATTCCCTGCTCGAGGCGCTGGGTCTCGGCGCTGTGCATGAGATGTCGTCGAACTCGGTCTATGCCTCGCGAAATGTCCATACGGTTCCGCGCCTCAACGGCGCGGCCGTCTGACGACCGCGTGACAAACGTCATAAGTGTTAATAAGAGCGGCCGAGGGTTAATAAGCGCCGTGTCAAAGGCGATATTTGCGCCTATATTAAGGCTGTGCGTTTCGACGATCGTTTCCTTGAGGAGCTGAAGACTCGCCTGCGGCCTTCCGAGGTCATAGGCAAGAGCGTAAAGCTGCGCCGTAACGGCAAGGAATGGGTCGGCCTGTCGCCCTTCACCAAGGAAAAGACACCGTCCTTCTACGTCAACGACCTGAAGGGCCAGTTCTTCGACTTTTCCTCAGGCAAGAATGGCGACATCATCTCCTTCCTGCAGGAGACGGAGCGCCTCAGCTTCAACGAGGCGATCGAGAAGCTGGCAGGCATGGCCGGCATGACCCTGCCGGCTGTGACGCCGCAGGCCATCGCCGCCGAACAGAAGCGCCAGGGTCTGGGCGACTGGATGGAACTGGCGGAAAAGTGGTTCATTGCCCGCCTGAACGACAAGACGCCGGGGGCGCAGGCCGCGCGCGAATACCTTGTGCGGCGCGGCTTGTCCGACGAGGATATCCGCACCTATGGCCTGGGCTATTCGCCACGCGACCATACGGCGCTGAAGGATGCCATGGTGCAGCGTGGCGCCAAGGTATCGGAACTAGTCGAATGCGGCTTGCTGATCGAGGTCGAGGGCAAGGCGCCCTACGACCGCTTCCGCAACCGGCTGATGTTCCCGATCCACGACCAGCGCAACAAGATCGTCAGTTTCGGTGGCCGCGCCCTCGATCCGGATGAAAAGGCCAAATACCTCAACGGACCGGAAACGCCGCTGTTCCACAAGGGCCATATGCTGTTCGGCCTGCCGCGCGCCATCAAGCTGCTGGGCGCCGAGGAAACCCATGCCGATCTGGTCGTCGTCGAAGGCTATATGGACGCCATTGCCTGCCAGCGCGCCAAGATCGCCGCCGTGGCGCCACTGGGGACGGCCCTGACCGAAGACCAGATCGAGTTGCTGTGGCGTCGCCATCCGGAGCCGACCCTGTGTTTCGACGGCGACAAGGCGGGCCTGCGCGCCGCCTATCGCGCGCTGGACCGCGCCCTGCCCAAGCTGGCGCCGCGCAAGTCGTTCAAGGTCTGCCTGATCGAAGGCGGCAAGGATCCGGACGAGGTCCTGCGCGAAAAGGGGGCGCTGGCCCTGCGTGAGGCCCTGACCCACACGCGGCCCTTCGTCGAGGTGCTGTTCCAGCGCGAGGCAGAGGTCGAGCCGCTCGATACGCCGGAGCGCAAGGCCAGTTTCAAGAAGCGCCTGCGCGAACTGGCCAAACAGATCGAGGACAAGGACCTGGCTGAATCCTACCGCCAGGACCTGCTGGGGCGCTACGACGCCATGTTTGCGCCGCAGCGCCATTCTCAAGGTGACGGTCAGTTCAATTCGGGGGGCTTTTCCGGTGGCGGGCAGGCCCGGGGAGGACGCACGCCCTGGCGCGGCAAGCTGGAGCCCTTCCAGGTCCCGGCCATGGCCGAAAGCCGCGTCGCCGCCCAGAATCTTTCGGTCGCCATCGACCCGCCGTGCGCCGCCCTGGCGCAGGGGCTGATCGACAATCCCGACTGGATGCACGACCAGGTCGAGGGCGTCGATACCTATGGTCTCGGTGATCCGGCGCTCGATGCCGTGGCGCGGACCCTGGTTTCGCTAAGTTTTCAGCATGAGGGGCTTGACAGGGAGACTCTTACTCGCCATCTGCACAAACAAGGACTTGGCGCATTGTTGAGCGAGATCCAAAAGGCGGCCTTAAAATCAGGCGCGCCATTCCTCGCACCGGACACGACTCTCGCAGATGCCCATGCCCGCTGGATACAGACGTTCAACGCGGTGTCGCGTTTGACGGCGTTGGATCGTGCTTTGAATTCTGCAAAAGACCAGGTCGGTACAGAATTTTTTTCACGTCTGAAGCTCGAACGTGATTCTTTGCGGCGGTCCTTGCGAAGCGGACAACTATGGCAGGAAGACGCGAAGAAGGCCTGAGGACGTCCCGGTAAGGTAGCTACCACCTTCCGGCACATGCTCCAGGCCCGAACCGAGAGGCAAATCAACCGGTTGGAGCCAACCGTTGACGCGCTTTAAGGCTTCGTTGACGAAAATCCTGTGATAAACAGCCGGGCGATTGCGCCCACCGGTTTCCAGTCGATGGCAGGAAAACCGGACTAGCGGAGAGCTAAATGCACGTAGACATGCTGATGGGGGCCCAATGAGCACGGCGACCGAGAAACCAGAAGCCGATACCCCGTCCGACGGCCCCTTGCTGGACCTGACCGATTCCGCGGTCAAGAAGTTCATCAAGGCTGCCAAGGCGCGCGGCTATGTCACCATGGACGAGCTGAACAAGGTCCTGCCGTCGGAGGAGTTTACCTCCGAGCAGATCGAAGACACGCTGGCCATGCTGACCGAGATGGGCGTCAATGTCATCGAGTCCGAGGAAGAAGCAGCCGAGGGCACCGAAGTTGCGGTGCGTGAGGAAGCCGGCGCCCTGGCCGAGACGGCAAAGACGTCGAACTATGACCGCACCGACGACCCCGTGCGCATGTACCTGCGCGAAATGGGTTCGGTAGAGCTTCTGTCGCGCGAAGGCGAAATCGCCATCGCCAAGCGAATCGAAGCCGGGCGTGACACCATGATCCGCGGCCTTTGCGAATCCGCCCTGACCTTCGAAGCCATCATGGTATGGCGCGAGGAACTGGGTTCGGGCCGCATCCTGCTGCGCGAAATCATCGACCTCGAAGGCACCTACGGCGGCGGCCCCTCGGAAGGCCCGCCTCCGGGCGCCATGGGCGAAGAGAGTGAAGACGAAGACGGCGTCGCCGACGACGGTGTCATCGCCCTGCGCGCCCCTGCGCCGGTTGTCGTCAAGGTCGAACCCAAGCCTGAGCCGAAGCCGACACCCGTCGTCGAGGTCAAGGTCGAGGCCCCCAAGCCCGAGCCGAAGAAGGCCAAGACCGGCGATGACGACGATGACGACGACTATGTCCCGATGGACGAGGAAGAAAAGAAGCCGGAAGTCGTCGAGGAAGAAGACGAAGATGATTTCGACGACGGTGCCGGTCCTTCGGTTTCCGCCATGGAATCGGAACTGCGCGACGGCGTGATGGCGACCCTCGACGCCATTGCCGGCGAGTTCGAGACCTATCGCCGTACCCAGGACAAGATGCTGGCTGCCAAGCTCGAAGGCTCCCCCGTCGATCCGGCCGACAAGGCTGCCTACGATGAGGTCACCTCGACCATTACGCGTCACCTGAAGACGCTGAAGCTCAACAACCAGCGGATCGAAGCCCTGGTCGAGCAGCTCTACGCCATCAACAAGCGCCTGATGTCGCTGGAAGGTCGCCTGCTGCGCCTGGCCGATAGCTACGGGATTTCGCGTACCGAATTCCTCAATGCCTACTATTCGCGCGAACTCGACCCGCAATGGGGCGACAAGGTGCGCGACATGGGCCTGCGCTGGCAGAAGTTCGTCGACAACGATGCCGGCGCCATTGCCCGCATCCGCGGCGACGTTACCCAGCTTGCCACCGACATGGGCGTCGCGGTCGACGATTTCCGCCGCATCGTCCAGACGGTGCAGAAGGGCGAACGCGAAGCGCGCCAGGCCAAGACCGAAATGGTCGAAGCCAACCTGCGCCTCGTCATCTCGATCGCCAAGAAGTATACCAACCGCGGGCTGCAGTTCCTCGACCTCATCCAGGAAGGCAATATCGGCCTGATGAAGGCAGTCGACAAGTTCGAGTATCGCCGCGGCTACAAGTTCTCGACCTATGCCACGTGGTGGATCCGTCAGGCGATCACCCGCTCGATCGCCGACCAGGCGCGGACCATCCGTATCCCGGTGCACATGATCGAGACGATCAACAAGATCGTCCGGACATCGCGCCAGATGCTGCACGAAATCGGCCGCGAGCCGACGCCGGAAGAACTGGCAGAAAAGCTGGCCATGCCGCTGGAAAAGGTGCGCAAGGTCCTGAAGATCGCCAAGGAACCGATCTCGCTCGAAACCCCGATCGGCGACGAAGAGGACAGCCATCTCGGCGACTTCATCGAGGACAAGAATGCCGTCCTGCCGATCGACGCCGCCATCCAGTCGAACCTGCGCGAAACCACGACCCGCGTGCTGGCCTCCCTGACGCCGCGGGAAGAGCGTGTCCTGCGCATGCGCTTCGGCATCGGCATGAACACCGACCACACCCTCGAAGAGGTCGGGCAGCAGTTCTCGGTTACCCGCGAACGCATCCGTCAGATCGAAGCCAAGGCGCTGCGCAAGCTCAAGCACCCGAGCCGGTCGCGCAAGCTGCGGTCGTTCCTGGATTCGTAAGCGAAGCCGGACCTACAGATACGAAAAACTCCGCCGGTATCCGGCGGGGTTTTTTATGTACCCATCCATTCTTGAGGCCTGTTACGCCGGGTGTGCCAAACCCTCAACACCTGAACATCTCCGTTGGGCAGGGCGCGATAGGGGATGACATAGGGCCAATTCGGCACCGACCATTCCCGGATTGGACGATCGCGGATCGGGCGGCCTACGTTCGGATTGCGTTCGATAAGTACAAATGCCTTATCGATAACGGCCAGAAACCGTCGAGCCGTCTCGCTGTTGTCGGTGTTCAAATAAGATGATGCTTCGGCGATATCTGCGAACGCTTGAGGCAGGACTGCCAGTGTCATTTTTTAAAAATGTCTGGCTGCGGCAGAGGGGTTGCTGGGTCTTGAGCAAGATCACGCAGCCATTGACGCGCCTTCTTGCCTGATACGAAGACACCTTTATCGGCCTCGATCAAGGCTTCGTCGATTGCGTCGAGGTAGGCTTGCTGATCCGCGACGTAGGCCTCTACCGCTTCTTTGATTATGTAAGTACGAGAACGATCGGTTGCTGCAGCAAGGCGATCGACTTGCGCACGCAGATCATCGGGTAACCGGATGGAAAAAGTATCGGCCATGATGCGCTCATCGTATTGCTAATGAACACATTGTAACACAAGCGGTTATAGGATCAATCCGCTACTCGGCTGCGAGCAGGTATGGCGCGGATAGAGCATTTCTCACATACGGCCGGAAATCCTGCGCGATCCGGTCGGTCAGGGCCTGCTTGCGCCTGCGTTTGCGGCGGGTGCGCGACTTGTTGGCGCCTTCGACCTCGTCGCTTTCCTCCGGCTCTACCGGCATCATGTAATATCCGTCGCGGCCGATTCCGTGGTGTTTGTCCCATAAACCGTCATAGACGCTGACGTGATGATCGCCGGCGTCATGGATGACAGGCTGGCAGGCAGCGGTGACGCCACAGATGGTGCCGATGTCCAGGGTACGGCAGATGGCGCGCAAGGCGATCATCAGCATGGCCGGCGCATTGATCTCGCCATTGAGCTTCGCCGCCCGGCGTGCGGTTTCGGCCGTGCCGTGGACGCCTTGCGAGCCGCCGATGAAGGCTACCTGTTGGTCGGCGAGGCCGAGCAGGTATCCCGGCACGAAGGCCAGGCTGAAACGGTAGAGCATTTCGCCGTTCAGACGATAGTCCAGCGTCAGGTCGCCTTCCAGCATGGTGCGTACCGGCAGGCGCAGAGTAACCGTCTGCTCATCGCCATTTTGCATATCCCGCCAGACAACGATACCATCGCGCAAATGCGGCATGAAGCTGACCGGGCAGAAGGCGCGATCGAGAACGTCGCACAGATGGCTCTGGATCTTCAGGCGCTGGGCGGCGGTGAAAAAGGTCGCCAGGTAGGGGGTAACGAACTTGCGGTCGAAAAACGGGTCGCCCTTTGGGATGATGCGGCCGTACTGGCTGGTCTTCAGGCGGGCGAGGTAGAGGCAGTATTCCGGCAGACTCCTGGTCAGGGTAACCAGGCGCCAGGCCCGATGCTCGGGGTTCGCCAGGGTGCGAAAAGGCGCACCCCACCGCGGCCCGCCGATGGCAGGCCCGTTCCGCATGGTAATGGACATTGGATAGATCCCCTCTTACGCCAGCCCTTATGGGGGCCTTACTTTCTCTGGCCGGCCTGCGTGGCGGCATTGGGCCTTCTGGTAAGAGGACACTGCCGAAGCGCCATACCCGCAATATAAAAATGTCATAAAATTCGAATTGCGCTATGAAGCTGAACAGCTTGTCGGGGGAATCACCATGCGACGTAATTTTCCAGCTGTTTTCGACGCTGTACGACCACTTTTCACACCGCACGCCGCCGCCTGCGAAGTCGTGCACGATGCGCCGGACCGGTATTATCTGGCGGCGCGTAATGTGCGTGCGACCGATGGGTATCGCCTGGGCTTCGGCGGGGTCGAGATCAAGAAAAGCTATGTCTCGGTCCACCTGATCCCGGTCTATGTCCATCCCGACCTGCTCGACGGCACGTCCTCGGCACTGCGCAAACGCATGCAGGGCAAGTCGTGCTTCAACTTCACCGGAGTCGAGCCGGACCTGTTGGCCGAACTGAAGACCGTGGTCGACGCCGGAATGGAGCGCTTTACCGCCGAGGGCTTCCTGTAAAGTCGACCATGGCGGATAGCCGCCCTAAAGCCCTGAGCCAATTTTATTCGTTTTGTCCGATCGGATACCTGTCCTATCAGGGGACTAACCCACACGGGACATAACAGGACAATCTCCAGGCATGCCGCATTCTGACATCGCCACCTTTATCGGCAGCCTGCATATCAATCCCCTCTATTCGCTGTCCGGTCTTCTCGTCGGCCTGCTTGTCGGGTTAACCGGCGTCGGTGGTGGCTCTTTGATGACGCCGCTGCTGGTTCTTGTGTTTCGTATTCACCCGGCGACGGCGGTGGGCACCGACCTGTTATATGCGGCTATCACCAAGAGCGTCGGCACCGCCGTTCATGGCGGCAAGCGCACCATTGACTGGAAAATGGTCGGCCTGCTGGTGGCGGGTTCGATCCCGGCCACCCTTCTGACCCTGTGGGCCATTCAGGTCTTCGGCAAGTCCGACGCCGCTTCGCACCTTATCACCACCGTCCTCGGCTACAGCCTGTTCGTCACTGCCCTGTTGCTGCTCCTGCGCGACAGGATCCGGCGCATGGCGGAACAGCGCCAGGCCCAGGCGGTTCAGGACCACAGGCCCCTGCATAGTGGCCGCCGGGCAGCCCTCACCATACTGACCGGGCTGGTCCTGGGTTTTCTTGTGTCCCTGTCGTCGGTGGGCGCCGGCGCCCTGGGCGTCACGGCCCTGATCCTGCTGTATCCGCAGTTGCCGACGGTTCGCATAGTCGGTTCCGATATCGCCCATGCCGTTCCCCTGACCTTTCTTGCCGGCATGGGCTATTTCGCCATGGGCAAGGTCGATACCGTCATGCTGCTGGCCCTGCTGATCGGCTCTATTCCGGGCATTCTCGCCGGCAGCCTGCTGGCGCCGCGTGTGCCGGAAAAAGTGCTGCGCGCCATGCTGGCCGCGGTGCTGACCCTGGTCGGCCTGAAGCTCGTGACATCATAAACAAATTTACCGCAGTCGCGCCTTTATGACGGCGCCCGCTTGCTCGCACCCTGGCTTTCGGTTAACCCTTGTTAACAGGCAGTTTTCGGGGGATATCATGGCTGGAATGGTGCGGCGTATAGCGGCGGTCGGTGCGGTTGCGCTGGCTCTGGGCTTTGGCGGCGCCGCTGTTGCGCAAACCGCCCCTGCTGTGCCGTCTTCAGGAACAGCTAACGTCGCCGTCGCCATCATGCAGGCGACAGCCGCCATGCAGGCCGGCAAGTGCGACGAGGCCCTGCCGTTCCTGTCGCAGCTGTGGGACAGCGCCGAACTGCAGGCAGCCGATCCCGTCACGGCGGAACAGTTCCGCTTCCAGCGCATCCTGTGCACCCTGAAGCAAAGCGGCGTGGCCGCGGCCGTGACGATGTCGGGCGACAATATCCATCACGCCGGCGCTACCATCCTCAGCTACGACCTGCACACCTTCCTGCTGCTGTCGTCGCAGCAGGTTCCGGCGGCGGCCGCCGCGCTCGACGAAGCGATGACGCGCTTTCCCGATACGGCGCCGAACCTGACCGATATTTCCGTCATGGCTACGCTCCTGACCCTGCCGGACGACGCTTCGCGCAACAGCCTGCTGACCCATCTGGAAAAGGTGCGTTGGCAAATCCACGACGCCTCGGGCCGGATGATCCTGGACGTGTTGCGTCTTTATGGTCTTCGCGCCGCCGTCAAGTCTAACGACACCGAACTTGCCGCCCTTTATCGCAACGACATTGCCAGCGACGCCTATATCTATGCCCTCAGCCAGGGCGACGGCACGCTCAGTGATGCCGCCGTGCCGCCGGCCTATCTTGTTCCGGTGGCCAAGCAGCAGATCGAAGACGTCAAGACGCATATCACCCAGCGTCCGACCGACCTGCTGGGTCTTGAATATCTTATCGGGCTGGAGCGCAGCACCGACGACAACGATATCGCCCTGGTGCAGCTCAACGGAATATTCAACCTGATCCGTATCAATGGCCTGCAGAAGTTCGACCAGCCCAATGCCTATCCTGCCCTTATGGCGCTGAAGGCCCGGTTGCTGCTCGATCTCAACCGGCCCGGCGACGCGATCGATGTCTACAAGGACGGCGCCGACCATATGAAGGGGCCGGGCACGATCGATTTTACCCTGGACTATATGGACTACCTGATTGCCGCAGGCCGGGAACAGGACGCACTGGCGCTGGAATCCCATATCGACTTCGTGTCGATGTCGACGGGGCAGAAACGCCAGCTGGCAGCGACCGAGGCCTGTGCCTATGCTTATCTCAAGGATACGACGCGCTATAGCCTGTCCCTGGCGGCCAGCGCCGATGCGAAGGGCATGCCGGCCATAAAGCCCTATCTGTGCGCCGGCGACACAGAAGGGGCTGCGGCGGCCCTGGTGGCGCACGTCAATGACGGTGACAGTCGCGACGAGGTCATCATGATGCTGCAGGATTCCAAGCCGCAGATCGCCCGCACGCCGCGCGACCACGACTATCTCAACGCGCTGGCGAACCTGAAGAAGCGCCCCGACGTCGTCGCGGCCGCAACGACGCAGAAGATCATCGTCCGCACCTGGCCGCTGCGGTTCTGACCCGCAGGTCTTGAAGCTCTATCAGGCGACGTCGCAGTGAATGGCGACGGGGGCAAGCTGTGCGCTGGCGACATAGTCCTGGAAGACGCTGCAGGCGATGACGGGATCCTTCTTGCCGGCCTTGCTGGCATAGATGTTCAGCTGCACCAGCGGCTTTTTCTGCGTGATATATTGCAGGTTCGGCACATTGGCGCCGGCGCCGGTCATATGGACCGGATGGTCGCTGGCATCGGTCTCGACCAGGTCGGTCGTCAGGTGGATGGTGCCGTCCTTGGCGTCCGCCAGAGCGACCGAGGCCGGGGTGGCATTGCCATAATAGAGGGCGGCGATGGTGACCTTGTCGCCGCGTTGCGCCACCTTGGCGGCGGCAGCCGGCGTAAAGGTGAGGGCGACATCGTAGCCGTATCCCTCGGGCTTGGACGCCTGGCTATTGTCGGCCGAAGTCTCGGCCGGCTTGGGCGAGCAGGCGGCAAGGGCAAGACCGCAGACCGATACGGTTATAAGTAACGAAGTCTGTAAATGACGCACGGCTAACCCCCTGATGTGTTTTACCGCACATTACTCCCGAAACGGCAGCTCTGCCAGCCCTCACCCTTTACCCTTCCGTGATCAGGGCGCAGTGAATGGCGATGGGCTTTTTCCGGGCGACGCTCAGCGTGTCCTCGAAGATACCGCAGTTGAGCAGGTTGTCCGGATTGGCCTTGCGCGCTGAATAGACGTTGATCAGCAGGCTCGGCATGCCGTTTTCGACCAGCGGCAGTTTGCCAGCATCGATCGGCTTTCCGCTCATCGCCACCGCGCCGGCAACCGGCCGAACGTCGACGGTTTCGCGGCCGAGATTGATCTGGCCCATCTCGTCGGCCTGATTTTTCGCCGTGGCGACGGGCAGGCCGAAATAGTCGGCGGCGACCTCGACCTGCTCATGCAGGCCGGCCAGTTTTGCGGCGGCGGCCGGTGTAAAGCTCAGGCTGACGGTGAATGCGCACGGGGCGCCGGCGACCACGCAGCCACCATCGACCACGGCAGCGGCCGGTTGCCCTGGCTTTTTTGGTACCGGCTTTTGGGGTTCCGGCGTCTTGCCGCAGCCGGCCAGGATGACGGCCGCTGCGGCTAAACAGATCGTCGTCCGCATCACGCCGTCAGGCCCGAGCCCATGATCTTCAGCACCGGCGTGAAGGCCGGGCGGGCGTCGGGCAGCTTGACCGTCAGGCCGTCCATGTCGAGGGCGAAGCGCAGGGGCTCGCCGTGCCCAAGCAGTTCGACCCTCTCGACCGCGCCGCGGCGCAGGGCGGAGCCGTCCTGCATCGAGCGGATGGTCATGAAGCCGCTGGTCGGCCACTCCATGCCCAGGGCATAAAGCGCACCGGCCTTGGTGGTGAAGCGGATATCCTCGAAGGTGAACGAACTGGCGTCGCCTTCGTTGAGATGGCCTTCGACGACCTTGAACGGACCTTCCCCGAAGATGTCCCACGGGCGAGTGGCGAAGATGGCCTCGTCATTGACCTTCATCCAGGCGGTCAGCTCGGCCAGGATCTTTTCTTCCTTGTCGTCGATCTCGCCATTGCCACGCACCGGAATCGACAGCAGCAGGTTGCCGTTCTTCGACACGACGTCGATCAGGCGCTGCACCACGCTCTTGGTCGACTTGTAGCCATCGCGTTCATAAAGGGGGCGATCGTAGTGCCAGTTGCCGATACAGGTGCAGGTCTGCCATGGGATCGGCCGCAGGTGGTCCGAGAAGCCGCGTTCGATATCTTCGGTGATGCCGCGGCGCTGGGCGTCGCTGAGCAGCTTACCGGTGGCGACGACGTCGAGCTTGCCGTGCCAGTCGATGCTCTTGTTATAATAATGGGCCGTGGCGTCGAGGCCGTACTGCTCGAGCGGCAGGGCGGTGTCGTCGTAATAGAGGAGGTCGGGGCGATACTTGTCGACCAGGTCGTTGGCGCGCGCCAGCCATTTCTTGGCGTAGTAGGCGCCATTGGGCGGCACGGTTTCCAGCCACTGGCCGGAATGGCTGTCGTTGAAGGCCTGCATGTCCTTGATGGTATTGATGCCATCGGGCGCCACGTAGCCGTCGGCCGGGCCGGTATAGAGCTCCTGCGGATCGTAGCCCTCCCACCACTTGCCCTTGCCGTCGGCTTTTTTCAGGCGGGCGGCATCGTAACGGATGCCCTTTTTCGCGCCTTCGGCGTCATAGCTGTAGGCCGTCTGCCACCAGTGCCACGCGTGGGCGGAGTGGTTCGAGGCACCGAACTTCAGGCCCTGCGCGCGTGCTGCCTTTTCCCAGGTGCCGACGATGTCGCGTTTCGGCCCCAGGCGCGTGACGTTCCACGGCTGGTAGGTCGAATCGAACATGTCGAAATTGTCGTGGTGGTTAGCCAGGGAGACGAAGTATTTGGCGCCGGCCGCCTTGTAGAGGCTGATCAGGTGGTCGGGCTGCCACTTGTCGACTTTCCAGTCCTTGATGAACTCCATGAAGCCGACCTCGGTCGGATGGCCATAGGTTTTCACGTGGTGGTCGTAATAGGGATTGCCCTGGATGTACATTTGGCGGCCGTACCAGTCGCCGAATTCCGGCACGCATTGCGGCCCCCAGTGCGCCCAGATGCCGAACTTCGCGTCACGGAACCAGTCGGGCGTCGAATAACCGGCCTCGAGCGAGTCCCAGCTGCCTGTGAATTGGGCGGCGGCCTTGGCCCTGGGTTTGGCATTGGCGACCCCTGTGGCGCTCAAGGTCGCACCTGCAGATGCGAGCAGTCCGCGGCGTGAAATGGTCATGTGGCATCCCTCCCTGGATTGTCCGATTATATGATTTATTTCATAACCTGACTTAAGGTTACCGCAAACAATCTTCGTATTTTCAAGCATTTTTTCCTTTTTGTAATACGAAATCGCTATAAGGTCGAACGACGGGGCGAGGCCATTTTGGCAAATATGTGCCTGTGGTTGCGGCGATTTGCCAAGTGCGGCGACGCAGCCTATAAACAGCGTTCGAAATAAAGGGACCGGGGTATCGAACCCTGGCCACTGACTACTGAAGAAAGAGGAACGGGCTTGGCGCGTAAGCTTGGACGCCGCGGCGGCAATATTGTCACCATCCACGACGTGGCCCGCCACGTGGGCGTTTCGCCCATGACGGTTTCGCGCGTCATCAATGGCGAAAAGAACGTGCGTGAGGAAACCCGCGCCAAGGTCATGGCCAGCGTCGAGGCGCTGAACTATTCGCCCAACCTGGCGGCGCGCTCATTGGCGACGCAGGATTCGGCGCGTATCGGCCTGTTGTATTCCAACCCGTCGGTGGCCTTCCTCAGTGAATTTCTGTTGGGTATTCTCGGCGAAAGCTCGCAAAACGGCGTGCAGTTGCTGATCGAAAGTTGCGATGGGCCCGAAGGGGCGTCGGTGGCGCTGGAAAAGCTGAAGATGAGCGGCTGCGACGGTGTCGTCCTGTCGCCACCCCTGTCGGATTCGACCCGGGTCGCCAAGCTGCTCAACGATATGAAACTGCCGTTTGTCGGCGTTGCGGCGGCCCGCCCGGCGACCGATATCTCCTGCGTCTCGATCGACGATCAGAAGGCCGGGTTCGCCATGACGCGCCGGCTGATCGAACTGGGCCACAAGAACATCGGCTTCATCAAGGGCCACCCGAACGCCTATGCCAGCCAACTGCGCTATGAAGGCTTCCAGGCGGCCATGACCAAGTCGGGCCTGAAGGTCGAGCCGCAGTTCGTCGCCCAGGGCTACTTCACCTACCGCTCGGGTTTCGATGCCGCCGAACGCATTCTCGGTCACAAGGATCGCCCGACCGCCATCTTCGCCAGCAATGACGACATGGCCGCCGGCGCCGTCGCCACGGCCCACCGTCTGGGCCTCGATGTGCCGGACCAGCTGACCATAGTCGGCTTCGACGACACCGCCATGGCGTCGTCGGTCTGGCCGGAACTGACCACGGTGCGCCAGCCGATTGCCGACATGGCGGCGGCTTCGGTGCGTCTGCTGCTCGACCATATCCGCTCGCATCGTCTCGGCCGCCCGGTGGAACCGGTGCGCGAGGTGCGCGACTTTGCCCTGATCGAGCGCCAGTCTTCGACCTTTACCGGTAGTGCATCGGGCGACGAAGCTTGACGCATTAGGGTTAAGCGCGGACAATTCCTGAGCGGCTTTCGCATTTTTCTTGACAGCAGCGCCCGACTGCTAGATTTGGTAGCGCTAACACTATAAGGCCGCCGCAGGACCGATGTCCCGACGGGTAAGCCATACGGGTTGAGGCGTAACGGCGGCGCGCAAGCGCGCCAATATATTGAGGTCGCAGACGCGCCGGGCATCGTGCGGCGCGGGACTGCAGCGTGGAGATGAACGCATGTCAGAACTGTCCTTCCTGCCCGAAGACTGGCGCAACGCCACCCTGGTCGGCCGCCTGCAGACCGCTGCCGGCCCGACGCCGATCCTGGTCACCGGCGGCGAAATCTTCGACATGAGCGCCGTGGCGCCGACCGTGTCGCTGCTTCTGGCCGGGTGGCCGAAGTCGGGCGTTCCGGCAGGCGGCAAGAGCCTCGGCTCGCTGGAAAAATACGCCTTCGGCAAGACCTGGAGTGGTGAACGCAGCGGCGACCAGTTGCTGTCGCCGATCGATTTGCAATGCGTCAAGGCGGCTGGCGTCACATTCGCGGTATCTGCTGTCGAGCGCGTCATCGAAGAGCGCGCCCGCGGCGATTCGGACAAGGCCCAGGCCATTCGCGACGCCCTGGCCGAGCGTGTCGGTTCCGACATCCGTTCGGTCAAGCCGGGTTCGGAGGAATCGGCCAAGCTGAAGGCCGCCCTGATCACCGACGGCCTGTGGTCGCAATATCTCGAAGTCGCCATCGGCCCCGACGCCGAAGTCTTCACCAAGTCGCCCGTCCTGTCATCGGTCGGCTGGGGTGACGAGGTCGGCGTGCGTTCCGATTCGACCTGGAACAACCCTGAGCCCGAAGTCGTCATGGTTGTCGATCCGCATGGCCGCGCCGTCGGCGCCATGCTCGGCAACGACGTCAACCTGCGCTGTTTCGAAGGCCGCTCGGCACTGCTGCTGGGCAAGGCCAAGGACAACAATGCGTCGTGCGCACTGGGTCCGTTCATCCGCGTCTTCGACGACGGCTTCACCATCGACGATGTCCGCAGCGCCGTGCTCGACCTCAAGATCGACGGTCCGGAGGGTTACGAACTTGTCGGCCGCTCGACCATGAGCGAGATCAGCCGCGATCCGCTCGACCTGATCGAACAGGCGATGAGCGAACACCACTATCCCGATGGCTTCGTCCTGATGCTCGGCACGTTGTTTGCACCGACCCAGGATCGCGATGTTCCCGGCCGTGGTTTTACCCACAAGGTCGGCGACGTCGTGAAGGTGTCGTCGCCCAGGCTCGGTTGCCTGGAAAATCGCGTCACCTTCTCAAAGGATGCGCGAGAATGGACATTCGGCATTGCCGACCTGATGCTGAACCTGGCGGGCCGCGGCCTGCTGAAGGACAAGGCAGAAGCGCCCCAGGCCCTGGCTAGCTAAGGCTTTGGCAAGCTAAGATACGCGTAAGAAAAACAGAACAAGATCATAAGGGTGAAGACCCGCGAAGGAAGAGTGAGTACATGTCATCTGCCATCTATCCGAGCCTGAAGGGCCGCAAGGTGCTTATCACCGGCGGCGGGTCCGGTATCGGCGCGGGCCTCGTCACGGCTTTCGTCCAGCAAGGCGCCAAGGTGCACTTTATCGACCTGGTCGATGAGGTCACCGGTTCTATCGACACCGGCGTTCTGGGGCAGGCGCCCGTATTCTACAAGTGTGACCTGACCGATACCCCGGCATTGGAAAAGACCCTGGCAACCATCCTGGCCGACGGCCCGGTGACCATCCTGCTCAACAATGCCGCCCGCGATGACCGCCACAGCCTGGCTGATGTCACCTCGGAATTCTTCGACAAGAACATCGCCGTCAACCTGAAGCACATGGCCATGGTCACGCGCGCCGTCGTGCCGGGCATGAAGGCCGCCGGTGGCGGCGCCATCCTCAACTTCGGTTCGATCTCGTGGCACCTCGGCCTGCCGGACCTTGTCCTGTACGAAACCGCCAAGGCGGCCATCGAAGGCTTTACCCGTGGCCTGGCCCGTGAACTGGGCCCCGACAATATCCGCGTCACCACCATCATTCCCGGCAATGTGAAGACGCCGCGCCAGATGAAGTGGTACACGCCGGAAGGTGAAAAGCAGATCGTCGACTCGCAGTGCCTAAAGGGCCGTATCGAGCCGAAGCACGTCGCGTCGCTGGCCATGTTCCTGGCCTCGGATGACGCCGAACTGTGCACCGGCCACGGTTACTGGATCGACGCCGGCTGGCGTTAACCCCACCCGGCCCTTCGGGCCACCCTCCCCTGATATCAGGGGAGGGTGGCCCGAAGGGCCGGGTGGGGTTATCTGTCGGCGTCGATCCAGTAACCCTACCGGTAAATCGAGCGGTAACCGAGACGCCTGTGAGCCTGGCTCTTGACCTTCCTTAACCCCCACCGTCTGCTTCGCTATGCTCGCATCCACCTCCCCCTGAAATAAGGGGGAGTTAAGGGAGGAAGCCAAAAAAATGAACGCACAACCAATATGCGTCTGGGACCTGAAGGCCACGCTAGGCGAAGGCCCGGTCTGGTCCGCCGCCGACCATTCCGTCTGGTTCGTCGATATCAAGAAGCAGCACGTCCATCGCTATGATGTCGCCATCGGCGCCCGCCATACCTTCGAGGCACCGTCGCCGTGCGGCTTCCTGGCGCCGAAAAAGCGCGGTGGCTTTATCGTCGGTTGCAAGACCGGACTCTACGATTTCGATCCGAAGACCGGCCATTTCGAATTCTTGACCGCGGTCGAACCGGGCCTGCCGACCAATCGTCTTAATGACGGTTATGTCGATGCCCACGGCCGGCTGTGGTTCGGTTCGATGGACGACGACGAGGAGCGCCCGACGGGCAAGCTCTATCGCTACGACGCCCGCGGCCTGGTCGCCATGGACGACGACTATGTCATTACCAATGGTCCTGCGGTCAGCCCTGATGGCAAGACCCTGTACCATAACGATACGCTGAAGAAGGTCATCTACGCCTTCGACCTTGGCGCCGATGGCCATTTGTCCAACAAGCGCGTTTTCGCGCAACTGGATGTCGGCGGCAAGACCGGCGAGCATGGCGAAGGCTATATGGATGGACCGGTCGTCGACAGCGCCGGCAATGTATGGAACGCCCTGTTCTTCGGCTGGGGCGTCAACTGCTATGCCCCCGACGGCCGCCTGATCCGCAAGGTCAGCCTGCCGGTGTCCAATGTCACCAAGATCGCCTTTGGCGGTCACGACCTGAAAACCGTCTACGCCACGACCGCCGCCAAGGGGTTGAGCGCCGACGACCTGATTGCACAGCCCCTTGCCGGGGGATTGTTCCGCTTCGACGTCGATATTCCCGGCCAGCCCCAGAATGAGATCGCCCATGTCTGAATTCTCTGAAAAGACGCCAGCGCGGAAGCCGGCAACGCCGAACGGACGTTTCCGGTCGCAGGAATGGTTCGAAGCTCCAGGCCATATCGACATGGCCGCCCTCTATCTCGAACGCTTCATGAATTACGGCATCACGCCGCAGGAACTGCGTTCGGGTCGGCCGATCATCGGTTTCGCCCAGTCGGGCAGCGACCTCAGCCCGTGCAACCGCATCCACCTGGAACTGGCCCAGCGTACCCGTGAAGGTATCCGCGACGCCGGCGGCATCTGCATGGAATTCCCGACCCATCCGATTTTCGAAAATTGCCGCCGGCCGACCGCAGCGATCGACCGCAATCTCAGCTTCATGACCCTGACCGAGATCCTTCACGGCTACCCGATCGATGCCGTGGTGCTGACGACCGGTTGCGACAAGACGACCCCGGCCGGCATCATGGCGGCGACCGCCGTCGATATCCCGGCCATCGTGCTTAGCGGCGGTCCGATGCTGGACGGCTATCACGACGGTGAACTTGTCGGCTCCGGCACGGTCATCTGGCGCTCGCGCCGGGCGCTGGCCGCCGGCAAGATCACCGAAGAAGAGTTCTTCGATGCCGCCACGGCGTCGGCGCCGTCGGCCGGCCACTGCAATACCATGGGCACGGCCTCGACCATGAACGCGGTCGCCGAGACCATGGGCCTTAGCCTGCCGGGCTGCGCCGCCATTCCGGCGCCCTACCGCGAACGGGGTCAGATCGCCTACGAGACTGGCCGTCGCATCGTCGAAATGGCCTATGAGGACCTGAAGCCGTCGAAGATCCTGACCAAGGCGTCCTTCCTCAACGCCATGGCCATGGTCGCCGCTACCGGCGGCTCGACCAATGCCCAGCCGCACATCGTCGCCATGGCGCGCCACGCCGGCGTCGAACTGACTGACGCCGACTGGATGGCGATGCACGACATCCCGCTGATCCTCAACATGCAGCCGTCGGGCAAGTATCTCGGCGAGCGTTTCCACAGGGCAGGGGGCGTCCCTGCCATCCTGCACGAACTGCTGGCCGCCAGCCGTCTCGATGGTGACGCCCTGACCATTACCGGCAAATCGATTGCCGAGAATGTCGCCGGCAAGGAGACTCGCGACCGCGAGATGATCAAGACGGTGGCCGACCCGATCATGGAGCGCGCCGGTTTCATGGTGCTGAAGGGCAACCTGTTCGACTTCGCCATCATGAAGACCAGTGTCATTTCCGACGAGTTCCGCGCCCGCTATCTGTCAAAGCCGGGCCAGGAAAACATCTTCGAATGCAAGGCTGTAGTCTTCGATGGCTCGACCGACTATCACAACCGTCTCAACGATCCGTCGCTCGATATCGACGAGAACACCATCCTGGTCATCCGCGGTTCGGGTGTCATCGGCTGGCCGGGCTCTGCCGAGGTCGTCAACATGCAGCCGCCCGACGCGCTGCTGAAGCGTGGCATCACCTCGCTGCCGACCCTTGGTGACGGCCGCCAGTCGGGCACGTCCGACAGCCCGTCGATTCTCAACGCATCGCCCGAAAGCGCTGCCGGTGGGGGTCTCGCCTGGCTGCGTACGGGGGACATTATCCGCATCGACCTCAATACCGGCCAGTGCGACATGCTGGTCGACGAGGCGATTATCGCCGAACGCAAGACACAAGGCCTGCCGCCGATACCGCCATCACAGACCGTGTGGCAGGAGATCTATCGCAACACGGTTTCGCAACTGCACACCGGTGGTGTGATGGAGCCGGCGTTGAAGTACACGAAGATCGCTGAAAACATGCCGCGGCATAATCACTAGGTTCGTCCGAGACTTAACTGCCGGCGCTTATGACAGCGCTGGCAGTTTGTCTTTTGTGGCGATGCCAATCGTCGCTGCCGCAACGGCAAGGATGCTGCGTCGCGGCACCCGGCGAGCGATGTTACCGTTAACAAAAATGTCGTGTTTGCAAGCGAAAAAACAGCGTAAACCCTTACGTTTTATAGCTCTTTTCGATAGTAGCGCTTGCCTGAAACGGCCTATGACATTAAGCTTTCGTTAAGCGGGTGAAAACAGGCAGGCCAAAAGGCCGAGGCCGCCGCGATGCGAAGCGCGATCCGGTAATGTGGTCCCCACTATTCGGTTAAATCGCGCGACAACACGCTAGGGAACGGGCAGCATGCCCGTCAAGGAAGGGAGTTTTAGAGGATGTCCTCCACAGCCAAGACTGTGAACATGGGGCTTGTCCTGGGTCTCGCCATTGGCGCGGCACTGGGCGGTCTTTTGTTCGGATACGACACCGCCGTGATCAACGGCGCCGTCGAGTCCATCAAGCACAATTTCATCGATCCACGCACGGCCCTGTCTGAGCTGGAGCGCAACAACCTGTTCGGCTGGGCCACCGGCATCGCGCTGCTCGGCTGCGTCGTCGGTTCGGTCCTGGCCGGCTGGACGTCCACCGCCTTCGGCCGTCGCGGCGGCATGATGATCGCCGCCGTCCTGTTCTTCGGTTCGTCGATCCTGTCAGCCTATCCGGAAACCGCCCTGGCCCATATCGGCGGCATGGGCGTACACGCCCTGACCCCGTTCATGGTCTACCGCTTCATCGGTGGCGTCGCCATCGGCATGGCCTCGCTGATCTCGCCGCTGTACATCGCCGAAATCGCCCCCGCCAAGCAGCGCGGTATGCTGGTCACCTTCCAGCAGCTGGCCATCGTCGGCGGCATTCTGCTGGTCGCCGTGGTCAACCTCTACATCCAGCGCATCGGTGGCGGCAACGACACCTGGGTCGACTCGATCGGCTGGCGCTATATGCTGTCGTCGTGCGCCATCCCGGCCGGCCTGTTCTTCCTGGCGGCCTTCCTGATGCCGGACACGCCGCGCTGGTACCTGCTCAAGGGCAAGGAAGACAAGGCGCGCGCCATCCTGCTCAAGCTCAATGATGCCGAAACCACCGAAGAAACCATCTCGGAAATCAATGGTTCGCTGAACCAGCATTCGGGCAAGCTCCTGTCGTTCGGCGCCGGCGTCATCGTCGTCGGCATCCTGCTGTCGGTCTTCCAGCAGTTCGTCGGCATCAATGCCGTGCTCTACTATTCCAACCTGATGTTCAAGAATATCGGCCTCGGCACCGATGCGGCCTTCCTGCAGACCGTGATCATCATGGCCACCAATGTGCTCTTCACCCTGATCGCCACCTTCACCGTCGACAGCTGGGGCCGCAAGCCGCTGCTGATCCTCGGCGGCGTCATCATGGCCGTCGCCATGATCTCGATGGGCTTCATGTTCCAGGGCCATATGGAAGGCACCGCACTGCTCGGCGCCGCCATGCTCTACGTTGCCGGCTTCGCCCTGTCGTGGGGCCCGGTCGTCTGGGTCATGCTGTCCGAACTGTTCCCCAACTCGATCAAGAGCTCGGCCATGGCCATCGCCGTTGCCGCCCAATGGATCTCGAACTTCATCGTGACATGGTCCTTCCTGGTCATCGACGGTGACTCGAAGCTGAACGCCATGTTCCACCACGGCTTCGCCTACTACCTCTACGGCGGCTTCTCGATCCTGTCGGCCCTGTTCGTCTGGAAGTTCGTTCCGGAAACCAAGGGCAAGACCCTGGAAGCCATCGAAGGCCTCTGGAAGAAGTCGTAACTTTACTTGTGTAAAAGCGTCAGGCGGGGCCTTTCCCAAAAGGTCCCGCCTTTTTAGTATAAGGGTGTAATACCAACGGCCACTAACTTTGACTCATCGGCCGTTGGGAGCGTGCGACGGCACGCCCGAGCTTATGCGAGGAGCCACGCGGCGTCTGAGCTGAAAAAAACGCACTAACGGTCATTCTTAATGGCCGTTAGTATACGGCGTGCGGTCCCATAAAGTGGCCCCACTTTTGCGGTAATTGCGCGCCAGAACCAAAAAATAAAAATGCCACCCGGGAAGGCCTAAGCATGTTGCGTCTCAGCGTCCAGGACACTGTCCTCGAAATCAATCCGGAACTCGGCGGCTCGATCGCGCGCCTGACCCAATTCGGCAAGGATGTCTTACGGCCGACGCCTGAGGGCGCCGACAATCCGCTGCAAACCGCCAACTTTCCTCTGGTGCCATGGTGCAACCGCATCCGCGACGGCGCCTTCGTCTTCGAAGGCCATAAGGTCAAGCTGCCGTCAAATCACGAGGGCACCCCCCATACCCTGCACGGCCATGGCTGGCACAACCCGTGGAAGATCGTCGAGGCCTCGCCGTCGCGCGCCGTCCTGGTCTATCGCCACGATGCCGACGCCTGGCCCTGGGATTACGAGGCGACCCTGGTCTACGAACTGCGCAGCGGCGGCCTGCGCTGCTTCCTGACCGTGCGCAACGAGTCGAAGGCCAATATGCCCGCTGGCCTCGGTTTTCACCCCTATTTCAATCGCACGCCGCAGACGCGCCTGAAGGCCGCCGTCGACGGCGTCTGGCTGGTCGATGACCAGACCCTGCCGCGCAACTGGCACGCCGGCGTCGTGCGCAAGGACTGGACCCACGGCGATACTGTCACCCACGATATCACCATCGACAACTGCTATACCGGCTTCAAGGGCAAGGCGGAGATCTTCGAAGGCGACCGCCTGACCCATACCCTGCGCGCCTCGCCGAACTGCCACTGGCTGCATATCTTCGCGCCGACCAGCGATCCCGGCTATTTCTGCGCCGAACCGGTCGACCATATGCCCGACCCGTTCAACCAGCCCAATTCCGGCCTGCATTGCCTCAAGACCGGCGCCACCGACATGGTGTGGATGGATATTTCGGTGCACGGCTAGAGCACTTCCCGATAAAGTGGATGCCACTTTTCGGATAAGAAGTGCGACAAAGCAAAAAGTTAGAGCGGTCCCCCGATCGATTGATCGGGGGACCGCTCTAACCCGTAATACGCGGAAAATTCGCCAGCTATTATATTACAATTTGTCAGCGCCGTTTGTCGTGCTAATACCCAGACAAAACTATAGAAGAGGGCGCTACACCATGGGACTGTTCGGCATGTTTGATAAACCGCTCAAGATCGGTCTGATCGGGCTCGGCAAGATTGCCGTCGATCAGCATATTCCGTCGATCCGCGGCAACAAGCACCTGAAGCTGGTCGCCGGTTGTTCGCCCAACGGCCGCCCCGACGGGGTCCTGGCCTACAGCACGCTCGACGAGATGCTGAGCGCGCATCCGGATATCGAGGGCATTGCTATCTGCACGCCGCCGCAGATCCGTTTCGACATCGCCAAACAGGTCATTGCCGGCGGCCGTCACGTCTTCCTGGAAAAGCCGCCCGCGGCGACACTTGGCGAAGCCGAAGCCCTCAAGGCCATCGCGGCCGCCAAGGGGATCACCCTGTTGGCCAGCTGGCACTCGCGTTTTGCCCCGGCCGTCGAAGCTGCCCGCCAGTGGATCGCTACCCGCCCGCTGAAGAGCGTCACCGTCCACTGGAAGGAAAATGTCCGCCAGTGGCACCCGGGCCAGCGCTGGATCTTCGAAGCCGGCGGCATGGGCGTTTTCGATCCCGGCATCAATTCGCTGTCGATCGTTACCCGTATCCTGCCAGACGCCGTCATCGTGAAAAAAGCCGACCTTCATATTCCGGGCAACTGCGACGCCCCGATCCAGGTCGAGATGGACATGGTCAGCAACGGCGTACCGGTGCGTGCCGAATACGATTTCCTGCAAACCGGCCTGCAAACCTGGAGCATCTATGTCGAGGCACAGAGCGGCGAGAAGCTAACCCTCAATCTCGGCGGCACTGAAATGCTGGTCGACGATAAGATCGTGATCAAGGAAAAGGAGGCGGAGTATTCCGGTCTCTATGCCCACTTCTACGACCTAGTACGCAGCAAGACCTCCGACGCAGACTTCTCGCCCCTGCGCATCGTCGCCGATGCTATGCTGCTCGGAAAAAGGATTACGGCCCCCGACTACGTCGAATAGTCACTTCGGCCAGCTTTGCGCGGCGTGAAGTACGCGCAGTACCCGAATAGTGTCGTCCACGATGTCGTAGATTAAAATGTAATTGGGGTGGACGACCCATTCCCGGGTACCGGAAACACGCCCGGGGCGGCCGGACTGCGGCTGGTCGGTGAGGTTTGCCGCGGCAGCGGACAGGGCGTCATCGATGCGGATTGCCGAAGCAGGGCTTTCGTTATCTATGTATTCGTAGATGGCGAGGCGATCACGACGTGACTCGACGGTCCAGGAAAGTTTCACCCGGCGGATCCGTTTGCCTTACGTAAGCTAGCTGCGCGTCGCGCGGCGAATTCTGCTTCAATTTCGTTATTTGGAATAAGGTGGCCGGCGTTGGCCGAGGCACGCCCGATCTCGACCTGTTCCCGAAACCATGTATCGTGATCCGCAGACTGGCGTTGGTTGCGCACATAGTCACGCATGAAGTCACGAATAAGTTGCGCGCCGGTCCGGTCGTTGTCGCGTGCAGCCATAGCGAAGGCAGTTTTTAAATCGTCTTCGACGCGAAGGGTAAAGGTCGACTCCGTCAACTGACTGCTCCATGTGTTACAAAATATGTACATCGTATCACTATCTGGCTTTTGAACAATCTCCTAGCCAAAAGTGTTTTGCGGTGCAAAACTGTCCTGCCATTGGTGCAAGGACGCTTACGTGGCACAGGATCTGTTCGAGGCGGCGCGCGCGGCGCTGCAATTCAGCCATTCTCCCTATTCGCATTTTCCCGTCGGCGCCGCTATCCGGGCCGACGATGGCCGGATCTACAGTGGCTGTAATATCGAGAATGTCGCCTTTCCCGACGGCTGGTGCGCCGAGACTACCGCCATCAGCCACATGGTCATGGCGGGCGGCAAGGCGATCGTCGAGGTCTGCGTCATCGCCGAGAAACTGGCCCTGTGTCCGCCGTGCGGTGGCTGCCGGCAGAAGCTGGCGGAATTCGCCACGCCACAGACCCGTGTCTGGCTGTGCGACGCCACGGGGCCGCAAAAGGCCCTGACCCTGGCGGAACTGCTGCCGGCGACCTTTACGCCCGAGCCGTTCAATTAAAAAAGCCCCGGACCGAAGTCCCGGGCTTTTAGAGCGCGATGCCATAAAGTGGGTACCACTTTTGGCTTAAATTGCGCGACCAAGCAAAGACTTAGAGCATGGACCTGAGCGAAGCGAAGGTCATCATGCTCTAATATTCAGGCTTGTAGCAAGGCCTACTTTTCGTCGTCGACGAATTCGGCTTCTTCGGCATTGGTGCGCGAGACGCGCGCCACGCGCAGGGCGTTGGTCGAGCCCGACTTGCCGAACGGCATGCCGGCGACGATGACCATGTCCTGGCCCGGCTCGGCGATGCCTTCGCTGCGCGCCAGTTTGGTGGCGACGGCGACGGTTTCGGTCATCGAGTGTGTGACCGGCGTCAGCACCGGGTGCAGGCCCCAGGTCAGGGCCAGGCGGCGCGCGGTTTCGATATTCGGCGTCAGGCCCATGATCAGGGCGTTCGGGCGCTCACGCGCCACGCGCAGGGCCGTGCTGGCCGAATTGGTCAGGGCGGCGATGGCGACGGCGTCGATGGTCTGGGCGACCTGGCGGGCTGCGGCAGCAATGGCGCCGGAGGTCGACTTTTCCGGATCGGGACGACGACGATCGGTCGTACCGCGCCAGCCGTCGTCGCGTTCGACGCGGGCGACGATGCGGTCCATGATGGTGACGGCTTCGATCGGATACTGACCGGCAGCGGTTTCGGCCGACAGCATGACGGCATCGGCGCCGTCGAACACGGCGGTGGCGACGTCGGAAGCTTCGGCGCGGGTCGGCGTCGGGGCGGAGATCATCGATTCCAGCATCTGCGTGGCGACGATGACCGGCTTGCCCATTTCGCGCGCCGTCATGACGATACGCTTTTGCGCCAGCGGCACTTCTTCCGGCGGCAGTTCGACGCCCAGGTCACCGCGGGCGACCATGACGGCGTCGCTGAGGCGCATGATCTCTTCGAGATTGTCCAGCGCCTGCGGCTTTTCGAGCTTGGACAGCACCCAGGCGCGACCCTTGATCAGTTCGCGGGCTTCGAGGACGTCCTCGGGACGCTGGACGAAGCTGAGACCGATATATTCGACGCCACGGGTGAGCGCGAACTCCATGTCCTCGCGGTCCTTCTTCGTCAGGGCCGGGATCGGCAGGACGACGTCGGGGACGTTGACGCCCTTGCGGTCGGACAGACGGCCGCCGTTGACGACGATGGTTTCGAGGTGGTCTTCGCGAACGTGGATGACGCGCAGCTTCAGCTTGCCGTCATCGAGCAGCAGGTGCGAACCGATCTGCGCCGCGGCGATGATTTCCGGGTGGGGCAGGTTGGCGCGACGCGAATCGCCCGGTGTCGGGTTGAGGTCGAGGCGGAATTCCTGGCCGGCATTCAGGACGACGGCGCCGCCCATGAAGCGGCCGACGCGCAGCTTCGGGCCCTGGACGTCGGCAAGGATGCCGATCGGGCGCTTGCTCTTGGCTTCCAGTTCACGGATCAGCTCGATATTGCGGCCATGGTCCTCATGGCTGCCGTGCGAGAAGTTCAGGCGGAAGACGTCGGCGCCGGCATGGAGCAGTTGCTCGAGCATCTCGGCATTGGAACTTGCTGGCCCCAGGGTAGCGACGATCTTGGTCTTGCGACGGCGGAGAATTTTCAAGGCGCGAAACTCACGGCTGGAGGGGGTCGTTTTCGGTCGCGACAAAAGCCCCGGTTCTGCCGTCGGGTCAAGTCAAAATTGTCCCGCAGTGCACGCTTTGACAGCGCTGCCATCCAAGGCCGGGCTTGGTGTAGCGGATGGTAGCGCTCACAATTTGGGTGAATTTGACAGGTCCGTCATGATTCCCTGTGACGGTGCGATTGTGCCAGTACGGGGCAGATCAATAGTCTGACAATTATATCCAGGGAAGGCCGGGCACTGACGCGGAGGTAAAAAGGGCGCATTTACCGCCGCAAACCCTTATTAACCCAGCGTTAACCCTAAAAAATTTTGACGACAGGCGTAAAATTGTACGTTTTTTGCTTGCCAGGGCTTGCAAAAATGCGCTTTTTGCAATTTGATTTATTTAATCGGCGAAGGCTAGGTGGCGACCTGCTTTCACCCATAACAGTGCACAGGTAGGTATATGTCCAACTCCGCCGTAAGCTCAAAGACAGGAGGCGGTGGCCTTCTTCTGGCCGTCGTTTACGTCACAGCCCTTTTCTTCATCTGGGCCTTCGTGACCAATCTGGTCGATCCGCTCATCAAGAGCATGATGGTGATCTATCACCTCAACACCTTCGAGGCGATGCTCAACCAGTTCGCCTTCTTCCTCGCCTATTTCGTCATGTCGATTCCGTCGGCCTGGCTGCTGTCCAAGGTCGGTTACGCCAAGTCGATCGTCATCGGTCTGCTCGGCATCATCGCCGGCTGCCTGGTCGCCTGGTCGACCAGCATCTTCCATGAGTTCGCCACCGTCCTGGCCGGCCTGTTCGTCGCCGCCTCGGGCATCACCCTGTTGCAGGTCGCGGCCAACCCGCTGATCGCTTCGATGGGCGATATGCAGAACTCGCACTTCCGCCTCAACCTGTCGCAGGCCTTCAACAGCCTGGGCGCGTTCCTCGGCGGTCAGTTCGGCAACACCTTCCTGCTGAAGGGCCCGCTGTTCGACAAGGACGTCGTTCCGACCGACGCCATGAAGGCCGATGGCCTGCACTTCGTCACCAATGTCTATCTCGAAATCGCCGCCGTCCTGGCCGTCTTCGTGATCGCTGTCTTCCTGGTGCGTAACGTCATCTCGGCCAATGCGCCGAAGACCGTCGCCGATGCGCCGTCGCCTTTCAAGGCGCTGACGTCGAAGTGGGCCAACCTCGGCTCGCTGGCCATCTTCCTCTATGTCGGCGCCGAAGTCGCCGTCATCTCGGGCCTGCTGCTGTTCCTCGAACAGGAGCGTATCCTGAACGTCCCGACCCAGGTCGCCGGCGCCATCGCGCCCTTCTTCATGCTGTTCGCCATGCTGGGCCGCTTCGCCGGTTCGGGCCTGCTGCGTATCTTCAAGGCGACGAACATGCTGGCCTTCGTGGCCGTCTGCGCCGCCGCCCTGTGCGCCGTCGTCATTGCCACCAACAGCCCGACCACCCATCCGCTGGGCGGCACGATCAACCTGTTCGGCTATACGGCGCCCATCACCTCGGGCTTCATTCCGGCCGGCGCGGCGATCCTGATCGGCCTGTTCAACTCGATCATGTTCCCGACCATCTTCACCCTGACCCTGGAACGTTCGACGGCCCCGGCCTCGGCGACCTCGGGCCTGATGTGCATGGCCATCTTCGGCGGCGGCGTCCTGCCTCCGATCTTCGGCCTGGTGGCGGATGCGACCGGCTCCAAGTCGATCGCCTTTATCGTCCCGCTCATCTGCTACCTGTATGTCCTGTGGTTCGCTTTCGCGGCCAAGAAGGCTCCGGTTCACGCCATTGAAGAAGGCGTCAGCGGCGGCCACTAAAGTAAACTCCCAACGCCTCGGCAGCGCTGCGTTCCTTGCGCTGCCGAGGTCTATTTTTGGGGAAGAGTTTATTTTTGGGAAAACGAAAGGCCGGGCAACCGGCTTTTTTACTACCCGATCTGAAGCCTGATGACCGCTGGCGCCGCCAGCCGTCTTCAAGCTCCAGGCTGCCGGCCTCAAGGGCCGGGCAAACAGGCCGGAACAAGACCAAAGACTTTGAAGTGGGATCGGACGCGTAATGCTGTATGTCGGTGTTGATTTTGGCGGAACGAAGATCGAGGCGGCGGCCCTGTCGCACGACGGTCAGTTCCTGTCGCGACAGCGCGAGGCCAATCCCGGCAACTATGCCGACGCCCTGAAGACGGTCTGCGACCTGATCGACCGGGTCGAGGCCGAGGCGCGGATCAAGGATCCCAACCTTGTTCACCGCGTCGGCACGATCGGTGTCGGCGCCCCCGGTTCGGTCAGCCCGCGCACCGGGGTGATGCGTAACGCCAATTCGACCTGGCTCAACGGCACGACGTTTCGCGAGGACCTGGAAACGGCGCTGAAGCGCCCCGTTCGCCTGGCCAATGACGCCAACTGCCTGGCTCTTTCCGAAGCCATTGATGGCGCCGGCAAGGGGCTGAAATCGGTTTTCGCCATTATCGTCGGTACCGGTTGCGGCGGCGGTGTCGTTGTCGACGGCCATCTGATCGAAGGCGCCAACGGCAATGCCGGCGAATGGGGCCATATCCCCCTGCCGTGGCCGAAGTTCGAGGAATATCCCGGTCCCGATTGCTGGTGCGGCCAGAAGAGCTGCCTGGAAACCTGGGTGTCGGGCAGCGGCTTTGCCCGCGATTTCCACCAGGTCACCGGCCGCCCGCTCAAGGGCGAAGAGATCATCGCAGCCATGCGCACCGGCGACGCCGAAGCCATTGCTGCTTTCGATCGTCTGGTCGATCGCCTCGGCCGCGGCATGGCCCTGATCGTCAATGCCCTCGATCCCGACGCCTTCGTCTTCGGCGGCGGCCTGTCCAACGTGCCTGAACTCTACGACCTGCTGCCCGGCAAGATCCGCCCCTATGTCTTCAGCGACGGCTGGGACGCCGTCCTGGCGCCGGCCAAGTGGGGCGATTCGTCCGGCGTGCGCGGTGCTGCACAGCTGTGGCAGCAAGGGCGCTAGACGCGCGGCGCGGTGTCTGCTGTACTCTTTGCAGATTCGCCCCGGGGATACCTTGATGAGACGACAGTTTGCAGCCTCCTGCCTGGTGCTGGTCGCCGTCCTGTCGGCGGGCGCCGCGGGGGCGCAATCGACATCGTCTTCGCGGGCCCACGGCACGATAAAGGGCAATCCGCCGCGCAGCTGGCGCGCGGAAGATTATCCGCGCAAGGATACGCCGCCTCCGCCACCCCCGCCACAGGTTGAAGCGCCGCCAGCTGAAACGGGCCAGGCGGAAACAGGCCCCGGCAATGCCTACGGCGCTATGGTGGCCGTCACCGGCGGCCAGATCGGCGGCGAGTACAGCAACGACACCTATGCCTTCCGCGGCGTGCCTTTTGCCCGCCCGCCGGTCGGACGCCTGCGCTGGACGCCGCCGCAACCGCCGCAGCCGTGGACGGGCGTGCGTGATGCGACCGCCAGCGCACCTGCCTGTTTGCAGGTCTCCTATGGCTGGAATGCCGATCTGGCAAAGACCAGTGCCGAGGATTGCCTCTATCTCGAGGTTCGCACGCCCGTGCTCGATCCGGCGGCGAAGATGCCGGTCATGGTCTTTATCCATGGCGGCGCCAACCGTGCCGGCGGCGGGGCAGGGACGATCAATTCCGCCCTGATCGACCGTAATGTCGTCCTGGTGTCGATTCAGTACCGGCTAGGGGTGTTCGGCTTTCTGTCGCATCCGGCTCTGACGGATGAAAATCCGGACCATGCTTCGGGCAATTACGCCCTGATGGACCAGATTGCCGCCCTGCAGTGGGTACAGGCCAATATCGCGTCCTTTGGCGGTGATCCCGCCAATGTCACCGTCTTCGGCCATAGCGCCGGCGCCCAGGATGTCGGTCTGCTGATGGCGTCTCCCCTGGCGCGCGGCCTGTTCGCCAAGGCGATAGAAGAGAGCGGCCCGCCGCAATTCGGCCTGCCGCCGCGTTCGCTCGCGGAAAACGAGGCCATGGGCGTAGCCCTCGCCCAGGGCTTCAGCCATGACGCCCCCGACAGCAAGGCGGCCCTGGATGATCTGCGTCGGGCGCCGGCCGTGGCCCTGCAAACGGCGGCCGATGCCGTCAAACCACCGGTTGACGATGCGAGTTTCATCTGGCTGCAGGCCGTGGTCGACGGCCACGTCCTGCCGCGATCGCCACGCGATGTCTTTCGCGCCGGCGAGCAGGCACATGTCCCGCTGATCATCGGCGTGTCGGCGCAGGAGCTTGGTCTGTACGGGGGGCATGACGCGGTATACCCGACGGCGCAGAAGGTCTTCGGGCCGAAGTTCATGGCAGGACTGCGCTTCTACGGCCTCGATGTCAAAACCAGGGTCAAGGACGATCCGGTGCTCGGCGACGTGGCCATGCAGATGTCGACCGACCTGATGATGCGCTGCCCGTCGGACTGGACGGCGTGGCATGTCTCGGCGAGCGGCCAGCCGGCCTATCTTTACCAGCTCGATGTCGACAGTGCCGGCGGCACCGTCCATCACGGTTCGGAACTGGCCTTTGTGTTCAACAATCGCCCTGCCGGCAAGAGCAGCGATGCCTGGCCGCCCCTGCTCGACTACTGGGCACAGTTCGCCTGGACCGGATCGCCCAATGGCCGCGGCCTGCCGGCATGGGCGGCTTATGGCCGCCAGGGCAACTATGTCGAATTTACCCACAAAGGCCCGGTGACGAAGCAGGCCATGCGGCTTGGTGTCTGTTCCCTGCGCGATACGCCTTAACCTTTTTTAGGTTGGAAGGCGTTGCACAGTCGCCTAAAAGCCGGTCATGACCGATATCCCCGAACAGTCCCTCGCGGGACGCCTGACCGACCGTGCACATGAACTGCTGGTGCGTATCTATTACGAGGACACCGACTTTTCCGGCGTCGTCTATTATGCCAACTACATGAAGTTCTTCGAGCGTGGCCGGTCGGACTATCTGCGCCTTCTGGGCATTCATCACCTCGAACTGGCGGCCCTGCAGGAACCGCTGGCCTTCGCCGTCGCCCATATCGATATCCGCTATCACCGCCCGGCGCGCATCGATGATGTCGTCACGGTCGTCAGCAGGCCTGCCGCCATCAGGGGCGCGCTATTCGTGCTCGACCAGCGTATAGAGCGCAATGGCGAGCTGTTGTGCGAGGCGCGCTTCGACGTCGTCTGCATCAATCTGGAAAACAGGCCGAGGCGTCTGCCGAAAGCGTTGTCGGAGCGCATCGTCGCCCACCTTCCCAGAATTCTGCCATCCCCGAATCCGGCTTAAAAAACGCCGCTGTGCCATAGAAATGTCGTCAAAACTGGTGCAAGGTGCCGCGATTACGGATTCACCTTTCCGGTTAACGACGTTCACACGGCCCCGGAAATACCCTTAAAACCGAAATACCTTTAAAACATCTGCGGCCACACCCGGCCGAACCGCAAAACTCAGGAGTTGCGTCATGGACGCCAGTACCGCCCAGGCCGACGCCGCTCACGCAGGCGCTCTTAACTTCGTTCAGCTGTTCCTGCACGCCGATCCGATCGTCAAGGTGATCATGGCCGTGCTGGCGCTCGGGTCCCTGTGGTCGTGGGCCGTCATCATCCAGAAGACGATGGCGCTGGGCCGCGTTAACAAGGAGGCCGACGCCTTCGAGAACACGCTGGGTTCGGGCCGTGCGCTCGACGATATCGCCGCCGGGCTCGGTACCCATCCGAAGGAGCCGTTCCAGAAGTTGCTGGTCATCGTCACCAAGGTGTGGCGCGACAACAAGGGCCGCAACCTGACGGGCTCGCAGGGTGATATCGTCATTGCCCAGGCCGACCGCGAACTGAACCACGTCATCTCGACCGAGGCGGACAGCATCGAAGACGGCCTGGCCCTGCTGGCGGTTATCGCCACGGCGTCGCCCTTCATCGGCCTGTTCGGCACGGTATGGGGTATCATGAATGCCTTCTCGGCCATTGCCAGCCAGGGCGACACCAACCTGGCGACGGTGGCGCCGGCCATCTCAGAGGCCCTGTTCGCTACCGCCATGGGCCTGGGCGCCGCCATCCCGGCCTATATCGCCTTCAACCTGTTCAACGCCAAGTCGGCACGCTTCGTGGCGCGCATGGAAGGGTTCGCCGACGAGCTGATGGTTTCGCTGACGCGCCGCGTCGGCGACAAGATCGCCGGTTAAGGGGAGGGCGGAACCATGGCCATGGGAGCATCCGGATCGGGCGGCGGTCGCCGCCGGTCCAGCCGCCGCGGCAAGCGGGCGGCCCTGTCGGAAATCAACGTCACGCCGATGGTCGACGTCATGCTGGTGCTGCTGATCATCTTCATGATCTCGGCGCCGCTGCTGACCTCGGGTATCAAGATCCAGCTGCCCAAGACCGAGGCCGCCGCGCTTAAGGACGAGGGCGACCCGATCACGGTATCGATCGACGAAAAGGGCGCCATCTACGTCAAGGATGACGCTGCCTCCTACGATCAGCTGGCGCCGCGCCTGCTGGCCATGACCGGCGGCGATACGTCCAAGCCGATCTATGTCCGCGCCTCGGGGCAAGCCTCCTATGACACCGTCGCAAAGGTGATGGCCAAGCTGTCGACCTCGGGCTTCGTCAAGATCAACCTGCTGACCGAAACCATGGGCAAGCCGGCGACGGCTGCCGCAACCAGCAGCGTGGCAGCTCCGTAGATATGAAGCGTTACGGCCCGTCCTTTGTGCTCTCCGTTTTGCTGCACGTCGGCCTGCTGGCGCTTGCCCTGATCACCTGGCAGATGACGCCGAAGCCGATCCCGGTTGCAAGCGTGCCGGTCGAGCTGGTGTCGCAGGTGCCGATGCATGCCCAGACCGAGACCCCGGTCGACAAGCTGGCGGTCAAGACGCCGACGCCGGAACCTGCGCCGGAAGAAGAGACCAAACCGACACCGCCGACCCCGGCGCCGAAACTGCCTGTGCCGGTGCCGCAAAAGGAAATCGTGGCCCCGCCGGTGAAGACCCCGGCGCCCAAGCCCGTGCCGGTCAAGGCGCCAGAAACCAAGCCGACGCCCAAGCCGACACCGGCTCCGCCCAAGCCCGCTCCGGTGCCGACACCGGCCCCGCCGGACAAGAACGGCATGAAGAAGCCGCAGCCTACGCCCGTCAAGGAACCGGCCAAGCCGACACCGGCACCGGCGAAGGCGGCGCCTGCGAAACCGACCGCGCCGGCCAAGCCGGTGCTCGATCTCGACGCCCTGTCGCAGATTGCGGCGGCGCCTTCCAAGTCGCGGACGCGCAATCCGGCCCAGGCCAATACCCACGCCACCAACGGCAGCTCCAACTATGGTGCGGCACCGGCCGATGCCGGCATGCAAACGGCGATCGGCGCCCTGACCCAGCGCCTGCAGAAGCTGTGGAATCCGGCCTGCGATGTTCCGGGTTTCAACACGGTTCATCCCGACATTCGCTTTGTGATTTCGCCGAGCGGCCGCGTCACCCAGGGGCCGGACTGGGCCAATCCGCGCAACGATCCTGTATGGACGGCCGCCGCCAACAATGCCAAGAGCGCGGTCAAGCGCGGCGAACTCTACGAAGGACTGCCAGCCGGGCTGTATAACCGGCCGCTGGTGATTACCTTCGACGGCAGTTCCGCCTGCGGCGGCTAAGCCGGCCGTGTTACCCTTGCCTTAAAAAAGTGCCCAAAGCCGTCTAAGACGGAACCGAAAAGACATCAGAGGACCCCGATCATGCGCATACCGCCCTCCATCTTCCCGGTCACCAAACGCAGCCTCCTGGCTGCGGCCGCAGGCACGGCCGGCCTTATGATGGCGCCGTCGGTGTTCGCCCAGGATGAACTGCGCGGCACGGTCGACCAGGGCAATATCCAGCCCATGGTCATCGCCATCGACATCACCTCGCCGCCGGACGCCCAGGGCAACAGCCTGGGCGCGCAGATCTCCAAGGTGGTCGCCGCCGACCTCGAGCGTTCGGGCTATTTCAAGCCGATCGATCCCAACGCATTTATCCAGCACGATATCGACGTCAATGTGCAGCCGAACTTCGACAACTGGCGCACCATCAATGCCCAGTACCTGTCGAACGGCCGCGCCGTCACCGACGCCGACGGCCGTCTCGTCGTCGACTTCCGCCTGTGGGACGTCTTCGGCTCGAACCAGCTTCTGGGCCAGTCGATGACGGCGACGCCGGAAAACTGGCGCCGGGTGGCGCACAAGATCGCCGACTTCATCTATGAGAAGCTGACCGGCCAGGAAGGCTATTTCGATACGCGCATCGTCTTCGTCGCCGAAAGCGGCAAGCGCGGTGCCCGCGTCAAGCGCCTGGCCATCATGGACCAGGATGGTTTCAATCCGTCCTACCTGACCGATGGTTCGACCAAGGTCATGACGCCGCGCTTCTCCGCCGACAGTCAGGAAATCGCCTATATGGCCCTGTCCGCCGATTCCGCGCGCATCTACATCTTCAACATCGAAACCGGTCGCGGCGAAGCGGTCGGCGAGGTCAAGGGCATGGCGTTCGCGCCGCGCTTCTCGCCGGACGGCTCCAAGCTGGCCTTCTCGGTCTCGGTCGCCGGGGCCACCAACATCTATGTCATGGACCTGGGCTCGCGCCACGTGACCAAGCTGACGTCGGGCTCGGCCATCAGCACCTCGCCGTCGTTTTCGCCGGACGGCTCGCAGATCGCCTTTACGTCGGATCGCGGCGGTTCGCAGCAGATTTATGTCATGGACGCCAGCGGCGGTAACGTCCACCGCCTGACCTTCGGCGGCGGTCTCTATTCGACTCCGGTCTACAGCCCCAAGGGCGACATGATCGCCTTTACGAAACAGTCGGGTGGCCGTTTCTCGATCGGCGTCATGAAGCCGGACGGTTCGGGCGAAAAGCTGCTGACCTCGTCCTATCTCGAGGAAGGTCCGACCTGGGCACCTAACGGCCGCTACATCATGTTCTTCCGTGAACCGCCGGGCGGCACGCCTTCGCTTTGGACGGTCGAAGCCACCGGCCGCATCGAGCGCCCGGTCGCCTATCCGGGCGGCGCGTCTGACCCGGCTTGGTCGCCGCGACTCAAATAGACGTTGCAGCTGGTAAAAGATTACGCCGTTTTTGATGAATCCCCGACAGGGATTGCGAAAATTAACACTTGTGTTTGACAAATGCGCCCGGGCATATGAAGGTGAATATTAACGCTCCTTGTGCATATTCCAGTCACAAAACTATGACATAGAACCTGGGTTAAGGTTCGATAATTGGTGAAGGATACGATATGTCGATTAAGACCAAAACCGTTTTGAAAACGGCCCTTGTGGCCTTCGTCCTGACCTCTGTCGCCGCCTGCTCGGAAAAGCCGAAGCCGGTTGTCGCGCCCACTCCGGCGCCGGTCGCCACGGCTCCCGAGCCGACCCGCACGCCTCCGCCGCAGCCGGTCCAGACTGTCCCGACCGGCATCATTCCGGGTTCGCAACAGGACTTCGTCGTCAATGTCGGCGACCGCGTCTATTTCGACACCGATCAATCGTCGGTCCGCGCCGATGCGCAGGGTATCCTGTCGGCCCAGGCCGCCTGGCTCAACCGTTATCCGGGCGTCAAGATCCGCATCGAAGGCAATGCCGACGAACGCGGCACCCGTGAATACAACTTCGCCCTCGGTGCCCGTCGCGCCCAGTCGGTTTCGGAGTTCCTGACGGCGAAGGGTGTTGATCCGTCGCGCATCTCGACCATCTCCTACGGCAAGGAACAGCCGATCAATCCGGGTTCGGATGAGGATGCCTGGGCGCAAAACCGTAACGCGCACACGACGCTGACCGCCGGCGCCAAGTAAAGGCACCAGGTAAGCGAAGACTTAAGCGAAATTTACACTTTCGAGTTGCAGGCGAGGCGCTCCACGGCTAACGTGGGGCGCCTCGTTTCTTTTGTGTATCAAGTGGATGCGTTGCGTATTTCGGCAATCTTCGCGGTCAGTGGGTTATCGTGATCTGGCCGGTGTCGGTCGCAGACACGGTCGAGGCGGGATCCGGTTCGGGGATCATGTTTTTAGGCTTACAGGGGAATTCATATGAACGCTTCGCATACCCGCGCACGCCGCCTGGCGGGAGCCGCGATACTCATTCTGGCAGGCATGGGCTGTGCTACGGACGGCTTTGCGCAGGCCAAGGCCAGCAAGGCGCAGCAGCAGCAGGACAAGATGGTGACGGAAATTCCGCACTGCGCCAAGAAAATTGGAACGATTTCGATCGTCGACGGTGACGATCCGTCGGGCTGGACCCAGGCCAGCCTGGCGCCGCCGCAGAAGCTGCTCAAGGTCATCGTGCAGAAGTCGGGCTGCTTCAGCCTGGTCGACCGTGGCGCCGGCATGAACGCCGCCGCGCGTGAGCGCGACCTCAACCAGTCCATGGGGCTGCAGCACGGTTCCAATATGGGCAAGGGCCAGATCAAGGCCGCCGACTTCGTCCTGGTGGCGGAGGTCGGCAGCGCCGATTCGAACACGGGCGGCGGCGGGGCGGCCGGCCTGATCGGCGGCATTATCGGCGGCCGCGCCGGCGCCATTGTCGGGGGCCTGCGCACCAAGAAGCTCGAGGCCGATACCGTCCTGTCGCTGACCGATGTGCGGACATCGGAATCGAACGCCTTTGAAGGCCATGCCGCCAAGAACGACCTGACCTGGGGCGTCGGTGGCGGCATCGGCTTTGCCGGCGCCGTCGGTGGCGGTTACGAAGATACCGATATCGGCAAGATCGTCACCCAGGCCTTCATCGTCGCCTATTCCGACATGGTCAACAATCTTGGCGGCCTCGATGTCGGCGGGGCAGCTTCGGCGCCTAGCCGCAGCTTTACCGTCCAGACCGCCACCACCCTGCGCAAGACGCCCAGCCCCAAGGGCGCTGTCATCCGTGCCCTGCCGGCAGCCCTGGTCGTCTATCCGACGGGCAACAAGGAAGGCCTGTGGTGGGAAGTGGCCGACGACAACGACAATGTCGGCTGGGTGATGAACGACAAGCTGGCCGCCAGCCAGTAACAGCCCGATCAGAATGACGGGAGCGGGGGCACATCGTCATCCGCTCCTGTCTCTCGCTATCCGAAGGCGCTGAAAATGCGTCCTGTGTGCGATTCGCACTTGTCTGTCTTAATTCAGCCCGACTAAAGTGATAGGTAACAGGTTCGGTTGCCGTGGTGCGGCGACCGATCCGGGTTTCATTATCTTAATGCTGGCGGGGACAGGTCCATGACGCAACGACGCAGTATCGGTTTGGGTTTGCGCAAACGGGCGATCGCCGGAATGACGGGCCTGGCCCTGATCCTGGCGCTGGGTGCGGGGACCACTGTGACGCTGATGCCGGTCTCGGCCCATGCCCAGCTGTTCGGCAATGACGACGATGACGATCCCAACCAGAAGCCGACCGACTCGACCGTGTGGGACGCCAAGCGTCTGCAGAAGCTCGATCGCAATGTTCGCAAACTGGAACGCGCCGTGTCGCGCGTCGAGAACAAGACGACCCCGCCGATCCTGATCGAGCCCGACCCTGAAGTCGTGGCCCTGCAGGCGACGGTCGACACCCAGTCGCGCAAGGTCGACGACCATACGGCGGCCATCACCACCCTGACCAACCAGCTCGAAGAATCGCAGCACCAGAACCAGGTGCTGCTGAGCAAAATCGATGCCCTGACCGCGCGGATCGATACGCTGACCAAGCGCGCCGATCTCAATGATGCGCATCTCAAGGATCTCGATACCCAACTGGCGCCACCGCCGCCACCGCCGGCCTCGACCGGCGATGCACAGTCGGATTTCGAACAGGCCTTCAACCTGATGACCTCGGGCAAGATCGACGAGGCCGAGCGCGCTTTCGAAAGCTTCACCACCACCTGGCCGGAATCGAGCCAGTTGCCGGAAGCCTGGTTCCGCCTCGGTCAGTTGCGCGGCATGAAGCAGGATAATCCCGGCGCCATCGCCGCCTACGCCACAGCGCTGCGTGGTTGGCCCAAGACGTCCTGGGCGCCCGACGCCACCGTCAAGCTGGCCGGCGCCCTGACCGATTCCAACCGTCCGACCGAGGCTTGCGCCGCGCTTGGGCAGTTCGACAAGCTGTACGGCAAGATGGCAACGACCGACTCCAAGGCCATGGCCAAGAGCCTGAAGGTCCGGGCCAAGTGCCCGGCAACTTAAGGATTGGCGACCTAGAGACTGACCTGGCGGCGGTCTTCGCCGTCTTCGACACCTATCTCGACGGACCCGCCGACCACCCGGTCGGCGTTGCCGTTTCCGGTGGGGGGGATTCCGTCGCCCTGCTGTACGCCTTGCATCAATGGGGCCGGCGGCCGTTGCATGTGTTTTGCGTCGATCATGGCCTGAACCCCGCCAGCGTGGAATGGACCGACAGTGTACGCGTCCATGCGGAAACGCTCGGCTTGGATTTTACCGCCCTGCACTGGCAGGGATCGAAGCCGAGGGCCGGCATATCGGCAAAGGCGCGCCAGGCTCGCCATGGCCTGCTGGCCGATGCCGCCCGTCTCGCCGGCATCCGGGTTCTCTGTCTCGGCCACACGCGCGACGACATTGCCGAGGCGGAACGGATGGCCGAACAGGGATCCAGTGTCGGTGCGCCGCAGCTATGGTCGCCGTCGCCGGCCTGGCCGCAGGGCAGGGGCGTATTCCTGTTGCGCCCGCTGCTGGATGCGCGCCGGGCTGACTTGCGCAATTTCCTGCGCGCGCGACATGTCACCTGGATCGAAGATCCCGCCAATGACAGCCCGACCTCGCTGCGCGCGATCGCCCGGCGGGCCATCGACAATGGTGACCTGCCCGCCCTTGCTGTCGAAATGCCGGTGCGCCGTGACCCTGCGCGTTTGCTGTGCGGTCCCGATTTCTCTGCGCTTGGCATGATTACTCTCGATGCCGGTGTCCTGTCAGTCCTGCCGACGCCTGAGGCGCAGCGTCATCTGGCAACGGCTGCGGTCTGTGCCGGGGGCGGGGACAGGCTGCCGGGCAGCCAAGCCGTTGCGCGCCTCTACGAGGCGTTGCCCGGTGGCAGCGCCCATACCCTGTGCGGTGCTCGCGTGGTGCAAAAGGCGGGGCGCATCGTGGTGGTACGGGAGGCCGGCGAGTTCGAGCGCCGCACCTCGCCAGGCCTGGCGCTTACGCCCGATAATGCGGCGATGTGGGACGGCCGCTTTGCCATTCGCGCGTCCCAAGCCGCATCCGTCCAGCCATCGGGCAGGGTTCGCGCCGCGCTCGGTCGCGGCGATCGTGCCCGGCTTCAGGCCTTGCCGGCGGCCTTGCGCGCCACCTTACCGGCTGTTGTCGCGGACGGCGGCGCAATCGTATTGCCCATTACTCCGTTATCTGAGGATAAGATAAATCCCGGCACGGAGTTTGCTTGTTGGGTCCTGCCGCGCTTTCTGGCGGCATCGGGGGCGTTTTTCCGGGAATCCGATCTTTGTGGGGCGGCTGCAAAACCGCTGTAGCAAATACCGGCAAGCCTCCCTATATGGTTTTGACGAACAGTTGTATGGCCGCTTCCGCGGCCGCCGGATAAGATGGCGGCGCGGGGGGCCAAAAGACGAATAGATCGGGGCTCGGCAAGAGCTCCAGCTTTGAGGATTGAACCTGCATGAACATGCGCTCTGTCGCGATCATCGGCGTCGTACTGGCCCTGCTGATCGGGCTTTATATCATGATGTCGGCCCATATGAAGGTGTCGCCCCTGACGGGTACGCCGCCGCAGGAACTGGTCTATTCCGAGTTGATGGACGCCATCGACAAGAACCAGGTGAAGGACATCACCATCCATAATGACGAGGCCACCGGCCACCTCGGCGATGGCAAGGCGCAGTTCAAGGCGACCATTCCGTCGTTTGAGCACACCGCGCTCGACAACGCCCTGAGCGCCCGTCATGTCAAGACGACCTATCAGTCGAACCGTACCTCGCTGCTGATGAGCGTCATCTCGACCCTGCTGCCGGTCGTGCTGATCATCGGCATCTGGATCTTCTTCATGCGCCAGATGCAGGGTGGTGGCCGTGGCGCCATGGGCTTTGGCAAGTCGAAGGCCCGCCTGCTGACCGAACACAAGAACCGCGTCACCTTCGGCGATGTCGCCGGCGTCGACGAGGCCAAGGAAGAACTTCAGGAAGTCGTCGACTTCCTGAAGGATCCGTCGAAGTTCCAGAAGCTGGGCGGCAAGATCCCCAAGGGCGCTCTTCTGGTCGGCCCTCCGGGTACCGGCAAGACCCTGCTGGCGCGCGCTGTCGCCGGTGAAGCAGGTGTGCCCTTCTTCTCGATCTCCGGTTCGGACTTCGTCGAAATGTTCGTCGGTGTCGGCGCCAGCCGCGTCCGCGACATGTTCGACCAGGCCAAGAAGAATGCCCCGTGCATCATCTTCATCGACGAAATCGACGCCGTCGGTCGCCATCGCGGCGCCGGTCATGGCGGCGGTAACGACGAACGCGAACAGACCCTCAACCAGTTGCTGGTCGAGATGGACGGCTTCGAGGCCAATGAAGGCATCATCATGATCGCCGCCACAAACCGCCCCGACGTCCTCGATACCGCTCTGCTGCGTCCCGGCCGTTTCGACCGCCAGGTCACCGTGCCGAACCCGGACCTGATCGGCCGTGAAGCCATCCTGCGCGTCCATATGAAGCAGGTGCCGCTGGCCGTTGACGTCAATGTCAAGGTGATCGCACGCGGTACGCCGGGCTTCTCCGGCGCCGATCTCGCCAACCTCGTCAACGAAGCCGCCCTGATGGCGGCGCGCAAGGACCGCAAGCTGGTCACCATGCGCGACTTCGAAGACGCCAAGGACAAGGTGCTCATGGGCTCGGAACGCAAGTCCATGGCCATGTCGGAAGACGAGAAGAAGCTGACCGCCTACCACGAAGGTGGCCACGCCATCATCGCCCTGAAGGTCCCCGAAGCCGATCCGGTGCACAAGGCGACCATCATCCCGCGCGGCCGTGCGCTCGGCATGGTGATGCAGTTGCCGGAAGGTGACCGCTATTCGCAGAACTTCACCCAGATGACCTCGCGCCTGGCCATCCTGATGGGCGGCCGTGTCGCCGAAGAACTGATCTTCGGCAAGGACAAGATCACCTCCGGCGCCTCGTCCGATATCCAGCAGGCCACCCGCCTGGCCAAGGCAATGGTGACGCGCTGGGGCTATTCGGAAGAGCTTGGCCTGGTCAACTACAAGGACTCCGAAGACGAATACGGCGCCCTTGGCCGTGACACGTCCGAGGCGACCGCCCAGAAGATCGACGACGAGGTCAAGCGCCTGGTCAAGGCCGGCTACGACGAGGCCAAGCGCCTGCTGATCGAGAACAATGATGGCCTGCATCGCCTGGCGCGGACCCTGCTCGACCTCGAAACCCTCTCGGGTGACGAGATCATCAAGATCCTCAATGGCGAGGAGATCGTCCGTGACGAGAATACCGGCGTGTCGGTCGAACTGAGCTCGAACGTTGCTGTGCCGGAAACGGAAGTCGCCGCGCAATAGTCGGCGATGCAGTCTGAAAATGAAAACGGACGGGAGTGATCCCGTCCGTTTTTTTGTGTTATGTCCTGACGATGATGAATATCCCCGACGATTTGAATGGTGACGTTCTGCGCGGTCTGGTCGCGGATGGCGACAAACTGATTTTACCCCGAGACATAGATTTTTCTCTGCTGTTCGGCGACCAGGCAAGCGCGACAGCTTTTGCGGAGATATTTTCCGCTCGTGGCGACAGGACTGAAGTCAAAAAGTTTGACGGTGACTCGGATGTTACAATAACGCGCTTCATGATTCCCGACCATAGTGACATCACAGATCTGGAAGCGGAGCTGGCGGCGCTTGCCAAACCTTTGGGAGGTCGCAATGATGGTTGGGGCTGTTTTACCATAACGGACTAATTCCATCGCAAGATGCGGAGCGCGCATGGCTCGCCGCTGCGCCACAAAGGGCTTCCATTTCCGGAGAGCCCCATGTTTCAAATCCTTCCCCTGTCCGCCGATCGTTTCACACATCTGTACGGTCGGTCCGACGACGACCTGCGTCGCGACGGTATAATCGCGCAGATTGCCGACACCCGGCCGGGATTTCCCTGCCGCGTATCTCTGCGCCATGCCGCTCCGGGCGAGCGCGTCCTGCTGCTCAACCATGTCCATCAGCCTGCCGATACGCCGTTCCACGCCAGCCACGCCATCTATGTCATCGACGGCGCCACGACGTTCGACCTGATGCCGGGTGCGCTTCCCGATGTCTTCCTGCGACCGACCGTGTTGTCGGTGCGCGCCTTCGACGGTGAGGGGATGATGCTGACAGCCGAACTGGTCGACAGCGCGGACTGCGACAAAACTTTTACTGCCCTGCTGGCCCGCGACGGTGTCGTTTCCCTGCATGTACACTATGCAAAATATGGTTGTTTCGCCGCTGAAGTGGTAACCGCTTCATTGCCGAACCCTTAAACGAATCAGTTTTCGTTATCACCTTGTTAAGGACGTTCGGGCTTTTATGGCTTTCTAACTTTCAAGGGGTGAAGCCGATCTCGATGTCCGTCAGCAGTGACGGCGCGTCGCGGTGGTGACACGCCCTGCTTCGTTCGCGAAGTGTAATAAACCTAGTGATGACTGGAGATTCCGATGCCGGCTGTCGTGCGTGGAGGCAGGCGACAAGCAGAAAAGGCCCCTGAGGCGCCCAAGGCCGCTGGCGGCCAGGGTGCGTCCGGCGCCAAGGGCGGAGGCGCAAAGTCCGCCAAGCCGCGCGGCGCTGCCCGTGCCAAGGGCGGAGCACCTGCCGGCAAGTATCGCGTCATCGGTTCGGTCGCCGTTCCCAACGAAGTCACCGTCTGGTTTGCCGTTATCATGGTTGTCGGCCTGCTGGGCGTTATCCTGGCCACCGGCAATCGCGCCCAGACCCTGGGCGCCTCGGTGGTCAGCTTTGCCGATCACCGCATTGCCGCCATGGGCATCAGTGTCCAGAATGTGCGCCTCGAAGGCGTCGTCGACAGCGATCCGGCCTGGGCCGATGTCACCAAGGCCCTGACCATCCATCGTGGCGACCCGCTTGCCCTGATGGACCTGACCGCCGTGCAGAAGTCGGTCGAGAATGTCGGCTGGGTCAAGCAGGCTTCTATCCGCCGTCAGTTCCCCAACCTGCTGGTCATCACCGTCGTCCAGCGCCCGCGTCTTGCCGTGTGGCAATACCAGGGCAAGGACACGGTCATAGACGATCAAGGGCAGATCATCCCCGAAGCCCATGCCGTCAACTTCCTCAACCTGCCGCTGGTGGTGGGCGAGGGCGCCAATGAAAACGCCTCCGATATCCTCGAACTGATGAATGCCCGTCCGGCCCTGATGCAGAAGACCTACGCCCTGGTTCGCGTCGACACCCGCCGCTGGGACATCCACCTGAAGAACGGCGCCATCATCAAGCTGCCTGCCCTGAACCAGGACCAGGCCATGGCCCGTCTCGACAGCCTGATGACGCAACGCCGCGTTCTCGACCAGGGCTTTGCCGAAATCGATATGCTCGACCCCAATGCGCTTCAGGTGATCCCGCTCGAAACGCATAGCTCCGCTGCCGCCCAGTAACTCCTCAATCTTTTTCCCCGATTGCTGATGTCCCGATTTGAAGACCGCCAAAACGCCAAGTTCCAGGCCACCCGAAAGGCAACGACGCCCGTCATGCCCGAGAAGCGCTCCGCAGCCGCCGCCATGGCCGAAGCCGCCGTCCGCCCGGTGGTCGCCTCGGGCCTGATCGCTTCGCTCGATCTCGGCGCGTCGAAAATCGGTTGTTTCATCATGCGCCCCGAAGGCGCGCGCCAGGCCGACCAGTCGATCCGCGTCGCCGGTGTCGGCTATGTCCAGTCCCGCGGTATCCGCGCCGGGGCCATCATCGACATGGAAGCGGCGTCCCAGGCGATCGCCCAGGCCGTCGAACGCGCCGAAGCCATGGCCAATGTCTCGATCCAGGGCGTGCGCGTCACCATTCCGGGCGCCCAGACGGCGTCACACCGTGTCTCGGCCAATGTCTCGCTCGGCCTCAAGCCCATCTCCGACGACGACCTCAATCGCACCATCGCCTCGGCCCTGGCCCAGGTTCGTTTCCCCAACCGCCGCGCCATCCATCTTCTGCCGGTATCGTGGAGCATCGACGACCAGGGCGGCGTGCGCGATCCGCGCGGCCTCAACGGTCGTTCACTGGGGCTGGAACTGCTGGTCGTCACCATCGACGAGAACGTTTTCAACAATATCCAGCAATGCGTCAGCCTGGCCCACCTCGAAGTCCAGGCCATCGTTTCGGCGCCGCTGGCGGCTGCCGTTGCGGCGTTGGAGGAGGACGAAAAGGAACTGGGCTGCATCTGCATCGACATGGGCGCCTCGTCGACCACGGCGGCCATCTTCGCCAACGGCACCCTGATCCATGTCGACTGTCTCAATGTCGGCGGCAGCCACGTCACGGCCGATATCGCCCGTGGCCTGTCGACGACGCTGGCCGGCGCCGAACGCATCAAGACCCTGCATGGCTCGGCCATCGCCTCGTCCAACGAAGACCGTGAAACCGTCGAAGCGCCGCCGCGCGGCGACGACCGCGGCGGCGGCCCGATCGTGGTGCCGCGGTCGATCCTGAAGGGAATCATCGCCCCGCGCGTCGAGGAAACCTTCGAACTGCTGCGTGAGAAGATCAAGGCCTCGGGTGTGCAGATCGAGCCGGGCGCCGGCATCGTCCTGACCGGCGGCGCCTCGCAACTGGCGGGCGTGCGCGAACTGGCCATCCGTGTCTTCGATCGTCCGGTGCGCCTGGGCCGCCCGATGCGCGTACCGCATCTGGGTGACGCTGCCGCGGGTCCGTCGTTTGCCGCTACCGCTGGCGTCATCCTGCGTACGCTTTACGGGCCGCGCGACGTCGTCCAGGTCAAGCGCATCATGACCGCCAAGATCGGCCCGAAGGACGCCCCGTCGACCTCGGGCGGCAATATCATCTCACGCGTCGTCGGCTGGCTGCAGGCGAATCTGTAATAAGTTACCGGCAATTGCGGCTGCTTTGTGGCAGCCGCAAATCAGGTGATTTTCTCCGTCCCCCGACAGCGGATCAGTTGTCAAGATGGTTAACAAACCCCCGGATTCACAAGGCTGGGAATAAAAGTCACACTTCGGTAACTATTATTAAAATTTCTTACCAAAATGGCTTCAAATCTGCCCGACTCAAGTTATCGGGTAACCAATCGTTAAGGATATTTGATGTCTCATGCATCTCTGATATGAGGTGGGTGAGAATCGTCCGCCTTTTGTCTCCCGGGACTTAAAAGGCCGGGACGAAGAGATTGGAAAGGTTGGTCCGCAAGCCATGGCTATTTCTCTTTCAGCGCCACGCGCCCACGAACTGAAGCCGCGTATCGTCGTGTTTGGTGTCGGTGGTGCCGGTGGCAACGCCGTAAACAACATGATCGAGGCGGGCCTCGAGGGCGTGGAGTTCGTCGTTGCCAATACTGATGCCCAGCAGTTGCAGTTTTCGCGCACGGATGCGCGTGTGCAACTCGGCGTCGGCATTACGCAAGGCCTGGGCGCCGGTGCGCATCCCGAAGTCGGGATGACGGCTGCCGAAGAGTCGTCCCCTGAGATTACCGAGCACCTCGAAGGCGCTCACATGGTCTTCATCACCGCCGGCATGGGCGGCGGCACCGGCACCGGTGCGGCGCCGATCATCGCCAAGTGCGCACGTGAGCGTGGCATCCTGACCGTTGGCGTCGTCACCAAGCCCTTCACCTTCGAAGGCCGTCACCGTATGCGCCTGGCCGAGGCCGGCATCGCCGAGCTGCAGCGCTATGTCGACACCCTGATCGTCATTCCGAACCAGAACCTGTTCCGTATCGCCAACGAGCGCACGACCTTTGCCGAAGCCTTCGGCATGGCCGACCAGGTGCTGCACGCCGGCGTTCGTTCGATCACCGACCTGATGGTCCTGCCGGGCCTGATCAACCTCGACTTCGCCGACGTCCGTTCTGTCATGTCCGACATGGGCAAGGCAATGATGGGGACGGGCGAGGCCTCGGGCGAAGATCGTGCCCTGCTGGCCGCCCAGAACGCCATCCAGAATCCGCTGCTCGACGAAACCTCGCTCAAGGGCGCCAAGGCTGTCCTGGTCAACGTCACCGGCGGTCTCGACATGACCCTGCATGAAGTCGACGAAGCGGCCAACGCCATCTCGTCGGAAGTCGATCCGGAAGCCAACATTATCTTCGGCGCCGCTTTCGATCCGGCCCTGGAAGGCAAGCTGCGCGTCTCGGTCGTCGCCACCGGCATGGACGGTGTCGCCCTGCAGACGCCGCTGACCACCATCCGCGCCCAGACGCCGGCACCGACATTCGGCATGGGCTATGGCTCGCGTCAGGCCCAGCCGGAAGCGCAACCTGCGCCGCAAGCTGCGCCTGTCGCTCCAGCCGCCGAACGTGTCGCCGCTCCGGCTCCCGTCGCCGCGCCGGTCGTGACCCCGATCCAGCCGCGCTCCAGCCTGTTCGAAGCTACACCGGCTTCGCAAGCCGCTGCTCCCGCTCCGGTAGCCCCGGTCGAAGAGCCGCGTATCATTTCCAGGATCGTCGACCCCCTGGCCAATGAAGATGCTGCTCCTGCCGCCCAGCCGGCCCCGATTGCCCAGGCTCCGGTCGCCCAGGCGCCCGCGCCGCAGATCACGCGTCCGCAACCGCAGATCAGCCGCCCGCCTGTCTACGGCCAGCCGCAGGCAACCACGCCTGCGCAACCCACCGCCCAGCCGCAGGCTCAGCGCCCGATGGCTCAGCCGCCGCGTATGAGCTCCGAAGAGGAAGGTCGGGAGTCCTTCTGGCGCGGTCTGTTTCCGCAACGCCAGCGCTCGGATCTTTCGCCGATGAGCCCGGCCCAGCCGGAAGCTCCCGTCCATGACGAAGCCGATCGCTACATGCCGGCAGCCGCCAAGACGGCGGCGTCGCCCGCCGCCCGTCCGGTCGAGCAACCCTCCATGGACACGGAGGATGACCTGGAAATTCCTTCTTTCTTAAGGCGCCTCGCTAACTAAGCCACAGGCGCGCAAAAGCGGGATAAGTTCCTGATTTTGCGCGGATTGTGCGACCAGCAGAGGGTGCGTTAAGCACAGCGTTACAAACGGAAATACAAGTTCGTTTGTTATCAGGCGCCGGAAAACATATAGGTTAATGCGAGGACAGAGATGTCCTCGCATTTTTTTTGTGCCCGGCCGATGGGGGCGAGGGCAAGCGTAGGTTAAGTCACATGGTGACCGATCAAAACGAACAGACACTGGCTCGCGCGGCGATCATCGCCGGCATCGGCCTCCATACGGGTGTGATGGTGCGCATGGTTGTGCGGCCGGCGCCTGCCGGTACCGGCGTCGTGTTCATCCGTTCCGACATTGCTGACCGTGACAACAAGGTGCCGGCCCTGGCCCACTATGTCACCCAGACGCGCCTCGGCACCGTCATCACCAACGAAGCCGGCGTTTCGGTTTCGACCATCGAACACGTCATGGCGGCGTTCGCGGCCATGGGTATCGACAACGTCTATGCCGAGGTCGACGGTCCTGAAGTGCCGATCATGGACGGCTCGGCCATGCCGTTCGTTCAAATCCTCGACCAGGCCGGTTTCCGCAACCAGTCGACGCCGCAACGTGTCATCGAAATCCTGAAGCCGATCGAAGTCGTCGAAGACGACAAGCGTGCCGTCCTGCTGCCGTCGGACCGTTTCGAAGTGCGCTTCGAAATCGACTTCCCCGGCACGCCGATCGGTTCGCAAACCGTCGATCTGGTTGTCACCGAGCAATCCTTCCGCGAAGAACTGGCCGCTGCCCGTACCTTTGGTTTCCTGCAAGGCGTCGAAGCCCTGCGCGCCGCCGGTCTGGCCCGCGGTGGTTCGCTCGACAACGCCATCGTCATCGACGGCGATACCATTCTGAACGAGGGCGGCCTGCGCTTCCCCGACGAATTCGTTCGTCACAAGGCGCTCGACGCCATTGGCGACCTGTATGTCCTCGGCATGCCCATTGTTGGCAGGTTTGAAGGAATTCGCGCTGGACACGGCCTTAATAATGCCCTTGTTCGTGCCCTACTGTCCGCCCCGGATGCCTATCGCATTGTCACCCGTGGAGCGGACCTCGCCAAGGTCGGCTAATTCTCCGGTTGGCGCGGGCGCTGCCCTCGTGTAGATATCCATTTCAGATTTCGAGACGATGCGCCTTTTTCAGGGGCGCCTGGGGAAAAGGGTTTTTGCGTGCGAGCTGTCCGGCTTTTCAAGACTACTGCGGCTGTGCTTCTGCTGGCGACGGCATCCACCCTTACCCTGAGCGCATGCGCCGGCAAGGGTCACAAGAACGAACATCTCGTTTATGAAGAACGCCCCGTCGAACTTCTCTATGCCACCGGCATGGAAAAGCTCGACGACAAGGCGTGGACCGACGCCGTACAATACTTCGAAGAAGTGCAACGTCAGCACCCCTATTCGGAATGGTCGCGCCGCGCCATCGTCATGTCGATCTATGCCAACTATATGGGCGATCGTTATAACGAGGCCTCTACCGCTGCCGACCAGTTCATTCACCTGTATCCGGGCAGCGAGCTGACGCCGTATGCCTATTACATGAAGGCCATCTGCGCCTTCGAACAGATCGTCGATGTCGGCCGTGACCAGGGCTATACCACCCAGGCCCAGGCCCTGCTCAACGACGTTGTTCATCGGTACCCGGACAGCGAATATGCCCGCGACGCCCGCGTCAAGCTCGACATGGTCAGCGACCAGCTCGCCGGCAAGGAAATGGAGATCGGTCGTTATTACCTGACCGAGAACCAGCCCCTGGCCGCAATCGGTCGCTTCAAGACCGTGGCTGGCGACTACCAGACCACGAGCCACACGCCGGAAGCCCTGTACCGCCTGGTCGAAGCCAACGAGATGATGGGCCTGCACGACGAAGCGACGCGCGATGCCGCCGTCCTTGGTTACAACTATCCGGGTGACCGCTGGTATTCGGCCGCCTACAAGCTTTTGAAGGACAAGGGCGACAAGCCGGCGCTGGCGCCGGATCCGAAGGGCAAGAAGGGTCCCGAGGCCGTCGACCCCAAGAAGAAAAAGGGCTGGCTCAGCTTCATGAAGCCCAACGCCTGAGGGCGCAGGCTTTAAAATAATCCGCCGGATGTATCCCCGCGATCAAATGTTCGCGATATGTTCTTGGCTAATGGGCAAAAATACGCTTTAATGGGGCAGTGTCGGCACGAGTCGACGCTGCCCCATTTCGTTTGGGCCCATTTTGTTTGGTGATGAACATCCCATGCTGACCCGCCTGACCATCAATGACGTTGTGCTTGTCGATCGCCTGGAGCTCGACATCCGCCAGGGCCTCAGTGTCCTCACCGGGGAGACCGGCGCCGGCAAGTCGATCCTGCTCGACAGTCTCGGCCTGGCGACGGGTGCACGCGCCGATACCGGCCTGATCCGGTCGGGCGCATCGCAGGCCTCGGTGACCGCCGAATTCGAACTGCCGGCGACGCACGTCCTTTATGATTTCCTCGAAGACAAGGGGCTGGCGCTCGATGCCGGTGAGGCCCTGCTGCTGCGCCGGGTGGTGACGCGGGACGGCCGCTCCAAGGCCTATGTCAACGACCAGCCTGTCAGCGTCGCCGTGCTCAAGGCGCTGGGCGAAAACCTGCTCGAAGTCCATGGCCAGCATGAGACGGTCGGCCTGCTCGATGCCCGCGCCCATCAGGGCATGCTCGACACCTATGCCGGGGCGGCGCCGGAACTGGCGAAGGTCTCCGAGACATACCGCGCCCTTAAGGTGCTTCGCGACGAACACCGCGACCTGCTCAAGCGCGCCCAGGGCGACAAGGCGGAACTGGAATTGCTGACGGCGCGTCTGCAGGAACTGGATCGCCTCAATCCCCAGGCCGACGAGGAGGCGCAACTGGCTTCGGAACGCGCCTTGCTGGGCGCTGGCGAACGCGCCCTCGAAGACATTACCGAGGCGCGTGACGCCGTTGGTGGCGACCAGCTGTCGCAACGCCTGGTCAAGGCCTTCCGCGCCCTGGACCACGCTCGTACCCGCGCCATGCAGGCCGGCGCTGGCAGCGAAGACGAGGTGTTGAAGCGTCTGACATCGGCGGCCGATGCCCTCGATCGCACCCTGATTGCCGCTGACGAGGCCCTGGCGCTGATGGACCAAGCGGCCGACAGTCTCGATGTCGAGCCCGGTCAACTGGACAAGGTTGAGGAGCGCCTGTTTGCCCTGCGCGCCATGGCGCGCAAATGCGGCGTGCTGGTCGACGACCTTCCCAAGGAGCGTACCCGCATCGCGCAGTCGCTCAACCAGATCGAGGATATGGACAGCCACCTGGCGCGCCTCGATCGCGACATTTATGCCGCCCAGCAGGCCTTTGTCGCCGTGGTCGAGGCCCTGCGCGCCAAGCGCCAGGTGGCCGGCAATACCCTGGCGGAGGCGGTCATGGCGGAACTGGTGCCGCTCAAGCTCGACAAGGCGCGGTTCCGGGTATCGGTGCGGGCACTCGAGCCCGAGCGTTATGGTGCGGCCGGTGGCGACGCCATCGAATTCGAGGTCAAGACCAATCCCGGCGCCGAATGGGGTGGCCTGGGGGTTATCGCCTCCGGCGGCGAACTGGCGCGCTTTGCCCTGGCGCTCAAGGCAGCCCTGTCGGCGCGTGGCGGCAGCGATGCGGCCTCGCCGGTGATGATCTTCGACGAAGTCGACCAGGGCGTCGGTGGCGCAGTGGCCGATGCCGTCGGCCTGCGCCTCAAACGGCTGGCCGAGAAATCCCAGGTCATCGTCGTCACCCACAGTCCGCAGGTAGCAGCGCGTGGCGACCAGCATCTCAAAGTCGCCAAAGCCGAGGTCGACGGTGGCATGCGCTCCAGCGTCCGCGTCCTCGATCACGAACAGACCCTGGAAGAGCTGGCGCGGATGCTGGCCGGCGCCGAGATCACGCCTGAGGCGCGCGCCGCGGCGGTACGGCTTAAATCCGCCGAGACAGTGTGATATAAGAATATCGGGGCGAGGAAAGTACGACTATGACCTCGATATTCAGACATATCCTCTTTTTCATCCTGCAGGTCACCGGCGCCTGGATCGTCGTTGTCGGCGGAATGATCATCTATATCCTGCACGCCAACGGTATGGCCTATGCCGGCACGCCATCCTTCGGCGAGGACGTTCGCAATTATGCCCGTATCGGGCTGGCGGTCGCGGCGATCTTCAGTTTGATCCTGTTCTGCTATCACCTGACCCACAAGTCGTTCGATGCATCAACAGATGTCATCGATTCCAATCGCTGGGACTCCTGACAAAAGCGTGCGACTGTGGCAGGTAGGTTCCGTTGAAAGAACCGGGGACTGTCATGACTGCCGACGACGCGCGTACGCTTCACGATGAACTGGTCGCGCAGGTGCAATACCATCGCGATCTCTATTATCGCGAGGAGGCGCCGGAACTGACCGACGCCGATTACGATGCGTTGGAAAAGCGCCTGCGGGCCCTGGAAGAGCAGTTTCCCGAACTGAAGACGGCAGACAGTCCGACAGCGACCGTCGGCGCCCCGATCTCGGAAAAGTTCTCGGCCGTCGTCCACGGCATACCCATGCTGTCGCTCGACAATGCCTTCGCGCTCGAGGATGTCGCCGACTTCGAAAAGAGCCTGAAACGCTTCGTGAAAATTCCGGAAGACGAGGCCGTGGCCTATGCCGCCGAGCCCAAGATCGACGGCCTGTCCTGCAATATCCTCTATGTCAACGGTGTCCTGACGCAAGCTGCGACCCGCGGCGACGGCGCGACGGGTGAAGACATCACCGAAAACGTCAAGACGATCAAGGACATCCCCCATCGCCTGAAAGGTTCCGGATTTCCGGAACGGATCGAAATCCGCGGCGAAGTCTACATGCCCCTTGCCGAATTCGCCGAAATGAATACGAAGGCCGCGGCTGATGGCGGCAAGGTTTTTGCGAATCCGCGCAATGCGGCGTCGGGCGCCCTGCGGCAGTTGGACGCCAATATCACGGCCTCGCGGCCTTTGCGGTTCTTCGCCTATGCCTGGGGCGAGGTCAGCAATCCCGACTTCGTCGCGACTCAATCGGAAGCGCTTGAGGCGTTTCGCACCTGGGGCTTCCAAGTCAACCCGGCATCGCGCCGGGTGCTTGGGGCCGATGGCCTGCTGGAGGTCTATGACCATATCCAGAAGGAGCGCTCGCACCTTGGCTATGATATCGACGGTGTCGTCTACAAGGTCGACCGGCTCGACTGGCAGCGCCGTCTCGGCTTTGTGTCGCGCAGCCCACGCTGGGCGATCGCGCACAAGTTTCCGGCGCAGCAGGCCCTGACGCGGCTGCTGGCGATCGACGTCCAGGTCGGCCGTATCGGCACTATCACGCCGCTCGGCCGGCTGGAGCCGATCAATGTCGGCGGTGTCGTCGTCACCAATGTCACCCTGCATAATGCCGACGAGATAGCCCGCAAGGATATCCGTGTGGGCGATATGGTTCGCGTCCAGCGCGCCGGTGACGTCATCCCGCAGGTGGTCGGTGTCGAGCTGAGCGAACGTCCGGAGGGCGCCGAGGCATATGTCTTTCCGACCATCTGTCCGTGTCCGCTGAAAACCGAGGTGGTGCGGGAATCGAACGCGAAGGGCGAGGAGGGCGTCGCCCGTCGCTGTTCCGGCGCACACGAATGCCCGCACCAACGCGTCGAGTATCTCAAATATGTTGTCAGCCGCCGCGTGCTCGATATCGAAGGGCTCGGTGAAAAGCAGCTGCAGAAATTCTACGAAGACGGTCTGATCAGCGAGCCGGCTGACATCTTTACGCTCGAGGCGCGCGACAAGACCAATCTCAAGAAGCTGAAGGATCGAGAAGGCATGGGACTGCAAAGCGTGCAGAACCTGTTTGCCTCGATCGAAAGCCGGCGCGATCTGCCGCTGGAACGGTTTATCGCGGCGCTCGGTATCAAGCACGTCGGGGAGACGACGGCCAAGCTGCTGGCGCGGGCTTTTGGCTCGGAGGATGCCTTCCGCACGACGGTGACCGCGGCAGCCGGCGGCGATGCCGAGGCGCGGGACGCCATCGAACATTTCGACCAGATCGGTCCGGTCGTGGCCAATTCGGTCGTCAGCTATTTCGCCCATCCGGAACAACGCGGCATCTATGACCGCCTGGCGGCGCAGGTTCGTGTACGCGATGCCGAGGTGGTGGCATCACATTCGTCGGTTTCCGGAAAGATCGTGGTGTTTACCGGATCGCTGGAAAAGCTGACGCGCGACGAGGCCAAGGCCCAGGCCGAACGCCTGGGCGCCAAGGTGTCGGGATCGGTCTCGGCCAAGACCGATATCCTTGTCGCGGGCGCAAGCGCCGGCTCCAAGCTGAAGAAGGCCGCGGAGCTGGGCGTCACGGTAATGACCGAGGACGAATGGATCGCGATGATCGGGGGCTAAACCTTCAAGTCGGTCTGCAGGATTTCGGCGATTGAAGCGGATCTGGAAGCGAGAGGTTCAAATGCCTGTCGCAGGGCGTCGGCACTGACATATCGGCTATAACCGTGCCAAAGGATGTGAGCGGCCGACGGACAACGACGCGCTACAATCGACTCCAGAAGCAATGCCGCAATTTCCTGGGCGGGCAGGTCAATTTTCGCCCAAGATTCTCCGGCCAGCTCTGCCAGGTCCCAGCTCGCTTGCCGAAAGCCCATCCTGTGCGCTGTCATAAGAGCATCGATGTCCGCCTGTTGATCTTGGCGTGAATCGAATATTGATGGGACCGCCAGCCGTACACCCAGTTTCCACGCAGCATATGCCCTGCCGCGTGCCATCGAACGCTTGAGATAGGCGATTGAGCGCCGTTTCACAGCGGCGCGCAAACCTGTTCCAACCAGGTCCGAACCTCTTCGCTGACCAGCGGGCCGACCCGTTCCAGAACTCTGGAATGATAGCCGTCCATATAGGCGCGTTCCTGCGGCGTCAGCAGGTCGACATCGATCAGGTCGCGGTCGATCGGCGCCCAGGTCAGGTTCTCGAAGCCGTGCATGGCGCGTTCACCGCCCTTTGGCACGACGGCCTCGGTGACGAACTGCAGGTTCTCGATGCGGATGCCGAAGTCGTTTTCCTTGTAGAAACCGGGCTCGTTCGAGACGATCATGCCGGTCTGCAGGGCATAACGATTGAGCGCCTTGGAAATGCGCTGCGGCCCCTCATGGACGCCGAGATAGACGCCGACGCCGTGGCCGGTGCCGTGGTCATAGTCGAAACCTTCGGCCCACAGGAACTGCCGCGCCAGGATATCGAGATGGGTACCGGTCGTGCCGGCGGGGAACTTCACCGTGGCGAGGGCGATATGACCCTTCAGCACCAGCGTGAACATGCGGCGATGCTCGGCGCTCGGTGTGCCGATCGCCATGGTGCGGGTAACGTCGGTCGTGCCATCCTCGAACTGGGCGCCGGAATCGACCAGCAGGAGGTTGCCCGGCGCAATGGCGATATTGCTGTGGGTATTGACCTTGTAGTGGGGCAGGGCGCCATGCGGGCCAAAGCCGGAAATGGTGTCGAAGCTGAGATCCTTCAGGCCGCCGCCGGCGATGCGCAGTGCTTCCAGTTTCCGGGCAATATCGATTTCGCTGGGCAGGCGGGTTTGGGCCTCGGTCGCCACCCAGTGCAGGAAGGTGGTCAGGATGGCGCCGTCGCGGATATGGGCGGCCTTGGTGCCCGCGATCTCGGTGGCGTTCTTGCACGCCTTGGGCAGTGAACACGGATCGTCGGTCAGGACTGGCGACGCTCCGGCGGCCCGCAAGGCTTCGAGCCAGAAGGCCGACGAAGTATTGGCGTCGATGAGGACGGACTGGCCGTCGAGCGCCTGCAGGCTGGCAGGAATGTCATCGGGCGCATGGACGCTGACGCCGTTACCCAGCCATTCCAGCAGGCCGTCGGAAATCTTGACCGGCTCGATGAACAGTTCTGCCGAACCGTCGCTTTTCAGGAGGGCCTGGCCGAGCGGCAGGGGAGAGCGGATGACGTCGCCGCCGCGGATATTGAACAGCCAGGCCAGCGAGGACGGCGCGGTGATCAGGGCCGCGGCGACACCGTTGGCGCTCAGGCTGCGAGCGATCTGGGCGCGCTTGTCGGCGCTGGCGACGCCGGCATAGTTCAGGGTTTGCGGTACGATCTTTGCCGTGGGCTGGGCCGGGCGGGCTTCGCCCCAGGCAATGTCGATCGGATTGGCGGCGACGGGCACCAGTTGCACCCCGGCGGAGCGGCCAGCCGCGGCCAGGCGCGACAAGCCGTCGGGCGTCACCAGGCGGGGATCGTAGCCGATAACGGCGCCGGCGGGCAGGGCCTGCAGTTCGTCGACGAGCGCATTGGCGTGGAAGTCCTTGACGGCGAAGACGGACGGATCGGTCTGTTCGCGCGACTGCAGGGTGTAACGGCCGTCGGCATAGAGGACGGCACGGTCCTGGAAGATGATGGCGGCGCCGGCCGAGCCGGTGAAGCCCGAGACCCAGGCGAGGCGTTCATTGGCGTCAGGCAGGTATTCGTTCTGATGTTCGTCCTCGTGCGGGACGATAAAGCCGTCGAGGCCCAGCTTCGTCATCTCGGCGCGCAGCTTCGCCACATGGGTCACGCCCTGAGACGGGTGGGTGGTGACGTCATATGTCTGGAAGATCGGATGGGCGGAGTCGGCGGTCATGGCGGGCCTCGGAAATAGCAGCGGGCGGTGGTTACACATATAACCACCGCCCGCGCAAATCCATAAAAAGCTGGTTTTTTGTACGCCTACTCGAACTGGATCCGGGTCACGTAATAGGGCTTGTAGGCCTCGGCCTGGCCTTGCAGCCAGATGCCGTCGACCATGGCGTCGGCGCCGCCGATATCCTTCAGTGGCACGATGACCGGCAGCCAGGCCTTGGTCTTGGGCTGGATGACATAGTTGGAATCGACGGCCTTGCCGCCGACCAGAACCTTGACCGCCAGGCTCTGGCCGCCATCGACACCGCCATTGATGAAAAAGGTCAGCTTGGAATAGCCGGTTGTCGAAAACGGATCGTGATGCAGGGCAAGGGCGGTCCACGGATCGCCTTCGACCTTCATCGGCTTGACCTGGCCGGCGGGCACCGACATTTCGACCTTGGCCCAGCTCCAGCTGCTCCAGCCGTTCTTCAGTTCGTCGTCGTAGACGACCAGCGGGGCAGGGGCGCTTTGGGCAAGGGCCGAACGAGCAAGGCTGGCGCCGGTCAGGGCTGCGGCGGACGCAATGAGGCTGCGGCGTGTAATGAGCATATGTAGTTCTCCCGGATGGAAACCCCGTCTATGCGGAGTTTCTTCTTTTTGATTTCTTTAATGATGCCAGTAAGTATTACAAATGCAAGTGCACGGAAGACACAGTGCCGGGAGAAAAATGCACCGTGTCCGGAGGGATCGTCGAATATCTCTGGAAGTTTCGCGGACGTTGGCGCTTGGGCTTGCCCCTCACCCGGCCCTGCGGGCCACCCATGGCTTGCGAAAGCCGTGCTTTCGCTGACGCCAAACCCCGTAGACGGGGAGAGGAGATTTTAAAGCCATGCGGCGCCTGAGCTTACTCCAAAGGGTGGGGAGCCCTTTGGCAAGCGCGACTGCGCGCCGCGGCTGATGCCGCGAGCCATGCGGCGCTTGAGCTGAAAATGCAGAAAATCTCAGATTTTCTGCATCACCAAAGTACACCAGGCGTCACGATGGATGCGGCGGACGACTTTGAAGCCGTGGCTGATATAAGCGGCCTTGACGAAACGCTCCTGGGTGCGCAGCAAGCCGGACAGGATGACCAGGCCCTTGGGCTGCAGGGCATTGCGGATAGATTGCGACAGGCTGACAAGGGGGCGCGCCAGGATATTGGCGAAGACCAGCTCATAGGGGCCGTCCTTGCGCACCAGCTGGTGGTTCAGGCCATTGGCGTAGACGAAGCGGGCGCTCGACATGTTGAGCGTGGCGTTTTCGTTGGAGATGCGCACGCTGATCGGATCGATGTCGGTGCCTACGGCGATTTTGGTACCGGTCTTCGAAGCGGCGATGGCCAGGACGCCGGTGCCGGCGCCGACATCGAGTACGCGCTTGAAACCGCGCTTTTTCAGCAGTCCGTCATAGGCCATGAGGCAGCCGACCGTGGTGCCGTGGTGTCCGGTACCGAAGGCGGCGCCGGCTTCGATGCGCAGGTTGACGGTGCTGGTCGGCTTCTTGCCGCGATCGTGGATGCCGTAGACGAAGAAACGGCCGGCGCGCACCGGCGGCAGGCCGGACAGGGCCATGGCCAGCCAGTCGGCATCGGCAAGCTGTTCATGGCTGACGACCAGCTCCGGGAAATCGGACAGAACCGCCAGTAGTTGCTGATCTTCTTCCTCGGTCGTCGGGAAGGCATCGATGCGCCAGACGTTGCGATCTTCGTCTTCTTCGAGGATGGAATAGGTGGCAGCCTCGAGCAAAGCGTCGTTGTCGATGGCGTCGGCGGCCGCTTCTGACACGGCACGTGGGCCACGGGCGATGATTTGTTGCGGATTATAGGTCATGCTGCTCTGCGGTAAGATTGATTCGTATCGGGGACTCAGGTATTTTCACGTTTTCAGTGCACGAATCCCGGGGCCTGACGCACTTAAGGACGGACGATGGCGAGAGCTACCACAAAAACAAATTCGGGCGATAATAATTCTGGTGAAATCGCCGCCGATGCCGGCGTGAAGAAGACGCTGGCCCGCAAGGCCGCGCCGAAGGCTGACGCCGCCGTTGCCGCTCCTGCCCAGAAGACGCCTGCGAAACCGGCCGCCGCGAAAAAGGCTGCCGCGCCCAAGGCTGTCGTCAACGACATCAAGGAACCCGTGCTGGCCAAGCCGAAAGCTGCCGCCAAAACAACTATCGCCAAAACAACTATCGCCAAGACAGTTGCTGCTCCGAAGGCTGCTGCCGTAAAGACCTCGGCGCCCAAGGCGGCTGCCCCCAAGGCAACCGCCAAGGTTTCGGCGCCGAAGGCCGATGCCCCCAAGGTGTCCGCACCCAAGGCTGCGTCTCCCAAGGTGTCTGCCGCCAAGAAAAAGGTCGCCGAACAGGTCGAGGCCGTGGTCGAAAAGGCCAAGGTGTCGCTGGACGAAGCCAAGGTCGCCATCGACGACGCCAAGGACAAGGCTGCCGTCAAGATCGAGGAACTGAAGGCGTCGGCCGAGCCGGCCCTGAAGGATCTCGGCGAAAAGGCCCAGGCCGCGCTCGATACCGCCAAGGACAAGATCGACGATGCCGTCGAGGCTGCCAAGCCGGTCGTCGCCGACATCGCCGAAAAGGCCGACGAGATCACTTCCAGGGCTGCCGACAAGGCCCACGAGGTCACAGGCAAGGCGGCGGAAGCCACCAAAAAGAAACCGGGTTTCTGGGCGCGCCTGTTTGGCGCGAAATAGGTCATCCGTTTATCGGATACCGAACCCTCCGGTTACCGCCGGAGGGTTTTTTTATTGATGTCAGCAAATGGCGCGGCAAGCGCCTATATGCTCGTCAGGATTAATGCGAGGACGCAATGCTGAACGCGATCTATAGCCGCTTCGAAAAACTTATCGATCCGTTCCGCGCCTATGACGACGGCACGCCGCCGGCGACCCTGTTTGCCTTCTTCTGGCTGTTCCTGCGCCAGGTATGGCCGGTCTTCGCCGCCATCCTGGTGGCGGGTTTTCTTTACACCATCACCGAAGTGGCAGTGTTCCGCTATATCTCGGACATTGTCGACATCCTGACCCATACGCAGCCGGTGCAATTATGGGCGCTGCATGGCCATCAGTTTGTCGTCATGCTGCTGGTGCTGGGCGTCGCCTGGCCGCTGATCGGTTTTATCCATTCGCTGCTGCTGCGCCAGGCGGTGTCGAGCAACTTCCCGACCCTGGTACGCTGGCAATCGCACCGCCACGTGGTCCGCCAGTCGCTGGGGTATTTCACCAATGACTACGCCGGTCGGGTGGCGTCCAAGGTGGTCGATACAGCGTCCGCCATCCGCAACACCCTGACGACCCTGTGCGATACATTGCTCTATGTCGTCATCTATTTCGGCAGCGCGCTCTATCTCTTCTTCAAGGCCGATATGCGCTTGGTCGTGCCGCTGATCGTCTGGGCCGTGGTCTATACCCTTGTGTGCAGCTATTTCGTGCCGCGCCTGGCCAAGGCGTCGGACGAGGGTTCGGAGGCGCGTTCGTCCCTGGTCGGCCGCGTGGTCGACAGCTACACCAATATCATGACGGTCAAGCTGTTCGCCAATACGCAGCGCGAGGACGACTATGTCCGCGACGGTCTCGATTTCAATGGCGGCAAGTGGCGGGTGCAGCAACGCCTGATCACCGGACTGGATGCCGCCACCTCGGTGCTCAATTCCGGCCTGTTGCTGGCCATGGGGGCGCTGGCCATCTGGTTGTGGAGCCGCGGCGCCATCACGGTCGGGGCCATCGCCCTGGTCGGCGCCCTGACCCAGCGGATCCTCAACATGTCGAGCTGGGTGATGTTCCAGGTGACCAGCCTGTTCGAAAATATCGGCGCGGTGCAGAACGGCATGGAGACGATTGCGCGGCCGCATACCGTGGTCGATGCCGCCGACGCACCGGTACTCGAGGTCGCGAAGGGCGAGATCCGCTTCGACCATGTCGCTTTCGGTTATGGCGACGTGCCGGCGGTCAAGGATTTCGACCTGACCATCCGGCCCGGCGAGAAGATCGGCCTGGTCGGGCCGTCGGGTGCCGGCAAGTCGACCATCGTCAACCTCTTCCTGCGTCTTTACGACCTGAAGGGCGGACGCATCCTGATCGACGGCCAGGATATCGCCCAGATTAACCAGGAGTCCCTGCGCGCCCATATCGGCATGGTGACCCAGGACACCTCGCTGCTGCATCGCTCCATCCGGGAAAATATCGCCTATGGCTCGCCGGACGCCGCCTTTGCCGATATCGAACGCGCCGCTGCGCGCGCCCATGCGGCCGGCTTCATTCCGTCCCTGAGCGACGGCAAGGGCCGCAGTGGCTACGATGCCCAGGTGGGCGAGCGCGGCGTCAAGCTGTCGGGCGGCCAGCGTCAGCGCGTCGCCATTGCCCGGGTGTTGCTGAAGAATGCCCCGATCCTGGTGCTGGACGAGGCGACCTCCGCGCTCGATTCCGAAGTCGAGGCGGCGATCCAGGAAAGCCTGCTCGACCTGATGACGGGCAAGACGGTGATCGCCATTGCCCACCGCCTGTCGACCATCGCCAAGATGGACCGGCTTGTCGTCATGGATGGCGGCCGCATCACCGAGGTCGGCAGCCACGCGGAACTGATCAAGGCCGGCGGTCTCTATGCCCGGCTGTGGGCGCGCCAGACCGGCGGGTTTATTGCCGAAGAGGTGGCGTAGGGATTTTATGCGCCTCCTGTTCCCGTTTCATCGTCATTCCACCCCCTGGCAATGGGGCGCCTTGATGGGCCTGACGGTCCTCGCCGTTGCCGCCCTTGAGGCAGTGCACCTGCCGGCGGCCCTGCTGTTGGGGGCCATGGCGGCGGCCATCGCCGTCGCGGTCGGCGGGGCATCGGTTTCCATGCCGCCTGTGCCCTTTATCCTGGCACAGGGCTTTGTCGGTTGTCTGATCGCTCGTAGCGTACCGGTCACTATCCTGGCCGAGATGGCGAAGGACTGGCCGCTGTTCGTGGCCGTGGTCGCCGGCGTCATTGCCGCAGCTTGCGGCCTTGGCTGGCTGCTGGCGCGCTGGCAGGTCCTGCCGGGATCGTCGGCGGTCTGGGGCGCGTTTCCCGGTGCGGCCTCGGCCATGGCCCTGATGGCCGAGGCCTTCGGCGCCGATATGCGTCTGGTCGCTTTCATGCAGTATCTGCGCGTCGTCTTCGTTGCCGTGACGGCTTCGCTGGTGGCGCGGTTCTGGGGTGTCGGTAGTGGAGCCGCCAGCCATATGGCGGCAGTGGTGTGGTTCGGCCCGGTGGCCTGGCTGCCGCTGCTGGAAACCATTGTCCTCGCGGTCGCAGGCGCCCTGATTGCCTCGCGCCTGCGCGTTCCGGCGGGGCCGCTGCTGGTGCCGATGCTGATCGGGATCGTCCTTCAGGACAGCGGCCTGATGACCATCACCCTGCCGCCGTGGCTGCTGGCGGTGGCCTATGCCTGTCTCGGCTGGGCGATCGGCCTGCGCTTTACGCCGTCCATCCTGCACCATGTCGCCCGCGCCCTGTTGCGGGTGTCGCTGTCGATCCTCAGCCTGATCGTTATCTGCGGCGGCTTCGCCTTCCTGCTGGCGCACTTCGCCCATATCGATCCGCTGACCGCCTATCTGGCAACCAGCCCGGGCGGCGCCGATTCCGTCGCCATTATCGCCGCTTCGACCCCGGTCGACGTGCCCTTTGTCATGGCATTGCAAACAGCGCGGTTTATCGTCGTGCTGCTGGCAGGTCCGATGTTGGCGCGCTTTATCGCCACCCATAGCGGTGTGCGGGATGAGATGCAGATGCAAGAGAGGGCGAAGATACAAGACGGGGCTTGATTCGCTGCATTGCACCTGATTTTTATTGCGCTTTAAGTCCGAGGGTATAGAGAAACCCGCAAAAGTCAGGAGTTGCGAATGTTTGGTTGGGGTAAAGGGTCCAAGACACCGAAGCGTCCGAACAACGGCGCCAAGTTCGAGACGGTGGAGCCGGTAACGGCCGGGCCGTCGGGAACCGAACCTCCGGCAAACCCGCCCAAAATGCCCACGGAGACAAAAACCATGTCCAAGACGCGCACTGAAACCGATACCTTCGGCCCGATCGAGGTCGCTTCCGACCGCTACTGGGGCGCCCAGGCCCAGCGTTCGCTCGGAAACTTCAAGATCGGCTGGGAAAAGCAGCCCCTGCCGATCGTGCGGGCGCTCGGCATCGTCAAGCGCGCCGCCGCCGAAACCAATATGGGCCTCGGCAAGCTCGACGCCACGGTCGGTAACGCCATCATCACCGCCGCCAACGAAGTCATCGAAGGCAAGCTCGACGACCACTTCCCGCTGGTCGTCTGGCAGACGGGGTCGGGCACGCAGTCGAACATGAACGCCAACGAGGTCATTTCGAACCGCGCCATCGAGATCCTCGGCGGCGAGATGGGCACCAAGAAGCCCGTCCACCCCAATGACCACGTCAACATGTCGCAGTCGTCGAACGACACCTATCCAACCGCCATGCACGTCGCCTGCGCCGAGGAGATCGTCCACCGCCTGCTGCCGGCCCTGCAAACCCTGCGCAACGCCCTGAACGACAAGGCCGAAGCGTGGAAGGACATTATCAAGATCGGCCGCACCCATACCCAGGATGCGACGCCACTGACGCTCGGCCAGGAATTCTCGGGTTATACCCAGCAACTGACCAACGGCATTGAGCGCGTCCAGCAGACCCTGCCCAAGCTGATGCAACTGGCCCAGGGCGGCACCGCCGTCGGCACCGGCCTCAATGCGCCGATCGGTTTCGCCGAAGGCGTCGCCGAAAAGATCGCCCAGATCACCGGCCTCGGCTTCACCACGGCGCCGAACAAGTTCGAAGCCCTGGCGGCGCACGACGCCATGGTCTTCAGCCACGGCGCCATCAACACGGTCGCCGCCTCGCTGTTCAAGATCGCCAACGACATCCGCTTCCTCGGTTCGGGTCCGCGTTCAGGCCTGGGCGAACTGGCCCTGCCGGAAAACGAGCCGGGCTCGTCGATCATGCCGGGCAAGGTCAACCCGACCCAGTGCGAAGCGTTGACCCAGGTCTGCGTGCAGATTTTCGGCAACCACGCCGCCCTGACCTTTGCCGGCAGCCAGGGCCATTTCGAGCTGAACGTCTTCAACCCGGTCATGGCCTACAACTTCCTGCAAAGCGTCCGCCTGATGGCCGACGCGGCGCAATCCTTCACCGACAACTGCGTCGCCGGCATCGAGCCGCGCCTCGACAATATCAAGCGCGGCCTGGAAAACTCGCTGATGCTGGTGACGGCGCTGAACGGCAAGCTCGGCTACGACGCCTGCGCCAAGATCGCCAAGACCGCCCACAAGAACGGCACAACCCTGCGCGAAGAAGCCGTCGGTGGCGGTTACCTGACCAATGAAGAGTTCGACGCCATCGTGCGTCCGGAAAATATGGTCCATCCGGGCTAAGGCAGGCTTACGGGGGAAGGTGTGATGACGGATCTGGCGAATTTCACCACCTCCGGTGCTGTCCGCTTTCCCGCAGTCTTTTCAGATGACGACATGACGGCGTTAGGCGAGCAGCTCGACGCCGTTTTGCGTGGCCGGCCCGGCAGCCGCCTGACCTCAGGCGCATGGACCTGTGTCTTGCCGCGGCTGACGAAGATTGCTGCCGAATTGATCGGAGTGACGGCCTTTCCCGTGTGCGCCATCGCTTTCGACAAGACGTCCGAAGCCAACTGGGCAGTCGCCTGGCATCAGGATCGTACCATTGCCGTGCGCGAACGCGTCGAAACAGCCGGCTTCGGTCCCTGGTCAACCAAGGACGGGACGGTTCACGTCATGCCTCCCGTGTCTGTACTCGAAAGCATGATCACCCTGCGTCTGCATCTCGATGCCTGCGGCGACGACAATGCGCCGCTAAAGGTCGCGTTGGGGACGCACCGTCTGGGTGTGATCCCGGCCGATCGCGCCGCTGCCGAGGCGCAGGCATATCCACAATTGTCCTGTCACGCCGATGTGGGCGATGTCTGGGCCTACGCGACCCTGATCCTGCATGCCTCGGAACGCTCTCGCACCGTCGCGCGTCGCCGCGTCCTGCAGGTCGACTACGCGGCAGAGGCACTGCCCATCGGGCTGCAGTGGCGAGGGATAGATTGATGCGTGGTGTCGATGCCCGGCATTACTGGCTGGAAGCCGTTTTTCGCCATGACGATCCGGCGTGGACGTCGAACCGGTATCCGTTCAACCTTCCGGCGGTACGCGGTCTCGACCGTATCGTCTTTCATCCCAAGGTCACCTTCCTTGTCGGTGAGAACGGCTCGGGTAAATCGACCCTGATTGAGGCCCTGGCTGTGGCCTGGGGCTTCAATGCCGAGGGCGGCACAAAGAATTTCAACTTCGCCAACCGCGAATCCCATTCCGATCTGCACCGGTTCGTCCGTCCGGTCCGCGGAGCACGCAAGGCGCGCGACGGTTTCTTTCTGCGCGCGGAAAGCTATTTCAACCTTGGAACGGAAATCGAGAAGCTGGACGAAGACCCTTTTGGCGGTTCGCCAATCGGCCCGGCCTATGGCGACAGGCCCTTGCATGAACAATCGCACGGCGAATCCTTCTTCGCGCTTTTCGATAACCGGTTTCACGGCGATGGCCTCTATATCCTCGATGAACCCGAGGCGGCGCTTTCGCCCAGACGCCAGATGGCCTTTCTTGCACGCATGCATGAACTGATCCGGCAGAGATCGCAGTTCATCATCGCCACCCACTCGCCGATCCTGCTGGGGTATCCGCATGCGGATATCTGGCAAATATCGAAGGACGGGCTCGAAAAGGTGGCCTACGAAGACACAGAACATGTTCAGGTAACACGCCAGTTCCTGAATCAGCGCGAAAGGTTGCTCGATATCTTGCTGGACGATGGCGATGTGGCAGAACGCGATCTTTTCCCTGACACGTGACCGGATTTTCGGGTTGACGTTTTTTGCGACAGTCGCGGCTTTTGCGACAGTCACGGGGCCTGGCATTCGTCCGGCGCCGGTTCGATGTCCGCTGCTCCGAATACGCCACTGACATCGATGACATGGATGTGGTAACAGGTGCATATAACAGGAGGACGTCATGCCTAAGCTTGCTCTCGGTGTACTGGTTACGAGTCTCGTTTGTGTTTCAGCCTGTGCCGAAGCCAGGCCGCCCGTCGGGCCTCAGGTGAAGATCGACAGTGGCGCCATTGCCGGCGCGACTGCCGATGGCGTCGAAGCCTTCAAGGGGATTCCGTTCGCGGCCCCGCCGGTCGGGGATCTGCGCTGGCGGGCGCCGCAGTCGGTCAAGGCCTGGACGGGGGTGCGCGATGCCACCCAATACGGTCATGACTGCATGCAGACGCCGTTTCCCTCTGACGCCGCGCCGCTTGGCACCACACCCGACGAAGACTGCCTGGTCGCCAATGTCTGGCGGCCGGCGGGTACGAAACCCGGGCAGAAGCTGCCGGTCATGGTCTGGATCTATGGCGGCGGCTTCGTCAATGGCGGTTCGTCGCCGGCCGTCTATGCCGGTGACGGCCTTGCCCGCAAGGGCGTCATCATGGTCAGCTTCAACTATCGCATCGGCCGTTTCGGCTTTTTCGGCTTTCCCGCCCTGACCCAGGCCGATGCCGACCATGGCCTGCTTGGCAATTACGGCTTCATGGACCAGATCGCTGCCCTGAAATGGGTGCAGCGTAATGCGGCGGCCTTCGGGGGAGACCCGGCCAATGTCACCATCTTCGGCGAGTCGGCGGGTGGTGGCTCGGTTCACACCTTGCTGACGACGCCCCTGGCCAAGGGCCTGTTTGCCCGCGCCATCGTCCAGTCGGGTGGTGGTCGTGGCTATCTGATGGGCGATCGCCGCCTGAGCCAGGACCTGCCGACGGCGAAGTCTTCGGAGACGCTCGGCTTAGCCCTGGCGGAAAAGAACGGCATTGCCGGCAGCGATGCGGCAGCCCTGGCGAAATTGCGCGCCCTGCCGGCCGACGTCGTCAATGACGGGCTCAGCATGGCGACCATGGGCCAGGGCTTCGCCACCTATGGCGGACCGATGGTCGATGGCCGTATCGTTGTCGAGACACCGCAGGCCGCCTATAGCTCCGGCCACTGGGCGAAGGTACCGGTCATGATCGGCGCCAACAGCGACGATATCGGCTTCTTCGGTGCACCGAACAAGGCGGCGGCCTTTGCCACCTTCGGCGCAGGCGCAACGGCAGCCAAGGCCGCCTATGATCCGGACGGCACGGCCGACGACCGGGCTGTCATTCACCGCATGGCCATGGACCGGATGATGATCGAGCCGGCGCGTTTTGTCGCCGCTACCATCGCCGGGCAAGGCATCGCGTCGTATGAATATCGCTTCTCCTATGCTGCGGATTCAATGCGCAGCCAGTGGACAGGCGGAGCGCCGCACGCCACGGAAATCCCCTTCGTTTTGAATACGGTGAAGGCCAAGTATGGCTCCGACCTGACGGCGAAAGATGCCGCGATCGCCGATGCGACCAACAGCTACTGGGCCAATTTCGCCAAAACCGGCAATCCCAATGGCGCCGGCCTGCCGCAATGGCCGGCCTATGATCCGGCAAAGGACGTCATCATGGATTTTGCCGGCGATGGTAAGGCGACGCCGGCTCCGGACGCCTGGAAGCCAAGGCTGGATGCCACGGCGACGGTACAGTAGACCGTCGACATACACGCAAAGAAATAGGCGCGGGAGCCAGGCTCTCCGCGCCTTATTTTTTACGCATGGTATCGGGCCTTTAGATATGGCCGATGCTGAGCAGTGCAGCGAGCATAAACAGGGTAAGGGCGGCGAGGGCCGAGACGGCGGGAACGGTGCTGGACATGGGATTATCTCCTGATAAGGTAGTGGGTTTAGATATGGCCGACGCTGAGCAGGGCAGCCAGCATGGCGAGGGTGAGGGCGGCAAGGCCGGTAAAGGCGGGGATCGAGAGGTTCATTTTCGTGTGTCCTTGAAAGAGGGGATGAGGCTTAGAAATGGCCGACGGTCAGCAGGGCTGCGACCAGGGCCAGCGTGAAGGCGAACAGGCCGGAAGCGGCGGCGACTTGGGTATTCATGGTTGCAATCTCCTTAATTGCGTTGGTGTTGGAGACGTTATGCGCGCACTGCGGCAAGGTTTCAAATTAAAGACACGTCATGAATTCGATTTAATAATTTAACGATTTCAGTTAGTTAAAATTACAAAACTGTTAGAATTGGCGATATCGAGCGCACGACGTCACAGTTTTGCATGTTGCGGCGCAGCATGGGAAAATCTGCGAAAATTACGGCCTGTTTTCGGATGGATTGCCTGTGTCAGGACGTCGCATAGGCGCAAAACCGGCTTGTAAAGATTTGTACCAATCGGTACAATCGCACATAAACCAACGAATAAGGAAATTTGAGATGCCTGAAATCCGTCCCCCCGTTCCGCCCTTCACGCATGCTACGGCCGTCGAAAAGGTGCGCGCCGCCGAAAACGGCTGGAACAGCCGCGATCCCGCACGGGTATCGCTGGCCTATACGCCGGACAGCCGCTGGCGCAATCGCTCCGACTTCCTCAGCGGCCGCGAAGCCATCGTCGCCTTCCTGACAGCCAAGTGGGCGCGCGAGCATGACTATCGTTTGATCAAGGAGCTCTGGGCCTATAGCGACAACCGCATTGCCGTGCGCTTTGCCTATGAGTTCCATGACGATGCCGGCCAGTGGTTCCGCGCCTACGGCAATGAGAACTGGCAGTTCGATGCCAACGGCCTGATGGAGGTGCGTCACGCCTCGATCAACAATGTCGTCCTCTCTGCGGATCAGCGTCTGTTCCACTGGGATGCGTCGCAGCCGCGGCCGCTCGATCATCCGTCCTTGAGCGACCTGGGCCTGTAGATGGCGGGACGGGCAGACACGATCGCGCCCCTGGCCGAGCTGTTCCGCGAATACGGCTATGAGGGCGCCAGCCTGGCCCTGATCCAGGAACGTACCGGCCTCGGCAAGGGCAGCCTTTATAACTTCTATCCCGGCGGCAAGCCGGAGATGGCCGAGGCTGTCCTGGGCGAGATCGATACCTGGTTCGAGACGCACATCTACCGGCCCCTGCGCACGACGCATGAGCCGCGTCACGGCATCCGCGACATGATGCACAATGTCCTGGAGTATTTTCATTCGGGGCGGCGTGTCTGCCTGGTCGGCGCCTTCGCGCTCGATCATGTCCGCGATCGTTTCGCCGCCCGTATCCGCGACTATTTTGCCGGATGGGTCGATGCGCTTACCCATGCGTTGCAACTGCTGGGACATGACCACGCGCAGGAATTGGCGCGCGAGGCGGTGGCGACGATACAGGGCGCCCTGGTCCTGGCCCGGGCGCTCGACGATCCGCAAATCTTCGTCGAGGCGATGCGGCGACTGGAGGCCAGGTTGCTTACGATCTAGGCTTGGTGCCGACGTCCTTTAGCCAGGCGTCGAAGATGGCGTTTTGTCTGAGTTCGGGAAAGTTTTGTTGGCAGTAGTCGATCAGGGTATTTCTCAGGTTATCCAGCATCCGCGTCAGGTCCGCTGTGGCTATCTGTTCGTTTTCGAAAGCATCGGGAGATGAGCCATCAAAGGGACTTACCGTCGCGACGTAGGCAGCGCCGGTCGCCTCAAACTGGATGAAACGCTGCAGGTGCTGTTCGTAAAAATCCAGGTTGAAGCTTTGCCGCATCGATATTGCGGCGTACGCGTCGGGCAGTTGTTCGAGTATCAGCGGCAGATCGATATCGGTTATCGTTGTCCAGCGTCCGCGGCCGAAACCGGAAACGATGAGGTCACACGATGCGGGTAAGCCTAGGGCGATATCTATCAGGACGGACACCAGTCCGTCGTTTTCGGGATCATAGATCCTGAGTCCGGCACGGCATTTTGCGTCTTTTGGGATCTGGAGCTCTATGTTCATAACTCACGATAGCTATCGTGGAATTCCTTTCAAGCATCTTCCGGCATTAAAAAAAGCCACCGGCGAACTCGCCGGTGGCTTTTACATCTCTGTTTGGGGACGCTCAGTGCCCGATATGCATTTCGCCCGAACCGGTGACGCGCGACTGGACGGGGCCGGTGGCCTTGCCGATGGTGACATCGCCCGAGCCGTTACTGTCGATATTGACCGAGCCGGCGGTGCCGCCGAAGTCGACATCGCCCGAGCCCGAGCCGCGGATCATGAAGGTCTGCGCCATGCCCTGCTGGATGTGGACATCGCCGGAACCCGACAGGTCGAGTGAGGCCGGGCCGGTCAGGCGGTCGATATTCACGTCGCTGGAGCCATTATTGACCAGGGAGAAGTTGCCGCCGACGCTTTGTACCGCCAGGTCGCCGGAGCCATTGAGGCCGGCCTTGAGCGAGCGGATGCGGCCGAGCGAGACGTCGCCGGAGCCCTGGTTCTGCAGGTCGACATCGCCGGCCTGCTGGACGTTGAAATTGCCGGAGCCGCTGAGCGAGATCTTCAGGCCGCGTGTGCCGTCGAGATTGATGTCGCCGGAACCCATATTGTCGACGATGGCGTCGCCGGCGGTCTGGGCGACATGGATGCCGCCGGAGCCGCTGTCGATGATGTTGAGCTGGCCGGCGACGGGGCCGATATTCCAGTCCCCGCTGCCGTTGAGGATGAAGTCGAGGCTCTTGGAAGCGCCGATCTGGCCGAAGACATAGCCGCTGTCCTTGACGACGGCATTGGCCGGGACGCGGACGAAGACCAGCGGCAGATCGTTGATATCGACCTGGCCCAGGCCGGAGATGAAGATATTGCCGCGGGTACCGCCGTCGATATCATCGAGATTGATGCGCATGTTGAAGCCCGTGCCATGCGAGGGCGAGCTGAGATGACCGTTGAGGACGGTGACATTGCCGCGGTGCGAGACCATCAGTTGCGGCAGCTTGGCCTTGCCGTAGCGGACGCGGATATCGACGTCGCTGCGATCTTCCGGGGTGACGACGACGCGGGCGACCATATCCTTGAATTCGACCTGCGGACCGTCCGACAACAGACGAAGCTGGGCATTGGCGCCGGAGGCCGCACCGAGCGCCAGGGCGCCGGCCAGGCCGGCTGCAGTCAGGTAAACGGAATAACGCATTGTACTCTCCAAAAAAGCTGGCCGGGATCAATCGGTTATCCGCTGCCATATCCGGCCATACCGCCGGGTCTTGACGCTAAAATGAAGCGCGCCCTCCGCTAAATCAAATTAAAATCGAGTCATGAAGCAAATGTAAGGGAAGGTGTTTCGTTTTGCGCTCAAGCAGCGAAGCGGTAGCGCGACAAAAAATGGGCCCGGCGCTCAAGCAGCGAAGCGGTAGCGCAACGAAAAATGGGCCCAGCGCTCAAGCAGCGAAGCGGTAGCGCAACGAAAAATGGGTTCCGCGCTCAAGCAGCGCCCTCCAATGCCGAGGACCCGGAACGCCAACTGCGCTCAAGCAGCGAAGCGGTAGCGCAACAAAATATCCTTTTGCTCAAGCAGCGAAGCGGTAGCGCAACAAAATATCCTTTTGCTCAAGCAGCGAAGCGGTAGCACACTAAGTATAAAGCCCTCGGGCGCGGGCAAAAGCGAGAAATAGCTCGCCCCAGGCGTGGGTTGGCGTGCCGACGACCTTGCGCAGGCCGAAGCCGTGGCCGCCGTCCGGAAACAGGTGGGTTTCGACGGTGACGCCGGCGGCCTTGAGAGCAGCTCTGAATACCAGGGTGTTGTCGACCGGTACGGTCGCGTCGTTTTCGGCATGGGTCAGGAAACAGGGCGGGGTATCCTTCGTCACCATGCGGTCGGGGGAATAGGTCAGGATCTGTTCCGGCGTGGGCGACGGCCCCAGCAGGTTGTCGCGCGAGCCCTTGTGGGCGATGGCTAGGTCCATCGACAGGACGGGATAGATGGGGGCGCACAGGAGCGGGCGTGCCGACAGGGCATCGGCGGCGTCGACCGGCTCATAGACTGTGGCGTCGAAGCGGGTGGCCAGGCTGGCGCAGACATGGCCGCCGGCGCTGAAGCCCATCATGGCGACCCGGGCAGGATCGATCTTCCAGGTTACCGCCTGTTGGCGCACGAGCCGGATGGCGCGCTGGGCATCGGCCAGGGGGGCGTCGGCGGCCTTGGTCCAGCCTTCCGCCGGCAAGCGATAGAAGAGGACGAAGACGGTGATGCCCTGGGCGTTGAGCCAGCCAGCCAGTTCGTAGCCTTCGATATCGATGGCTATGCGGCGATAACCGCCACCGGGACTGATGATGACGGCGGCGCCATTGGGATTGGCTGCGGGGAAGACGCACAGGCGGGGTTGCGAGATGCCGTGGACCGCGCGGTAATGCAGGTCGGGCGCGTGCCCTTCCTCGACGGTGATTTCTTTCAGCTTGGCATTTAGCAGGCCAGGGGCGGTGAGGCCGGGCCACAAGGGGATTACCGCGGACGGCGCCGGCCAGTCGGGAATGGTGAGGCGCTGATCGGCAGGCAGGTCGTCTTCTGGCGGGCGGGCTCCAGGTGACTGGGTCGAGAGGTCTTGGATCGAGAGGTCTTGGGTCGAGAGCGTTTGGGCGGAAGCGGAGCCGGCCGCCAGCAGGCCGGCGCCGATGATGCCGCCGCGTACAAGGTCACGCCTGTCTATACTCATCTACGTCTCCAGCCATTGCCGCAGACAGTCTGGTCGAGAGCTTACGGCTTGTCGACCACCATCTTGCCGACGGGGGCCAGGGCCAGTTGCGCCAACTGGATGTCCTTGTAGGCAAAAGGGATGCCGACGATGCTGATGGCTTCGACAATTGCAAAGAACACATGGGTAAGCGCGATGTACCAGCCGGCGAAGATGAACCAGATGATATTGAGGATGACACCCAGGCAGCCGGTGACGACATTGTCTTCGCCGGTATAGGCGGCGCGGTCGACGATCTGGCGGCCGAAGGGCCAGAAGACGAAGCCGGCGATGCGCCAGGCCGAGAAGGCCCAGGGCAGGCCGACTATGGTGCAGGCCAGGATGGCGCCGCCGAAGAGCCAGGCGCAGCCGGCAACGAAACCGCCGAAGATCAGCCACAGGATGTTGAGAATCAGTGCCATGTCGAAGCCCCCATTTTCTGACCACAGCCGGCGGACTGCCGGGCTTTTCAGTGAAGGTATTATAGGGGCAGGTGGCAGGCTTTCATCTTAAATTTCGTTTATTTGCAAGAGATCGCAGGGCCCGGCCCCGGGCCTTGCTGTGGACTTTGGCGGCCTGTAAGCGTATACTTGGGGAACATGTCCGGGTATTGAAGGGCGGGTCGTTTTTCTTGAATGCCGGTTATAGCTTTGAGTTTTTCCGGACAAAGACAGATGGCCTTTACTTGGCTTTTGAATAATCAGCGGTCGCGTCAACGTTGTGACGGCGGGGATATGTTCAGCACAGGATTGTGCCGATTCCTGCCCTTTGCGGTAATTGCGGAATGAGGAAAATTGGGATGACAGAGATAATCAATCTCAACAAGGCGCGAAAAGCTAAAACAAAACAAGCGAAAAAGTTACAGGCGGCGCAGAACCGCATAACGCACGGTATCTCGACAAAAGTGCGCAAGATCGATCAGGCGCGCGAAAACAAGACGGAGCGCGATTGGTCGGCTAATCTGTTGCAGCGCAGTGAAGAAAATAAAAAGGTTGACGAAAATCAATAAAGGATCACAGATTACATTACCGCATGGCCTCGGGGTCAAATAATACCGGGAGCTCACTTCAAGTAGTCCCGGGCCGTCGGATCAATAGGGGATGTCACAGTAATTGCCTGAGGGGAGGCAAAGGTCATGAAACCGGGAGAAAATCATGCCTGGCCTGAAAAAGAGATCCGTAAACCTGGCAGGTCACGCCACGTCGGTCGCCCTGGAACCTGAGTTCTGGGCCGTCCTTGAATCCATGTCGAAAGACCGTCGAATCAGTCTTGCTGCACTGATCGCCGAATTGGATTCGCGTCGCGGCGAAAGTCTGCTGGCTTCGTTCTGCCGTCTGTCCGCCCTGGCACATGTCCAGCAGGCGGGCGCAGGCGCCAAGCGAAAACGGGCTTAACACAGTAAAAGCGTGACGAGATGCCTGTATTTTCCGGGCGTCTCGTGTTGGACACCATGATACCGCTAACGCCTTATATCGGCAGCAAATACGCTGACCGGCACGATGCGAAAGCCCAAAAAGCTCAGGCCGGGACGGGGGAATTACCACCTGTCCCGGCCTTTGTTTTGGGGGTTTATGGAACTCCCGACTCACAATTGCGCGAAAGCCGCAATAAAGACGTTGGATGAGAACATAAGGTGCACTAAATTGCCGAAATGGAATCTGTAATCCCCAAAATCTCCGATCTGGCCAATCCGCGCGGCCCGTCCAATCCGGCCATGTTCGAAGGCCTCAATGCCGAACAGGCCGACGCCGTGCGCAGCGTCACCGGGCCTGTGCTGGTCCTGGCGGGCGCCGGCACCGGCAAGACCCGCGTCCTGACCACACGTATCGCCCATATCCTGCAGTCGGGTTTGGCGCGGCCTTGGGAAATCCTCTGCGTCACCTTCACCAACAAGGCGGCGCGCGAGATGCGCGAACGCACGGAGCGCCTGATCGGGCCGTCGGCCGAGGGCCTGCAGAACCTCGGCACCTTCCACTCGATCGCCGCCCAGATCCTGCGCCGCCATGCCGAACTGGTGGGGTTGCGTTCCAATTTCACCATTCTCGACGACGACGACCAGGTCCGCCTGATCAAGCAGATCTTCGAGGCCGAGAATATCGACCAGAAGCGCTGGACGCCGAAGTCGTTTGGCTGGCAACTGGACCAGTGGAAGAACAAGGGGCTATCCCCGGACAAGGTCAAGGGGGAGGGCACGGAGTTCGCCGGTAATCGCGGCCAGAAACTCTATGCCATGTATCAGGACCGCCTGCGCGTGCTCAATGCCTGCGACTTCGGCGACCTGCTTTTGCATAATCTCAAGCTGCTGACCGAAAATCAGGATGTACTGGAACGCTATCATGCGCGTTTCAAATACATACTGGTCGACGAATACCAGGATACCAATGTCGCCCAGTACCTGTGGCTGCGTCTGCTGACCAACAGCGATCGCAACCTGTGCTGTGTCGGTGACGACGACCAGTCCATCTATGGCTGGCGCGGCGCCGAGGTCGACAATATCCTCAAGTTCGAACGCGATTTCCCCGGTGCCAAGGTCGTCCGTCTTGAGCGCAACTATCGCTCGACGCGCCATATCCTTGGCGCGGCTTCGGGCCTGATCCAGGCCAACAGTGCGCGCCTGGGCAAGACCCTGTTCACCGACCAGACCGGCGGCGACAAGGTCAAGGTGCAGGGCATCTGGGACGGCGCCGCCGAGGCCCAATTCATCGCCGAGGATATCGAGCGGCAGAAGAAGTCGGGGCGGAACTATGCCGACATGGCCATACTGGTCCGGGCCTCGTTCCAGATGCGTGCCTTCGAAGAACGTTTCGTCATGCTGCAGATCCCCTACATGGTGGTCGGTGGTCCGCGCTTCTTCGAGCGTGCCGAAATCCGCGATGCCATCGCCTATCTGCGCCTGATCCAGTCGCAGGACGACGACCTGGCGTTCGAGCGCATCATCAATGTTCCCAAGCGCGGGATCGGCGACGCCACCGTGCAGAAACTGCTGCAGCAGGCACGCCTCGGCGGCCAGAGCGTCATGATGGCGGTGCGTGACCTGATCCAGACCGACGAACTGCCGACGCGCACCCGCACGCCGCTGATCGCCTTCCTGCGCGACTACGATCGCTGGCGTGACCTGTCGAAATCGATGAAGGCCGAGATCGTCCTCGATACCCTGCTGACCGACAGTGGTTATTACGACATGCAGCGCGCCGACAAGACGTCGGGCCAGACGCGCCTCGACAACCTCAAGGAACTGGGCGACTCGATGGCGGCCTTCGACAATCTCGAAGCCTTCCTGGAGCACGTCGCCCTGGTCATGGATCTCGACCGCGACAATGGTTCCAACAGCGTGCGCCTGATGACCCTGCACGCCGCCAAGGGGCTGGAATTCCCAGTCGTCTACCTGCCGGGCTGGGAGGAGGGCATTTTCCCGTCGCAGCGCTCCATGGACGAAAGCGGCCTCAAGGCGCTGGAGGAAGAACGCCGGCTGGCCTATGTCGGCCTGACCCGGGCGCGCGAGGAAGCCAGGGTATCCTTCGTCGCCAATCGCCAGGTCTATGGCCGCTGGACCAACCAGATTCCGTCGCGCTTCGTCGATGAACTGCCGATCGACCATGTCGAGGCCTCGTCTCAGACCGGTTATGGCAACCAGGGCTGGACGTCGCAGCAGTCGCGCTGGGACCGGGCCGGCTACGAGCCCAACTATACCAAGCGCGAGCCGGCTGGAGATACATTCGGCGGAGAGCTGGGGGGCGTCGATATGAGCCGTCTGGCGCCGAAACCGCGGCCCACCCCGCACCGCGACCCCGTTGCCGTCAAGGCCCCAAGCAAGAACCTCAAGCTGGGCGAGCGCGTCTTCCACGTCAAGTTCGGCTATGGCCTGGTGACAGAGGTCGAGGGCAACAAGCTGATCGTCGACTTCGAGACCAGCGGCGAGAAGAAGGTGATCGAGAACTTCGTGGATCGCGCGTGAACATGGAGTCCGAGTGGATTACAGCGGGCAAGGTGCGGGCGCGTGAGACGGCCGACGGCATCGATATCCTGATCGACGGGCTGACGACGCAAGGGCGGTACTACAAGCCCTTGGTCTATGAGTTCTTCCGCAAGAACTGGAAGGGCAGCCGTCCGGCCTGGGGCGACTATGCCGTCGAGATCCGTATGGAACATATCGGCGATCCGCCGTGGATGGATCTCGATAATCTCGCCAAGGCCCTGCTCGACGCTATCAAGGGCTTTGTCTTTCATGACGACAGCCAGGTGGCGCGGCTGCTGGTCGAGCGTTTTCCGGGGAAGCGTGAGCAGATCCATATCAAGGTCTATGCGTTGAAACGGTGAAGTCATAAGCCTGATTCTGCCACACTGCCCGACGTTCCAAAAATCCTGTGAATCTCAGCAGCGCTGCGGCCTTAGTCGAGAGCTCGCCTCCTGTATCTCTGCCGGCTTGAAGCGGGAAGCGCTTCTGGCGTTTATTGGGCCCTTCTTGCCTTCAGTGATTGCCTCGCATCCGCTTACGGCATCCCTTGTTTTAGCAGGGCGACCTTGACAAGCCATGCTCCTGCAGGCCTGCTGTGCTTCTGACGGGAGGTGATCTATGCGTGTAACTGGACGTAGAGTAATCTTGGCGGGTACAGGTTTAATGGTTGCGCTGGGTCTTACCGCGTTCGCCGCAGACGACGTTCCACGATGGGCCTTTGTCGTCACCGCGCCGCCTGCTCCTGGATCGACTACCGACACGTCGCTCCAGCATGTGCCCGGCAGCACCATAGGCCTGACACGTGCGCAGATAGGTGACCTTACCAAGGCCGTTGACTGGCACCCGGAGGATCACACGCCGATGCCGACGGCTGTAGCCTTAGCTACGGCTCAAGGGTCTGCCGCCTGCGGATATTGTCATTTGCCGACCGGGGCGGGGCGCCCTGAAAATGCCAGTCTGGCCGGGTTGCCGGACTCATATATTTCCGCGCAGATGAAAGCGTTCAGCGACGGCACACGTAGAAGCTCGGTCGACCACGCGCCCGGTGGCTTTATGATCCAAATCGCCCGCAAGGCCAGCCCGGCCGATGTCGAGGCAGCCGCGAAATATTTCAGCATCCAAAAGCCACGAAACTATATCCGGGTTGTCGAGACGCAGACTGTGCCTAAAACCGAAGCTGTCGCATTTAGTTTACGTACCCAGGCCGCAGGTGGCACTGAGCCGATAGGCGAGCGCATAATCGAAATATCGGATAGCTCCGATCAGTTCGAACTGCGCGACAGTCGCGTAACCTTTACTGCCTACGTCCCCGTTGGCAGCGTTGCACTAGGTAAGGCGTTGTCTACAAACGGTGCCAATGCATGCACATCTTGCCATGGCCCAAACTTGAGAGGGCAAGGTGACGCCCCACGCCTCGCCGGTCGATCGCCAAGCTATATCGTGCGCCAGCTATTTGATTTCCAGAGCGGGGCACGAAACGACCCGGGGGCTGGGCTCATGAAACCGATAGCGAATTCTCTGAGTGCCGCCGATCGTGTCAATGTGGCAGCTTACCTTGCCACTTTGCGACCGTGATGCGTACCGCACACGTCGAACAACGAAGGTTGGGGGCGTAGTCTAGTCGCCCTGCTTCCCTATTAGGGTCCGCAATTGCCGGGCATTGTCGATGGCATTGCCATGATAATCGTTGTTGAAATAGGCCCAGATCCTTTTGGCGCCGCTATCCTGTATACGTCTGGCCCAGTCGGCCATCTGGTCGTCCGAATAGCGATAGTCATACCAGCGATCGACGCCATGGAAGCGGACATAGACCTCGTCGGCGGTACAGATCATGTCATCGGGCAGTTTCGGGCCGGAACAGGCACAGAAGATAATGCCGGCGTCGCGAAAGGCGGCGTAGACCTCGGCATTCCACCAGCTGGCGTGGCGAAACTCGACGACATTGCGCCGGCCGGGCTCCATCTGTGCGACTATGCTGCGCAACAGGGCAGGATCGTAATGGACGCTGGGCGGCAGTTGATACAGCAGGCAGCCCATGCGCGGTCCCAGCAGGTCGGCGACATAACCGAAATCGCGCACCAGGTCCGCGGTGTCGTCGAAGCGGCGAATGTGGGTGATCAGTTCATTGACCTTGACCGTGAACAGGAAGGGCGCGTCCTCCGGCAGGCCGCGCAGCCAGGCCTTTACTCCGGCAATGGTCGGCCAGGAATAGAAGGAGGCATTGATTTCGACCGTGTCGAAGCTTTCGGCATAGTGCGAAAACCATTGATTGGTCCGCATCTGCGTTGGGTAGAAGACGCCGCGCCAGTCCCAGTAGAACCAGCCGGAACAGCCGATATTCAACAGGGGCAGGGCATCCTGCACAACGGGTAATATAGGCTTTTCCAGCCGCGCCGTATGCATCTTTGCAGCACGTTTCGGATTGGCCTCGCGCTGTTTCGCCCGGCGCTCGGCCTTCTTGCTAAGCGGTTTTACGGCATCTTTCACTATGTCTGACTGTGTGTCGGCCATTGTCGTGTCCTGTTTTGACTAACAGGATCGGCGCGAAAAAATCAGGTTTCAATCAGATGGGGCGACCCGTCTTATAATCTTGCTCCGCCAGGGCCTTCATATGGTTGAGGACGCGGACGTGGACGTGGCGTGTAATGTCAGCCGTCCACCAATCGAAATAGGCCGCTGGCCGCACGAACAGGTGGTACCAACTGGTGGCCGTGACGGTGGTGGTGCCGTCGCCATTGTCGGTCAGGCGGATCTGGCCGGTGTCGAAACGGAAGTGGCCGATGACCTCGGGATTATCCGGTTGCTTCGTCACGGCGAAGGTCATGACGCGGTTAGGCACCAGTTCGGTGATGCGTTCCTCGAAGGCGATATTGCCGCTGAATCGGCACAGGCGCTTGGCGCCGACGCGCGGAGCTTCGGCGACCGACTGGATCGGTTCGGGCAGGCCTATGCGCCATAGCCAGTATTCGGGAGGCGCGGTATTTTCCGGATACTGGACGATATAGCGCCAGACATATTGCGGCGGGGCGTCGACGGTGACGGAATCGGTGACGGCCGTGGCGTAGTCGGGGCGGGGACCGGCGCTTTCGATCAGCACGGCGGCAATTATGAGGGGAATCAGGCTGACCTGATATGTGCCTGCATTTCGTCTGGCCAGTAGGCGTCCGAACCATACTCCGAAGCTCATCATTGCCAGGATCAGCGGCGACAATATCACCAGGCAGATGATGCCCTCATGCATGAAAATGGCTGCGCCGAGGACTTCGATGACGAAGAGACAGACAATCAGGATACCACTGACCGCGCGATCGAAGGTCTTGCGTCCGAGGCCCAGGCCTACGCCAAGGCCCTGAACCAGAGGGAATAGAAAGGTCAGGCTCATATTGTAGCCTGACATGGCGGTCATGCTGCCGTTGTCGGCCTTATGAGTGAAGACGCCGTATAGCCAGACAGCCAAATAGGGAAGCACGACCAGAAGGACACCGCTGAGCAGCCCGCATGTAAGCGCGAACAGGCTGCGGCCTATGCCGGGATTACGCTGTATCGGTTGTAGTGGTGGCGTATCCATGACTTCCCCCTGGCAAGATCAGAGGGTTACCACGACCACGGCTCCAGCGCACCCCACAGGGCCAGGATGACAATATAGAAGGCCCAGTAGGCCAGCAGCAGGGCGTGGGCATATTTCTGCCATTCCGGCCAGCCGTCGCCATAGCGGCCGCTGTCGTTGTAGACGAAGACATATGTCACGATCTGGTAGAGCGTACCGGCGCTGGCCAGGAAAGCGACGACCGAGGCGAACTGCACCTGGCGGGCGGGCCAGTGGGTGAACAGGGTCGACGCGTCGTCGAGATTAGACAGCCAGGTATGGAAGACCAGGATGGCGATCAGCCACAGGGCGGCGATGCCGGCCGAGATGACGCTGGCGCGGGTTTGGGCTTCGGTCGGGCGCATATGACGGTCGCCGCCGCGGAACAGCGACAGGAAGGTCACGCCGCAGGTCAGGATGGTGATGATAGTCAGGATATTGAGCGTGCCCGGGCTGTGCAACCAGCCGACACGCTCGAAGCGGTTCATATTGGTCGCCGTTTCGAAAGCCGAGATGTGCTTGCCGTTGGCATCGGTCAGGAAGTGCAGGCTGCCCGTAGCGGCGGCCGGACCGGGATCCTCGCTATCCTGCTGGTTGAAGAAGCCCTGGGCCGAGGCCGGCACGAAGGCGGACAGGCCATTGCGGGTCGTCAGGATCAGGCGGCCATCGGCGTCAAAATTGACCTGGACGGTGTTGATCAGGCGGGTGATGGCGCCTTCGAGGCCGCCATAGGCCCGGCGGGTCGAGACGTACTGGCCCTTGATCTGGTTATAAGCGTCCTTGTTTTGGGCATATGCCTGTTCGGCTGTCGGCGTCAGGGGCGCGCGCACCAGGTCGCCGGACAGGTGGTCGAGCAGCAGGTTGGGATAGGAGTTGGCCAGCCCTTCGCCGGTCTGGGTATTGGTGCTGATGAAGATGCCGAGATTGAGATCCGGCACCAGGACCAGGTTGGAATTGAACCACAGGGTCGAACCGCCGTGGCCGTAGGTAACGAAACCCGACGGGGCGGTGCGGATCATCAGGCCGGACGCCCAGCCGTTGTAACCCTCGGGCACGCGCAGCATCGGCGTGCGGAAGGCGCGGGCCGAATCGGCGTTGTACAACTGCACGCCGTCGAGCACGCCATTGCCCAGCATCAGCGACATGAAGCGCGCCATGTCGCGCGAGGTCGACGAGGCGCCAAGCGCGCCGGACAGCGGAATGGCGTGGTCGAAGGGCTGGGCCTCGTAGGTGGCGCCGTCCCAGACGAAGCCGTCCGACAGGTCCTGGGTCAGGGGTGCAGACAGGGCCGCCGGCAGGCCTTCGACCTCGGGATTGGTCACATTGTAAGGTTCGCGCAGGCTGGTGTGGTCCATGCCGAGCGGCTGGAAGACACGGGCTTCCATCAGGCTGGGGACGTCCTTGGCCTCGGCCGTCTGGGCCAGGGCGCGAGCAGCCAGGGCGGGGCCGAAGTTCGAGTAGGAGCTGAACTGGTCCGGATCGCGGACGCGGCGCGGCTTGTGGTGACGGAAATAGCTGTCGGCGCCGGCGACGCGCGACGAATTGAGCTGGAACAGGTGGCCGAGGCTGGTGTCCTCGAAGCCGGCCGTGTGGTCCATCAGGGCGCGAAGGCTGATCGGCTTGAAGCGGCGGTCGTCGGTGAAGACGTCGGGCGGCAGGTAGCCGGAAATCGGGGCGTCGACCTTGATACGGCCGGCTTCGATTTCCTGGCGCGCCACGATCCAGGTGAAGGTCTTGGTGATCGAGCCGAGGCGGAAGACACTGTTGTTGGGATCGACGCGGCGGGCGGGCGACAGGCGGTCATAGCCGTAGCCCTTGATCAGGACGGGGGTATTGCCCTGGACGACGGCGACGGTGACGCCCATGACGTGGTCGCGCTGCATCAGGGTGCGCACGACGGAGTCTGTGAAGGTCTCGATATCGTCGGCGCTGATCGGTGTCGCCGCCGTGCGCTGGGTGACCGGCGCTACCGGTTGAGTGGTGACCTGAGCGGGTGCGCTCAGCGTCGGCCGTGCCACGGGGGGGGCGCCATTGACGGTCGGGAAGGTCGCCGGCGCGCCGACGGGTTGTGGGGGCGCCTGCGGCACCACGACGGCTGGCATGTTTACGGCAGGCATGTTTACGGGAGGCGTGGGGCGCTGTTGTCCCGGCGCAGGAACGGCTTGCGTCGTCTGGACCGGACGCACGGCGTTGGGAACGGCAACCGGGGCCGTGACAGGACGCGCAGGCACAGCCGTGGCAGTGCCAGGATTGACCAGGCCGGGAACGGTCGAGGTCGCTGGGCGTGGCAGATGCGGTTTTGGCTTGGGCTTGGCGACAACCGGCGCCGCGGCGGAGGATGCGGGCACACTGGCGGCCGGTGGTGTCGCGGCAGGGGCGGGCGTGGCTGCGGGTGGCGCCGACTGAGGTTTGGGCTCAGGGGCCTTTTCCGGCACGAACGGATGGAGCTGGGGCAGGTTATCCTGGGCGAAGACAGCAGTGCTGCCGAGTAGCGCGACCATCAGGGCAATCGCGGCTACGCTCCGTTTCGGAGCCCTGTTAAACACGCCCGCCGCCGCATGCCGCCACATCATGATATCCGATTCCGCTTACGCTGTTCACCCGGATACAGCCTAGGCGATTCTGGCCGATCCCGCCCGGTTTTATTCGCCCTCCGCGGGTTTTTATGCGAGATTTTTGGGGCTATTTCTTGCGGAACTGGTCCAGTGAGACGACCTTGGGGGCATCGGGGTCGACCTCGCCCTTTTCGGCGATCAGGTCGGCTGCGACGGGCATGTCAGCGCCGGTTTCGGCGATCGTGCCTTCGGCGCCGCCGTCTGCCGGATCGAGATCCTGGGTCAGGGAGGCAGTGTCGTCGACCTCGAATTCCAGCATGAACTGGGCATAGGGGTCGTGGAAGCGGGTGATGGCGGCGTAGGGCACGGTCAGGATCTTGGGCACGCCGCCGAAGGTCAGGGTGACGCGAACGAAATCGTCGGTCACGCGCAGGTCGCGAAACTGGTGCTGCAGGACTATGGTGATGTCGTAGGGATAACGTGCCAGCAGGTCTTCTGGAATGGATACACCGGGACCGCGCGTCAGGAAGGTGACGTAGAAATGATGCTCGCCCGGCAGGCCTTCCGGCGAGGCGGCGCGCAGCAGCGCCTGGCGGATAACGCCACGCAGGGCGTTCTGGGTCAGGTTGGCGTAATCCATCAGGTCGACGGTCATCTGATCATCAGACATCAGGCGGGGTACTCTTGTGGCTGGAAAAGGATATGCGTGGTGTATCACGCGCCTGCGAAAACGAAACTTAAAAAACGGTCACCGGGACAAAATGTCGTGAGCAACCCCGCGCTCAAGCAGCGAAGCGGTAGCGCAACGCAAAATGCCCACGCGCTCAGGCGCCGAAACATTTACATGAATACAGAATGAGAATTTGAAACGCCAGCAGCGAACAACACACGCCCACACTGCCGAGAACCTTAAACGCCAACCGCGCTCAAGCAGCGAAGCGGTAGCGCCTCCCAAGTCGAGGACCCGGAACTCCAACCGCGCTCAAGCAGCGAAGCGGTAGCGCCTCCCAAGTCGAGGACCCGGAACTCCAACCGCGCTCAAGCAGCGAAGCGGTAGCGCCTCCCAAGTCGAGGACCCGGAACTCCAACCGCGCTCAAGCAGCGAAGCGGTAGCGCAAGAAAGCAAGTACCGGACTTCTGTTGCAAGGCGTCCGGCGTGCCCCGCCTAGAGGGCTTATTCCCTAGGAGTTGATTGGAATTCCTTCACTGCATTACGCAGCGACGGCATATTCCGAAGCGAAGTTATCGTTCGCAGTTAAAAAATGGGCCGATCGCGGGAGCCCATGCCGGGGGAAAGCTTCACCTTTACACGCCTGTCGATGCTGATCGGCCCCATAGTCCCATAAGCCTTGCGGGAAGAATGGTGGAGCCGCCGGGAATCGCACCCGGGTCCAGTTCGCTTATTACGTGGGCGTTTATCCCCATAGTCCGGTTGCCCGGACAGACCCAATATAGGGCTGCCGCGCAGCAATGAAAAGCGCCGAATGACAAAAAGCCACAGTTACCGACACCCCGTATCGGTCCTTTGCAATTTTGACGAAAGGTCGCGCCCGCTATTTTACGCGTGCTGTCTTAGCATCACGGACAATCACGTTTTTGGCACAACTTCATCAGGAAACCGTCATGCGCCCCACCGTAAAGTCCCACCTTGCCGCCGCTTCCGTCTGCAGCGTCCTCGTTCTCGCCGGCCTCAGCGGCCTTGCCGCCTGTAGCAAGCCGCAACAGGAACAGGCAGCCGACACGGCGGGCAGCGTCGCGTCTGACGCGGGCTCGATGGCCTCGGAGGCTGGCAGCGCCATTACGGACGCCGTGACGCCGGATACGCCGCAGCAGTTCGCCGACAAGGCCGCCAATGCCAACATGCTGGAAATCGAAACCAGCAAGCTGGCCCTGAAGACGTCCAAGAACAAGGACGTCCTGGCCTTCGCGCAAAAGATGGTCACCGACCACACCAAGGCCGGCGCCGCCTTCAAGACTGCCGTTGCTAAGGTCGATGGCGTGACGGCGCCGAAGGAACTGGATGCCGATCACCAGAAGAAGGTCGACGACCTGAAGGCCAAGGCGCCGGCCGATTTCGACGCCGCCTATATCAGCCTGCAGAAGGATGCCCATTCGGAAGCAGTCAGCCTGTTCGACAGCTATGCGAAGAACGGCAGCGACGCGACACTGAAGGCCTTTGCCACCGATACCCTGCCGACCCTGCAGGCCCACAAGGACATGATCGACAAGATGTAAATCCTGCCGATCTGGTGAGAGGCGATAAAAAAGCCCGCCCGGGAAACCGGGCGGGCTTTCGTCTGCAGAAGGGAGGAGGACATCTGCAGGGAGGGGGATCAAAAAAAGCCGAGCTTGCTGGGCGAGTAGCTCATCAGGATATTCTTGGTCTGCTGGTAGTGGTCCAGCATCATCTTGTGCGTCTCGCGGCCTATTCCCGACTGCTTGTAGCCGCCGAACGCCGCGTGGGCGGGGTAGGCGTGGTAGCAGTTTGTCCAGATGCGACCGGCCTGGATGCCGCGTCCGGCGCGGTAGGCGATATTGGCATCGCGGCTCCATACACCGGCACCGAGGCCGTAGACAGTGTCGTTGGCGATCTCGATGGCTTCCTCGACGGTCTTGAAGGTTGTCACCGACACGACCGGCCCGAAGATCTCCTCTTGGAAGACGCGCATTGTGTTATTGCCTTCGAAGATGGTCGGCTCGATATAATAGCCACCGTCGAGACCGTTGCCGAACGAGGCGCGCTTGCCGCCGGTCAGCACCTTGGCGCCTTCCTTGCGGCCGATGTCGAGATAACCGAGGATCTTGTCGAGTTGCTCCTGCGACGCCTGGGCGCCGATCATGGTACCGGGGTCGAGCGGATCGCCCTGGGTGATCGCCTGGACGCGCTTGACGGCGCGTTCCATGAATTTGTCGTAGATGGATTCCTGCACCAGGGCGCGGGACGGGCAGGTGCAGACCTCGCCCTGGTTCAGGGCGAAAAAGGCAAAACCTTCCAGCGCCTTGTCGAAGAAATCGTCATCCTCGGCCATGACGTCGGCAAAGAAGACATTGGGCGACTTGCCGCCCAGTTCCAGGGTGATGTTGGTCACGTTGTCGGCGGCGTAGCGCATGATCTCCTTGCCGACCGAGGTCGAGCCGGTAAAGGCGATCTTGGCGATGCGCGGGCTTTGCGCCAGGGGCTTGCCGGCTTCGATGCCGGTGCCGCTGACGATATTGAGCACGCCCGGCGGTAGCAGGTCCTGGATCAGTTCGGCGACGACCAAAATCGAAGCCGGCGTCTGTTCGGCCGGCTTGAGGATGACGCAGTTGCCGGCGGCCAGGGCCGGGGCCAGCTTCCACGCGGCCATCAGGATGGGGAAGTTCCACGGGATGATCTGGCCGACCACGCCCAGCGGTTCATGGAAATGGTAGGCCACGGTATCGGCATCGATTTCGCCGATCGAGCCTTCCTGGGCGCGGATACAGCCGGCGAAATAGCGGAAATGGTCGATGGTCAGGGGGATATCGGCGGCGGTGGTTTCGCGCAGCGGCTTGCCGTTGTCCCAGGTTTCGGCCTCGGCGATCAGGGCCAGGTTCTGCTCGATCCGGTCGGCGATCTTCAGCAGGATGTTGGAGCGGTCGGTCACCGAGGTGCGGCCCCAGGCGTCGCGCGCCTTATGGGCAGCGTCGAGCGCCAGTTCGATATCCTCAGCCGACGAGCGCGGCACTTCGCACAGCTTCTTGCCGTTGACCGGCGAAGTATTGTCCATGTAGCGGCCCTCGACGGGTTCGCGCCATTCGCCGCCGATGAAGTTGCCGTAGCGCGCCTTGAATAGCGTGCCGGCTTCGATGATGCGTTCGAACTTGGTCATATGGTCCTCCTGATATCCACATACAGAGTGGCTGTTGTCGCTGGCAGGCTGCGCCTGGGTGCGCCGCAGCAACAATACAAATGCAGATGTCTGGTGGTGTGGTCGGATGGATTTTTGACCTGTTTTTATGCCGGTCGTCGCGCCCGGCGACAGGGCCAGGGCTGAGTGTCGCAGGCTGCGACAGTCTAGGTTCGTCCCATATCAAAACTGCCGTGAAAGCGCCGTAAGGGCTTGCATGACGCCGGCAACAGGCGTTCCGTTGCGAAATAAAAAATCAGGGAGAAGGGGCATGATGGTTTCAGACCCCATACAGGTCGCCAACGCACGCGAAGTTTTCTTTACCGGCAAGGGCTTGCCCGTAGACCGGGTCGGTCATGCCATCCTGCGCTCGTGGATCCGCTGCTCGGAAATGGGGCTGGACGAAGCCGTCATACCGCCGGCGCAGGCGCCGACCGCGCAGGAACTGCGCATTCTGCAGCAGCGCTATGAGGCCCTGCGCCGCATTTCCCGCCCGGAGTTGGATGCCCTCTATTCCGAGGCGCGCGAACTGTCCGGAATCGTCATTCTGACCAACGCCAAGGGCGAGATTCTCGATGCCGTCGGCGATCCTGTCTTCGTCGACAAGGCAGCGCAGGTGGCGCTGCGTCCGGGGGCGCGCTGGAGCGAGGACGCCATCGGCACCAATGCCATCGGTACCGCCCTGGCGGAACGCCGGGCTGTCGCCGTCAATGGCGGCGAACACTATTTCCGCGGGCATGGGGCATTGAGCTGCGCTGCGACGCCGATCATCGACCCACGCGGCACGACGCTGGGCGTGCTTGACATGTCGACGCCGACGGCAGCCGGCGGGCCGCATGTGCTCGGCATGGTGCGCATGGCGGTCGAGCAGATCGAGCATCGTCTGTTCCGTGCCGGCTTCGACGGCTGCCGCACCCTGCGCTTCCAGACCGACCCCAATCTGCTGGGGGCGGCACGCGAAGGCATACTGGTGCTCAAGGACGGGATCGTCGTGGCCGCCAATCGCCGCGGGCTGTCCCTGGTCGGGCAGACCTGGGACAGCCTCGATACCCTGCAGGTCGGCGACCTGTTCGACGGCCCCTTGTCGGGCGGACATTTGCGGGGTGTCGATGGCCGGGACTATTATGGCCATATCGATGGCGAGGAGGGCGGGCATGACCTGCCTGTGCGAAGTCTCGAGGACGTCGAATTATCGACCATCCGCGCCACGCTCGACGCCCATGGCGGCAATGTCAGCGCCACGGCCAAGGCCCTGGGCATTCATCGTAGCACCATCTATCGCCGGTTGGGATTGGGGTAATCTTTACCAGCTCAGGACAGCGTTGCCGCGCAGTATGGGGTCGACAATGTCGGTATGTTTGCGTTCGCCGCGATCGTGCAGGACCAGGGGCGGAAGGAGGCGCAGGGGCGCCTTGCCGAGGCGCTTGGCGCGGACGATGACCCGCTTGGCGTCGTTCCCGGCAAAGGGCTGGATCGGCCGTATACGGATCGAGCCCGCCTTGGGACCGAGACCGGTCAGGATGTCGCCGAGCCGGTCGGCGCGATGGATAAAGACGATATCGCCGCCGTCCCTTGCCGCCGCCACGGCGAAATCGAGCCAGGCGCCGAGACCGTCGTCGGCGATCCAGGCAGCCCGCTTGGCCTCGTGCGGCGCGCGCAGGGTTTGGGGATCGTCGAAATAGGGCGGGTTGGAAAACACCAGGTCGGCCCGCGCGGTTCCCGATGCCTTGAAGCCGGCGCCGACATCGCCCGTGACGATATGGACATCGTGCATGGCGTTCAAAAGGACGTTATTGCGCGCCAGGTCGGCATAGGCCGTCTCGCGCTCCAGGCCGGTCAGTATCATGTCGGGGCAGCGGGCCTTCAGCGACAGCAGGGCGCCCCCGGCGCCGCAGCCCAGTTCCAGGCCTGACAGAGCTTTCGCACCTTTTGCAACCCGCTCCGCCACCACGCCGGCACAGGCCGCGGCCAACAGGGCGCCGTCCATGCCGACGCGGTAGCCTGTGACGGGTTGTCGCAGGGTGATCCGGCGGTCGAGCAGGTGCGTAAATGCCTCACTCGGCGTCTGTATGTCCCCGTCATTGCGGGATTGGGTTGTCATGGCGGTGTCTATGCACACATTAGGGTCGTAAGGGCAGGTAAAGCTTTTGCCGCCTGTAGCATGTTTCGTTAGAATATCACACGATCGGCATGGACTAAGCGGCTAAGGCGGTTTATGGCCTAAACCGTAGTCAGGAGTTAACGCATTGGATTCGGCCAATATCGACGCTGTGCGCCCCGAGGTCGCCCCGCAGGGCCCGAAAGCGGACGTTCACGCCCTCGTTGCCTTGTGCGACGCCGACATGGCGCAGATCAATGCGCTGATCACGGCGCGGATGCAGTCCGAAGTCGCGGTTATTCCTGCCCTGGCCGACCACCTGATCGCTGCCGGTGGCAAGCGCCTGCGCCCGTTGCTCTGTGTTGCCGCCGCGCGCCTGTGCGGCACGGAAAACGACCACCATCACAATCTGTCGGCCGCCGTCGAATTCATCCATACCGCTACCCTGCTGCATGACGACGTCGTCGACTCGTCGCAACTGCGCCGCGGCAAGGTTGCCGCTCACCTGATCTGGGGCGCGCCGTCGTCGGTCCTGGTCGGCGACTTCCTGTTTGCCCGTGCCTTCGAACTGATGGTCGAAACCGGCAATCTGCGCGCCCTCGACATCCTGTCCAAGGCCTCGGCCGTCATCACCCAGGGCGAGGTCCTGCAACTGATGAAGGCCTTCGATCTCAACCTGTCGCAGGACGATTATATCGAGATCATCTCGGCCAAGACGGCCGCCCTGTTCTCGGCCGCTTCGCAAAGCGGCGCCGTCGCCGCCAATGCGCCGGAAGACAAGATTCAGGCCCTGTACGACTACGGCCTCAATCTCGGCCTCGCCTTCCAGATCCAGGACGACGTCCTCGACTACCAGGGCTCGGCCGCCGCTCTGGGCAAGAATGCCGGCGACGACTTCGCCGAGGGCAAGTCGACCCTGCCGCTGCTGCTGGCCATGCGCGCGACGCGCGCGACCGAAGGCGCCTTCTGGGAACGCACCATCGCGCGCCGCGAACAAACCGATGTCGATTTCGCCCATGCGCAGAGCCTGATGGTGTCGTCGGGCGCCCTGGCCGAAGCCCAGGCGGTCGCCCACGGCTATGCCGACAAGGCACGCGCCGCGCTCGCCATTTTCGCCCCGGGGCCGTGGCGCCAGGCGCTGGAAAGCCTCGCCGTGTACAGCGTCGAGCGCGCCACCTGAGCACGCCGTGTCCGCCAAGCCAGCAACCGGTCCGATTCCAACCCTAGAGGCGGCGCCCGTTGCGGCCGCCAATCCCCGCACGGAAGAGGCGCGATTTTTCGAGCTGGATATCCTGCGCGGCGTCGCGGCCTATATGGTCGTCATCTTCCATTACAAGCACTTCCTGTTCAACGACATCAATGGCGGCAGTTTCGACTACGACCATCTGCCGTTCCACACCATTCTCGAGCCGGTCTATGTCTACGGCCAGTTCTTTGTAGAACTGTTCTTCTCGATCTCGGGTTATGTCTTCTTCTGGCTGTACGCCGAAGCGCTTTCGGAGCGGCGCCTGGGCTTGCGCAGCTTTTTCATCGCGCGCTTTGCCCGGCTCTATCCGCTGTATTTCCTGACCTTTATCGCCGTGGCCCTGTTCCAGTGGATCTTCCATACCCTATACGGTTCGACCTATATCTACCATCATAACAGCCCGGGTAATTTCGCTCTGAACCTGTTCATGGTGCACCAGTGGATTCCCCATGCCGAACAGACCTTCAATGGCCCGTCGTGGTCGATCTCGGTCGAGGTCTTTCTCTATGCCCTGTTCTTCGCCATCTCCTACGCGCGGCTGAACACACCGCTGATGCTGGCGGCGGTGGTGGCGGCCGGCCTGGTGTTCAAATATGCCGAGGCTGATGCCGCGGCTGACTTTTCGCGCGGTGTGCCCAGTTTCTTCTTCGGCGGCCTGGCCTTCTACGTCGTCCAGTTCCTCAAGCGGCCCGATTACGCGACGTGGATGAAGCGGCTCGATGTCGCGTTGAAATGGGGCCTGCCTGTCCTGTGGTTAATCGCCTATGTCCGCGCCCAGCCCCTGCTGTGGGACCCGATCGCCCTGGCCCTGCATCTGCATGCGCCAGTGCGTCCGCTCGATACGCTGACCACCGAAGGCTTTGTCTATATCCTGTTTCCGTTGACCCTGATGGCCCTGGGGCTGCGGCAGGGCAGGTGGCGTAATCCTTTGTTGTCCAAGGAACGCCTGCACAGCGTTGCCTGGGTCGGGGACATTTCCTATTCGCTGTACCTGATCCATTTTCCGCTGCAGATCAGCGTGATGATCCTGATGGCGCATTTCCCGTGGACGACGCGCGTGGCGCTGTTTTCGTCGCCGCTGATGCTGTTCGCCTTTCTGGCGGTCGGCACCATCCTGGCGCGGGTGAGCTTTACCTATTTCGAGATGCCGATGCGCAGGCATATCCGCACCTGGCTGAACAAACGCCTGGGGCCACCAAAGCCTGCGGTATAAGCCGGTAGTATGATCTTGCGTATTCCGTTCTGATAAACAAAGAGGGAGAGTCTGATGGCTGAAACAGGGGCATTAGCCCAAGGCGCTTTGGTCGGCCAGGCGACGGCGCCGGAAATCCTGCTGTATAACCGCGCCAACCGCCATGGTCTTGTCGCCGGCGCTACGGGCACGGGCAAGACGGTGACCTTGCAGGTCATTGCCCAGGAATTTGCCGATGCCGGCATTCCGGTCTTTGCTGCCGACGTCAAGGGCGACCTGTCGGGCATCGCCATGGCGGGTACGCCGAACGACAAGCTGCTCGATCGCGCCAAGGGCATGGGCCTGACCCTGACGCCGGAAGCCGCGCCGGTCATCTTCTGGGACCTGTTCGGCAAGAAGGGCCACCCGATCCGGACCACGATTTCCGAAATGGGCCCCTTGTTGCTGGCACGATTGCTGGAATTGAACGAGACCCAGGAAGGCGTACTCAATATCGTCTTCCATGTCGCCGACAAGGACGGCCTGCTGTTGCTCGATCTTGCCGACCTGCGCGCCATGCTGACCCACGTCTCCGAAAACGCCAAGGATATCAGCGCCCAGTATGGCCAGGTGTCACCGACGACGGTCGGCACCATTCAGCGTGCCCTGCTGCAACTGGAAACGCAGGGCGCCGATGGCTTCTTCGGAGAGCCGGCACTGAAGCTGGCCGACCTGATGCGCGTGGCGCCCGACGGCCGCGGCTATGTCAATGTGTTGGCGGCCGACAAGCTGATCGAAAGCCCGCGGCTCTATTCGACCTTCCTGCTGTGGCTGATGTCGGAACTGTTCGAGGAATTGCCCGAGGTCGGCGATCCCGACAAGCCGAAGCTGGTCTTCTTCTTCGACGAGGCGCACCTGCTGTTCAACGAGGCGTCGCCGGCCCTGTTGCAGAAGATCGAGCAGGTGGTGCGTTTGATCCGCTCCAAGGGCGTCGGCATCTATTTCGTGACGCAGAACCCGGCGGATATTCCGGACACCGTGCTGGCGCAACTGGGCAATCGGGTGCAGCATGCTCTGCGCGCCTATACGCCGGCGGAACAGAAGGGCCTGAAGGCGGCGGCGCAATCCTTCCGCCCCAATCCGGCCTTCGATACGCAGGAGGCCATCCAGAATCTTGGTGTCGGCGAGGCGCTGGTCTCGCTGCTCGACGACAAGGCACGGCCGAACATTACCGACAAGACCCTGATCCGACCGCCGGTTTCGCGCCTGGGCCCGGTGACTGATGCCGAACGGGCGGCGATCATTGCCGCTTCGCCGGTCGGGGCGCTGTATACGACGCCGATCGATCGCCAGTCGGCCTATGAGATCCTGTCTGGCCGGGCAGCGGCACAAGGTTCAGCGCCGGTAACTGAATCCTCGGCGGCTGAAGCGCAAGCCGCCAAGGCCGCAGCGCAGGCAGCGGCGGTTCAGGCCAAAGCTGATGCCCAGGCGCAGAAGGACCGGGAAAAGGCGACAGCAGCGACCATCAAGACGGTGGCGTCGGTGGCGGTGCCGATTATCCGGTCGATGGGGATCATGCTGGGCAGGGAGTTGTTGCGCGGGATGATGGGGAATTCGCGGAAGCGGTAGCGCCGGAAAACATATGGGGTGTGGGGCCTGTGGCCCCACGACTGTTCTTTCTTCCCTGTCTCGCCCCAAGGGGGCGGAGCAGGGAAGAAAAAGACTGCGGGGTCAGGGACCCCGCGCCCCATACGGTTACAGCGTTACCCCTTCACATCGAACGCCACATCCCTCGGCCGTCCGGTCAAACTCTCCCCGCCATCGACGGTCAAGATCTGCCCCGTATAGCTCGGTGTCTCGATCATGAAACGTATCGCCCGCGCCAGGTCATCAATCGTACAGGTCAGGCCCAGCGGGGTCGCCCTGGCCGCAGCCTCGAAGTCGGCCGCGCTCTGGTCGCCACTCCGCAGCACCAGCCCCGGAGACAATCCGCACACCCGAACCTTCGGCGCCAACGCCATGGCCAGCGGCTGGGTCAGCGCCGCCAGCCCCATCTTTCCGGCCGTATAGGACAGGAAATCGGGATTGGGATTGCCGACCTTCTGGTCGAGAATATTGATGGCCAGCCCGCCACCGGCCGTCGCCAGCGCCTTGATCAGGAAAACCGGCGCCGTCAAATTGCTGTCGATATGGGCCTGCCAGCCCTCCGGCGTCAGGCTGTCCAGCGTGTCGAACCGGAACAGGGAGGCACAATTGATCAGCGTATCGATCCGACCGAAATGGGCCGCGACCGCCGGTACCAGCCCATCACGTTCTGCGATGTCGGCCAGGTCGGCACGAAACCGCATTACTTCATGGCCGGCAGCCAGCAGATCGGCCTCAAGCGCGGCGGCCTCGTCGACCGAGCGATGATAATGGAGGGCGATGCGATAATCGGCCGCAAGCGCCCGGCACAGGCCGGCGCCGACACGGCGGCCGCCGCCGGTGATCAATACGACAGGCTTCATGCGGAAAATCCAGGCCGATACCGCGCCATTTCGACGCCGGCGCCCTGGGTTTCAGGAAAGATGTCGGGTTTCAGGATACGCGCCCGGCATGCCAGGACCAGCGGATTGGAAAAGGCCGTGGTCATGACGTCTTCGAGCAGGGTTTCCAGCAGTTCGACATGTCCCTGTTGCTGCCAGGCGACGATCGCGCTGCGCATCAGGTCGTAATCGATGAACTCGCCAGGTCCCAACCGGCCATATTGCCAGACGCTGACGCACAGGCGATTGGGCGTTTCATATTCGAAAGCATGCAGGCCGCAGCGCACGCGGACCTCGATGTTTTCGAGAACCGCTGCCGTATAGTCGCCAACCAACATGCCTTAATCGATACGACCGAAATCGACATACTGCAGGATAACGAGGACGAGCAGGAAACCAGAAAGAATACCGACGGCAATCATGGGAACGCTCCAAGAAGGCTGGAATTAACACATATCTGTTAGACGGGTTGGCGATCCTGCACAAGACCTCACCGATTTATCATATCGCCGTGTGCGTCTTGCAAACCCGTAAGTACAGGCTTTATGCTACCCGATATGGAAGACTGGAAACGCGTCGTCGAACCCTATAGCCGCCCGTTTTTCTTCGCCCGATCGCGCCTGACGCGGGGCAAGACGCTGGGCGTGCGTGGCCTCGTGCTCGATCCCGAAGGGCGGGTCCTGCTGATAGAGCATACCTATATCCCCGGTTGGTGGCTGCCCGGCGGCGGCGTCGATGCCGGCGAAACCACTCAGGCTGCCGTTGCCCGCGAACTGCGCGAAGAGGCAGGCATCAATCCTCTGGAAGTACCGAAGCTGCTGTCGGTCCACTCCAACGAAGCCTTCTTCCCTGGCGACCACGTCCTGCTGTTCCGCGTCGATCTATGGGAGAAGGTGCCGATGACCTCGCATGGCGAGATCAAGAAGGTCGCCTTCTTCGCCCTCGATGAACTGCCCGATGATATCAACGCCGGCTCGCTCAATCGAATCCAGGAAGCGCTCATGGGCTTCCCACCGGATCCTATGTGGTAAAATCGGCGCCTGAGCGCACGTTGCCGGTCTGCAAACCGCCGCTCTACTCGCTTCCGGTGCTCACTTACAGACGTACGCTCCGCTCCGGGTCTCTTAGATCAGCCGTTTTGGCATTCGCCGAACTACGTTTCGCCTCGGCACCGTGGCTCATGCATTCGATTTTGCCCGCCGACTGTGTTGCCCGATGGTCAAGCCGCTATTTTCAGTGTGGGCGCGGTTTCCGGCTTGGTCTCGGTCTTGCCGAGCAGGGCGCGGAACCAGCGGCGCGAGGGCTTTTCGAAGGCATAGTGGCTGAGCGCCGCCAGGCCGATCGATACGACCAGCGAGATCAGCAGCCAGCCCTCTTTCGAAATGCCGCCGCTCAGGCCCCAGCCCGGCAGCATGCGGAAGACGATGCGCTGCACCAGATCATGGATAAGATAGAGGGCATAGGACACCAGGCCCAGCCAGTAGACCCACGGCGTATGCAGCCAGCGGGCGACATAGCCTTCGTCGTGGCTGAGCGCCATGATCAGGCCGGCAAAGACCGCGACCAGAAACAGGTCGGACCCCTTGAAGCACAACAGGATGATCGCCAGGGCCAGCAGGACCATGGAGGCGCGCGACGGCATCAGGGCGCGGAACCGAAAGGCGACCAGGCCGATAAAGAAGGACGCCAGGCAGCGCAACGATGTGCCCACCGCGTAGGAGCTGACGATGTCGAGCGGGCCGTGGCGATAGGCCAGGGGCTTTTCCGCGATCCACTGCGGCCCGTAGGCGATTACGGCCAGCACGCCGAAGCTGATGGCGAGGCCGGCCATGGTCCAGCGGCGCGGCACCTTGAGCGCGCCCCAGATACCGAGCGGGAACAGCATATAGGCCAGCCATTCGGTACTGATCGACCACGACGGCGGCACGATCGAATTCGACAGGCCCCAGACATGGATCATGGCGAAGTTGAAGAACAGGGCGCGTGGCAGGTCGGGGACCGTCGACACCTTGGTCATGACCGTTCCGATCAATACCGCGGTCAACAGGGTCATCAGCGCGAACAGGGGATAGATGCGCGCCAGGCGCAGCAGCAGGAACTGCTTGAAATTCTTGATGGTAAAGCCGTCGGTGAACATGCTCGAATAGGTCATGGCCATGACGAAGCCGCTCAGGATAAAGAACAGGTCGACCGCCATGTAGCCGTGACGGATGAACGGGCGGAATGTCGACGGGAACAGATAATGGCCGTTGGCGTGGAACAGCACGACGTACAGGGCGGCAATACCGCGCAGGCCGGTCAGGGCCTTGATCTCGGACGGCTTCGCTGCCGGAACGGCGGTGGGTTGCGAGGGAGATTGCACGGCGTCGGGAACACTCGACGGTGCCGGGGCGCGGACTGCGGACATAAAAAACCAGTAAAAGCGTCGGGAGCGTACCATCTAGTCTTTTCCACAGGCAACGCAAGCGTGTGCGCCCGTTCGGCTAATAAGAAATTGTTTCAGATGGCCGCAGGACGTTATTTGGACGCAGCGGTTGTCAATGCCCAGATGGCTAACCATCTGGGTTTTGCGTCGATGGCAGAATGGCCGTGGCGCATATCCCTGACATATTCCGACGCCTGACCCGATAGGCGAGGGATTCCCTTAAGCGGCAATCGGCCCTACAGTACGACTCGTGAGCGACGACATTATTATCGATATCCCTGAAGCGACGCCCGAAGCGCCCCTGATCGGCGCGGCGCTGATCCGCCGTGAGGCGAGCCTGGCGCCGGACAAGCCCGGCGTCTACCGCATGCTGGGCGCCGACGGCGAAGTCCTCTATGTTGGCAAGGCCAAGAGCCTGAAGAAACGCGTCCTGCAATATGCGCAAGGCCGCTTCCACGCCCAGCGTATCGCCCGCATGGTGTCGCTGACGCGCGAAATGGTGCTGATGCGCACCGATACCGAGGGCGAGGCCCTGCTGCTGGAAGCCCGCCTGATCAAGGCCCTGCGTCCGCGCTATAACGTCCTGCTGCGCGACGACAAGTCGTTCGCCGAAATCCTGGTGCGCAAGGACCACGAGGCGCCGCAGATTTCCAAGCACCGCGGCGCCCATTCGATCAAGGGGGACTATTTCGGCCCCTTCGCCTCGACCCTGGCCGTCAACCGCACGCTCGACACCCTGCAGAAGGCCTTTCTGCTGCGCACCTGTACCGACAGCGTCTATGCCTCGCGCACCCGGCCCTGCATGCTGCACCAGATCAAGCGCTGCTCGGCCCCCTGCACCGGCGTCATCAGCCTGGAAGACTATAACGGCCTGAGCCAGCAGGCTGCCGACTTCCTGCGCGGCAAGAGCCGGACCGTCATCGATCGGCTGACGACCGAGATGATGACAGCCTCCGAAGACATGGAATTCGAACGCGCCGGCCACCTGCGTGACCGGATCCGCGCCCTCAGCCACGTCGTCATGTCGAGTTCCGTCGATCTGCAGGGCGAGGAGGCGGACGTTTTCGCCGTCTTCGCCGAAGGCGGCGGCGCCTGCGTCCAGGCCGTCTTCTTCCGGGCCGGCCAGAACTGGGGCGACCGCGCCTATTTCCCGCGTGTCGACCAGGACAATAGCGAAGGCGAGATCCTCGACGCCTTCCTGGGTCAGTTCTACCAGGACCGCCCGATCCCCAAGCTGATCCTCGTCTCCCATCCCCTGTCCGAACCGGAATTGATGATGGAGGCCCTGGGCCTGCGCGCCGACCGCCGCGTCAACATCGTCCGGCCGCAGCGCGGCGACAAGGCCGACGTCGTCAACAGCGCCCTCAACAATGCCAAGGCGGCGCTTGGCCGCCGCATGGCGGAGCAGTCGGCCCAGTCGAAACTGCTGGTCGGGGTCGCCGAGTCCTTCGGACTCGAAGCCCCCCCGATTCGTATCGAGGTCTACGACAACTCGCACCTCGGCGGCACCCATGCTGTCGGCGGCATGGTCGTCGCCGGCCCCGAAGGCTTCCTGAAGGGGCAGTATCGCAAGTTCACCATCCGCGATCTCGATACCAAGCCAGGCGACGACTACGCCATGATGGCCGAAGTCTTCCGTCGCCGTTTCATGCGCCTGATCAAGGAAAAGGACCTGCCCGAGGGCGAAAAGTCCTTCGGCCGGCCGGACCTGGTCCTGGTCGACGGCGGGCAGGGGCAACTTGACGCGGTCCTCACCGTCATGGCCGACCTCGGCCTCGACGATATCCCGATCGTCGGTGTCGCCAAGGGTCCGGACCGCGACGCAGGCCTGGAACGCTTCTTCATGCCCGGGCGCCTGCCCTTCATGATGGAGCCGAAATCGCCGGTCCTCTATTATCTGCAGCGCCTGCGCGACGAAGCCCACCGCTACGCTATCGGCGCCAACCGGCAAAAGCGCGACGCCGCCATCACCAAGAACCCGCTCGACGAGATCGACGGCATCGGTCCGCGCAAGAAGAAGGCCCTGCTGGCTGCCTTCGGTTCCGGCAAGGACGTGGCGCAGGCCCGCATGGAGGACCTGCGCAAGGTCGCCGGCATCAATGATGCCCTGGCGCAGAAGATTTACGACTTCTTTCATGGAGAGCGGGCTTGATTTCAGCTCAATCGCCGCATGGCTCGCCGCACGAGCGGCGGCGGGCGGTCGCCCTTGTCGGGCCATACCGCGGCCCGGAGTGCACTTTAGCTCAAGCGCCGGCCAGAAATCCCGCGCCCGTGAGGATAAAAGGCTTTCTTCGCGCCACAGTACCCGGCTAGAATGCGGGCAGTGAAGACAAAACCCCTCCAAGGTGCCTGAATGACCGCCGAAAAAGTCAATCCGATCCCCAACGCCCTGACCATGATCCGCCTGATTGCCGGGCTGGCCATGTTCCTCATGCTCGATGGCGCGGCCGGCGGGATCCCCTTCTTCAGCTCCTCCCTGTCGCCGGACATGATCTTCGTCCTGCAACGTTGGTCCTTCTACGCCTTCGTCATCGCCGCCCTGACCGACCTGTTCGACGGCATGCTGGCGCGGCAACTGCACGCCGAAAGCCGCTGGGGCGCCATCCTCGACCCGATCGCCGACAAGATCCTGGTCTGCGGCACCATCCTCGGCCTGTTCACCCTCAACACCGCCGACCCGGTCTTCGCCCTGCCGTCGGCCCTGATCCTGTTCCGCGAATTCGCCGTCAGCGCCCTGCGCGAATCGGCCGCCGGCCGCGGCGTCCAGGTCCCCGTCAGCCTGCTCGGCAAGATCAAGACCACCGTCCAACTGGTCGCGCTCGGCACCCTGCTGCTCTACCAAAGCTGGGCCGCCTTCAACTTCGATCCCGCCACCTCGAGCATCGTCTACATGATCTCGATCGTCCTGATGTGGCTGGCCGTTCTCATCTCCATATGGACCGGAGCGGCTTACTTCATCGCTGCCCGCAAAGAGTTGTAAAAGCGCCGTCTCTTGGCGATCTGCGTCGCAGTCGTCGCTTGCAGGTACAAGCGTACCTGCGGCGCTAGCCGGCTAGCATCTCATCCAAGATACGGGCTTTTACGGCCCGGAGTCGGATGAGAGCTTGTGGTTTCTAAAGAGTTTTACTGACATGGCTCTACGAGCCCGGTGTACGTGAGTGTGCCGGGCTTTTCCTTACCAAGCCAAGAGTTGCGTTGATAATACTGTCCGGTTTCGGACAGGCGAGGCATGGCTTTGGAGCACCACATAAAGATTCGATGAGTTTGTTACGCCGATTTAATTTGGCGATTACAAGAAAGTCGCGGATGTTACCGGCCAACAGCCGAGCGCATCCATAAGTGGTATTATGTCCCTAGCCCTGTCGACCCTGATATACGAATGGCGACGCTATTTTGCGGCCGTCATCGCCCTCGCCGTGGCGGGCCTGCTGGTGCTTGCCATGACCGGTATGTTCATGGGCATGGGCAAGTCCTTCACCGCCACCGTCGATCGCTCGCCGGCGCAGGTCATGATCCTGCCGCCCGACGCCGACAGCCTGTTCGGCAACAATTCCGGCCAGCCGCGCCGTATCATTCCGGAAATCTACCAGCACCCCGACGTGCGCGAAGTCCAGGCGCTCGACGGCAGCTGGGCCTTCTGGTCCAACTTCCCCAAGGATGGCCAGCCCTCGGCCGGCTCCGGTGTGCAGGTCATCATCGTCGATCCGACCCCGGGCGCCGTTACCCTGCCCAACGACTTCGACGACGAACTGATCCAGGCCCTGCAAGAACCCTATGCCGTCGTCATCGACCGCTCCAGCTTCGGCAAGCTGGGTGTCCAGAAGGGCGACAAGGCCAAGATGAATGGTCACACCGTCTGGGTGCGCGCCACGACCGACGGCTATCCCTCGATGTTCAACTCGATGGTCTTCGTCTCGCGTCAGACAGCCAAGCTGCTCTACCTCACCGATGACGGTCCGCGCGTCGGCCCCCTGGTGGTCAAGATCGCCGATCCGAAACGCGCCAAGCAGGTCGCCGCCGAACTCAACGCGATGAGCAAGGGACAATACAAGGCCTGGTCGCGTGAAGACCTGTCCAAGGTCAGCCAGCGCTCGATGATCAAGCAGGGCGGTATCTCCATCATGATCGGCTTCGCCGTCGTCGTCGGCATCTTCATCGGTATCGTCATCACCTGGCAGACCCTGCAGGGCGCCATCATGGCCAATATCAAGGAATTCGCCTCACTGCGGGCCCTCGGGGTCTCGATGGGCGCGCTGCGGCTGATCATCATGGAGCTAAGCTTCTGGGTCGGTATCGCCGGCCTTGCCCTGACCGGCATCCTCGTCGCCGGGGTATGGCTCCTGGCCAAGACCTTCGCGGTGCCGATGGACTTCCCCCTGTTCATCGACATCCCGGTAGCCATCATGCTGCTGAGTATCGCCATCCTGTCGGGCCTGTTCTCGCTCGGCATCCTCAAAAAGAGCCAGCCCGCGGATCTGTTGCGATGACCGGTAAGTTAGCATTGAATGCCAAGGGCCTGTCCAAGGGCTACAAGATCGGCAAGACGAAACAGCAGGTGCTGAAGAATGTCGACTTCACCGCCTATCACGGCCAGGTCACCATGGTCATGGGGCCTTCGGGCTCCGGCAAGTCGACCCTGATCGCCGCCCTCAGCGGCCTGATGAAGCCCGATGAGGGCGAGGTCCTGGCCCTGGGCGAAAGCCTGTGGAAGAAGAGCCGCGGCAAGATCGACAAGTTCCGCCTCGACCATTGCGGCTTCATCTTCCAGGGCTTCAACCTGTTCCCGTCGCTCAACGCGACCCAGCAGGTCGAGCAGGTGCTGAAATACTGCAAGTTTTCCAAGGGCGATGCCAAGAAGCGCGCGCACGAAGCCCTCGAGTCCGTCGGTCTCGGCCACCGCCTGTCGCAGAAGCCGGCAGAGCTGTCGGGCGGTGAGAAGCAGCGTGTCGCCATTGCGCGTGCCCTGTCCAAGATGCCGCAACTGCTGTTCGCCGACGAACCGACCTCGGCCCTCGATTCGGTCAGCGGCCAGGTCGTCATCAAGCTGCTGCACCAGGCGGCCAAGGAACGCGGCGCCGCGGTCATCGTCGTGACCCACGACCCGCGCCTCGAAGCCTATGCCGACCGCGTCATTCACATGGAAGACGGCAAGATTCTCTCCGATACGATGATCTCCGAACCGCCCGCCTTATAAGTCATGCACGTCAAGAGAACCCACATGTCCCGCAAATTCGTTTCTGCAACCGCCCTTAGCCTGATCGTCCTGGCCGCGGCCGGAGTGTCGCTCGAAGCCTGCAACAAGGGGCCGGGCGCCAAGGGCGACAAGACCGCCGTCAAGGCGCCGCCGTCCCCCTATGCCGCCATTGCCAACGGCAAGGTCGATATCGAAGGCGGCGTCGTCGAAGTCGCCGCCCGCCGCGCTGGTGTCGTCAGCCAGGTCTTCGTCCAGGAAGGCGATACCGTCACCAAGGGTGAGGTCCTGGCCCGCCAGGAAGACGAAGATACTCTCCTGGCCGTGCGCACCGCCCAGGCGGCCGTCGCGCAGGCCCAGAGCCAACTGGCCCTGACCCAGGTCAATATCGTCACGGCGCAACGCGAATACGACCGCCTCGAAAAGCTAGCCCCGTCCAACTTCGTTGCCCAGCAAAAGCTCGACCAGGCCAAGGACGCCATCGCCTCGGCCAATGCCATGCTCGGTACCCAGCGCGCCGCCGTCCAGACGGCCCAGGCGCAGCTGGCCCAGGCGCAATATAACGAAGACCTGACCTATATCCGCGCCCCGATGGACGGCAAGGTCATTCGCCGCTATGCCAACCCCGGCGCCGGCGCCTCGACCCTGAACGTCTCGACCATGTTCGACCTCGAGCCGGCCATCCCGCACATCATCCGCGGCGAAATCGTCGAAAGCTCGATCCCCGACGTCCATGTCGGCCAGGAAGCCGAAATCATCCCGGAAGCCGATCCGTCGAAGGTCTATGTCGGCCACGTCATCCGCATCGCCGCCACCTTCGGCGCGCGCAAGCTGAAGTCGGACGGCGGCAACGAAGCCTCGGACGAACGTGTCGTTGAAGTCGTCGTCTCGGCCGACAGCACGCCCTTCCTGATCGGGCAGCGCGTCCTGGTGAAGTTCATGAAACCCGGCGAAAAGGCCGGCGTCAAGCGCGCCGCCCCGGTGGCCCCGGCAAAGCCGTCGTAACGCTCTCCACCCCTGAAACGACAAGGCGTCAGCGGTCCTCGCGGGCGCCTTTTTCGTTAATGGCGCGGCGGCACGACGTTACCGCAGTGACATAAAACCGCCTGTTACGCGCCGGTTATGGTTAAACTTCACCACCCCGGTGTCAGGTGCGGAATATTAAAACCTCTGTGTCTACAAAGGCGCTGTGAAACAGACAGTCGCCATACCCATCGATGCGCCGATAGAGGTCGCGGGCCGCCCCGGCGGGGCCAGCCTCGACATATTGCGCTTCGTTGCCGCCGGCTTTGTCGTGCTGTTCCACTACAGCAACAGCGCGCCGGTGACGCTCGATCACTGGCCGTCCGTCTTCCAGCAAGGCTGGCTGGCGACCAACTTCTTCCTCATGCTGTCGGGTTATATACTGTCGCGCGCCTATGGCCGCCGTGTCGCCGATGGCCAGGTCCGCCCGACCCAGTTCATTCTCAAGCGCTTTGCCCGTCTGTGGCCGTCGCACCTGATCGTCCTGGTCTTCTTCGGGGCCTTTGTTATGCTGTCGTCCGATATCGGCGTGGCACCGGGGCATGCCGATCGCTATTCGCCACTGGCCTTCTTCGCCCAGGCCTTCCTGGTCCATGGCTGGGGCATGTTCCATACGCCCGGCTGGAATATCCCGACCTGGACCCTGTCGGACCTGATGATCTGCTACGCCATCTTCACCCTGTATATTCCGCTGGTCTACCGCCGCTCGCCATGGGTGCTGGCTGCCATCGCGGCCACCGTGCTCCTGCTCGGCCATATCGTGGCCATGGCGTTTGCGCATCAGGCCTTTGTCGACCTGTCCTTCCAGTTCGCCCTGTTGCGTGCCATTCCCCTGTTCATCATCGGCACCCTGGTCGAGCGTCTGGCCGGAAGTTTGCGCGTCAGCCGCCAGGTCTTCGCCACCACCATCATCCTGTGTCTGGTCTCGGTCGTTTTTCTGACGGGCCTGCCGCGCAATGCCCTGACCGATACTGTCATCCTGGCGGCTTCGGCCACCGTCCTGGCGGTTTCCGGCGCCGTGACCTTCGCCGAAAATGAACTGACGCAGCGCCTCGGCCGGGCATCGTTTGCCCTGTTTCTTGTCCACTCGGTCGTCGGCGCCATCTGGTTCGGCATCAGCGCCAAGATCGAACAACGCTTTGGCTTCAGCGGCCTGGGCTCGTGGGCCCTGTGGCTGGTCGGCGTCGTCATGGCCGTCAACACGGCTATAGGCTTCGACGCCGTCATCGACCGCCCGCTCAGCCAGTGGATTTCGCGCCTCGGCTTTATCCGCGGCACCTCCCGCCAGGCCGACTGACGCCTCCGCGCGAAGCGCGCTCATGACCGACATCAGAACGCGGCTGTCAGCAGCACACGCGACAATAATCTGCGAAAATCTGCGTTAATCTGCGGATCATATTCTTTGCTGAACTGGTCGGCGCGCGCGGGTAATTCGTTATTGAAATCCGCAGATTAACGCAGATTTTCGCAGATTATTTCCGTGGTGATTAGTCCGGCCAGCTCAAAAGGTTTTGAGATGAGGCGCTTCGCGCAAAGGAAAAGGCGATGACCGAGGTCACCGCCTTCCTTATATTATACCAACGGCATTAGATCTTGACCCTTGCATAGTCTCTGGTTCCGATCGAGCGAATGACCTCTGGTAGATCCATGAGCGCATTCCAGGCTTTGCATGAAGCCTCAACGATAGCGTCGTAATTTTCGTAAATCCGGTTTGCGAGAAAATTCTGTCGGAGGTACTGCCATACGTTTTCTTGTGGGTTTAGAGTAAAATCCGATCAGGTTGAGGCATATCCGTCGTGTCGGATGTAGGCCATGCACTCCTCCTTTGAGTAGGTCTGAAGGGTCTGGCTGATGCGCTGGCATAGGTCTTCGATTGTTCTTTTTGCTGCCTTTCTCAGATCGGCTTTGAGTTTGGCGAAGACCATCTCGATGGGATTGAAGTCGGGAGAATATGGCGGAAGGTACATCAAGCTTGCGCCAGCCTTTTCGATAATGGATTTGACCCTCGCCACTTTATGAGTGGCGAGATTGTCCATAATGACGATATCGCCCTGGTTCAGAACGGGCGCCAGTTCCCGCTCCAGCCATAGACAGAAGGTTTCGCCGTTCATTGCTCCATCGAGAAGCCAAGGGGCTACGATGCCATCCGCACGTAAGCCCGCGATAAAAGTGTTGGTTTTCCAGTGACCGTGCGGGACGGCGCACACCAGGGGTTTGCCTTTGGCAGAGCGGCCGCAGCGGCGTGCCATCTTGGTCGTCACACCGCTTTCATCCAGGAAGACAAGCTTGCTGACGTCAAGCAAGGGCTGCTTCTCGCGCCATAGTTTGCGAGCCTCCGCTACGTCAGGGCGGCTTTGTTCTTCAGCATGAGCTGTCTTTTTTTATATGTCAGACCAAGCCGCTTCAGCAGGCCGCAAACAGGACCATGCGTTGCCGTAACGCCTTGCTGTTCCAGTTTTTGACGTATCTCGGTGATGGTGAGATCCGGTGTCTCATAAATCCAGCCCAAAATAGTCGCGGCATGGGACGCAAGCGCTGACGAGCGGCGGTCACCTCCCATCGGTAAGGCTTTGGTCTGGTCATTCTTACGCTTAAGCCATGCCCACCTTACCGCTGTGGCACGGCTAACCCGAAATTGCCTTGCAGCTGTGCTCGCAGATAAACCGCCCTCAACAGCCTGCAAAAGCCTTATACGCAAGTCTTCGGAATAAGGTCTTCCCATCTCAATGCCTCCAAATGCATCGAGAGTGAATCACTGTTTGGACGCAACGGGAATCCCTGACGACTCAACTTGATCTGATTTTACTCTAGCTCGGGGGAATAGGGTGGCAGATGCAGCAATGATATGTTCTCTGGGACAACCAGCCTGCCTCCTGTCTGGTGCCACCCAGCTCCGTCCAGGACCACGATGGCATGGGCTGCCGGATCGACCTGTTTGCTGATCTCCTTCAGGTGCAGCGTCATGGACCATGCGTCAGCCTTGGGCACCACCCATGCTGCGCCGACGCCGCGTGCGGGACAGATTGCACCAAAAATATAGGCCCAGGTGTAGCGCTGATCGCGAGGTTGGCGGGGGCGACTGCCACGCTCAGCCCAGATACGTGTCAGCGTTCCTTGTTGACCGATGCGTGCTTCATCCTGCCACCAGATTTCGATGGGCTTGTCACGCACGGACTGAGGGAGGCTGGCAGCGACCAGGTCGGCGAAGTTTTTTTATGCGCCTCCTGGGCAGAAGCATCTTGCCCCGGGTGTTGAGGGCGCACGGAAAGCCGGCGAAAACCCAGACGGCGCAGCATCTCGCCTACCGATCGTTCAGCCATGACGACACCAAACTCGCGCTCTATCCGACGCGACAGGTCACTGCGTCTCCAACGTACGATCCCGTCCACTGATATGTCCGGACCGTCCTTGACCCACTGTGCGACAGTTTGTTGCTGCTCAGCCGTCAAAAAGGGAACAGCGCCAGGAGCTTGACGGTCAATCAATCCGCCTAAGCCTTCCGCATTATAACGGTGTACCCAATCCCGAAGCGTTTGGCGGTCCATACCGCAAACCTTAGCCGCATCGGTACGACTTACGCCTTCCAATATCAGAGCCAAAGCAAGCATGCGTCGAGTAGCAGGGCCGTCATGACTTCGGCTTGCAGCCTGACGCAAACCCGACGCATCCAGATCAAGTCGCGTGATCGAAATCGAAACAGACAAACCAAAACCTCCTGCCAAATCGAGGGCAAAGGGAATCACAATTCGTCCGAAAACGGAATCCACATTCGAGAGTCAAGATCAGTGGCCGTTGGTATTACATCCGCTATTTCGATCTTAAACGGCGTCGAGGCCGATGTCGAAGTTCGGCGCCGAATGCGTCAGGGCGCCGACCGAGATGACGTCGACACCGGTTTCGGCGATGGCGCGGACGGTTTCGAGATTGACCCCACCTGAAGCTTCCAGGATGGTCTTGCCGCCCGACTTGCCGTGGGCCAGCTTGACCGCCTCGGCATACATGTCGAGCGAAAAGTTATCGAGCAGCAGCACGTCGGGCTGATAGGGCAGGGCCTCTTTCAGCTGAGCGATGGAATCGACCTCGATCTCGATCTTCATGGTATGGCCGACGCCGGCCTTGGCGCGTTCCATGGCGGGACCGACGCCGCCGCAGATGGCGATATGGTTGTCCTTGATCAGGATGGCGTCGTCGAGGCCATAACGATGGTTATGGCCGCCGCCGCACTTGACCGCGTGCTTCTGCAGGCCGCGCAGATTGGGCAGGGTCTTGCGTGTACAGGCGATCTTGGTCGTCAGGCCATCGACCGTCGCGACATATTTCGAGGTCAGGGTGGCGATGCCCGACAGGTGGCACAGCAGGTTGAGGGCAACACGCTCGGCCGCCAGGATGGCGCGCGCCTTGCCTTCGATGCGGGCCAGGACGTCGCCCGGCTTGACCGCGCTGCCGTCCGGCAACAGGGTTTCGAAGCGGATCTGCGGATCCATCATCTCCATGGCCAGGCGGGCACAGTCGATGCCGGCCGATATGCCGGCCTCCCTGGCCCTGAACTCGGCCTTGAAGCGCGCCTTGGGCTGGATGACGGCCGAGGCCGTGACATCGCCCGCCAGCCCGAGATCTTCGAGCAGGGCAGCCTTGATGATGGGTTCGATCAGGAGGTCAGGCAATCCGGTGATGAACATAAGGTATCCCCCGTTTGTTCTAATGTGCCAGCATGTTCAGCGATATCGGCCCAGGTAACGAAGGTACGCTGTCCCGTCGCAGCCGTCTGCGGATAGTCGCTGCGATAATGAGAACCGCGACTCTCGCGACGATGCAAGGCGCAATCTGCAATCATACGCGCATTTACCAAGGCAAGGGCGCCTGGATAGCGCACCCACATACCGTCGATAAGGCTCAGAAGTTTTGTCAGGCCGGCCGCGTCGCGCACCACACCGGCATACTGGCTCATGGCGTCGCGCAAGGTTTTCAGGTCGGCGCCGTCCAGTTGTGGCGGCACGGTGGGAATATGGGCGTGCGCCGTATCGGGGGCAAAAGTGTCCAGGCTCTGGAGTTGCTTGCCGACGCGCTCGCCGAAGGCGGCGGCCTCCAGCAGGCTGTTCGAGGCTAGACGGTTGGCGCCGTGCACGCCGGTGCAGGCGCATTCGCCGGCGGCAAACAGGCCGGGCAGGGAGGTGCGGCCGTAGATGTCGGTCTGGACCCCGCCCATATGATAGTGGGCCGCAGGCGCCACCGGCATCAGGTCGACCCGGGGATCGACACCGGCCGACATGCATGAAGCAAAGACGGTCGGGAATTCTTCCGGGAAATGCGCGCCTATCGCCGTGCGGGCGTCGAGGAAGGCGCCGCGGCCGGACAGGTTGGCCTTGTGCACGGCGCGGGCGACGATGTCGCGCGGCGCCAGTTCGCCGTCCGGGTGATCGTCGAAGACGAAACGGTGGCCATTGCCGTCGACCAGGGTGGCGCCTTCGCCGCGCAGGGCCTCGGTCGCCAGCGGAGCCGGGTCGCGGCCAAAATTCAGCGCGGTCGGGTGGAACTGGACGAATTCCGGATCGGCAATGACGGCGCCGGCAAGGGCTGCCATGGCCATGCCTTCGCCGCGGAGATTGGCCGGATTGGTGGTGACGGCGAACAGGCCGCCCGAGCCGCCGCTGGCCAGGACCACGGCAGGGGCATAGACGTGGAGGCGTCGGCCGCCATGGTCGACCACGGCGCCGATGACAGCGCCGGCGTCCGAGGTGATCAGGCCCAGGGCAAAGGCCTGCTCCCAGATGTCGATCGTTGGGCTGGCCAGGGCCTGGGCAACCACCGCTTCGAGAATGGCCTTGCCGGCCAGGTCGCCGCCGACGCGGGCGACGCGAGCCCGGCCGTGGGCGGCTTCGCGGTTCAGGACGAAGGCGCCGTCGGCCGTGTGGTCGAACGGGGCGCCGATATCGTTGAGATGGCGCACGACGCGTGGGCCCATCTCGGTCAGGGTCTTCGCCGCCAGTTCATCGACAATGCCGGCGCCGGCGGCAATGGTGTCGTGCTCGTGCTCGGCGGGTGAATCTTCCGGTGACAGGGCTGCGGCGATGCCGCCCTGGGCCCAGGCCGAGGAACAGGCCTGGCCCAGCGCCACCGGCGCCAGGACCAGCACCTTCGCCGGCGCGGCATTGAGCGCCACCGACAGGCCGGCCAGGCCGGCGCCGATGATCAGTGGACCCTGGTGGATATAGGTTTCGACGGCCATGTTGGCCTCCTGGAGCACTTCCCGATAAGGTGGACACCACTTTTCGGATCAGACGTGCGACAAAACAAAGATGGGTACGCGGTTCCGGGGAGGAAATACGCTTACGAAATCATCTCGACATCGACATGGTGGCGCGCCTTGACCATGTCGTAGTGTGCCGGGACTTTGAGCGGCGGCATGTCGATCATGCGCTGGACGGCTAGGGCGGCACGCGGGATGATGGCCGGATCGACCGTCACCTCGAACTGGTGCTTGACCAGGCTGTCATAGATGCCCTGCAGGGTAATGCGCTTCATGTGCGGGCACAGGTTGCATGGCCGCAGGAATTCGACGCCCGGCGCATCCGACGTGACATTGTCCGACATCGAGCATTCGGTGATCAGCACGACCTGCTTCGGCGTATTGTGCGTGACATAGTCGCTCATGGCCGTGGTCGAGCCGGTAAAGTCCGAGGCGGCGATGACGTCGGGCGGGCATTCCGGATGCGCCAGGACGACGGCGCCGGGATAGGCGGCGCGAACGTCGGCGATGTCTTCGGCGGTAAAGCGCTCATGCACTTCGCAGGCGCCGGCCCAGGCGATGATCTTCACGTCGGTCTGGCGGGCGACATTGCGCGCCAGGAACTGGTCGGGGATCAGGATGACGCGGTCGGTGCCCCACTCCTTCGCCGCCCATTCGACGACCTGGACCGCATTGGCCGAGGTGCAGCAGATGTCGGTCTCGGCCTTCACGTCGGCTGTGGTGTTGACATAGGTGACGACCGGCACGCCCGGATAGCGCTGCTTGATCAGCCGCACATCTTCGCCGGTGATCGATGAGGCCAGCGAACAGCCGGCGCGCAAGTCGGGGATCAGCACGGTCTTTTCCGGCGCCAGGATCTTCGAGGTCTCGGCCATGAAGTGGACGCCGCCCTGGACGATGATCTGCGCGTCGGACTTTGCCGCTTCGCGCGCCAGGCCCAGGCTGTCGCCGACATAGTCGCCGACGCCGTGGAAAATCTCCGGCGTCATGTAGTTGTGCGCCAGGATGACGGCGTTCATCTCTTTTTTCAGGCGGTTGATCGCGTCGATCAGCGGCGCATGCAACTGCCACTCCAGCGACGATATCTTCGTCTTCAGGCGCTCGTATATGGGGCGCGTGGCAAGTTCGACCTCAGGGGTGAAGGCAAGTGGCGCCAAAGACTGGGCGTCCGCCTTGGGTTGGTCGAGGGTGATGACGGTATGCGGCATGATCGCCTCCTGTACGAGCGCTCCGGCCCTTTGTGCCGGAAACTGACTTATGCTCATTTTCAGCATAAGTCGCCTATAACATAGGCTCACCGTCGCGCGATGCAATAGGAAATGTCATAAAGAATGGCTTTTTAATGTGCTCAAACGCCGCACAGGCTCGCCGCATAAGCGGCGACGGGCCGTCGCCCTTGCCGGATCGCAAGCGCTCCGGAGATACCTGACAATTGTGATTTCAGCGCTTTTTGTATCTCATTGCCTCATCCCGAATCTTTTCTGCGCCCTTACACGTAATGATGCTCGCGACACCTTGAATCCTTATGAGGCCGTGTCATATGAGCCTTAGAGCGCTATACGATTTGGTAAACCAAATCCGCGCTCTAATTCTTGTCTGCCGCGCAATTTATCCGAAAAGTGGGTCCCACTTTATCGGATTGCGCTCTAGAGCATTTCCCGATCAATCTGATCGGAAAAATTGCTCTAGTCCTTTGTTTTGTCGCACTTCTTATCCGAAAAGTGGCGTCCACTTTGTCGGGAAGTGCTCTAGCCCACTTTTGAGAGGAGTTTGGCCCATGGCAACAGCAGCAGCATCCGCCGTCGATCACGACAAGGACGTCGTCCACGAACTGTCGAAGGTTCTTGCCGACACCTTCACCATTTACCAGAAGACGCACGGCTATCACTGGAACGTCCGCGGCCCGAATTTCCGTGGCCTGCACCTGTTGCTGGAAGAGCAGTATAACGAGATCTGGACCTCGGTCGACGAAATCGCCGAACGCATCCGCGCCCTCGACGCTTTCGCCCCGATGGGCCATGGCGCGCTTGGCAACCTGACCTCGATCAAGGACGGTGATCCCGCCCTGTCGTCGACCGAGATGCTGCAGGATCTCGCTGCCGGCCACGAGGCGACCGTCGCCACCCTGAAGAATGCCGCCAAGGTCGCCGACGATGCCGGCGATATCTCGACCAACGACCTGTGCACGCAGCGCATTACGGCGCACGAAAAGCACCTGTGGATGATCAAGTCGACCCTGTCGGCCTAAATCATCGGATGATCACGGTTTCGTGATACGTGATTGGACGCCCCCTCGATTGTGTGGTCTCATCGGGCCACTGCGAGGGGGTTTTCATGTCCGCTGTCCGCAAACTGTCTGTGACCAAAGTCCTGATTGGGGTAATAGCCCTCTATGTCGCCTGTGTTTTTCTGACCCTTCGTCCTGGCGATCGTAGCCTGTATCCTGCCGTTTCGGGCAGTATCCCGGTCTACATCCTCAATAACGGTTTCCACACCGATATCGTCGTCCCGGCCGATCAGGTGATGGCTGCGGGGCTTCCGACCACGCCTATGCTCGATGGCATGGCCCTGCTGCTCAAGCTCGACCTGTCGCTGCGGGCCCATGTTCGCTGAGCCTTGCAGCCAGCCGCCTTTTCGCGCACAAGGCCGCCATGGTTTTTATCACGCCGAAAATCTCCGTTCCCGACGACGAACTGCATGAAACCTTCGTGCGGGCCTCGGGCGCCGGCGGCCAGAACGTCAACAAGGTATCGACGGCAGTCGAACTGCGCTTTTCCATCACCGACAACTGGACCATCCCCTATGATGTCAAGCAGCGCCTGATCAAGCTGGGGGGGCGCCGGGTGACACTGGACGGCGTGCTGGTGCTGTTTATCCAGGTTCACCGTACCCAGGAGATGAACCGCAAGGCCGCCGTCGAGCGCTTTGTCGAGCTGCTGCGCAAGGCTGCCGAACCGCCGCCGCCGCCGCGCATCAAGACCAAGCCGACGCAAGGCGCCGTCCGCCGTCGCCTGCTCGGAAAATCCATCCGCAGCACCGTCAAGTCCAATCGAAGCAAGGTCGACGGCGAAGACGACGTCTAGATCTGCGCCGCTGGCGGCAGGGTAAGCAACTTGCGTCGCGTCATGAACCAGCCCAGGCTCAGGGCCACGACGGTCAGCACCAGGGCTGGAAAGCGCAGGTCCATATGCGACTGGATGCCGTATAGCCGGACCACGATGCCGAAGAGCGAGGTCAGGGCGCATAACACCCAGACCCGCAGGGCCAGCCGGCCATGGCTGGGGTCACGGCGTTGCAGCCACATCTGGTAGAGATGTTCCTTGTGCGGCTGCATCAGGTCCTTGCGCTGGCGGAAGCGTGTCACCAGAGTCAGCACCACATCGACCAGCAGCGGCGCCAGCAGGAAGCCGCCGAACCACACCGAGCCAACGCTGTAGGTCTTGATTTGCAGGCAGGCGCCGGTGATCAGGGCGCCACCGAACAGGGCACCGGCGTCGCCCTGGAAGGCCTTGCTGCGCGACGGCGACAGCGGCGGCAGATTGAGCGGTAAAAAGCCGAGATGGGCGCCGGCGGCGCAGACGCAGATCAGCAGCGGAATGCCGAGATAGGCCCCCAATACCGCATGGGGCGCCATGAACAGGACCAGGGCCGAGATGAACATCAGGGCTAGGCCCTGGCTGCCGACGGCCAGCCCATTGGAGCCGTCCATGAAGTTGATGGCGTTGATCCCCAGGACCAGCCAGGCGGCGCTGCCGATCAGGGCGATCGGCGGCCACAGGCCGACATCGACGCCAAGACCGAAATCGAGCGAGGTGACGCGGTAGAAGCAGGCGAAGATCAGGCACAGGCCGACCTGGAAGCCCAGCCGCAGCCGGGCCGGCAGGCCGAACAGATCGTCGATAGCGCCCGACAGGCCCATCAGGCTGGCAAAACCGAACAGGAACAGCCCGTCGCGCCCGGTACCGGGAATGGCGGTGCGATATAGCCACAGCACGACGGCGCAGGCGAGGGCGGTGGCGGCGATCATCGCCATGCCGCCTGAGGTCGGGGTCGGATTGACGTGCGATCCTCGTTCGCGCGGCGCATCGACCGGGCCGGCACGCATGACGATAGCGCCGAAGGCCAGGGCCAGGGCGATCGCCGCGACGAAACCGGTCGCCAGCGGCAGGGGCGATATCAGCCAGGGGGCCTGAAAGAATGAGGTCAAGCGGCGGTCCGAACTTTGGCGGGAAGCGAAGGCACACAAAAGGCCAGACGTCGGTTAAGACATCTGGCCTGATGCAACACGGTAGCAAAAATGCGGGTCACCGCAGCTGCGGCCTTATTTAAGGCTGGCGCAGAAGCGTTGGATACGCGAACAGGCCTCGGTCAGGACCGATTCCGACGTCGCATACGAGATGCGGAAGAAGGGCGACAGGCCGAAGGCGGCGCCGTGGACGACGGCGACTTCTTCGGTTTGCAGCAGTTCGCCGGCAAAGTCCTCATCCGACTGGATGATCTTGCCCGACGGCGCCTGCTTGCCGATGCAGCCGGCGATCGACGGATAGACGTAGAAGGCACCTTCCGGCGTCGGGCATTCGATGCCCTTGGCGTTGTTCAGCATGGCGACGACGAGGTCGCGGCGCTTCTGGAAGATGGCCGAACGCTGCGGGATGAAGTCCTGCGGTCCGTTGAGCGCCTCGACGGCCGCCCACTGGGCGATCGAGCACGGGTTGGAGGTCGACTGCGAGATGATCTTCGACATCGCCTTGATCAGCGGCTCGGGGCCCGCGCAGTAACCGATGCGCCAGCCGGTCATCGAATAGGCCTTCGACACGCCGTTCATCGTCAGGGTGCGCTCGTAAAGCTCGGGCACGACCTGGGCGATGGTGGCGTATTCGAAGCCGTCGAACAGGATGTGCTCGTACATGTCGTCGGTCAGGATCCATACCTGCGGATGACGCTTCAGCACTTCACCCAGCGCCTTCAGTTCGTCGGCCGTATAGGCGGCGCCCGACGGGTTGGACGGCGAGTTGAGGATCAGCCACTTGGTCTTCGGCGTGATGGCGGCTTCCAGGGTTTCCGGCTTCAGCTTGAAGCCCGTCGACATTTCACCGACGGCGAAGACCGGGGTGCCGCCGGCCAGCAGGACCATGTCCGGGTAGGACACCCAGTAGGGGGCCGGCACGATGACCTCGTCGCCGGGGTTCAGCGACGCCATCATGGCGTTATAGATCACCGGCTTGCCGCCCGGCGAAACGCTGACCTGGGTGGTCTTGTACTCAAGCCCGTTCTCGCGCTTGAACTTCTCGACGATGGCCGCCTTCAGTTCGGGAATGCCGTCGACGTCGGTATAACGTGTCTCGCCGCGCTTGATCGCCTTGATCGCCGCGTCGCAGATATTTTCCGGTGTATCGAAATCCGGTTCGCCGGCGCCGAGGCTGATGACCTTCTTGCCTTGACGCGCCAGTTCGCGCGCCTTGGCGGTGACAGCCAGGGTCGGGGAGGGTTTCACGCGCTTCAGCGTGTCGGATTCGGAAAACGGTGCCATGGGTTCGCCCTTTGCCTGCGGTACGTCATGTGTACCAAAATGCAGGGCTCTCTTTACCCGGACACGTTCGTTTGTCCAACCGTCATCGTGCATCTTTTCAAATTCTCTTGCTATGGGCTGTTACTTGTCAGAAGGGTAGCGCCCTCGGTTGTACAGAGCGCGTGCAATGCACACAAAACTAAAAGACACCTGGCGCAGGCTGAGCGGCCTTTTCGTCCATCTCGATGCAAAAATGCTACGGGCCCTGGTTGCGACCTTAAGCCTGCTGGCCATGGTGGTGGTCGTTTTTCTGCTCGGCAAGTCGGCCTGGGGGCAGGGCGTCATGCACGGGCTCGAGGCCTGGATGCAGCAATATCGCCATTCGCCGCTCGCCGTTGTCATCGTTACCCTGGTCTTTTGCGTCTCCGCCCTGTTCGGTGCGCCGCAATTCGTGCTGATCGCCGCCTGTGTCGTCGTCTTCGGACCGTGGCCGGGCTTTTTCTATTCGTGGTTCGCCACGGTCGTGTCGGCCGCCATGACATTCTATATGGGACGGTTCGCCGGCAGCGGCCTGTTGCGCAAGGTCGGCGGCAACCATGTCGACCGCCTGTCCTCCTATATCGGCAAGAATGCTTTCACGGCTTCGTTCATCGTGCGCAATATCCCCTCGGCCCCGTTCATCGTCGTCAATATGGCCTTCGGTGCGGCGCGGGCGCCTTTTCCGGGGTTTATCCTCGGCTGCACCTTCGGCGTCCTGCCCAAGACTGCCCTGGTTGCCTTGTTCGGCACTTCCTACACAGCCCTGACGACGGGCGGGAACTGGAAGATGGCGGTGCTGATGGCGGTGCTGGCCCTGGTGTGGCTGGGACTGATGCTGGGCGCGCGCAAACTGTACGAGGCAGGCAAGAATCGCGGCTGATTTCACGCGGGTGTCAAAGCGGTGTCAAACGGCCGTCAAAATGGCGCGGCAATCGTCACGAAACATGTGAGCGTTCCCATCACGAAGCCTTGATACCTAAGGAAAAACAGGAAATTAACCATTTCGCTTTTCAATCGAAATTATCTTTTTCGATAACCCCCTTGAAATTCGCCCGATATAAGGGCAATTGAAGGCTTTCCGGAAGGTAGAGCCTGTGATTCAAGCCCCTCAATAAGGCTTGGCGAAGCACCAACCTATCCTGATCTCTCCTCTTTTCCTTCCCGCATCTCTCCGGTACCCTTTCGGGGCCTCACACTTCGGAACACCAAGGCAGTTTAGTCCATGTTAAAGTCCTTCTTCGGCGGTTTTTCCAACGACATCGCTATCGACCTTGGTACGGCCAATACGCTTATCTATATGAAAGGCCGTGGCATCGTGCTGAACGAGCCGTCGGTCGTGGCGCTGCGCAATGTCGGCGGCCGCAAGCTGGTCCACGCCGTCGGTATCGAAGCCAAGCAGATGCTGGGCCGTACCCCCGGTCACATGGAAGCCATCCGTCCGATGCGGGACGGTGTTATCGCCGACTTCGAAGTCGCCGAAGAGATGATCAAGTACTTCATCCGCAAGGTGCATAACCGCAAGGGCTTCGTCAATCCGAAGGTCATCGTGTGCGTGCCGTCGGGCGCCACCGCGGTCGAACGCCGCGCCATCAACGATTCCTGCCTCAACGCCTCGGCCCGCCGCGTCGGCCTGCTCGACGAGCCGATGGCCGCGGCCATCGGCGCCGGCCTGCCGATCCATGAGCCGACCGGCTCGATGGTCGTAGATATCGGCGGCGGCACGACCGAAGTCGCCGTCCTGTCCCTGTCAGGTATCGTCTATTCCAAGTCGGTCCGCGTCGGCGGCGACAAGATGGACGAAGCCATCACCAACTTCATGCGCCGCAACCACAACCTGCTGATCGGCGAAACCACGGCCGAGCGCATCAAGAAGGATATCGGCACCGCCCGCGTCCCGCACGATGGCGAAGGCATGGCGATCGAGGTCAAGGGCCGCGACCTGATGCAGGGTGTGCCGCGCGAAGTGCGCATGTCGGAACGCCAGGCGGCGGAAGCCCTGGCCGAGCCGGTGGCGCAGATCATCGACGCCGTCAAGGTCGCCCTCGAAGCGACCCCGCCGGAACTGGCGGCCGACATCGCCGACAAGGGCATCATGCTGACCGGCGGTGGCGCCCTGCTGCGCGGCCTGGACGTTGAAATCCGCGACCAGACCGGCCTGCCGGTGTCGGTCGCCGAGGACCCGCTGTCCTGCGTCGCCATCGGCTGCGGCCGCGTGCTCGAGCATCCGCGCTGGATGAAGGGTATCCTGGACGCGACCCTCTCCTAACGGTGTCATAAAAAGGTCTGTAACATCGGGCATGACTGCGGCGTATTCTGCAGGTGCCGGATTCGCAGACAACAAGTGACAAGCTGGCGATAACAAGAGAGTTTTCCGGTCCGGTGGCGGACCAAGGAAGTAAAGCGTGGCTTACGGGGACAACAAGCACTTCGAACATCTCAAATTGCCGGTCACCTGGGCGGTGATGGGCGTGGTCGTGGTCGTCGGTATCGCCGCCGCGCTGATGTTCCTCGGCGACCGCCGCGAGGAGGTCGACGCCTCGACCTATGGCAATCGTTCCAACTTCGACAGTGCCGCCGAACCCGCCAATGCCGCCCTGTCGGCCCCTGTACATGTGGTCGGCGCCGGTACCAGTTGGCTGGACGACTACTTCTTCGCTGTCCGGGAAAACCGTATCCTGAAAAAGAAGGTGGCAGAGCTGTCCCAGTACAAGGACGCCTACCTGGAAATGAAGGATATCAACACGCGCTACGAGGCGCTGTTGAACCTGCGCACCGAACCGCCGGTCGATACCGTCACGGCGCGCTCGGTCTCCGTCGCCCGCGGCCCCTTTAACAATAACCGCCTGATCGATGCCGGCGCCGATCGCAAGATCAGCTTCGGCAATCCGGTCATTACCGACCAGGGCCTTGTCGGTCGCATCGTCGGCGTTTCGGCGCACGTCAGCCGCGTCCTGATGGTCACCGACGTCACCAGCCACGTGCCGATCATGGTCATGCGTTCCGATGCCCGCGCCATGATGGACGGCGACGGCGGCGGCTATCCCAAGCTCAACTGGGTGCGCGGCAAGGACAGCGTGCGCAAGGGCGACCAGATACTGACCTCCGGCGACGGCGGCATCTTCCCGCGCGGCCTGCCGGTTGGCGAGGCCGTTCAAGGCGTCGACAATATCTGGCGCGTCAAGCTCTATGCCGACCGCGCCCCGATCGACTTCGTCAAGATCCTGCTGTTCAAGGATTTCTCGCAGCTTCCCAATGCCGACCAGTTGCTGAAGACGCCACCGGTCAGCGACCTGCTGCCGCCACCGGCCTTGCCCAAGGTCGCCGCTGGTGCTGCGTCGTCCAGTGCCTCGGGGGCCGCCACTTCATCGGCTGCGTCGTCGGCATCGGCTTCGCCGACTTCGGCTGCCGCGACATCCGCAACCGCGAAACCCGTCGTCAAGCCTGCGGTTACAAAGCCGGCTGCGCCCAGGCCGGCAAAGCCCAAGCCCGTCGCCGCCCCGGCATCGGCCTCCGCGACCGAACAACTGAAGCCCTTCGTGCCCTCCGCCACATCCGCAGGAGGCGGCCATCAATGAAATCGCCGCTTGATCGGGGGTTTTTCAGCCGCAGCAATGCCCAGAAATACGCGCAGCGAAGCGGCAAGGCCATCCGCAGCGGCATGGCGTCGCGCATTATCGGACCGTGGGACTGGATCATCGCCCCGGCGCTGATCTGCGTCGTCCTGACCGTCATCCTCGGCACGCCTTTCCAGCCCTTCGGGCTGCAACTGCCCGAGCCCGTATCGCCCCTGATCCTCGCCTTTGCCTGGCCGCTGATCCGTCCGTCCTACTTTGCACCCCTGGTGCTGGGGGCGCTCGGTTTCTTCCTCGACTTCTACTGGTCGGCGCCGACCGGCTTCTACACCATCAATCTGATGCTGGTGTACGGCGTACTCGTCACTATCCGCACCTATGTCGTCGGTCAGGACTGGCGCGTCGTGTTCGGCGCCTTCCTCGCCGCCGAACTGGCCTTCTTCAGCATCGGTGTCATCTTCGTTGCGCTGGATACCGGCTATGTCGTTCGCCTGTGGGGCGTATTCGAGCAGTTCCTCGCCACCACCCTGTTGTTTCCTGTCGTCCTGTATCTGCTGGAGAAATACGTCCACGCCGATGTCAGGTTCCAGTGAGGTGAGGGGACATGGCTGAACCATCGATCATCTTTACCGACGTCAACGAACGCCAGGGCACCTTCAACCGCCGCGCCTTCCTTATCGGCGGCATCGCGGCCTTTGGCCTGTTCGCCCTGACCGGACGCCTGGCGCACCTGCAGATCATCCAGGGCGAAAAATATAAGAAGCTGTCGGCCGCCAACCAGTTCAATTTCCGCCTGGTTCCGCCGCCGCGCGGCAATATCCTCGACCGCAACGGCAAGCTGATCGCCGGCAACCGGCCGTCCTTCCGCGTCATGATCGAGACCAACGAAGTCAAGAATATCGACGACACGCTGGACCAGATCTCCTACATCCTGCCGCAGACCGCACCGTCGCGCCGTCGCATCCTGCGCGATATCAACCAGAACCAGCGCTCGGTACCGACCATCGTCGCGGCCGACCTCAACTGGGAAGACTTCTCGCGCGTCGACCTCTACGCCAATGACATACCCGGCGTCGTCGCCGACGTCGGCGACCTGCGCGCCTACTATTATGGCGGCGCCTTCAGCCATGTCGTCGGCTACGTCTCGAAAATCTCGGCCAAGGACCTGGAACGCGAACAGGGCAAGCCCGGCGCCGATCTCAACCTGCTGCACCATCCGGGCTTTCGTATCGGCAAGCAGGGCATCGAGCGCGCCTACGATGTCGAGCTGCGCGGCAAGGCCGGCGGCAAGAAGGTCGAGGTCAATGCGCAAGGCCAGGTCGTCGCCGTCGATGACGCTGGCTCTATTGCGGCCAAGCCCGGGCAGGAAATCGTTCTGACCCTCGATGCCGACATCCAGCAGCGCGCCATCGATGTCTTCAAGGACGAGTCCGGCGCCGCCGTCATGATGAACATCCACACCGGCGAAGTCCTGTGCATGACATCGACGCCGGGCTTCGACCCCAACCTGTTCGTCTCCGGTATCTCGACCGATGTCTACGGCTTGCTGCACGACTATGCGCGCAACCCGCTGCTCGACAAGGCCCTGACCGCGACCTTCCCGCCGGGCTCGACCTTCAAGACCATGGTCGCCCTGGCAGCCCTGGAAAACGGCTACGATCCCAATATCACCCACACCTGCAACGGTGTCTTTCCGTACGGCAACCACGTCTTCAAGTGCGACCAACACCACGGCACGCTGAACCTGCATGAGGCCATCGTTACCTCGTGCGACGTCTATTTCTACCAGTGCGCCTTGTCCATGGGCGGTCCGGACCCCGTTGCCGCCGTCGCCACCAAGTTCGGCCTGGGTCAACTCTTCGATATCGGCGTCAATGGCCAGTCGGCCGGGCTGGTACCGACCACGGCCTGGAAGAAGAAGTATTTCGCCAAGCGCAATCCGGCCAACATGCGCTGGTGGCCGGGGGAAACCCCGTCCTTCGGCATCGGCCAGGGCATGACCAACGTCAATGCCCTGCAGAACTGCGTCATGGTTTCGCGCCTGGCCAATGGCAGGAAGGCTATCAATCCGATCCTGGTCAAGTCGATCGACGGGGTCGACCAGGTGTCGAAGGCGGTCGTCGAGGACCTGCCGTTCAATCCCGACCATATCGCCTTCGTCCACCAGGCCATGGCCGACGTCGTTTCCGCCAAGATACGTGGGGCGACCGGCGCCTCTGCACAGTTAGGCCTTGGCCCTATTATGATGGCCGGCAAGACCGGTACCGCCCAGTCGGTCGGTGCCGGTAGCGGCCGCACGGCCCACGGGGCCGTTGGCCAGTGGGACAGGCGTGACCACGCCTGGTTCGTTTGCTTTGCGCCTGCCGACAATCCCAAGTACGCCATGTCGGTCATCGTCCAGCACGGTGGTTTCGGCGCTGCCGCTGCGGCGCCCAAGGCACGGGAAATCATGCGTACGGCCCTGCTCAAGGATCCCGAAATCCAACGCCGCATCGTCGGCGTCAATATCGACAGCTCCCTGCCGCCGATGGATTCCACAACCTCCGACGACCCCGATACCGCCGCCGAAGCCGATACGGTGCAGGTGGCGCCGCCACCTCCGCCCACTGTTGGAGCCCCCTGAGCCGCCATGGTCGATTCCGCCCTTTCACGTCCCGGTCAGCGCGAGCGCTACGACAGCAAGGTCGCCCAGATCAACTGGGTGTTCGTCGGCCTGTTGATGGCCCTGACCAGCATCGGTATCCTTATCCTCTACAGCGTCGGCGGCATGAGCTGGCAGCCGTGGGCCTACAAGCAACTGATCACCTTTGCCGCCTGCCTGATCCTGATGGTCGGCCTGTCGCTGATCGACCTGCGTGTCTGGCTGTGGCTGTGTTACCCGGCCTATGGTTTTGCCCTGCTGTTGCTGGTCCTGGTGGCCGTACACGGGGCCAGCCACATGGGCGGCCGGCGCTGGCTCGATTTCGGGCCGGTTTCCTTCCAGCCGTCGGAAATCATGAAGGTCGCCCTGGTCATGGCCCTGGCGCGCTTTTACCACGAGTGCTCGGCAAAGGAGGCCAACTTCTCGTGGAAGCTTATCTTCCCGGCCATGATCATCGGTGCCCCCGTCGCCCTGGTCATGAAGCAGCCCGACCTCGGCACCGCCGTGCTGATCTCCCTGACCGGCTTGACCGTCATGGTCATGGCCGGCCTCAACTGGAAGGTCATTGCCGCCGGCGCCGCTGCCGTGCCGGTCGTCGCCTATCTCGCGTTTGAGCACCTGATGCACGACTATCAGCGTAAACGTATCCTGACCTTCCTCGATCCGGAAGCCGACCCGTCGGGTGACGGCTACCACATCCTGCAATCGAAGATCGCCATGGGCTCCGGCGGCCTGCTCGGCAAGGGGCTGGGGCTGGGGTCCCAGTCGCAGCTCAACTTCCTGCCGGAAAAGCATACCGACTTCATCATGTCGGCCGTGTGCGAGGAACTCGGCTTTGCCGGTGGCCTGGCCGTCTTCGGCCTGGCCGCCCTCATTATCCTGATGGCCCTGCGCATCGCCACCGTATCGCACTCGCACTTCGGCCGCCTGGTCGCCGCCGGCGTCACCGCCACATTCGCCCTGCACGTGCTGATCAACGGCGCCATGGTCATGGGCCTGTTCCCGGTCGTCGGCGTGCCCATGCCGCTGGTCTCATATGGCGGCTCGGCCATGCTGATGGTCATGACCGGCTTCGGCCTGCTTCTGGGCGTGCGCGTTCACAGGTACCAGGAGTTGCCCAGGCAAGCGTCTATTTTTTCAAGATTTGAGTAAAATCTGGATGCCAGCAATCTGTCGGAGCGTGGCCAGTAGGTAGAAATTTTTGCCACGAAAAACACGAAAAGCACGAACGCACCGAGTGTTGGTCTGCTCATGTATTCAGCCGTCAGAATGATCGACAGCGCAAAGCGCTGTCCTTCATCGCGGTAATTTCGCACAGCAGAGTTTACTTGCTCGGAGTTCGTGCTTTTCGTGTTTTTCGTGGCAAAAATTCTTATGCCACCCCGATCTCTGACAGCAAAACTACCGCGCTAAAAGCGTCAGGGCTTCGTCGGCGGCGGAGACCAGGCCTTCGAGGATGCCGCCGTCGCTGGACGAGTGGCCGGCCTTCTTGACCAGGTTGAAGCGGGCTTCCGGCCAGGCCTTGTGCAGGGCCCAGGCCGTGGTCATCGGCGTGACGACGTCATAACGACCCTGGACGATCCAGGCCGGGACGTCCTTCAGCAGATGGATGTTTTCCAGCACCCAGTTGTCGGTTTCGAAGAAGCCGCCATTCTTGAAATACCACGACTCGATACGGGCAAAGGCGAGGGCGAAGTCGGGATCGGAGAACTTGGTGCCGGCTTCCGACGGTCCTTCGATCGACAGGGTATCGCCCTCCCAGCCGCTCCAGGCCAGGGCGCACTGCCGCTGCACGGCCCGGTCGGGACCATTCAGGCGGCGGATATAGGCATTGAGCAGGTCACCGCGCTCTTCCTCGGGGATAGGGGCGATAAATCGGTCCCAGATGTCGGGATAGATATGGCTGGCGCCTTCCTGGTAGAACCAGTCGAGCTCCGACTGGCGCACCAGGAAGATGCCGCGTAGGATCAGGCCCAGCACACGATCGGTATGCTTGAGGGCGTAGGCCAGGGACAAGGTCGAGCCCCACGAGCCGCCGAACACCATCCATTGCTTCACGCCCAGGCGTTCGCGCAGGGCCTCGATATCCGAGACGAGATGCCAGGTCGTATTGTCTTCCAGCGAGGCGTCTTCCGAGGCATGCGGCGTCGACTTGCCGCAACCGCGCTGGTCGAACAGGATGATACGGTAACCATCGGGATTGAAATAGCAGCGCAGGTTCGGCGATACACCGCCGCCGGGGCCGCCGTGCAGGACGACGACCGGAATACCCGCCGGGTTGCCGCACTGTTCGTAATAGATACGATGGCGACCGACCGGCATGTAGCCGGTGTCATAGGGCTCGATATCGGGATAGAGGCCGTGCGAAACCGGAGTTTTCGACCGATAGGCCGCTGAGGAATTTGCTGAATCGATCATGACTTTTCGGGAGTTACGGGTTCGCACCGCGGCGCTTGATCCGTAACTTACGACGCAAAGCCTTGTAGAAACAACCCCGAAAACCGGTAAAGCGTCCATATGGACCGCGGGTTATCCCCAGAGGTCGGGCTGGGGCGCGCCCAGAATCGACCCGGTGATCTCCAGGCCGTGCGGTCGGTCGGTGGCCAGCAGCAGTGGGCCGTCGAGGTCGACGAAATCCGCGCCCTGCGCCACCAGCATGGCAGGCGCCATCGACAAGGAGGTCGCCACCATGCAGCCGACCATGATCTGCAGGCCTGCATCCAGCGCCGCCTGTTTCAGCGCCAGGGCCTCGGTCAGCCCACCGGACTTGTCGAGCTTGATATTGACGCACGTGTACAGCCGGGCACAACGCGCGAGTTCGGCGCGCGTATGCAGGCTTTCATCGGCGCACAGGGGGACGGGGCTGTCGTAGCCGAGCAGCGCCTCGTCGTCGCCGCCCCTCAGCGGCTGTTCGATCAGCATGACGCCGAGATGCGCCAGCTCCGGCGCTACTCGTTGCAGGTCGTCGAAGCTCAGCCCCTCATTGCCGTCGACGATCAGGCGCGACTTCGGGGCATTGGCGCGCACGGCGGCCACGCGGTCGATATCGCCGGCGCCGCCGATCTTGAGCTTGAGCAGCGGGCGGCGTGCATTGGCAGCCGCCTGGGCACCCATGGCTTCAGGGGTATCGAGGCTCAATGTGTAGGCGGTCTTCAGCGGCGATACCTGGCGCAGGCCGGCGGTTTTCCAGGCAGGAATGCCGCTGCGCTTGGCGTTCAGGTCCCACAAGGCGCAGTCGAGGGCGTTACGCGCGGCACCCGCCGGCAGCAGGGCCTGGACGGCCTCAAGATCGATGCCGGCTTCGACGATAGCGCGGACAGCTTCGAGTTCGGCGAGCGATGTCTCGAGGCTTTCGCCGTAGCGGGCATAGGGCACGCTTTCGCCATGGCCCGCATGGTCGCCGTCGCGCAGTTCGACATACAGGACACGGGCCTCGGTCTTCGAGCCCCGGGCAATGGTAAAGCGCCCAGCGATCGGGAAGACATCTTCGCGGAGAGTCAGGCGCATGCTCAGATCAGGTCGGCAATGGCGGCGTCGACCAGCAGGTAGGCACGGCCGCGATCGTTGCTGAGCACCTCCTGCAGGCTGCGCGACACATCCTTCGACATCAGGGCGATATTGATCTGTTCGTCATAGGCCGTGGCGAAGTCGTTGGCTTGCTGGCGCAACACAGGGTCGGACAACAGGCGGCGGCTGAGGCGGCGGATAGCGGCCGGGGCAACGCGGCGGACCATGTTGCGCGCGCCTTCATTGTCCTCGGCGATGATCGAGGTGATCATCTCGTCGATGCGTGTACGGCTGAGCAGGGCGGCGGCATCGACGCCCATGGCGCTGACCTCGCCGACCATCAGGTCGTCGAGATTGTCGAAGTCTGCATCGACCGGCGGCTGCGGCGCGGGCTGGCTGCGTTGTACCGGCGTCGCCTGGGGCGCTTGCGTCGGGTTGCCGGCGCTGTCCATGCCATTGAGCAGATCGCGCCACGACCAGCCGTTCGATTCGCCGGCGCGGCTACCGGATGGCGACGGAGTGCGCGGCTGCTGCACCGTAGCAGGGCGGGTTTCGCTGCCGAGCGGCGACAGGCGCAACGGCGCCGTTGTCCGGGGTTGAACCGCCTGAGGGGCTGGTTGCGGCGCCGGTTGCGGCGTGGGCGGAACCGGCCGTGGCATGGCGGGGGCGGCCTGGCGCGGGGCAACGCTGCGGCCATAGTCGCGATCCTGCGTGCCGCCGGACAGAGGTTGTTCGCCCGAAATAACGCCCATCAGGCGCACGGCTTCGGTCAGCATGTCGTAATTGCGCTTGACCCGTTCCTGGAAGGCGCTGTCGACCGCCTCGGTTTCGAGAGCCGCCTTGCGTGCCGCCGCCGTCATGGCGCTCAGGCCGTCCTCGACCGCCTTGCGGATATCGTGCAGGCGATCCTGGGCCATCAGCGGCAACTGGTCGGCGCTATTGGTCAGTTCGGTCAGGGCCTCGTTGACCTCGGCTATGGTCTGGCGGGTATGGGCGAAGCTGCTGTCAAGCTTTTCGGCGGTCTGGTCGCCGGCCTCGATGATCAACCCGGCCGAATCCTCGATCAGGCGGCGGGCCGCCGAGAAGCGGGAATCGAAAACCTCGTCGGCCTTTTTCGACGCTTCGAAGATCGATTCGTTAAGGCGATCCACGCGTTGCTGCGCCGTCAGGGCGGCCGTGTCGGCGGCGCGCTTGGTTTCGGCGGCGGCGGTTGTCAGCTGGTCGAGCGAGCGGCGCGTTTCGGCGATCAGATCGTCGCGGGCGTCGGCAGCCATGACCGAGATATTGGACAGGGTGGCGTGGATGCGCGTCTCGAAGGCGGTGCGCTCGTTTTCGGCTGCGCCCATCACGGCGCGGAAGTTCTCCTGCGCCGTCAGGACGATATCGCGCAGGACGTCGACGCCGCGCGCCGAGGTCTCGCCCAGGTCGACCGTGGCGACGCGGGTAATGGCCAGGGCCTCGGTCAGCTGTGCGCGCTGGTTTTCGATATGGACGGCGAAGTCTTCCTGGTCGGCACGCAGGGACAGGGCGGCCGAAACCAGGCCGGCGCGTTGCTGCGACAGGCCTTCCTCGACGCTGCGGATCTGGTCGGCGACGCCGGAACCGGCAGTCTCCAGGCGCTGGGTCTGGCGATCGAGATCCTCGCTGATCTTGCGGGCATTGGTCGAGACATCGGTGGCGGCGCTCATCATGTCGGACGCGCGCACGGCAAGCGTTGCCTCGGCTTCACGCAACTGCGTCTGGGCTAGGTCGGAGGCATCGGCGACGAGGCGGGCCTGGCGATCAACGGCGGAGATAATGCCGTCGGACTGCTGGGTCAGCGAATCGCTCATCTGCTGGACGGCGACGCGCTCGTGCTCGATCGAGCGGGTGATGCTTTGGGTGGTGGCGCGGGCGATATTGGCGGCGTCGTGCAGACGGTCGGTCTCGGCCTTCAGCTTGGCCGACAGTTCGGCGATGTCGTTATGGGCCAGACGGACGGCACGAACGGCATGGTCGACCTGGGCCCGCAGGGAATCGACGAGTTCGCTGGTCTGCATGGCGGCCGAGGTCGCCGGCGCCAGCATCGAATCGGCCAGGTCCGCCGCGCGCGCCGATTGCCGCGACAGGGCGGCGGCATTGCGCAGGGCAAAGGCCGAGGCGAAAACCAGGGCCGTCGGGAAGAGGGCCAGGAAGCCAAGCACGATCAGGCGCACCGGCGCCGAGGCAAAGGCCGTCAGGTTGTTCTGGGCCGCCAGGACGAAGGCGGTCATGCCACAGGCCCACAACAGGCTGACCAGGGTGACCGAGCCCCAGAAGACGCCGGGTGACGCGCCGCTCGCCTTGAGCACACCATTGGGTTCAATACGTGGCGTTAGCGCGCGATTCGGGGTCGCCGGCGTGCGGGGAGCGGCCTCCTCGCGGGGCTTGCCCGTGTAGCTGCCGAAGCGTACCGGCGTCGATTCTGGCGGAGGCGGCGGGATATCGTTGACCGCCGCTTCGGCGACGGCCGGTTCAGGGATGGCGAAATCGGTATCGGGCGCGGCTTCGAACAGGGATTCGACGGGCGATTCGGGCAAGGCTTCCGGCTGTACCTCGGGTGCGGCGTGATCGGCCGCTACCCGTTCGGTCAGGGGCGCATCCAGCAGGTCGTTGACGGCCGCCGTGTCGGCGGTTCCCGCATCGGCAGACGCAGAGATGTCGTCGGCTGTCAGATCGCCCGGAGCGGAAGCAGGCACTTCGGACTCGGTTTGGGGCAGATCAGCCGTAGCTCTGGACCGGGTTCGCGACTTCGAATCGGAAAGGTTCAAAGGGGGGCGTCTTGTTCTCATTACCATGTCCTGCAGCCCGCCTCGATGGCCAGAAAAGCCAGCCTGAACGCTGCGTGTTCAGACGTGCCGGAACGGGTTCTCCCATCAGGCGAAAGCTATCTCCAACTGACGATTTAGGCAAAGGATTTTGTCGAAAACGCCGTTGTACGGGCGCTTGTCTTCGTCCTTTTACGGACGGATGGCCCTCAGGCGTCCTGGCCGGAGGTTTTGCGCTCCGGCAGGGCGGCACCGGACGACTGATTCGCGGGGTTGAAGTCGCTGCGTTCGGCCGGAGATGCATGGGCGGCGGGCGGCGACGCATCGGTGTGCGGGGCTACGGCACCGCCGAAATGCGACAGGGCGGCCGACATCAGAAGCGCGATAAGCGCGCAGATCATGTCAAAAAGCGTGGACATCGCGCCGGTTCATACCCCAGATAGCGAGGCTGTTATGATCCGCTGCGTCGTCGCTGGCAAACAGGATTAACGCCTGCCACCTGTCGGATCGACAGAATCCTTTGCCCTTGCGGCAATTACGTCACTCTCGTGACACCTCCCTTTTGGCCAAGGCCCCCGGATGCAGTCCTTTCCCCCCGTCGCCAGTCGTAACGACGTCACCCTTGATGCCCTGAAACAGGCCATGGACGGCCTGGACCATCCGATGATTTTTCGAGGTGCGGCGCGCGACTGGCCGGTCGTGCAGGCGGCGATCGCCGGGACCGATACCTTGGTCGAGCACCTGAAGGCGCGCGATGCCGGCCGGCCGGCCGAGACCTTCCGCCAGGCACCGGGCAGCGGCGGCAAATACTTCTATGCCGACGGGGGCAAGGGGTTCAATTTTGCCCGGGCCGCGATTCCCCTGGCCCTGACCCTGGAGCGCCTGCGTCGGCCCGACGCCGAACCTATCTACATCCAGTCTGCCTTGCTCAAGGATTTCTTTCCGCGCCTGAAGGCGGAAAACGTCCTGCCGGGGATAGACGCGGAGCCGCGCATCTGGATCGGCAACCGCTCCCTGACGCAGATCCATTTCGATCTGTACGACAATCTCGCCTGCATGGTGGCGGGGCGCAAACGCTTCGTGTTGTTTCCGCCGGACCAAGTCAAAAACCTCTATATGGGACCGTTCGAGACCACGATCTCGGGCGTGCCCACCGCCATGGCCGATCTGGAAAACCCCGATTTCGCCGCCCATCCACGTTTTGCCGAGGCGCTGAAAACGGCGACGGTCGCCGATCTCGAACCGGGCGATATCCTGTTTATCCCCTACATGTGGTGGCACCATGTCGTCTCCGACGGCGCCTTCAATGTGCAGATAAATTACTGGTGGGATGACGCGCCGCGCGAAGCCGGCGTGCCGATCCACGCCCTGTTCCATGCCATGGTGTCCCTGCGCGACCTGTCGCCAGGGCGTAACGCCGCCTGGAAGGCCATGTTCGACCACTTCGTCTTTCACCAGAGCGATCCGGTCGGTGAACATCTGCCGCCGGACCTGCGCGGCTTGCAGGGGGAGATGACGCCGGAACAGCGCAAGGTCTTTCTGACCCAGTTGGGACGGAACATGCTTGAAGAGTGATCAGGGGTGTCCGAAACCCAGAAACGATACCATGACGCCTGCGGCACCTATCGTCAGGGCAGCGCAGAAAAACGACAGGATACTGAAAGCCGAGGACAGGGCGGCGTTCTGCAATGCCAGGTGTGCGGCTATGGCAAAACCGCAGAAGCCGAGCGCAAAAACAAAAGGCACAAGACAGAGGAGGGCCAGGCCCCGGGGTTGTCCCATGGCATTGAGGCGGGTGACGTGTGCCTTGTAGTAGACGTTGAGCGTGGCCACCAGCGTGCCGGCCAGGATTACCAGGTTCAATGTCGATAAGGACAGGTTTTCGTCGAACAGGCGTTGCTGCCATGCCGTGAAGGCCGGCGGATCGTAATACCCGTCCGTGTCGGATGACGGAAATACCCCCTGGCCGGCCATATCCGCAATGTGGAAGGTCAGGCTGAGATGGCGCATCAATATGAAGCTTAGGGCCACCATGGCGGCGAGCGTGCAAAACGCTACCGTGGTGTAGAAGCCTCCGCCGATCTTGCCGTCTTTCTGGAACAGGTCGAGCATGACAAATTTCCCCCGTTCGTCATTCCGCAAGGGTAGGAATTAACCATATAGGGGTGGGTATGTAAATGGTACGCGGCTGATCTGCCGTTCACAGATTATCCGCGGTGGCGGTCCCGCAGGATATCCAGCACCGCCTCGAGCGAGGTTTCGCGCGCCATCAGAAGCACCGACAGGTGATACAGCAGGTCGGCGGATTCGTTGTGCAGTTCGTCGAGATCGCCGGCGCGGCCGGCCAGGGCTGTCTCCAGCCCTTCTTCGCCGACCTTCTGGGCAATCTTGGCAATCCCCTTGTGCATCAGCCGCGCCGTATAGGAATCGGCGGGATCGGCCTTGGCGCGATCGGAGACGATGGTCGCCAGTTCGCCGAGGAAACCGATGCCGGGCGCGTCCTCATGACCGAAGCACGAGGTCGTCTTGGTGTGGCAGGTCGGGCCAGCCGGTCGGGCATAGACCAGCAGGGCGTCTTCGTCGCAGTCCGTCAGGATACGATCGAGCGCCAGCGTGTCGCCCGAGGTCTCGCCCTTGGTCCACAACCGTCCTTTCGAGCGCGAATGGAAGGTGACAAGGCCGCTGTCCAGCGTCTTCGTCAGGGCCTCGGCACTCATATAGCCGAGCATCAGCACCTGCAGGGTATCGGCATGCTGCACGACGGCCGGCACAAGTCCGCCTTCCTTGGCGAAGTCGATACGCGCCACGTCGGCCAGGGTCAGCGGATTGGGGATGTGATGGGCTTCGGACATGATGTGCTGTGGTTTCTATTCGGCGTGGGGCTTAGGACCCCTCCGTCTGCTTCGCTGCGCTTGCAGCCACCTCCCCATCTTCGATAGGGAGGAGGGGAATGTGCTGCTCTGTCTCCGCCCCATCGAAGATGGGGAGGTGGCGTCAAGGCCGTAAGGCCGCAGATGACGGAGGGGCCCTTTCTATCTTAAAGTCTTACGGCAATTCCCTGGGTGCGCAACTGGCGCTTCAGGTCGGGAATAGCGATGATCTGTTTATGGAAGACGCTGGCGGCCAGGGCGCCGGACACGTCGGCCTCAAGAAAAACGTCGCGGAAATGGTCGGGCGCGCCGGCGCCACCGGAGGCCACCAGGGGGATATCGACCAGATCACGCACCAGGCGTAACTGCTTGATATCGTAGCCCTTACGCACGCCGTCCTGATTCATGCAATTCAGTACGATCTCGCCGGCGCCGCGGTCGCGCGCCTCGACAACCCAGTCGAGGGTGCGCCGGCCGGCCTGGCGGATCTTGTCCGGATCGCCGGAATACTGGTGGACATAATAGTCGTCGTCCATCTCGCGGCTGTCGATCCCGACGACCACGCACTGCGACCCGGCCATCTCGGCCAGTTCGTTGATCAGGTCGGGACGCTCCAGGGCGGGCGAATTGACCGAGATCTTGTCCGCGCCGGAATCTAAGCACTTGACCGCCTGTTCGGCCGAGCGGATGCCGCCGGCGACACAGAAGGGAATGTCAAGCGCCCGGGCGATATCGCGCACCCAGTTATAATCGACCGTACGGCCTTCCGACGAGGCGGTGATATCATACAGCACAAGTTCGTCGGCGCCTTCGTCACGATAGCGCAGGGCCATGTCGACGGCGTCGCCCAGGACCTCGTGACCGACGAACTGCACGCCCTTGACGACCTTGCCGTCCTTGACGTCGAGACAGGGAATGATGCGTCTAGCCAACATTAAGGGCCGCCTTCAGGTCAATCAGACCTTCATAAATTGCCTTGCCGACAATGGCGCCATGTACGCCGAGCGCCTTGAGATCATAGAGGTCCTCGACCGAACGCACGCCGCCCGAGGCCTGGATTTCCAGGTCGGGACGCTTGCGGCGCAAGGCCTGCATCAGGGCCATGTTCGGGCCCATCAGCATGCCGTCGCGCGACACGTCGGTGACGAGGATGCGCTGGGCCACGCCCACCGGGTAATAGTCGAGCACGTCCCACAGGCTGATGCCCGAGCCTTCGACCCAGCCATGCAGGGCGGCGTCGAAATCGCCGTCGGCCGTCGGCAGGACGTCGAGCGCCAGGGTAATACGATCCTTGCCGAAGTCCTTCAGCCAGGTCCGCACCTCTTCCGGGTTCTTCACCGCGGCAGAGCCGACGACCACGGACGAGACGCCCTGGTCGAGCAGGGTCTGGACGTGCTCGCGCGTGCGCACGCCGCCGCCGGTCTGGATCTTCGCCTTCGACGCCTGGGCGAGGCGACCGATCAGTTCGTGCTGTTGCGGCGATCCTGCCTTGGCGCCGTCGAGATCGACGATATGCACCCATTGCGCATGTTCGTCGTTGAACAGGCCGAGGCGCTTGAACGGATCGGCGTCGTAGCGCGTGACGGCGTCGAAACGCCCCTGCGCGAGGCGTACGCATTCGCCGTTGATCAGGTCGATGGCAGGATAAAGGATCATGGTCTGGTCTTAGCTTTTCAGTCTTACAGGGCTTTTCAGTCTTACAGGGCTTTTCAGGTCTTACAGGTCGATAAAGTTTTGCAGGATGCGCGCGCCGGTGGCCGAGGAACGCTCCGGGTGGAACTGGCAGCCCCAGACATTGTCCTTGCGCACCATGGCGGCAAACGGATGGTCGTAGATGCTGGTCGCCAAGGTGTGTTCGGTGACCGGGCAGACAAAGCTATGGACGAAGTAGGCGAACTCGCCGTCCTTGACCTCAGCCGTCAGCGGGTCTTCGCTGGTGACGGCAAGCTGGTTCCAGCCCATGTGCGGCACGACCAGGTCGGGACGCGCCGTCATCTTCGTCACCCGTCCGGGGATCAGGCCCAGGCAGTCGACATTGCCCTCGTCGGAGCCGTCGAACAGCAGTTGCTGGCCAAGGCAGACACCGAGTAGCGGGACGTCAAGTCCGCGGATGATGTCGAACAGGCCCAGATCATGGATGCGCGACATGGCGAAGCCGGCGGCGCCGACGCCCGGCAGGACGACCTTCTTCGCGCCTTTGATCTCGGCCTGGTCGGAGGACAGTTTTGCCTCGGCGCCCAGGCGATCAAGCGCGAATAATACCGAAGCCGTATTCGCACATCCTAATTCTATAACGGTAATCATTTACTTGTCCTAACGCTTCGCTTCTTGAGGACATTTTTGCTCGCCCTACCGCTTCGCTTCTTGAGGGCGGGGATCATGCCAACATGCCCTTGGTCGAGGGCAGGGCGTCGCCTTCGATGCGCGTCGCCTGGCGCAGGGCCCGACCCAATGCCTTGTAGCAGGCCTCGGTTTTGTGGTGGTCGTTGCCGCCCGAGACCTCGACATGGATCGAGGCGCCGAGGGTTTCCGACAGGGAGCGGAAGGCGTGCGCCGTCATCTCGGTCTGGTAGTCACCGATATGGGTCGATTCGAATTCGCCCTTGAAGACGCAGAAGGGACGGCCGCCGAGATCGATCGACACCTTGGCTTCGGTCTCGTCCATCGGCAGGACAAAGCCGAACCGCGCCATGCCGACGCGGTCGCCCAGCGCTACCTTGAGCGCACTCCCGAGCGCCAGCATGCAGTCCTCGACCGTGTGGTGGCCATCGATATGCAGGTCGCCTTCGCAGGCCAGTTGCAGCGAGAAGCCGCCGTGTGTCGCCACCTGGTCGAGCATGTGGTCGAAGAAGCCGATACCGGTTTCGACCTTGACGGGCTTCGGGGTGTCGAGATTGACCAGGGCCGAGATGCGCGTCTCCTTGGTGTCGCGCAGGATCTCGCCGACGCGCGGCGCCTTGCCATCCGCGGCGACGTCGAGCGCCTTGAGGATACGGTTGTTGCAGGCGGCATCGCCGAGCGCCAGCAGCAGGCCGTTATTGGTGTTCTGCGCCGACAGGCCCAGTTTCTTCAAAGCCGTCTGGGTCTTCAGCAGGTTCGATGGCCGCAGCAGCATGAAGGGCCCGTCATTGAGGTCGAAGCTGTCGAGCTGCGGAGACTGCAGCAGGGCTTCGCGGACGCGGGCTTGTTCGCCGCGGATCAGGTCGATACGTGCCTGGACGCTCAAGGACCGCGACGGCGACAGGGCCGCCTCGGCCGCACGGATCGACGGAGTCGGCACCGGATGCGGTTCGCAATACTTCAACAGGCCTTGCAAGGTCTTGGTGTTGGCGATCAGGGCGCCGACGCGGGCGCCGGCCATGCCGAACAGGTAGGACAGGCTTTTCAGCACGACGACATTGGGTTCCGAGACGGCCAGATCGACCAGGGAATTGGCGTCGGCGGCGTCGAAATAACTTTCGTCGACGACCAGGATCGACGGGAAGATGTCGACCGCCAGGGTGCGGGCCTTGACCAGGTTCCATGCCTTGCCGTCGCGCTGGCTGGGATTATGGACCAGGTAGAAGCCACCGCCCTTGGCGATCGGGCCGGTTTCCGGCGGCTGGCGGATCGACAGGTTGTACACGCCACACAGGTCTTCGAGATAATGGTCCGACGCAGCCCAGACGAATTCGTGGCCATGCACGCGCAGGCGGCGCATCAGCACCTCTGTGGCGTGCGACGCCCCGCGCGTGACCATCAACTGATGGGCTTCTACGCCGTAGAAGTCGGCCATACGGTCGCGCAACGGCTCCAGCGACGGTGGCAGGGATTCCAGCCCGGAGCCCGATGAATTCAATGAGGAAAATGGCGAGTTGAACATATGTTGTAACGTCGTTTTTTCTGTAACAGGAGCGGTGTTACGCGTGTTGGACTAATGCGCTCAAGTAGCGAAGCGGTAGCGCAACTAAAAATTTGGGGGCCAGTCCGATCATCAGGTCCTAAATCTCAAGCCTGAAGTCGGCCGCCAAGGCATGGGCTTCCAGACCTTCGAGGCGTGCCAACCGCGCCGAAGCCGGGGCAATGCTGGCGGCGCCGGCCCTGGTAGCGCGCTGGACGACGAAGCTGGTCAGGAAAGAGCGGACCGTAATGCCGTCCCAGGCCTTGGCTGCGCCGTCGGTCGGCAGGACGTGGCTGGGGCCGGCGGCATAGTCGCCGAAGGTCTCGGCGGCATAGGTGCCGGCGAAGATGGTGCCGGCGGCGGTCAGTTGTGGGATGATGCCGTCGAGATCGGCGACCTGGATGGCCAGGTGTTCCGGACCATAGAGGTTCGACACCTCGGCGGCTTCGGCCGGCGACGACACGATCAGGATACGCGCCTGTTCCAGCGAGGCTTTTGCGATCGCAGCGCGCGGCAGGCGTTCGACCTGGAGCTTGACCTCGGCCGTGATCCTTGCCGCGATATCGGTCGACAGGGCCACCAGGATAACTTGCGCATCGGCGTCGTGTTCGGCCTGCGACAGCAGGTCGGCGGCGACCAGTTTCACATTGGCGCTGTCGTCGGCAATGACCAGCAGTTCCGAGGGCCCTGCGGGCATGTCGATAGCCAGGCCGGAGACACGCTCGGTGGCATAGCGCTTGGCCTCTGCGACATACTTGTTGCCGGGGCCGAAGATCTTGTCTGCGGCCGGAATGCCTTCGAGCACACCCAGGGCCAGGGCGGCGATGCCGTGCGCCCCGCCGACGCGCCATACCTGGTCGAGGCCCGAGGCCGCGCCGGCTGCGATCATCATCGGGTGGATGCTGCCGTCGCGAGCGGGCGGGGTAATGCAGACGCGGTTGACGACGCCGGCGACCAGGGCCGGGACGGCCGTCATGATCAGGGTCGAGAACAGGGGCGCGGTGCCGCCGGGGGCGTAGAGGCCGGCCGTATTGAGCGGGCGATAGACCCGTTGCAGGCTCAGGCCCGGTTGTGGCGCGATGACAGGGCCATCGCCCGGCAGTTCGGCGGCCTGGAAGGCGCGGACATTGGCGACGGCCAGCTCCATGGCGGCGAGATCGTCGGCTGTCAGTTGTGCCCGGGCAGCGTCGACGGTCCTGCCGTCGAGACGCACGGCGTCGGGGGCATGGCCATCGAGCTTTATCGCCCAGTCGCTTAAAGCGGCGAAGCCACGGGCCTCGATGTCATCAAAGATGTCCTTTACGCGCGCCGCCATCGCCGGATCGCGACGGTTCTCGGGGCGACGCAGGGCGGAGATACGCTCCGCCTTCGTCAGTTCTTGCCAAACAAACGTCTTCATTTTCGGACTCGACAGGTTGTGATCCGCCGCCAGCCAGCGGCCGCGGCGGGGACATTATTTCATCATCTTTTCGATCGGCAGCACCAGGATGGCCGAGGCGCCTGCGGCCTTGAGCTTATCCAGCGTATCCCAGAAGACATTCTCCTGGCAGACGGCGTGGACGGCTACCGTGTCGTCGCGGCCGGCCAGTTGCATGATGGTCGGGGCATCGGCGCCGGGGATCATCTTGATGATCTCATCCAGATGCGCTTTCGGGGCATTGAGCATGACATACTTGGCGCCGGTCGAGGCGACCACGCCGTCGAAGCGGCGGATGACCATGTCATAGGTGTGCTGCAGTTCGGCCGGCGGGGCGTGCGGCGCCTTGACCAGGACGGCCTCGGACTTCAGCACCAGGTCGGTCGCCTTCATGCCGTTGGCTTCCAGGGTGGCGCCGGTCGACACCAGGTCGCAGATGGCGTGGGCGATCTTCATCCGCGGAGCGACCTCGACGGCGCCGCGCATCTCGACGATATCGGCCGTGATGCCCTTGTCCATCAGCCAGCGCGTCAGGATATTGGGATAGGAGGTGGCGATACGCTTGCCCTGCAGCCATTGCGGGCCGGTATAGTCGGCCTCGTTGGGCACGGCGATCTTCAGCGTACAACTGCCGAAACCGAGGCGCATGACGATCATGCTGTCGAGATCGGCATCGGGGAAGTGTTCGCTCAGGACATTTAGGCCGACAATGCCCAGTTCGGCGACGCCGTCGGCAACGAAGGTGGGGATGTCGTCGTCACGGACGCGCAGCAGGTCGATGGGCTGGTTCTCGATGCGATACAGCAGTTCGTTGGCGCCCTTCATGACGCGCAGGCCGGCGCCGGCGATCAGTTCCAGCGAACGGTCGGCCAGGCGTCCGGACTTCTGCACGGCGATGCGCAGGCGGGTATCTCTCGGGGATTCGGTCATATGTCGTCTCGTTTCAGTCTGTCCAGCACCAGCCGGTAACCCTTATGCGGCATTTCGCGCAGGAAGCGCGCCACCCGGGTGACCGTGGTGGTCGATGCCCCCGTGCGCATGGCGATGTCGCGGTAGCTCAACTGCCCTTCGTCGAGCAGGCGAGCGACCTTGAAGCGTTCGGCAAAGGCGCGGATTTCGGCAGGCGTGCACAGGTCGTTGAGGAAGGCCTTGACCTCCTCGGCGCTTTGCAAGGACAGCAGGGCCCGTGACAGGGCATCTGCGTCTTCTGCGTCATCCTTTGGCTGCATCTCGGTTACCGTGTTAATGTGTTAGCGTGCTGATACAGTAACACATATGGGGATGCAAGCGGGAATCGCCAGGATTATTCCAACGGCCAATGTTTTTTGGCCGTTGGAGCGTGCGACTGCACGCCGCCGCTTGTGCGGCGAGCCATGCGGCGATTGAGCTAAAAAGAGAAACGCTCTTTTGCGGCGAGACCGAGACCCGACGCGACGCTCGACAGGCGGTCGCCGTAGTGGACGCGGGCGGCCGGGAAGGCTGCGCGCATGGCGTCTTCGAAGCCGGGCAGGGCGGTCGAACCGCCGGTCATGAACAGGGTGTGGACGGTATCGCGGCTAATGCCGGCCTTGGCAACCGTCTCGCCGGCGGCGGCGACCACCTTGTCGACATCGGGCGTGATCGCCGTGGTCAGGGTGTCGCGCGACATGTCATGCGTCCAGTCGTCCTCGATATCGGTCAGGTCGACCCTGGCGATGTCCGTGTCCGACAAGGCGATCTTGGCCTGCTCGACCTTGTTGGCGACCTCGTGGCCGGCGTGGCGTTCGACGACGGTGATCAGGCGCTCGGTCAGGCTGCGATCGGCGGCCTGGTGATGCAGTTGCCGGATACCGACCATGGTCTTCTGATTGTAGAGGAAGTTGATCAGGTGCCAGGTCGACAGCTGGTGGTAATAGAGGCCGGGCATCTCAAGCCCGGTCTTCAGCGCACTGCGATAGCCCATGTCGCGCATGACGGTGGCCAGGCTGAGACGGGTATCGAAGTCGGTGCCGCCGATATGGATGCCGCCATTGGCGAGGATTTTGCTGCCGCCACTCTGCGGCGCCAGTTCCACAACCGAAAAGTCGGAGGTGCCGCCGCCGATATCGGCAACCAGTACAGTCTCGGCTTGCTGCAGGCGCGACTGGTAGTCGCGCGCCGCCGCCAGCGGTTCGTATTCGAAGGCGATGTCCTTGAAGCCTTGCGCCTCGGCAATGCCGCGCAATTCGGCTTCGGCCCGGGCGTCGGCGACATCGTCGCCGTCAACGAAGCGCACCGGCCGGCCCAGGACGACCTGGTCGATCGTCTCGCCGGCAATGGCTTCGGCGCGCCGCTTCAGCTCGGCGATATAGACGCCGATAATACCGCGGAAGTCCTTGCGCCGGCCGCCGACCTGGGTGGTTTCACCGATCAGGCTGGAGCCGAGGATCGATTTCAGCGCCCGCATCAGGCGGCCGTCATACCCGTCGAGATATTCGGCGATGGCGCGGCGGCCAAAAGTTACCTCGTCGGTCTCGGCATTGAAGAAGATGGCCGACGGCAGGGTAACGGCCTCACCCTCGATGGGGACAAGACGGACCTCATTACCCGAACCGACGCAGACAGCCGAGTTGGAGGTGCCGAAGTCGATACCGCAATAGGGACGGGACATGATGGAGCGCTTTTGTAACCGGGGAAGGGCGCGGTGTTTAGCCTTTTGCGCTGCAAAAGGCGATAGGGAAAAGTCATTCAAAAAGAACTCCCCCTTTTGAAGTGGGATGGCTACCGCATATGGCTCCTTTCTCCTCTCCCCGCGTGCGGGGAGAGGGTGCCCCGTTAGGGCCGGGTGAGGGGCGAATGGACAGCCGTATATCCAGAACTCAGTAATTTTGCTGTTTCATGTCCTGGCCAAGCTCACATTCCGGTATTTTTTGGCCGGTATTATTTGGGTTGCCGCAGCTTATTATTGGCGGGGTCTGCCCCTCACCCGGCCCTTCGGGCCACCCTCTCCCCGTAAACGGGGAGAGGAGGAAGGTGAGCGAAGTCGATATGCGAGGGGCGCGCTAAATGAGCTATTTGCGAGCAGACACATTCTATTTCCGCAATGCCGCAACAGCGCGCGCATGGCAGGCATCGCGCTGCGCGGGTGTCATGTTATCGGTCATGACCTTCAGTGTCGCCTGGTACTGTGCATCACCGCGTGAGGCGCGCGTCTCCCAGGCGCAGGCCTCGACCACGTCCGGTTTTACACCGATGCCGCGGAAATAGGCCGCGCCCATACTGTGCTGCGCCTCGGGCAGGCCCTGGACAGCCGCCTTGCGCACCCAGGCGACAGCCTCGGCGCGATTATTGGAAAGACCACCCTGGCCGCTCAAGGCCATCAGGCCATAGGCCAGTTGCGCAGGCGCATAGCCGAGATCGGCCGACTGGCGAAACAGCAGGGCCGCCATCCGTCCATCCTTCGGCATACCCTGACCGTTATAGGCCGCTAGTCCCTGACGATAAAGCGCCGTCGCATCGGGGGATGCGACGGCGACAAGAAGACTGAGGCTAAGGGCTGCGAGCATTGTCTCAGATCTCGATCAGCACGTCCGGCAACTCATTGGGATTGTCACCCTCGGGCGGGAAGTGCGCCGACAGGGCGACACCGCAGGCATTGACCGCTTCGACAAAGCCGGTGGTCAGGTCGCCCGACTTGATATGCTTCAACAGCACGGCGACCGTGTCGTTCCACAGGGCCTTGTCGACCTTTGCATAGATGCCTTCGTCGGCGATGACCTCGACGACATGCTCTTCCAGGGCGCAGAAGATCATGACGCCGGTCTGGCCGCGCGTCAGGTGCAGGCCGCGGGCATAGAACTGCTCCATAGCCTTGTCGTGGGCCTTGCGCCGGCGCGTACGTTGCGGCGTAAGAGCCAGTTTAAGCGGCGTGAAGGCGATCAAAGTGTAGACGACCGCAAAGACGACCAGTTGCAGGGCGGCATAGGCCAGCAGGATTTCCCAGGTGGCAAACTGGCCGCTGACGCCGATACCGTTCCAGCCGAGGGCCTGGTTGAACAGGGGCGCCAGCCACTCATGCGGCAGCAGGCCCAGCCCACCCAATGCCAAAGGCAGGATAAGCGCCGAGGCCGCCGCCCAACCCAGTGGAGTTTCGCCGTAGTCGAGCGCCTTGGCCTTGATGACGCAGGTGATTTCGCCGGACGTCGTTTCCTCGGCCGTGGCGATGGCCGCATTGATGCGGCTATGATCGATCTTGAGAGCCATGTTTACCAGCTTCCTGAACTGCCGCCGCCGCCGAAGGATCCACCGCCGCCACTGAAGCCGCCGCCTCCGCCGCCGGACCAGCCACCTCCACCGCCTCCGCCCCAGCCGCCCCGATCACCGCCCAGCAGGTTGCCGAGGATAAGCCACGGCAGCCAGCCGCGTGAAAAGATGAGGACAAAGATGATGATGAGGACGATAATGCCGAATGGCAGGCCGTGGCGCGGGCTTTCGGCCGGTTGTTGAGCTGCAGCCTGCGCTTTTTGAATGGCGACGCCGCGATCGAGCGACAATTGCTGGATCACCGCATCGGTACCGGCCTCGACCCCACCGTCGTAATCGCCCGACTTGAACTTCGGCAGGATGTCTTCACGGATGATGATCGACGACATGGCGTCGGTCATGACCGGCTCGAGACCGTAACCGACCTCGATGCGCACCTTGCGCTCATTAGGCGCAACGATGATCAGCAGGCCATTGTCCTTGTAGGTCTGGCCATTCGACGCCTTGATGTCGCCCTTCTGGCCGATGCCCCAGTGCCGACCCAGCTGATAGCCGTAGTCGGCGATATCGTTACCCTGCAGGCTGTCGACCGTGACCACTACTACCTGGTCGGTGGTGGCGTCCTCGACGCCCTTGAGCTTGGCATTCAGGTCGGCCTCGGTGGCGTCGGACAGGATGTTGGCCTGGTCGACGACCCGATGTCCGGCAAGATCCGGGAATTTCAGGGTGTCGGCCATGGCCGGCAGGGTGCAGACGGCAAACAGCACCGTGAATGCCGCCGCGAAGGCGTGCATCCAGGTGCTATGCTTTGGGATGGACATGCGCAAAGGCCTTGTCAAAGTGCGTTTACTTCGACGCGGGGGCGGCACCGATATCCGAGAAGTCGACCTTGGGCGCATTGGCGTCTTCGGCCGGCGCCGTGAAATAGGCCATGGGCTTGGAGCTGCCGTACATGGTCTTGGCCCAGACGACGGTCGGGAAGGTGCGCAGGGACGTGTTGAAGTCCTGCGCCGCGTCATTGTAGTCCTTGCGGGCGATGGTGATGCGGTTTTCTGTGCCTTCCAGTTGCGACTGCAGGGTCAGGAAGTTGGCGTTCGACTTCAGGTCGGGATAACGTTCCTGGATGACCATCAGGCGGCCCAGGGCCGAAGACAGGCCATCCTGGGCCTGCTGGAACTGCTGGAACTTGGCCGGATCGGTGACGGTCGAGGCGTCGACATTGACCGAGGTCGCCTTGGAGCGGGCTTCGATAACCTGCACCAGGGTGGTGCGTTCCTGCGCGGCGGCGCCCTTGACGGTGGCGACCAGGGCCGGCACCAGATCGGCGCGGCGCTTGTATTCGTTTTCGACCTGCGACCACTTGGCCTTGGCGTTTTCTTCCTTGGTCGGGATCGTGTTGATGCCGCAGCCCGCCAGACCGGTGGCCAGGCCTGCCGTGATGACAAGGCCGGCGACAGGGCGCCAGATCGACTTGGAAACCGCGTGCTTCGCAATCATAGGGGAAACTCCTCTGTGTCCCGGTTACAGAGGCGGCTTATTGATCCACGCCCCCCTGCGTTCGCCTTATGTGGGAGATGCATAGCCCATTTTAAAGGGGGACAAAAGGGGCAGGGGCGGAAAGTCAACCCGCTCGCCCTTGCGTTGCCTGCTGCAATTTGGTTGTATCGCCCCATTCGGGGGGATCTCATGAGACAACGACTTCTGGCGGCCGTATGCGTCGCAACCTTGGCTATGGCATCTGCGGCGCACGCCAAGGACCGGCACGACGATCGCAGCATTGCCACACTTGAAGCGGCGGTTGCCAAGGGCGATGCCGAAGCACAGGTGACTCTGGGCGAAGCCCATCTGGCCGGAGACAAGACGTCCATCGATTATGCCAGGGCGAAGACGCTCTTCGAAACCGCAGCGGCGGCGGGCAATATCTCGGGCCGTCAGGATGTCGGCTACCTTTACCTGAACGGTCTCGGTGTCGACAAGGACGTCAATAAGGCGAAGGCGATTTTCGAAGAGACAGCGGTGCAAGGCAATACCGACGCGATGACGTGCCTTGGGGGCATGTATCGGGATGGAATTGGGGTCAAGCAGGATTACGCCGAGGCGATGCGGCGGTTCACTCAGGCGACCACTCAGGGAAGTGCCGCTGCCTACGAAGGATTGGCAGGCCTCTATCTCAAAGGGCAGGGCGTAGCCAGGGATGAGGCTCGTGCCGTCCAGTTGATGCAACAGGCTGCGGATGCTGGGGATACGCGAGCCTATTACAATCTTGCAAAGGCCTATATCGACGGTCCGCTGGGAAAGGCCGACTATGCCAAGGCCGTCGTTTACCTTCAAAAGGGCGCGGATGCCGGTGATCCCTGGTCGATTGACTCTTTGGGAGCGCGTTACCTCAAGGGAGAAGGCGTTGCGCAAAACTACGAAAAGGCGCTCGCTCTGTTTCAGAAGGCCGCCGACGCCGGCCATCTTACGGCCTACGCCTATATCGGCGATATGTATTACGATGGAGCGCCCGGCAAGGACATGGCCAAGGCATTCGAAGCGTATCGTCGTGCCGCCGAAGGTGGCAGTGCGCGCGGCCAATCTGCGCTTGGCGGCATGTACTACTCGGGCAAGGGCGTTACAAAGGATGTTACGCAAGCAGTCGCTTGGTACAGGCGGGCTGCCGACCAGGGACGCACGGCATCGATGATAGAGCTTGGTGCCATGTATGAGCGGGGCACGGGCGTGGAAAAGGATCCTGCCGCGGCTTTCCACTGGTTCAGCCTGGCTGCGGACAAGGGCGACGTTCACGGCTTGATGGGCCTGGGCAGACTATACGATGACGGCAATGGCGTGGCCCAGGATCGTGCCAAGGCACTGGCCTATTATCAGCAAGCCGCCGACAAAGGGTATGCAAAAGCCGAGTTCATGGTGTCGATGCACTACAGGAGCGGCTGGGGTACCCCGGCCAATCCGGCCAAGGCTGACGAATGGCTGAAGAAGGCTGCCGAGGACGGTGACGATACGGAAAAGAGCGAATTGGCATCGCTGAAGTCGGTAACACCTGCGGACGTTGCCGCTATCACGACAAAAGCGGGGGCTGGCGATGTCGTTGCCATGCGCCAACTGGGCCTGGCTTATCGTGATGGCAAAGGCGTTGCGGCCGACACGGACAAGGCATTCGCCTGGCTGAAAAAAGCCTCCGACGGCGGCGATGCCGAAGCCATGGCCGAACTGGGCGATCTGTATCTATGGGGCAACGGGGTAAAGAAAGACGAAGTCTATGCCGCCGAGTTGTTTCGCCAGTCCGCCGACAAGGGCAATGCCAACGGCCAGAACAGTATCGGCTGGATGTATGATTACGGCAAGGGCGTGAAGGCGGACGCTGCTGAAGCCATAAAATGGTACCGGATGGCCGTCGCGCAGAATTTTGCGCCGGCCATGAATAACCTTGGGCTGATGTATGATGCCGGCCGTGGCATACCCGTCGATGCGGCCGCGGCGGTAAAACTCTATCAGCAGTCCGCCGATCTGGGGAGTGCCTGGGGAGAATATCTTCTTGGCACCATGTATAATGACGGTCACGGAGTGGCGAAGGATCTGGCCACAGCCATCGCCTGGTACAAAAAGGCGGATGGTCAGGATTATGACGCCGCGGCCAACCGCCTTGGCGAAATGTACGAAGACGGCGTCGGTGTTACAAAAGATGCAGGGCAGGCTTTTGAGTTTTACAAGCGCGGTGCGGCGGAAGGCAGCAGCGATGCAATGGTCGCACTCGGCCGGTTTTATTATTACGGTACCGCAACGGCTGCCGATATGGGCGACGCTTTCAAATGGTTTGCCCGCGCCGCCATCTATTACGACAATACAGTCGGCCAACGCAATCTGGGCATCATGTACAAGTTCGGGGATTTCCTGCCGGAAGACGATGACCAGGCCCTGAAGTGGCTGCGCAAGGCGGCCGACCAGCAAGATTCCAATGCGCAATACCAGATAGGCGACATGTATGCGCAGGGCATGGGGGTAAAGGCCGACTATGCCGAGGCGCTGAAATGGCTGACGCTTGCCGCCAATGCCGGCGACGACAAGGGGCAGTACAAGCTTGGTGGTTTTTACGAACAGGCCCTGGGCGTAAAGCAGGATTTTGCCGAAGCCCTGAAGTGGTACATGCTGGCGGCGGCGCAGGACAATAGCGATGCGAAAGACGCGGTGACACGGTTGCGCAAGACGGTGGGTTTCGCCGCCGTCGGCAAGGCCGAAGCTGCGGTCAAGGCGTTCAAGGTGACAGAAGAAAAGTAGGTTTCGATGGTCCTGCTGCGACGCCTCAGGATATCACTGACGACCTGGCCAGGGAGCGCGCAGTGGGGCGAATGCCTTGCAGTCTCGGTCGCGGCGTTGGGCGTCATCGCCGCGATCGCCTGGACTTTTCACCTGATCCACTGGCAGCCGCGTCTGGCCGGCTGGCCCTTGCACCTTGTGATGGCCATGCTTGTGCCCGCTCTTTCCGAAGAACTGGTCTTTCGCGGGGTGCTGATCCCCGGACGTGGCGAAGGCCAGCACCCCGTCCGCCTTATCGCGTTTGGGCTGCTGGCCTTCGTTGCGTGGCATGTGATTGAAGCCACCACCATCTTGCCGAACGCGAGTCTGTTTCTCCATCCGGCGTTTTTATGTTGTGCGGGCCTGCTGGGCGGCGCTTGCGCCCTGATGCGTTATCGCACCGAATCTTTGTGGCCGGCCGTGCTGCTGCACGGCGTCACCGTCTTCCTGTGGCAGGCCCTGCTCGGTGGTCCGACGATCGCCGAACTTGTCCGAGGCTAGTTGCGCAGATCCTTGTGCATCACGTAGTCGGTAAAGCCGTAATTGCCGAGATTGATCGGGATTTCGCGGTCGATATTGAAACCGCGGCGCAGGCAGAAATCGACAGCTGTGTCGTGATCCTTGTGAACGCAGACCGACATGGCCTGGGCTGGAGCGAAGCAGTCCTGGACAGCCTGGATCAGGGCCTTGCCGAGGCCGAAACCGCGATAGTCCTGCAGGACGTAAAGCTTGGTGATCCAGACGCGCGACCCTTCCAGGTGCGCCGAGGCAAAGCCGACATCGCGATGGCCGACGCGGACGACCCAGTACATATGGCCTTTTTCGGTGATATCCTGTTCGAGGGTATCCAGATCGAAAAGTGCAGCAAGCATCTCATCGATATGGTCGGGGGCGATCATGTGGCGATAGCACTTGGGCCAAATCTGCAGCGCCAGTTCGCGCACGATTTCGAGTTCGGCAAGGCTGATCGGACGGGTACGGGGCGTATAGGGCATAACAGACTCCATGGGGTCTACACGGGCAGTACGGGCAGGTCAGGATGTCGCTTTGATGACGTCTCAACTCCAGGGTTTCAGGCGGGTCTTCTGTCGGCCGCCCATGCTGTTAAGACTTCATTATCCACGCCTTAACAGCACATTAATTTTGTAACACAGAAATTTTACACTCAACAGGCGAGAATCTGTGAGTAACGCGTTTGTTTATCGTTTGCATATTCGCGTGAGGCGCGACTCGATTAAGCTTTTATTAGTGTTTATGAATAAAATGGTAAGTATAGAAAAAAAATAATAAAAGCGGCCGCGATTTTATAAAAATCGCATAAACACCTCTCGCCACCGCGAAACTAACGGTGCTTAGAGCGCAGGATTTTCTCTTCGTTCAATCGCGCTCTAGATATTTATCTTGTCGCGCAATTTAACCGAAAAGTGGGGCCACTTTTCGGATTGCGCTTAAATGCCGCGCCGCATGATGTAATCGGTGAAATCGTAAGGCCCCATGGTCACTGGAACCTCGGCCTCCTGCGCGAAGCCGGAGCGTAGATAGTAGTCGATCGCCGGTGTATTGTCGCGATTAACGTACAGGGCCAGTTCATTGGCGCCGTCGCCGAAGTGATCCAGGGCGACATCCGTCAGGGATTTCCCCAACCCAAGTCCGCGGTGATCGTCGCGGACATAAAGCTTCTTGAGCCAGATCCGGTCGCCTTCGCGATAGGCCGAAGCATAGCCGACATCGAGATCGCCATAGCGCGCGATCCAGAAGACGTGGCCATGATCGACCATTTCCTTTTCCAAGGCTTCGGTATCGTAAAGGACGGCCAGCATGGCATCGACCCGGTCCGGGCCGATAATGTTCCGATAACATCCGGGCCAGATCATCAGGGCCAGATGCCGCACAATCTCGAGTTCTTCGGCGCCGATCCGGCGGATTGCCGTTTTCGCGCGCCCGTTACCATTGAAAGCCATTCCTGGAAGCCCTCTTTTTTTGTCTCGTTACGGACAATATTGGGGGCAATCCCGGCTTTTTCAAATGGAATCTTCAATTTCTCGCGCCACGACAGGCTTGTGGCGGCGCGGGCCCTGTATTTTTCAGCTCAATCGCCGCATGGCTCCTCGCCCATGGAAGCGTGCTAGCGCTTCGCTCATTGAGCACAAAGCCTCGGGCGTGCGGTCGCACGCTCCCAACGGCCGATCAGTCGAAATCAGTGGCCGTTGGTATTATTTCGTTGTCTTCAGACCGACGACGCGGCCCGGCATACCGGCGGCGTCGAGATAGTTTTCGCCGTCGGCATTCTGCGTTTCCAGCACGGTGGTAAAGCCGTTGGCAGCGGGGTCGGAGCGGGTGACGCCGGCCGTGCTGGGCGTCGTATCCGGACCGCCGACCAGGGCCTCATGGATGACGCGGCCCATCAGCGTACCCTTCGGGGCCAGGTCGAAGCCGAGGATGTGGGCCAGGGTCGGGGTGATATCGGCATTGGAGATGGGTGACGTGTCGGCAAAACCGGTCTTGAAGTCCGGACCGATGGCAGCCATGAAGTTGCGCGTATTGGCGCGCGTCAAGGCGCCGTGGCTGCCCTGACCCTGTTGCAGGCCGCCATCGACGGTTAGGATCGAGCAGATTTCGGGGTTGGTCCACGTCTTGACGCACGACGGCAGGGCGTAGTCGGCAAACGAGATATAGATGGCCGGCTTCACCGTCACGGCCGAGCCGCTCAGGCGGGCGTCCTTGAATGACAGGGCGCCAGGCAGCTTGCCCAGGGCCTCGTCTGCGAACAGGGCGCCGGTATAGTCTTGCTTTGCCAGGGCCGCGACGATCTTCGGCGCCAGGTCCTTTGCCTTCTTCGGATCGAGATAGATGAGGTCCGAGCCGCCGCCGACGATGACGTTGATGTCGGGGTTTTTCGGATCCGCGCCGATCAGCGACACGCCACCGGGGTGGAAGCCGTGCGTGACGTCGACCAACTGGCCGAAACCGTCATTGAGCGGCAGGTTCAGGGCATGGGCGAGGTCGATGGCCATGAAGCCGGCCGGCAGGAAGCCCGGCATGGTGTCGTCGGGGAAGTTCAGCTTGGCGGCGTAGGAGGTCTTGGACTGGCGGGCAATGGTCGAGAAGCCGTGGTCGGCGGTGACGAAGATGTCGGTATTGTCGTAGACGCCCTGGGCCTTGAGGGTATCGATCAGGGCCTGCAGGTTGTCCGAGGCATTGCGCACGGCCGCCAGCGAGGTCGGGCCGTTGATGCCGGGCGACAGTTCATTGAGGCTGTCGCCGGTATTGTGCTGGGTACCGTCCGGGTCGCGCGACCAGTAGACCATGGCGAACGGCTGGCCGCTCTTGACGAAGCGCGGCAGGACGACCTTGGTGGCGACGTCGGTGAACCATTGCTGCTGGTAGACATTGGCGACCTGGACGCCGGGCATATTGTAGGCCCCGGGCCAGCCGTTGAGACCGCGATCGCGGGCCCGCGTCTCCAGGCCGGCATCCTTGATGGCCTGGAGCACGTCAGGCGCCAGCGGCACGCCGTCGACATGCTTGCGGTCGCTGGTGACGTCGTCGATGATGATGGTGCTCTTGCCGTCGGCGGCGCTGATATCCTGGATCAGGACCGGGCCTTCCTTGCCGATGGCCGCCGTCTGGTAGCCGTGGTCGCGGGCCATCTTCAGCAGGCTGACCTCGTTGAGGTAGTTGCCGCCGAAGCGGGCATTGGCCTCCATCAGTACGGGATCGTCTTCCATGTCGCCGGCGGGCGAATTGTTGGCGGCCGCCAGGCGCTCGGGGCCCCAGTACATGTTGTTGGCATATTCGCCGGTGTCGCCGACGCCGTGGCCGGTGGCGATGACCGAGGCATTGACCGTGGTCACGGTCGGATAGACCGAATGCGAATTGCGGAAGTCGACACCGTTCTTCTGGATGTCGGCAAAGGTCGGCGCCGTGTCGTGATTGACGATGCCGTAGCGCAGGCCGTCGGCGACGAAGATGACGATATTGCGCGGCTTCTTGTCCTGAGCCTGTACAGGTGTCGTCAGGCAGGTGGTGGTCAGGAGGGCTGCGGCTGACAGCAACAGGGCTTTGACGGTCCGGGACATGAAGACACCATACAGGAAAGGGGAGGATGCTCGTCCGTATCAGGGCTGTGTGACGCTTGTGTTACAGCCTGCATCGCCGTTGTCTGAGCGCAAATCTCCAGGGCGCCCTGGCCTCGGCAAGTGCGACCGCATGCTGCCGCTTTAAGGTATATCTCCAAGGCGCATTCGCCTTGGCAAGTGCGACGGCACGCCGCCGTCTTCTGTGCTCAAGAAGCGAAGCGTTAGCACGCTTCTATGGGCGGCGAGTCCGTGCGGCACTTGAGCACACAAAAAAGCCGCCCGGTGCCTAAACCGGGCGGCGGTACGCGTTACAAAGACCCGGAGAAGCTTAGGCGGCGTAAGCGAGGTCAAGGGCGTCGGCGACGGCCTTGTAGGTGATCTTGCCGGCGGCGACATTGAGGCCGGCGCGCAGGTGCGTGTCGGCGGCCAGTGCAGCCGACATGCCCATCTTCGCCATCCTGACGACGAAGGGCAGGGTGGCGTTGTTGAGCGCCAGGGTCGAGGTGCGGGCCACGGCGCCCGGCATGTTGGCGACGCAGTAGTGGACGATGCCGTCGACGATGAAGATCGGATCCTGGTGGGTCGTGGCGTGCGAGGTTTCGAAGCAGCCGCCCTGGTCGATGGCGATATCGACCAGCACCGCGCCCTGCTTCATGGTCTTGAGCATGTCGCGGGTGATCAGTTTGGGGGCGGCGGCGCCCGGAATCAGCACGGCGCCGATGACCAGATCGGCGTCCCTGATGGCCTCGGCAAGGGCAGCCTTGGAGCTGTAGGCCGTCTTGACGCGGCCGTGGAACATGTGGTCGATCTCGATCAGCTTATGGGCGTCGAGGTCGAAGATGGTGACATCGGCCGACAGGCCGACCGCCATCTGGGCGGCATTGACGCCCGAGACACCGCCGCCGATGATGACGACCTTCGCCGGCGCTACGCCCGGCACGCCGCCCAGCAGGACGCCGCGGCCGCCGAAGGCCTTGTGCAGATAGGTCGCGCCGACATGGACCGAGATACGACCGGCAACTTCAGACATGGGACGCAGCAGGGGCAGGCCGCCCTGCGCCTCGGTGACAGTCTCATAGGCGATGCATGTGGCGCCGGACGCCATCAGGGCCTCGGCCTGCGGCTTGTCGGCGGCCAGGTGGAGATAGGTGAAAAGGGTCTGCGTCGGCTTCAGGCGCGCGCATTCGTGCAGTTGCGGCTCCTTCACCTTGACGATCAGGTCGGCGACGGCGAAGGTTTCTTCGGCCGTGGCCAGGATGGTGGCGCCGGCGGCGACATAGTCGTCGTCGGAAAAGCCGATGGCGGCTCCGGCCTGGGTCTCGACATAGACCTCATGGCCGAGATGGGTCAACTCGGCCACCGAATTGGGCACCAGGCCGACGCGGTACTCGTGGTTCTTGATTTCCTTGGGTACGCTGATCTTCATGGTGGCTCTCCTGTTTGAAGGACTGTCCGCCGTCCGCGTCTTGGCGGCGGTTCTGCGGACTAGTTTCAAACATTATGATCCTGTCAGCGTTGGAAATTCTGGAAAGATTGTGAGTTGCCCTGGCAAGTTGGGAGATATATTCTCAATTTCATGGCAAATAGCGATAAATTTTCCGATCTTGATTCCTTCGACCGCGAACTGATCAAGGTGCTGCGCATCAATGCCCGGGCGACCTCCGCCGACCTCGGCGAAGCGGTGGGCCTGAGCCCGTCCGCCGCCCATCGCCGCGTCAAGATTCTCGAGCAGAAAGGCGTCATTACCGGCTATCGCGCCGTCATTGCCGAGAATGTCCAGGGCAAGCAGGGCACGGTCTTTGTCCATGTGACCCTGCAGGATCAGCGCCGCGAGACCTTCGAGAAGTTCGAAAAGGCCGCCCTCGGCTGCGCCGCCATCGAGGAATGCCATCTGATGTCGGGCGAGGCCGATTACCTGCTCAAGATCGTCCTGCGCGAAAGCCTGTCCTATGAGGATGTCCACCGCGATGTCCTGTCGACCATGCCGGGCGTTTCCAAGCTGGTGTCGCAGTTCTCCATCCGCACGGTAAAGATGGGCTGACACGGTGTCCAGGACGCGGTAGCGTCGTCCCAACGATAATATACAGGGACCGACCGATGCCACGTCTTGCCAATATTGCCGGCTTGCTGCCCTTGCTTGCCCTGGGCGCCACCGCCGCCACCGCAGGGACGCTGCAACTGAACGATATTTTTCAGGACCATATGGTCCTGCCGCGCCATCAGGCGACCATATCCGGTCAGGCCGGCGCCAATGAGACCGTTACCGCTACCTTCAACGCGGCCAAGGCGACAGGCAAGGCCGATGCTGCGGGCCGTTTCAGCCTGCGACTGCCTGAGATACCGGCCGGCCAGACGGGCACTTTAAGTGTCGTATCGGGCTCCGGCCGCACGGATGTCAGCGATATCATTACCGGCGATGTCTTCCTGTGTTCGGGCCAGTCGAACATGCAGATCCCGGTGACGCGCAGTCTCAACTACGATGTCGTCATCGCCAATTCAGCCAGCGACACTATTCGCGGCGCCACGATCGGCGTGCGCACCGGGCTTTCGCCGCAGGACCATTTTTCGGCACCGGTGAATTGGGTCAGGGCCGGTCCTGGCACGACAGGCGGTTTTTCCGCCACCTGCTATTATTTCGCCACCGCCCTGCAGGATCGCGTCCATGTGCCCATCGGCATGGTCCATTCGTCGCTCGGCGGCTCCAACATCACCACCTGGCTCGATAATGCCTCGCTGGCAACCTTCCCGAAATACAGTGACGATGTCGCCCTGCTGAAGGTGGCCGCTGCCGATCCGAAGGCCGCCGGTACCGCCATGGGCAAGCGCTTCGAGGCCTGGTGGCAGGGCAGTGGCGGCAAACCGGACACGCCGTGGCGCCTGGGCACCGGCGATATCGCCGCCTGGCCGAAGGTGCCGAACATGACGCTCAACTGGGAGCGCTGGGGCGTGCCGGAGCTGGCGGCCTATGATGGCGATGTCTGGTATGCCACGCATGTCACGCTGACGGCGCAACAGGCCGGCCAGGCTGCAGAGCTTGCGCTCGGCAAGGTCGACGATATCGACTATTCCTGGGTAAACGGTACGACGCTGGGATATACGGCGGGCAACGACCACCCCCACAGCTACGGGCTGGCACCGGGCATCCTGCACGCCGGCGACAATGTCATCCTGGTCAATGTCATCGACCTGTGGAGCACGGGCGGCATGTTCGGCGATGTTGCGCCGTCCCTGAAGATTGGTGGCGACACGGTGCCTCTTACCGACTGGCGCTATCACCTGGTGGCGCCGGCGCAGAAATATCCGCCCCGCGCGCCGTGGGATGCGACCGGCGGCGTCAGCATCCTGCACAATGCCATGATCGCGCCGCTCGGCGACTTCGCCTTTACCGGTGCCGTCTGGTACCAGGGCGAGACCAATGTCGGCGACAACGCCTATAAGGCGGAACTGACAACCCTCATGACGCAGTGGCGCGGCCAGTTCGGCGCGGCCCTGCCGGTGGCGGTGGTGCAGTTGGCCAATAACGGCACGCGCCTGGCCCATCCGGCCGATTCGGCCTGGGCGGCCCTGCGTGAAGCCCAGCGCCTTGCTGTGCTCGACGATCCGCATGCCGCGCTCGCCACAGCCGTCGATATCGGCGAGCCGAGCGATGTCCACCCGGCCAACAAGCAGGCCTTGGGGCAGCGCCTCGCTCGCGCCATGGCGGTGAAGGCCTACGGCGCCACCGGCATTTCGGCTTCGGGCCCGCAGGTCGCCGGTATCCGTCGCGACGGTGACGCGGTGGTCGTCAGCTTTACCGGCCTGGAAGGCGACTTCATCGCCTATGGCGCGACCCGCCCGATCGGTTTCGAACTGTGCGGCGCCACGGGTTGCGCGTACGTCGATGCCGATATCAAGGGGCGTGAGATCGTCCTGCACAATGCGGCGGCGGCGACAAAGGTGCGCTTCTGCTGGGCCGATGCGCCGACCTGTACCCTCTACGACGGGACCAGCCTCCTGCCGGCACTGCCGTTCGAGCAGAAAATTTTGGGTGATTAAAAACGAAGACCCTCCGGAAGCCCAGCTTCCGGAGGGTCTTTAATCCTACGCTACACCCTTCAGGCATTGGCGCTGGATCGTATCCTTCCTGTATTCAGTAGCTGCTCACTGCAGCGCCGTCTCGCAGACTTCCTGTCGCATAACGGACTTGATACGCTCGATTTCTTCCTTGAGCTTAAGCTTCTTTCGCTTCAGTTCCTTTAAGTATAGAGAGTCCACAGAGGGGGCACGTTCCTCGCGGGCAATGATGGTTTTGAGGGATTGATGACGTTGGTCGAGTTCGCGAACTCTCGCTTCAATGGTCATATGTCTATCCTTCGGTCTCTCTGGTTGGAGGATGCCCGGACAAAGCGTCCGGACACCCTAGGGAACACCCGTATGCGGGGAATGTGGAATCACTTTCGGTTGGCTAAGCATCACGGAAACGAGAGATTTATGGGTAAGCCGGCGTTAAGGGCAATTTATCCGCAGGCGGAGGGTCGTGATGGAAAAAAATAAACCACAACAAAGACTTATTGTCGCCATAAGTGGCGCGTCCGGCGCTATCTACGGCATTCGTGCGTTGGAGGCCCTGCGCCGTGCCGGCATCGAATCGCACCTTGTCGTCTCCAAGGCGGCGGCCCTCAGCCTGACCGCGGAAACGGATAAAAGTCTGGCTGATGTGCATGCCCTGGCCGATGTCGTCTACAAGCCGGCCGATATCGGCGCGGCCATCGCGTCGGGCTCGTTCCGCACCCTGGGCATGCTGGTGGCGCCGTGCTCGATCAAGAGCCTGAGCGAGATCGCCACCGGCGTGACCTCGTCCCTGATCAGTCGCGCCGGCGATGTCTGTCTCAAGGAGCGCCGCCGGCTGGTGCTGATGGTACGCGAAAGCCCGCTGCACCTCGGACACCTGCGCACCCTGGCGGCGGTGACCGAGATGGGCGCCATCGTTGCCCCGCCCATGCCGGCCTTCTATACCCGGCCGAAGACCCTCGACGACATCGTCGACCAGAGCGTCGCCCGCTGCCTCGACCTGTTCGGCATCGAGACGCATATGACGCGGTGGGGCGAAGATATCGATCTTGGCGGTTCTATAGGCAGCCCGGACGCATGAGCGATTTCTGGGACTGGGCGCTTGTGGCCTATGCCAGGCCGGGCGTGGCGGAAACCTGCCTCGACCTGCAAGATACGCACGGCCAGAATGTCCCTTTATTGTTGTGGGCGGCCTGGGCGGCCTTGCACGGGCGGCCGGTACGCAACCTGGCGGACAGGGCTGTTGCAGTGACGCGCGCCTGGCAGCCTGTCATCGAGCCGCTGCGGTCGGTGCGGCGTACCCTGAAGACACCGCTCGGCGAGGACGACCCGGCCGTGCGCCTGCCCCTGCGGGACCAGGTCAAGACGGCGGAGCTGGCCGCCGAGCGCGCCCTCATGCTGCAACTGGCGACCGTGTCAGGGAGCGGCGGACAGGCCGTCCCCGACGCGCCTATGCCCCCAGTCTTGCTCGATACCCTGCGCGATGCTCTGCTCGCGGTGTCTTACGCCTGGGACGCGCCGATGTGTCCGGCGGATGGCCTAGCGCAACTGTCGGCGCGCCTGTACGCGAAAGTGTAAACAGGCGTCTTCCGAAGGCCGAATTTTTGGAGTATATTGGCTAAATCCGGGAGGCGATAAGGCCTCCTTTATTATATGCCCGATCAACCCCTTAAGCCCCAAAGGAGTCGTCTCTCCATGCACGACGACAGCAACATCCGAACACTACGCGGTGGCGATGCTCTGCACCTGGTGAAGAGCGAAAAGGATGTGGCGAAGGGTGATATCGAACGGCGGGTGGTGCAACGTCGTGATGGCGAGCCCCTGCTGGAACTGGTTCCAGACTATATTGCCGCCCAGGCCGACGACCTCGAACCAACGGTTCGCGAACTGCCTATCAGCGGGGAAGTGGTTGCCATGCGCAACCAGGCGGCGCTGCTGCGCCAGGAACATAAGGATCTCGACGAATCGATTCGCGCCCTCGAGGCCGTGCCGATGCCGGATCAGATCCTCATCGCACGCCTCAAGCGCAAGAAGCTGGCCGTGCGCGACCGTATCAGTACGCTGGAAGACAAGATTCGTCCGGATATCATCGCGTAAGCACGGTGATAACGGACATGAAAAAGGCGGCAGGTAATCCTGCCGCCTTTTTCATGTGCGGTGCAAAACGTTTTTCCCAACGGCTGATGTTTTCATCCCATTGTCGTTGGGAGCGTGCGACTGCACGCCCGAGCCTATGCGAGGAGCCATGCGGCGCTTGAGCTGAAAGAGCTTAATACCTTCGGTATTAAGCGGTCAGTTGTAGAAGTTCGTCCTGGTGGGCACCGATAAAGGTGCCCTGGATCTGCAGGTCGCTATCCAGCCAGACGACGTCGGCACGCTGGCCGACGACCAGGGAGCCGCGGGCAGCGCTGAGGCCGATAAAGGCCGCGGGTGCAGAGGCCGCCATGATGGCGGTATCGACGATCGAGGCCTTGGCCAGTTGCACGCAGTTGCGTACCGCCGTCACCATGTCGAGATCCGAACCGGCCAGGGTGCCGTGGTCGTCGACACAGACGCCGTTTTCGACGTGAATGGTCTTGCCGTTGAGCACGAAGGTCTTCTGGCGCGAGCCAACGGTCGGCATGGCATCGGTAACCAGCATATAGGTATGGGCCGGACGGGCATTGAGCGCAACACGCAGCACCGGCCAGTCGACGTGGTGACCGTCCATGATCAGGCCGGCAAAGGCCGTCTGGTTTTCCAGCGCGGCGCCGACGACGCCGGGGGCGCGGTGCAGCATGGGCGACATGGCGTTGAACAGGTGGGTAAAGCCGGTGACGCCGGCGTCGAGCGCCGTAACCATGGTGGCATAGTCGGCATTGGTGTGGCCTGCCGCCAGGACGACGCCGGCGGCGCTGAGCTCGGCGATGTCTTCGGGCGTGCAGCGCTCGGGCGCCAGGGTGACCAGGGTCTTGCCGTGCTTCAGGCTCTTGAGCAGGGCTTTGGACTCAGGCGTGAGCGTGCGGAACATATCCGGATTATGGATGCCCTTGCGCTCTTTGCTGATGAAGGGCCCTTCGATATGGATGCCGAGCACGCCTGGCACGCCCTGTTCGATGGCAGCCTCGGTGGCGCGCATGGCGGCGTCGATGACGCTGAGCTCATCGCTGATCAGGGTCGGCAGGTAGCCGGTGGTGCCGTAGGCGCGATGGGCGCGGCCGATGGCGGCAATGCCGGCGGCCGTGGTCTCATCGTTGAACAAGACCCCGCCACCGCCATTGACCTGGGTATCGATAAAGCCCGGCAGCAGATAGCCACCCTGCACGTCGATAACATGACCGTCGCCGGCCTTTGCGTCACCTGGAACGATCTGGGTAATGGTTTCGCCTTCACAGACCAGCGAGCCCCGGACGATACCGGTCGGCGTTACGATCTGCGCATTGCTAAAAGTCGTCATGACACTCACGGGATCAGGATTACAGAGCCGGACTCTAAAGAGTCCTGGTGACCTTGTTGAGGTGCGGCGGGCTGTCGGGGTCGAGACCGCGGGCGACCGAAAGGCTGTTGGCCAGGCGGTAGAAGCTCTGGATCTGCAGGATGGGCTCGAGTGCCGGCACGGTCTTCAGGGCGGGCAGGGCGACAGCCCCTTCCAGTGGGGTGGCATCGGCCAGCAGGACATTGGCGCCGCGGCTGACGAACTCGGCGGCGACATCGCGCACGCCTTCGCCGGCGGTGTCGGTGGTGGCGAAGGCCAGGACAGGGAAGCCGTCATTGACGATGGCCATGGGGCCATGGCGGACCTCGGCGGAGGAGAAGGCCTCGGCGTGCAGGGCGCAGGTTTCCTTGAGCTTGAGCGCGCCTTCCTGGGCGACGGCGAAACCGTAGCCGCGGCCGATGACGAACAGGTTGCGGGCCTCGGTCAGGACGGGCAGGGCAGCCGACCAGTCGAGCGCGAAGGCCTGCTTCAGCAGGGCCGGAAGATCATCGAGGGCCTCGACCAGGGTATCGTCATTAGCCCAATGGGCGGTGATGGCGGCGAGGCCGGCCAGGGAGGTGATATAGGACTTGGTGGCGGCGACCGACTTTTCCGGACCGGCTTTCAGCGGCAGCAGTTCGTCGGCCAGGGCGGCCAGCGGGCTGTCTTCGTCGTTGACCAGGGCGACGACATAGGCGCCGGCCTTCTTGTGGGCTTCGACGGCGGTCAGCAGGTCGGGCGAGCGGCCGGACTGCGAAATGGCGATGCACAGGGAATCGCTGGCCACGACCGGGGCGGCATAGATGGAGGAGACCGACAGGGCCGCCGACGAGGTCGGCACGCCCAGCAGGGTTTCGATCAGATACTTGCCGAAGGTCGCAGCGTGGTCCGAGGAGCCGCGGGCGCAGGTGGTGACCGAGCGCGGCGGATTGGCCTTCAGGCGCACGGCCAGGCGCGCAAGCGCGGCCTTGTTGTGCGTCAGGAAACGCTCGACGGCCGCGCCGCCTTCCGACGCTTCGGCGAACATCAGGGTCTTTTCGGCGTTGATCATGGTTTTCGGTGCGACAGTATCCGGCATTTTATATCCTTGGGAGGCGTAGCGGCAGGGCGGCTCAACTGATGTCGTTCAATTCGGCGACGACGTCGTAGGCATCCCCACGATAATAGGACTGGGTGAATTCGGCGGCGCGGCCGTCGGCCAGGAAGCCGCGGCGTTCGATGAACAGGCCGGCATCGCCCGGCTTGACGCCGAGACGTTCCGCCTGTTCGGCGGTGAAGTTGATGGCGCGCAGGCGTTGCAGGGCGCGGACCGGACGATGTCCGGTCTTTTCCAGCGCTTCGTACAGCGAGTTGCCGACCATTTCGAGCGAGGTCAGGCAGTAGCCGGGAATCGTCGAATATTCGAGCGCCATGGTCAGGCCGTCGGCATAGCGCAGGCGGTGGAAACGATAGACCAAGGCTCCCGGCGACAGGCCCAGCGACAGCGATTCTTCCGGCGTCACGCCGCCCTGGGCCTTGGAGACCCATTCGGAGTGAGGCTTGCGGCCCCGCGACATCATGTCTTCCGAGAAGGACGACAGCTTGGAGAAGCTCTTTTCGACGCGGCTGGCAACGAAGGTTCCGGCGCCGCGGCGGCGCGTCAGCAGGCCTTCGGTGACCAGGCCGTCAATGGCCTTGCGCACCGTGATACGCGAGACGTCGAAATCTTCCGCCAGGTCGCGTTCCGGCGGAATGGCGTCATCCTGGTGCAACTGCCGGCTCTGGATGGCATCACGCAGGACGCGCTGCAGCTGCAGATACAGCGGTGCCGGATCTTCCTTGGTCAGGCGACCTACCGTTTGAGCGAATGACATTAGTGGCTGTCTCCCTGATACCGTAATCTGTTTTGCCGCTGCCGGGGGATCGTGTGCGCCCCCCTTTGCCCGGGCATATACTCTATAGTGTTCAGTGTCATGCGGATAGCGGTAACAGTGTTCGCGTGCATGGCAACCGGGGGGAAGGTATCCATCAGACGTTCACCGTCTGCGGCGTCATGCCGTTACCTACGCCGTTCTCGGCGCCGTGCGCCATCAGCAAAGCCCCTTCCAGGGCATCCTGCTCGGGCTCGGACAGGACGGAAACCGTCCATGGGCTTAGCCAGGGCGCAAAGGGCTTGGCCATGCCGCCGACCAGGCAGACGCGCGCCGCGCCGATCTCGTGCAGGCGGGCAATGTAGCGGCCGATATCATGGGCCGATTTCTGCACCAGCTCGACGGCGACCGTGTCGCCTTCGGTGGCAAAGCGCATGGTCAGTGGAGCCAGCTGGCCGTAGTCGCGCGGTTTGGCCGTCGTCACCCAATGGACGATCTCGGCCGGATGGCCGCCGAAATGGGCGATGACGGCCTGGGTGAAGTCGGAAACCGGGCCCAGTCCGTCCCAGCCCTGCAAGGCGGCGCGGATGGCTTCGCGACCAAGCGAGGCGCCCGAGCCGTCGTCGCAGACCTCGAACCCCCAGCCGCCGACCGGATGACCCTTGCCGCCGACCCAGGCATATGCGGCCGAGCCGGTACCGGTGATCAGCAGGCCGCCGTCGCGGCCGGAAAAGGCGCCAAGGACCGCCGTGTGCGCGTCGGTGGCGGCGTCGGCGCGGGCAAAGCGCGGCCCGGCCTTCAAGGTGCGGTCTATGTCACCGGCATCGGCAATGCCGGCCAGGCCCAGACCGATGCTGATCTCGTCCCAGTTGGTGGACTGACGGCCGGCTTCGGACAGGGCCTTGTCGAGCGCGCCCAGCACATTGCCCCAGGCCAGGTTGAGGCCAAGGCGGATATTGGCGGGACCGCCTTCGGCCTCGCCCAGGAGCTTGCCGGCGGCGTCGCGCAGGCGCACCCGGCAATGGGTGCCGCCGCCGTCGACGCCGGCAAAGATCACAGGGGACTTTTCAGGGATGGAAACAGGCGACATTTACAGTCCGTAGGTAGAAAATCGGCAGGATAGGGCGTCAGTCGGGCCGGGGCGTTCAGACCTCGGCCGGGACCGCGGCTGCCTTCGCCTTGCCATTGCTGCCGGCGAAGAGGCCGAAGAACAGGATATAGGCGTAGCACGGCGCCATCAGGCACAGGAAAACGAGCTGGAAGTCGTGGTCGACCTTGAGGTGGGCGAATAGCTGCGGAATGATCGAGCCGCCGGAGATGCCCATAACCAGCAGGGCGGCGCCGAATTCGGTGCGCTTGCCCAGGCCCCGGATGCCCAGCGGGAAGATGGCAGGCCACATCATGGCGTTGGCGAAACCGAGCGCGGCGACGAAGCCGACGCTGACATAACCCTTGGTCAGGAAGGCGCCGATCGTCAGGACGATGCCGAGGATGGCCGAACCGATCAGGTACTTTTCCTGGGCGACGAAGCGAGGGATGGCGATCAGGCCGGCAATATAGCCGAGGATCATGGCGATCAGCGTGCCCGAGGTGAAGTACTTGGTCAGGTCGATCGGCAGGCCAAAGCTGTTGGCATAGGTGGTAATGGCGTCGCCGGCCATGACCTCGACACCGACATAGGTGAAGATGGCCAGGAAGCCGAAGGCCATCTGGATATAGGCGAAGCGGCTGCCTCGGCCCGAATCGGGGTTGGCGTCGTCGCCCAGCTTCGGCAGCGGCGAGAAGTAGGTGAAGACGGCCAGGCAGGCGAGGAAGATGGCCATGATCAGGTAGGGCAGGTGGATGCGGGCGGCGAAGGCGTTTAGAATCGCTTCCTTGGCGGCCGGGTCAACCGCCGCCTTGATGCTGGCGTCGAGTTCACCCATGCCGTGGAGAATCAGCGTGCCGACCAGGATCGGGGCGATAAAACCGGCGCCCTTGTTGAACAGGCCCATGACGGCGATGCGCTGGGCGCCCGATTCGATCGGACCGAGAACCGAAATATAGGGATTGGACGCGGTCTGCAGCAACGACACACCTGCGCCGATGGTGAACAGACTGACCAGCGCGCCCGGAAAGATGCGCATGGTGGCGAACTGGCCGAAGCCGGCGGCGCCGATCGCCATGATCAGCAGGCCCAGGGCCATGCCGCCCTTCATGCCGGTCTTGCGCAGGATAAAAGCTGCCGGAAGCGCCAGGAAGAAGTAGGACAGGTAGAAGACCGACGGCACCAGGAAGGCAGAGACATCGTCGAGGTTGAAGGCGAGCTTCACGAAGGTGATCAGCGGTCCGTTCAGCCAGGTCACGAAGCCGAAGATAAAGAACAAAAGGCAGAAGAGCAGCACGGCTCCCCACGGCGTCTTGGCTACGGGCGTTGCGTCGGTGGCAGGCATGATCGTGTGGCTCCCCTTTGGTTATAATACCAATTAGTCTAAGTGGTATGGCTTATATAATCCGAAATTGCAATCGGTCTGTTCAAGAATCTATCACCAAACACTGGATTCCTGCAAATCGTTGTTATTATCAAGCGATTAAAGCTATTTCCTTTATATATAAGCTAGATAATCGCGATATTTTTGTCACAAATCCGTCAGGATTGCGCCACTTTGTGTCGGTTTGGAAAAACCTCGTTGACACAAAAAAGAAACCAAACATACCTTCAGGTCTGGAGAGAGGTCATAGGTTGGTACCACGTGGTACTGTTGTGGTCCCGGACCGGAGCCTCTCCAATAGAATATGCGGCAATCGGGTTCTACGGGTTCTTACGGGTTTATTGGGCTGGCCTTTGCCGCGGGCAGCACGAAATAGGGAAACACATCTTATGAAGTTCAAGCGTCATATCCTTATGACAAGCGCCGTGGCGAGCCTCGCCATCGGCCTGTCCATGGGCACCAGCGCCTCGGCGCAGACCGCGGCCGCCCCCGCCGACGACACCGTCGTCGTCACCGGCATCCGCAAGTCGTTGCAATCGGCCCTGAAGCAGAAGCGTAATGCCGACGGCGTCGAAGAAGTCATCACCGCCGAAGACATCGGCAAGTTCCCGGACAAGAATGTCGCCGACTCCCTGTCGCGCGCCACCGGCGTCAACGTCGTCACCGGTTCGGCCGGCGCCGGCGGTTTCGGTGAAAACGAGCGCATCTCGATCCGCGGTACGTCTCCGGAACTGAACCTGACCCTGATGGACGGTCACAACATGGCGACCGGCGACTGGTTCGTCCTCGACCAGGCCTCGGGCGGCCGTTCGTTCAACTACGGCATGCTGCCGTCGGAAGTCGTCGGCACGATCGAAGTCATCAAGTCGTCCTCGGCAAACCTGCCCGAAGGCGGCATCGGCGGTACCGTCGACGTCCATGTGCGCAAGCCGCTCGACCTGCCGTCGGGCACCTTCGCCGCTTCGGCCCAGGCCATGTACGCCACCCTGGCCGGCAAGACCGAGCCGAACGTGTCGGGCATGTACAGCTGGAAGAACGACAGCCACACCCTGGGTATCCTCGTCGGCGCCTTCTATGAAAAGCGCGACTTCCGCCGCGACGGTCAGGAAATCCTCGGCTACACCGACCAGGCCAATTTCGCCAATACCGGCAAGACGGTCACTGTTCCGTCCCTGATCGGTTCGGCCTTCTTCCAGCAGCAGCGCGTCCGCGAAGGCGGCAACGTCATGCTGCAATGGAAGGCCTCCAACACGCTCGAATTCGACGTTTCGGGTCTCTATACCTACCTGAAGGCCGACAACGAGAACCACAACCACATGATGTGGGGCTCGCACCTGGCCGCAGCCATGCCGAACGCCGGCTACACGACGACGACCGGTCCGGACGGCAAGGCCTACCTGACCTCGGCGACCTGGACGGCTGCGTCCATGGCGGCCGTAAAGGGTGGTGACACGGGCGCCCTGGTTCAGGACGACATCTTCCGTCAGGCCCACTCCAATTCGTGGGACCTCAATGTCGACATGATCTGGAACCCGAGCGAAAAGTGGGGCATCACCGGCCAGCTCGGCTACACCGACGGTGAAGGCGTCACCGATGATTCGGCCGCGTGGGAAACCTATTGGGACGGCATCGGCGCCAGCTTCAACCTCGGCAAGAACACCCAGGTCGCCTATTCGGGCCTGCCGTCCGATCCGACTGCGGCAACCTACCTGAACAACAAGTTCAGCTGGTCGTGGGGCGGCAAGGTGGAGTCGCCGGACAAGGAACTCTACGGCAAGTTCGACGTCGACTACAAGCTTGGCGGCAGCTTCTTCAAGGATGTCCTGTTCGGCGCGCGCTATACCGACCACACCCGTGAAGTCATCAATACGGCCTATTCGTGGGGCGGTAACGGCCCGAACAATGGCGGCCACACCGCCAGCCTGGGCGCGGTCTATACCGGCGACGTCACCCCGTCCGACTATGCCGACGGCATCGGTGGCCTGGCGGCTTATTCCTACGCCAACAGCGGCGCGGTCTACAACTATCTCGACAGCCACAATGGCGGCCGCAAATTCGGCTTCTATGGCCAGGCCAGCTTCGGCGTCAAGGAAAAGACCGACGCCTATTATGCCATGACCAAGTTCGGCACCGACAACTGGCGCGGCAATATCGGCCTGCGCGCCGTCCACACCAATACGACGTCGATCCAGTATTCGACCAGCGTCGCCGATCGTCCGATCGCCTCGATCTTTGCGCCGCCGAACGCTGCGACCAACGATCCGGGCGGCTACGGTATCCTGGAAACCAAGCACAGCTACTGGGACGTCCTGCCCAGCCTGAACGTGGTCTACAAGCCGTCCGACGATGTCGTCATCCGCGGCTCGGCCGCCAAGGTCATGACCCGCCCGGGTTATGCCCAACTGGCCGGCTACTTCTCGCTGGTCGACTCGAACTTCACCGGCAGCGCCGGTGGCAACCCGGACCTCGATCCGTTCCGCGCCACCCAGTATAACCTGGGCGTCGAATGGTACTACGCGCCCCAGGCCTTGCTGTCGTTCGGCGTCTTCGACATGAAGATCGAGAACTACATCACGACCCAGAGCTTCCATGGCTTCTACAAGGACGTGAAGTATCCGGACGGTCATGACTTCCTCATGAGCGGCCCGGTCAACGGCGGCGGCGGCACCGACAAGGGCTTCGAAGCCAACCTGCAACAGCCGATCGGCGACACGGGCTTCGGCTTCATCGCCAACTACACCTACTCGGACGGCAAGGACGACAGCGGTCAACCGATCGACGGCAATTCGAAGTCGACCTACAACCTGACGGGCTACTTCGAAAACGGTATCATCAGCACGCGCCTGGCCTATAACTTCCGCTCGAAGTTCAAGTCCGGCACCGACCGCGGCACGGCCATGTGGCAGGACGACTTCGGCACGCTCGACGGTTCGTTCAGCTACAACCTGACCAGCCACATCGCCCTGACGCTCGACGCGCAGAACCTTCTGCACGAAAAGCTCTACTACTTCGTCGGTAACCCGGCGATCCCGCGCGCCTACTACGACAACGGTCAGTCGTGGTACGCCGGTGTCCGCCTGAAGTACTAAGTCCAAGCGTAACCGGACCGGGTGCAGGCACCCGGTCTGGTCCTTTTCTTCCCCGACCTTTTTCTTCCCAAGTAGCAACTTCGCCGGGCACGTCTTCGCGCCCGGCAGGCCCTGAAAGCAGCCGTTGTTTTCCCCAGGACGGCGACATCTGGCAGCCGGAACATGTGGCGTGTGTGTGTCCATCCCAGGATGGCGGACCGGTCCGGCACCAAGGCCAGTCATTCCTCAGTCCCCGCCCTGTCTTCACGGCAGGTTCAGGTATCCCAGGCGGTCGGCTTATGCCGGCCGCTTTTTTTCGTTATGCGCTCAAGCAGCGAAGCGGTAGCGCAACGTAAAATGCCCACGCGCTCAAGCAGCGAAGCGGTAGCGCAACAAAAAATTCCCACGCGCTCAAGCAGCGCGGCGTTGGCGCAAGAAGGCGTGCTCTGTAATAACTCCCAAGCCGAGGCCCCTGAACGCCAACTGCGCTCAAGTAGCGAAGCGGTAGCGCCAGCAAAAATCCGCTCAAGCAGCGAAGCGGTAGCGCAAAAAAAACAGCGCAAGCTTTAAAAACTGTACCCCAGATCGGTAATGACGGGCGCGATGCGATCGAACCACGGCGCCAGTTGGCGCTGGTAATGACGCCAGCGGCCGATCGAGCGATCATTGAGCGGTTTCGACACCTGGGCGTAGGACGGGGTCGGGGCGTGGCGGCGGTTCTCATGGAAACGCAAGGTGGCTTCGTCGAATTCCAGGCCGATATAGGCCAGCACCCGGCGTGTCTGCCCCTCCTGGTCGGCGATGAAATCCTCATAGCGCAAGGTCAGGGGTGGATTGTCCAGCACCGCGTCGTAATGGGCGTTGAGGGCATGCTGGGCCAGCATGTGGGTAATGATGCTCTCCATGGCGAAGCCGCTGTTATAGCCATGCGTCAGGTTGTGCGACAGCATGGACACGGCGACGTCGAGCGGATGGCGCACCATGCGGATGACGGCTGCCTGCGGGAAGGCCAGCCGGATGAGCGGCAGATAGACGTCGTTGAGCGGCATCTTGTCGGTGAACAGGGGCTTGGCCTGCGCCATGACGCCATAGGTTTCGCAGCGGCCGAGATAGTAGTCGCGCAACAGGCCCGGGACATGGTGGTAGTCCGCCGTCTGGGTCTGGGCCAGGCGCTGCGGAAAGGGCTTGTCGCCAGGCATCAGCCGGGGCACGAGGTTTTGCCATTCATGGACGAAGGGCAGTTCCCCGCCGGCGGCAACCAGGGGATGGCTGTCGAGCATCTGCTCGATCATGGTGGTTCCGGAGCGCGGGAAGCCGAGGACAAAGACCGGCTGCGGCGTATCGTTGCGCACCGTGGCGCGCGGCAGGCGCGGCAGCATGTCGGAGGTAAAAAAGGCTTTCAGCGCGTCGAACTCGGCGGCGACTTTTTGTCCGTCATAGGCGAGGTGTCCGTCGCGGGCGAGGCGCGTCTTGGCCTGCGTCATCGCCGTCCAGGCCTCGTCGTAGCGGCCTTGGCGATCGAGCAGACGGCCCTTGTCGAGCTGGGCGGCGGCGGTGATATTGCTGCCCGAACGGTCGATCAGTTCGAGCGCGTCCTTCACCTTGTCGCTATTGCCGAGATAGAGGGCGCGCAGCAGGGTAAAGTCCTGGCCGGTCTTGCGGCCGGCCTGTTCGGCGCGGTCAAGCCACAGCCAGGCATTAATCATGTCGCGCCGTGCCTCGAAGACCCGCGACAGGTGGGCCATGATCATCGCATTGTCGGGCTGCAGCTTGCAGGCTTGCAGGAGCAGGGGCTCGGCCTCGTCGAGGCGGCCCTGATTGTACAGGCACAGGGCCAGGTTGACGAGCACCTGCGGGTGCGGACCGGCAAGTTCGAGCGCCCGGCGGTTATGGAATTCGGCGGCGGGCAGGTCGTCTTTTTCGCCCAGGATGACGGCCAGTTGCAGATGGGCTTGCGGGTCGTCGGGGCGCGCCAGCAGGGCCTCGCGCGCAGCCACCTCAGCGGCCAGGGTCTGGCCGGTGCCGTGCAGCAGTTGGGTAAGGTCGTGCACTGCCCAGTCGCAGGCCGGATCGTGGGCGATCGCCTGGCGCATGGCTGCCTCTGCGCCGCGCATATCGCCGCGCGCCTGCAGGATAACGGCCTTCAGTTCCAGGGCGTCAAGATCGGAGGGCTCTTCCTTGAGGCGCATGCCGCACAAGGAGAGGGCGGCCGTAAAATCGCGGGCCTGATAGGCCTGGCGGCCGCGGGATACGAGCGGATGCGGGGAAGCGGACAATGGTCCTCGCTGAACTGTACTGACGGGGCAAGCTACAGTGGTTTGTGTGATTCCTCAACGATTCGCGTTATCGGGGGTATTATCTCCGCGGCGCCAGGCTCTGGCCGACATAGGCCTTGATATGCGCCTCTATTTCCGGGGTCATGGCGCCGAACATGCCACGCATCTCCGGCGGGATGTGGTCGAGGGCATGATCGCCCTTGAAGATATAATGGTCGAACAGGGTGCGCCAACGCGCGCGCTCGGCCTCGGGCAGGTCGCGCAGGGTCAGCAGGGCATGGAACAGGGTCGTCAGCGGTGTGGTTTGCACGACATGTTGCGGCCCGTCGCGCCACCAGAAATTGACCATGGCGCCGAAGCGTTTGAGCGATTCGACGTGATGGAACCACAGGCTGGGCATGTAGAGCACGTCGCCCGGCTCCAGGTCGGCGACCCGGGCGTGGGGCATGGCATCGCGAAACCGCGGGAAACGCGCGAAGTCGGGATTGTGAAAATCGACCAGGCTGGTCGGCTGGCCGGCCAGGGTCAGGTCGAGCGGCGTGATATAGAGGTTGTCGATCTGGTCGATGGGGAAGAGTGTAAAGCGCCTCTGGCCGGCGACGACGCAGGCCAGGTTCTGCGGCAGGTCCCAATGGGCGGCGGTGCGCGTCTGGTTGCCGATCCACAGATGGACGATCTGGCCGGGGCCTGCGGGCAGCAGCGGCATGGGATTGTCGACGGTCAGTCCGGGCATGATCTGCGGCACCGGTACGCCGCCGGCATAGTGGCAAGACGCATTTTCGTCGGCGGCGTCGCGCAGCAGCAGGTTGGCGATCTCTGCAAAGGGCAGGCTGCGCTGCATATGGTTGGGACCGGCCAGGTCGTCGCGGAAGCTGTAGCGACCGGCCAGTTCAGGCTTAGTCGTCCACAACTGGATCCTGCGGTCGTTGGCGAGCCCGGTCAGGTAGCTGCACAGGGCGGCATCGGATTGCGCCGCCCGGGCAACGGCGGGCCAGTGCGACACCAGCCCCTTGAAAATGGCCGGCTGTTGCGCCGGCACGATCTCGGACAGGAAGCGGTCGCGATCCATTGCGTCGAAGACCTGGACCTTGGGGGCGTCAGACAACCACATGCAAAAACTTTCGGACCGTGGGGGGATGGTTTGGGTACCACCGGCCTGCCCGCGGGGTCAAGTTGCCGGCCGGATTTGCAAACTCCGTTTTGACAGGCCATGGGCGGGTCACATAGAAGATGTATCGAACAGAATTGCGAAGGGGCGGGATGCAAAACCGGGCGGCAGTGACCACGGGCGGAGGGGCGGAGACCGACGGACGCATCAGCCTGCGCGGCTGGGGCATGATCATCGCCCTGTTGATGCTGTCGAACACGGTCAATGTCACCTCGGCCCTGTTCGTCCCGGCCGGTCAACGGCATTTCGACATGTGGGAAATCGCCCTCTGGGAGGGCAGCAGCGCCATCGCCCTGATCCTGCTGGCGCCGGTCTTCTATGCCGCCTATGCGCGCTGGCCACAGGACAGGCTGGGCTGGCCCCGGTTCATCGCTATACACCTTGGCCTGTTCCTGGTCTTTTCGCTACTGCATGTCACCGGCATGCTGGCTTTGCGCAAATTAGTCTACGCGGTCATGGGCCGCGGATACGACTTTACCCATGGCAAACCCCTGGTGACCTTCCTCTACGAGGCCCGCAAGGACTTCGTCACCTACCTGATCTTCCTGCTTTTCTTCTGGGTAGACCGCCGCCGGTCCGCCGGGGCCGGGGCCGAGGTCGTCGAAGCGGCGGCGGCGCCCGTCGTCATGCCGGAAAGGCTGGAGGTGCGCAGCGATGGCCGCACTCTGTATCTGACCCCGGCCGAGATCGTCTTCATCGAGGCGGCCGGAAACTATGTCGAGGTCCATCAGGCCAGCAGCGCCAAGCCCCTGCTGCTGCGCGGGACCATGGCGGAATACGAGGAGAAGCTGAAAGGTACGGGCATGGTGCGTGTCCATCGTTCGCGCCTGGTCAATCGCGCCCGTATCGCCAGCTTTGCCGCTACGCCTTCCGGGGATTTGCGCATCACCCTGAGCGACGGCCGCGAACTGGCGGGCAGCCGGCGGTACCGGGAGAATTTGTAGGGCCGGTGACTAGACTACCAACTGCGGCTTGCGCCTGTAGATATCCAGTACCATCTCGCCGAACAGGGTGTTGGCCCAGGCGAACCACGGCCGGGTAAAGTTCGTCGGATCATCGACATGGAAGGCTTCGTGCATGAAGCCGGTGCCGGCATGGGTCGCCTTCAGCGTCGCCAGCGTATACCCGATCTCGTCGTCACGTGTGCTGGTCAGGGCGTACATCATCAGCGACATCGGCCACACCATGTTCCGGCCGATATGCGGACCACCTATGCCCTTGGCCGCCTTGCCCGAGAAGAAGTATGGATTGGCCTCGTTCCATACCGCCTTGCGCGTGGCGGCATAGATGGGATCGTTACGCCCGCCGGCGCCGAGGTAGGGCAGGCTGAGCAGGCCCGGCGTATTGGCGTCGTCCATGAACAGGGCATTGCCGTAACCATCGACCTCATAGGCCCAGACGACCTCACCCGACGGCAAATGGGTACGGCCCCAAACCATCAGCGCCGCGGTGACCTCGTCGGCCAGGGCCCGGCAGTCGCCGGCAAAATCTGCATCGAGCCCAAGAGGTTCGGCCGCCTGGGCCAGTTGCCGCAGGATGGACACGGCGAAATGGTTGGACGGCACCAGGAAGGGGTAGACGCAGGCGTCGTCGGACGGCCGGAAACCCGAATGGATCAGGCCGATCTTTTTCGTCGGCGCGCCATAGCCGTTGAGCGGCAGGGTATCGACCGGATTGCTGGCCGACCGCTGGAAATGGTAGGGGCCGTCACCCTCTTTGCGCTGCTGGTCGCGGAAGGTTTTCAGCACGGTGCGCATGGCGTCGCGCCAGGTGGAGTCGAACGGCGTTTTATCGCCCGTGGCCTGCCAGTAGCCGAGCGCCAGCCGCACCGGGTAGCACAGGCTGTCTATCTCCCATTTGCGCTCGGCGACGCCCGGTCTCATGTCGGTCAGGTCGTGCTGCGACCAGGGCAGGTTGGTCACCGCCGCCGGATCGCGCATGAAGGCATTGGCGTAGGGATCGAGCAGGATGCAGCGCGCCTGGCGCCGGATCAGGCCCTGGTACATCAGGCGCAGGGCCGGATCCTTCGCGGCGAACGGCAGGTAGGGCCAGACCTGGGCCGACGAGTCGCGCAGCCACATGGCGTCGATATCGCCGGTGATGATAAAGGTATCGGGCTGGCCGTCGACGGTGCCGGTAAAGACGGTGGTGTCGAGCGTATTGGGGAAGCAGTTCTCGAACAGGGCACCGAGATCGGGATCCTTCAGGCGGCCCTTCATGTCGGCAATACAGGCGTCGGTCGCCGGACTGACAAAGCGTCTGTCGGCGGGAGCGGGGCGTTTGGACGGCACCTCGGCCCGTGACGCAGTCGGAAGCAATGCCAAAGCCGCCATGCCCGCAAGCACTTGCCGTCTGTCCATCTGAATTCCCCGTTTCTTCGCATCCATGCACTGCCATGCGAAGGTGGCAATAAAAAAGCGGCGGACCCGGAAAGGTCCGCCGCAGTCGAGGCGTATCAAAAAGGTAATAACGGATCAGCGTTTGGTGATCTGGTCGAAGACGCCGCCATATTCGAAGTGTTCCTTCTGCACCTTGGCCCAGCCGCCGAAGTCGCGGATGGTGACCAGGTTGACCTTGGCGAACTGGTCGGCATATTTCGCCGCCGCGTCGGCATCGATCGGGCGGTAATAATACTTGCCGGCCAGATCCTGGCCTTCCTTGCTGTAGAGGTAGTTCAGGTATTCGCGCGCCACCTGGGTGGTGCCGTGCTTCAGGGCGATCTTGTCGACGACCGCGACCGGCGGTTCGGCCAGGATCGAGATGGACGGCACGATGATGTCGAACTTGCCCTTGCCGAGCTTGTTGACCGACAGCAGGGCTTCGTTTTCCCAGGCGATCAGCACGTCGCCGACGCCGCGCTCGACGAAGGTCGTGGTCGAACCGCGGGCGCCCGTGTCGAGCACCAGCACATTGGCATAAAGCTTCTTAAGGTAGTCGCGCGCCTTGCCTTCATCGTGGTTATAGGTTTTGAGCGCCCAGGCATAGGCGGCCAGGTAGTTCCAGCGGGCACCACCACCGGTCTTCGGGTTCGGCGTGATGACGCCGACGCCCGGACGGACCAGGTCGCCCCAGTCCTTGATGCCCTTCGGATTGCCCTTGCGGACCAGCAGGACGATGGTCGAGGTGTAGGGCGAGGAGTTGTGCGGGAAACGGCCTTGCCAGTTCGGCGCCAGCAGGCCGGACTTCTGCGAAATGGCGTCGATATCGGCCGACAAAGCCAGGGTCACGACATCGGCGTCGACGCCGTCGATGACCGAGCGCGCCTGGGCGCCGGAGCCGCCGTGGCTCTGGCGGATATTGACGTCCTGGCCTGTCTTGCCCTTCCAGTAGCGGGCAAAGGCCTGGTTGTATTCCTGGTAGAATTCACGCGTCGGGTCGTAGGACACGTTGAGCAGTTCGACGGTCTTGCCGGCAGCCTGGGCCTTATGGCTCGCAGCCAGCAGAAGACCGGCCCCGGCCGCGGCCGAGGTCAGAAATTGACGTCTTTGCATGGAGTGTATCCCGGCGGAATTGTGAAGGGAGAGCCTCTCTGCCGTAGGCGCGGCAGAGAGGACTTTGCTGGTCTGGCGGCCGATACCGGCCTGCCTGACCGACCTTTACTTGCGGGTGATCTGGTCGAAGACGCCGCCGTAATCGAACTGTTCCTTCTGGACCTTGGTCCAGCCGCCGAAGTCACGGATGGTGACCAGGGTCGGGATGTTCGGGAAGCGGCTGGCATACTTGGCCGCTACCGTCTTGTCGATCGGGCGGTAGTAGTTCTGGGCGATGATGTCCTGGCCTTCGGGGCTATAGAGGTAGTTCAGGTATTCCTTGGCGACCGCCAGGTTACCCTTCTTCAGCGCCACCTTGTCGACGACCGCGACCGGCGGTTCGGCGATGACGGAGACCGACGGCACGATGATGTCGAACTTGCCGGCGCCCAGCTTGTTGGTGGCCAGGAAGGCTTCGTTTTCCCAGGCGATCAACACGTCACCGACACCGCGTTCGACGAAGGTCACGGTCGAACCGCGGGCGCCCGTGTCGAGCACCGGCACGTGGGCATAGAGGTTCTTCAGGTATTCCTTGGCCTTGTCGTCGCTGCCCCACTTCTTCTTGCCGTAGGCATAGGCGGCAAGGTAGTTCCAACGCGCGCCGCCCGAGGTCTTCGGGTTCGGCGTGATGACCTGGACGCCTGGCTTGATCAGGTCGTCCCAGTCCTTGATGCCCTTCGGATTGCCCTTCTTGACCAGGAAGACGATGGTCGAGGTGTAGGGGGTCGAATAGTTGGGCAGGCGCGATTGCCAGTTGGCGGGCAGCAGGCCGGCCTTCTGCGAGATCGAATCGATGTCGGCGGCAAGCGCGAGGGTGACGACGTCGGCGTCGACGCCGTCGATGACCGAGCGGGCCGAGGCGCCGGAGCCGTTATGGGCCTGGCGGATCGTGACGTCCTGGCCGGTCTTGCCCTTCCAGTACTTGGCGAAAGCGACATTGTACTGTTCGTACAGTTCGCGCGTCGGGTCGTAGGAAACGTTGAGCAACTGGGCGGGCTTGGGCGCCGCCAGGGTCAGGGTGGGGGCCGCGGCCAGGAGGCTGAGGCCTGCGGCAACACCGGCGAGAAGGGTTCTGCGGTTCATTCTACGGTTCATGGGGATATCCTCGAAGTCGGGTCGGTGGACCGGAAAGCTACGCAGTCCCGATCCATCTACACCTGTTTCATGTAAGTTTTCGATAAGCGCGCACACGTCCGGCGCGCCTGTCGGATACGGATCAGTAACGGAACTGGACGCGGCCCGAGGCGAAGTCTTCCGCCAGGCGATTGGCGCCGGCTGCCGCGCCGCCGACATACTTGGTGTGGTCCCAGTCGGCGATCAGCTTGAGGTTTTCCGACAGGTACCAGGCCAGGCCGACACCGGTCGAGGTCGCCTTGGAAGCAGCCGAGTTGATCGAGGCGAAGCCGCCGGTGAAGGCCGCATCGTCGACATCGGTATAGCCGTAACGGGCCGTCAGTTCGAGCGCACCCCAGCCGGAGCCGTCGATCTTGAAGTCATGCGCCGGCTTGACGCCGCCCTTGTAGCTGAGGCTTTCACCGGTCAGGACCCACGAGCCCGAGACGTCGAGCGCCTTGTTGGTCAGCTTGGCGGTATTGGTGCCGAGGCGGACCTGCTGGTCTTCGGTGACGTAATCGACCAGAAGGCCGAAATTGTTGAGGTAGAAATAGGCCTGCGGGTTGGAGCGGGTCAGCTTGCCGTTGGAATAGACGTTGGCGGCATACTTGAAGAAGGTCTGCTGGCCGGGCGACTTGTAGCTCGGCAGTTGCGTGTTGGTGGTGTTGCCCAGGTGCTCGCCATCGGTGCCGGCATAGCCGATGCCGAAGCCCTGCAGGTACACCAGGTCGGTGTCGGCGAACGGCGTTGTGAAGACGCGGTAGGCGACGTCCTTGTGGTTGTCGGTGTCGTTGTTCAGGTTGACGCCGTCGGTGGAACCATCGAACAGGCCGACCTGGTATTCGACCGTGTTGGACAGGGCGGTACCGAAGACCTGGTAGCCGAGGTCACGGTTGGGAACCAGGTTGGTCGAATGGCCGCGCTCGGTCCAGATGACGTCGGCGTCGGCCTGCAGGCGTTCCAGGCCGACCGGCGACTTGAACTTGCCGGCGCGGAACTGAAGGAGGTCGGAGGCCTTGTATTCGACATAGCCGTCGACGATAGAAGCGGCAGCCGACGACGTGCCGCCCAACTCGGCGGTCAGGCGGAAGGAGGCGGCGCCGGCCTTGCCGGTGAAGGTCGGCCGCAGCAGGCGGTCGACGACTTCGTCCTGCAGGGTGCCGCCGTCATTGCCGAAGCTGTGGGCGTCGACATTGGCCTGGAAGCTGAAGTTCAGGCCGTACTTGCCGTCGGCCGAGGTAAAGCCCAGGCCCTTCTTGTCGAGGGTGGCGGCCGGCGTCTTGGCGGCGGCGGCCGTGGCCACTTCGACGTCAAGGTCGTGCTGGCGCTTCAGGGTGTCGATCTGCTGCTGCAGCAGGTCGATCTTCTGGTCGATGGTAAGAGGTGCGCCGTTTTGGGGCGTGCCGTCGGCATTGGGGGCCGAGGTGTCCTGGGCGGAGGCCGAAGAGGCGAAGGGGGCGAAGCTCAGGGCGGCGGTAAGCGCAGCGAGGCTGAGCGCGGATTTGGAAATACGCACGGGATAGCTCCTGGTGTGATGCATATCGCAGCCGGCTGTCCGGTGGGCGACTTTATTTTTGTTTTTGGGAAATCAGGAAAGGGAGTCCGAAAGCGGTTTGCCCTTGGTGTCGAAGCGGACCTTTTCGCTGCGTTCGACCTGGACGACACGAGAGTCGTGGATAACGATCTCAAGGGTGCCGAAACGGATGTCCTGCAGGCTTTGCAGGATGTGGCGTTCGACGTCGCTCAGGCCGTTGGAAGCAGCGGAAGTATCCGCGGAACTACGTCCGGAATCCGGGCGTAAAGGGGCGTGTGACGGTACACTCATGTGATCCTCGTCCGAAAAAGGCTGTAAAACTGAAACGCGAAAAGGTTAGGCGGTCCGGAGCAGGTCCGGTGCAGTCACGAGATCGGCAAGACATCGCCCGTCGAGCACGGCCGACATGGCGTTGCGCACATCGAGCATCAGGCGGCGGAGGTGACAGGCGGCTTCGTCGACGCAGTCATCGCACTTCTGATAGGCGGTCAGACTGGCGCAGCGGATGGGTGCGAGCGGCCCGTCGATGATGCGGATGATATCGCCGAGAAAGATATCTTCCGGCCGGCGGGCCAGGACATATCCACCGAAGATGCCGCGCTTCGATTCGACGATGCCATTCTGGCGCAGTTCCTGAAGTATATTGTCCAGAAACTTCTGCGGTATATTCTCAGCCTCCGCGATCTGCTTGGACGGCAGCGTCGGAGCATTGCTTTGAGCCATATGAATAAGCGCCTTTAACGCGTATTTGGCCTTCATGGATAGCATGTGTTGCCTCTCCCGCTGCCTAACCAATAATCTACACTGAATTAATATGTTTTAATCACAAGTGCGTCAATGGTGATTAAACCAAACTGAATTGGTTTATTTTCGATCTTGGCGTTAGAATTGCTAATTTGCGGCGGGATTGGGGCGAGGCACGCAAGATAGACTCTACGAGATTATGGAGAGGCTTCGACGCGTTCAGTTATAGGGCGCCGGATCGGCCGGCGGGCACAGGTCGACAGGCTTGTGCCCATGCCGCGACCCACGTACGCAGTTGGTTCCAAGCCCTTGCCACGCCGTGGAACCGAAGTTGGCGACGACCTGGTGGCCATCGGCGAAAGTCGTCTGCTGCACCAGATGGTCGGGCGTCAGCCAGCGGAATTCGGTCATGGCCACCGGCGTCGCCGTACCGTGGACGCTGCGAAAATCGTCCTGCGCGGCCTTTAGCCAGGATCCCACCCGCGCCAGCTCTTTCCTGTCGAAATTCCACATAGTCGGGGTGCCGTAGAGCAGGGAGCGGGCGAAACGTTGCCTTTCGTCGCCGGCGACCTTCATCATGCCGAACTCCCAGCGATCGGCAGCGATGACGGAATCATGGAAGACCGCTTCGAACAGTGGCAGGCGGTCGACCGGCGCAAACAGGGCGCGGTCTTCATCCGGCGTAAGCGTGATCGGTGCGAAGAACAGGGGCGGCTTGTCCGTCGGCCAGTAGCCGCCGAAACGGTTGCGATCGCTCTGTAGCGGCCACACTGCTCCGACATGGGCCTGCGCCGTCCCGTGCGAATAGTGCGCCACACCGCTGCTCCAGGCGGTGACGTTTTCCGAACCCAGCACTGTGTGGAATTGCGTGATCCCCATGCCCAGCCGCGCCAGCCGGTTCTCCCGGTCGCGTGTCATGGTCATGGGATGGTCGGGGCTGTAGTCGGCATAGAATTCGCCGAAGGCGTCGACGTCGACAAAGACCGTGGTGGCGTGGTCGGCAGCGTGGCCAGCATAGCGCGAAGCCGGGCTGATGGCTTGTGGATGGCGGGCGACCGCCTCGCTCGACAGTTCGCAGCCGCGATTGGCAAAACCGGAAATCACCTTGCCGCCGGCGTCGCGCAGGCATCCCGATGGATAGAGGTCGTCGCTCCAGATGGCCGACGGTGAATCGGCTGTATCCGTCGGCTGGGCGTTGTCGAAGGCGTCGTACGGACCGGCGAGATAGCCTAGCGTGTCGGCCCTGGCCAGCCAGGCAGGGCCGACCAGGTGTTTCTGAGCGTGCGGATCCTGGTCGTAACTGAGCAGTATGCGTGTAATGCCCAGCGCCTTGAGGTCGTCGAGAAAAGCCAGGTCGCGGCCGTCACCCCAGACATAGGCCTGGGGCGCGCCGAACAGGCGCGGCAGCTTGGGTACGGCCTTGTCGGCAAGGGATTTGAACTGGCCGCGCGCCTTCAGCACCTGGCGATAAAAGAGGGCGGGCGCCAGGGGATCGGCCGGCCGGATGGCGAACAGCAGGTCGAGCGTGGTGGCGCCCTGGCTGAAATCATGGGTCAGCTGCGCCTGTAGTCCGTCCGTGTCGCGCAGGCAGAGTTCCGATTGCAGGCCGTCACCCAGGGCATAGGTGATCGCGGATTTTCCCGTCAGATAGCTCCAGGCCGGAAACGACAACAGGGTCGTGCCGCCCAGGCAATCGCCATCGCCATAGGCTGATCGCCAAAACGGGTCATCGACCGGATAGGCCATGCCTTCGCCGTCTGGGATCAGCCAAGTTCCGGTCTTTTGCGCCGGCAGGGACCACGCCAACCGGGTTGAAGGGGCCGCCGAAAGGGTCAGATGCAGGGCTTCGCCCTCCGGCGACAGGACAAGATCGCGTCCCTCGGCATCGCGCCAGCGCCACGTATTGCCGATATGTGTCGGCGCCGAGCCATCCGCGGCATGCAGGGGCGGCATGACCGGGACCGTATCCTGGCCATCGGGTGTGGCATCGATCTTCAGGGTCGCCGGATCGACCGTATAGATGACGGTCCCGGCGCGCAGACGGATCGGCTCAGCCGTCGCCGCCGAGGCGAACAGGCCGATATATGCGATACCAAGTAATGGCCATCTGTGGATCATGGTGGCAAATTACCACGACCCGGTTAGGCACATAAGGTCGAAAATTCTCGTTATGCGAAAACGTAAGCCTTGGTCGGACGGACAAAGACCGCATCGCCGACGCGCAAGGCGCTGGCGTCGGAATCGTGGGCATGCTGGGTCTCGTAGACCGTGCCATCGGCCAGCCTGACCTCGAGGCGCAGATTGGCGCCAGCCGGCAGGACCGACAGGACGGTGCCGGCAAAGCCCGGGCCCGTGCGTTCGACATGGCTGTCGAACGGGCGGAAACGCGCCGTCACCGAACCGTCGGGCAGGGTGGTCACGGCCGGGACGCTGAAGCCGTCGAACTGCACCTGGCCGCCGGACAAGGCGCCCTGCGCCTGGTTGGCGTGGCCGAGGAAGTCGAAGACGAAGGCGGTCTTCGGCTGACGATAGAGTTCGAGCGGCTCGCCGATCTGTTCGATCTGGCCCTGCTTGAGGACGACGACGCGGTCGGCGAGGTCGAGCGCCTCTTCCTGGTCGTGGGTAACGAAGACGGTGGTGACGCCGGTTTCGTCGTGGATACGGCGCAGCCAGCGGCGCAGATCCTTGCGCACCAGGGCGTCGAGGGCGCCGAAAGGTTCATCGAGCAAGAGCAGGCGCGGCGAGATGGCCAGGGCGCGGGCAAGGGCGACGCGCTGGCGCTGGCCGCCGGACAGCTGGCTGGGATAGCGCTTGCCGAAGGCTTCGAGTTGGACCAGCTTGAGCAGGCTGTCGACCTTTTCCTTGATCTCGGCCTTGGACGGACGTTCCGATGCGGGACGGACTTCGAGGCCGAAGGCGATGTTCTGCGCCACGGTCATATGGCGAAACAGGGCGTAGGACTGGAAGACCATGCCGATGCGGCGGTCGCGGGCATTGAGCTTGAGGAAGTCTTCGCCTTCGAAACTGATGGCGCCGGAATCGGGCTGGTCGAGCCCGGCCAGCAGACGCAGCAGGGTGGTCTTGCCAGAGCCCGACGGCCCGAGCAGGGCGATGAATTCGCGCGGCTTGGCTTCGAACGAGACGCTGTCGAGCGCGGCGAAATTGGTGAAACGTTTGGTGATGTCGTTGACGATGAGTGACATAAGATTCAGTGCCTGCGGTGGGCGGCCAGCTCACCGGCAAAGCGCCACTCCAAAAGGGTTTTCAGGATCAGGGTGATGATGGCCAGGCCCGCCAGGATCGAGGCGCAGGCGAAGGCGGCGATCGATTCGTACTGGTTGTAGAGAATTTCGATCTGCAGCGGCAGGGTATTGGTCAGGCCGCGGATATGGCCCGAGACGACCGACACGGCGCCGAACTCGCCCATGGCGCGGGCGGTGCACAGCAGGACGCCATACAGCAGCGCCCATTTGATATTGGGCAGGGTGACGCGGAAGAAGACGTCCCAGCCGCGGGCGCCGAGCGTCACGGCGGCGACTTCCTCGTCGGTGCCCTGGTCGTTCATCAGCGGGATGAGTTCGCGCGCCACGAAGGGCAGGGTGACCAGGATGGTGGCCAGGACCAGGCCGGGCAGGGCGAAGACGATCTTGATGTCGTGGTCGCGCAGCCAGCCGCCGAACCAGCCCTGCGTGCCGAACAGCAGGATCCACACCAGGCCCGAAATGACCGGCGAAATGGTGAAGGGCAGGTCGAGGATGGTCAGCAGCAGGCCCTTGCCGCGGAATTCGAAGCGCGTGATGCACCAGGCCGAGGCAATGCCGAAGACGGCGTTGAACGGGACGGCGATGGCGGCGACCAGCAGGGTCAGCTGGATGGCGGAGATGGTGTCGGGATCTTCGAGCGCCGTCAGATAGGGCGAAAGCCCGCCCTTGAGGGCTTCGAACAGGACGACGGCCAGGGGCAGGACGATGATCAGGCCCATCCAGGCGACGGCGCCCAAGGTCAGGCCGACGCCAGCGACGGTCTTCGGGGTTTCGGCGGGGCGCGATCTCATGACCGGCCTCCCTGGCGGCCAAGCCACAGTTGCAGGATGTTCATGACGACCAGGACGACCGCCGACAGCAGCAGCATGATCAGGGCGACCGAGGCCGCGCCGGCATAGTCGAATTCCTGCAGCTTGATGACGATCAGCAGCGGGGTGATTTCCGACACGTAGGGCATGTTGCCGGCGATGAAGATGACCGAGCCATATTCGCCGACGGCGCGCGCCAGGGCGAGCGAGAAGCCGGACAGCAGGGCCGGGGCGAGGCTGGGCAGGATGACGCGAATGGCGGTCTGGATGGGCGAGGCGCCCAGCGTCAGGGCGGCTTCCTCGACCTCGGCATCGAACTCGGCCAGGACAGGCTGGACGCTGCGCACCACGAAGGGCAGGCCGACGAAGACCAGGGCGACGAAGATGCCGAGCGGCGTGTAGGCGACCTTGATACCGAGCGGGGTCAGCAGCGCGCCGATCCAGCCATTGGGGGCATAGAGGCTGCACAGGGCGACGCCGGCGACGGCGGTCGGCAGGGCGAAGGGCAGGTCGACAAAGGCGTCGAGCAGGCGCTTGCCCGGAAAGGCGTACCGTGTCAGCACCCAGGCGATGGTCAGGCCGACAAACAGGTTGAGCAGAGCCGCGGCAGCGGCAACCCCGAAAGTCAGGCGCAGCGAAGCCAGGACGCGGGAATCGGTCAGGGTGAACAGGAAGCCGTCAAGACCGTGTTCCCACGGCCGTGCCACCAGGGCGGCCAGCGGAATAAGGACGATCAGCGACAGATAGGTAATGGTCAGGGTCAGCGACGACTTGAAACCCGGCAGCACGCGCGTGCTGTGCAGGTCGGTGCGCGGCGGCTTGAAACCTTCTGGTGTCGTGACGCGCACAGGTGCGGATGAGGTCATGAAATGGCCTGATGAGGAATACTGGATAAGCAGTACTGGCGGGAACGCTACCGGTTGGTCCTGATCCCAGGGCTTTTGCCCCTTCGACCTGCCATAAAGCAGACAGGATCAGTGTAGTATGCTGTCTAGCGCAGGATTCCGCTGCCGTCATATCAGAAATAATGGCCACTGGCATCAGAAGGCCTAACCGAGTGTGGCACTTTGTTATGACGGGGATGTTACTCGACCTTTCCTTTCCCGGCGGGCGACGAGAGGAAGCGGGCGGTCGTCACCGCAGATATGGCGTTACCCGTGTTTTCAGGATGGTCACCAGTTCCGGCTGCATGAACTCGAATTCGTCCGGAATGTCGAGACAGATGACCCGGGCCGTTTTCAGCTGCGGCTTGAAGCGTTTGCTGAGCTTGTTGCGGTGCGCCTTTTCCATGACGAAGACGATATGGACGTCTTCGAAATGTTCGGGCGTCAGCGGGTCGACGGCATCATTATTCAGTCCGGCCGACCGCGCCTCGATGTTTGGATATTGCGAAAATACCTGCTCGGCCGTCGGGGACCGCAGCCTGTTGGCCGAGCAGATAAACAGCAGGTTCTGTGTCCTTACCGCCGATGTCACAGGTTCAGCAGATCTGGATCGCCGCCCTGGGCGGTGATATTGATCGACACGGCGCGCTCGGAGGCAAAGCGCGTCAGGGCCAGCGGGCCACCGGCCTTGGGTCCCGTGCCGGACAGGCCTTCGCCGCCGAAGGGCTGGACGCCGACAACAGCCCCGGTGACGGTGCGGTTGACATAGACGTTGCCGGCGGGAACCGCATGCATGACGGTCTCGGCAAAGGCCTCGAGACGCGAATGCACGCCAAGCGTCAGGCCATAGCCGCGCTGCGCCAGGGCCTTCAGCGTCTCCTCCGGCTTCTGCGAATCGTAACGAACGATATGCAGGATGGGGCCAAAGACCTCGCGTTCCAGCTCCTGCGGACCGGAGATCTCGGCCAGGGTCGGGGCAAAGAAGTGGCCGTTCAAACCCTCGGGCAGCGGCGTGCGGTGCAGGACCTTGCCCTGCGCCTGCAGCTTTTCGAGATGGGCCTCGAGCAGGCCTTGCGCATCCTGGTCGATGACCGGGCCGGTATCGACGTCGAAGTTCGCCGGATCGCCGATGACCAGCTTATCCATCGCACCCTTCAGGGTCTCGATATAGGAATCGGCGACCTCGTTGGGCACGAACAACAGGCGCAGGGCAGAACAGCGCTGGCCGGCCGAACCGAAGGCGGAGACAACCACATCATCGACCACCTGTTCCTTGAGGGCCGTGGTGTCGACGAACATGCCGTTGAGACCGCCGGTCTCGGCGATAAACGGCACGATCGGGCCGTCCTTCTGCGCCAGGGTCAGGTTGATCATGCGCGCCGTGTCGGTGCCGCCGGTAAAGGCGACGCCGGCGATACCGGGATGGGCGACCAGGGCGGCGCCGACCGTTTGGCCGAGGCCGGGCAAAAGCGCCAGCAGGTCGGGGTGCAGGCCGGCGCCATAGAATAGCTTGACCGCCTTGTAGGCGATCAGCGGCGTCTGCTCGGCCGGCTTGGCCAGGACGGCATTGCCGGCGGCCAGGGCCGCGGCGATCTGGCCGGTGAAGATGGCCAGCGGGAAGTTCCACGGGCTGATGCAGACGAAGACGCCGCGGCCGTGCAGGGTGTGGGAGTTGCGCTCACCGACCGGGCCGGTCAGCGCGATCGGTGCACTGAACTGCTCGCGCGCCAGCTTGGCATAGTAGCGACAAAAGTCTGCCGCTTCGCGCACCTCGGCAATGGCGTCGTTCCAGGTCTTGCCGGCCTCGCGCACCAGGACGGCGCACAGCTTGTCGTGACGTTCCTCCAGCGCGGCGGCCATGGCCTCCAGCACTTTTGCGCGGCCGGCGCCGCCGAGATCGTTCCAGGCCGGCTGGGCGGCACTCGCGCGATCGAAGGCCTCAGCGATCATGGCCGGGTCGGCATCGTGGACCTCGCCGACGATACGCGTCAGGTCGGCCGGCGCAAAGGCATGGGCGGAATAGGTCGAGTGCGGCTTGCCGGCGATCAGGGCCGAGGCGTCGCGCGGGTGGCCGTCGAGCGAGGTCACTGCCTCTTCGAGACGGGCGCGTACGGCGGCGATCGAGACGTCGGGGCCGAAGCTGTTGAGGCGGTCGCCGTACATGTCGCGCGGCAGGGGCAGGCGGGCGTGGCGGTAGGGATGCGCCGTGACCTTCTCGAACGGATCGGAGATGACGTCCTTGGGCTCGATCTTTTCGTCGAGCAGGGCGTTGACGAAGGACGAGTTGGCGCCGTTTTCCAGCAGGCGGCGCACCAGGTAGGGCAGCAGGTCTTCGTGACCGCCGACCGGCGCATAGGCGCGCAACGGGAAGGCTTCGAACTGTTCGGCGGCCTGGGCATAGAGCTGTTCGCCCATGCCGTGCAGGCGCTGGAACTCGACCTTGACGCCCTTGTCATTGGCCATGCGGCGCACGGCTGCCAGCGAATGGGCGTTATGGGTGGCGAACTGCGAATAGATGAAGGGGGCGGCGTCGATCAGCGCCTTGGCGCAGACCAGGTAGCTGAGGTCGGTCGCCGCCTTGGTGGTATGGACGGGATAGTCCTCGCGGCCCATGACCTGGGCGCGCTTGATCTCGGTGTCCCAGTAGGCGCCCTTGACCAGGCGGACCATCAGGCGGCGTCCGCTCTTTTCGGCCAGCACATGCAGGGCGGCGATGACGTCAGGGCAGCGCTTCTGGTAGGCCTGGACGGCGAGGCCGAGCCCCTTCCAGTCGCCGAGCTCGGGCTCGTAGCACAGCTTGTCGAGCAGCTTGAGGCTGAGCGCCAGACGGTCGGTTTCCTCTGCGTCGAGCGTGAAGTTGATATTGGCCTTGGCGGCCTGGATGGCCAGGGCCTTGATGCGCGGATAGAGATGTTCGAAGACCTCGTCGGTCTTGACAGCCTCATAGCGCGGATACAACGCCGACAGCTTGACCGAGATGCCGTGGTCGCCTTCGGGGCCGCCGGTGGTTACCTTCGCCAGGGCCGTGATGGCGTCGGAATAGGACTGGGCGTAGCGGACGGCGTCGGCCTCGGTGCGGGCGCCTTCGCCCAGCATGTCGAACGAGCAGAGATAGCCTTCCTTCTTCGCGCGCTTCAGGGCTTCCGGCATGTTGCGGCCAAGCACGAACTGCTCGCCCATGATGCGGATGGCCTGGGCGACGGCGGCGCGGATAACCGGTTCGCCGACGCGCTGGGTCAGGCCGGTCAGGTAGCCGCGCAGGTCCTTCTTCGCCGTGTCCTCGACGTCGATGATCTTGCCGGTCAGCATCAGGCCCCAGGTCGAGGCATTGACGAACCAGTTGTCGGAATGCCCCAGGTGCGAGGCCCAGTCGGCCGGGGCGATCTTCTCGGCGATCAACTGGTCGCGTGTCGCCTCGTCGGGCGTGCGCAGCAGGGCTTCGGCCAGGCACATCAGGGCCAGGCCTTCACGGGTGCCGAGGCTGAATTCCTTGAGGAAACTTTCAACCACACCCTGGCGCATGGCGGCCTTGCGCGTCGCCCGCACCAGCGATTCGGCCTCGGCGCGCACAACGGCGCGCTGCTTGTCGTCGAGCGGATTGGCCTTGAGCAGGGCGGCGCAGATCGCGGCGTCCGACATGTACTTGGTGTTGTCGAGGCTGTCCCAGGCGAAGCTGTAATCCGGTGTCGGCGCTGCGGTGACGGTGTGGCGGGTATCTGGCATTGGGGCTCCGGTTCAGGAGGGGATTTTGTATCGGCTGATACTACTGGGCAGGCACAAAAGATAGGTGGAAATTCGGGTCGAATTGCCACGCTTTCATGTCAGGCGTGTCGCGTAGCGGGCGATAATGGCCCGTGCCGCAAGGACGGCGCTGGCAAAGGTCGCCTGCAACAGATAGCCGCCGGTCGGTGCCTCCCAGTCGAGCATCTCTCCGACCGTATAGACGGTGGGGATAGCCTTCAATTCAAACTCTGGTGTTATCGCGTCGAAGCGCACCCCGCCGGCCGATGAGATGGCGCGTTCCAACCCCTGCGCTCCGGTCAGGCGCACAGGTACGGCCTTGAAGTCCGTTGTCTTCGTCTCGTGCACCAGGGCGATGGCGGCAGGTGTCAGGTTGAGGCTTTTGCGCAGGCGGTTGCTGAGGCTGTCCTTGGGCGAGGCGCGGCCGAACTTGGAAATCACCTGGCCGGCCGTCATGTCGGGCCGCAGGTCGATCGACAGGCCGGCGTGGCCGTCGCGGTCTATGGCGTCGCGTAAAGCTGCCGACAGGGCGTAGACGACGCCGCCTTCGATGCCGTCGCGCGTCAGCATGATCTCGCCCTTGACCGTGCGGCCGGCAAAGGTCAGGGCGATATTCTTCAGCGGCGTGCCGGCGAGTTCCACCAGGCGCGGGCTCCAGGCGGCGTGGAAGCCGACATTGGCCGGCTGGAATGGGGCAAGCTCGACGCCGCGCTGTTTCAGGATGTCTGCCCAGCCGCCGTCGCCGCCCAGGCGCGGCCAGCTGGCTCCGCCCAGCGCCAGGAGGGTGACATCGGCTGTGATGCGGATATCGTCGTTGAACCGCAGGGCATCGCCGTCGAAACCGCACCAGTCGTGGCGGGTATGGATACGCACCTTCAGGTCATCCAGCCGCTTCAGCCAGGCGCGCAACAGGGGCGAGGCCTTCATGGCGCGGGGAAAGATGCGGCCGCTGGTGCCGACAAAAGTGTCGGCGCCGAGGCCGTCGGCCCAGTCACGCAGGGCCTTTGGCGGGAAAGCATCGAGCGCGGGGCGCAGGGCCTGTGCCCGCTTGCCGTAGCGGGTAACGAAACGCTCCTGCGGTTCGGAATGGGTCAGGTTGAGCCCGCCGCGTCCGGCCATCAGGAACTTTCGCGCCACCGACGGCATGCGGTCATAGATATCGACCTTTGCCCCGGCCTTGGCCAGGACTTCTGCGGCCATCAGGCCCGCCGGGCCCGCACCGATAATGGCAATGGTAAGAGACATGCGACGTCATAGCGCCGGGCGCGTCAGGTTGCCAGTGTGATTTGGTTGGGGAGCAGCGAACAGAAGTCCCCCTTCGAAAGGCTAGGTGATTCACACATCTTAGATGACGAGATCGACTTTCCTTAAACCGCCCCGCTACGCGGGGCGGGGGACCGCATGAGCCGAGCCATGCTCAGGCTGTGACGTGATGCACAACTCTATCCGGGCTCGGCGAAATGGGGTGGTGGGGGCCTTTCTTGGGGGGATTAAGCGCGATACCTGCCGAAGTTACGCGTTTCCAACACGTCACGTGCTCGGCCCCGAAGGCCCCCACCACCGCATCTAGCGCGAAATAAACTTAGGTATTTAAATGACTTAACCGGAGCGGCGCGCTTCGTGCGGTCCCCCTCCCCACGTAGTGGGGAGGTATAAGAAACTCTTAGCCACTCACCCGAGAGACCCCGTCGCCAGAGATGTGTGCATACCCTAGCTTCGAAAGGGGGAGTTCTATTAGTTTGTGTGCAATTGGCGTTTGTCAGGGTTTGCGGTACAAAACCCCATGCCTACCACCGTCCATTCCATCGGTAACGAACATAACTCTGTCGTTGTCATCGACGACCTGCTCACCCATCCGCAAACCCTGATCGACCAGGCCATAACCCTGGCGCCGTTCATCACAGAAAAGGACAACTACTACCCGGGCCTGCGCCGCGTCATCACCCCGAACGACTGGGCCACCGACGACGCCATTGCCGATATCCTGCACACTGTCGCGCCGACCATAGGCGAGGTCTTCGGCATCAAATCCTTCATGCCGACCGAGTCCAGCTTCTGCCTGGTGACGAAGCGGCCTGCCGAGTTGACGCCTCTGCAACGCCTGCCGCACTACGACCACGTCGATCCCGATTTCCTCGCGGTTCTGCTGTTCCTCAGTCCGGTAACGCAAGGCGCCACCAACTTTTACCGCCATACAGCCACCGGTTATGAACGCATAGGTCCCAATCGGGCAGACGCCTATCACGCCGCCCGCCAGCGCGAGGTGATCGCAGAGCCGCCCATGCACTATTTCAGCGAGTCCACGTCCGAATTCGAACGTATCGCCAGCTTCGAAGCCCGCTTCAACCGGCTGCTGGTCTATCGGGGATCCCTGCTGCATTCCGGCGGTATCCCCGACGATTTCGCCTTTTCTGCCGATCCCGTCCAGGGCCGCCTGACCTGCAATATCTTCCTGCAGGGACAATAGCCAATGACTGCAGTGCGGGACGCTTTCACCGCCTTTATTTGTTCACTAGTGAACATCATCGCATTCCTATCGGCCTCACGCCAAACATCACGATGTCGTTAAGGCACCTGAAGGAAATTACGCTATGAAACGCCTCGTTATCATCTCGCTTATCGCTCTGCTCCCGGCCATCGCCGCCTGCCACACCGTCCAGGGTGCCGGCAAGGACATCAGCGCCGTTGGCCACGGCGTCAGCGACGCAGCGGCGCACTAATCTGCGCCGCGCTACAAGCGGGGCGATCTTGGCAAGCCGCAAAAGCGTGTTATGAAAGGCGTTCTCAGTGAGAGGAGAACACATTTCATGAAACGCATCGTGGTCCTGTCGATGATCGCCCTTCTTCCCTTGCTTGCCGCCTGCCACACCATTCAGGGTGTCGGCCAGGACATTACTTCCGTCGGCAAGGGCATGGAGCGCGCGACCAAATAGGTTGCCGGTCCAAAACCAGACAATATCAGCGGTCGGCCATGGTTTCATGGGCGGCCGTTTTGTTTTGTAATACCGACGGCCATATCGGCCGCCGGCAGCGTGCGACTGCACGCCGCCGGCTTTGTGCTCAAAGAGCGAACCGTTAGCACGCTTCTATGGCTTGTGCTCAAAGAGCGAAGCGTTAGCACGCTTCTATGGCTTGTGCTCAAAGAGCGAAGCGTTAGCACGCTTCTATGGCTTGTGCTCAAAGAGCGAAGCGTTAGCACGCTTCTGTAGGAGCCATGCGGCGATTGAGCTGAACGAAGTTTCCGATAAACACAATGTGTAGCGCCGGCGATTACAGGCTGTGATAGGCCAGTTTATCTTGGGGACATTTCGGGGGTTATGAGGCCTATGGATCGCCGCCTGTTTCTGGCCGCGTTACCGGCATTGGGATTGGCGGGCTGCGCGTCCAGACGGGTCGCGACCGAGGGCAGGGCTGCGCAACTGCTGGCCGCCGCGCACCACCAGACCGAAGCCTTCGTCCTGTACGACAGCAAATACACGAAGATCGATTACCCCAATGGCGACGTCCCCCTGAGCCGCGGTGTCTGCGCCGACGTCGTCATCCGCGCCTACCGCAGCATCGGTATAGACCTGCAACAGAAGGTCCACGAGGATATGGTGGCAAACTTCGACCACTATCCTCATCGCTGGGGCGCAAAGGCGCCGGACGCCAATATCGACCATCGCCGCGTTCCCAACCTGATGGTCTTTTTCGCGCGCTTCGGCCACCAACTGGAGCTGACCCGCGACCCGTCCGCCTGGCGTCCGGGCGATATCCTGACCAACAGCCCCGGCGGCGGCACGCACATCGCCATAGTCAGCGACATGATTTCGCCGATATCCGGGCGGTTGATGGTTATTCAAAACGCAGGATTCGGTACGCGCCAGGATGACGACCTGCTGCGTTATCCTCTGCTGGGGCATTATCGCTATGACATTTAGACGCTTCCTGACATGGATCGTGGAAAAGCTGGTGGAATGGCAGCTGTTCGTTATCCTGCTGGTTGCCGTCAAATTCGCCCTGCCGACCGACCCAGGCAGCTATAACGATTTCGGCAGCTTCGGCGCCGGCATCCGCGAGCAGTTCGCCGGATCCGTCGACGAAGCCGGCTACATGACCCATGCCTTCATGGGCAATTCCTATTTCCGCTACGTCCTGCGTACCTATGAAGCGGCCGCCTATGTCGTCGGCGTCCATTTCTACTTCTGGAGCTTCTATATCTTCACCTCGATCTTCGCCTGCCTGGCGGCGGCGGACAAGACGAAGCAGCGCGGCTATGTGCCCAAGGCTATACTGGCCTTCATCGCCAGCGCCGCCATATTGGGCGTACGCCTGCACGGCCTGTTTTCGTTGCAGAACCTGTTGCTGGCCACGGCCATGCTGATCGGCGGCACGGTCGTGGTGGGACTGAGCGCCCTGTTCGGGGTGTGGCTCGACTGGCGCCTGCGCGGGGGAAAGCCGGCCCGGGCAAAAGCGCCGCCGCCGGCCGATCCCCACGGGCGCGGAAAGCAGGCGTCAGTGCGCGGCCGCGTACGCTTCGATCTCAGCCAGTAATTCCGCCTTGCGCGCATTGTCGGCAAAGGCGCCGGTAATGCTGTTGCGCGCCAGGGTCAGGCAATCGTCGCGGCCGATCAGGCCGATCCGGGTCAGGGCCTTGAAATTGTCGTTCACATAGCCGCCGAAATAGGCCGGGTCGTCGGAGTTGATCGTTGCCTTCAGCCCCAGTTGCAGCATGCGCGGGATCGGGTGCGTGCTCAGGTCCTCGACGACGCACAGCTTGTGATTCGACAACGGGCAGACGGTCAGGGTCAGGCCGTCGCGCACGATACGCTCCACCAGGGTCGGATCTTCCAGCGAACGGTTGCCGTGGTCGATACGGTCGATCTTCAGGATATCGAGCGCTTCATAAACATATTCCGGCGGGCCTTCCTCACCGGCATGGGCGGTCAATTTCAGTCCCATCTGGCGGGCGCGGGCAAAGACATGACGGAACTTCGACGGCGGGTGGCCGATCTCGGACGAGTCGAGGCCGACGCCGAGGATATCGCCGAGATATGGCTCGGCCATCTTCAGGCTCTCGAAGGCTGCGTCTTCCGACAGATGGCGCAGGAAGGAATGGATGATCGATACCGACAGGCCTAAACCTTCGGCGTCCTTGCGGGCGCGCAGCAGGCCCTTGATGACGACATCGTACGGCACATGGCGATCTGTATGGGTCTGCGGGTCGAAGAAGATCTCGGCGTGGCGGACATGATCGGCGGCGGCGCGGCGGAAATAGGCCATGGCCAGGTCGTAGAAGTCCTCTTCCTCGCGCAGGACATTGGCGCCCTGGTAATAGATGTCGAGGAAGTCCTGCAGGTTGGAAAAGGCATAGGCCGCGCGCACATCCTCGATCGAGGCGAAGGGCAGGGCCACCTTGTTGCGCTGCGCCAGGGCGAACATCAGCTCGGGTTCGAGCGAGCCTTCGATATGCAGGTGCAACTCGGCCTTGGGCAGGGCCGAGACAAAGGTATCGAGGGCGGAGACCGCGGCGGTATCGGGCATGGGGAAGGCCTTTCTGTAGCCGCCTATTGTCGCGGCAAACCGCCGGGCTTGGCAAGCGGAAAGCGTGGCGTCGTGCCGCAGGTGCGAACGGTGTCCAGAGACCCTGGGGCGGGCCCGTTAACCCCGTTCTGCAAAACGATTTTAACCGAACTCTGCTAGGGTTGCAGGCGAATAACGGGCGAAGCCCCGACCAGACACGCCAGAAAAGCACGACCTCCATGCCCGATACCGCCGCGCAACCCGCCGTTACGCCCGCCGCCGAGACACCCAAACTGTCGCCGCGCACCGTGCTGGCCCTGCGTGCGGTCGCCATTCTCTGTTTCGGGCTTTACCTGTGGGGTTTGTTCGCCCTGTGGGGTGTCGTCGAACACCTGATGCCGGACGAACTCACCCTCAAGGCGCTGGGGCGGTCGGTCACCATGCACGATGTCCAGCGCAAGGTGCGCGATAACGCCATCCTGCTGCTGGCCATGATCCCGTTCGTCCTCTACCTGGAGGCCGTCCTGGTCGGCTGGCAGAAGAGTTCGATCCGCCGTATTGTTTTCGAGCGCAACGACAGTATCCGCATGGACCTGGCCGTCCTGGCCGCCGGCACGACCCCGATCATGCGCGCCATCGGCGTCGTGATGACCTTCGGCTTGTCGGCAGGCTTTGGCGTCTGGATCCACGACCAGCTCAGCCACCTGCTCGGCTTCCAGATCGGGCTTGGTGCCTTGCCGGAAGCGGTACAGATCTTCGGTTATTTCTGGCTCTACACCTTCTTCGACTACTGGACGCACCGCTTCGACCACACCTATTTCTTCTGGCCGCTGCATCGTTACCACCACTCGACGCGCGACTTTTCGGTCATCACCTCGCTGCGGTCGCACCCGGCGGCCTTCCTGGGCGTCTTTATCATCAATGCGCCAATGGCCATCCTCGGCGCCCCGGTCTCGGTCATGGTCACGGTCAACCTCGTGGTCACCACGATCGGCCTGCTGATCCATTCCGGCATCGATTCCAACTGGGGCTGGTTCGGCCGCTGGGTCATCCAGTCGCCCAACCATCACCGCCTGCACCATATCCTCGATTATCGCCTGAACGGCGTCGGCCACTTCTCGATGGCGCCGATCTGGGACCACCTGTTCGGCACCTGGAAGGGCGAGGCCGACCAGACCCTGGAGATCGGCGTCGATACGCCCTACCGCCAGGGATACTGGTTCATCATCGACCTGGGGCGCGACTATTACGACTTCGTCCGCACCTTCGCCCTGCTGTTTGTCGGCAAGCGCCGCATCGACTAGGCGTGTTGGCGCGAAGCGCTATTAAGGTCATCGAGCCTCGTCAGGCGATGCACACACGAAAATAATCTGCGAAAATCGTAACTCCCAAGTGGGGGTTATGCCTTCAAAGCGGCTTGGAGGTCTTGGGTTGGCTTGGACAGGGTTTCGAGCATTCCCCAGCCTTGTTTGCGTGCGGTAGATATAACGGTTCTCAGGGTTGCGAAGGTTTGAGCCCCTTGCATGGTTCTGAAGCTACCGGATATTTTCATTCTTACCTTCATCATGCGGATGTCTTGTTCGGCAAGATTGTTTGTGAAGGGGACATCGAAGTCATACAGGAAGCGCAGGACATCGGCCTTGAAGTCACGCAGTCGTATCGCGAGGTTATGTCCATCCCTTTTCGCCTGCCTACCTCGTAAAGCGGGCGGTCGCTCCATAGGTGGTAAGATTGTGTGCAGGGCAATGCCTTCGTCGACAAGCGCTTCATAGCGCTGATCGAAGCTTTTGAGAGTTGATGCATCGAGGCTTTTTTCCCCTTGAGAGGCCGCCCTTCGAACAGCTTTGGAAGCCCATGCCAGCAAGTTGGACATGTTCTGAGCCCATAGCTCCTTGTCGATCTGGATCAATGCTTTGAGTTCACGCAGGTGGTGGGCATTGCACAGCGCGTGGAGAACGTTAGGGATCTTGAAGTAGGGACTGAAGTGATCGTGGACGATAACGCCACCCTTCAGGTTTGTTGGGACTTCACCACGTCTACCGGAAACACGATAATGCGTCAGGCACGGTGTGGACGCAGTATGTAGCCATTGCGTGAGGCCTGCGATACGAAAGCCCGTCTCATCGAGGTTACGTACAGGCGCCTGCGCCACCAGAGCCGCTATATCCTCTGCCAGCCCCTTCAGGTCACAAGCTTTCTTCTCACCCCAGGCAACAATGCTGGCCGGGCACAAAAGCGAAGCGCCAAACAGATCCTTCATGATGTCGCTTACGCGGTCTTCCGGGACCAATTGCTGCGCGTTGAGATATACGGCCGCCGCCCGAAGCCGGGGACCATATTGAACATGACCTATGACACCATCGGGAAAGCTGGCCTTGGTCACACCACGGCAGCCACCACAAACATAAACACAGGCCTGGTGTTCGGTGACTTCCACACGTGGGAGCGGCATATCGAACACCTGCCGGCGCTCGACATGGGCCTGCATCCACGAAGACAACTGCGCCCGGCAGTGCACACAATGGAAGGCCTCGTGGCGCGCAATATGATCGGGTTCCGCTACAGTGCGCAGCGTATCACCCTTATGGCCAAACTGCCCGCCACTCGCCTTGCCGGACTTGCCACGAAGACTGCCTGATATCCGCGGCTTCCTGCCCAGCCCATCGCTCGAAGGCGGTTTACTGCTATTGGTACTGTCCTTACCCAACTGACGCTTGAGGTCAGCTACCTCCTGCTTCAAGGCAGCATTCTCGGCACGCAGTTCAGCTATATCCCGCTGAAGGCTGGACAGAAGAGCTTCCAAGGCGGGAGACATATCCATCCAAACCTTGACTCATATCAAGCCAAAGCCCGCAATCCATATCCGCTACACAGGCGACTTATCTGAAAAGGTGTGACCGACAAGACTCACCGAATACCCACTTGGGAGTTACCGAAAATCTGCGTTAATCTGCGGATCTATATAACTATTTTTTCTCACGCGCTGACATGTGCGCAAAAAGATATGATCCGCAGATTAACGCAGATTTTCGCAGATTGATCCGAGCCCCAGATGATCGTTGAGCCTCAATGATTATCAGGGTAGCGCTTCGCGCGTTTTAGTCCTGGCGCTTTTCGAGTTCGCGCAGGTCGAGGCCGCGGGTCTCGGTGCCGAAGCGGACGATCAGGACCAGGGCCACGGCGATCGGCGCCATGATCATCAGGGCAGCGATACCGAGCGGCGGGACGAGGGCCGTGATGCTGAGCGACTGCGCCAGCACGCCGCCACCCTTGGTGCAGGCCGCCACCCAGCCGGTGGCGCGACCCCGCACTTTCAGCGGATAGCATTCCGAAGCATAGGGCAGCAGGATGGCGAGGACGCCGTTCGAGCCGATGATCAGCAGGGCGACCGGAAAGACGGGACTGCCGCCGATACGTGTCTCCAGAAGCAGGACCCAGATGAGGCCCGCCAGCGTGACGCCGATCAGGGTGGCCAGCGACCACTTGGTGCTCCAGCGGCTGTACATCAGGGCACACAAAAAGACGGTCGGAAAGGCGATCAGGGCCGATTCCGCCAGCAGCTTCGATGAGGTGCCCATATTATAGCCTTGCTCGACCAGGGCATTGGGCAGCCACAGCAGCAGGCCGAAATTGATCAGGCCCCAGGATATGGCGGCGATGCTCAGGGCCGCCGTCTTGCCGATCAGGCCGGGCGTCCACAGTTTCGGCTCCGTGCCGTCGCGCTTGCCGTGATGATGGGCAAAGGTATCGTCGGTATCTTCCTCGCCCTCTGCCAGGGTTTTGCTGCGCGTGCCAAAGCGCGCCATCATCTTGTAGGCTTCGTCGAGGCGGCCGCGCGACAGCAGGAACTTGGCCGATTCCGGGATCAGCCCGCCCATCAGGATCAGCAGGAGGCCGGTCGGCAGGTTGAGCAGCCACAGAATGCGCCACGAATAGGTCGGCACCAGCAGGGCGGAAAAGCCGGACGCGGCGAAGTAACCGCCGACAGCGCCCAGCCCGCCGACCAGGACCAGGGCCCAGCCGCGGTGCTTCGACGGCATGGTTTCGGCCAGCAGGGCGTAGGTCACCGGCAACATGCCGCCGGCGCCGGCGCCCATCAGGAAGCACATGGCGATATTCCATTGCAGGGAGGGCATGGCGCCGCAGATGGAGGTGCCGACGAAGACGACGGCCGACAGCAGGATCGATGCCTTGCGGCCATAGATATCGGCGATGATGCCCCAGAGGATGGAACCGGTGACCGTGCCGATCAGGGCGAAGAATGGCACCAGCGCGGCTTGCGCCTTGGGCACGCCATACTCCTTCACCATGCCGGGCATGACGAAGCCGAGCGCCGCCGGCTTCATGACGTCGATGATCAGGGCGACGACCAGGACGGCCATCAGGCCCCAGTGCGCTGCGCCCAAGGGCGCGTCCTCGGGGGCGTGGACGGAGATGCGCGAGGCCGCCTGAACCTGTTTCCCCACGGCGACGGGCAGAAGTCCGTAGGCGGCGATGGCAATGCCGGCGACAATCAGGAACATGCCGAACATCATGCCGGGATCCATGGCCATGCCGGCCATGCGGAAACCCATCTCCCGACCCATCCAGAACATGGGCAGGTGCAGCAGCACGCCGGCCGTCACGGCCACGCAGCCAACGCCGAAAGCCCAGACCCCACGGCGGTCCAGAAACACTTTTGCGTCCATTTTCGTATGTCCCCTATTATATTTTCATCGAGCCATAGCGGCATTTTCGCGAAAATAAAGCGCCTTTTCAGCACCTTAATTTCATTCGCAAGTTGCTACATTGGCAACATCGGGACGCCATCAGGCTTTGCGCAGAATCTCGCCCATGCGCTCGCCGACAAAATCTGCAACGCGACGGATACGGGCATTGCTGCGCACCTCCTCGTGCATGACCAGCCAGACGGGCAGGGGAGGGATGCCGACCTCGATGCCGACTCTTTCCAGGGCGGGTTCGGCATCGGCGAGCAAGGTCTGGGCGAATCCCAGGCCGGCGCCGGCCAGCAGCAGGTGCCAGTAGACCATCTGGTCGTCGCAGCGGACGGGAAACAGGGTCCGGTCGACCGTGAAGCCGTGGGCGGCATAGCCCTTCAGGATGGCGTCGCTGCGGTCGAAGCCGATGACGTCGTGATCGAGCAGGTCTGCCATGGTCCTGGGCCGTCCACGGCGGGCGATATAGTCGCGGGCGCCGAACAGGTCGAGTGGCGTCTCCCCCAGCCGACGGGCAACCAGGGCGTTCTGCGTCGGATCGAACATGCGCAGGGCGATATCGGCGTCGCGCCGCAGTAGGTTCTGGGCCGCATCCGATGGCACGATCTCGACCTGGATCAGGGGTTCGGCTTGCCGCAACTCGACGACGATACGCGGCAGGATGAGGTTGGCGACGACGACCGAGGTCGTTATGCGCACGGTACCGCTTAGGCGCTCCGACCGGCCTTGCGCCTTCAGCTCAAGCGCCTGGGCCGCTGCCCCCATGGCGCGGGCATCGTCGATCAGACCCAGCGCCGCCTCGGTCGGCTCCAGTCCGCGCACCGATCGTTTGAACAGGGTAACGCCGAGACTGGTCTCCAGTTCGCGGATATGGCGGCTGAGCGTCGGCTGGGTCGTGTTGATCCGTATGGCGGCGGCCGACAGCGAGCCGGTGTCGACCACGGCCAGAAAGGAGCGCAACAGGGTCCAGTCGAGCATTATTGTATCCATTTTTGCATGGCGTATATAGAAATATAGCCGATAAACATGCAAATTCAAATGGATTAAAACAGTCTTATCACCGCAGGAGATTGTGAAATGAAAACCGTACTTATCCTTGGCGCCCTGGGCGGCGTTGGCTCCTTTGTCGCCGCCACCTTTGTCACCGCCGGCTGGCGGGTGCTGGGCCTGACCCGGCCGGGCAAGGGGCGGGGCCTGCCCGATGGTGTCGTGCCGGTGGAGGCCGACCTGTTCGACACCCGATCCGTCGTGGCTGCCGCTGGCCCCGTCGATATCGTCTTCAACGGCCTGAACATCGCCTATCCCTTGTGGCACACTCAGTTGCTGCCCCTGTTCGCGGCGGCCGCCGATGTCGCCGAGGCCCTGGATGCCCGCCACATCTATCCGGGCAGCGTCTACAATTTCGGCGCCGGCATGCCGCAGGCCCTGACACCGCAGACACCGTTTGCCGCCACGACGAAGAAGGGGCGTCTGCGCGTCGCCATCGAAGAGATGCTGAAACAGCGCGCCGACGCCGGCCGGCTGAAGACCATTGTCGTCCGTGCCGGCGACTTTATCGGCGACGGGGCGAAGAACAGCTGGATGAGCACCCTGGTGGCGAAGGATCTGAAAAAGGGCGTCGTCACGGCTGCCGGGGCCTATGACACCGTCCACGCCTGGGCCTACCTGCCCGACATGGCCAGGGTCGTCGTCCGCCTGGCCGAACGCGAGGAGAGTCTCGGGGCCTACGAGGTTTTCCATCTTGAAAACCACAATGTCACCGTGCGCGAAATCGCCGCTGCCGGCGGTGCTGCACTGGGGCAAAAGGTCCGCCTCAGCCGCCTGCCGCGCATCGTCTTCACCGTTATGGGCTGGTTCAATCCGTTCATGAAGGAGACACAGGAGATGCTCTATCTGTGGGATGTGCCGCACGGCCTGTACGACGACCGGCTGGCGCGCATTATCGGCGAGGTGCCGCGCACGCCATTGTCGACCGTCATGGCAACCCTGACATGAAAAAAAGGCGGGAGCACTGCTCCCGCCTTTTCTTTTTGGCTCAGCCGATGTGGAAAAGTTATTCCGCTGGCTCGGTTACTTCGGCGCGTTGCGACAGGGCGACATCGAGTGTCCGACCGTCGGTTTCCCACAGCTTGCCGATGTTCTGCGACGTCGGATCGGGGAAGATATAGGTTTCGCCCGCCACGATGCCGGCGACGATCAGGTCGGCCGTCGACGCTGGCGTCGCCTTTTCATACGGCAGGTCGCGCGCCATGTCGGTGTCGATCGGGCCGGGATAGACGCCCAGCACCGAGATGCCGTCCGAGGCCAGGGTGGCGCGCAGGGTTTGTGTTGCCGATTGCAGGGCGGCCTTCGACGCCGAATAGCCGGCAAGGGCCGGGGCGGCGGTCAGGCCGACGACGCTGACGACATTGACGATGGTGCCGGCCTTGCGCGCCTGCAATTGCGGGGCGAAGGCGCGGACGACATTGAGCGTGCCGTAATAGTTGGTGTTCATGTCCGACGCGATATCGTCGATGGCGGAGGTGGTCAGGTCGTTGAAGGCGGCCGTGCCGGCATTGTTGATCAGCACATCGATATCCGTGGCCGTAGCCGCGGCGGCCTTTGCCGAGGCGACATCGGTAATGTCGAGCGCCAGCGGCACGACGCGGGCGTCGCCGAAGTCGGGCAGGGACGAGGTCTTGCGCGCGGCGGCGTAGACCTTCTTGACGCCGGCGGCGAGCAGGCTGGTGACGGTGGCGGCGCCGATGCCGCGGTTTGCGCCGGTAACGAGGACGGTCTTGCCAGTAAGTGTGGTCATTGTTTTGGCTCCTAAAGCGCTTCCCGAAAAGTGGACACCACTTTCGGATAAGAAGCGCGCTCAACAAAATCCTGTGCCGTCGCAAAAGGCGGCTTGGTGTAAACCGATCTGTTTACACGTCGTGTATGTAAACCGACCTGTTTACATCGTCAAGGGGGAGGCATATATATTTCTCCTCTGCCCTCGTGAGGGGAGAGGGTGGCCCGAAGGGCCGGGTGAGGGGCCAGCACAGCCACGCACCTGGACATCGACGGTTAGCGCCTCACCAACCCTGTTTCCTTTCGTGAGGAGCAGGATAATGGATACATCTGCCATGACGACCACGACCCTGACCCCGCAGGACATCAAGAAGCAGGAAATCCTCGACCAGGCCCAGCGCCTCTTCTACGGCGGCGGGTTCCACGCCACCGGCGTCGATACCGTCCTGGCCGATACCGGCATCTCCAAGCGCACCCTCTACAAGTACTTCCCGTCCAAGGAGCACCTGATCGAGGCGGTGCTCGACCGCTACGGCCGGGGTATCGACGATGCCTTGTTTGCGCCGGTCTATGCCCGCACCAGCGATCCGCGCGCCCGCATCGACGCCGTCTTCGATATCCGCCGCGAAATGATGGACATGCACGACTGCCGGGGCTGCCTGGCGATGAAGGCGGCGCAGGAATACAAGGACAAGCACGCCGGCATCGAAGCTGCCGGTCGCCGTTCCGTCACCTATATCGAGGGCAAGCTGATAGAGCTGTGCCGCGCCGCCGGCATTGCCGATCCGGAAGAGAAGGGCCGCATGGTGGCCATGTTGCTGCAGGGAACCATCCTGACATCGCAGCTGCGTGGCGATACGGTCGCCTTCGACACGGCCAAACGCGCTGTTGCCGTCCTGCTTGCCTGAGGCTAAATCTCTGGCGATGAAGCCAGATATCCATCGCATTTTGGGTGATACGCCGCAGGACACCCTGCCGGTCGCCATCCTGCTGATCCTCGCCGCCGGCATGCTCGACGCCTATACCTTTGTCGGTTTCGGCGGTGTCTTTGCCAATGCCATGACGGGCAACCTGGTGCTGATGACGGTGCGCCTGACCAGCGGCGACGCGCGTCTGGCCCTGCCGTACCTGGCGCCCCTATGCGCCTATGTGCTGGGTGTGGCCGTTGCCCATTGCCTGAAGGAAAAGCCGATCAGCGATATGCTGAAATATCCGGCGCGCGTTTCGCTGGCGTTGGAAATCGCCTTCCTGCTGGTCATTGCCGTCGCGCCTGCCAGCTTACCCGATATGCCTGCCGTCGCCGGTATCGCCTTTGTCGCAGCGCTGCAGGCGACGGCCTTTACCAAGGTCGGCGGCTTTGCCTTTACCTCGGTCACCACCAGCGCCAATCTGCGCCACTTCGCCGAAAGCTTCATGGCATCGGTGGTGTTTCGCGATCCGGCCCGGGCGCGGGAATGGCGCTTCTTCCTGATCATCTGCCTGTGCTTCTTTGCCGGTGCCCTGATCGGCGCCACGGCGACACGCGAGATCGGCCGGGTCGCCGTATGGCTGCCGATCGGCTGCCTCAGCCTGGCACTTGCCCTGTGCATGCCGTGGAACCGGACCATGCACCGGGCGATGGGGAGGAATTAAATCCTACTGGCAGGCCTTGGGCATCCTGTCGTCGTTCCATTGTCCCAGAGGCACGCCGCCCGCAGCCACAGCAAGCGCTTTGGTGATGTTCTTGCCCCGGACCACGGCCGTTGTTTTTCCCTTGCCGGACAGCAGGTTGACGTCGCAGCCACCACCAGCATTGGGATCGAGCGTATCGTTATGCGTCGCGGTAATGCCCGACACGACCAGTTGCTTGTTGCGCCAGGCGATGCTCAAGGTCTGTTCCCAGTGGTCGCGGCCGACGGCGATATTTTCCGAATGGACCTGCAGACCACCGGTCTTGCCGAGGCGCAGGTCCGGTATGCTGCCGGCCATGCCGCCGTTGTAGACGATGGACTGGGAAAAGCCGCCAAGACTGAAACCATTGTCGGTATAGAAGTAGACGATCAGGTTGGCTGTGGCGTCATCGCCATTATCGACCAGGACGGCGCGATCGAAACTGCCGTCGTCGTTGAAATCGCCAGTGATGGCGCTGATCACATTTTGCGGCGGCACGCTGGCCGGGGCGGTATTGGCGGGTGGGGGCGCAGCCACGGCGTTAAACGGCGCACACAGCAGGGCGGCGCAGATGGCAAAAACAGACTTGGACATGGTTGTCTCCCCGGACTCGTTCCTCAGTTCTATCGTGCGATCATGCCTCTGGCAAATGGCGTTACTATGTCACGCAAACGGGGCGAATAGCCTTCCCATCCGGCGCGACGCGGCCTAGTGTAGGGCAACCAACAATCGGTGCCCCATGGCGTTCCAGCGTGATGAAACCCTGAGCAAGGCGGTCCGGCGGCCGGCCGTTCGCGCCGCCGTATGGCTGCGGCGGGAAATCCAGTCGAGTCAGGTGTGGTTCATCGTCCTGGCCGCCCTGGTCGGGCTCGGCGCCGGTACTTTGTCGGCCCTGGTCGGCCATATTTCCCACGCCATGCAGGTCATGCTCTACGGCTTTTCGCCCGACCTGCGTCTCAGTGGCCTGCTCAAGATCGATCCCTGGCGCCTGCTGGCCCTGCCGGTCGGGGGCGCCGTCCTCGGTGTCATTCGTTTCATGTTTCCGCGCCGGTCGCGCGCCCCTATCGACGCTGTCGAAGCCAATGCCCTGCACGGCGGGCGCATCCCGTTCCGCGACAGTGTCATCGTCAGCCTGCAAACCCTGATCTCCAATGGTTTCGGCGCCTCGGTCGGGCTCGAGGCCGCCTATGCCCAGATGGGTGGCGGCCTGGCCTCCAAGATCGGCCAATGGCTGGACCTGAAGCGCGCCGCCCTGCGCACCCTGGTCGGGGCCGGGGCGGGATCGGCCATCGGCGCGGCTTTCGGCGCGCCCCTGGCGGGCAGCTTCTACGCCTTCGAGATCGTGCTTGGCGGCTATACGCCGGCAGCGCTTGCCCCGGTGGCGGCAGCGTCACTGGCGGCCGTGGTCGCCGCGACCGTGATGCAGGCCGAGCCCTTCGTCATCGCCTCGACCGTCGGCCGCGACATCGCCATCAGTGGCTATCTGCTCTATGCCTTGCTGGGTATTATCTGTGCCGGCATGGGTATCCTGATCATCCGCCTGGTGGCTTCCGCCGAAGCCCTGGTGCGCCGCCTGCCGATCGGTGATGTCTGGCGGCCATTGATCGGCGGCGCCTGCCTTATGCCCCTGGCCTTTACGGCGCCGCAGGTCCTGTCGTCCGGGCACGGCGCCATGCAGCTCTACCTGGCGCAGCAGACGACGATCCTTGTCCTGCTGGGCGTCTTCGCCCTCAAGGTTTGCGCCTCGGTCCTGTCCCTGGCCTTCGGGTTCCGCGGCGGCCTGTTCTTCGCTTCGCTTTTCCTGGGATCCCTGTTGGGTTCGGCCTTTGCCCAGATCGTCAACGACCTCTATCCGGCGGCCGGGCTCGATACCACCAATGCGGCCCTGGTCGGCATGGCGGCCCTGGCCGTGGCCATTGTCGGCGGGCCCATGACCATGTCGCTGATGGTGCTGGAAGTCACCCACGACTTCGCCCTGACAGCGGCCGTGGTCACGGCAGCCCTGTGCTCCAGCGCCATCGTTCGCGAGAAGTTCGGCTATTCCTTCTCCACCTGGCGCCTGCACCTGCGCGGTGAAGCGGTGCGTAATGCCCGCGATATCGGCTGGATGCGGACCATGACGGCCCAGTCCCTGATGCGCCGGAACCACACGACCCTTCTCAGCCACGACAGCGTCGGCGCCTTCCGCGAAAAGGTGCCGCTGGGTTCGACCAGCCGGGTCCTGTTGGTCGACGACCGCGGCGACTACCGCGGCATCGTGCCGACGGCCGAGGCCTATATCGATACGCTCGACCTCGACACGCCCCTGTCGCAATTGGCCAAGCAGACGGAGGTCTATGTCCGCCCGGACATGGACGTTTCCAACATCATGCGTGTCTTCGACGATTTCAGCGTCGACGATCTGGCCGTGGTCGACGACAAACACAAGCTACTGGGCTTCCTGTCGGAGAAGTATGTCAACCGGCGCTATCTCGAGGAGCTGGAACGTTCGCAACGCGAGTTTTTCGGGGAGTGATCTGCAGCCAGGGATGTTATACGCTTCCCGGCGGCGAAAGGGAGATAATGGAAGAGCAATCAACGGGCGACGACGGCCAGGCAGATATCGCAACGGTCGCGCGCTCGATAGCCGAAAGGAAGGCGCAGCTGGATAGACTTCGGCCGCTGCGCCCGGACATGCTCGCCCATCTCCAGAAATATTACGATGTCGAGCTGACCTATACGTCGAATGCCATCGAGGGAAACACCCTGACGCATCGCGAGACGGCTGAGGTCATCGAGCACGGCATTACGGTCGGCGGCAAGAAACTGCGTGATCACCTCGAAGCCCTCGATCATTACGAAGCCGTCCTATGGATGCGGGACCTGGCCGCCCGGGGCACGCCCCTGTCGGAAAGCACTGTAACCGAATTGCACAGGCGTATCGTGGTCCGTAGCCAGCCGGAAATCGCCGGGGTTTATAGCCCATACCCGCGCCGTATCGCCGGATCGCCGGTTATCTTTCCAAACCCAATGAAGGTTCCCGACTTGATGGCGGATTTCGGGATGAAGCTGGCGACCTTACCCGTGACGCATGAAGCGGCGTTTCATGCCCACTATATCCTGACATCGATCCATCCGTTCAGTGACGGCAATGGCCGCACGGCGCGCCTGCTGATGAATTTGATGCTGATTCGCGGCGGTTATCCGCCGGTTGCGGTGCGGCCGGAAGATCGTGCCGAATATCTGTCAGCCTTGGAAACCGCTTCCCTGAACGGCGACCTGGCGCCGTTCGAGTTGCTGATGTCGCGCAGGCTCGACGACACGCTGAAAGAGTATGTCGGCGCATTCGAGGATAGCCTGCCGGCCGATAATGCGAAACAAACCGGCCGTTAAAACAACGACCCCTGTGCCGGAGCCGGACGCTCGCTCATGGCTACCTTGCGCAGTGGCGACGGCGCGCGCAGGTCCACCCGCCGCATGCGCACCCAGTCGGCCCAGGCGTCGCGCGGCAGGATGACCGGTTCGCGGTCGTGGATATCGGCCATGTCGGGGCCGGCCGGCCGGGTGAGGATGGCGAAGCTGAACAGTTCGCCTTCTGCGCAAGGGGCTTCGTCCCAGATGGCGGCAAAGGCCAGGGGCTGGTTATCGCCGCGGGTAATGCGCCACTTGGTGCGATCGTTGCGCGGGCCCGACCATTCGTAAAAAGCCTCGGCCGGGACGACAGCACGACGATACCGCCAGGCGCCCTTGAAGACCGGCTTGGTATCGACCTCTTCGAGGCGGGCATTGAAGGTGGTGGCGGTGAAGTCCCTGATCGATTTGCGCCACCAGCCCGGCACCAGGCCGAAACGCATCGGGGCGACTTCGAGGCTGCCATGTTCGGGATTGGCCACCAGCACCGGGGCAGCCAGGGTAGGCTTGACCACCATCACAGCGTCCGGCGCCTCGTCGGCGGCTTCGACCGCGCGCAGATCGGCCAGCATCTGCTTCAGCTTGTTGAGGGCTTCGAATTGTCCGCACATGCAATGGATATAGGAAATCATGGGGCAAATGTCGAATTGCCCGCGCACGGATCATCCCTGCGCGGGCAATCTACCCCCCGGCCCCCCGGGTACATTCCCCACGACCTCGTAGGCAATAGGGAGATATTTTTGAATTAATTCAGGAACTCTTTCGGCGGATGGAAGTGGTGCCGCATGGTTTCGCTCAGCTCCAACCGCTTGCTGTCGTAATAGCGTGACAGGCACGAGTCGAAGAGACTGCTGAGCTTGCCCGCCAGGTCCGGATCGCCGGCGGTTTGCGCCAGGGTGCGTAATTCCTCCAGCTGCGCCAGGATGGTCATGACGGCCTCGTCGGGATCGACGATCTCCTTGCTGTTGCGCACAGATGCCATGATGCACACTATCCCCGCCAATGTGCATACGTGATCACATCTCGAAAGAAAAAGCCATCACGCTTTTTCGTGAGGGCGGATTTCAGGGCTGGATATGTCCCTGCATGATGCCGCGGACGACGGCGGTGACCCGGTTTGGGGCATTCAGCTTGCGGAAGATATTGCGCATATGGCTGTCGACCGTATTGCGGCTGATGCTGAGGATTTCGCCGATATCGTCGTCGGTCTTGCCGGCCGCCACCCAGGTCAGGATTTCGCGCTCCTTGGCCGACAGGGAAGTGACATCGGTCGGCATGGGCTCGGGCGGCGCCGGCGACTGCAGGCGTTTGAAGGCGATATGGAACTGGGTGCAGAAGGCGTTGAGCAGGTCGAGATGGGGGCGACCGCCGTCATGGCTGTGCGTTGCCGCCAGGCCGACCCCGGCCACCATGGCGCGGTGCGAGCGCAGGGGAATACCGATGCCGCTCTTCAGGCCGGCCTCGTCGGCTAGGCGCATGAACTTCACCTGTTCGGTGGTATAGTGCGACGAGGTTTCCAGATCTTCCCAGGTGAAGGCATTGGCCTGAGTCCGGCCGGCGCGCATCACCGGATCGATGCGGGCGAAATCCTTTTCGACATATTCCTTTTGCCAGTCTTCGGGGTAGGCATTGGCCAGCCCGTGGCCGTGCAGGTGCTTGGGCAAGTCGGGGTCGAAGAAGACGGAAAAGATGACCCGGTCATAACCATATTGCGCCACCGCCTTGCGCAGCAGCAGGAACAGTTGCTCACTGTTCGCGGCACGCGAGGTGTCCGTAATGAAATCCTCGAAACGGTAGAGCTGGGGGCGGTCGAACATGATGAGGTCGTCCAGCTATCCTCACTTATAATTGCAAGTCAAGATTTACCGCTGTTTGCGATCACAGCCGCCACCTTCTGCCGCAGGAACGGGACGATTTCGGCTTCGAACCACGGATTACGCCGCAGCCACATCTGGTTGCGTGGCGACGGATGGACCAGGGGCAGGAAACCGGAGACGGCATAATCCTGCCATGCCCGTACCGTTTCGCCAAGTGTCGCCTTGCGTGTGTCGCCGAGATAGGCGGCGTGGGCATAAGCGCCGATCAGCACCGTCAGTGCGATATTGGGCAGGTGCGCGCGCAGGAGGCTGTGCCACAGGGGGGCGCATTCCGGACGGGGCGGGTTATCGCCGCCCGTGCCGCGGCCGGGGTAACAGAAGCCCATGGGCATGATGGCGAAAAGCGAGGTGTCGTAGAACTGGTCCGGGCGCACGCCCAGCCAGTCGCGCAGGCGCTTGCCCGAGGCGTCGTCCCAGGGAATGCCGGAGGCGTGCACCTTGGTGCCAGGCGCCTGGCCGATAATAAGGATCCTGGCCTCGGGCGCGATGCGGACAACGGGGCGCGGCCCGAGTGGCAGGTGCTCCGCGCACAGCCGGCAGGCGGAGATTTCGTCAAGAAGGGAACCGAGGGGCATGGCGCCTATATGGGCCTTTAACCTGTTTTTGCCAGTTGCAACAGGTTCGGCAGGACGGTCAGGAGCGGGGTAGATACGCAGAGTCCTTATGGCGGCCAGCTTATTTTACTCCTCCCCATTTCTGCGAAATAGGGAGGAGTAAGGTACTTATCTTTTTCAGCTGTCAGTCTGGCGCAGCAGCGCAAAGCCGGAATCGCCGTCCATCCAGGTGTCACGATCGCGGACAATGGCCTGGGCCGGCATCATCTGGGTTTCGGTCGCCATGCCGGAAACCTTCTTGACCGCGGTGCCGATGGCCATGAAACTCGATCAGGCCCTGGCCGATCTCGATGATATAGGTCTTGACCCCGACCACTTCTTCGGCGCCCAGGCTGTCGGCCTCGCGCTTGAGGCGGTCGATACAGTGCTCGCGGGCGTCGTGGACCAGGGTGGTCAGTTCCGAGATCTCGCCGCGCGCCAGCGACTTAAGCGCCGAGAAGATGCCGCCGACGACCCCCAGCGAATAGATCGAGGTCGACATCAGCAGCTTGACCGGGGCGTAGCCGAGGCTGGCCATCGACCACAGTTCTTCGCCGGTCAGGTCGCTGGTCACCACTTCGCCGGACGGCAGGCCGGGATGGTGCATGGCCGTACCGGTCATGACCATTTCATGCGTGCCCATCCACGGCAGGACGGTGGTGCGGATGCCGAGCACGGCATTGGCGCCGTCGGCGCGCGCGGCGGCCGTGATGCGCTCCAACGCCTTGTGACGCGTCTTGTTGAACACATCCGAATAATCGGAAATTTCCCCGCGCGCCAGTTGCTTGAGCGCGCCCATGATGCCGCCACCGACGCCCATGGAATAGGCGATATTGCCAAAGACATGCTGGATCGGACGATAACCGGCATCCACGTGGCAATAGAGTTCCTGGGCATCGCCGGCCGTGGTGAAGAACTGCCCGCCACCGGCCTTCGAGAAGACGCAGGAACCGACGAAGAGGAATTCCGTATTTCCGGAAAGGCCACGCAACTCGCTGGTCACACCGGCGACGCCGCTGGCGCCGTGGTCCTGCGCCTCCTTGGCCATGCGGGTAAAGGCGTGCATACGGCCGTCCTGGATGGCCTGGGTCACCTGCGGGATTTCGCCGCCGAGGATGTTGTTGAGGCCGGCGCCGAGCGAGCCCAGAAAGCCCATCGAATTGACGCTGTTGCCGACGACCAGTTCCCCGGCGCTATACCCCTTCAGCGCCAGGCAATAGATTTCGTTGCCCGACAGTCCTGATACCTTGGCCATGCTTTCTCTCCCTCGCAGATTGGCGGCCGAAGGGTGCTTACGCTTTGGCTATCCTGTCAACCGGCTTGCCTTGCCGGCACTGCCACGTTTACTTGAACGACTTGTCGGCCAGGTGCAGATGCAGATCTTCTGGAGCGGGCAGTCCGTGCAGCAGGCTGTGCAGGGCGGCTTGCGTTTCTGCGGTCACCGGCAGAAGCGGTAGGCGCAATTCGTTGCGTATCCAGCCCTGGTGCGACAGCGCCGCCTTTACGGGCGCAGGGTTCGGCTCGGTGAAAAGCATCCGGGTCAAGGGTTGAAGCGCCCCGAACAGCCGTGCTGCCGTGCCACTGTCGCCGCGGCGGGCGGCGCGGACGATGTCGACGAAATCGGCCGTGCGGATATGGGCCGAAGCCATGATCGCCCCATGGGCGCCCAGCGACAGTGCCTGATAGAGCCAGTTGTCGTCGCCGCACAGGACCTTTAGCCCAGGTATGGCCAGCAGCGCCTTCAGCCGGATGGCCGACAGGCCGCAGGCCTTGATGGCGGGGAAGGCGCCGGTGGCGGCCAGGCGCGTCACCAGGCCAGCGCTCATATGCACGCCGGTACGGGCGGGAATGTCATAGAGGATGACCGGCCGCGCGGCTGCATCGGCAATGGCCATCATATGGCGGAAGATACCATCTTCGGACGGGCGGACATAGGAGGGCGCTGGCAGCAGGTATCCGGCCAGCGGCGCTGCCCGAAGGGCTGTGACCTCCTCGACCAATCGCGCAGTGGACGGTCCTTCCAGTCCCATGACCAGGGGCAGGTCGACGGCGCCGGCCATGCTGTCGATCAGGCGCGATTTCTCCGCCGTATCAAGTGCCGGGCCTTCGCCGGTGGTACCGCACAGGACAAGGCCGTCGATGCCCTGGCCAGACAGGTGCTGCGCCAGGGTGACGGCGGCCGCGTAGTCGACCCGGCCGTCGCGAAACGGTGTCACCAATGGCACCCACAGGCCGTCGAACGCCTGCACGCGCGGCAGGGCGATCGTCTCACTGAACCAGGTATTATCCATTGTCATGCTGCCTGGAGAAGGGGCAGGGGGCGGGCAAGCCGGACGGCGCCGAATTCAGCCCCGGCAAGATCGGCGATAACGGCGTGCAGGGCCAGGCCATAGGCGGCCGCCTGCAGGGAAATCCACAGCCGGACCTGCGTGTGATCGGGCAGGGGCTCGATCGTGATGGCCGAGATGTCGGCTCCGCACGCACGGCGCAGACAGGTCTGCGCCGTGCGGCTGAGATCAGACGCGATGGTCAGGGGGAATAGGACCACGGTCTGAAGCGGGGGGAGGGTGGGGACAGGCGGAGAAGGATCGGTTGCCATGTGCGGGCTCTGTTGCAGGGAAGCGGGCACTGTATAACCCCGCGGATATATAGGCGGCGTATGGCTTTGCAATGGCGGCATATAGCTGTTGTATAGCGTTTCGGAGCCGCTTCGAAAAAAGCCGCTTGACATATGCTCATTGTGAGCAGAAGGTATGGCTGTCCGGGGAGACCGGACACCATAAATGCCTCTGAGGGAGTCTCGGGCCATGTCTGATCGCACCTACGATCATGTCGCCTTTATCGGGCGCTTCGAGCCGTTGCATAACGGCCATCTTTCCATCATTCGCCGCGCACTTGCCCTGTCCGACCGGCCGATCGTGCTGATCGGTTCCGCCGGGGCGCCGCGCAGTGTCCGCAATCCCTGGACTGCCGCCGAACGCGAGGTCATGATCCGCGCCGCCCTCGGCGACGAAGCCGATCGCCTGCTGATCCGTCATCTGCCTGACCATCTTTATAATGAAACGGCCTGGCAGGCTGAGGTGCAGGGTCTTGTCGCCCAGGCCGCGACGGGAAACCGGATCGGCCTGATCGGCCACGAGAAGGACGATTCCTCCTATTATCTGCGCGCCTTTCCGCAGTGGGACCTGGTCGACGTCTCCTTCGCCACCACCCTGTCGGCGACGGAGATGCGCGATCACCTGTTTTCGGAAGATGCCGGCGCCCTGCATCTGCTGCAGGCCAATGTACCGCCGGCGGTGTTCGATATGCTGCAGGCCTTCCGCACCACCAAGGCATATACCGGCCTGGTCGAGGAATATCGCCATATCCGCGCCTATCGCAAGGCCTGGGAGGCGGCGCCATATCCGCCGACCTTCACCACGGTCGACGCCGTGGTGGTCCATAGCGGACATGTCCTGCTGGTACGCCGCGGCGCCCAGCCCGGCAAGGGGCTGTGGGCCCTGCCGGGAGGGTTCATCAATCAGAACGAAACCCTGGTCGACGCCGTGGTCCGCGAGCTGAAGGAAGAGACCCGGCTGAAGATGCCGGCGCCCTTGCTGCGCGGCAGCCTGAAGGCGCGCCACGTCTTCGATGCGCCGGACCGTTCGGCGCGCGGCCGCACCATCACCCACGCCTTCCACTTCGAATTCCTCAGCGGCGACCTGCCCCAGGTGCGTGGCGGCGACGATGCCGCCCGCGCCAAGTGGATCCCGCTCGCCGATATGCGTGCCCTGCGCGAACACCTGTTCGAGGATCACTTCTTTATCCTCGAACACTTCCTCGGCGCCGCCTGATACTTTCCGCGTAAAACCTCGTCTGTTGCCAACCCGGCGCCCGCGCCTAGTCGCGAGCCTGCCCGATCGGAGCTTCGATCATGACCGTCAACCCCGTCCTCAATACCGACAGCTACAAGGCCAGCCACTTCGCCCAATATCCCGAGGGCACCGAGGCCGTCTTCTCCTACGCCGAAGCCCGCGGTGGCCCCTATGCCGAGGCCGTCTTCTTCGGCCTGCAAGCCATCCTCAAGCAGGAATTCCTGACGCCGGTGACGGTGGCCCATATCGACGAGGCCCAGGACGTGCTAACCGCGCACGGCCTGCCCTTCTACCGCGAGGGCTGGGAGCGCCTGGTATCGCGCCATGGCGGCTACCTGCCGCTCGATATCCGCGCTGTGCCGGAAGGTTCGGTCATCCCGGTGCACCAGCCCCTGATGACGGTGGTGAATACCGACCCGGACTTCTTCTGGCTGACCTCCTATGTCGAGACCGCCCTGCTGCGCGTCTGGTATCCGATCACGGTGGCGACGATCAGCCATGGCGTCCGTCGCATCATCAAGGCGGCGCTCGATAACACCGCTGACGATCCCGACGCCGAGCTGCCGTTCAAGCTGCACGACTTCGGCGCCCGCGGCGTCTCGTCGGAAGCCTCGGCGGCCCTGGGCGGCATGGCCCACCTGGTCAATTTCAAGGGCTCCGACACGCTGAGCGCCATCATGGCGGCGCGGCGCCTGTATAATGAGCCGATGGCCGGTTTCAGCATCCCGGCCGCCGAGCACTCCACCATCACCAGCTGGGGCCGCGATAACGAGGTCGCCGCCTATGCCAATATGGTCAAACAGTTCGGCAAGCCCGGCGGCCTTTATGCGGTTGTCTCGGACAGCTACGACCTGTTCAATGTCGTCGAGCACCTGTGGGGCGAGACCCTGCGCCAGCAAGTCATCGATGCCGGCGCCACCCTGGTCGTGCGTCCGGACAGTGGCGACCCCGTCACCGTGGTGGCGAGGACCGTGCAGTTGCTGGCGGAAAAGTTCGGCACAACGATCAATTCCAAGGGCTACCGCGTGCTGAACACCGTGCGCGTCATCCAGGGCGACGGCGTCAATCCGGTGTCGATCACGGCCATCCTCGATCGTCTGACGGCCGATGGCTTCAGCGCCTCGAACATCGCCTTCGGCATGGGCGGCGCCCTGCTGCAGAAGTGCGATCGCGACACCATGCAGTTCGCCTACAAGGCGTCGGCGGCGAAGGTGAAGGGTGCCTGGCGCGATGTGTACAAAGACCCGGTCACCGATTCCGGCAAGCGTTCCAAGCGTGGCCTGCTGGGACTGGTAAAGGACAGCAACGGCTATGCGTGCGTTCCGGTGGCCGATGGCACGTTCGCGCCTGCCCAAGGCGAAAACCTGCTGACCCCTGTCTACCTCAATGGCCAGCTTCTGCGCGACGACAGTCTCAGCGCCATTCGCGCCCGGGCAGCCGGGTAGGGGCTTACACGTTTGCGCGTGAACCGCTGGCAGTATTTTTTTGCCACGAAAAACACGAAAAGCACGAACTTCGAGCGGTTGATTGCTGCCGATGCTTAAACGTTGAAATTGATCGACAGCGCTAAGCGCTGTCCTAAACACCGACAATTTCGCACAGCAGATTTCATCTACTCGAAGTTCGTGCTTTTCGTGTTTTTCGTGGCAAAAAATCTTGCTAATCGTCAGCATGCCGTGTCGTTTTTAGTTCGCCCACTTACTTACGACGTCACCTTTTCCATATCTTCCAGTTCGAGGCCACGGGTCTCGGGGAAGAACTTGGCGATGACCACCAGGGACAAGGCCGTAACAGCGGCAAAGACGACAAAGGGCAAGGCCTTGGTCTGGGCCGCCACCACCGGAAAGACCGCCGAGATGATGGCGTTCATAATCCAGTGGGTTGCGCTGCCCAGTGACGAGCCGCCGGCGCGCACCGGCGTCGGGAAGATCTCGCTGAGATAGACCCAGATGACGGCGCCCTGGCTGAAGGCGAACGAGACGATAAACAACAGCAGCATCCACAGCAGCAGGCCTCGGCCCTGGCCGGTCGCCATGATGGCCGCGACCCCGCACAGGGCGGCCGTCACGCCGACTCCGCCGATCAGCAGCAGGCGCTTGCGGCCGATACGGTCGATAAAGCTCATGCCGATGACGGTGGCGATCAGGTTGGCGGCACCAACGGCAATCGACTGCATATCGGCCGACATGCGGCTGAAACCGGCGGCGGCGAAGATATCGTTGAGATAATAGAGTACGGCATTGATGCCGCTGAACTGGTTGAAGGTAGCCAGCAGCACGGCGAAGATGATCGGCTTCCTGTGCCGGCTCCACGACAGTTTCGCCGTGGTGCGGGCATCGCTGGTGAGGAATTCGGTGATCATGCCGGCGGCATCGGCGACGCCCAGGCTTTGCAGGCTGCGCATGGCCTCGTCGCTGCGGCCCTTGGCGGCCAGCCAGCGCGCACTTTGCGGAATGGCGTAAAGCAAGGCCAGAAAAACAAGAGCCGGAACGGCGGCGAGGCCGAGCTTCCAGCGCCAGACATCGGGGCCGGTGATCAGGCTGGCGACAGCGAAATTGCTGACATAGGCCAGCAGGATGCCGAAGACGATATTGAACTGGAACAGGCCGACCAGCTGCCCGCGGCGCTCGGCCGGCACGATTTCGGAAATATAGACCGGCGCCAGCACCGAGGAACCGCCGACGGCCAGGCCGAGCAGGAAGCGACAGACGACGAAAACCGGCAGGCTGGGCGCCAGGGCACAGCCTATCGACGACAGGATATACATGGCGCCGATGATACGCAGGGCATCGCGGCTGCCGATCATGTCACCGAGTTTGCCCAGGGATAGCGCCCCGACAAAGGTGCCCCACAGGGCGACCGAGACTGTCAGGCCCAGGCCTTGCGCATCGAGCGCGAAGACGGTTTTCAACGAATCGGTGACGCCGGAAATCACGGCGGTGTCGAAGCCGAACAACAGCCCGGCCAAGGACGCAATGGTGACGGCTTTCAGATTGACCTGAGCCATGTTTCTTCCCTTATGAATTCTTCTATTTGAAAGAAGTAATCCATCCGGGGCGGCCGGAAGTCAATGCGCGATATTCAGGCACTTCTCAGCTCAGGCGCCGCATGGCTCGCCGCCATAGAAGCGTACTAACGCTTCGCGTCTTGAGCACAAAAGCTCGGCGGCGTGCAGTCGCACGCTCCCAACGGCCGAGAATTGGCCGTTGGTACTACCGCTTGCGTGTCAGCAGGAAGCCTGCGCCGACACCGGCCAGGAAGCACAGGGCGACGGTGGTGACGGGCGCCTTTTTGGCGAAGTCTTCAAGCGTGGCGCCAAGATCGCCGACGGCATCGCCGATCCGGCCGCTGGGCAGGTCGTCATAGATGGTCGGATCGGGCGTGGTCGGCTCCGGAAACGACGGCTGCGGAAAGGACGGTTCGGTCGGGTTGGCGGTATCCATGGGAAGGTCCTTATCGTAGGCGTTCGTCAGCCTTAGCATAGCACGCTTTATGTGTCGCCGGGATTAACGTTGCAAAAGACGCTGTCCGTTGCCGCGTGGCCATGTATTATCGGGATGGTGTCAATCCGTTGAAAGATGGCCATCATGTATCCGTCTCATCTGGTCGTGTGTACCCTGCTGGCTGCGAGCCCCCTGGCTGCTCAGGCGGGGCCGGTAACACAAACGCGGGTCGAACTTGCCATCCGGCCGGTGACATTATCCGAAAGTACGCGGCGCTATGCCGTCGCCATGACCGTGGGCGGGGTGGCGATTGACGCCGGGCTCGACACCGGATCGACGGGCCTGCGCGTGCTGGAACATGGTGTGGCGCAGGCCCAGTTCCAGTCGACGTCGCAAACCTCCCATTACAGCTATACCTCCGGCGTCCGCCTGAGCGGCGTGATCGCGAAAGCGCCCGTGGCTTTCGGCGCCATGACGGGCGATGTGCCATTTGCCCTGGTCAGGACGGCCGATTGCGTTCAGGCCAAACCCAGATGCCCCGCCAGTCAGGTCGACGCTGCGAAGTTCGGCATTCAGGGCGATGGTCTGCCCGGGGAAGGTTTCGTGGCGATACTCGGAACCAATATGGGTAACGACGCCGCGCCCAATCCGCTGATGGCCCTCGGGGTCAAGCGCTGGATCGTCGACCTGCCGCGGCCGGGGGAAGGCGCAGGCCGGCTGGTGCTTAATCCGACCGCCGAAGAGACCGCCGATTATATCATGCTTCCGATTGACGACACCTTCGCCGATCGCGACGGTGGCCTGCATGACGCCATTGCCGGCTGCCTCAGCGACAAGACGACGAACAGAACGATCTGCGGTCCGACCCTGCTCGACAGCGGAGCGCCCGGCGTGCGCATCGTGACGCCGACCGGCGAGGCGGCCTGGGCCAATGGTGACGCGGCGCAGATCGTCTTCGTCAAGGATGGCAAGCCGGCCATCGGCGCCGATTTCGGTATCGGGCGCCGGGAGCAGGCCTCGCGCTTCACCGCCGAGACCAATCCTAATGTGCGCAGCCCGCAGCTATATCCCGGGATAATGCCCTATTTCGTCTTCTCGGTGCTTTATGACGCGGAACATCACCAGATCGGCCTCAGGGCGCGCGATCGGAAGTCGTAATAACACTTATGTTTCATATCACTTGGCCAAAGGGCATCATTATGCACCTAACTGATGCAGCAAATATAATGACTCCGGCCTATCTGGCCATCCTATCCAAAGGGTTCAACGTCAGCTTGTCAGGTGACCTTATGATAGCCCAGAAGGAAGGGCAAAGCTTCTCTGCCGATGGCCCGGTGGCGTTTCTTGGCCTGATTGCTATGGTTGAGATAAGAGGTGAAACCTGGCAAACAGCCGATAATGAGATCGGCGAGTTTGTCGGCCTGTTTGGGTGAACCCAGCGAAGTATTATAGAGTGCCCGCTGATTTCAGGGTTGGAGCGTGTGGCTGGCGGACATAGAGGGATAGGCTGCGCTGCGCTTCGCCGAACTCCGCTTCGCTCCGTTACGAACCTTCTTTTTGCGCGAGGGTTCGAAGCCCTTGGGCCGCCATTCATGAAAAAGGGCTCCCCGAGGGGAGCCCTTTTTCATGAATGGCGGACAGAGAGGGATTCGAACCCTCGATAGAGTTGCCCCTATACACGCGTTCCAGGCGTGCGCCTTCAACCACTCGGCCACCTGTCCATCGCATTTCACTCGCGGTGCGGACACTGCGCGTGGGAAGGCGGCGGTTATAACCGGCCCGGGGCAAAGAGCAAGCGCAACTTGCGGGCTTAATGCGCTTTTTTACGACGAGGCGCCGGACGTCGCCGCAAAACACCGTTACACCCCTTTACAATTCGCGCCTGCGAGACCTAGGTTACCGCGAACATTGTTGCGGGGGAGACTATGGTCAAGGAAATGGAGCTGTTTTCGCTCGACGGACTGGGAAGCTGGTTCGGCCGCAACACCCACACCTTCGTCCCTGCCCCCGGCCAGAAATGCCTCAACTGCGAGACTGAACTGCAGGGGCGATTCTGCTATCATTGCGGCCAGGACGCCGACACCCATCACCGCACCATCGGCCACCTGGTCTTCGAAGCCTTCGAAGGCCTGTTCCATGTCGACGGCCGGCTGTGGCAGACCCTGCCGCCGCTGTTCTTCGCGCCGGGAAAACTGGCGCGCGACCTGATGGAGGGCCGGTTTGCCCGCCATGTTCCGCCGTTCCGCATCTTCCTGGTCGCCCTGCTGGTCTTCATGTTCGTCGCCGAGCATAAGACCGAGGAGGCGCAGCATCATCAGGCCGCCCACCGCATCGTGCCCGGCATGGCCAATATCAGCGTCAGCCACGAGGCGGCCGAATCCTATACAGCTTCCCCGGCGCCGACCAATCCCGGCGACCGTCATGCCGTCCAGATCGTCGGTCCGCATCTTGGCGACGCCAGCGCTGTCCACGAGACGGTGACCGTCAATCCGAAGACCGGCACGCGCACCACCACCCGCACCATCGATTCGCTGGCCATGTCGGACGAGGATGCCAGCTATCTCGGCGACATGGTGGCCAAGTCGCATCTCAAGCCCGAATGGTTCAAAGCCGACGTCGTCAAGGCGCTGCATAATAAGGAGCGCTTCTTTGCGTCGATGTTCACCTGGGGCCATCGCCTGGCCCTGTTGCTGCTGCCGATCATGGGGCTGTGCTTAAGCCTGCTCTATATGGGCAAGAAATATAAGCGCTTCTTCCTCTATGACCATCTGCTGATCAGCATGAACCTGCTGTCGTTCATGTTCTTTACCAATGCCCTGCGCCTGCTGCTGCCCGACTCGCTCGACCTGCTGTGGACCAACCTGCTGGCCGTGTGGACCCTGGTGAATGTCTTTCTCACCCTGCGCGGGGCCTACGGTTCGTCGATCTTCGGCGCCATCCTCAAGTCGATCATCCTGTGGGTGATGGCCTTTATCGGCTTTGTCACCGTGTTGACCGGGGTGTTGCTGGTCAGCCTGACGGTGGGGTGAATTCCGCTAATACCGCGGGCAACTGACCTTCCAGATCCTCGGCAATAAGGCCGGGCCCGAAACGCCGCGCCGCTTCGGCGTGCATCCAGGCGGCGGCGCAGGCGGCATCGAATACCGCCATGCCCTGTGCCAACAGCCCGGTCGCCATGCCGGCCAGGACATCGCCGCTGCCGGCGGTGGCAAGCGTCGGTGGCGCCGCGCGATTGATGACGACCCGTCCGTCCGGCGCGGCGATAACCGTATTGCTGCCCTTCAGCAATACCACGGCACCGCTGGTCTTCGCCGCCCGTACCGCCGCCGCTTCGCGATCGTCGATGTCTCCGAACAAGCGGCTGAACTCGCCGGTATGCGGCGTCAGCAGGATCGGCGAAGCAATGGCGGCGAACAGATCTTGCGGCGCGTCCTTGAAGACGGTGAGGGCGTCGGCATCGAGCACGCACGCCTTTTTCGCTGTCAGGGCCGCCAGGACGCAGGCCCTGGTATGGCTGTTGATGCCGGCCGCCGGGCCGATCAGCACGGCCGTGATGCGTTTGTCGTCGATCAGTTCGGCAAAGCCGGCATCGTCCCTGACCGGCTTGGTCATGACGGCCTGCAGCGCCGTGGCATAGACCACCAGGCTGGCGGGCGAACAGGCGACCGAGACCAGGCCCGCGCCGATGCGCAAAGCCGCCCGCGCCGCCAGTCGCGCCGCGCCGGTCGAATGGATCGGGCCGCCGAAAACCACCGCATGACCGCGGTCATACTTGCTGCCATCAGTTTTCAGGCGGGGCAGGGCGTCGCGCCACAGGTCGGGGGAGTTGTCGCGGGTCATATGATCTCGTCTAGACAAAGGGCAGGAGGTGCACCAGGGCGTCGATCTTCACGCTGCCGCGGCCATAACGCGCAGGCATGTGATGGCTCAGGCGCACCCAGTCCTCCATCATCGCCGCCTGCTGTTCGTAGCCATAGGATGTATAGGCCTTGCCCGGAACCAGTTGGTAGGCATAACGCCCGAGCCGACCGATGACATCGCGGAGAATATAGCTGAACAGGTTCATGCCGTCGGCATATTGCCAGACATGGACCAGTTCATGCGCCAGTATGCTCAGGCCCACCGGGTCGCGGCTGAGGTCGTCCGGCAGGCCCGGCCAGAAGATGCGCTTGTGACGCACGACGATCAGGGCATAACCGCGAAACAGTCGCGACAGCCGCGACAGGGGATGATGATCGGCGACCAGGACGATATCGGCCGGCAGCCGCGCCATCAGCCCGGCGGGCAGGGCAGCGTGTTCGGCCGGGGTCAGGGGGCGCTGATGAATCATTGCCCGCCACAATAGGTCTGAATAGATTGCGCGACAATTCGCAACAGGAGATTGTCATGGCGCCCATTCTCAAAAACCTGGTCTTCGAACCCCTGGCTCAGGTCATCGTGCCGACCTCGACGGGCGACGGCTTTCCGGTGCGCCGCGTCTTTTGCATCGGCCGCAACTATGCCGCCCATGCCCGCGAGATGGGCTCCGATCCCGATCGCGATCCGCCCTTCTTCTTCACCAAATGGGCCGAGACCGTCGTACCGTCGGGCAACACCATCGCCTATCCGCCCGAGACGTCGAACTATCATTTCGAAGCGGAACTGGTCGTGGCCATCGGGACCGGCGGCCGCAATATCGCTGCGACCGAGGCGAATGGGCATATCTACGGTTATGCCTGCGGGCTCGATATGACGCGACGCGACCTGCAGAACGACGCCAAGGCCAAGGGGCGGCCGTGGGATATCGGCAAGAATGTCGAGCAGGCGGCGCCTATCGGTTTGATCCATCCGGCGACCGAGGTCGGCCATCTGGCGGGCGGGCCGATCAGCCTGACGCAGAACGGGGCGCTGAAGCAGTCGGGGGACTTGAGCGACATGATCTGGACGATCGGCGATGTCATCGCCTATGTCTCGCGCTTCTATCGCCTGGAGCCCGGCGACCTGATCTATACCGGCACGCCGGACGGCGTCGGTCCGGTGGCCGTTGGTGATCTGCTGGTGGTCAGCATTGCGGGCCTGAGCGACCTCACTGTGACGATCGGGCCGGCAGCTTAGAAAGAGACCCCTCTGTCAGCTGCGCTGACATCTCCCCATCGGCAGATGGGTGCCGCCGCAGGCGGCGGAGGGGTCTCTTTCTTCAATTCCCCCAACACGATTTTGAATCGTTGTCGCCCGCCTTAAGGCCGCCTAGACTGAGCGGCAAAGAAATATCCGGGAAACATAATGGCCATCCGCAAACCCTGGTACACGCATCTCTATATTCAGGTACTGATCGGCATCCTTATCGGTGGCGCCATAGGCCTGTTGTGGCCGCAGATCGGCGCGCAGCCGTGGATGAAGAGCATAGGCGATGCCTTCGTCAAGGCGCTGAAAATGATGATCGCCGTGCTGATCTTCTGCACCGTCGTCTCCGGCATCGGCCATATGCAGGCGGCCAAACAGGTTGGCCGGGTCGGCATCAAGGCCATCGTCTATTTCGAAATCATGTCGACCATCGCCCTGGCGCTCGGCTTGCTGCTCGGCAATGTCCTGCATCCGGGACGGGGCCTGAACGCCCATGGTGATGCCGCGGCCATCGCCAAATACGTCGCGCCCGACACCCATGAAGGTATCAGTGACTTCCTGCTGAAACTGATCCCCAATACCTTTATCTCCAGCTTTGCCGAAGGCGATGTGCTTCAGGTCCTGTTCGTCGCCATCCTGACCGGTTTTGCCCTGATGCGGCTGGGCTCGAAGGCAGACGGCGTGCGTAACCTGATCGATGAGGCAAGCCGGGTCATCTTCGACATCGTCAATATCATCATGCGCGCCGCACCGCTGGGCGCCGGCGCCGCCATGGCCTTTACGCTCGGCAAGTTCGGGGCGGCGGCGCTGGGGAACCTTCTGGCCCTGATCGGCACCTTTTATCTCACGGCCGGCCTGTTCATCGTCGTCGTTCTCGGAGCGGTGGCCTGGCTGTCGGGTTTCTCGATCCTGCGCCTGATCGTCTATATCAAGGACGAATTGTTGATCATTCTCGGCACCTCCTCGTCGGAAAGCGCCCTGGCCAGCGTCATGGAAAAGATGGAACGGCTGGGCTGTTCGAAACAGGTGGTCGGCCTGGTCATTCCCACCGGCTACAGCTTCAATCTCGACGGCACCAATATCTACATGACCCTGGCCAGTCTGTTCATCGCCCAGGCCCTGGGCGTCGAACTGACGCTCAGCCAGCAACTGACCCTGCTGCTGGTCGCCATGCTGACCTCGAAAGGCGCCAGTGGCGTTACCGGGGCGGGCTTTGTGACCCTGGGGGCAACACTGGCCGTTGTCAATCCGGCACTGGTACCCGGAATGGCCATCGTGCTCGGCATCGACAAGTTCATGAGCGAATGCCGCGCCCTGACCAACTTTGTCGGCAACAGCGTCGCCTGCATCGTCATTGCCCGTTCGGAGGGCGAGCTTGACCGCGAGCGTCTGAAACACGGCCTGGCAGGGACGTCCGAACCGAAGACGCCGGCTTAACTCGATGCGCTGTCCGACAAGCCCTTGTCGATGTGCGGCAGGTCCTTTTCGTCGGCATTGAGATCGACGGGCTGGGCCTGGCTGGCAAATTCCGACGACAGTTCTGTGCCGGTCGCCGTCAGGTGTTCGCCCTGGCGATTGCAGGCGGCGACAGCCACGGCGAGGATGGCGGCGACCACCGGGAAAAGCTTGGGCAAAAGACGACCAGTGCGCATGGCAAACTCCGGAAAGCGTAAGATTTGACCGACTATGGGCGAAAAAGCCGTGTCTTGCCCGGGGTTTACCGCTTCGCATTTGCAAAAAACACATAAGGCGAAGTACCCGCTTTGGGTCAGACCAATGCGATGTTATGGTCCGGCCAATTATAGAAACCGGAGGACGCCATGAGGTCGGCTTTACGCGCTTTTTTGTTGGGCACGTCGTTATTGGCGCTACCTGCCTTTGGCCAGACGCCGGCGGCGCCCGTGACCTTTACCGCCGAGCAGGACCATCAGAACATGATGGACCAGCTTCACATCAAGACTGTGCGGCCCGGCCCCAATGGCGATCCGTCGGCGCCCGACGCTGCCAATACCGACGAGGCGAAGGCCAATCCCTATCCGGTCTGGCCCGACCTGATGACGACCAAGGCCGGCAAGGCGGTGACGACACCGGCGCAATGGTGGCAGGTTCGCCGCCCGGAAATCGCCGCCGATTTCGAGCGCGAGATCATCGGCAAGGTGCCGGCTGTGACGCCGAAGGTCACTTGGGCGGTGGTCGGCAGCGAGATGGAATTCGTCAACTTCAAGCCGGTCATGGCGACGAAGCTGGTCGGCCATGTCGACAATTCGGCCTATCCCCTGATCGACGTTACTATCGACCTGATGCTGATCCTGCCGGTCGACGCGGCCAGGAAACCGGTCCCCGTCCTGGTCATGTTCAACTGGGGGGCGCCGAAGTATCCGGCGCCGATGCAACCGGCCCCGGCCGACCTGGCAAAGATCAATGCCGCCCTGAAGGCCGACCTGATCGCGCGCGACCCCAGCCTGGCCGCCGTCTTCGCCTCACATCCGGCCTATGACCTGGTCAGTGCCGCACCGTTTCCGCCTCCGCCGGGTTCCGGCCCGGACGAACGCATCCAGCAATTGCTGGCCGATGGCTGGGGTGTGGCAGTCATGGATCCGACCTCGGTCCAGGCCGATAACGGCGCTGGTCTGACCCGCGGCATTATCGGCCTGGTCAATCATGGCCAGCCGCGCAAGCCCGACGACTGGGGCGCCCTGCGTGCCTGGGCCTGGGGCGCAGGACAGGTCTACGATTATCTGGCGACCCGGCCCGAGGTCGACGCAAAACATGTCGGTATCGAAGGCGTGTCGCGCTACGGCAAGGCGGCCCTGGTCACTATGGCCTTCGATCCGCGCTTCGCCATGGGACTGATCGGCTCGTCGGGTGAGGGCGGCGCCAAGCCGCACCGCCGCAATTTCGGCGAAGCGGTCGAAAGCCTGACCGGATCGGGCGAATATCACTGGATGGCCGGCAATTTCATTGCCTACGGCGGCCCCAAAAACGCCAATGATCTGCCCGTGGACAGCCATGAACTGATTGCCCTGGCGGCGCCGCGGCTGCTGTTTGTTTCCTACGGCATCCCCGAGCAGGGCGACGCCAAGTGGCTCGACCAGCAGGGCAGCTATATGGCGACCGTCGCCGCGGGCAAGGCCTGGACCGTGCTGGGTGCGAAGGATCTGGGCGTCGGCAATGACTACGCCACGGCGAAGATGCCGGCGCCCCTGACCGATCTGACCGATGGCCAACTGGCCTGGCGCCAGCATGTCGGCGGTCATACCGATGCGCCCAATATGAAGAGTTTCATTCTGTGGGTGGACAGGAATATCGGCCGGACACCGATGCTGAAGTAAGGTTGGCAATTTATGCCAACGTGATAAGATTGGCGGAATGGAGAGTGACATGCCGACACGCAATGTGGTCTTGACGCAGCACCATGAGGATTTGATCGCCGGCCTTGTGGATAGCGGGCGATATCAGAATGCCAGTGAGGTTCTGCGCGAAGGCCTGCGCCTCGTTGAAAGCCGGGAAGCGGAAGACCAGGCGAAGCTCGAAGCGTTACGCCAGGCTGCGGCTGTGGGAATTGCCGATATTGCGGCGGGCCGTTTTGTTGAATTCGAAGACGGAGAGGCGATGGCGGCATATCTGAACCGCCTCGCCGATAAGGTCATTTTAGGTGATGGTGCGGTGTGACGCGCTGGCACGTCCAACTGACGGCTGCGGCAGAGTCGGATTTCTTGGCGATCCTTGCCTATACAACGGCGCAGTTCGGCGAGAAACAGGCACGAAACTATCAGAAGGCTATCATGGCTGCGCTTGAAGAATTGCGCCAGGGACCCAGCGTCGTCGGGGCGCGTTCACGGCCTGATATACAGCCAGGTCTGTTCTGCCTGCATATTGCTCTTAAAGGACGCCGCGGACGGCACTTCATCATGTACCGCCCGCAAGACAAGGTCATAGAAGTTCTCCGAATTTTGCATGACGCAATGGATTTGCGCCGGCACATTTCGGATGGTGATCCGTCCTAATCAGGACGTGCCGAACTCTCCGCCAGCTTCGTCAGCTGGATAAACTCGCTGCGCAGATAGTCCCCCTGCGGTCCGGCCAGATGGCGCACATCGTCCATGGAAAAATCGCCGAGATACTTGTCGCCGCGCAGGATCTCGCCATAGGCCGCCACGCTTTCGGCAAAGGCCAGGTCGCCCCGGGGCGTTACTGCACCAGACAGGGCCGAGGCCGGAACGATCTGCTCGACCAATCGCGATTCCTTGCCGCCGGGCAGCTTGTAGCGCAGCTTAAGCCAAGCGGCCTCGTCGGCGCGGGGCGTCCCGCCCGCGACGGCGAGAGGCCTGGTCGTTTCATAGCGATGATCGGGTAGCCAGCCTTCGGTGCCGGTCGGTATGATCTCGTAGATGGCGGTGACCTGGTGGCCGGCGCCGATATCGCCGGCGTCGACCGCATCATTGTTGAAGTCCTCCTCCGCCAGGGCGCGGTTTTCATAGCCGATCAGCCGGTACTGCGACACCTGGGCCGGATTGAACTCGACCTGGATCTTGACGTCCTGGGCGACGGTGAACAGGGTAGAGGACAACTCGTCGTCGAGCACCTTGCGGGCTTCGGACGCCGAGTCGATATAGGCGTAGTTGCCGTTTCCGACATCGGCGATCTGCTCCATCATGGCGTCGTTATAATTGCCTTCGCCGAAGCCGAGCGTGGTCAGGGTAATGCCGCTGTCCTTGTTTTCCCGGACCAGGTCCTGGACGCCCTGGACATCGCTGATGCCGACATTGAAGTCGCCGTCGGTGGCCAGGATGACGCGGTTGATGCCGCCCTCGATATAGGCCTGGCGGGCGGTGGCATAGGCCAGCGCGATACCTTCGCCGCCGGCCGTGGATCCGCCGGCCTCGAGGTTATCGAGCGCCGCACGCACGGCGTCAGGATCGGAGGTCGGCGCCAGGACCTGGCCGGCGGCGCCGGCATAGACGACGATCGAAACCGTGTCGTCGCGGCGCATATGATCGGCGACCATACGCAGCGCCGACTTGACCAGGGGTAGCTTGTCCGGTTCGTCCATCGATCCCGACACGTCGATCAGGAAGACGAGATTGGCGGCGGGACGTTCCTTCCGCGACACGTCATAGGCGCGCAGGCCGATGCGCAGCAGGCGGCTTTTCGGATTCCACGGCGTCGTCGAGACATCGGTGGTGACGGCGAAGGGCTGGTCACGATCAGTCGGGCGCGCATAGTCATAGCGGAAATAGTTGACCAGTTCCTCGGTGCGTACGGCATCGGCCGGCGGTCTTTGGCCATGATTGAGCAGGCGGCGGACATTGGCATAGGCGCCGGTATCGACATCGACCGAAAAGGTCGAGACCGGTGCATCTGCGACTCGCACGATCGGTGATACCGGTTTGCCGTCATAGTGTTCGCCGCTTTCCGGTGATGGCGCACCGGGATTGAGATAGGCGGAACCGCCCGAGGTGGGCGGCTTGTTACAGGCCGTCAGCAGGACCAGAATCGACGCATAGACAAACAGCTTCCGCATGGCGCTCTCCTTGTTCACGTGAATTCACGCAATAATCACGAATTTGTGATTAAAGGTAACGTGAGCGTGAATTATGGAGAAAATAGGGCGTCCCGAAACACAAACAGCGGCGCCGAGGCGCCGCTGCTATCCAATTGAAATGTAGAAATTTTCCCAAAGGCAAAGCATTTTTTGCCATTGGGCGCGTGCGACTGCACGCCCGAGCTTATGCGAGGAGCCATGCGGCGTTTGAGCTGGAAAACTAATGACGAATGTCGCCGGTTTCGGCCAGTTTCGTCAGCTCGACGAACTCGCCGCGCAGATATCCGTTCTGTGTACCGGCAAGGCTGCGGACATCCTTCATGGTGAAATCGCCGAGCGTAGTGTCGCCGCGCAGGATCTGGCCATAGGCGGCCACCGAGGCGGCGAAGGCCATGTCTCCGGTCGGCGCCTTGGCGCCGGCGATGGCCGTTGTCGGAATGGCCTGTTCGATCAGGCGCGAGGTGTCTTCGTTGGGCAGTTTGTAGCGCAGCTTCAGCCATATGGCCTGATCGCCATGCCCGTCGGCGGCGGGGGCGCGATTGCCGTCGAAATGGCGCTCCGGCACCCAGCCGTCCGTGCCGGCCGGGATAATTTCATAGATGGCCGTCACCTGGTGGCCGGCGCCGATATCGCCGGCATCGACCTTGTCGTTATTGAAATCCTGTTCCTTGAGGGCGCGGTCCTCATAACCGATCAGGCGGTATTGCGACACACAGGCCGGGTTGAACTCGACCTGGATCTTGACGTCCTTGGCCACGGTGAACAGGGTACCCTGCAGTTCGTCGTCCAGCACCTTGTGCGCCTCGGTCGCCGAATCGATAAAGGCGTAGTTGCCATTGCCGGCGTCGGCGATCTTTTCCATCATCTCGTCATTGGTATTGCCTTCGCCGAAGCCGAGCGTCGTCAAGGTGATGCCGCCCTCCATCTTCTTTTTGACCAGGGCCAGCAGGCCTTCGTCGTCGCTGGTGCCGACATTGAAATCGCCGTCGGTGGCCAGGATGACGCGATTGATGCCGCCCGGGATATAGGCTGCCTTGGCCGTGGCATAGGCTAGGGACAGACCGGCGCCGCCGGCAGTCGAGCCGCCGGCTGCCAGGCATTCCAGGGCCTGGTGGACATATTTGCCGTTAGATGTCGGCTTCAGGACGATGCCGGCGGCGCCGGCATAGACGACGATCGACACCTTGTCGTCGGGACGCAGATTGTCGGCCAGAAGGCCCAGTGCCGACTTGACCAGGGGCAGCTTGTCCGGCTCGTCCATCGACCCGGAGACATCGACCAGGAAGACCAGGTTGGCGGCAGGCCGCTTGGCGCGAGGCACGTCGTAGGCACGCAGGCCGACGCGCAGCAGCCGGCTTTTGGCGTTCCACGGCGTCGTCGTGACATTGGTGGTGATCGAGAACGGCCTGGTCTTGTCGGCCGGCAGCGGATAGTCGTAGCGGAAGTAGTTGAGCATCTCCTCGGTGCGTACGGCATCGGACGGAGGCGTTTCGCCGCCCTTCAGCATGCGCCGGACATTGGCGTAGGAGGCGGTGTCGACATCGACCGAGAAGGTCGATACCGGCGTATCGGCGACGCGCTGCACGGCCGAGACCGGATTGTGCTGATAGCGTTCGGCATTGGGGAGGTCGGGCTCGGGCGAGTTCACCGGCGCGATGCGATTGAGGGATTCGGCGATGCTCTTGTCGGGAAAGGCCTGCATCGGCTCCGCCGCCGCCCGGTTACCCTCGACCACGACCATGTCGGAAGGCGCAGCCGGCATGGCCTCCGCCGGCGGCGGCGGAACCGGTACAGGCAAGGGCGGCATTATATTGGGCGGCGGGACCATGCGGGGCTGGATCTTGGCCATGCGCGCGCCGTGTATGCGGCCGCGGCTGCCAGTATAGTCTTCGTCGCTGTTGCAGCTGACCGGTGACACCGGCGCCCGGCGCGTCGCGGCCATCGCCGCCGTGCCGTAACCCACCGGCATAAGTGAAACGAACACCATGGCGGCCGCGCCGCCCAAAAGGCATGTACGCATGATTACCCCTCCCTGTATCGCCGTGACCGTTTATGTGCACGGCTTTATATTTTTCAGCTCAATCGCCGCATGGCTCGCCGCTAAGTAAGCGTGCTAACGCTTTGCTACTTGAGCACAAACCGCGGCGGCATGCGGTCGCACGCGCCCAGCGGCGACAGGGCCGCTGGTATTGCAGGTTGAGCGCGATTTGCGCGGAAATTGTGGCGGATTTTGCGGCGGATGTGGCGGAATTGTGCGTGTAACGATTTCGCTTGCAACAACCCGGACCTGCCGTAAGTTCAGCGTCACCGGACCTTTTTCCTCGGAGTACCCGTTTGAGCATCGCCGCCGTAATCGCCCTCGCTACCGCCCTGCAGACGCCCGCGCCCGTTACGGCACCCGCTGCCCCTGCCGCCACCGCCCCAACAGGTCCCGCGATCCACCGGTATGACAGCCTGGCCCTGTCGCCGCAGGGCGATCGCCTGGTGACGGTCGAAGCCGCCAATCCCGATGCCAAGCCGCCGCACGGCGTCATCACCCTGCGCACGGTTGCGGGCGCTGTGACCGGCACGATCGACCCCTGCGTCACCTGCCGCTACAGCGATGCCGCCTGGTCGCCCGACGGCAAGTCGATCGCCTTCATCGGCGCCGACAGCAAGGCCGGCACCATCACCCTCTATGTCGCGGAAAACGGCGTCGCCCGCGTCGTCACCTCGGTCAAGGGCCTGATGGACGCCCCGCGCTGGTCGCCGGACGGCAAGACCCTGTCGGTCCTGGCCGTGCCCAATCCGCACAAGCAGGTCGGCGCCACCCAGGCCGGCGCCAAGCAGGTCGGCGAGATCGGCGTCGCCTCGGTCATCGACGAACAGCGCATCGGTATCGTATCGGCCGCCGGCGGCGAACTGAAGCTGGTGTCGCCGGAAGACACCTGGGTTTACGAATACGACTGGACCCCGGACGGCAAGGGCTTCGTCGCGACCGCCGCCAAGGGCGACGGCGACAACAACTGGTGGACCGCCAAGCTGGAAAGCTTCACCCTGGCCGGCGAGGAGCGCATCATCGCCACGCCGAAGATGCAGATGAACTATCCGCGCCTCAGCGCCGACGGCAAGACCGTCTATGTCATCGGCGGCCTGATGAGCGATTTCCCGGTATCGGGCGGTGACGTCTTCGCCGTGCCGTTTACCGGTGGTGAGCCCGTCAACCTGACGCCGGGCTATAAGGCGACCTTCACCACGCTGGTCAGCAATACGGGCGGCCTGTTCGCCACCTTTATCCAGGGCGGCGAAACCGGCGTGGCGCGCATCGATGCGACAAAAGGCGTCAGCCTGCTGTCGCACGCCGAGGTCAGCATCAATGCCGGCGAAGCTCGCGTCAGCCTCGACGCCGGCGGCAAGACCGCTGCGGTCATTGCTGACTCGTTCAATTTCGCCCCCCGCATCGAATACGGCCCGGTCTCGGCGCAGGTCGCAGCACTGGCGCCGATCACCCACGACAATGACACCATCAAGGCGGAATTCACCGCCACCAATGTCACCTGGACCAATGATGGCTTTACCGTCCAGGGCTGGCTGATGGCGCCGAAGACCGAGCCCGGCAAGACCTATCCCATGGTCACCATCGTCCACGGCGGTCCGTCGTCGGCGACCACGGCGCGCTTTACGACGCAAGGCACGGCCGTCGACCTGGTCAAGGCCGGCTATTACGTCTTCCAGCCCAATCCGCGCGGCTCCTACGGCCAGGGCGAAGCCTTTGTCGTCTCCAACCGCCGCGACTTCGGCGGCGGTGACCTGCGCGATATCGAAGCCGGCATTACGGCGATCGAAAAGACGGCTCCGGTCGACGACGCCCGCCTCGGCATCATGGGCCACTCCTACGGCGGCCTGATGACCATGTGGACGGTAACCCAGTCGCACCGCTTCAAGGCGGCGGTCGCCGGCGCCGGTATCTCGAACTGGTCGTCCTATTACGGTGAAAACGGCATCGACCAATGGATGATCCCGTTCTTCGGCGCCTCCTTCTATGACGACCCCGCGATCTACGACAAGCTGTCGCCGATCCGCTACATCAAGAACGCCACGACGCCGACCTTCATCTATGTCGGCGAACGCGACGTCGAATGCCCGGCGCCGCAGTCCCAGGAATTCTGGCACGGCCTCAAGGCCGTCGGCGTCCCGACCTCCCTGGTTATCTACGAGGGCGAAGGCCACGGCATCCGTGCGCCGGAACACACCAAGGACCTGACCACGCGGACCCTGGCCTGGTTCGACAAGTACCTGTCCAAATAAGGACCTGACCCGCTTTCCTTGACCCGTTTTTCTGGGGAATTGCGCCTTCTCTTGTGAGAAGCCGTAACCCCCAGGGAAATGCCCAATGCCCGCCTATGTCTTTATCTGCGTCGCCATCGCCTTTGTCGCTGCCGTCGCCTTTCCCGCCGCCGCCATCAGCTACGGCATGCTGCTGAACCGCCAGATGGCACAGGTCGTGGACCGGCAGGGGAATGGCCGCGGCAGATCCGAAGCCGCGGACTAGAGGTCTTTCGAGCATCGCTCACGGATCTGCCTGAAGCTGTGTCCGTGATCCTGATCGCCCTGGTGGTAGTTGTCGTGCCTAATCGCTGCAAAGCGATGAATTAAGAGGATTTTCCCTTCAAATCGTCTTGGCGCTCGTGTAGGTTTATCGCGCGGCGGGGGCTGCGCAGAGGGATAAGATGACAGAGACCGGCACAGCCTTTCCCGCCGATCGCGGGTATATGGCCGAAAAGGTGCGGGCCCACGACTGGGCGGCTACGCCCCTGGGGCCGATCGCAACCTGGCCGACCGTGCTGCGGATCGCCGTCGACATGATGCTGTCGTCGAAATTCCCGCAATGCCTGTTCTGGGGCGACGACCTGATCGCCATTTTCAACGACGCCTATGTCCCGCTGCTGGGGCAGAAGTCGAATTCCCTGGGTGAAGGCTACCGCCAGACCTGGCCAGAAGTGTGGGACGCCATGAGCCCTATCCTGGACAAGGCATGGGCCGGCGAGGCGACCTTTATCGAGGACTATTTCATACCGGTCGCCCGCTACGGCGTGCCGGAAGACGCCTATTTCACCTTCTGCTACGCGCCGGTGCGCGACGAAAGCGGCAAGGTGTGCGGCATCATGGACACGGTCGCCGAAACGACGAGGACCGTCCATGCCGGCCGTGAGCTCAAGGCCGAGCGTGAGCGGCTGGTGCAACTGTTCGACCAGGCGCCGACCTTCATGACCGTGCTGGGCGGGCCCGACCACATCTTCGAATATGCCAATGCTCCCTATCTCAGCCTGGTCAGCAATCGCGATATCATCGGCAAGAAGCTGGCGGAGGCCCTGCCGGAAGTGGCCGAACAGGGCTTCGTCACCCTGATGGACAATGTCTATCGTTCGGGCGAAGCTTTCAACGCCTATGCCGCGCCGGTCGATCTGGTCCAGGGCGACGGCTCGACCCAGGTGCGGTATCTCGACTTCGTCTACCAGCCGATCAAGGCTGCCGACGGGACCGTCACCGGCGTCTTCGTCGAGGGCGCCGACGTTACCGAGCGCCATGTGGCCGAACAGGCCCTGCGTGATCTGAACGACACGCTGGAGCACCAGGTGGCCGAGCGCATGGCCGACCTCAACCGCATCTGGCGCAAGGCCCTCGACGTGCAGATCGTCGTCGGCCTCGATGGCATCTTCCAGTCCGTCAGCCCGGCCTGGGCCACCATCCTCGGCCGCGACCCCAATGAGGCCGTCGGACGGCATTTCAGCGAATTCCTCTGGGCCGAGGATCGCGACAAGACCCAGGCCAATCTCGATCGTGCCGTGGTGCGCGGCGATGTCAGCGGCTTCGAGAATCGCTACACCCACGCCGACGGCACGCCGCGCTGGTTGTCGTGGCGCAGCACGACCGAGGGCGACACCATCTATTCCTACGGCCGCGACATCACCGCGGAGAAGTTGCAGAACGAAGCCCTGCAGGCGGCCGAGGCGGCATTGCGCCAGGCGCACAAGATGGAGGCGGTCGGCCAGCTGACCGGCGGCATCGCCCACGACTTCAACAATATGCTGGCCGTCATCATGGGCTCGCTCGACCTGCTCAGCCGCCGCATCGGCTCCGAGGACCCCCGGGCGCGCCGCTACCTCGATTCGGCCACCGAAGGCGCCAAGCGCGCCGCCAGCCTGACCCAGCGCCTTCTGGCCTTTTCGCGCCAGCAGCCGCTGCGACCCGAATCGATCAATGTCAATCGCCTGGTCGGCGGCATGTCGGACCTGCTGCGCCACAGCCTCGGCGCCGGTATCCGCCTGGAAACCGTACTGGCGGGCGGGCTGTGGAGCGTCCACGCCGATCCGAACCAGCTGGAAAACGTCATTCTCAATCTCGGCGTGAATGCCCGCGACGCCATGCCCGATGGCGGCCGCCTGACCATCGAGACCCAGAACGCCCATCTCGATGCGCGTTATGTCACCTCGCAACTGGGCCTGCCCGAGGGCCAGTATGTCCTGATCGCCGTCAGCGATACCGGCGAAGGCATGTCGGCCGAGACCATGGCCAAGGCCTTCGGTCCGTTCTTCACCACCAAGGAGACGGGCAAGGGTACCGGGCTGGGGCTGAGCCAGGTCTATGGCTTCGTCAAGCAGTCGGGCGGCCACGTCCAGATCTATTCCGAGGAAGGGCAGGGGACGACGGTCAAGATCTACCTGCCGCGCGTCATCGCCTCAGAAACGGCGCCCGAGGCCGGCGCTGACCTGTACGGCCTGCCGCTTGGCGAGGCGCAGGAGATCATCCTGGTCGTCGACGATGAGCCGGCGGTGCGCCAGTTCAGCGTCGATGCCCTGACCGAGCTCGGTTACCGGGTGCTCGAGGCCGACGGCGCCGCCAATGCCCTGCGTATCCTCGACCAGCATCCGGAGATTTCGCTGTTGTTCACCGATATCGTCATGCCGGACACCAATGGCCGCAAGCTGGCCGACGCGGCGCGGGTCCGGCGCGAGGACCTGAAGGTGCTTTACACCACCGGATATACCCGCAATGCCGTGGTGCATAATGGCGTGGTCGATCCCGGCGTTGAGCTGATCGGCAAGCCGTTTACGGTCGAGGAACTGGCCGCGAAGATCCGCGCCGTGCTGGATGCGGGGTAGGCACAAAAAGAACTCCCCCTTCAAAAGCTAGGTGATTCACACATCTTGCGGCCAAGTCTCAGAGCGTTGAAATTCAAGCTCTTTTACACCTCCCCACCTTTGGTGGGGAGGGGGACCGCACGAAGCGCGCCGCTCCTGAAAGTGTCGCTTAAACTCCCAAGCATTCGCCGCGCGAGATGTGGTGGTGGGGTTTCTTGCTTGAGTCACAAGCACGACTGCCCGCCAAACGCCTAAGGAAGCAATTGATTATTTGAGTTTTTGTTGAAGCAAGAAACCCCACCACCACGAGCCCAAAGAGGGCTCGCGGTCCCCCTCCCCGATCAAGTCGGGGAGGTTTAAGAAAGACGACCCCAGCGGTCACGAAGTGTGCATACCCTAGCCTTCAAAAGGGGGACTTCTTAAGAGGGCAGGCTGTCACGCGAAATGATCGTACAGCTTCGACAGCTGATAGCTCCACATCCCGGCCATATCGGCCAGATATCCATCCTTCGCATCGGCGACGAAAAAGTCCATCTCCAGCGCCAACCCGTTGTCGTTGCGGCGATACGCCTTGACGAAGCGGTTATTGCGGTTCCACGTATTGAGCCGTGTATCGTCGACCGTCACGCCGAAGCCGATATAGAACTGGCCGCTTTCGACGTCGCCCGACTTGTCGAGATCGAGGAAAAGCAGGCAGTCATATTCGGCCATCATGAATTCATAGGTATGCGGCGACACGGGGTGGGGTGTCAGGCGGCCGAAACCGATCCTCTGGGCGCGGGCAACGAAGGTGTCCGGTTTCATGCGATTCCTTACGCCGAACGTTGCGGACGGATATCGGTCACCACCGCCGGCCCCAGCCGGTTCGTGTGGGCGGCGCTTGCGGCGACCTGCTGCGACGGCGGCCGCGTCCGCGACGGGGCCGGCGCCTGGACGTTATCCGACTTCGCGGCGACTTCGCCATTGGCGCCCAGCTGGGCCATGCGGCGCAGGTTGTGCTTAGGCTTGCGGAACAGGTTGATCATGGATGGTTTCCGATCGACATTCCGAGACAGCAATACACACTCCGTTAACCCTTTCAATCGCAGGTATGCGCCAAGGCGGGTAGCGTCTCATCGTAAAGTCGGGTAGTGTCCCGTACAACACGGTTTTGGCGGACGCGCAGTCCTTGCGGTTCTCCACCACTGTCTTGCCGATATATGGTGTGCTCGCGCGAATGTGCGTTGACGCCGGCCCCCCTTGTCCCGCAAAACGGGTCATCCCCTCTATTTAGAAGAATTGTGATAAGTATGCGTCTGTACGAAAGTGCCTGGGTTCGGGTCGATGGTGTCGAAGCTCCGGTTCAGGTGCAGAAGGATCGCGCCAATCCGGCCGCCTTCAATGTCGGCGACTATCAATACGACATCGACGGCCGGGCGCTGAAGACCGCGCCGGATGCCCCGCGCATCGTGTCTATCCTCAGCCTGCAGGCCGTGCGCGAAGCCGGGCTGCGCCAGGATTACAACCGCGATATCTCTATCGGTCGCTAAGGACTGCACTGCGCTTATCTGAGTAAAAGTGACCCGGACAAGTCGTGCCGGTCCTGGCCTCAAGTGCAGTCGCAGGTTCAATATTGTCGTGTCGCCATTATCCTTAATCTCGCACACGCGAAAATAGTTGCGCCCCGGCTCTGGCATTTTGCCCGGGTTTCGGTTATATGCGCTGAAAATCGAACAACTGGATCAAAGTCCGGCGCCTCGCAACTATGCACAATGAGGCGCTTTCGTCGTATGCAAAGGCCCCTATGAACCTGCGTAACATCGCCATTATCGCTCACGTTGACCATGGTAAGACTACCCTCGTCGACGCACTCCTGTCCCAGTCGGGCGTCTTCCGTGCCAACGAGGCCACGGTCGAGCGCGCCATGGACTCCAACGACCAGGAACGCGAACGCGGCATCACCATTCTGGCCAAGTGCACCTCGGTGCTGTGGCATGGCAAGGCGGGCGAAACCCGCATCAACATCATCGACACCCCGGGCCACGCCGACTTCGGCGGTGAAGTCGAACGTATCCTCGGCATGGTCGACGGCTGCGTCATCCTGATCGACGCCGAAGAAGGCGTCATGCCGCAAACCAAGTTCGTGCTCGGCAAGGCGCTGAAGCTGGGCCTGCGTCCGATCCTGTGCATCAACAAGGTCGACCGCCCGCACGCCGATCCGGACCGCGTCCATAACGAAGCCTTCGACCTGTTCGCCGTCATGGGCGCAACGGACGAGCAACTCGACTTCCCGCACATCTATGCCTCGGGCAAGAACGGCTGGGCGACGCTCGACCTCAACTCGCCTTCGGAAGACCTGGCGCCCTTGTTCGACCTCATCGTCGACCACGTGCCGTCGCCGGCCGTCCAGAGCCGCGTTGCCGAACCCTTCCAGATGCTGGCCGTCCTGATCGAATCCGATCCGTTCCTGGGCCGCATCCTGACCGGCCGTATCTCCTCGGGCAAGGCCGTCCCCGGCCTGGCCATCAAGGGCCTCGACCGTAACGGCAACGAAATCGAACGCGGCCGCATCACCAAGGTCCTGGCTTTCCGCGGCCTGAAGCGCCAGCCGGTCGACGAGGGCGCCGAAGCCGGTGACATCGTCGCCATTGCCGGTCTTGCCAAGGCCACCGTCGCCGACACCCTGTGCGACATGTCCCTGGTCGAAGCCCTGCCGGCCCAGCCGATCGATCCGCCGACCATCTCGATGACTGTCTCGGTCAATGACAGCCCGCTGGCCGGCCGTGAAGGCACCAAGGTCCAGTCGCGTATCATCCGTGAGCGCCTGCTCAAGGAAGCCGAATCGAACGTCGCCATCCGCGTCACCGAAACCGACGAGAAGGACGCCTTCGAAGTCGCCGGCCGCGGCGAACTGCAGCTGGGCGTTCTGATCGAAAACATGCGCCGCGAAGGTTTCGAAGTCGCCATCTCGCGTCCGCGCGTGGTGTTCAAGACCGACGAAGCCACCGGTGAACGCCTCGAGCCGATCGAAGACGTCGTCATCGACGTCGACGACGAATATACCGGCGTCGTCATCGAAAAGCTGTCGGCCCGCAAGGCCGAGCTGAAGGACATGGGCCCGTCGGGTGCCGGTAAGACGCGTATCACGCTGAAGTCGCCGTCGCGTTCGCTGATCGGTTACCAGGGCGAATTCCTTACCGACACGCGCGGTTCGGGCGTCCTCAACCGCGTCTTCTCGCACTATGAAGGCTACAAGGGTATCATCGACCAGCAACGCAAGGGCGTGCTGATCTCCAACTCGGACGGCGAGACCTCGGCCTTCGCCCTGTGGAAGCTGGAAGATCGCGGCACCATGTTCGTCGGTGGTAACGAAAAGACCTATATGGGCATGATCATCGGCGAGAACTCGCGTTCGGACGATCTCGACGTCAACCCGATGAAGACCAAGCAGCTGACCAACATCCGCGCCTCGGGCACCGACGAAGCCATTCGTCTGACGCCGCCGCGCCGTCCGACCCTGGAGCAGGCCATCGCCTATATCGAAGACGATGAACTGGTCGAAGTCACCCCGAAGAACATCCGTCTGCGCAAGAAGGAGCTGAACCCCAGCTTCCGCAAGAAGCGCGTGAAGGAAGAAGCCTAAGGAAAGCGGCCCCGGAAACGGGGCCGTTTTTTTGTTCTGTGCGCGGACCAGGCGCTTACCGTGGAGTGAGATATCTCGTGCCGGCTTTAGGGGGTGTCGCCATGAGCCTGGCAATCCATCGACCAAGGGCGAAAAATACCACGACCACGGCAATGACGTACGCCGAGCGCAGACAGACCGGCAGCGCGGCGGAATAGCCCGCGGTGACGTGATAAATATGGGTGGGGAATAGCGGGATCATAACGTAACCTGCGCAAGAACGAACTGTGCTGCGATGGCAGGACAGAACCGGATTGCGCGTTGATTGACGTTAAACGCTTACGGCCGCGATGAGCGCGACGACAGCTGTCTATCACGGCCGGTCTGGCCAGACAAGACGAAGTCGGCTGGGCAACGGATCGTGTGACAGGCTATCGGATAAGATTTTTTAGCCACGAAAAGACACGAAAGCGAAGCTTCGACGAAGTCAAAAGCACGAACTTCGAGTGGAATATTCTACCGTGTGCAAACGTGAATAATTGATCGACAACGCAAAGCGTTGTCCTTCGTTATGGTAATTTCGCGCAGCAGATTTTTTGCGCTCGAAGTTCGTGCTTTTCGTGGCCTAAATCCCTTACTTTAAAAGGATGTCCGTGCTCTGCCGAACGCGGGCGATACGCGGCAGGATATGGTGTATGGCCACGTCGTGCAGGTCTGCCGAATGGGTGGCGCACAGGTCTTCGAGAATCACCACGTCGTAACTGCGTTCCCAGGCCTCGCGTGCCGTCGACTCGACGCCGAAATTGGTCGCGATCCCGCCCAGGACGAGGGTGGTGATGCCGCGGCGGCGCAGGTGCAGATCCAGTGCCGTGCCGTAAAAGGCGCCCCATTGACGTTTGAGCACGGTGATATCGCCGGGCTGCTGCAGACCTTCGGCAAAGGTGGCGAAGTTCGCCGGCAGGCCGCCTTCGGGACGGGGCATGGGCTGGTCGACCGGCTGGCGCGGCGCGTCGGCATAGTCGCCGGCGAAATCCACATGGACAAGCACCACCGGAGACCCTGCCGCACGGAAGGCGGCCGCCGTTGTCTTTGCCGCTGCCACCACATCGGCGGAGGAGCGCGGCTGGCGCGGCATGGCGAGGATGCCTTCCTGCAGGTCGATCAGGACGAGTGCAGTGGTTTTCGGATCGAGTTGGGTCATGGAGAAAGTCCCATATGTTGCGCTTATGGCGGAATCGACTACGGTAATAATAGATGAGGCTGGCCTCGCAAAAGGATATATGAGGATGTCCTCACAAAAGTCAATCGCGGAAAAGGCGACAAGCGCAACCACGCGTCCGGCGGAGGCGCGCCCCCTTGAAGCCAGGACGCCGACTCGGGCACGCGGCAAGGCGCGGGTTGCCGGCCTGCTGGACGCGGCCGCCGAGATCATCGCCGAACGCGGCTATGGCGCCGCCACCATGACCGAGATTGCCGCCCGGGCCGGGGCGGCCATCGGTTCGCTCTATCAGTTTTTCCCGTCGAAGGAGTTGCTGGCCGACGCCCTGTTGCGGCGGTATGGCGAGCGCATGCAGGCGGCGCTCGAGGCCCTGCTGAAGCGCGCATCAGGCGCCACGCCGTGCGATATGGCGGCCGGCCTCGTCGCTATCATGGTCGACCTGAAGGCCGATCGCGCCGCCGCTATTGCTTTGCTCGACAGCCGCGACGATTCGCAAGGCTCGCGGGCGGAATTGCGCGACATCATGCTGACGCGGTTGCAGGCCCTGCTGGCCATCGTGCGGCCCGACGTCAAGGCGGATCAGGCCGCGGTCATGTCGGTCATGATCCTGTACGTGCTGAAGTCGGTGCCGGGCCTGCTAGCCGATAACGGCATGCGGATGCGCGCCGAAGCGGAGCGCACCCTGGCCGCCTATATCGCCAGTTCGACTATCTAGTTTATTGAATCACCGCACAGGCCAGGCGCGGACCGGCGCCGCCGATCGGCTGGCTGCTGTAATCGTCGGGATTGCCATGAATGATCAGGGCAGCACCGTCGGCATCGAGCAGGGCGGCGTGGGTCGCATCCCCCTTGATGGTCACCAGGGTCGAATAGACTTCGGTGACGGCCGTACCGTCGGCGGCGACATAGAGGTTGGGCAGGTCGCCGGCATCGTTGGCCGTGTCGTTGAGTAAGCCATGGACGACGGGCGTCATGGAATGGACGTGACCGCCGGCAGAGGCGAACTTGTCGTCGGCGCAGCTTCCCTTTTCATGGAAATGCATGCCGTGCCAACCTGGCGTCAGACCCTTGGCCTCGATATGCAGGAGGACGCCCTTGGGCGCGGCCGTTACTGTAATTGTGCCGCCATCGCCGCCGGTGGCCGTTTTTAGTGCACCATGGTAGACGGCCGGCGCCTGAGCCATGGCAAAGCCAGGTGCAAGAGCGGCAAGGGACAGAACGGTAATAAGCGTAGGACGCATGGGCAGGCTCCTGGATAAGGCTATTCCCCTAGCGCGAATCGTTCTCACACCTTACCGGCAAATGCGGCGACAGCATGGTCTCACGCAGTTGTGACGCCCATTTCCAAAAAATCAGTAGTTCGGGGCAAAGCTTTCGGCATTGGCCCGCTCCCATTCGCGCGCCAGCCTGGCTTCGACCGTGCCGTCCAGGAGGCTGTTCGCTTCAAGGTGCCGGAAGGCGACGTCGCCACGCTGGACCTCGCCGGTGGCCGAACGGACGTGCAGGTGCCACGGCTTCAGCTGGTTGGGGTGGCTGAGGCCGGCCGAGCCGAGCATTTCGGCCAGGGCCCGCATGGTATTGCGATGATAGGTATGGACGCGCTTCAGCTTGTCCGACACGACCAGGGCATTGCTGCGCCCCTTGTCCTGGGTGGCGACCCCCGACGGGCAGTGATTGGTATGGCAGGCGCGGGCCTGAACGCAGCCGAGGGTGAACATGAAGGCGCGCGCCGACATGACATAGTCGGCGCCAAGCGCATGGATGCGGCAGAAGTCGAAGGCCGAGACGATCTTGCCTGAGGCGCCCAGGCGCATCTCGTTGCGCAGGCCGGCGCCGATCAGGGCATTGTGCACGAAGCTCAGGCCCTCGACCAGGGGGAGGCCGACATGGTTTGACAGCTCGACAGGCGCCGCGCCGGTGCCGCCTTCGCCGCCGTCGATGACAATAAAGTCGGGCGTGACGCCAGTCTGCAGCATGGCCTTGATCAGGGCCAGGAACTCGAAGCGGTGGCCGACACACATCTTCAGGCCGACCGGCTTGCCGCCCGACAGTTCGCGTAAACGCGAAATGAAGGCGATCAGTTCCAACGGTGTCGAAAACTCCGGGTGGCGTGCCGGCGAGATGCAGTCCTGTGTCCGGTCGATTAGCCGGGTGCGGGCGATCTCGGCCGTGATCTTCGCCCGCGGCAGGACGCCGCCATGACCGGGCTTGGCGCCCTGGCTCAGCTTGATCTCGATCATCTTGACTTGGTCGGAGCGTGCCGTGGTGGCGAACAATTCGGGATCGAACCGGCCCTCCTTTGTCCGGCAGCCAAAGTAGCCGGAGGCGATCTGCCAGATCAGGTCGGCGCCGCCCTTGCGGTGATATTTGCTGATCGAGCCTTCGCCGGTATTGTGGGCGAAGCCGCCCTTTTTCGCGCCCTTGTTCAAGGCCAAAATCGCATTACTGCTGACCGAGCCGAAGCTGGTGCCCGAGATGTTGAGCACCGAGGCGCGATAGGGTTTCAGGCAGGCCTTGCCGCCGATGTCGAGACGAAAATCGGCATCGCGATTGTGCACCGGCGCCATCGAATGCGAGATCCAGCCGTAGCCGACCGCATTGACGTCGCGGATGGTGCCGAAGGGCAACTGGTCCGGAGCATTCTTGGCGCGGCGATAGACCAGGGCGCGCTGTTCCCGCGAAAAGGGCAGGGGATCGCGATCGTCCTCGATCAGATACTGCCGGATTTCCGGACGGATGGCTTCAAGCCAGAACCGGAAATGGCCGATGACGGGATAGTTGCGCAGGATCGAATGCTGGCTTTGCAGCATGTCCATCAGGCCGACCAGGGCCAGGGGGGCAAGAACCACCAGGGCCCACCAGGCCTCATGCCGCCAGAACCAGCCGAGTGCGCCGGCGGCCACGGTCAGGACAAAGATCAGTTGTACGACAAAAAAACGCGAAATCACGCCTGGCCCCCGCCTGTTGTAAGCCTGTCATCTTAGGCATCGGATGCGACGGTTTGATAAAAGCGTGTCGCGAGGTTGCGCCTGGCACATTATGTGCTTTAGGCTGTTGTTTTTATAGCTCGTGTTACGGCTTGTGTGAGGATTAATATGGTGGATCGCCGCTACGTTCTGGGCTCGCTGGCAGCATTGCTGGGTGCAGCCGCGACCGAAGCTGTCGCCAAGGCGAAGAAGCCGGCGGCCAAGAAGAGTTCCGCCAAGGCGACCAAGGGCGGTAAGAAGGCCAAACCGGAACCCAAGGGCAAGAAGGGCAAGCACGCCAAGCCCGAGCCGCATCGCGTCGTCGAAGCGCCGCGTCCGCCACCCCCGCCGCCCATTCCGGACGAAACTTCGCCGGAGGTCGCTGCGGCCCTGTCGCAGGTCTTCGACAAGATCCTGCGCGACATGCTGCTGGCCTCGCCGACGACGGTGACGTCCCAGGGGCTGGACAAGGGCGAATATGCCGCCTCCAAGACCCGCCTGGACGATCGCTCCGAAGCGTCCAAGTCGAGCACCATGGCGCGCTTCCGCCGCAACATCCAGGCACTGCAAAGCATCGACCGCAGCCAGCTCGATGCCGGCGACCGCATCAATTACGACACCGTCCTGTGGGACAGCACCAACCAACTGGCCCTGGCCCAGGGCTTCACCTGGGGCGATAACAGCAACTTCTCCGGCTTCCCCAATCCGTATGTTCTCAGCCAGTTGTCCGGCGCCTATCAGTATGTGCCCGACTTCCTCGACACGCAGCACAGTATCGACACGAAGGCCGACGCCGACGCTTATATTATGCGCCTCGATGGTTTTGCCCGGGCGCTCGACCAGGAGACGGAGCGCACGCGCCTCGATTTCGGCCGCGGCATCGTGCCGCCCGACTTCGTGCTCAATGCGACGCTGAAGCAACTGACAGCGCTTCGCGATACCGATCCGGCCACCAGTACCCTGATTACCTCGATCGATCGCCGCACTACCGACAAGGGCATAGCGGGGACGTGGAAGGACGACGCCACGGCCAAGGTCACCGGCCCGATCAAGGACGCGCTGACGCGTCAGATCGATATCCTGACCGCGGCCCTGCCGAACGCCAAACACGATGCCAGCGTGCGCAATCTGCCCAATGGCGACGCCTATTACGCCCTGTGCGCCAAGCTCGGCACCTCCGTCGACACGCCGCCCAGGGACATCCACCTGTTGGGTCTTGACCAGGTGGCGCGTCTCAGCGACGAGATCGATCGTCGCCTACGTACGCTCGGCATGACGCAAGGCACGGTCGGCCAGCGCATGAACGCCATGTATACTGATCCGAAATACCTCTATCCCGATACGGACGACGGCAAGGCCAAGCTGCTGAGCGACCTCAACGGCAAGGTGGCGGCCGTCCAGGCGCGCCTGCCGCAATATTTCGGCGTCCTGCCCAAGAACAAGGTCACTATCCGCCGTATTCCGGTGGCGACCGAGGCCGGCGCCCCGGGCGGCTATTATATGGGCGGCTCGCTCGATGGCTCGCGTCCGGGCGCCTACTATATCAACCTGCGCACCACGGCCAATACACCGAGCTGGCTGTTGCCGACCCTGACCTATCACGAATCCATTCCCGGCCACCACATGCAGATCTCGATCCAGAACGAGGCGACAGGCCTGCCCCTGCTACGCAAGTTCTCGTCGTTCAACGCCTATACCGAGGGCTGGGCGCTGTATGCCGAGCAGTTCGCCGGCGACGAGATGGGCATGTACGCCAATGATCCGGCCGGCCGCGTCGGCTACCTGCACGACGCCCTGTTCCGCGCCGTGCGCCTGGTCGTCGACACCGGCATCCATTATCTCGGCTGGAGCCGCGAACAGGCTGTCACCTACATGATGGACAAGACCGGCGACAGCGAAAGCGCCACGGCGGCCGAAATCGAACGCTACTGCGTCTGGCCGGGCCAGGCGCTGGGCTACATGGTCGGCAAGCTGACCTGGCTGAAGATCCGCGATGCCCAAAAGGCCAAGCAGGGCGGCGCCTTCGATATTAAGGCCTTCCACGATACCGGGCTGCTGGCCGGCGCCGTACCGCTCGAGGTACTTGAGCAGGTTTATCGCGCCAAGGGTTTGATTGCGTAGATTATGCCCTGGCAGGCCTCTGCCTGAGACGTTCATACAAACTCCCTCCTGCCCCGCGCCGCGGGGGAGGTATGGCGCCAGCGAAGGCACGCCCTTCGCAAGCCATGAGGGCTGGCGTCAAGCCGGCCCAGACGGAGGGGGGCTTGGTGCGTTTGATCCCAGCTTTCAGCTTGTGACACGGACGGTTTGCCCCTCCGTCATCATCGGCCTTCGGCCTCGATGCCACCTCCCCCGCTTCGCACGGCAGGAGAAAGGTGCGATACAGCACTAGCTAGCCCACCACTCCTCGCTGTCACATTTTTAGCACGACCCACCCGTTTGCCGCCTAACCTACATCTGTGACTTGCGATGGTATCGATGCCATGGTATCGATGCCATCAGCAAAAAGACGGTGGTCACCACCGCGGCGGAGGAACAGGGTTTCGAGACAGTGCGGGACGATCAACGATCCCAGGTGTAGCGGACGCTCGCGTTCACAACTGAATTCATGACCGCGTTCCCGGTCCCGGACATGTCCGGGAGAGGCTGGCACACTGCGCCGGTTTCCTATCGGGCTTCGAGTATCCGCACATAAAAACACGACAGGAGACGTCCATGCCCATCCCCTTTTCCCGCGCGCTTCTCGGCGCCGCCTCGCTGCTGGCCCTATGCGTCGCCGGCGCCGCTACCGCCCAGACTGCACCCACCCAAACACCTCCCGCACAACCCGCCGCCGATTCCGACAGCCAGGTTGTCGTCGTCGTCGGTACGCCCGGCGGCAAGGGCATCAACAAGCTCAAGGCCTCCTACGCCGTCACCAATATCACGGCTACCGACATGTTGCAGGCCGGACCGAAGTCGTCGGCCGAACTGCTGACGCTGGTCCCCGGTATCTGGGTCGAATCGTCGGGCGGTGTCTCGGGCGCCAATATCTTCGTGCGCGGCTTCCCGGCCGGCGGCGACGCCGAATTCGTCACCTTCCAGATCAATGGCAGCCCCATCTATCCGCCGTCGACCCTGGCATTCCTGGAAAACTCGTCGATGTTCCGCGTCGATGAGACCATTTCCCGGGTCGAAGCCCTGCGCGGCGGCCCGAACCCGATCTTCTCCAATGGCCAGCCGGGCCTGACCGTCAACAATATCCTGAAGGAAGGTGGCGACACCACCGAGGGCGACGTCAAGGCCAGCTTCACCGACTACGGCACCCGCCGCGTCGATGCCCTGCTCAGCGGCAAGCTGGCGGACGACCTCTATTACATGGTCGGTGGTTACGCGACCTCGTCGCCCGGCATCCGCGACACCCAGTTCGATTCGGAAGTCGGCCAGCAACTGACCGTCAACATCACCAAAAAGTTCGACGGCGGGAAGCTCTCGGTATGGAGCCGCGCCACCGACGACCACGGCGCCTGGTACCTGCCGTTTGCCGTCAATGTCCCCGGTATCGACAAGGGCACCTATACCGAGCTTGGCAACTATTCGCGCTTCGCCGACCTGCAGGTGAACAGCCATGGTGATCATCGCCTGTTCGACCTGTCCGACGGCCGCGGCTGGAAGGGCACGGTTTCGGGCATCAGCTTCGAAAAGGCGCTCGATAATGGCTGGTCGGTTCGCGACCATTTCAGCTACACCAAGGGCGACGCCAATACCTACGGCCTGGTCGGCGACGGCAGCGCGGTCAAGGCCTCGGCCATAGCGAGCACGGTCAAGACCGCCGATGGCCGCACCCTGGGCGCCCACGACTATGTCCAGAACTGGGGCCAGTGGGTGGTGCTGAAGGACATCTCGGCCCTGACCAACGATCTCAGCGTGTCGAAGAGCCTGGGTGACCACGACCTGACCTTCGGCTTCTATACGGCCGATGTGAAGTCGGACGACTGGTGGTCGATCGGCCATGCCCGTCCGATGGAGGTCAAGGCCAATGGCAACTATCTCGACCCGTCGATCAGTTGTGCGGCCACACAAGCGGCGACCGGCGCCTCGTGCTTCGTCTTCGGCCTGGCCGATGCCGGTACCCTGCATACCAACGCGTTTTACGTCGCCGATTCGTGGACGGTGACCGACAAGCTGCGCATCGATCTCGGCGCCCGCAGCGAACAGGCCAAGACCAATTTCGTCCTCGATACCGGCAACGGCTATCCCGACGGCGTCATCGACATGGTGGTCAACGACACCCGTTCGCGCACCAGCTATACGGTCGGCGCCAACTATTCCCTGTCCTCGACCATGGGGATCTTCGGCCGCGCCTCGACCGGCTTCAAGTTCCCGACCTTCGACGACTTCCGCAACGGCCAGCCCGATACCCAGAGCGTCAAGCAGTACGAACTGGGCTACAAGCTGGGCACGCGCCATTTCGACCTCTATGCCACGGCCTTTCATAACCGCTTCGAAGGCGCCAAGTTCGCCACGGTCGGCTCGTCGACGCCGAACGAGACCAATGTCAACGAGGCCACCGGCCTTGAGCTCGATGGCCGCTTCCGCACCGACAACGGTATCTCCCTGGCCCTGAACGGCACCTTCCAGAAGGCCAAGATCGTCGCCTCGAGCGACCCTGCGTCGGTCGGCAAGAAGGCCCAGCGCCAGCCGGAAATGCAGTTGCGCGTCACCCCGCGCTACGTCTTCTCGACCGGGAACTTCAAGACCACCGTCTATGGCACGGTCTCGACCGTCGGCGACCGTTTCGTCGACAATCAGAACACCGCCACCCTGCCGGGCTACACCAAGGTCGACCTGGGCGCCATCGTCGATCTCGGCGCCTTCACCGTCCAGGTGGCAGGCGACAATATCGGCAATTCCAAGGGCCTGACCGAAGGCGATCCGCGCTCGACCACCTCCTCCAACGCCCGGCCGATCTTCGGCCGGTCCTATAAGGTAACTTTAGGATACAAGTTCTGATCCTTACCGATCGGAAGCGGCCGGGATAATCTCCCTGTTCCGGCCACCTTTTCCAGCCCCCGTCTCGGCGTGGTTTCCCTTTAAACTCAGCGGGCCGTTGTCCATGGTCATGCCAGCGGCCCGCCCTTTTTATTTTTCCTTTTCCCGTGCCGGTATGACAGACAGATTTTCCCCGTTCCCGTCCGCCACCGCGGCCTACGCCGCGCCGCAAGTGGCTGCGACCCAGCAGCGCCGCAGCCCGCGGGAAATCTATGGCATCCTGTTCGAACGCGTCCAGGTGCTGCGCCTCTTCAGCGACGGCAAGACCTTTGCCGATGCGACGCCGAAGACCGACCCCGACCGCATCCTGGCTGATTTCCGCCGCGACGATCCGCAAACCCCGGACGCCCTGCGCGCCTTCGTCACCGCCCGTTTCGACCTGCCGGCCTCACCCGCCATCGTGGCCGTGCCGGCAGGGGATCGCCCCGAGCTCGGCGCCTATATCACCGGCCTGTGGGACCGGCTGGAACGGCCGGCCGATGTCGAACAACCGGGATCCTCCCTGCTGGCCTTGCCTGAGGCCTATGTCGTGCCGGGCGGGCGTTTCCGTGAAATCTATTACTGGGACAGCTATTTCACCATGCTGGGCCTGGCCGAGGACGGCCGCGGTCTCCTGGTCGACGCCATGCTGCACAATTTCGAATCGCTGATCGAGGACTATGGCCACGTGCCCAATGGCACGCGCACCTATTATCTCAGCCGCTCGCAGCCGCCCTTCCTGGCCCTGATGGCCGATCTCGCCTCGCCCGATGCGGCGGTGGAAGCCTGCCTGCTGCGGGCCCTTAAGCGCGAACACGCCTACTGGATGGACCGCAACAACGGCACTCAGGGCAGCGCCGTGCGCCTGCCCAACGGCGCGGTGCTTAATCGGTACTGGGACGACCTCGATGCGCCGCGCGACGAATCCTTTGCCGAGGATGTCGCCACGGCTGAGGCATCGGGCCGTCCCGTGGCGGAGGTCTATCGCGACCTGCGCGCCGGCGCTGCTTCGGGCTGGGATTTCAGCTCGCGCTGGCTTGGCGATCCGGACGTCTTCACCTCGATCCGCACCACGGCCATACTGCCTGTCGATCTCAACAGCCTGTTGTGGGCGCTGGAGACGGCCATCGCCCGGCGCAGCCAGGCAGCGGGGCAGGGGGCGCAGGCCGAGACCTGGCGCGCCCTGGCCGATCGTCGCGCTGCGGCCATGCATGCCCATATGTGGCTTGACGGCGAGGGGCGCTTTGCCGATGTCGATCACCGCGAGGGCCGCGCCACGTCGGTCCTGTCGGCGGCCACCCTCTATCCGCTGTTCGTCGGGCTGGCGACGCAAGCCCAGGCCGATGCCGTCGCCGTAACGGTGCGTGAGCATCTGCTGGCAGCCGGCGGCGTGCGCACCACCACGGTCGCCACCGACCAGCAGTGGGACATGCCCAATGGCTGGGCGCCGCTGCAATGGATCGCCGTCATGGGGCTGGCGCGCTACGGCCACGATGATCTTGCCCGCGATATCGCCGCCCGTTGGCTCAAGACGGTGCGCACCGCCTATGGCGAAACCGGCCGGCTGCTGGAAAAATACGATATCGAGGCGCTGAAGGCCGGTGGCGGCGGTGAATATCCCGTCCAGGAAGGCTTCGGCTGGACCAATGGCGTCACCCGTGCCCTGATGGCGCGGTATCCGGAGCTGAACGCATGACTGTTGCCAGGCCTGTCTCGATCTTGCGCGCCACTATCGCCCTGATCGTCGTCTACATGATCTACGCCGTCCTGCTCAACAGCGTCGGCACGGTCATCCTGCAGTCGATCCTCTCCTTCGGCATCACCAAGCCGGAAGGCTCGATCCTGGAGGCCTGCAAAGACCTGTCGATCGCCCTGGTCAGCTTTACTGTCGCCAGCTTCGTGCCACGCCTCGGCTATCGCCGCGCCCTGGTCGTCAGCCTGCTGGCGGTCGGCGCCGCCTGCCTGTTCATGCGTATCTTTCCCGGCTTCGACATGACCAAGGTGCTGTTCCTTGTCATCGGCATCACCTTCGCCTTGGTCAAGGTGTCGGTCTATTCGGCCATCGGCCTGCTGCATACCGATCGCAAGGCCCATGCCAGCCTGACCAGCCTGATCGAAAGCTTCTTCATGATCGCCGTGCTCGGCGGCGCCTGGCTGTTCTCGGCCTTTATCGACCCGGTCCATCCGGAATCCTTAAGCTGGCTCAACATCTATGTCGTCCTGGCCGGCGTCGCTGTGGCTGCGGCCGTCCTGTGGGGTGTGACGCCCCTGCCGGCGCCGGTCGCCGATCCGGAGGCAGCGGCGCGGCCGTGGTATACCGACCTGCGCGCCATGCCCGAGCTGTTCGTTGCCAAGTTCCTCGTCGCCTTCCTGGCCGGTATCTTCCTCTATGTCCTGATCGAACAGAGCTTCGGCAGCTGGCTGCCGACCTATAATCGCGAGGTCCTGCACCTGCCGGCCCAGATGAGCGTCCAGGCCGGCGGGCTGTTCGCCGCGGCCCTGGCGCTGGGACGTATGGTCGGCGGGCTGATATTGCGCAAGGTCGCCTGGCCGGCCGTCCTGTCGGGCTGTGTCATCGGCACGGGCTGCGTCGTCATTGCCTCCATGCTGGCGCCGGCCTCGACCTTGGCCATCAGCGGCTGGATGCACGCGCCATTCCAGGTCTTTATCCTGCCGGCGGCCGGTTTCTTCTTCGCGCCCATCTACCCGACCTTGAACTCGATCGTGCTCAGTGCCCTGCCGCAACGCAAGCAGGCGCCGATGACGGGCCTGATCATCGCCTTTTCGGCGCTGGGTGGGACATTGGGCTCGTTCATCACCGGCCAGGTCTTCAGTCATTTCGGTGGCCATGGCGCCTTCAGCCTGACCCTGCTGCCGGTGGTCCTGCTGGGCCTGTGCCTGCTGGTGTTGCGTAAGCGGCTGGCGGCTTCGGAGGGCTGAGGCCAGCCGTTGTTTGACAGGGCTGTCAGAGCGTACCATAAGCGGGAACAGCGTCACAGGAGCGAAGGTGGCAGGTTCCAATATTACCATGGACGAACTGGCCAAGCTGGCCGGCGTGTCGAAGATCACCGTATCGCGGGCATTGCGGGGCGGCTTTCCCGTCAATCCGGCGACGCGCGACCGTATCTTCGCGCTGGCCAAGGAACATGGCTACCGCGTCAACCAGGCTGCGCGCAATCTCAAGCTCGACCGCTCGCATACGATCGGCGTCATCGTCGAGATGAACCCGACGCCCGACCGCATGATGTCGGACCCTTATCCGCTCGACCTGCTGGGCGGTATCTCGCAGACCCTGACATCGCGCGGCTATTCGCTGCTGCTGGCCACAATGTCGGGCAAGGATTCGGTCGCCTTCCAGTCGGCCGAGGGCATAATCCTGCTCGGCCAGGGTATCCACGACGAAGCCGTCAAGGCGCTGCAGCCCATCCTGGCGCCGCTGGTGGTGTGGGGGGCGCCGCACGAAGGCGCCGACTACTGCATCGTCGGATCGAACAATACCCATGGCGGCCAGATCGCCGCCGAGCACCTGACGGTGCTTGGCCGCAAGCGCCTGGTGTTCCTGGGCGATACCCGACACGCCGAGGTCGAGGCGCGCTACAATGGTTTCTGCGAGGCCGCGCAGGCAGCAGGCGTAGAGGTTGTCGCCAGCCTGCCGTGCCCCTTCACGTTTGCCGGTGGCCTGGAATCTGCCCAGACCCTGCTGGCCGACGGGGTCGCCTTCGACGGCGTGCTGGGCGCCAACGACCTGCTGACCATGGGCTTTGTCCGCGGTCTCAACGAGGCCGGCATCGATGTGCCGCAACAGGTCTCGGTCATTGGTTACGACGATACGCCGCTGGCGGCGACCTTTTCGCCGGCCCTGACCAGCGTGCACCAGAACTGGCGCGACGGCGGCGTGTTGCTGGCCGAGAAGATCCTGCAACTGATCAATGGCGAGGATGTGAAGTCCGAGGTCATGGAGACTTCCCTGACCGTTCGACAGACCTGAGTTTGTGCTTCAATGCATCCGCCGGATATCCGGGCAGGCTAGAGCGCGATGCCATAAAGTGGGTACCACTTTTGGCTTAAATTGCACGGCCAGGCAAAGACTTATACCAACGGCATTAGATCTTGACCCTTGCATAGTCTCTGGTTCCGATCGAGCGAATGACCTCTGGTAGATCCATGAGCGCATTGCAGGCTTTGCATGAAGCCTCAACGATAGCGTCGTAATTTTCGTAAATCCGGTTTGCGAGAAAATTCTGTCGGAGGTACTGCCCATACGTTTTCTTGTGGGTTTAGCTCGGGGGAATAGGGTGGCAGATGCAGCAATGATATGTTCTCTGGGACAACCAGCCTGCCTCCTGTCTGGTGCCACCCAGCTCCGTCCAGGACCACGATGGCATGGGCTGCCGGATCGACCTGTTTGCTGATCTCCTTCAGGTGCAGCGTCATGGACCATGCGTCAGCCTTGGGCACCACCCATGCTGCGCCGGCGCCGCGTGCGGGACAGATTGCACCAAAAATATAGGCCCAGGTGTAGCGCTGATCGCGAGGTTGGCGGGGGCGACTGCCACGCTCAGCCCAGATACGTGTCAGCGTTCCTTGTTGACCGATGCGTGCTTCATCCTGCCACCAGATTTCGATGGGCTTGTCACGCACGGACTGAGGGAGGCTGGCAGCGACCAGGTCGGCGAAGTTTTTTTATGCGCCTCCTGGGCAGAAGCATCTTGCCCCGGGTGTTGAGGGCGCACGGAAAGCCGGCGAAAACCCAGACGGCGCAGCATCTCGCCTACCGATCGTTCAGCCATGACGACACCAAACTCGCGCTCTATCCGACGCGACAGGTCACTGCGTCTCCAACGTACGATCCCGTCCACTGATATGTCCGGACCGTCCTTGACCCACTGTGCGACAGTTTGTTGCTGCTCAGCCGTCAAAAAGGGAACAGCGCCAGGAGCTTGACGGTCAATCAATCCGCCTAAGCCTTCCGCATTATAACGGTGTACCCAATCCCGAAGCGTTTGGCGGTCCATACCGCAAACCTTAGCCGCATCGGTACGACTTACGCCTTCCAATATCAGAGCCAAAGCAAGCATGCGTCGAGTAGCAGGGCCGTCATGACTTCGGCTTGCAGGCTGACGCAAACCCGAGGCATCCAGATCAAGTCGTGTGATCGAAATCGAAACAGACAAACCAAAAACCCTCCTGCCAAATCGAGCGCAAAGGGAATCCAATTCGTCCGAAAACGGAATCCACATTCGAGAGTCAAGATCAGTGGCCGTTGGTATTAGAGGATGGACCTGAGCGAAGCGAAGGTCATCATGCTCTAAAGGCTTAGAATCTTCCCGGCAAGCCACTGCAATCCGGCGAGATGCTGCAGATCGTGGCTGCACAGATAATGTACCAGGCCGCGCAGGGTCACCGGGCCATAGTCTTCGAACTCCGCCGTGCGGTCCCACTGCGCCTGCGATACGCTGGACAGAAGGATCAGGGTTTCTTCACGCGCCCGGCGGATCTGGGCGAAGACCTCCGGCGCATAGGCCTCGGCATAAGCGCGTTCGACCTTCAGCCGGTCGCCATCGACGCCGGATAGGTGAGGGTGCTCTTCACGCAAGGTACGCACGAAGCGGACATGGTAACCGTCGGTTTCGATGTCGCGGACATGGCAGACCTGTTCCAGCGCCGAATAATGCTCGCTGGGGCAGGTGTGCCACGAGGCCGGTGTCCACAGGCGATGGCTCTCCGGGATTACCGCGAAGTGCGCTTCCAGCCGGTCCGGAAATGCGGCCAGCGCGTCAAGGGTGGCCGCATCCATCGGATCAGTCCCGCAGCAGTTCGTTGATGCCGGTCTTGGCACGGGTCTTGGCGTCGACGCGCTTGACGATCACGGCGCAATAGAGCGACGGGCCGCCCTTCGGGTCGGGCAGGGAGCCCGGCACGACGACCGAATAGCTGGGGACGCGGCCCATGAAGACCTCGCCCGTGGCGCGGTCGATGATCTTGGTCGAGCCCGACAGGTAGACGCCCATCGACAGGACCGAGCCCTGTTCGACGATGACTCCTTCTGCCACCTCGGCGCGGGCGCCGATAAAGCAGTCGTCTTCGATGATGGTCGGCGAAGCTTGCAGGGGCTCCAGCACGCCACCGATGCCGGCGCCGCCGGACAGGTGGACGTTCTTGCCGATTTGGGCGCACGAACCGACGGTAGCCCAGGCATCGACCATCGAGCCTTCATCGACATAGGCGCCGATATTGACGAAGGACGGCATCAGGACGACGTTCTTGGCGATATAGGCGCCCTGGCGCACGATCGAGCCAGGGACAGCGCGGAAGCCGGCCTTGGTGAAGTCCTGGGCGTTCCACTTGGCGAACTTGTTCGGCACCTTGTCCCAGAAGGGTCCGAGCGGGGCCTGTTCGAACAGGCCCTGGCCGGAGTGCATCAACTGGTTCGGGCTGAGGCGGAAGGACAGCAGGACGGCCTTCTTCAGCCATTCATTGGTGTGCCACTTGCCGTCGATCTTGTCGGCGACGCGGAAGCGGCCGTTGTCGAGCAGTTCGAGCGCGCCGTGCACCGCCTGGCGATACGGTCCCTGATAGGTCGGGGTCAGCGTATCGCGGACCTCCCAGGCGGCTTCGATATCATCCTTGAAGGCGGCGAGGTCGGACATGGTCTGCGGTTCCGGCGAAGTTGAAAAACTGCGCATGGCATTACTGCCCGACGCGTGAAAGTCAATCGCCGCCGTGGCTTTTATGGCCGTTAGCCGAGCAATTCGCCCAGGAAGGCCTTCAGCGACGGGCTGCGGAAATCGACGAAGTCATCTGTATTGGCAGCGGCGTGCGGACCGACCAGGATGGTCTTCATGCCGAGGCCGGCGGCGGGCTTGAGATTGCGCGGGCTGTCCTCGAAGAAGGCGGCCTCCGACGCGGTGACGATGTGCGCCTTCATCATCAGTTCGAAGGTGACGAGGTTCGGCTTGGGCACATAGTTGGCGTGTTCCAGGTGGAAGACGCCGTCGAACAGGTGGTTCATCTCCAGCCGGTCGAGCAGGCGCGTCGCATGGTTGCCGTCGCCATTGGTGAAGACGATCTTGCGGCCGGGCAGGCGGGCGATCAGGACGTTCAGTTCGGGATCGGGGTCCATGCCATCGAGCGGCACGTCGTGGACGTCGTCGAGGAAGCGGCGCGGCTCGACATTATGGTTGGCCATCAGGCCGGCCAGGGTCGTGCCGTAGGTATTGAGATAGGTCTTCTGAAGCTGGTAGGCCTCTTCGGCCGGCAGGCCCGTCTCGCGCGCCACGAAGGCCGACATCTTCTGTTCGATCAGATGCATGACATCGACCTCGAACGGATAGAGGGTATGGTCGAGGTCGAACAGCCAGGTGGTGACGTGGGAAAGCGCTTGGATCATCCGGGCTCTATGGCCTGCCAAGGAACTTGCTACAAGCCAGTAAGCAAGGTTTTTAACCACGAAAAACACGAAAAGCACGAAAATTCGAGCAAGTGGAACCGGCTACGCGAAGCTGCTGCTAAAAGGACGGCGCAAGGCGCCGTCGATAGTTGCCAATCGCGCGCTATCACGGCCACCGGCACTCAGTGTTCGTGCTTTTGGCTTCGCCGAAGCTACGCTTTCGTGTTTTTCGTGGCAAAAATTCTTTTTTATCAGAACTCTATCCTGCGCAATCCCGTCGTTAGTCCGCGCGGATCAGCGTCCCGGCGCCGTGCTCGGTGAAGAGCTCGACCAGCATGGCGTGCGGGCGGCGGCCGTCGAGGATGACGCAGGCTTCGACCCCTGCCTCGATGGCCGCGATCGCGGTTTCCAGCTTCGGGATCATGCCGCCATTGGCGACGCCAGACGCGATCAGGCCGCGGGCTTCGGAAACGGTCAGCTGACGGATCAGTTCCTTGTTCTCGTCGAGCACCCCGACGACGTCGGTCAGCAGCAGCATGCGCTTGGCATTGAGCTTGCCGGCGACCGCGCCGGCGACTGTGTCGGCATTGATATTGTAGGTCGCGCCGTCGGCAGCGACACCGATCGGGGCGATGACCGGGACATAGTCGTTGTTCGGATCGTCGATCAGGGTGCGGATCAGCTTGTCGTCGACATGCTTGGGCTCGCCGACGAAGCCGAGATCGACGACCTGTTCGATCATCGAATCGGGATCCCTGCGCGTACGCGTCGCTTTTTCGACCATGATCAGGCCGGCATCCTTGCCGGACAGGCCAACGCCGCGGACATCGGCTTCAGCGCCGGCGCGGGTTATCCAGTTGGCGATTTCCTTGTTGACGGCGCCCGACAGCACCATTTCGGCGATTTCCATCGTGGCGTCGTCGGTGACGCGCAGGCCGTCGACGAAGGTCGACTTGACCCCTGCGCGGCTGAGCATGGCCGAGATCTGCGGACCGCCGCCGTGCACCACGATCGGGTGGATGCCGAGCAGTTTCAGCAGCACGATGTCGGAGGCGAAAATCTTGGCCGTCGCCTCGTCACCCATGGCGTGGCCGCCATATTTTATGGTGACGATCTCACGGTCGTAGATCTGGATATAGGGCAGGGCTTCGGCCAGGGTCTTGGCTGTGGCCCAGCCTTTTTCTTCTTCGGGCGTGTACGGCGTATCAGTCATGGCCGCCCCATATCGCACGTATGCGACGATGTCATGTCCATTTTACAGGCTGGCCGGTAAAATCGTTTTTCGCCGGTTGAAACGCGCCGCGGTCAGGGTAGTGGACACGGCGCAGGTCTTGGTGTCGACAAAGCCCAGGGCGTGCATATGGCTGCGCACGGCCGACTCGGGCAGGGACGATTTGGCGCCCTTGGGATAGATGATCCAGATCGGCGCACCGGCCAATGTATCCATCAGGTCGGCCAGGGCGTCGGACAGTTCGTCGGGCAGGGTAACGACCGCTATGCCAACCGCTGCGGCATGCGGATCGTCGGTGGTGGCGCCGTTCAGTGCCTGGCTTAGCTCCGGATCGCGCACCGGGCCTTTGACATAGGCCTTGTGGCTGGCATCGATGCCCAGCTTGGCGGCAAGCGACGGGGGCTCGGTCGTCAGCTTCTTTAGCCACTTGTCGGCCTGGCCGGTCGGCAGGGTGAGGGCATAGGCGTTGCCGTGGTGCTCGAACAGAAGCTGGTCGTTGACGGCGCGGGGATCGGTGAGTTCGCGCACCGGAAGGGTCTTTTTCACGGCGCCGCGAAAGATGAGGGCCTGCGCTTCCAGCAGCGCCTTGATATGCACGGACTGTCCGTCCAGCGTCAGTTCACTTTCGGCTTCCAGTCCCATGGCGTGCGCTCCGTGTTTGCACAACGGCTAACACCGGACGTGTAAGCGGACAATGGGAAAGGAGGCCGCCGCTACTACGGCCGGACGTTGCAGACCGTCATGATCTCGGCGCGCAGTTCGGGGATGCCGAAGCCGGTTTCCGAGGACGTGGCCAGCACGATCGGGTGGGCGGCGGGGCGCTTCTTGATCTTCTGGGCCGTCTCTTCCTTGACCCGGGCCAGTTCGGACGGCTTGATCTTGTCGGCCTTGGTCAGGACGATCTGGTAGCTGACGGCGGCGCCGTCCAGCGCATCCATCGGCTCGTTGTCGACCGACTTGAGGCCATGGCGGGCATCGATCAGCAGATAGGCGCGGTGCAGGTTCGGACGGCCGCGCAGGTAGTCGCGGCCCAGGTCCTGGAACTTCTTGACCGTGGTCTTGGACGCCTTGGCCCAGCCGTAGCCTGGCAGGTCGACGAGGTGCATGGCGCTGTTGACGATGAAGAAGTTGACTTCACGCGTACGGCCGGGCTCGTTCGAGGCGCGCGCCAGGTGGTTCTGGCCGACCAGGGCGTTGATCAGGCTCGACTTGCCGACATTGGAGCGGCCGGCAAAGGTCACTTCCGGCAGGGAGGTGTCGGGCAGTTGCTCGACCTTGGCTGCGCCCATGACGAAGGTCGCCGGGCGTGCGAACAGCACTCGCGCGGCTTCCAGGGTTTCGGCGTCGAAGGTGTCGTCGGTCACGCGGTCTTCTTTTCGGACTTGCCGGTAATCTTGGCGATCAGTTCGTCGATGGGATTATCGACCTTGAGGCGGCGCATGATGATGTACTGCTGCAGCATGGTCAGGATGTTGCTCCAGAAGTAGTAGATCATCAGGCCGATGGCCAGTTGCGAGAAGAAGAAGACCATGATCAGCGGCATGAAGGCCATCATGCGCTTCTGCGTCGGGTCGATGCCGGTCATCGGGGTGAAGTTCTGGCTGGCCCACATGCTCAGGCCGTAGAGGATGGCGACGGGGCCGATGTGCAGCGGGCCGTTGAGGAACTGGCCTATCACGGGGACGGTGGCCGGGTTGAAGGGCAGCAGGCCGAACAGGTTGATCAGGGTCAGGGGATCCGGCGCGGCCAGGTCGTTGATCCAGCCGAAGAAGGGCGCCTGGCGCAGGGCGATATCCATCTGCAGCACCTTGACCAGGCAGATGAATACCGGGATCTGCAGCAGCATGGGCAGGCAGCCACCGAGACCGGCCATCGGATTGACCTTTTCCTCGGCATAGAGGGCCATGGTGGCCTCCTGCTGCTTGGCCTGGTCGTCGGGGAAGCGCTTCTTGATGGCGTCGAGCTTGGGCTGCAGGCGTTGCTGGACATGGCGCATCTTGGTCATCTGCTCATACGAGCGGTGCGCCAGCGGGTAGAAGGCGACCTTGACGATGACGGTAAGGCACAGGATGGCCAGGCCGTAATTCTTGACGACGCCGAACAGCCAGGTCAGCAGCAGGTAGAAGGGGTAGGTGATGAATTCGAGCGAACCCCAGTCGAGGGCGTTCTGGAAGCGCGGAATGTTCAGGGTCTTGGCATAGTCGCGCAGCATCTTGTCCTGCTTGGCGCCGGCGAAGATACGCGATTGGCCGCTCCAGGTCTGGCCCGGATTGACCTTGACCCAGGTCGAGGCGATGTAGCGGGCGGTGAAGACCGGCTTGGTCTTGTCGGTATTGTTGCGCACGCCGTATTGCACGGCTTCGGCCTGGTCCGGGATGACAGCCGCCATCCAGTACTTGTCGGTAATGCCGAACCACCCGCCGATAGCCTGGCCGTCCTGGAACTGCTTGCCGTCGGCCAGGTCGTGATACTTCTGCTGCTTGGTGATGTAATGGTCGACCTTGCCGCCATCGATCTTGTTCGGGACGGTTATGATGGCGCCTTCATGGACGTAGCCGCCCTTGCCGGCATCGGCCGGATAGCCGTTGCGCACGATCTGGGCGTAGGGGGCGAACGACACGGCCTGGGCCGTCGTGTTCAGCACCTGGTCCTGCTGGGTGATCATGTAGTTGCTGTCGATGCTCAGCGTGCGCTGGAACTTCAGGCCCGCACCATTGTCATAGGTCAGCACTACGGGATGGCCAACACCCAGGACGCTGCCCGGGGCGGCGGTCCACAGTGTGGTCGGGGTCGGGGCGTTCGGCAGGTTCTGCGTCGAGAAGCCGGCGTCGATATAATAGGCATTCTGCATGCCGGCCGGAACCAGCATTTCGACATTGGCCGAATTTGCTTCCGGCTTGTCGCGATAATGCGTCAGGTACAGATCGTCGAGCAGGGCGCCCTTCAGCGCGATCGAGCCCTTCAGCGACGGCGTTTCGATCGGCACGCGTGGCGACTGGGCCAGGGCCTGCGGGCGGGTCAGGTTCTGCGGCGCGGCGATCAGGCCCGCAGCCATCGAACTGCTGGAAGCGGCGGCGGCAACGACCTGCGCCTCATGCTGCTTCTTTTGCTGTGGCCCAAGCACGAAGTACTGGTAGCCGAACAGCAGCACCATGCACGCGACCAGGAAGAAGATCATATTCTTGTTGTCGGCGGTATTGTTCATCGAACAGTCTTTTCCTGGGGAATCGTGAGGGTAGCGGGATTGGGCCTGGGATTAGGGCGCGACAGCCTTATCAGGGCCGCCTTGACATCGTCAAGCAAGCCCGGCCAGTCGCGTTCTATGGTGCCGGCACGGGCAATGAAGACATAATCGTGGCCCGGCAGCCCGTGGAGGAGGACAAGGGCACGGGCAGCTTCGCGCAAACGGCGCTTGGCCCGGTTGCGCATGACGGCATTGCCGATCTTCTTTGTCGCAGTAAAACCCACACGAATCTCGGTCTCGCCGACGCCGACATGGGTTTCGGGGCGCTTGCGCGCCTGGACGACGACACCGCCGCGCGCCTGGTAGGGCGCCTTGGCGGCGGCAAGGAAGTCTGCACGGACCTGGAGATGGATCATGTTGCGGAGAAGATGAGAAGGGCAGGCCGTCAACGCAACAGGCAGATACGGAAAAAGAGCCCTTAAGCGGCTTAAGGGCTCTTTTCAGGATTCAGCTTGGCGCGTGGCCGTAAACTGCGTTTAGGCAGTCAGACGCTTGCGGCCCTTGGCGCGGCGGCGAGCGACGATCTTCTGGCCATTCTTGGTGGCCATGCGCGTGCGGTAGCCGTGGCGGCGCTTGCGCACCAGGCGGCTCGGCTGATAGGTACGTTTCGTTCCCATTTGGGGCTCCGACAGGTTGGCTGCGCTCAGACAAGCGCGTAAATTCTATAAGGAGGCGGGTGATTAGCCAAGGTGAGCCGCCTTGTCAATCGCATTTGCACTTTTTACGCCGCATTTCTGCTATATAGGATATATTGTGTTTTCGTGAGTCATAACAGGACCTTCGGTGTTCGATCCAGGTAAACCCGGCGACAGCTTTTCCGGCCACGCCCCCGCTCCGCGCGGGCGCCGGCGGTTGCGTGTCCGCAAGGGCGACGGATCCTATATAGACCGCCTGAGCCAGACCGTGCAATTGGCGGCCGCCCTGGCCTGGGGGCTTGTGGGCGATGGCTTCGATATCATCAAACGTTTTACCCTCAGCCTGTCCGGCCGCCTGCTGATCGCCACCGCCATCTTCGTCGCCGTCGTCGAGGTCATTATCCTGGTGCCGTCGCTGGCCGCCGACCAGGAGCGCTGGCTGACCGACCGGGTGGTCAAGGCCGAGATCGCCTCGCAGGCGCTCGATACATCGCAGTTCCAGCAGGTGACGCAGAAGACGTCCGATCAGCTGCGCAAGAGCGCCGGCGTCACCTATCTCGCCGTCATAAACGACGGTTATCGTGGCTACCGGCTGTGGGACAAGAAGACCGTCGTGCCGGACGATGTCGTAGACCTGCGGCGTTCGCACAAGAATATCGGTCGCGACCTCGTCTACCTTGCCGCTCCGTGGGAAACCCTCATGGGCAAGCCGGACCGGCTGATCCATCTCGAGGCCAAGCCGCGCATCCGCCGCGACGACCTGATCGAGATCGTCGTCAAGGCCAAGCCGCTGCAGGACTATCTGCGCACGAGCCTGGCCAGCATGCTGCGGGTGTCCCTGAGCATCTCGCTGGCGGCCGGTATCCTGGTTTTCGCCGGCCTGTCCTACCTGATCGTGCGACCGATTCGCCGCCTGACCTTCGCCATCCAGAGCTTCAAGGCCAATCCGGAAGACATCGGCTCGACGCCGCGGGTGTCGGGGCGCGCCGACGAAATCGGCCAGATCGAGCGCGAACTGGTGTCGATGCAGGAAGAGGTGCGCACCTCCCTGCGCTCACGCGCCCGTCTTGCCGCCCTGGGCCAGGCGGTCTCCAAGATCAATCACGACCTGCGCAATATGCTGACCGCGGCGCAGATGGCATCGGACCGCCTGTCGGCCGCGTCTGCCGACCCGACCGTAGCCAAGGCCCTGCCGCGCCTGGAGAGGGCGCTGGACCGCGCTCTGTCCCTGGCGACCAATGTGTTGACCTATGGCAAGAGCGACGAACGCGCCCCGGCCATCCAGATCATGAAGCTTAAAGACGCCGCCGATGCCGCCGCCGAGGATGCCGGCCTGTGCCTGCCCGGCGCGACGGGTGAGGGCGTGCGCTTTTCCCTGAAGGCGCCCAAGGGGTTCTTCCTCGAGGCCGATCCGGAACAGTTGCACCGCCTGCTGGTCAATCTGATGCGCAATGCCCGCCAGGCCATCGAGTTGCAGCCGAATCGCCGGACGCTCGGCCGTGTCACGCTTCAGGCAATCAAGACGGCCGACGATGTTATCCTCATCGTCGCCGACAATGGCCCGGGCATTCCGGAAAAGGCGCGGGAAAAGCTGTTCCAGCCCTTTACCTCGTCCAATACGCCGGGCGGTTCGGGCCTTGGCCTTGCCATCGCCCGCGAACTGGCGCAACTGCACGCCGGCGATGTCCGCCTGGTGGCGACAGGCGCCGAAGGCACCTCGTTCGAGGTGCGCCTGCCCTTGAAGGGCAAGGCTTAGCCATTACCTCTAAATACTTTTCTGAAGGCGTTTTCGATTGGAATTTGAAGACTTGATCGATCTGGTCAGGGATAGCTATCTCGGCCAGTTCAGCGAATTTATCGACCAGCAGGTCAAGACCGCCGAGGCGGAGGGCGCAAAAAAGGGCACGGGCGAGGTCAAGCTGCAACTGCCCGAGGACAGCGGCCTGTATCGCAACTACTATTGCGCCGACTTCATGGGCGCCGATGACGCCAGCAATATCGTCGAACTGTCGCCGGACGAGGAAGTCACCTTCGACGCCGTCGATGTGACCCTGGGGCAGATGGAGATGCGCGTCGAGCGCCTGCAGTGGAACGATCTCAATATCGCCCTGGACGGCCCGCTCGACGGCCGTGACCTGGCGGAATGGTTTGAACAGTGGTTCGATCCGGAAGACGCCGTCTTCGACCCCGATACGCGTTTCTCAGGCAACATCCATTCGCTGACCATCGATGGCGAATCGCTGGCCGTGGACCTCGGCACCGCGCCGTCCGACGCCCTGGTCGATCTGCTGGCGACGCTTGAGGCGCTGGGGTACAAGCATATTCGCATGAGCTGAGCCGCGTTCGAGCGCGGACTCGACGCGGCCCATCCGCGCCTTCGTGCTGCCATGGCTTGCGATGGAGCGTGACCATCTTCCTTGGACATACAAGGTCAGGAAGGATTTTAAGGGACAAATCCCGCTTTCAACGCCGCTTCAGCCAGGGCCCGCACCTGCGCATCGGTCAGGCCATCGAGCGATTGACGAACCTCGCCGACGCTCAAAACCCCAGCCTCCATCCGCAATACCCGATCCGCCAAAGCCGCCACTTCCGACAGGTCATGGCTGACATAGAGGATCGGCACGCGTTGCGAGATATCGCTGATCAGCGGCAGGATCGCCGCCTTGGCCGTAGCATCGAGGCTCGACAGCGGTTCATCCATCAGCAACAGGCGCGGCGCCGAGAACAATGTCCGGGCCAGTGACACGCGCTGGCGTTCACCGCCGGACAGGGCGCCGACGCCGCGGTTCAGCAAAGGCCGGACGCCCAGCAAGTCGATAATACCCTCGACATCGACCTTTGCGCCGCCATTGCGCTTGCGGGCATAGTCGAGATTGCCCTGAACGCTGAGGTGCGGGAACAAACTGGCCTCCTGGAAGACCAGACCGATGCGGCGTTTGTAGGCGGGTACGAACCGGCGGCCATCCTGCCAGACCGTGTCGCCGAAGCGCAAATTTCCGTCCAGCCGCGTCAGGCCCGCCAGGGCGCGCAACAGGGACGTCTTGCCGGAACCCGACTGGCCCCAGATGGCGGTGATGCCGCCCGCCGGGCCGTCATAGGCGGCATCGAGGCGGAAACCGCCGGCGCCACCGCGCAAGGCAAAGCTCAGATCGCTCATTGACCCAGTTCCTTAGAGCCCATCTCCTTTGCACCCAGGCGGCGATCGATCAGCAGCAGGCTGAGCAGGACGACAAAGGCGAAGACCATCAGGCCCCCGGCCAGGCGATGGGCGCCCGGCCAGTCGAGCTGTTCGACCATCTGGAAGATGCGGATCGACACGACCTCGGTCTTGCCCGGAATGGCGCCGCCGATCATCAGGACGACCCCGAATTCACCGACCGTGTGGGCGAATACCAGCAGGGCGCCGGTCAACAGGCCCTTGCGCGCCATCGGCAGGGCGACGGAAACAAAACGATCGAACGGTCCGGCGCCCAGTGTCGCGGCGACATCGAGCGGCCGGCGGCCCAGGGTCTCGAAGGCATTGCGGATCGGCTGCACGGCAAAGGGCAGGGAATAGATGCAGGAGCCGATGACCAGGCCGGTAAAACTGAAATTGAGGGTGCGGATCCCTAATGGATGCAGCCACGCCATCAGCGGGCTGTTCGGTCCCATGGCGACCAGCAGGTAGAAGCCGAGCACGGTCGGCGGCAGGACGATGGGCAGGGCGATAATGGCTGTCAGCGCATCCTTGAGCAGGGTGCGCTTCTGCGACAGCCACCAGGCGATCGGGGTGGCGATGACCAGCAGGCACAGGGTGGTGACGGCCGCAAGTGTGACCGTCACGCGTATGGCGCTGCCGATATCGTCCCCCTCCATGACCCGATAACTCCTTACTGGACCTTGTAACCGTACGAGGTGATGATCTTCACCGCCTCGGGGATTTTCAGGAAGTCGAGATAGGCCTTGGCCGCCGGGTCGCTGGCGCCGGGCTTCAGCAGGATGGCCTGCTGGTCGATCGGCGTATAGTCTTCCTTGGGCACGTACCAGACCGAGCCGCGCGGGAACTTGATGACCTGCGAAAGGGCGACGAAGCCCAGTTCGGCCGAACCGGTATTGACGAAGGTATAGGCCTGGCCGATCGAGGTGCCCTTGACGATCTTGGCCGACAGCTTGTCGTACAGGCCCAGCTTTTTCATGGCTTCGATGGCGGCGACGCCATAGGGGGCGGCGGCCGGATCGGCGATGCTGAGGTGCTCGAACTGGCCCTTCGCCAGGACGGCGCCTGTGTTGTCGACAAAGCCCGGTGTCGCGCTCCACAGCACCAGGGTGCCGTAGGCATAGACGAAGCGGGTGCCGGCAATGCCGAAGCCGTCGGCCTCGAGCTTGGTCGGGCGCTCGGCGTCGGCCGACAGAAAGACCTCGAACGGGGCGCCCTGTTCGATCTGGCTGAAGAAACCACCCGATGGACCAAAGCTCATGGTCACCGTATTGCCGGTCTTTTTCTGGAACAGGGTGGCCAGTTCCTTGGCCGTGTCGGTGAAGTTGGCGGCGACGGCGACCTTGACGTCGGCCGCATGCGCCAACCCGCTAAAGGCCAGCAGGCTCAGGGAAGCGGCAAGCGCAAATGCGCGTTTGGTAAACATAAAACTAGCCTTAGAAGTTGAACTGGCTACGCGCCGCGAAGCTGGAATATTTCTGGCCGATCTGGGCGCCGGCGCTGTTCAGGCGGTCGATCCTGACCGACTGGCCTTCGAAGACGACGCGAACGGTCGGGTTAAGCTGCCAGTCGAAGCCGAGCGAGGCGATGTCCTGCTGGCCGCCCAGGACGCGGTCGGCGGCGAGCGTTGCGCCCTGATGGTAGTTGAGGTCGAGCGTCGAATAACGCGCCACCAGTTCCCATGCGCCCCACTTGCCGTTCTTCGGATCGAAATTGTCACGCGGGGTGACGCCATCGAAAGCGGCGGTGGTCAGGTTGTACTTGCGCGCTTCGCCGGTTATGGACCAGCCGCCTTCGACGTACCAGCCGGAGAATTCCGGATCGGTGACGCCGGCCGCCGGGTTCAGGCGGGTGACCTTGTAGGAGAAGGCTTCGCCTTGTGCGAACACGCTCTTGTACTGGCCGGCCAGTTCGAAACCGGTGATCGACGAGGACTGGGTGTTGATGGCGCCGGCATCGACCAGGCGCGTACCGTCGACGCGCAGTTCGGGGCGGTCGCGCAACTGCACCGGATAGCGCGTAGCGGCGGCAGCGCCGGCGTCGGCCGGGTTGATGACGGCCGAATAGTTGGCACCGACATGGACCAGCCAGTCGAAGCCGCGCAGCGGCGTGCCGGCGACGCGGGCGGCGATGCCCAGTTGCTCATCATTATTGGCGGCGGTGAAGGCCGTCGCCTGGGTGTTGAGCGTCGAGATATTGTTGCCGGTCAGGGCCAGCGAATAGAGCCAGCGATCGCCGTTGCCGAAGACGGCCGCCGCCATGCGGTAGTCGCCGCCGGCCATGCTGCGCGCCACTTCGGCCGAGGCCGGGCGTTCCAGGAAGGGCTGCGAATTCGTCGAGGCGCCGTCTTCGAGGCCGAGCAGCGGCGGGAAGGCGCCGACGCGGAACTTGGCATGGTCGTAGCCGCTGTACTGGACCCACAGTTCCTGGATACGGCCGGCGTCTTCGGCGCCGCTGCCGCCGAATTCGGCGAGGATGTTATAGTCGAAGCTGCCGAACATCTTGCCATTGACGCCGAGACGGGCGCGGCGAAGATTGATGCCGGAATTGAGATCGCGGGCGGTGACCGCCGCCGGCAGATCCTTGTCCTGGCTGTAGCTTGCCGCATCCATCTGCATGACGCCGTGGACGGCCAGGCTGAAGGCGGCGTCGCTCGAGGCAATGCTGGCGACACCCTTCTTCATGCTGACCGTAGTGTCCGGCTTGGGCATGGCGGCGGCGACCTGCTGGGCCGTCGGCACCGGCGGCGCCGAGGCGACCTGGGTCTGGGTGGTCTTCAACTGGGCGGTCAGGGTGTCGACCCTGGCCTGAAGGGCGTCGATCTGCGCCTGCTTTGCGGCCTCGGCCTTTTCGAACTCGGCTTTCTGGGTGTCGAGCATGGCCTTGGTCTGAGCCAGGATCTGCCCGGCCAGTTCGGCGGGCGTCATCTGCTTCGGGCTCTTGGCTTCGGCGGCGCCAGCCATGGCCAGGCTGGCGGCAAGGACGCTGACGCCCATGGTGAGGGAGGTTTTGCGGGAGATGTGGAACATGATCGGTACTCTGAATATTTGTTTCGGAGAAACATTCCCAAGGACGAACTTCTAGTCTTTGGGGCGCACTCCAGGTTGGACAGGCTCTTCAGCGGACCCTCCGCGGCTTCGTTGCCTGCGACCGGGTCAGTTGCGAAAAGTCACTATCGGCGTGACGCGTAAACAATCTGAAAACTTAACGAACAGCGTTTTAACCACGTCGTTGTGGCCAGGGTTCGCAAGACTCAAGGTTTGCAAGACAATGGGGCGTACGGGGCGCTGTCGCCGACGACAGACCGTTTCGCACTGACGGCACGCAAAACATGCGAGCGTTATGTAGTCAATATACATATCGCTTTTGCCCTATCTGGTCCGGGCATAATCGTGGCAATTTACCGGCATGTTGCAGCCAGGCCATAACTTTTCCGCTCAGACGCCGCATGGCTCGCCGCATAGGCGGCGGCGTGCGATCGCACGCTCCCAACGGCCAAAGAGTCAAAAACAATGGCCGTTGGTATTATGAGCGATCCCTCCCTGCAGGCCATGCTGCTGTTGCGCAAGGGCCAGGACAGCCAGGTCGGCGCGTCGCGAATCGCCCTGCTGCGCCGGATAGCGGAACTGGGCTCTATCCGGGCAGCCGCCGAAGCCGAAGGCCTCAGCTACAAGGGCGCCTGGGATGCCGTCCAGGCGCTCAACAACCTGTCGCCGCAGCCCCTGGTCATCGCCCGGACGGGCGGACGCGGCGGCGGCACGGCCGAGGTCACCGCGGCAGGGCACGCCCTGGTGGCGGCCTTTGCCCGCATCGAAGGCGTGCTGAAGACCTATATGACCCAGGTCGAGGCCGTGCTGGGTGACGGCGATATTGCTTTCGACGACATTTTACGGAGCCTGACCATGAAGACGAGCGCGCGCAATGCCTGGCGGGGCACAGTGACCGGGGTGAAGGATGGCGCGGTCAATGCCGAGGTCATTTTGCGCATCTCGGAGGGAATCGACATCGTCGCCATCGTGACGCGCGAAAGCGTTACCGATCTTGGCCTGGCGCCCGGCGTTACGGCAATCGCCCTGATCAAGTCGAGCTTCGTGATCCTGGCGGCCGGCCATGACGACCTGCCGGTCTCGGCGCGCAATCGTCTCAAGGGGACCGTGGTCGCGGTGACGCCCGGCGCCGTCAATGACGAGGTCGTGCTGCAACTCGATCACGGCAAGACTCTGACAGCGGTGGTGACGCACGAATCCGTCGAAGACCTGAAGCTGGCGGTCGGCCAGCCGGCCCAGGCCCTGATCAAGGCGTCGCACATTATCCTCGCGACGGAATAATACCAACGGCCATTGCTTTTGACTCTTGCGCCGTTGGGAGCGTGCGACTGCACGCCGCCGCACATGCAATTGTGCTCAAGAAGCGAAGCGTCAGCACACTTCTAGGGAGCCATGCGGCGTCTGAGCTGAAAAATGATAATGCCAGCGGTCATTCTTCATGACGGTTGGCGTTATATTACCGCGTCTAGTGCGTCGAAGGCCTCCTGCAAAAGATCGCGGATCGGCCGTTTGCCGTTCTCCCGGTTTAGGGTTTCGAACGATAGCCGTATCGCGCCTATGGAGACCATGGCTACCAGTCGCAAAGATGTTTCGCGCTCGGGCGCCGGCCATTTTTCCCGCAGGGCGGCAAACAAGGTCTGCTCGTGCTGGATGTAGCTGGCCTGCTTGCGGGCCTGGACGGTTTCGCTCGATCGCATCAGGCGGTCGATCTTGATCATGTCTTCGGCAGGATAGGGGGCGCAGAAGTTGAGAATGGCGTCGCGCATGGCCTGGAACGGCGTTTTATCCGCTGGCTCGGCGCGCAATGCCGCCGCCAGCATGTCGCCCATACCGCTTTGCATCGACAGCAGGATGTCGTCCTTCGATTTGAAATAGTGGAAAAAGGTCCGTCGGGAAATCCCGGCCTCGGCGGCAATGTCGTCGACCGTGGTCGCGTCATAGCCCTTTTCCAGGAACAGCCGGACCCCGGTATCCGTAATGCGCTGCAAGGTCTCGCGCCGCTTGCGTTCGCGCAGGCCTTCACTATCGCCTTCCGTCATCAATTAGCCTCTTGATAAATGCACTGAGTGCAATATAAATATACACCAGGTGCAAAAATTTTGAAAGATTGAACCATGGCAAGATGGACGGCGTCAAATATTCCGCAGCAAAGAGGGCGTCTGGCGGTCGTTACCGGAACGGGTGGCCTGGGTTTCGAAACCGCCCTGGAACTGGCGCGCGCCGGAGCACAGGTTATTGTCGCCGGACGCAATCCAGCAAAAGGGGCAGAGGCGGTGGAGCGGATACATGGCGTGGTACCGTCCGCCAATATCCGGTTCGAAGCGCTCGACCTGGCCAGCCTTGATTCGATCGCGGACTTCGGCGCGCGCCTGAAAGACCGGCATGATAGTCTCGATCTGTTGATCAACAATGCCGGGGTCATGGTTCCGCCGCGGCGGCAGGAGACGTTGGATGGCTTCGAATTGCAGCTTGGCACCAACTATCTTGGCCACTTCGCCCTTACTGCACAGGTGATGCCGTTGTTGCGTAAGGGCAGGGCAGCGCGTGTCGTCAGTCTGTCCAGCGTCGCCGCTCGTTCGGGCAAGATCGATTTCGCCGATCTTAATGCAGAGAAGGCCTACCGGGCCATGCCGGTCTATGCCCAGTCGAAGCTGGCCTGCCTGATGTTCGCCTTCGAACTGCAAAGACGCAGTGAGGCGGGCGGCTGGGGCGTCACCAGTATCGCCGCCCACCCGGGTATTGCGCGCACCGACCTGCTCCACAATGGACCTGGACGGCAAAGCATTATCGCCGCTGTGCGGTCCCTGTTCTGGTTCCTGTTCCAGCCGGCCTGGCAGGGCGCACTTCCGACACTTTTTGCCGCGACCGCGCCGATCGCACAGCCCGGCGGCTATTATGGGCCGGATGGCATGGGCGAGACCCGCGGCTATCCGGCCGAGTCGCGCATTCCGCCGCGGGCGCTGGATAGCGTCGCAGCCGCGCGTCTGTGGGAGATGTCCGAGCTGTTGACCGGGCTTCGCTTCCCCTGAGACGAAGGCTGTTTGTGCCGAATAGGCCTGTCCCTGAACGGCAAAACGGGGTAGGAGGCGGGCATATTACGGAGCATTCCCATGGCCATTGCGCAAAGCGATCTTCAGGCCCGCATCGAAGCGGCATTCCCGGGCGCCGAGGTCCATATCGAGGATCTGGCCGGCGACGGCGACCACTACAAGGCGCGCATCGTCGCCGAGGCCTTCCGCGGCCTGCCGCTGGTGCGTCAGCATCAGCTGGTCAACAAGGCCCTGGCCGACCTGCTGGCGGGCCCGCTGCACGCCCTGGCGCTGGAAACGAAGGCGCCCTGAGCGCAGTCCGAAACTCCGGATTGGCCCGCGGCTTGCAGTGCACGTGGTTAGGGACAGATTAATGTCCCGAATTATCGTCGTCCGAGAGTCCTGGTCATGAAACTGTCCGCCCACCTTCAGATTGCCATTCTCAGCATCGCCATCGGTGTCTTCCAGATGCCGATGACGGTCCAGGCCGCGACCGTGGTCAAGCCTGCCGCACTGACCGGCTGCTACGAAGAGGCGCGCTGGGCGATCATGGCCTCGCCGGCCTATGTCTATGGCAATGCCCGCCAGCGCGAACAACAACTTCATGGCTTCCATGCCGATGTCTACCGCCTGCAACGCGTCTGCTATGCCATGACGTCGGCGGCGTCGACCGAACAGGCATCGCTTGCGTCCGAATGCGGCACGCAACTGAGCGAAAGCCTGAAATTCTATGGCGACAAGGCCCGCGACCATGCCGTGCGCCTGCGTGACTATTGCCAGACCCTGAGCAGCCAGACCGTTACCGTCAGTGGTTTATAATAAATACCCTGATTATCTTGGTAAATTTAAGAAAGTTAATCCACAGATTACACAGATTTCACAGATTATTTCTGCGTGCGTCGCATTTATAGAAGCCCGTATGTCGTAATAAATGCACTTCGCGCCGTATTTTGTTTTATCGTCAATGAATTAATCTGTGAAATCTGTGAAATCTGTGGATTCACTTCGTTCACACGCTCGGTGATGCGTCGCGTTTTAGTCGGCGCAGGCAGAATGTAGACTTGGCGTGACGGATGCCCGGGAACTTCAACAGCCGCTTGCGCAGGAACTGCTCGTAATCCTCGGTATCCTCGACCGCGGCGATGATGACATAGTCATATTCCCCTGTGGTCAGATAGGCGTCGGTGACCTCCGGCAATTGCGCCAGGTGGCGCGAAAAGGCCTCGATCTTGTCGTCGTCGTGCATGTCGAGATTGATCTCGATGATGACCGAAAGCGGCCGGCCGATCTTCTCGGCATTGAGCAGGGCGACATAGCCCGAAATTACACCCGTTTCCTCCAGGCGCTTTATCCGCGACCAGCACGGTGTTTGCGACAGCCCCACCTTGTCGGCGATTTCCTGTGTCGTCAGATGGGCATTTTCGCGCAGGCAGCGAAGAATCCTGCGGTCGATTTCATCCAGGCTATGGCCGTCTTTTGTGCGGTTCATTGCGTTATTTTGCCCTGCAGCAAAAATTTATTCTCGTTATCTCCATAATCGCAGAAAATTTCTCCCGGCGCTAGGGGCTTGCGCGCGCAACTCAGAAGCACATTCTCGCAAAAGGGAGCTAGTCTCATTTCCAACTAAAAAAGACATACAGACAGGAAATGCCATATGCGTGCTGAGGTCACCCTCGCGGACAAGTATGCGCTCGAACAGGGCCGGGCCTTCATGACCGGCGTGCAGGCCCTGGTGCGGCTGCCCATGCTGATCCGGCAGATCGACCGCAAGGCCGGTCTCAATACCGCAGGCTTCATTTCCGGCTATCGCGGCTCACCGCTCGGCACCTACGATATGCAGCTCGAACAGGCGAAAGACCTGATCGCAGCCCACGATATCGTCGTCCAGCGCGGCATCAACGAGGATCTCGGCGCCACGGCTGTCTGGGGCACCCAGCACGTGCCGCTGTTCCAGGGTCATAAGCGCGATGGCGTCTTCGGCCTGTGGTACGGCAAAGGGCCGGGCGTCGATCGTACCGGTGACGTCTTCAAGCATGCCAATTTCGCCGGCACGTCGGCCCTGGGCGGTGTCCTGGCCCTGGCTGGCGACGACCATTCGTGCAAGTCGTCGACCCTGCCGAACCAGTCGGAATTCGCCTTTGCCGATGCCGAAATGCCCACCCTGTCGCCGGCGACGATCGACGAGGTCATCGACTTCGGCGCCAAGGGCATCCAGATGTCGCGTTATTCCGGATGTTGGATCGGCGTAAAAACTATTGCCGATCTGATGGATGCCTCGGCGTCCGTCCACCTCGATCCGGCGCGTTATAACGTCATTACGCCGGATTACGCTCTGCCCGAAGGCGGGTTAAACATTCGTTTGAACGACCTGCCCGAGCACAAGGAAATCCGCCATCGCCACTTCCGCCTGCCGGCGGCCCAGGCCTTTGCCCGCGCCAACGGCTTCGATCGCCTGTGGCTCGACGCGCCGCAACCGCGTCTTGGCATCGCTGCCTCTGGCAAGGGCTTCCTCCATGTGCTCGACGCCCTGCGCCTGCTCGAAATCGACGAGGCCGAATCCCACCACATAGGCCTGCGCCTGTGGAAGGTCGGCCTGGTCTGGCCGCTCGATCCCGTGGCAGCGAAGGTTTTTGCCGATGGCCTCGAAAACGTCCTGGTCGTCGAGGAGCGCCGCGCCCTGATCGAGCCGCAGTTGCGCGATGTCCTCTATAACCTGCCCGACGGCCGCCGCCCGGTGGTGATGGGCAAGGTCGATAAGTGGGGCGCGCCCCTGGTGCGCGACACCATGGACCTCGATACCGCCCACGTCGCCATTTCGCTGTTCGAAGTCCTGCCCGATTTCGCCAAGACCGACGCCCGTCGCCAGATCGTCGAAACCGCAAAGGCGCGGGCCGAGGGCAAGGGCAATGTCGTCACCCTGCACCAGCGCAAGCCCTTTTACTGCGCCGGTTGCCCGCACAATATCTCGACCACCGTCCCCGAAGGCTCACGCGCCACCGCCGGTATCGGTTGCCACTACATGGTGCAGTTCATGCCGGCGCGCAATTCCGAGGTCTGCACCCATATGGGCGGCGAAGGTGTCACATGGGTCGGCCAGGCGCCGTTCACCGACGAACCGCACATCTTCGCCAATCTCGGCGACGGCACCTACTTCCATTCCGGCCTGCTGGCCATCCGCCAATCAGTCGCCGCCCACGTCAATATCACCTACAAGATCCTCTATAACGACGCGGTCGCCATGACCGGCGGCCAGCACGTCGACGGCGTCCTGCATCCGGTCACCGTCGCCCAGCAGGTGGCGGCCGAGGGCGTCAAGCACATCGTCATGGTGTCGGACAATCCCGATCGCTGGCGCGACCACCCCAAGATGCCGCCGCGCGTCAGCTTCTATCATCGCGACGATATCGAGGTGGCCGAGGCCGAGCTGAAGGTGCTCAAGGGCACGACCGTGCTGATCTACGACCAGATGTGCGCCACCGAACTGCGCCGCCGCCGCAAGCGCGGCCTGGCGCCCAAGGCCAAGCAGCGCATCTTCATCAACAGTGCCGTCTGCGAAGGCTGCGGCGACTGCTCGGCCAAGTCGAACTGCATTGCAGTGGGTCCCAAGGAAACGGAGCTTGGCCGCAAGCGCGAGATCGACCAGTCGGCGTGCAATATCGACACCTCGTGCGTCAAGGGTTTCTGCCCCAGCTTCGTCTCCATCGACGGCGCGCAGCTGAAAAAGACGGCGCCGGCCGCCATCGACCACCTGATCGCCGACCTGCCCGAGATCGTGCCGCCGGCCCTGAGCGACCAGCCCTATAATTTGCTGCTGACCGGTATCGGTGGGCTGGGCGTCACGTCGCTCAGCGCCATGGTCGGCATGGCCGCCCATCTCGACGCCGTCGAGGTCATGTGCGTCGACCAGATCGGGCTGGCGCAACGTGGCGGCGCCGTCGATGCCCATGTCCGCCTGGCGCGGGCAGGGGCGGTCGTCCCCGGTGGCCGCATCCCGCTCGGTGAAGCCGATGCCCTGATCGCCGCCGACATGGTGACGGCGCATGGCAAGTCGAGCCTGCCCTTGCTGGACAAGGCCCGCACCCGTGCCCTGCTCAACAGCGCCCTGACGCCGACGGCGGAATTCACGCAGAATACCGAAACGGTGTTCGACGTCATGAGCATGACGCGCAAGGTGCGCAATGCCGTCCTTACGCTCGACACCTTCGATGCCGCCGGTCTGGCCCGTCAGTATCTCGGCGACGCCGTCTATGCCCTGATGATCATGCTGGGCGCCGCCTGGCAGTCGGGGCTGGTGCCGTTGTCGCGTGAAGCGGTCGAGCGGGCGATCGCGCTTAACGGCGCCGAGGTCAGCGCCAACCTGCGCGCCTTCGCCATAGGTCGCGCCCATGTCGCCGGTCGTCTCGCCGTCAAGGCCGAGGCGCCTGTCGCCTTCGATCTTGACGCGTTTATCGCCGCGCGCAGCAGCGACCTGATCGCCTATCATGACGCAGCCTATGCCGCCGGCTATCGCGCCGTGGTCGACATGGCCAGAAAAGCGGAAAGCGGACTGGCAAGCCTGCGTTTCACCGAGGCCGTGGCGCGCAATGCCTACAAGCTGATGGCCTACAAGGACGAGTACGAGGTGGCGCGCCTCTATACCGATCCGCAATTCCGCGCCTCCCTGGCCGAACAGTTCGAAGACCCGAAAAAGGTCAGCGTCTTCCTCGCCCCGCCGCTGCTCGGCGAAAAGGATGCCCAGGGCAATCCGAAGAAGCGCAAGTTCGGTCCGTGGATATTCACCGCCTTCGGCTTTCTGTCGGCGATGAAGGGTTTACGCGGTACGCCGCTCGACATCTTCGGCTACAGCGAAGAACGCCGCGCAGAACGTCGCCTGATCGTCGATTATACGGCGCTTGTCACCCATCTCAGCCGCGAATTGACGCCGGCCAATCTCGACCTTGCCGTCGCCCTGGCCGCTCTGCCGCAGGACATTCGCGGCTTCGGCCATATCAAGGCCGCCAATATGCAAAAGGCCGCCGTCCGGCGGGCCGAACTGCTGGCGCAATTCAGCGCCGCCACCCTTCCACATAATGCCACACCGAGCCTTAAAGGCGAAAACGCCGGGGCCACTACAGACGAGGAAAGCCTGCATGTTTGATCACCCCGATTACGACGGCCACGAAAAGGTAATGATGGTCGAGGACGCCGCCAGCGGCCTGAAAGCCATTATCGCCGTGCATTCGACGGCCCTGGGCGCCGCCGCCGGCGGTTGCCGCCTGTGGTCCTATGACACCAGCGACGCGGCCGTGATCGATGCCCTGCGCCTGTCGCGCGGCATGTCGTACAAGAACGCCATGGCCGACCTGCCCATGGGGGGCGGCAAGGCCGTCATCCTCGGGCCCGTCGCACCGCAGAACCGCACGCGCGTCATGCAGGCCTTCGGCCGCGCCGTCGACAGCCTGGGCGGCCAGTATATCACCGCCGAGGATGTCGGCATCTCGGTCAGCGACATGGAGATCGTCGCCACCCAGACGAAGCATGTCGGCGGCCTATCTGGTGGAGGATTGACCGGCGGCGCGGGCAAGTCGGGTGGAGATCCGTCGCCCTATACCGCCCGCGGCGTCCGTGTCGGCATCGAAGCGGCCGTGCGCGCCAAACTCGGCCGTGACGACCTGTCGGGCCTCAGCGTCGCCGTCCAGGGCCTGGGTCATGTCGGCATGTACCTGTGCGAAGAGCTGTTTGCGTTGGGCGCCAACCTGGTCGTCGCTGATATCCATGCCGATCGCGTTGCCGAGGCGCAAAAGCGCTTCGGTGCGATGGCCGCCTCTGTCGACGATATCCTGACGCAAGCCGTCGATGTCGTTGCCCCGTGTGCGCTCGGTGGCACCATCAGCGCCTATGCTGCGCGCTATATCAAGGCCCGGATCATCGCCGGTGCCGCCAACAACCAGTTGCTGACGGCCGAGGCCGGCACCATCCTGGCCGAACGCGGCGTCCTCTACGCCCCCGACTATGTCATCAATGCCGGCGGCATCATCATGGTCCAGGCGGAACTGTCCGGAAACAACGACACGGCGGTGGTGACGGCCAAGGTCGACGCCATCGGCCCGCGCCTCGACGCCATCTTTGCCCGTGCCGCCCGCGAGAGTGTGATCACAAATGAGGTTGCGGACGCCATGGCAAAGGATAAACTCAACGCCGCCAGACAGGCAAAGGTGCGACAAGCGGTCGTGGCCTGATTACTTCAAGAGGCGAATGCGATGCGCGATATCCACCACTTCCTCAACGGCAAGGCGGTGCCGGGGACTTCTGGCCGTTTCGGTGACGTCTACGATCCGAACACCGGCCAGGTCCAGGCGCGCGTCGCCCTGGCCACGGCGGCGGAAGTCGATAATGCCATCCAACTGGCGGCGAAGGCGCAGGGGGGCTGGGCCCAGACAAACCCGCAGCGCCGCGCCCGCGTCATGTTCGCCCTCAAGGCCCTGATCGAGAGCCATATGGACGAACTGGCGCACCTGCTGTCGTCCGAACATGGCAAGGTCATTGCCGATTCGAAGGGCGACATCCAGCGTGGCCTCGAAGTGGTGGAGTTCGCCTGCGGCATTCCGCACCTGCTGAAGGGCGATTATACCGATGGGGCAGGGCCGGGCATCGACGTCTATTCGATGCGCCAGCCTTTGGGCGTCGTCGCTGGCATCACACCGTTCAACTTCCCGGCCATGATTCCGCTGTGGATGTCGGCCGTGGCCATTGCCTGCGGCAATGCCTTTATCCTCAAGCCGTCGGAAAAGGATCCGTCGGTGCCGGTGCGGCTGGCCGAGCTGGCGATCGAGGCCGGCCTGCCCGAAGGTATCCTCCAGGTCGTCCATGGCGACAAGGAATCGGTCGATGCCCTGCTGAAGCATGAGTTGATCCGCGCCGTGTCGTTCGTCGGCTCGTCCGACATCGCCCACTATGTCTACCAGATGGGCGCGGTCCACGGTAAGCGCGTCCAGGCCATGGGCGGCGCCAAGAACCACGGCATCATCATGCCCGATGCCGATCTCGACCAGGTGGTGAAGGATATTGTCGGCGCCGCCTACGGCTCGGCGGGCGAACGCTGCATGGCCCTGCCGGTAGCCGTGCCGGTCGGTGCGAAGACGGCCGATGCCTTTATCGAACGCATGATCGACGCGGCCCGCAATCTCAAGGTCGGGGTCTCGACCGATACCGATGCCCACTACGGTCCGGTAGTGTCGGCGGCGCACAAGGCCAAGGTCGAAAACTATATCCAGATGGGTGTCGACGAGGGCGCCGACCTGCTGCTCGACGGCCGTGGCCTGAAGTTGCAGGGCCACGAGGATGGCTATTTCATCGGGCCGACCCTGTTCGATCGGGTGACGCCTGGCATGAAAACCTATCAGGACGAGATCTTCGGTCCCGTCCTGCAGGTCGTGCGCGCCGAGACCCTGGACGAGGCGGCCTCGCTGGCGTCGGACCACGCCTATGGCAATGGCGTCGCCATCTTCACCCGCAACGGCCTGGCGGCGCGTGAATTCGCCGCCAAGGTCAATGTCGGCATGGTCGGCATCAATGTGCCCATTCCGGTGCCGGTCGCCTATCACAGCTTTGGCGGTTGGAAGCGTTCGGCGTTCGGCGACATGAACCAGTATGGCGAGGACGGCGTGCGCTTCTACACCAAGGTCAAGACGGTGACGCAGCGCTGGCCGGATGGCGATATCGGCGACCAGGCGTTTATCATTCCGACGATGCGGTAACGGGGAGAACAAAAAACCTAAGCGGCGTAGTTCAAAGCCATTTGAGTGTTGAGATGTGGCGGCGCCTCGTGCTCCCTCCTGCCCCGTTTACGGGGGAGGTGGCATCGAGGCCTTTAGGCCGAAGATGACGGAGGGGGGGAAACTGTCAGTTTCAAATGCTGATGAGGTAGTGATAGGAACGCCTACATTCCCCCCTCCGTCATCCGACGCTTGACGCGCCGGCTGCCACCTCCCCCGTAAACGGGCCAGGAGGGAGTAGGTGAAACCGCCTCAACCGAATTGTCATTGCTTTAACGGACCGCTCCGGAAGAGGGCGGACAAAAACAGGGAACACCCATGGCCTTGACCGACGACCAACTGATGATCCAGGCGGCGGCACAGCGTTTCGCCGTCGACAAGCTGCGGCCGCACGCCGGCGACTGGGACGAACGCAAGCACTTCCCCGTCGATGTGATGCGCGAAGCGGCGGGCCTGGGGTTTGCCGCCATCTATACCGGCGACCAGCACGGCGGTTCCGGCCTGACGCGGCTGGACGGCGTGCTGATCTTCGAACAGCTGTCGCGCGGCTGCATCGCGACGGCAGCCTTCTTGTCGATCCACAACATGTGCACCTGGATGGTCGACAGCTTCGGCGACGATGCCCAACGCGCGCTTTGGGTGCCGAAGCTGGCCACCATGGAACTGATCGCCAGCTACTGCCTGACCGAACCCGGCAGCGGCTCGGACGCCGCGGCGCTGAAGACGAAGGCCGTGCGCGACGGTGATTCCTATGTCCTCGATGGCTCCAAGCAATTCATTTCCGGCGCCGGGGTTTCCGACCTGTATGTCGTCATGGCGCGTACCGGCGACGAGGGGCCCAAGGGCATTTCGACCTTCCTGGTGCCGAAGGAAGCCAAGGGCCTGAGCTTCGGCGCCAATGAAAAGAAGATGGGCTGGAACGCCCAGCCGACGCGCCAGGTCATCTTCGACGGCGTGCGCATCCCCGCGGAAAACCGCATAGGCGCCGAGGGCGAAGGGTTTACCTTCGCCATGAAGGGGCTCGATGGCGGCCGGCTCAATATCGCCGCCTGTTCGGTCGGCGGCGCCCAGGACTCCTTCGATCGCGCCCGCACCTATGCCGGCGACCGTAAACAGTTCGGCCGCGCGCTCGACCAGTTCCAGGCGACGCAGTTCAAGCTGGCCGACATGGAAACCGAACTGCAGGCGGCGCGCACCCTGCTGTACGAGGCGGCAAGCAGGCTCGATGCGAAAAGCCCCGACGCCACCAAGTGGTGCGCCATGGCCAAACGCTTCGTCACCGACACGGGCTCGAAAGTCGCCAATGATGCCCTGCAGATTCATGGTGGCTACGGTTATCTGCACGACTATGGCGTCGAGCGCATCGTCCGGGACCTGCGCGTGCATCAGATCCTTGAAGGCACCAATGAAATCATGCGCGTCATCGTCGCGCGCCATCTGGAGCAGGCATGATGGAAACCGAGGAATTACGCGTCCATGTCGACCGGGGCGTCGGCCGGCTGACCCTGAACCGGCCCCAGGCCTTGCACGCCCTGACCACGGGGATGTGCGCTACCATGTCCGAGGCACTTGAGGCCTCGCGCGACGATCCGGCGGTCAGGGCCGTCCTGCTCGACCATGCCGAGGGCACGCGCGGCTTCTGTGCCGGCGGTGATATCCGCAAGGTGGCGCAAAGCGGGCGGGGCGACGGCCGGGACGCCGCCGATTTCTTCCGTATCGAATATACGCTGAACACCCGGATCAAGGCCTTTCCCAAGCCCTTTATCGCCGTACTCGACGGCATCACCATGGGTGGCGGGGTCGGCATATCGGTGCATGGCTCGCATCGCATCGCTACCGAAAAGACCATCTTCGCCATGCCGGAAACCGGTATCGGCCTGTTCCCCGATGTCGGCGGCGGCTGGTTCCTGCCCAGGCTTTCCGGCGAACTCGGCACCTGGTTGGCCCTGACCGGGGCGCAGGTACGCGGCGGCGATGTCGTAGCCGCCGGGCTTGCCACCCATTTCGTGCCGTCGGACCGGATAGGCGATCTCAAAGCCGCCATTATCCGCGATGGCGTCGGCGCCATTTCCGGGCAACCGGTTGCGACACCGGCCTTTGCCGAACATGCCGCCGTCATCGACCGCTGCTTTGCCGGCGACAGCGTGCAAGGCATTGTCGATGCCCTGCACAGCGACGGGGGTGACTGGGCCAAGGCCCAGGCCGATATCCTGATGCGCCGTTCGCCCCTGTCCCTGACCGTCTCCCTGCGCCAGTTGCGGGCCGGAAGGCGCATGACGTCCTTTGCCGAGGTCATGCGCATGGAATATCGCATCGCCTGTCATATCACCCGTAGCAACGACTTTTCCGAAGGCGTACGCGCGGTGATCGAAGACAAGGACAATGCCCCGCGATGGTCGCCACAAAGCCTTGACGCCGTTGGCGAAGATCTTGTCGAACGGATGTTTGCCCCGCTCGGTGACGCCGAGCTTCAACTGCCGGAGATGGAGCGTCTGTGATGAAAATCGCCTTTATCGGTCTTGGCAATATGGGCTCGGGCATGGCCGCCAACCTGGTCAAGGCCGGTCACGCGGTCCATGCCTTCGATATCAGCGAGACGGCGGGGGCTCATGCGGTCGCCGCCGGCGCCGTGCCAGCGTCTTCGCTGGAGGCGGCGTGCACAGGCGCTGAGGCGGTGGTCACCATGTTGCCGGCCGGGCAGCACGTCCTGTCGGTCTATGCCCAGGTGTTCGCCCATGCGCCATCATCGGCCATCCTGATCGACTGCTCGACCATCGATATCGATAGCGCCCGCACAGTTGCCAGCCAAGCCGAGGCGGCCGGGTTTGCCATGGTCGACGCGCCGGTCTCCGGGGGTGTGGCGGCAGCGCAGGCCGGCACCCTGACCTTCATGGTCGGCGGCACGGCGGATGGTTTTGCCCGCGCCGAGCCCATCCTCGCGTCCATGGGCAAGGCGGTGATCCATGCCGGTGCGGTGGGGGCAGGGCAGGCGGCCAAGATCTGCAACAACATGCTGCTGGCCATCACCATGATCGGCACCTGCGAGGCCTTTTCGCTGGCCGAGAAGCTGGGCCTCAGCGACCAGACCTTCTTTGATATCGCCTCGAAGGCGTCGGGCCAGAACTGGTCGCTGACCAGCTATTGCCCGGTCCCGGGGCCGGTGCCGGCGTCGCCGGCCAATCGCGACTATCAGCCGGGCTTTGCCGCCGGCCTGATGCTCAAGGACCTGACCCTGGCCATGCAGGCAGCGCAAGGCGCATCGGCCGATACGCCGCTCGGCGCCAAGGCCCATGCGCTTTATGATGCGCTATGCTCGCAGGGCCATGCCGCCCAGGATTTTTCCTGCATGATGGAGCGTATCCGCCGCGGGGCCTGATCATGATATTGCTGTTTGCGCTTCTTGCCCTCAATAGTCCGCAACAGGCGACCGCGGTCCGTGTTGTGACCCTGATCAATGCCGAGCGGGTAAAGGCCGGCTGTCCGGCCCTGACCGTATCGGCGCAATTGACCGAGGCCGCACAGGCGCACAGCGCGAATATGGCGACCAACGCTTTCTTCGATCATGTCGATCCTCAAGGTCGGCAGCCATGGGACCGTATGGCGGCCGTCGGTTATCGCTTCAGCCGCGCCGCCGAGAACATCGCCGCCGGCGACATGACGCCGGAACGCACGGTCGACGGCTGGATGCACAGCCCGCATCACCGCGCCAATATCCTCAATTGTGCCCTGACCGAGACGGGCGTCGGTTATACCCGCAATCCGGCCGACACCAGCCCGCAGCATTATCGCGCCTACTGGACGCAGGATTTTGGCACGCCGGTGGGGGCTGGCAGAAATTAGAACGCCCGGCAATCAACGGGGCGCCACCGTTGAGATGAGACGTCCGGCAAATCAAAGCCAAAACGTTGAACCTGGCTCAATTTTCTTTCTCCTGCCCCGCGCCGCGGGGGAGGTGGCTGGCCCGGCTTTAGCCGGGCCAGCCGGAGGGGGGCTTCGTAATTCTAAAAAGCAGGCCTATTCGCTTAGGGAACCGCCGGCTTCCCCCCTCCGTCATCAGCCGCTTGACGCGGCTGCTGCCACCTCCCACGCAAGCGGGGCAGGAGGAAGAGGGAGCTATCCTTTAAAACGAAGTGCCCGTGACTCGCCTCAGATCACATACAAATCGACATAGTCCGTCACCGACATGGCCTCCAACGCCGCCTGGTCAAGGCTGACGGCCAGGATACGGTCCTGCTGCTTCTTCGGGAAGCGGCGCTTGAGATTCTGGCGGAATTTGTCTTCCAGCACCGGAATGCCCTCCTTGCGGCGCAGGCGGTGGCCGATCGGATAGTCGACGCGCAGTTCGTCGAGCACCGTGCCGTCGTTCAGTTCGATCGTCATGGCATTGGCGATCGAGCGCTTGTCCGGGTCGTGATAGTCGGCGGTGAATTGTGGCTCCTCGACGCAGGTGATCTTGTCTCGCAGGGCGTCGATGCGCGGATCGACGGCGATGATGTCTTCGTAATCGGCGGCGGTCAGGCGGCCGAACAGCAGGGGCACGGCGACCATGTACTGGATGCAGTGATCGCGGTCGGCGGGGTTGTTGAGCGGGCCCTTCTTGTCGATGATGCGGATGCAGGCCTCGTGCGTGCGGATGGTCACCGCCTTGATATCGGCCGCTGTCCTGCCCATGGCGGCCAGCTTGCCGTACAGGGTCATGGCCGCTTCGACCGCCGTCTGGGAGTGGAATTCGGCCGGGAAGCTGATCTTGAATAGGACGTTTTCCATGACGTAGGAACCGTAGGCGCGCTGGAAGCGGAAGGGCTGGCCCTTGAAGGACACGTCGTAGAAGCCCCAGGTCTTCGCCGTAAGTACCGACGGATAGCCCATCTCGCCCTTCTGCACCATCAGGGCCAGGCGCACGGCGCGACTGGTGGCGTCGCCGGCGGCCCACGACTTGCGCGAGCCGGTATTGGGCGAGTGGCGATAGGTGCGCAGGGACTGGCCGTCGACCCAGGCCAGCGACACGGCGTCGATGATCTCGTCACGGGTGAGGCCCAGCATCTCGGCGACGACGGCGGTCGAGGCGACCTTGACCAGGACAACGTGGTCGAGGCCTACGCGATTGAAGCTGTTCTCCAGCGCGATACAGCCCTGGATCTCGTGCGCCTTGATCATGGCCGTAAGGACGGCCTTCATGGTCAGGGGGGGCTTGCCGGCGGCGATGGCATTGCGCGACAGCCAGTCGGCCATGGCCAGGATACCGCCGAGATTGTCGCTGGGATGGCCCCATTCGGCCGCCAGCCAGGTATCGTTGAAATCGAGCCAGCGGATCATGGCGCCGATATTGAAGGCGGCCTGGACGGGGTCGAGCTGGAACTGGGTGCCCGGGACCTTGGCGCCGTGGGGCACGATTGTGCCCGGGACGATCGGTCCCAGCAGCTTGGTGCAGGCGGGATAGTCAAGCGCCTCCAGCCCGCAGCCGAGCGTATCGATCAGGCAGTTGCGCGCCGTCTCATAGGCGAGGTCGGACTGGATTTGGTAATTGAGGACATAGTCGGCGATATCGCTGAGGACGCTGTCGGGTTCGGGGCGGACATTGGAAATATGGGCGGACATGGGGAACCTTGTGAGCAAAAGAAAAGGACCCCTCCGTCTGCTTCGGCCTGAAAGCCTCGCAGCCACCTCCCCATCTTCGATGGGGCGGAGGGAGTTGGACCGCGCAAGGCGGACTGTCCTGGGTTATTGGCGCTTCTCGATCGGCACGAAGGTCTGGTCCTCGGGGCCGGTATAGTTCGCATTAGGGCGGATGATCTTGCCGTCTATGCGTTGCTCAATGATATGTGCCGACCAGCCGGAAGTGCGCGAAATGACGAACAGGGGCGTGAACAGGGCGGTCGGGACACCCATCATGTGGTAGCTGACGGCGCTGAACCAGTCGAGATTGGGGAACATGCGCTTGATGTCCCACATGACGCTTTCCAGGCGCTCGGCGATGGCGAACATCTTCATGCTACCCTGGCTGGCGCTTAACGACCGCGCGACCTCCTTGATCACCTTGTTGCGCGGGTCGGAGACCGTATAGACCGGGTGGCCGAAGCCGATGACGACCTCCTTGGCCTCGACGCGGCGGCGGATATCGGCCTCGGCCTCGTCGGGATTGTCGTAGCGCTTCTGGATCTCGAAGGCGACCTCGTTGGCGCCGCCGTGCTTGGGGCCGCGCAGGGCGCCGATGGCGCCGGCAACACACGAATACATGTCCGATCCCGTACCGGCGATGACCCTGGCGGCGAAGGTCGAGGCATTGAACTCGTGCTCGGCATAGAGGATCAGCGAGGTGTGCATGGCGCGCACCCAGTCTTCGGGCGGAGCATGGCCGTGCAGCATGTGCAGGAAGTGACCGCCGATCGAATCCTCGTCGTTTTCGGTTTCGATGCGCCGGCCATTATGGCTGAAGTGATACCAGTAGAGCAGCATCGAGCCGAGATTGGCCATCAGCCGGTCGGCGATGTCGCGGGCGCCGGGCGTATTGTGATCGTCCTTTTCCGGCAGGACGCAGCCGAGGATCGACACGCCTGTGCGCATGACATCCATGGGATGGGCCGAGGCCGGCAGGCTTTCCAGGGCGTCCATGACGGCGGCCGGCAGGCCGCGCAGGGCCTTGAGCCGCGTCTTGTAGGCCGTCAGTTCGCCCAGCGTCGGCAGCTTGCCATGGACCAGCAGGTAGGCGATCTCCTCGAAATCCGACGTCGCCGCCAGGTCAAGGATATCATAGCCGCGATAGGCCAGGTCGTTGCCGGTGCGGCCGACCGTGCACAGGGCGGTGTTGCCCGCCACCGTGCCGGATAAGGCGACCGATTTCTTGGGTTTAAAGGCGGTAGGGGTATCTCCTGCCGTATCCATACGCATTACTCCCTGTTTGATTTTTATAGCTCAGGCGCCGCATGGCTCGCCACACGAGTGGCGGCGTGCGGTCGCACGCTCCAACGGCCAAAAGTAAGCGGCCGTTGGAATTGTTTGATCTATTTATTACTTTCGAACAGTTGGTCGAGCCTGGCCTCGAATTCGTAATAGCCGATCGCCTGGTACAGCTCGTCGCGCGTCTGCATGGTGTCGAGCACGGCCTTCTGGTGGCCGTCGCGGCGGATGGCGGTGTAGACGTTTTCGGCTGCCTTGTTCATGGCGCGGAAGGCGCTCAATGGATAGAGGATCATGGCGACGCCGGCGCTGTGCAGTTCGTCGCGGGTAAACAGGGGCGTCTTGCCGAACTCGGTGATATTGGCCAGGACCGGCGCCGTTACGGCGTCGACGAACTTGCGATAGGTGTCGAGATCGTAGGCCGCCTCGGCGAAGATGCCGTCGGCGCCGGCCTCGACGCATCTGATGGCGCGCTCGATGGCGGCGTCGACGCCGTGGCTGGCAATGGCGTCGGTGCGGGCGATCAGGAAGAAGTCGGGATCGGTCTTGGCGTCGGCGGCGGCCTTGACGCGGTCGACCATCTCCTCGGTCGAAACGATCTCCTTGCCGGGGCGATGGCCGCAGCGCTTGGCGCCGACCTGGTCCTCGATATGGCAGGCGCCGGCGCCGAACTTGATCAGCGACTTTATGGTGCGTTCGATGTTGAAGGCCGACGGGCCGAAGCCGGTGTCGATATCGACCATCAGCGGCACATCGCAGACATCGGTGATGCGTCTTACATCGGTAAGAACGTCATCGAGGGTGTTGATGCCGAGATCGGGCAGGCCCAGCGACCCGGCGGCGACACCACCGCCCGACAAATAGATGGCGTTATAACCGGCGCGTTTAGCCAGCAAGGCATGGTTGGCATTGATGGCGCCGATAACCTGCAAGGGCTGTTCGGCGGCCAGGGCGTCGCGGAAACGACGGCCGGCGGAATTCAGCGACATAGGACGCTCCCGTATGCGCAACCAGAGTGTCTAACACCCCTGCGCGGACCTGTAATATGCGGCTTATGAAGGTGCCGCTTGCGTCAATTGGTATCTCTTGAAACTAGGTGAGTCAAGGTCCACACGACGGTGCGGCATTAAGGCGCGGATACCGGATCACGTCAAATCAACCGGGCTTGAACACCCGTCGGCAAATGGCGGCAGTACGCGCTGGATGCTGCCAGATTTTGGCACTAAGATAGCCCAAAAGCTTCCCTTAGAGCATTTTCCGATCAATTTGGTCGGAAAATGCTCTAAGATTTTGTTTTGTCGCACTTCTTATCCGCAAAGTGGCGGCCACTTTGTCGGGAAGTGCTCTAAGTCAGTGAGCGTACGCGTCCCCCGATCCTTTTGCTATCGAGACCGCCATGTCCCGCGCCACCCGTCTTCTCGACCTGCTGCAGTTGCTGCGCCGCCACCGTTACCCTGTCGCCGGGCAGGAACTGGCGCGCGAACTCGATATTTCGCTGCGCACCCTGTATCGTGACATCGCCGCCCTGCAATCCCAGGGCGCCCACATCGAGGGCGAACCCGGCGTCGGCTATGTCCTGCGGCCGGGCTATATGCTGCCGCCGCTGATGCTGTCGCAGGAGGAGTTGGAGGCGCTGGTCCTGGGCACCCGCTGGGTGGCCGACCGCGCCGATGCACGGCTGGGGGAGGCGGCGCAGAACGCCCTGACCAAGATCTCGGCCGTCCTGCCCAAGGATATGGCCGATGCCCTGGAATCGACCGGACTGATCGTCGCGCCATCGTGGCCACCGCTGGAAAAGCAGGCCATCGACCTGGGCGACATGCGCGAGGCTATCCGTCGCGAAGCCTGCGTCGATCTGGCCTATATCGATTTGAAGGGGATAACGACCCAGCGTATCGTCTGGCCGATCGCGCTTGGCTTTTTCGATCACGTCCGGCTTTTGATCACATGGTGCGAATTGCGCCAGAGCTTCCGCCATTTCCGCACCGACCGGATCGTCACCTGGGTGCAGACGGAAAAACGTTATCCCAAGCGGCGCGCTGCCCTATTGAAAGCCTGGCAGGCAGAGCGGGATGCTGAAAAGGCGAATTATCAATAGTTGATAATTCGCCTCTTAGGGCATTAAATCAACTATTGATCGGCGATCGGCAGCACGATGGACGAGGCTGCCGTGGCGCTGTGGTAGACGCTTTGCGTCGCCGCCTTGTAGTCGGTTGGCTTGGCGTTGAAGATGTTGTCGACATAGGTCTGCGGGTTGCGGTCATACAGTGGGAACAGGCTGGACTGGACCTGGATCATGATTTTGTGGCCCGGCAGGAAGACGTGGTCGACATTGGGCAGGCCGAACTTGTATTCCTCGACCTTGCCCGGCGTCAGGGCCTGGGGCTTGTCGAAGCCGTGGACGTAACGGCCGCGGAAGATCTCGATGCCGATCGGCAGTTCCATGCCCGGTGTACCGGCGTCGAGCGCGCCCTGCGACGTGCCTTCGGTCGATTCGTTGGGATAGACGTCGATCAGCTTGACCACCCAGTCGCTGTCCGAACCGCTGGTGGCGGCGAACAGGTCGACCATGGGCTGGCCCATGATGTGGACCGGCTTGTCAAGGACGGCGGTCTTGTAGACCAGGACGTCGGGACGATCCGAGACGAAGCGCTGGTCGTGGACCAGCCATGGCTTCCACTGGTCGGGGGCGCCCATATTGACCGGACGGGGAATGAAGGGCACGGGTTTGGACGGATCCGACAGGTAGGAATCGTGGTCGCTGGCTTCCTTTGCCGGGGCGGTGAACGAAGCGGCAAAGCCATCGTGCAGGTACAGCTTGGTCGCATTACCCGCGGGCCATTTTTGCGAAACGTCCCAGTGGTTTACGCCGGTTGCATAGGTCAGCACGGGCGGCGTGTGCGGATCGGGCGCGCCCTTCAGGTAATGGTCGAAGAAGGGCTTCATATAGTCGACGCGGAATTCGCGCGCCGTGTCGCCGGTGAAGGTCAGCGGACCCAGATTGTAGCCATAGTGGTTGACGCCGGAATGGCGCCACGGCCCGATGACCAGGGTCACCATGTCATTGTTCTTATCCTTGGGCTCGATGGCCTTGTAGACCGCCGGCGCGCCGTAGGAATCCTCCTGGTCCCACTGGCCCAGCATCAGCATGGTGGGGACGGTGAGGGGGCGGGCGGCCATCCACTTGTCGACCGCCTGCAGCGACCAGAAATCGGTATAGGCCGGGTTCTGCATTAGCTTCTGCACGAACGGGTACTTGTCGTAACCCCAGTGGCGGGCATAGTCGCCGGTCGAGCCGGCTTCGAGGAAACGGGTATAGTCGTCGCCGACCCCTTCGGCGGCGCCGGCGCCCTCGGCCTTGCCGGTGCTCTGCTCGACGGCATAGGCGATGTTCGGGTTGCGGAAGGCGCCGTTATGGAACCAGTCGTCGCCCATCCAGCCGTCGACCATCGGGCTTTGCGGCGCGGCTGCCTTCAATGCCGGATGCGGGTCGATCTCGGCCATCAGCGAGGTGAAGCCGAGATAGGACGAACCGACGATGCCGACCTTGCCGTTCGATTCGGAGACGTTCTTCACCAGCCAGTCGATCGTGTCGTAGGCATCGGTCGATTCATCGACATTGGTGGTATTGAGCGGCCCTTTGATCGGGCGGTTCATGACGAAGTCGCCTTCGGAATTGTGCAGGCCGCGGATATCCTGGTAGACGCGGATATAGTTGTCCTCGACGAATTCGGCGTCGGATACGGGCAGGATCTCGGTGATCGACTGGCTGGCCGTGCGCGCGGCCGAGCCCTTGGCGTCGTAGGGCGTGCGGCTGAGCAGGATCGGGCCGTTCTTTGTACCCTTCTTCATGACGATGACGGTGTAGAGCTTCACGCCGTCGCGCATCGGCACCATCTCGACGCGCTTGATGTAGTCGGCCTCGGGACGAATACGCTCATAGCTCGGCAGGGTGTCCGGCGTCATGGGCGTGACGGGGGCAGCCGCTTGCGGCGCCGCACCGGCGGAGGCTGCCATAAGTAAAGGCGCCAAGGCAGCAACAGTGAACAGACGTGTCATGTCAAATGTCCTTCGAAGGATGATATGTGGCGGCCGTTGGATGCGTGTCAGCGTCGTCGCACGCCCGGAAGCCCTGAACCGCGGGACAATTACACGCCTGATGTCGTGAGACAATGTTTCATCTGTATCGACGGGAAAGGTATAAATCCGCATTGTGGGCTTACAGGTCGCGATGTTGGCTTGACGTGAGTCGGGAGTCACGCTGACACATACCGATACGCCATCCGGGAGCCCTGCCATGACAGAAGCCGCAGCAATTCCTGACGTCAAGCTCGACGACAGCTGGAAGCAAGCGCTCGGCGACGAATTCGCCAAGCCCTATATGACCACGCTCAAGGCCTTCCTGAAGGACCGCAAGGCGGCCGGCGCCCATGTCTTTCCCAAGGGCAGCGAGTATTTTCGCGCACTCGACCTGACGCCGCTCGACAAGGTCCGCGTCGTCATCCTCGGCCAGGATCCCTATCACGGCGAAGGCCAGGCGCACGGCCTGTCGTTTTCAGTTAAGCCCGGCGTCAGGACGCCGCCGTCCCTGGTCAATATCTACAAGGAACTGCAAGGCGACCTCGGCATAGCACCGGCGAGACATGGCTTTCTCGAACACTGGGCGAAGCAGGGCGTGCTGTTGCTCAATGCCGTCCTGACCGTCGAGATGGGTCAGGCCAATATCCACCAGGGCAAGGGCTGGGAAGGCTTTACCGACGCCGTCATCCGCGCCGTCAACGACCAGCCGCATCCGGTGGTCTTTATCCTGTGGGGTGCCTATGCCCAGAAGAAGGCGGCCTTTGTCGACACCTCGCGCCACCTGGTGATCAAGTCGGTCCATCCGTCGCCCCTGTCGGCGCACAATGGCTTCTTCGGCACCAAGCCCTTCTCGCGGGCCAATGCCTTCCTCGAGTCGAAGGGCTATGCCCCGATCGACTGGCAATTGCCGGAAGACCCGAATAACGGCTGATCGACGGCCATGGTTTTCCCAGGTGACCGTTGAGAGCGTGCGACCATTCTTCATGACCGCGCCATAAGCCGCATTTACCTTTTACCTCTGTTTCGGCTATTGACGGAGGTAAGGAGAGTCCGAATGCGTCACCCTGTACTGCTGTGCGTTGCCTTGCTTGCCCTCATACCCGTCGTCGATGCCTGTTCCCGTTCGGACGAAGGCGGGCGTACGACTGCTACTTCCGGCGAAAGCCCGGCCGCCGAGATCAGCGATGCCGAGGCCAGCTCGCTGCAGGCCGAGGCGGAAGCCTCCCTGAAGGGCAGCAGCCTGTTCAGCAGCACCGCCGCTACCCAGGACGACGGCGAGCCCGGTACATTGCGCGCAGGCCTGTGGGAAGTGACCTACAAGCGCGACGAGATGGGCTTTTCCGAGACCCGCCATATCTGCGTCGACGCAAAGCTGGCCGCGACCCTGGCGGAAAAGCCGGCTTCGCAGGATGCCGTGACCTGCAGCCGTCATCAGCTCAAGCGCGACGGCGACGATATCCATGTCGATACCGTCTGCACGCATAATGACACCACCCTGACCAGCCATATCGATATCACCCTCGACGGCGGCGATGCCTTCCATCAGGAGATGGAAACCGTCTATGACCCGGCCTTTGCCGGCCATGGCGATACTCACATGACCGCTGACGGCAAGCGCATCGGCGACTGCCCCGCGGGTATGGCGCCGGGCAGGACCACGGTTGTCGCCAAGTCGTAGCTCGCTGTCCGAAAAACGGCGTTCTTCGTTTCGTTGACATTGTCATGTCCCCGTGCCGTAATCGGCAAAACAGCCAGGGAGATGGCCATGCGAAATTTGCGTTATAACCTGTGTACAGGGCTTGTCCTGCTGGGCCTGGCGGCCTGCGGCAAGCCTGCCTCCCACGGCGAATCGGGCGCAGGCGCTCCGGCCGACGCGCCGAAAGCCGTGGTGAAGTCAGTCGATTTCCGTAATCCGATGGCCGGCAAGCCGGGCCTGTGGCAGATCTCGACCGTGGTTCCCGAAATGAAAGGGCCCGTCGATACCAGCATCTGTATCGATGCGACCATGGGCGAGAAATGGCTGAAGATGGGCGGTCATATCTCCAAGGACGATGTCGACTGCAGCAAGCGCGAGATCGTCCGGACGGCGACCGGCGCGGTTATCGACCAGGTCTGCACCGTCAAGGGCCGCACCGTCACCAGCCATATCGACTACACCATCATCAGCGACTCCGAATTCAAGGAGACGGTGCACAGCACAGTTTCGCCGGCCACTGCGGGTGAAAGCGACCACACTGTCGATATCACCGGGAAATGGCTCGGTGCCTGTCCCGCCACCATGGCGCCGGGCGATATGGAGATGAACATTCCGGGCCTCGGCAAGCAGGTCATCAAGATGCATGACATGGAAGCCATGGCACATATGAAGAAGCCCTAAGCGACCGCCCTGTTGTACAGCGCCTGACGCATCGACTGCCAAACGCCCTCCGCCCTATTGCCAGACGGAGGGGTATCTTACGTGCTGCAAACGCCTGACGTCCGGCAGTTGACCTCCCATCCCGACAGGCTACGGTCTGCGCGCCTCATTTCGCGGAGCCCCTATGCGCCAGTACCTGATCGATGCCTTTGCCAGCCGGCCGTTCACCGGCAATCCGGCCTGCGTCGTCGAACCCTTCGACACCTGGCCGGACGACAGCTTCCTGCAAAGCCTGGCCATGGAAAACAACCAGGCGGAAACGGCCTATCTGCTGCGCACAGACGAACCGACGCGATTCGGGTTACGCTGGTTTACGCCGACCATGGAGGTGCGCCTGTGCGGCCATGCCACCCTGGCCTCCGCCCACGCCCTGTTCAGCGAATTCGGCAACGTCAGCGAGGTGCTGACCTTCGATACCCTGTCAGGCGACCTGACCGTTCGTCGCGACGACGGCGGCCGGCTGGAAATGGATTTTCCCGCCTATGAGCCGTTCGAGATCGCGATGCGCGACGATGTCATCGCCGTGCTGGGTTTTACACCTGTTAGACTCTATGGCGGACCGGCCCTGATCGCCATGCTGGACAGCGAACAGACGGTGCGCGACCTGGGGCCCGACATGACTGCCATCGGCCCGTATGCCGGCACCACCTATGACGACCGGCACCTGATCGTCACCGCCCTTGCCGATGCCGACAAACCCTACCAGGTCGTCAGCCGGTTGTTCGCGCCCGACATGGGCATAGCCGAAGATCCCGCTACGGGATCGATGCATTGCATGCTGGCGCCTTTGTATGAAACGTTGACCGGAAAGTCTGTAATCGATTACTATCAGGCCTATCCGCGCCGTGGGGCCGAGCTGCAATGCGAACGCGCAGGCGATCGTGTCCTGTTGCGCGGCCGTGCCATTACCGTCGCGCGCTCTGAGCTGCTTTTATAAAGATAACCTGTCCCGAGGGGGAAACCATGCGTGCCATCCTGTTGAGCGCCCTTGCCGCGCTGACCCTTGCCTCGTCTGCGACCGCCGCCGATATGCCGGTCTTCCAGAAACAGACCCTGACCCTGAGCGACATTCCGGCGGGCACGGCCAAGCCGGTCAAGCTGTTCAACGGCAAGAACCTCAAGGACTGGGATGCCTGGCTGGGTTATGCCGATCCCGGCCAGACCTATAGCAAGGATCACGCGGCGCCGATCGGTCCGGCCGGTAAACCCGATATCTTTTCGGTGAAGACCGTCGACGGCAAGCCGGTGCTTCATGTCTCCGGCAGGACCTGGGGCAGCCTGATCCGGCATGGCGACTACGCCAATTATCACCTGCGCCTCCAGTATAAATTCACTGGCAAGAGTTATGCCCCGCGTCTCGACCAGCCGGGCAATAATGGCCTGCTGTATCATACCCACGGCCAGCCGGGCGCCGTCTGGGGCACGTGGAGTCGTGCCGTCGAATTCGAGATCATGACCGGCAGCGTCGGGATGGTCGTGCCGGTCGGCGCCGGCCTGCACGTCACCAGTACAGTGGCGAACGACGACAGCCTGATCGCGCCGAAACTGGCCTATATGGCCGGTGCGCCCGAAAATACGGTCGTCGGCAATAGCGTAAACTGGAACATCGCCAATGCGACGGCGGCTGACAAGGCCGAAGGCGAATGGAATACGCTCGACCTCTATGTCGTCGGCAATCACGCCGTCCATGTCGTCAATGGCGTGCCGGTGATGGAGGTCTGGGATATCTGCGATCCCGATGCGTCCGGTGCCTGTGTGCCGCTGACCCATGGCCGTATCCAGCTGCAGTCGGAAGGAGCGGAGACCCTGTTCCGCGACATGACGCTCGAGCCGATCGATCATTTGCCGAAGATCGTGGTCAAGCACTAAAGAACTCCCCCTTTTTGAAGGCGGAGTTCTTTTTAAGAAAAAATTCTGAAATAAATCAGTCGCCTGTACCTGACGCCGCCTTCGCAGGCTTTCTCCGCTTGCGCCACCACCACACGATCGGCGCGGCCAGGACCGCCACCGGCACCAGGAAGGCGATCACGGTAATTAGTATTCCGACCATCAGCATCATATTGTGCAGGGCGCCGTGCAGGGCCTGGCTGACGGGACCAAAACTGCTCTCGCCCGCGGCAGAGCCTTCGTTTAGATAGTTCAGCGTCAGATGCGTCGTGGCGACGCGCTTCTGCATCACCGCCAGGGCCGATTGTGCGGAATCGATCTCGGCCTGGGTGTCGGACAACTGGGTTTCGGCGGCGACCAGGTCGGCGATCTTGCCGTTGCTGGTCCTGATGATCTGTTGCAGGCGATCGCGCAAGGCGATCTTGTTCTGGATATGGGCGGTGGTGTCGACGATTTGCAGCGACAGGTCTTCGCTGGTCACGCCCTGATGGCTGATGCGACCGTGAACAGCCTTGACCGACGAAGCGACCTGTCCCTGCCAGCGCTTCAGCCACGCCGGCGACACGCGCAGTTCCAGGGTGCGATTTTCCGCGCCTGCATCTGCGTTGTTGTCGGCATCCATCGAAATCATCTGGCATTCGGCCGGACCCGCCGCCTCGCAGGCCGCCTGGTCGGCTGCCCGTAAACTGTCTATGCCGGCGGCAGGCGCTGTAAAACTATAGGCATAGTCATAGGCCAGTTGCGGCACAGCCAGGGGATCATGGGGCTTTTCGGCAGGCTCGGGGGATTTCGCCTCGGCCAGGCGGCCCATGGCCTTATCGGCGAAAACCGCTGCATCGCCTTCGCCGTGGCTCGCAGGTTTGCTGCACCCGGCCACCAGTACAAGTGCAAAACCCGCCGCAATCGCGCCACACAGGTTAATTTTCATCTGTTATTCCCCCGAAAAGCCGTGTTACATTTGCCCCGTGAAGCCCGCACGCCCCTTGCCGAACCTGACCGTCCTGATCGCCCTGATGGCGATGCTGTCCCTCGTTCCGGGGGCGGCTGACGCGCGTATCAGCCTGCCACTGAAAACCGGCATTGTCGATGGCCAGGCGGCCATTGTCGACAGCGCCGGTACGCGCGTGCGCTTCAAGGCGGTCAACTGGTTCGGGGCGGAATCCGGCGCCTATGTCGTCGGTGGCCTCGATCGTCAGCCGCTCGACCGCATTGCCCGCCTGATCAAGTCGGCCGGCTTTACCGCCGTGCGCCTGCCGTGGTCAAACGAGATGGTCGAGAGCAATCCGGCCGTGGCCAACGCCGACCTGGCCGCCAATCCGCAGCTCAAGGGCGCGCGCGCCCTGGCCGTGTTCGATGCCGTCGTCACCGCGTTGACGCGGCAGGGCCTGATGATCATTCTCGACAACCATCGCAGTCGGGGGGACTGGTGCTGCGACGAAGCCCATGGTGACGGCCTGTGGTATGCCACCGGTTATCCCGAAACGGCGTGGATTGCCGACTGGCAGGCCATGGTGGCGCGTTATCGCAGCAATCCCCTGGTCGTCGCCGCCGAACTGCGTAACGAGATCCGCGCCGATGCCTCGATGGGCACGACCCCCACCTGGGGCACGGGCGACAGCGCCACCGACTGGCGCCTGGCGGCACAGCGCGGGGGCGCCGCGGTCTTAAGTATCAATCCGAAGCTGCTGGTCATTGTCGGCACGCCGGGCTACCAGACTGACCTCAGTCCGGTGCGCACGGCGCCGGTCAAGTTGCCGGTGGCGCACCGCCTGGTCTATGCCGCCCACGACTATGCCTGGGACCGCAGCGCCGACGAGTTGCGCGATCCATTGGCCTTCCAGGTCGGATCGTGGCAGCGCTGGGATTTCGTCCGCGAAGCCGGCCATGACTACACGGCGCCGGTACTCATCAGCGAGTGGGGTGGCTGCGTCCAGCCCGACCCCAAGCCGTGCCCTGCCGATCGCGCGGCCTATGTCCAGGCGATCGTCACCTATCAGCGCGCCGCCCAGATCGACTTCGCCTGGTGGCCGCTCAACGGCACGCAGATGCAGGGTTATAACCGCATCAAGGGTGCCGTCGAAAGCTATGGCCTGTTAACGCCCGACTGGAGCGCCTGGGCCGCGCCCGATATCGTCACAAACCTCCTGCAGTAGTCAGACGATCACCGGAAAGGCGACGATCGCCACCAGATAGATGGCGGCGACGACCATGACGATGTGCTGGATAAGCATGGCCGGGGCGCGCAGGGCGGTCTTCTTGCCGAACAGGGTGTCGTAGGCGTGCAGTCCGCGGGCGACCAGGAAGGCCAGGGCCACCAGGGCGACGACAAAGGCCGGGGCATCGGTATATTCCAGAGCGCCGGTCAGCAGGATGAGAAACGGTGCGTTCTCGACGAAATTGCCGTGGGCGCGGATGCGGCGGTTCATCTGCGAATCGCCGGCATCGCCATAGGCCAGCTTCATGTCGCGGCGGCGCAGGGACGTATAGACCGACAGGAAAACCAGCATCACGGCAAAGATGGCGGTCAGGTAGAAGGTAATGCTCAGGGTCGGCATGAAGGCTCCGGATCGGCAGACGATAACCGCCCATAACCTGTTTCGTCGGCCCTGTCAGGTGTCTCCGGTCACCCGACCTTATGGGCCCGCAGGGAGGCGCCCAGATCCTTCATCCGGTCGCGCAGCCCGATCAGCTCGTCGAGGTTCAATGTGGTGGCGCACAGCAGCTCGGCCGGAATGGCGCGGGCCTTGTCCCGCAAGGCCGCACCCTCTTCGGTCAGCACAATGCGTGTCACCCGCTCATCCTTGTCGTCGCGGGTACGGCGGATAAAACCGGCCTTTTCCATGCGCTTCAGCAGGGGTGTCAGGGTGCCGGAATCGAGCATCAGCGGCTGGCCCAGCTCATTGACCGAGCGGCCGTCGCGCTCCCACAGCAGCAGCATGACCAGGTACTGCGGATAGGTCAGGCCCATAGGCTCCAGCCAGGTCTTGTAGGTCTGGGCGAAGGCATGGGCGGCCGAATAGACCGAGAAACACAGCTGGTTTTCCAGCAGCAGTTCGGGAGGAGAGGGAGCGTTTGCCATGGCTCGATTATATCGCACACAATTAATTTCGTCACCTGCTTGACATTAAATTGCGCACAATATAAATGTGCACTATCGAATTTCAAGCGTACCCCTTAAACCTCCCATGAAAGAGATATCCCAATGACCCAATCGATCACTGCCGTTTACACTGCTCACGCCAAGGCCACCGGTGGCCGCGAAGGCACTGCCGCTTCGGACGACGGCAAGCTGAATGTCAAGCTGTCGACGCCGAAGGAACTGGGGGGTGGTGGCGGCGAAGGCACCAACCCCGAGCAGCTGTTCGCAGCCGGCTACGCTGCATGCTTTATCGGCGCGCTGAAGTTCGTCGGTGGCCAGCAGAAGGTTGCCGTCCCGGCCGACGCCAGCATCGAATCGAGCGTCGGCATCGGCCAGATCCCGACCGGCTTCGGTATCGAAGTGACGCTGAAGATCTCCCTGCCGGGCATCGACGGCGAAACCGCGGACAAGCTGATCGAGGCCGCCCATCAGGTCTGTCCCTATTCGAACGCCACCCGCGGCAATATCAATGTCACGCTGATCCGCGCGTAATACCAGCGGCCAGTTTTGTCTCATAGGCCGCTGGGAGCGTGCGACTGCACGCCCGAGCTTATGCGAGGAGCCATGCGGCGATTGAGCTGAAAAACTTCGCTTCTTAAAAGCAAAAAAGGCCCGCTTTGCAGCGGGCCTTTTCTTTATGCACGGTAAGCAGGATCGTTACGAAGATCGTCGCCGCTGGCCTTGTCAGGCGCGGCGAAGATGTCCGGATCGCCGCGGGTGATCTGGTCGAGCTTCGACAGCTCGTCGCTGGTGAAGCTGAGGTTCTTCAGGGCGCCGAGGCTGTCCTGAAGCTGTTCGACGGTGCGGGCGCCGATCAGGGTCGAGGTGATCCTTTCGTCGCGCAGGGTCCAGGACAGGGCCATCTGGGCCAGGCTCTGGCCGCGGGTCTTGGCGACTTCGTTGAGCGCCTCGATGCGGCTTAGCGTCTCCGGCGTCAGGCCGTTGCGGACCCATTCGAGACGGGCGGCGCGCGAATCGTCCGGCAGGGCGCCCGACTTGGTCAGGTACTTGTTGCTGAGGAAACCCTGGGCCAGGGGCGAGAAGACGATCGTGCCGGCGCCGGCCTCGGCATTGGTGGCCAGCAGATCGGGCTCGATCCAGCGGTCGAGCAGGCTGTAGTTCGGCTGGCTGATGGTCAGGGGCACGCCCTCCGACTTCAGGATGGCGGCGCACTGCCTGGTCAGGTCCGAATTGTAGTTCGAAATACCGACATAGAGCGCCTTGCCCTGGCGGTACAGTTGCGCCAGCGCGCCCATGGTCTCTTCCAGCGGGGTGAAGGGGTCGGGGCGGTGCGAATAGAAGATGTCGACATAGTCGAGACCCATGCGCTGCAGGCTCTGGTCGAACGAGGCGATCAGGTACTTTTTCGATCCGTTCATGCCACCATAGGGCCCGGGCCACATGTCCCAGCCGGCCTTGGTCGAGATGATCAGCTCGTCGCGGTAGGGCTTGAAATCCTCGGCGAAGATGCGGCCGAAATTGATCTCGGCGGACCCGAAAGGCGGGCCGTAATTGTTGGCCAGGTCGAAATGGGTGACGCCGTTGTCGAAGGCGGTGCGCAGCATGGCGCGCTGGGTTTCCAGCGGGTTGATGTCGCCGAAATTCTGCCACAGGCCCAGCGAGATGGCCGGCAGCTTGAGGCCGGAACGGCCGCTGCGGCGATAGGGCATGGCGGAATAGCGGGTATCGAGGGCCTGATAGGGCATGGGGAGCTCCGGGAGGTGCGTTTCACGTCGGCATCGGGTCGAGGTCTGCGCCCCGTTTCGGCGACGGTTTTAGAGCCTCATCCTGCCATGGCAAGGTCTATTTTGCCGGCTGATACAGATCGAAGGCGATAGCCCACGTCTGGTCCTTCGGCCCCAGCTTGCGCCAGACGCGAACATAGTGGCCGCCGTAGGTCCCAGCGGCATCGTCGACGCGGCCATAGGTATAGACCATGTCGCCGCCGGACGAGGCGCCATGGCCTTCCTGGGTCCAGGTCTGGCCGGCGGGACGGGCGGACAGCAGGGTGGCCTTGTCGGCAGGTGTCGTCGCCGGTGCACCTTTTTCGCCGGCGACCGTCGCCATGAACAACAGAGGACCATAGGCATTGAGGGCATCGTGGCTCTTCAGGTCGCCGTTCAGGTCGGTATCGAGCTGCAGCGCAGCCATGATGCCGGCCTGCGAAGACGGCTGGCCGGTGACATTGCGGATCGTCTTTGCGCCGGCGGCCGGGAAATGCGCTGCGTCGTCCGAACCGGCGCCCGTATCGAGCAGCCATAACCAGCGGCCGTCGGCCTGCTTTTGCCAGATCGTGAAGAACCAGCCGGCATCAGGTGCGCCCGTTATCGTCCAGGGGCCATAGTCCCAGGCGAGGTCGCCGGAGGTGGCGACGCTGACGGCATAGGGGCGCCAACGCAGGGTACTCGGCGTCTCGCTGCTATCCTGGGGCAGTTTTGCGGCAAGGGCTTCGTGGATACGAACGGCCTTGGGGCGAAAGGCGATGGCGTCCGGCGCGGAATAGGTCAGGAAGCCCCTGGGGATGCCATGGATCGCGGTATAGGCGTCGAATGCCTGTTCGGTGGCGTAGACCGCGTCGGCCGGAGAGGTCTGTGCCATGGCCACGGCAGGCACTGCGGCCGTAAACAGGGCAAGGATCAATGCGCGCATCGGGGCTCCGGGTGCTATGACGTCTGCCCCGCCTGACTCCCTCCTCCCTATCGTCAGATGGGGAGGTGGATTTTGATCGCGTCAAGCGGTCAGAAGACGGAGGGGTTTCTTCGTCACGCTGAACCCTAACGCCGTTCTGCGCAAGTTACAGATGATTTAGCGCGCGATCGAGGGCTGCGATCAGGTCCTCGGCATCCTCGAGGCCGATCGACAGTCGTAGCAGGCCGCCGGTGATACCGGCCATGGCCTGGGCTTCCGGCGACATGGCGGCGTGGGTCATCGACGCCGGATGGACGATCAGGCTCTCGATGCCGCCCAGCGATTCCGCCAGGCTGAACAGGTCGACCGCATCGAGCACCGTCTTGACCGCCTCGATTCCGCCCTTGAGCTCAAAGCTCATCATGGCGCCAAAGCCGAGTTGCTGCTTCTTGGCCAGATCGTGCTGCGGGTGGCTGGCGAGGCCGGGATAATGGACCGCCGAGACCGCCGGATGCTGTTCCAGCCACTGGGCAATGGCCTGGGCGCTTTCCTGCTGCTGGCGGATGCGGACGAACAGGGTGCGCACGCCGCGCAGGGTCATATAGGAGTCAAAGGCCGGGGCGGTGGCGCCGACGCAGTTGGCCCACCAGCGATAGGTAACGACATCTTCCGGCGTGGTGCAGACCAGGGCGCCGCCGATGACGTCGCTATGGCCATTGATATATTTGGTCGTCGAATGGACGACGAAGTCGGCGCCGAAACGGATCGGGTTCTGCAGGGCCGGCGACAGGAAGGTATTGTCGACGGCGACCCGTGCGCCGGCGGCGTGGCCCAGCGCGATCAGCTTTTCCAGGTCGACCAGGCGCATCAGCGGATTGGACGGGGTTTCCAGCAGCAGCAGGGCCGTCGGCTGCGACAGGGCCTCGCGCACGGCGGCATCGTCACCCTGGTCGACATAGACGAGGTCGATAATGCCCTGTTTGGCGCGGGCATTGAGCAGGCGCTGGGTGCCGCCGTAACAGTCGTGCGGTACGACGACCCTTTTATTGCCGGGCAGGTCCTGCCACAGCAGGTCGAGCGCGGCCAGGCCCGACGCCGTCATGACGGCGCCAGCGCCGCCTTCGAGATCGGCGATGACATCGGCGATAACGGTGCGCGTCGGATTGCCGGAACGCGCATAGTCATAGGTGCGCTTCTTGCCGAAACCTTCGAACGTATAGTTCGACGACAGATAGATGGGCGGCATGACAGCGCCATGCGCCGGATCGGAATCGATGCCGATATTGATGACGCGCGTCGCCAGCTTGGCGTCCTTGAGATAGTCTTTGGTCATGTTCTTACGCCAGTGAGGTGCGGACGATATCGGAGACGAGCGGGATTTCCTTGAGGAAGGCGTCGTGTCCGTAAAGCGAAGGGAAGTCGATAAAGACGCTGTCGGCCAGGGCCTCGTGCAACGCCTTCATGTCGCCATAGGGCACAAGACGGTCGGTTGGCACGGCGGCCAGGAAGACCCTGGCCTTGATCTTGGCCGGGTCGATGCGGTGGCGATCGAGGCTGTCCGACATCGAGATCCAGCGATTGACGTCGGTGGCGGTATAGGCGTCGCCGCGCGAACGCAGATAGCCACAGACGACATAGTTCTCGCCGGCGGTAGGGGGCGGCGGGCCGTCGAAGCGCTGCGAGAATTCCTCGTCGGAACGATAGGTGGTCATGGCCAGCTGGCGCGCCAGCGAGATGCCCTCCTGCGGGCGGCCATGGTCGAGACCGAACTGCAGCATACGGCGTTGCAGGCCGCGGAAGGCCGTGGCCATCGGATGGGCGCGGTGCGCCGCCGAGATGATGCACAGGCGCTCGACCGCATCGGGATAGAGCTCGGCAAAGGCCAGGCCGATCATGGCGCCGTAGGAGGCGCCGATAAACGAATAGATTTTCTCGACACCCAGCTGGTCGAGCAGCAGCCGGACAAGGCGCGCCTGATCGTGGGTGGTGATGGTATAGATGTGCGAGGCCGGCAGGCGCGGCGCGAACTCGATGCTCATGACGCGGTAGGTGTTGAGGTCCAGCGCCTCGCCGGGACCGGCGACGCCTTCCCACCAGCCGGGCGCGGTCTCGGTCGAGTCTTCCTTGGCGAACAGGACGCGGCCGGCCGAGATGCCGCCGGCGGCCACGACGACAGGGCCGTTCTTCGGACCGTAGACGCGGGCGATGACTTCGGTCTGTTCCAGCTGCTGTCCGCTTTGCAGGCGGAAGTCCTCCGGGATCAGGGCGATGATGTCATGGCCGATCAGGTCGGGCTTGGAAAAGTCGGTATAGATTTGGGCGTTCATGGTGTGTCCGGTCACGGCAGGAATGTCATCGGGACCAGACGGGAGAGCAGCCCGCCGGACAGGCGGGTTATTGCGTCTCTCATCTTTCGGGGAAATGCGCCCCGTAGGAGTTGGCACCATTCCAGAAATCTCTGGCGGTTGCCCCAGCGTCGTCGGGCCTTTCCCTCGGCTGGTCTCGATGAGTATTTTCGTTATGTACGAATTTGTGGACCGGCGTCAAGGGCGGCGGTTCAGGGCGCGCGTACCTCTAAGATTTTGATCCGCAGATTAGCGCAGATTTTCGCAGATTATCGGATTCACGACTTCGGTTGGCGCGACTTCCGGAACGCAAATCGTTTTCGACACATCGATTTCACGCCGGCGGAGCACCGCGCACAAAGACAATCTGCGAAAATCTGCGCTAATCTGCGGATAAAAACCTATACTCCCGACCAAGCCTTCATCGGCGCCGGACCGCCGAGGGCGGGGTCGCTGAGTGAAGCCTTGCCGTCCTCGATATGGCCGGCGAAACGCTGGGCGAAGCCGTCGCCTGAGACGCTGACATCGTACCAGTTATGGCTGGCGGTAAGGTCGAGCGTTACGGTCTGGGGCGTGCCGGGGACCAAGGCGAAAGTACGCCGCGGCTGGCCATAAGATTCGTCGCGCAACGTCACCGTGATCGCTGCGTCGGTGGACAGGATCAGGCGATGGCCGGCCATGGCGACCGAGACGGGCATCGACGCCGTTCGGAAGAGGCCGCGATAGAAGCCATTAGCGGCATGAACCGATATTGCCTGCGAGCTCGTAAGGCTGATCAGGGTGCCACCGGGCTTGAGCGTATGGCGCACCGGCGGCATTTGTGGCTGGCCGTGGTCATAGACGTGGAAAACCACGGCAACATCGGCGCCGTCATTGGCGAGATAGAAGGCGTCCGGGGCGATATCTGCCCGCAGGCGATAGGGCAGGGGGCGCGCCGGCCGGGTGCCGGTTTCCTGCACCGGCGCCGTCACTGTGTCGGGGCCATCGGTATTGGCCGTCAGCTTCAGGCCGCGCGCACGTTTGGCCGTGGCGGCGGTCTCGGGCATGGGCACGGGACCGATCTGTGGCGCCGCGAAATCGAAACAGCTGGTCAGGTCGCCGCACACGGCGCGCCGCCACGGCGAGATATTGGGCTCTTTCACGCCGAAGCGCGTCTCCAGGAACCGGATGACCGAGGTGTGGTCGAAGACCTGGCTGTTGACGAAGCCGCCCTTCGACCACGGCGAGACGACATACATCGGCACGCGCGGCCCGAGGCCATAGGGCCGGCCCTGCCAGGTATCCTTTTCGAGATGGTATTCGCCGGTAGTGTCGACCTGGCTGCTTCCGAGGGGCTGTCCGTCGACCATGGCCGGCGGCGCCGGCGGTGGGACGTGGTCGAAAAAGCCGTCATTCTCATCGAAATTGATCAGCAGCACAGTGCGCGCCCACACCTCCGGATTGGCGGTCAGGGCGTCGAGGACGCGCGCCGTATAGTCGGCGCCCTGGGCCGGGCTCGACGGGCCGGGGTGTTCCGAGCCCTCGGCCGTGGCGATGATCCAAGACACCTGCGGCAAGGTGCCGGCCAGGACATCCGCTTTCAGCTTATCGAGGTCGCGCGTGCGCAGGGACCGATTGGCGATCTCGACCAGAGGGCCCTCTTTGGCCTTGACCGCATCGCGATACAGCCGAAAGCCAGCCAGCGGATTGTCGGTGAAGTTGTCGTCCATATCCTGGTAGATCTGCCACGACACGCCGGCGGCGCTCAGGCGTTCCGGATAGGTCACCCAGGTATAACCGCCATGGCCGGCGGGATCGCCGCCCAGGTGGTCATAGCCATTGTCGATAATCGGACCGTGGTCGCGGCCCGTAGCGTCCATGGTCCCGGTCCACAGCACGGTGCGGTTGGGATTGGTGCCGGCGTGCATAGCGCAATGATAGGCGTCGCACAGGGTAAAGGCTTCGGCCAGGGCGTACTGGAACGGGATGTCGTCGCGGGTGAAGTAGCCCATGGCGCGGTTGTGCTTGGCGGCGGGCCAGGCATCCATGCGGCCATTGTTCCAAGCTGCCTGGGCATCGGGGAAGGTATGCGGCGTGCCGGTGACGCGCATCTGGTTGAAGTGGGCGCCGGTATCGAGATGAAACGGCATCAGGGATTTCTTCGCGTCGTGCTCGTCCGGCTGGGCGAAGACGCTGTGGTCGCCATTGGGGATGGCGAAGCGATCACCGAAGCCGCGGACGCTGCGCAGGGTGCCGAAATAATGGTCGAAGGCGCGGTTTTCCTGGGTCAGGATAACGACATGGGCAACATCGTTTATGGTCCCGGTGCGGCGATCCGCCGGGATGTCGAGGGCGCGCGCAATGGCCGGCGGCAAGGCAGCAGCAACCGATGCGGACAGCAGCAGGCGACGGGTCAGTTTCATGACTACTCCGTAGCAGGGGACGATGACGGTTTTTCGTAAGGGAGGGCTGGCGTTTACAGGCAACTGCAACCAATTGTGTAACGGATAAGTTTAGGAGCCACAACGCCCATGAGCGCCCTGTTTTCCCCCATCTCCCTGCGCGGTCTCGATCTTAAGAACCGCATCGTCATCGCGCCCATGTGCCAGTATTCGGCGCAGGACGGCGAGGCCAGCGACTGGCATATGATCCATCTCGGTCACCTGGCCCTGTCGGGCGCCGGTATGCTGATCCTCGAGGCCACAGCGGTCGAACCCGAAGGCCGCATCACCTATGGCGATCTTGGCCTGTTCGATGACGCGACCGAGGCGGCGCTGGCGCCGGTGCTGGCGGCCATTCGCCGCTATTCGCCGATCCCGGTGGTGGTGCAACTGGCCCATGCAGGGCGCAAGGCGTCGTGCGCCAAGCCGTGGGACGGCGGCAACCAGATCGCGCCGGACGCCGCAAATGGCTGGCAGACGGTGTCGGCCTCGGATGTGCCGTTCAAGGATAGCGATGCGGCACCCGTGGCGCTCGATGCTGCCGGCCTGGCGCGGGTGCGCGATGCCTTTGCCGCCGCGGCCCGGCGCGCTGCTAAGCTTGGCATCGACGGCATCGAAGTCCATGCCGCGCATGGTTACCTGCTGCATCAGTTCCTGTCGCCGCTCAGTAATCACCGCACCGACGCATATGGCGGCAGCCTGGAAAACCGCATGCGCTTTCCGCTCGAAGTGTTCGAAGCCGTGCGCGCCGCCTTTCCGGCCGACAAGCCGGTCGGTATTCGTGTCTCGGCGACGGATTGGGTCGACGGCGGTTGGGACAGCGACCAGACGGTGGCCTTTGCCCGCGCGTTGAAGGATCGTGGCGTCGACTGGGTCGATACCTCGACCGGAGGCCTGTCTCCGCTGCAGCAGATCCCGCTGGGACCCAGCTACCAGGTGCCGTTTGCCGAGGCCGTCAAGGCCACTGGCGTCACCACCTTTGCCGTTGGCCTGATTACCGAGCCGCAGCAGGCCGAGGACATCGTGGCATCGGGCAAGGCCGATCTCGTCGCCCTGGCGCGCGGCGTGCTCTACGACCCGCGCTGGCCGTGGCATGCTGCGGCTGTTTTGGGTGCCCAGGTCGAGGCCCCTCCACAATACTGGCGCTCGCAGTCGCGGGGTTTGAAGGACCTATTCGGCGCGCATGCGATTGTGTAGCGCTAAATTCGTAACGATGCTGTCGATGTTTTTTCCTCTCCCCGTAACGAAACGGGGAGAGGAAAATCAACCGCCAATCTTCTCGATCGCCTTGGCAATTCGGCGGGCACGCGTATCTGCCGCCTTGGCCTCCAGGATAGCGCGGACATGCTCCTTGCGATGGCTGGGGGCGAGGGCATCGAAGCGTTCGCGCAGGCCGGCCTCAGACAAGGCCAGGGCGAAATCCTCCGGCACCTCGACCGTCCGCGGCGCATCATCGACCACGATCTCGACAGTGATATCGTCGCCGCCGTTAATGCCTGACGCCTTGCGATGCTCGGAGCTGAAGGCGATCATGTATTTGCCGCCCATGACGGCGACCGTGCTGCGATAGGCGTAGCCATTGACGATCAGGGACACGGCCGGCTTCTTGCCGGCGCCGAGCGCCTCGATTATCTCGGGCGGAACGACGATGCCGGTATTGTTGCCGGTCTGGAAAAGCGTGGTGGTGAAGCTGGCCATGACCGCAAGTTAGCGAAGCTCTCAATGTTCGGCGAGCAATTTTCGCGTAATACGCCGGGCACTGTGTAGAAAGCGAAGGATAGTCACGGTGTCATTAGACGTATCGTATTGATAAAAAACGAGATATGGGCTGACGATGCTAAGCCGAACATTGCGGCCAAGAGGCCGTCGCGAGGCTCCGCTTTCCGGGTGCGTAACAAGCCGACTGTAAAGTTCGTCGAAAAGTCCGAGGTAGCTCTCCGCCACGCGACTTCCGGCTTCGCGCGCCAAATACCTGATAATTTCGTCGAGATCGTCGTCTGCTTTCGGGGTGAGGACAAGTCTCGACATCACGTGCGCAGAGCGGCGAGTCTCGCTGCATTCCGCGCCCGGTGCTCTTCCAGAGTCATGGTTTCGCCCCGCTCGACCTCTGCCAGGGCTTCATCGATCAGCGGTTTCGCCCAGGCATAGTCATCGCTTTCCTCGGCCATACGATCGTCAATAAGGTGTGCGATCGCCTCGTCAACGGAGGAAAACTCTCCGTTGACGATTTTCGAATCGAGCCAGGCCTGTTGTTCGGGCGTGAATGTCATGCCCGAGAGCCTATCACTTTCCGGCGATCTTCGCCAGTCCCGGGGCCGTCTTGGCGAGCGTGCCGGTGGCGGTCAGGCTTTGGGTTGCGTCGTTCCAGTGCAGGGTCGAAACGGATGAACCCTTGCCGTTTTCATAGTCATACGATGTGCCGTCATCGTCATAGAGGGCAAAGTCGCCATCCTTGCCGGGATAGACCTTGATGGCAGCGATGGTCTGCTTCGTCGCCGTCGACTGGATATCGGAGCCGACAGGAACGATCGAGCCCGCCTTGACGAAGACTGGAATCTGGTCGATCGGCGCCGAGACCTTGACCCACTGGCCACCGCTAAGCTTTTCATTGGTCCAGTAGTTGTACCAGTCGGTGCCTGCCGGCAGGTAGACCGACTTCTCCGTCTGGGCCTGCTCGGTCACCGGCGCCACCAGGAAGGCCGGGCCGAACATGTACTGGGTGCCCAGGTTGGCTACGTTCGGATCCTTGGGGAAGTCCATCCACAGCGGACGCATGAAGGGCGCGCCGGTGTCGTAGGTCGTCTTGGCCTGGCTGTAAATATAGGGGATCAGCTGGTAGCGCAGGCGGTCGTAGTTGGCCAGGACGGTCTCGGCCTGCTTGCCGAATTCCCAGATTTCGGTGTGCTTGCGATCGCCGTGGATACGCAGGGTCGGCAGGAAGGTGCCGTATTCGAACCAGCGGGTGAACAGTTCCGGATAGTCGTTGTTCTGGCCGACGACATCGCGGGCGTCCGACGGATCGAGCAGGGGCGCCTTGGCCGCAGACGTCGTCTGCGGCAGCCACTGCCAGCCGCCGATATCGTTGCCCCAGTAGGCGATGCCCGAAGCCGTCATGTTGAGGCCGGTCGGGATCTGGCGCGCCAGGGCTTCCCAGGTCGGGTTGATGTCCGACGACCAGAACAGGGCGCCGGTGCGTTGCGAGCCGAGATAGGCGGCGCGCGACAGGATCAGGACGCGCTTGTTCGGCTTCCACTCGCGCATGTTCTGGGCGACGCCCTCGACATGCATCAGCGGGAAGACGTTATGGTAGCGGTCACCCGAGCCGATCGAATAGAAGAAGCCGTCCGGCACCAGGTCCGGCTCGGTCTCGTCCAGCCACGGATAGTCGAAGCCGTGCGACAGGATATTGTCGCGGGCATGTTCCCAGTACCACTTGCGGGCATCGGGATTGGTGGCGTCGATCAGGCCGCCGGTGCGGTCGGAGCGGAAGGGCAGGCCGTCGACCGTCTTGCCGTCCTTGTCCTTGAGCAGATAACCCTTGGAGTCGAGTTCGTTGAAATAGCGGCCCGATGTCTCGTAGCGCGGCCAGATCGAGATGATCGACTGCATGCCCATGTCGTGGAGTTGCTTGTTCATGGCGTCGGGATCGGGGAACTGGGCCGGGTCGATATCCATCTGGCCCATGCGCGTCCAGTAGAACCAGTCGACGACCATGACGTCGAGCGGATACTGCTTCTGGCGATAGGTGGTGGCGACGCGCAGGACTTCGGCCTGGCTGTCGTACCGCGCCTTGGACTGGATCAGGCCGAAGGCGGCCTTGGGCGGGATCGGCGTCTTGCCGGTGACGCGAGCATAGGCGGTATAGATTTCCTCCGGCGTGCCGCCGGTAATGACGAAGAAGCTGACGCGTTCGCCGACATTGGACTGGAAGCTGGTACGGCCGTGGATGCCGGCGACGAAGCGCGTATCCGAGGCATTGTCCCAGACGATGCCGTAGCCCTTGGAGCTGACCATGAAGGGGACGCAGACCGTTTCGCCAGTGGGCGCATCATACCAGTGCTTGCAGTCGATGACCCGGCCGCGCAGGTCGAGGGCGCCCAGCGAATCCTGGTTCTGGCCCATGCCGTAATAGTGCTCGTCGGCCGGGGCGGCGAAGGAGGCGCCGACCTGGTAGGTCTGCTCGCCGGCCACCTCGTGCGGCGACATCTCCCAGCCATTCATGGTCAGGACGGTATCGCCATGGGCATTCTTGATCTGCAGGCCGACCGGCGCCAGCGACGGCGCGAAATACTTCTCCCCCTGGCTGGGGACATGCGGCGCCGGCGCGGCGTTGACGTGCAGGGTCAGGGCGTTCGACGCGAAGGTGTCACCGCTGGTGTCGGTGGTGCGGCGGAAGGCGCCATTGTCGGCATGGTCGGCCAGGATGCCGTAGCCGGGGCCTTTCAGGACCTGGCCCTTGTCGACGGCGATGGTGACGTGGACGACATTGGGGCCATAGGCCTCGACGCTGACCCACGCGCCTTCGCGGTCGAGCGTAGCGATCGGCGCGGCAGGTGTTGCGGCAGATGTTGGGGCAGGGGCGGCGTGCGCCATGCCGGCCACAAGCGCCAGGCCGGAGACACAGGCGGCCAGCGCCGTGCCAAGTTTACGGAATCCCATAGAAACTCTCCCTGAGCGGATGCGCGCATGTGATAGCGCTATCATTTCCCTCAGGGCTAAATCTAAGCCGATCCGCCGTCAACGGCAAATCGGCGATTTGTCACACAAAATGCCAAACGGCCGGTCGCGGCCTCGACGCGGCCCACCCCGGCGGCTCATATGAGAAACCCCGCCGCGGTAAAACCGGGCGGGGCTGATCTGGTAGAATTGTAGGGACAGATTTAGCTCAGACGCCGCATGGCTCCCTAGAAGCGTGCTAACGCTTCGCTTTTTGAGCACAATCGCATAGGCGGCGGCGTGCGGTCGCACGCTCCCAACGGCACAAAGAGTGGCCGTTGGGATTACGCCGAACGCAGGCGCCCGACGAAGTCGTAGACCTCGGCCTGCAGGTCTTCCGAGCGGCGCTCTAGGTCGCTCGACAGGTTGAGCAGGGCCTGGGCGGCCGTGCCGGTCTTCTGGGCGGCGTCGCCCAGACCGGCAATATGGCCGGTGACGTCACGGGTGCCGGCGGCGGCGCGGTTGGTATTGCTGGCGATCTCGTTGGTCGCCATGCCCTGCTGCTCCACCGAGGCGGCGATGCCAGAGGTCAACTGGCCGATGGTTTCGATCGTCTTGACGATGGTGTCAATCGAGCCGACCGTGGTGTGGGTGGCGTTCTGGATCTCGCCGATCTTGGCGCGGATGTCGTCGGTGGCGCGGGCAGTCTGCTGCGCCAGTTGCTTGACTTCCGAGGCGACGACCGCAAAGCCGCGGCCGGCCTCGCCGGCGCGGGCCGACTCAATGGTTGCGTTCAGCGCCAGCAGGTTGGTCTGGGCGGCGATGGCCTGGATCAGGTTGATGACCTCGCCGATCTGGCCGGCAGCCTGGCTGAGTGTCTGGATCGAGGCCTCGGTCTTCTGGGCCTCGAGCACGGCCAGCTGCGTCACTTCGGAGGTGCGCATGACCTGCTGGTTGATCTCACCGACGCTTGCCGACAATTCTTCGGTGGCGGCAGCGACATTGGCGACATTGTTGGCAGCGTCGGTAGCGGCATAGTTGACCGACTGGGCGCGTTCCGAAGCGATATCTGCGTTTTCGGTCAGGCCCTTGGCGGATTCGGCGACGGTGCGCGACGAGGCGGCAAAGCGCTTGGCCAGTTCGCCCATGTGGGATTCGAAGTCGCCGGCGATGCGGTTGCGTTCTTCGCGCATATTGGCGGCGATGCGCAGTTCTTCTTCTTTTTGCTGGGCCTTCAGGTTTTCGCCCTCGGCGGCACGGTCGCGCAGGGTGCGGATCGAGCGCCACAGCGACGAAATCTCGTCCTTGCCGGTAGCGTTCGGAATCTCGGTGTCGTAGGCGCCTTCCGAAATATGCATGACCTTCTGCGTCACCTGGTTCAGGGGGCGCGAAATCGAGCGGATGGCGACCCACAAAGAACCGGCGATCAGGGCCAGAATACCGGCCAGGGCGATAACCAGGAATTGGGTTTCGCGCGTTTCCTTGTAGCGCTTCAGGTCGGCCTGGGTGCTGTCGAGATTGGTGCGGATATGGGCAACCATGGTGTCGATCGCTGCCTGGAAGGCCTTGCGGTTGCCGCGATTGGCGTCGTTATTGCCCTGGGTATTGGCGGCTTCCGGCGAGACGTCGCGGCCGAGACGCGCGGTCTCGGTACGGATGGTGATGAACTGCTGGGCAGTATCCGACACGGCGGCGAACTCCGGCAGCTCGTTGGGGGCCATGCTGCCCTTCCAGTCGCTCAGCAGGGTCGCCATGTCCTTGAGATTCTTGTCGATACCATCGGCGTACTTCTTGGCCTCGGTCGTGTCCTTCGACATGTAGACGCCGCGCGATTCCATGACGGCGGCGGTGACCAGACGGTTGAGATGTTCACCCCGATAGGTGTTCTCGTAGGCCTCGCTGACCTCACGCAGCATCCGGTTGTAATCGTGGATGGTGACCAGTCCAAGTCCGGTGATGGCCGATGCCATCAGGGCGAAGCAGCCGACGAGGAACAGGATGCGCGACTTGATGGTCATGCGGTACTCCAGTATCATAAACAATTGACGCGAAACGGTTAATTCTGCGGAATGTAGCCTTTTTGGGTTAACGCTTTGTTGTTTTCGCCTGTAAAGCGTGCGGGTGGGTTGCAAATGTCTACCCGAGTGCCAAATTGTCCAACAAATTCAAATACAATCGCTTGCACGTTTTTCCAGTGCCCGCCGTTCGGGCGCGTTTCGCGTCATGGCTGCAGCGGTTAAAAAGGCGGCTTTCGCCTCTGTTTTGCGGCCCGAACGCATCAGGAGCTCGCCTTGCGCCGCATATAGAGGATGATAGTCGCGCAAGGCGTCGTCGTGCCGCAGGGGCGCCAGTAACTGCAGGCCGGCCACAGCGCCATAGGCCATGCCGGCGGCGACCGCATGGTTGAGGCGGACCACGGGGGAGCCCGTCATGTCGACCAGCAGGCTGTAGAGCGCGGAGATCTGTTTCCAATCGGTGTCGTCGGGTGTCCGGGCGCGGGCGTGGCAGGCGGCGATCGACGCCTGGAGGAAATAGCTTCCGACCGGATCGCCGGGCCGGCGGGCCCGGCCGAGCGCCTTGAGGCCGCGCGCGATCTGCAGGTGATCCCACAGGGTGCGGTTCTGGTCGGGCAGGGAGATGGGCGTTCCGGAACCATCGACCCGGGCGCGGGCGCGCGATGCCTGCAACTCCATCAGAGCCAGCAAGGCATGGGCGTCCGGCACATCGGGGACGAGGGCCGTCAGCATGCGTCCCAGCCTCAGGGCCTCGTCGCTCAGGGACAGGCGCAGGTAAGAAGCACCGCTGCTGGCGGAATAGCCTTCATTATAGATAAGGTAGATGACCTGCAGGACTGCCCCGAGACGCGGATGCCAGTCGTCGCCGTCGATATCGCCGAAGCGGACGCCTGCCTCGGCCAGTTTGCGTTTGGCCCGCACGATACGCTGCTGGACCGTCGTCTCGGTCACCATCTGGGCGCGGGCGATCTCGTCGGTCGTCAGGCCGCAGACGATGCGCAAGGTGAGGGCGATTTGCGCCTCGTGCGCCAGCACCGGATGGCAGGCGGTGATGATCAGCCGAAGGGCGTCGTCGGCGATCGGCGGCGTCTCTGCCTCTTCGCCGGCCTCGCCGAAGATGCCCTGGTCATGGCCGATGGCGTCGAGCGCCCGGCGAAACACCGCGTCGCGGCGGAAGCGGTCGATGGCCTTGTTGCGCGCCGTACGCATCAGCCAGGCGCCGGGTTTGGGCGGAATACCGCGCACTGGCCAGGTCTCCAGGGCGGCGATCAGGGCGTCCTGGGCGAGATCCTCGGCCAGGCCGATATCGCCTATGCGCCGGGCGAGGCCGCCGATAATGCCGGCGGCCTCCATCTTCCAGATGGCGTCGATCGTGCGGGATGTCGCAAAAGGGGCATCGCTCATCGCGCCAGGTTACCCGCAATCCGGATCAGCTGGAAGTGATCTGCGCACGCAGCTTCTCTTCGGCATCGACCCATTCGCCGGACGGATCCCATTCCTTGAAGTCTTCCATCTCATACAGGGGGCGGATGTCGATGTCGCTGGCGGAGTACATCGGGTTGGGGCAGCGCTTGACCCACTCGATAGCCTCTTCCATGCTGCGCACCTGCCACAGCCAGAAGCCGGCAACCAGTTCCTTGGTCTCGGTGAACGGGCCGTCGGTGACGGTACGCGACGCGCCGTCGAAGTGGACGCGAACCGCGGCCGAGGTGGGCTTCAGGCCTTCGCCGGCCAGCATGATGCCGGCCTTGACCAGCTCTTCGTTATAGGCGCCCATCGCGGCCATCAGTTCCGGGGTCGGGAAAACACCGGCTTCGGATTCCGCGGTCGCCTTGACCATTACCATGACTTTCATCGCTTGGATCTCCTGAGTTTGGTTGTCTGCAAGCCCTCAAATTGTGGCTCTGATAATACATCGAACGAGCCCCATCGAAATCGACAACGCCAGAAACATTCTTCAAAATTTTTTGCTCGATTTGTGTGATCGCGCTTTTCGTACCGGCTTTGCATATTGCCAATCCGGTCGAAGCCGACCACAAAGGCCGGACAATTGACAGGAGACCCGATCATGAAAACCCGCGCCGCCGTTGCCTTCGAGGCCAAGAAACCGCTGGAAATCGTCGAGGTCGACCTGGAAGGTCCGCGCGCCGGGGAGGTCCTGGTCGAGATCAAGGCCACGGGCATCTGCCATACCGACGCCTATACGCTCGACGGCCTCGATTCCGAGGGTTTGTTTCCGTCCATCCTCGGCCATGAAGGCGCGGGCGTCGTGCTCGAGGTCGGCCCTGGTGTCACCTCGCTCAAGCCGGGCGACCACGTCATCCCGCTCTACACCCCCGAATGCCGCCAGTGTAAGTCGTGCCTGTCGCGCAAGACCAATCTGTGCACCGCCATCCGCAGTACGCAAGGCAAGGGCCTGATGCCGGACGGCACGTCGCGCTTTTCCTACAAGGGCCAGACCATCCATCACTATATGGGCTGCTCGACCTTCGCCAATCACACGGTCCTGCCGGAAATCGCCCTGGCCAAGATCCGCAGCGACGCCCCGTTCGACAAGGCCTGTTATATCGGCTGCGGTGTGACGACCGGGGTCGGCGCCGTGGTCAATACGGCCGGCGTCGAGCCGGGCGCCAACGCCGTCGTCTTCGGCCTCGGCGGGATCGGCCTCAATGTCATCCAGGGCCTGAAGATGGTCGGCGCCGACCGCATTATCGGCGTCGATATCAACGACAGCAAGGAAGAGTGGGGCCGCGGCTTCGGCATGACCCACTTCGTCAACCCGACAAAGGTGAGCGGAGACATCGTCGCGCATCTGGTTGGACTGACCGACGGCGGCGCCGACTATACCTTCGACTGCACCGGCAATGTCGATGTCATGCGTACGGCGCTTGAAGCCTGCCATCGCGGCTGGGGCGAAAGCATCGTTATCGGCGTGGCGCCGTCGGGCGCAGAAATCCGTACCCGCCCGTTCCAGCTGGTCACCGGCCGCGTCTGGAAGGGCTCGGCCTTCGGCGGCGCCCGCGGCCGCACCGACACGCCGAAGATCGTCGACTGGTATATGGACGGCAAGATCGAGATCGATCCGATGATCACCCATACCCTGCCGCTTGAGCGCATCAACGAGGCCTTCGACCTTATGCATGCCGGCGAAAGCATCCGCAGCGTCGTGGTGTTCTGATTCTGCTGATATCCGTGGTCATGAAGAATGACCGTGGATATCAGCATTTTTCAGCTCAAACGCCGCATGGCTCCTCGCATATGCTCGGGCGTGCGGTCGCACGCTCCCAACGGCCAAAGAGTCAAAAGCCGTGGCCGTTGGTAAAACGGTGAAGGTTTACGAAAAACTTGCCCCGCAGTTACACTTTTTGCGCTGACATTCGTCACATGGCCGGTGTAGTCCTTGCTTTTGATACAAAAGGACCCTGCCATGGCCGAGATCGAGATCACCGAAACGCGCAAGGTTCATGGCGGCACCCTGTCCTTCGTCAAACACGACAGCGCCGCCACCGGCGGTCCGATGGCCTTTACCGCCTTCGTTCCCGAAACGACGGGGGCGAAAAAGCTGCCGGCCCTGTACTGGTTGTCCGGCCTGACCTGCACCGCCAACAATTTCACCGAAAAGGCCGGCGCCTATCGCAAGGCGGCGCAACTGGGGCTGATTATCGTCGCCCCCGACACCAGCCCGCGCGGCGCAACCCTCCCCAATGACCCGGCCGGTGACCTGGGGCAGGGGGCCGGTTTCTATGTCGATGCGACGCAAGGCCCGTGGAAGAGCAACTTCCAGATGGAGACCTATGTCACCCGCGACCTGATCGCCACCGTCGAGCAGAACTTCCCGGCGGATTCGCTTCGTCGCGGCATCAGCGGCCATTCGATGGGTGGGCACGGCGCCCTGACCCTGGCCATGAACCACGCGCACCTGTTCCGTTCGGTATCGGCCTTTGCACCCATCAGTGCGCCGACGCGGTGTCCCTGGGGCGAAAAGGCATTCAGCGCTTATCTCGGAAGCGATCACGCCAGTTGGGAACCCCACGATGCCAGCCTGTTGCTGGCTCGGGGCGCCGGCAAGGCCTTCGACGATATCCTGATCGACCAGGGTCTGGCCGACCCGTTTATCGAAAACCAGCTGATGCCGGAACTGCTGGAAAAGGCTGCGGCCACCGCCGGCCAGAAATTGACCCTGCGCTACCGGCCGGGCTACGACCATTCCTACTATTTCATCCAGAGCTTTATCGACGACCACCTGGCCTTCCACGCCGAACGGCTGAACAGTGTCGTCACCGAGGAGATGACCGCATGACCGAAGACATGACCTCCACCACACCGAGCGCTGACACGCGCAAATCGCGCCGCGATCCCACTCTGTCCCTGTTATTGACTCTGGTGATTGCCGTAATGCCGGCCGTCGGCCACGCCCAGACGCAAGCCGCGTCCCCGCCTGCGACCTGCTCGACGGCGATGAATACCGCCCTGCCGGCCGCCTGGTCGGCCTGGACCCAGGCCGAGAGCCTGACGGCTGCGCCCAACGCGGCGACGCAGCCCGAAATGGCGCTGGGCCACGCCTACACGGTCACCCTGTCGCCGATCGCCTCGGTGCAATATCCGCTGGCGTTGAAGAAGGTGACGCCGGGCAGCTTTGGCGGTCTGTTCATGCTTACCATCGACAAGGCCGGGACCTATTCGGTCGCGCTCGACAATGGCGGCTGGCTCGACATGGTCCGTGACGGCCAGTCGCTGCGCTCATCGGCGCATGGCCATGGTCCGGACTGTTCGACCATACACAAGATCGTCGAGTTCGACCTGACACCGGGCCACTATACCTTGCAGCTATCCAATGCGGACAAGGATACGGCGACGCTTGAGGTCGTCGCGAAATAATTCGTAGTAATCTTGGGTAATTTGGGGCGGGTCTCTTAATCCAGCACAAGTTCGCGCAGGCGATGCTCTTGCTCGAGCTTTTCCTCGCTGAGACGCTTGGCGTCGATGGCGTGCGTCTTGAGGATTGCCAGCGCCCGCCACAAGGCGCCGATTTCGCCCTTGCCTGCATCGGTGGGGATAGGCGTGTCATAGGCCCCTTGCGACACCACGATGATGGCCTCGCGCACCGCGCGCATCGGACGCAGGATGGAAATGAAGGCGATCCACAGGGACGCCGCCATCAGGGCGACGATACCGGACACGGCGATCAGGACGAACTGGCTTTCACGCTTTTGCTGGAAGCGGGCAAGCGCGGCCTGGCTGGCGTCCTGGTTGTTGCCGATACGGGTAACCAGGGAGTCGATATTGTCCTGGACGGCTTCCCGCGTCAGGCGGTACTGCGGATGGTTGCCATAGGTACTGGCCGCGGCAAGGCCGTTGATGCGGGTAATCTGCGCCAGGGTATGGCCATCTCTGGCCATGGCCAGAACATAATCGCGTACAGAGGGGAATTCCGGCAGCTCACCTGTCGTCAGATGGGACTTCCAGTCGTTGACCATCGTGGTCAGTTGGTTCGCATGAATATCGATCTGATCGGCGACGGTCCGCGCTTCTGCATCATTGGCAGACATATAGAGTCGGCGACCATCCAGCCCTGCCTGAGTCATATATCGATTGAGACGTTCCGCGCGCAGGGCGTTGTCGGCGGCATGGCGATAATCGGCGATGGCGCGATTATAATCCCCCATGGTTTTCAGGCTCAGGCAGGTGATTCCGATCGCCAGCAAGGCGAAGGCGGCTACCAGGCAAAGGATTTTGGCTTTGATCGTCATGGGGCACACACGCCTTACTGGATACAATATCCACGTCTTTTAACAGTCTTGGATTAATAAATCGGACAATAATCGCAGCGTCTTCAGCCGGCTTGACTCACCGGCGCCTTTACGCCATAAGCCGCCCTTCCTCGTCCCCGCCTTGCGCGGGGACGTGATACGGGCTCATTCCGGCATGCCGTTGCAATCGCAATCCATATGAGGTGGGTTGCCAACCGGGATAAAACTAAAAGGTACGAATATGTCCAAGCGCCATAGCGCCAAGTACAAACTCGACCGCGCCATGGGTGAAAACCTGTGGGGCCGTCCCAAGTCCCCCGTCAACAAGCGCTCCTACGGCCCCGGCCAGCACGGCCAGCGCCGCAAGTCCAAGGTTTCGGACTTCGGTCTGCAGCTGAAGGCCAAGCAGAAGCTGAAGGGCTATTACGGCAACATCACCGAAAAGCAGTTCCTGCGCACCTACGAAGAAGCCGATCGCCGCAAGGGTAACACCTCGGAAAACCTGGTCGGTCTGCTCGAGTCGCGTCTGGACGCCGTCGTCTACCGCTGCAAGTTCGTCCCGACCGTCTGGGCTGCCCGTCAGTTCGTCAACCACGGCCACGTCCTGGTCAACGGCAAGCGCGTCAACATCCCTTCGTACCGCGTCAAGGCTGACGATGTCATCGAAGTCCGCGAACGCTCGCGCAACATGGCCCTGGTCCTCGAAGCCCTGCAGTCGCCGGAACGCGACGTGCCGGACTATATCGAGCTTGATGCCAAGGGCATGAAGGCGCGTTACGTCCGTATGCCGGAATTCTCGGAAGTTCCGTATCCGGTGAAGATGGAACCGAACCTGATCGTCGAATATTATTCGTCGTAATCGGTACTCCGAAAACGCTATCGAAAACCCCGCAAGCCAGGCTTGCGGGGTTTTTTGTTTGTTTGTGCGTCGGATACCAACGGCCCGTATAGCAAGGTCATTATTGTTTGGTATCGGGCTGCTTTTTGGTCGCGTCTTGCGCAGGCTTGTCCTTGGGGGGCTGCAGCATTTGCCAGATGTCGATGGCAGGCTTTCCCGCCGAGATAGCGGTTATCGCGTCGCCAACCCGTTTATTGGAGTCGAGATCGTGCGGGTCCGAAGCAAAACCCGACAGGATTTCCAGCGCCTTGTCACGCTGCCCGTCAAGCGTCAGGCCATAGGCGGCAAATGTCCCATATTCAATGATGCTCGGCGCCAGTTCATAAGCGGCGACGGCGTGTTGCATAACCGCTTTATTGTTATGGTCCTTGTCCATGTTGAACAATGCTTTGGCCAGATAATATTGAACGGCCGGATCGTCATGGTGTGCCGTCGCGGCAACGCTCAGAGCTTGCACGGCCTTGGCGAAGATTTCGCCCTGGTTCGCGTTTCCACCTTTTTCAGCGACAGCGAGATAGCTGCGACCAAGAAGGTACTGCGCTCGTGCATAGTGCTCGTCACTGGTCGGTAAGGCGATAAGAAAGGCCTGCTGCCCGGCCGGATCGCCATAGAGAATCTCCGCGTACGCAACGGTCAGCCTATAGTCGATGTCGTCGGCAAGTTTCGGCGCCTCAGCAATAGCCCAATCCCATGCAGCCCGGCGGTCAGCCGCTTTCTCCGTTTCCTTATGGTTGGTCAGAGCTGGGATGTCCGCCTGTAATTTCAATGTATCGAGCAGCCACTGCCCTTGTTTTGGGGTGGGACAGGTGTCCAGTATAGAGCCAACCAGGCCGTAGGAGTCGAACGTGTCATCGAGTTCAAGTACGTCGCCCGACATTTTGGGCGGCTCCCCTGCATCCGTGACATTGATCTTGAACGCCTTTGAATAAGTACGAAGCGTTTGCGGAAGTGAAGCAACGGGTATGTGTGTGGCCGTCTCGAATGCAGAGACAGGACTTTCGCCATGTTCAAGACGAAGGAAGTAGTCATCCAGCCGGCTGCGGCGATCTGGATCGCTCATCATATAATGCGTAAGCAGCCAGGCCTTGTCATAAAATTTGGCCAGGTCGAGCAGATTTTTCACCGAAGATAGCTTTGCCGGGTCCAGGATTACGTCAAACTGGCCCCAGCTTAGATTGTAAAGGACGAAATTGACATCATACGGCACCTGTCCATACGCGATTTGCTTCCCGTCATATTGCAAGGTGCTGTAATATTGCGCCAGACCTTCAATGTACCACAGGGGGTAGTGGTTTAGTCCCTTACGCGCCATAAGATGGTGTGTGTATTCATGATACAGGGTGACCTGGCTTTGATCCTGGCCGAAATACTTCCTGTTCATGACAAAGCTATCCCACTCGCTGGAATAGATCGACGCGCCCTCCTGGCAGGCAAAGTAGACACCTACGACACCCGGCGGAAATTGCGGGCGGACGATGCTCAAGTCATCGGGGTTGCGCAAAAGAAAGAGGCGTAGCTTCTGGTCGCGTGCAGTCACCGCATGCATCGAATCCGGCAGCAGGCCGTCCATGAAAAAGCGAAACTGCTCTATACTGGCGACTTGCGCGAAAGTCCTTTCACGATCTTCGTCGCTGTAGATGATAAAATGATCTGTTTCTATCTGCAGCCATTTCGCCGGTACATAGGGCTGTACCGGTCTAGCTGACGCCGTATTGGCGGCATACAGGGATGCAAATATCCCGATTAAAAAAGCGTATGTTCGCTTTGCTAAGCGCTGCATGCGTTTTCCCCTAACCTATACATCCCGCTCGCTACTATTCCCCAGCCCCATCCTTGCCCTCCTTTCCCGGAGGCGGAGTGTTGCCGTCTTCGCCAAGGGCTGGCGCAGCAAGGGTCGCCATGATCTCGGGCGCGGACTTGCCGGCGTCGATCGCCGCGATCACCGCCTGCATTCGTTGCGCCAGTTGCTGGCTGTGGGGATTGCTGGCCAGCGGATACAGCATCTCCTTCGCCTCATCCATGCGGCTCTTGTGGATCAGCAGTACGGCGGCGTTGATGGCATATTCGTCGACCGAGGGGGCGAGGTCGTGCGCCTGGATCGCGGCGGTGATGATATTGTCACTGGGATAGTCCGGCTGATCGCGGCCCGCCAGCGAGAAGTAGTAGAGATTGACCGGACGCAGGGGATCCAGCTGATAGGAACGCCCCAGGGCGCTGCGGGCATGCTTCATCTGGCTGGCGGCAGTTTCTCCGTCGAGGATGCGCTGGTGCGCCGTCATCAGGTATCAGGCCTGGCCCAGCATGAAGAAGCCGTCGGCATCGTCCGGGTGGGTTACGGTATAGGTCTTGAGATAAGGAATGGCCTTCGCTTCATCGCCGATGATGATCTCGGCGCGCGCCAGGGCGGACTGTGCAAAGTCGTCTGTGGGAAATCTGGCCGCTTCGGTGCGGATATGGTCGAGCAGGGCCGGGATGTTTTCATGTTGCGGGCACAGGCGATCGGCGGCATCCCACAGTAACAGCTTGCTGGCGGATGCAGGCAGGGTCGTCACCGTGACCTGGGCCACGGGCATGTCGTGAACCCGGAAGACGGTCGCCATCAGCTTGGTGTTCATATAGCTGTCCAGCACCTTGGACAGGGTCTTCACCGGAATGCCGAAGATGGTCTCGAAGCTTGTCACCGGGTCATCGCCGTGGGCATAGGCCTGCAAATAGGCGCTAAGCTTTTTGCGCCGGTCGGGATCGGCAAGCAGGTAATGGCTGAGCAGCCAGGACTGGGCGTAGAAGGCGCTGGTTTCGGCGTCGCCGTCGCCGTGTTTCGGACGCCAGGTATTGCGCAGGATATCTTCGTATTTGACCCACGTGCCCGGTGAGGTCAGGGTGCGCACGCGCCAGGAAAAGGCCATGCCGACCACGGCCTGGTCGTCCTGGAGCTTGGTGGTCGAATAGTATTCTGCAAAGCCTTCGACGAACCACGCCGGATAGGGGCCCGTTGTCGTCTGGAACATGAAGTTGTGGGCGTATTCGTGGAACAGGACCGCCTGGCTGGTGTTCTCGGCCTGCGCCTGGGCTGAGTGCGCCTGCATCACCATGTCGCCTTCGTTGATGGCGACCGCGCCCTGGTCCTGGCGGCAGTTCTTGAAGTAGCCGCGGACATTTTCATTGGCTGTCGGCCAGGTTTGCCTCAGCTGCGAGAAAGATGAGACGAAATAGATGGGCAGGGGGGGCGTTTCTTCCAGCTGCTCGGCGGCGCCATGGAAAGTGGCCAGCATGTAACGATACTGCTCCAGCCGCTTTACGTAGGCGGTGGCGATCTTTTCGCTGCTGTCGCTATAGAGGATAAAATGATCGGACCGCGCGCTGATCCATGTGGTGGCACAGGCAGACGCGGCAAGACTGCCGCTGTAAAGCACGGCCAGGCAGCATGCTGCCAGGTGACGAAAACGAAGATGTTGTGACATATGACCTCCCCCCGGCAATCACCGGTAGACTAGGTCATTCATCACCACATGGAAAGCAGAGTTTAGGCTGGGAGCAGGCCTTTTTCGCCAAGCGCCGTCTTGAGTTCGCCCGACTGGAACATCTCGCGCACTATGTCGGCGCCGCCGACGAATTCGCCCTTGAGATAGAGCTGCGGAATGGTCGGCCAGTCGCTGAAGGTCTTGATGCCGTCGCGAAGACCTTCGTCCTGCAGGACGTCGACGCCGACATATTCGACGCCCATATGGTCGAGGACCTGAACGACCATGCCGGAGAAGCCGCAGCGCGGTTGCTCGGGCGTGCCCTTCATGAACAGGACGATGTCATTGGCCTTGACGGTATTGTCGATGAAGTTGTGAATCTCGTCGCTCATCGCGCGGTACTCCGGAAGAATAAGGTGTTCCGCATATAGGACAGGATGCGGACGGAATCCAGAGCACAGCCTGTTATAACGGACGCGTTGTCCATCTGGCCACGCATTATGCGCCTCTGACCGTATGTTCGGTAAAGCGGGCCATCTCGATCTGGGCTGGCACCGACGACGGCAGGTGGCGCTCGGGCACCTGGGCCAGGGTTTCGACCTTTTCGGTGGTCTCTGCATCTATCAGGATGCACGACAGGCTGGGCAGGGACAGGGCATAGCCCAGGCACAGTTCCTCTGGCGTCCAGTCGGCCGTCTGGTGCAGGAAGGCGTGCGACCCGGCGCCGGCCAGCGGATCCTTCGGCTTGCCACCGAACCAGCCGCGGCGGGCCTCTACGGGCACGACGTTCGACGCCTTGCGATAGATTTCCGGGAAGGTGTCGGCGCCGATGACGCACAGGTCGCTATGGATGGCGTGATCTATCTGGTGGCGCTTTTCCCAGGTCGAATCGATATCGAAGCCGGTCTTGATGACGTTGAACTGGCGGCTGGCGACCAGGGGGCGGATGTCGTCGGTATCGGCTGTGGCGCCAACGTAGCGCACCATGCGGGCCCGGCGCAGGTCGCGGACAAAGCTGAAGCTATCGTCCTGCATATAGGCGACGCCGGGCTGGCCGAACATCAAAAGATCGATCCACTGGAAGCCCGAGCCCTTGATGACCTCGCGCAGGCGCTCCTTCATGGCCGGCATGGTGTAGCCGGCCAGGTCGCCGGGCTTGCCGGGGGCGTCGGGGGCAACGCTGATAAACAGCAGCTTTCGGTCGACCAGGGTGAACAGGGCGGCCATTTCGCGCAGGAAGGCCGGATCGGAGCCGTCGAAATGATAGGTGTTGATACCGTTTTCCAGCGCCGTCATGACCAGTTTTTCGGCCAGGCCGAAATTCTTGCGCAGGTGATCGACGTCCAGTCGAAGACCGATGGCCGACAAGGCGATTCCGGAATGTCCAAACGGGCGATAACGCATGACAATAGCCAAGCCACGATAGGGTTAAAAACGCGTTTAAGGATGCGGCGGCGCGGCGATCACAGGTTCGCATTGGAAACTTAGACGCCGGTACCGAAACTGTTAGCGCAACCGGATTATACTCCCGACATGAAACTCGTCCTCCTGACGCGCGGCCGCCCGCGCCACGCCTTCCTGGCGCGCAGCATCGCCAATAGCGGCAGCCTTGTCGCGGTCGTGGTCGACCGGCGCGAAGACGCCGTGCCGCCGCCGCCGATCGATGTCTCGCCGGCGACGCGCGCCCTCTATCGGCGCTATCATGCCGAGCGCGAGACCTCTGAAAACCGCTTCTTCGACCATATTGACCTGCCGTCTGTCCCGCTGCTTGACGTAACAGGCGAGGGCATGAATACGCCGGAAACGGCCGCCTTTATCACCGGCTTTGCACCCGACATCGTGCTGACCTATGACGTCCAGCCTTCGGCAGGCATGTTTGCACGCCTCACGGCTCGCCATCTGTGGTCGGTCCATAGTGGACTATCACCCTGGTATCGCGGCGCCGGTGGCCATTTCTGGCCAAGCTACCTTCTGCAGCCGCAGATGACGGGGATGACGGTTGAAGAGACCGGTACGGGCGCGATCATCCATCAGGCGGTCGCGGAACTCGTCCGGGGCGACGGCTTGCACGACCTGTCCTGCCGCGCCGTCCTGGCATTGGGCCGCGACTGGCATCGCCTGTCAGGCGCCACGGGGCAGGGGCTAGTGACGCCCGTGCCGGCAACTGCCGGGCGAACCTGGCGACGGCAGGACTGGACGCCGCAACACCTGCATATGATCTACGACGTCTATGCCAACGCCCTGGTCGACCGCTGCCTCGACGGCGAATTCGTCGAGGCCGAGCCGCAACTGGTCCGCGCCTTCTGACGGTTGGTCTTGTCGAAGACCTGCGTTATAGTTGGCGCTTCACAGGGGATGAAATGATGACCGCCGGGACAAAAGCAGCCATATTCGCAGCGGTATTTGTGCTGACCGGTGCTGGTCACGCTTTTGCCGCAACCTGCGACCGTCATTACGACGTCTCGCTCGACAAGGCGCTGGCGGGAACGATCGCCGCCGTGGCGACAAACCATCCGGACGCGCTACTGCAGCAGTTCAGCCACGACGGAGTGGCATTCGGCACGGATGGTCCACTGGTCTCCTATGTCGCCCTGGCCAGCCAGTTTGCCGGCAAGGCCGGGCATTATTGCGACCTGTTCGCCTGCGCTGCCGGCCCCGGCCGCCTGCATCGCCTGTTTGTCACGGGCCATGTCGAGAAGCAAATCGACGCCGGCCATGGTCTGGCCAGCGTCGTTATCAACGGCAACAGCAATGACGAGCTCGATCTCAGCTATCGCTTCACGGCGCAATGCCGCTGGGAGATCACCGGGATCGGCGCACCGTAAATTATTACCAATGGCGACTACATTTTGACTCTTTCGCCATTGGGAGCGTGCGACTGCACGCCGCCGCTTATGCGGCGAGCCATGCGGCGTTTGAGCTGAAAGAATACTCATACCACGGTCGTTCTTCATGACCGTGGTATGAGGAATTATTTTCCTGCCATGTAGTTCGGCAGCCAGTGCTCATGCGCCTGGCGCAGGGCATCGGCACCGAGCGACAGGCCAGCAAAACTCAGGTCCATGCCGGTGGCGACACCGACGACAGCGGCCGGAACCTCGGCCTCGGCAGCCTGTGCGGTCACCAGATGGGCGGCGGCTTCCTCGACGGCAATCAGGTAACGCGCCTGGTCCTCGGCAAAGCCGAAGACATGGGCGGGCAGGTCGGTCGGGTTCTTCAGTTCGAGGCCGACGCCGGAGGCCAGGACGATATCGACCGCCGCCGACAGCAGGCCGCCGTCTGACAGGTCGTGCACGCCCTTGGCGACGCCCGAATTGATCAGGCGGCGCACCAGGGTGCCATTGGCCTTTTCGGCGTCCAGATCGACCTTGGGCGGGGCGCCGTCTTCGCGGCCCAGCACTTCGCGCAGATAGAGGGACGAGCCCATTTCGCCGACCGTCTCGCCGATCAGGATCAGGACCTGGCCGGCGCGGACGCGGTTGAAGCCGACGCGCTGGTCGTAGTCCTTGAGCAGGCCAACGGCGCCGACGGTCGGCGTCGGCGGAATGGCCTGGCCATTGGTCTCGTTGTACAGGCTGACATTGCCGGAGACGACAGGGAATTCGAGTACGCGGCAGGCCTCGGCCATGCCGTCGATGGCACGGACGATCTGGCCCATGATCTCGGGCTTTTCCGGATTGCCGAAGTTGAGGTTGTCGGTGATGGCGATCGGCTCGGCGCCGACGGCGGTCAGGTTGCGCCAGGCCTCGGCGACGCATTGCTTGCCCCCCTCATAGGGGTCGGCCTTGACGTAACGGGGGGTACAGTCCGAGGTGACGGCCAGCGCCTTCTTCGAACCGTGGACGCGGACCATGCCGGCATCGTGGCCGGTCGAGGAATCGGCCAGGGTATCGGCCATGACGTGACGGTCGTACTGTTCCCACAGCCAGCGCTTGGACGCCTGGTCGGGACAGGAGATCAGCGTGATCAGGGCATCGTTGAGATCGTGCGCCGGAACATCGGCGACGGCCAGGTGCGGCTGCAGAACGGGCTGGACCCACGGACGGTCATAGAGCGGTGCGTCGTCCGACAGGGGCGCCAGCGGCAGGTCGCACACGACCTCGCCCTTGTGCGTCAGGACGATATTGCCCGAGCTGTTGGTCTCGCCGATGACGGCGGCGTCCAGGCCCCACTTTTTGAAGATTCGATGCCCGTCTTCTTCGCGACCGGGCTTGAGGATGGCCAGCATACGCTCCTGGCTTTCCGACAGCATCATCTCGTAGGCCGACATGTTCTCTTCGCGCTGCGGCACCATGTCGAGATTGAGCGTGATACCGAGGCCGCCCTTGCCGGCCATTTCGACCGATGACGAGGTCAGGCCGGCGGCGCCCATGTCCTGGATGGCGGCGACGGCGCCGGACGCCATCAGTTCCAGCGTGGCTTCGATCAGCAGCTTTTCGGCGAACGGATCGCCGACCTGGACGGTCGGGCGCTTTTCTTCGGAGTCCTCCGAGAACTCGACGCTGGCCATGGTGGCGCCGTGGATGCCGTCACGGCCGGTCTTGGAACCGAAATAGACGACGGGCAGGCCGGGCTCCGGCGCGGCCGAATAGAAGATCTTGTCGGCATCGGCCAGGCCGACGCACATGGCGTTGACCAGGATGTTGCCGTTATAGCCGGCGTGGAAGTTGGTCTCGCCGGCGACGGTCGGCACGCCGACGCAGTTGCCATAGCCGCCGATGCCCGAGACGACGCCTTCGACCAGGCGGCGGGTCTTGGGGTGGCCGGGTTCGCCGAAGCGCAGGGCGTTGAGCAGGGCCACCGGGCGGGCGCCCATGGTGAAAACGTCGCGCATGATGCCGCCGACGCCCGTGGCCGCACCCTGGTAGGGCTCGATGAAGGACGGGTGGTTGTGCGATTCCATCTTGAAGATGCAGGCCTGGCCGTCGTCGATGTCGATGACGCCGGCATTTTCGCCCGGGCCGCAGATGACGCGCGGGCCGGTCACCGGGAATTTGCGCAACTGCTTGCGCGAGGACTTGTAGGAGCAGTGTTCGGACCACATGACGCTGAAGACGCCGAGCTCGACATCGTTGGGCTCGCGGCCCAGGCGGTCGAGAATAACCCGATACTCATCCGGCTTGAGGCCGTACTCGGCGGCCTTGTCGGCCATGGATTTTTGCGCGGGGGCGGTCATGGTGCTCATGAGCGCGCTCTTTAGCGGAGTCTTGTGCCGGGCTCAAGCACCGAGGCGGGCAAAACCCATATTGTGAGACCGTGGGTGAGACCTCGGATGAGAACGCGCGTGAGAACCCAAGTGAGAGATTTGGCAGAGACGGTCTATCCGGGGGGCGCCATGCCGAACTGGATGCTGACCGATTGGCTTCCGGGGGCGGTGCTGTCGCTGTTCGACTGGGTGAAGTTGGCGACCTGCAGCAACGGCCGGCTGCCGGGCTGTTCGGGTGGCAGGCTGCGCACCTGGCCGATGGATGGCTGGGCGGCGACGACAGCGTCGTGGAAAATGACCGACCGCTGCAAGGCAAGGGCGGCGGCCGCCCGGCCCTCTGGCGTGAAAGCATTGATATTGGCGCTGGCGACGACATTGACGATCCCGAGCTTGCTTTCGCTGCTGCAGGAAGCGGGTTCCGGGACGCCGTAGCCATAGCAGGGCAGGTGGGCCGCAAGGCTTTGGGCAATCTTCGCCACGACGCCTTGCCCCTGCGGTGTCAGGCTTGCCGTGCCGGCCGCAAACAGTGCATCGGCCGGGATGTCGATCGAACCGCTGTCGACGCCGACCGTAGCCGGCAGTGCGGCGAATGAGATGTCGGACTGCAGGCCGGACATCAGGGCAGCCTTGTCGGCGGCAGCGATCTGTTCGGCGGGTTTTACCGGTGCCGCCGTGGCCGTCGTCGTTTCACTGTAAGCAAAACAATGACGCGTGTCGCCGGTTCCGGTGTCGCCCAGGGCCGCTCCCGGCAGGCAGACAATATGGGCGGTGCGATCGACTTCGGCGGTGACGGAGGCGGACTGCAATTGTGTGGCCGCCTTCAGCAGGACGGCGGTCTGCTTGTCTTTCGCCGATGTCAGGGACACCGTGGTCTGGCGATACTGCAAAGCGAAAAAGCTGAGCATGATGATGAAGATGAACAGCACGCCGACCATCATGTCGGTCATGGCGATATAGTCGCTTTCGCCGTCGGCATGATCGGTGTGGGCAGGACTGGAAAAGGCGCGGCGGAAACGCATGACCTTCAGGCCTCGTTCGCTGTGGCCGGCGAGGCCAGGGCGGTTTCAATGCGCTTCAGGCTTTGCAACTGCTCCAGCAAGGCCTTTTCCGGCGGCATGAAGATTACCGTCGAATCGAGCAGCACAAACAATTGCCCGGCGGCTGCGTCGATCGACTGGCGGCGCAGGCGTGCGACCACGCGCAGTATGATGGAGGCTGTGACGCCGGCGATGGAGGTCCAGAACTTGGTGGCGGCAATGGCCAACAGGCCCATCAGGGCCGTTTCCATACCGCTGCTCGATCCGCCCTGGCCGATTGTGGCGGTAGCTTCGCTGAGGGCCGCGACAATACCCAGGAAGGTAACGACCAAGCCGACGGCGACGAGGATATTGGCCCACCACTCAAGACTGCGCGCCGGCTCATCGAGGCGGTCAAAGGCCTCCGCGGCGCGGATGGACGTCGCAATACCATTATCGGTGACGGTCAGCAGGCTGCGATAGTCCCGCCAGCCCAGGGCAAGCGCCGGGATATCAGTGCTCGCAAAAACAGAGTCGACCTCGGCAAACTGCGCCGGTGTCAGGGCGCTTTTGCTAGAAAATCCCAGTCCCGAAAGACGGTTCCAGCGCTCTCGCAATGCGCCGAGCAGGGGCCGATATTGACGGATACTGGACAGCACCACTAATGCGACAGCGCCGAGGAGAACGGCTCCGGCCAGCATCAGGGCGACGCCGGGGGCGGCGAAAAGGGTGATAACAAGCGTCGTAATCGGGTCGTGCACGCAACACCCTTTGGATAAGCCTGGGATCGCCCCCGCGATCATCGCCTGTCGTGACGGGCAATTGCGGAGATTTTGCGGCGGCGCAGCAACAAAATTACGGCTTGAGGATAAAGGCGAACTTCGGCTGGTCGCCGACCAGGCAGGTGCTGTCGACATGCGGATCGGCCGTAGCGAGGAATTGCGTCGCCATGGCGCGGGCGCACGGGCTCTGGCGAGTAACGCCGTGAGTGCGGTTGGCGAAATTGAAGTGGGCGGCGTGGCTGAGGCGCTTGGCGGCGGCCTCCGACAATTCCTGCGGGCAGCCGGCGTCGATGTCGGCGGTCAGCAGCAGGGATGGGACCGCGCTGGTCAGGGGTTGGTTCTCGACCGGGTCGGCCTTGCCGACCGCAAAGCCTTCGCAGACCGGGAAGAAGCGACGGGCGTCACGCGCCGTGGCCTCGGCGATCGGGTCGGCCTGGTCGACGCCGCTGTCGATGGCGTCTGGCGTCTCGAACGGGAATTCTTCCTTGCACATGTGGGTGAAGAACTGGCCTTCGACATAGTCGCTCTGGGCGATCATGAACTGGTCGAGGTCGTTGTAATCCCCACGCAGGAGGGCATCGATCGAGGCCGGCAGGGCGCGGGCGCCGTCGGTCGAATAGACGGCATCCAGCAAATAGGCGGCAACGCCATCGGCGGTAAGAGTCTTGCCGTTGGCGACGACAGGCTTGGCCAGCCATTCCGTCAGGCGGGTGTCGAAGCGGCGCTCAAGGTCGGGATAGTGGCTATTGCAGGCACTGTCGGCGGCGCACAGGCTGAGGATCTGGCGGACTTCGCGCGACACAAGGCTGGGCAGGGGGCCGGTGGCGCTGGCCTCGGGCGGCCATACCGAATCCAGGATGACGGCGCGGAGGTCCTGCGGGTCGTGCTGCATGACGGCCATGGCGACGCGCGTGCCGTAGGAGACGCCGAACAGGTTGTAGGTGGTGATATGCAGGGCGGCGCGCAGGTCATGGACGTCCTTGACGATGGTGGCGCTGTTGAACTGCGACAGATCGACGCCCTGGGCGGTCAGCTTGCGGCCGCAGTCCTGCAGGGCCTTGACGCCGTCATCGCTGGTGACGCCGGCATCGGACAGGGGCAGGGTGCCGCAGTCGAGCGTCGGCGTCGCCAGGCCGGTGCCGCGCTGGTCGAAGAAGATCCAGTCACGATCGGGGGTAACGAAGGTCCGGTCGGACTTCAGGCGTTCGGCCAGGTTCTGCACGACACCCCCGCCGGGGCCGCCGTGCAGGTAGATGACCGGATCGGACTTCTTGTCGGTTGCCGTGGCGTGGACGATGACCACGGGCAGGGCGACGACGCGGCCATTGGCAAGGCCGCGGGTTTCCGGGACAATCATCGTACCGCAGGTCACCTGTTGCGGCAGGCCCTTGAAGCTGTCCGCACACGGCATTTCCGTATAACCGAGCGCCGGCGGTCCTGCCGGATGCTCCACCTTGCGCGAATGGCAGCCGGCCAGCAGGGCGAAGGCGGCGAGAGACAGGGCGGCGAGGACGGGGATACGATGTGACATGCCCTGTTCATAGCGTAAACGAAAGATTACGTCAGGTTAAATCGCCCATCTGGTTGCGTTTGCATCTTCCTGCGTCGCGATGTGCATCGATCAAAAAGGAAGATATTTGGCCACGAAAAGACACGAAAAGCACCAACGCATCGAGTTTATGTCTCCTGCTGTGTCCGGGCGTCGAATGGATCGACAGCGCAAAGCGCTGTCTTTCATCCTGGTCACTTCGCGCAGCAGGTTTCATCTTCTCGAAGTTGGTGCTTTTCGTGTCTTTTCGTGGCAAAAATCTTTTGGACGAGACGACGAAAGGCCGCTGTCGTGAAACAGCGGCCTTTCGTTCATCAGTATTGAACCGGTCGTTACGCGACTTGCAAGGCGTTGACCAAGCTGTGGAACATGGCCGCGCCGTCATCCGAACCCAGGGCCGGCTCGAAGGCACGGTCCGGGTGCGGCATCATGCCCAGGACATTGCCGCGGGTATTGATGATGCCGGCAATGTCGTTGACCGAGCCATTGGGGTTTTCGGCATAGCGGAAAACCACCTGGCCGTTGTCTTCGATGGTTTTTAGCGTGTCGGCATCGGCGAAGAAGTTGCCGTCGCCATTGCCCTGCGTCATCCACACGGTCTGCTTGTTGCCATAGGCGTTGGTGAAACGCGTCTTGCGGTTCTCGATCGTCAGTTCGATCGGCTTGCAGACATATTTCAGGCCCTGATTGCGCAGGAGGGCGCCCGGCAGCAGACCGGCTTCGCACAGGATCTGGAAGCCGTTGCAGATGCCCAGCACCGGCACGCCGCGCTCGGCGGCCTTGACCACCTCGGCCATGATCGGCGACAGCGACGCCATGGCGCCGCAGCGCAGATAGTCGCCATAGGAGAAGCCGCCGGGGATGACGATCAGGTCGAGGCCGGAGGGCAGGGCGGTGTCCATGTGCCAGACCATGTCGACGCTGCCGCCGACCGTGGTTTCGACAGCGGTCTTGCAGTCGCGGTCGCAGTTCGAGCCGGGAAATACCAGTACGGCCGCCTTGAAGCCCTTCTGAACCATTACGCCACTTCCACCTTGTAGGATTCGATCACGGTATTGGCCAGGAGCTTTTCGCACATGGCCTTCAGTTCGGTGGTCGCCTCGGTGGCGTCGCTGGCGGCCAGGTCGAATTCGACCGTCTTGCCGACACGAACGTTCGACACGCCGTCCCAGCCGAGGCCGTGCAGGGCGCCTTCGACGGCCTTGCCCTGGACGTCGAGCACGCCAGGTTTCAGGAATACGTGGACTTTTGCTTTCATTGGGCACCGCCTTCAATCACGCGGGGCATGTCGCCCATGATGCCGAGACGCTTGGCGACCTCGGTATAGCTTTCGATGACATTGCCCATGTCGCGGCGGAAGCGGTCCTTGTCGAGCTTTTCGTTGGTCGTCGAATCCCACAGGCGGCATGAGTCCGGGCTGATTTCGTCAGCCAGGATGACGCGTGAGAAGTCGCCCTCGAACAGGCGGCCATATTCGATCTTGAAATCGACCAGGGTGATTCCGACGGCGGCGAACATGCCCGACAGGAAGTCGTTGACGCGCAGGGTCATGGCCAGGATATCGTCGATTTCCTGTGTATTGGCCCAGTTGAAGGCGGTGACGTGTTCCTCGGTGACCATCGGGTCTTCGAGGGCATCGTTCTTGTAGTAGAATTCGATGATCGAACGCGGCAGCTGCTGGCCTTCCGGCAGGCCGAAGCGCTTGGCCATCGAGCCGGCGACGACATTGCGGCAGACGACTTCCAGCGGAATGATCTCGACTTCGCGGATCAGCTGCTCGCGCAGGTTCAGGCGCTTGATGAAGTGGTTCTGCACGCCGATATTCGTCAGCTTGGTCATGACGAATTCGGAAATGCGGTTGTTGATGACGCCCTTGCCTTCGAGGACGGCCTTCTTCTGGGCGTTGAACGCGGTGGCGTCGTCCTTGAAGTACTGGACCAGGGTGCCGGGCTCGGGACCTTCGTAAAGGATCTTGGCCTTGCCTTCGTAGATTTTCTTGCGACGGGTGGTCATCGGCATTTCCGACAGGGAAGTCGGCTCCTGAGTGAGGGCAGACGCGGATTTCGTCCGTGTTCTGCAAAAAACACATCCCGCACCCGGGCTTGCGCGGCCAGGGTCAGGGTGCTTCGCAAAAGCCTTGAGAATCGGCCTTGTTCAACCATGTGTGAGGCCTGCACATCTTAACGGATGCCAGTTGCCGCCGCAAATAAACAAAATCTTTTGCCATGTAAATGTCGGTTTGTGTTGCCATCGCGGTTAAGCGGATTTAAAACATTGGACCAACCCGAAAGGTTCATCCATGTCCAGTCTCGATCCGCGTACCTCCGATATAGCAGTCTCGGCTCCCGCCGCGCCTGTTTCGGCCGACGGTGCTCAAGGATTCGAGTTCCTGGCGGCTGAACGGCGTAACCGCATGATCGGCCTGTGGGCCGGTGAAAAAATGGGTCTCAGCGGCGAATCGATCGAGACCTATGCCCGCGCCCTGAACCGCGGCCATTCCGACCAGAGCTCGGAAGAAGACGTCATCCGCAAGATCGTCGGCGACCTGACGGCCTCCAAGATCGTCATCCGCGAATCCGAAGTCCGCGTAAAGGCCGCCGAATTCCTGGCCCAGTCGCGCGAGTCGCTGAAGACCGGCGCGTAATACTTAAGTCGTCGCCTGACGCACTAAGTATTTTCCACATCTGCGGATCAAGAAATCCGACTACACAAACCGTCCGACGATGGAAAACCGGGGAACGGCGGCATAGGCCGCGACGCTGGCGATCGAGCGCGGCTGGTCGCCGGCATAAAGCGACAGGTCGTTGAGACGCGGCGAGATGCCGCCCTCGATATCGCCCGACGGCGCATGGAACAGGACCTGGCCGCCCCAGTCCGGCCGCCAGTCCTTGCTGAAGTTCCACTCGAAGCACAGGCGCGCCCCCAGGTCGGTATGCTGGGTGAAGAAGTCGCCCGGGCGATAGCATGTCGCCTGCAGGTCGCTGAGCGTCAGACCGGAAAGCCCCGTCAGCGACGCACAGAAGGCGGCAAAGGCATCCGATCGCACAAGCTCGGCCAGAGGCGCCAGGCCGGTGTCCTCACGCGAACGATCCATAAGGCCATAGCCGAGGCGCAGCCAGGACAGGCCCGTCTGCGCACGTTCCGCGGCGTCCGACAGGCGCTGCTGGATCTCGCCCTCGGGCAGGGTCGACAGTTCGCGGCGATTGATGATCTCCGGGCCCGACGGCCCCATCAACTGCAGTTCCCACGGGGTCTGCTGCTCCAGGGCATGGTGCACGGTATCGGCGTCGGCGGCGGAAAGCGCGCCTTCGAGACGAATGCGGCCCTTGCCGGTAAAGCGGCTGACATAGCCTGCGGCGTCGAAGGCGTCGGACTGGAGCGCGAGGACCATGGTGATCTTACCCGAAGACGCGCTGGAAGATCGTGTCGACGTGCTTGGTGTGGTAGTCGAGATTGAAGAAGGGCTCGAGTTCTTCGCGCGTGAAGAACTTGGACACGTCTTCGTCGGCCGCCAGGAAGTCGAGGAAGTTGCCTTCGCCGCGCCATACCTTCATGGCGTTGCGCTGCACGGCCGAATAGCTGTCCTCGCGCGACATGCCCTTCTGCGTCAGGGCTAGCAGGACGCGCTGCGAATGGACCAGGCCGCCGAGGCGATCGAGGTTCTTCTGCATATTTTCCGGATAGACCAGCAGGTTCTCGATGACATTGGCCATGCGGCGCAGGGCGAAGTCGAGATGGACGGTGGCGTCCGGCGCGATGCCGCGCTCGACCGACGAATGGCTGATATCGCGTTCGTGCCACAGGGCAACGTTTTCCATCGCCGGCATGACGGCCGAGCGCACCAGGCGCGCCAGGCCGGTCAGGTTTTCCGTCAGGACCGGGTTGCGCTTGTGCGGCATGGCCGACGAGCCCTTCTGGCCGGGAGCGAAGAACTCTTCGGCTTCCAGGACTTCGGTGCGCTGCAGGTGGCGGATCTCGACGGCCAGGCGCTCGATCGACGAGGCGACGACGCCCAGCGCCGCAAAGAAGGCGGCATGGCGATCGCGCGGGATGACCTGGGTCGAAACCGGCTCGACGCTCAGGCCCATCTTGTCGGCGACATATTGTTCGACTTCCGGCGAGACATTGGCGAAGGTGCCGACGGCGCCCGAGATGGCGCAGGTCGAGATTTCATCACGGGCGACGACCAGGCGGGCGCGGGCGCGGACGAATTCGGCATAATAGCCGGCCAGCTTGAGGCCGAAGGTCACCGGCTCGGCGTGGATGCCATGGCTGCGACCGACGGTCGGGGTGAACTTGTGTTCCAGGGCGCGGCGCTTCAGGCCGGCCAGCAGCAGGTCGACCCCTTCGATCAGGATGTCGCTGGAGCGCTGCAGCTGGACCGCAAAGCAGGTGTCGAGCACGTCGGAAGACGTCATGCCCTGGTGCAGGAAGCGGGCCTCGGGGCCGACGATTTCCGAGACATGGGTCAGGAAGGCGATGACGTCGTGCTTTACCGTACGCTCGATCTCGTCGATGCGGTCCGAATTGAAGGCGGCGTCCTTGCCCTTTTCCCACAGGATCTGCGCGGCCTCGACGGGGATGACACCCAGTTCGGCCATCTTGGTCGCCGCGTGGGCCTCGATCTCGAACCAGATCTTGTACTTGGTCGCGGCGTCCCAGATGGCGGCGGCGTCCTTGCGGGCATAACGGGAAATCATGATGTACCTGTGGCGGCAAAAGGAAAGGGCTTTAAGATGGCCGCTTGATTGGGAATGTGGCCGCATAAGTCAAGTCAATTTGTCCCGCGCAGCCTGCCGAACGGCCTTTGTATCGGCTGGCCTGAGCGCCTTCTGCGGCACTATCGTAACGGTCCCCGAAAAAACGCGGTTAATTTACCCTTAGTGGGTGTGAAGCCTTGGCGGCGTGGTTTACAAAAGGTTAATTTGCACCTTAGCTGTTTCCAATTCGCTATTTCCAAGTCAAGTAACCGGGGTTGTTGCCGTGTCGAAGTCCTTGCTGCGCCAAAGTTCTGCTCTCCTGACCTGCGGAGCCGCGCTGATTCTGTCCGCCGGGCTGATGTCCGCCGCGCCGGCTCTGGCCTATGACAAGGTGGTCAACAAGGCGGTTCCCAATCCTGGCAGCAAGCCTGCCGTCAGCGACACCTTCAAGCAGGACTCCAAGGTCGCCGCCCAGCGCACCGTCAAGGTGATGCAGACCGGCACCAGCGATGCCGCGCCGGCCGGTCCCGATACGCGTCTGCCGCCGGTCGACGCCCATTCGCCGGACGAAGAAGATGCCGGTGTCATCGCCTGCAAGGACAAGAGCGACAAGGATCCGGCCCTGTCCGTCCTGCCGGACGACCTGCGCCGCAACGCCAAGCCAGGCGAATGTTATGCCCGCCTGCTCAAGGCGCCGCAGCAGGAAGCCTTTACCGACCACGTCCTGGTCTCGCCGGAACATACCGAGACGCGCACCGTCCCGGCCGTCGTCCGCACCGTCGAAAAGGACGTCATGGTCCAGCCCGAGCGCGTCGAGCGCAAGGTGATCCCTGCGGTCGTCTCGACCCGCGTCGAAACCGAAACCGTGCGCGAAGCCACGACCCGCGACGAAAAAATCCCCGGCCGTTATGAAACCCAGACCGTGCGCGAGCTAGTCGAGCCGCCGCACGACGAATGGGTCAAGTCGGAGGGCGAGGCCCTGGATGCGCCGCTGGTGACCCCGGTCGACCATGCCCCGGTTCGTTACCGCGCCGACGGCTATCTCAGCTGGCCCGGCAAGGGCAAGGAGGGCGCGCCGACGACCGAAGAGGCGCGCGACTATCTCAGCAAGGGCAATCCTCCGGCCGTCTGGTGCCTGAAGACCATCCCGGGCGTCTATCGCGACGTCAGGAAGCGCGTCATGATTACTCCCGACAGCGTGCGCACCGTCGACGTTCCCGCCGTGACTCGCCAGGTTACCCGCAAGGTCGTCGAGACGCCCGAACATGTCGAGGAGCATACCATAACGGCCGTGTATCAGAAGCGCACCGTCAAGGAAGTGGTCTCGCCCGAGCACACCGAAACCTACACCATCCCGGCCGTCTACAAGGATGTCGAGAAGACACGCTTTACCGCGCCGGCCGATGCCGTCTGGCGTCGTGTCCTGTGTCGCCGCAATGCTTCGTCAAGCCTGATCCTGCATATCCAGCAGGCCCTGGCCGCCAAGGGATACAACCCCGGCAAGATCGACGGCAATCTCGGCGCCTCGACCACGGCCGCCATGCAGAAGTTCCAGGCGGACAACAACCTGCCGCAGGGCCAGATTTCGATCGAATCGGTTTCGGCGCTCGGTATCAATCCCGAACTGGCCGGCGACAAGTAAGGCCGGATAAATCGCATCACAAAAGCCCCGCGCCCGTGCGCGGGGCTTTTTTGTTTCCGGCAAGGGCGGCCTTATAGCTTGCCAACCTCCCTAATTATCGTACATTTGGCGGTAAAAAACAGGGAGACAGGAAATGAATCGTCGTGAGCTTTTTGCCGGCATAGGGGCTGCGGCCTTTGCCGCCGGTTTTGCAGGTGTGCCGCTGTCGCGGGCCCTGGCACAAACGGCAGCGTCGCCGCGCCAGGATAGTCTGCTCGATACCGGCTGGCGCTTCCATGAGGGCGACCTGCCCCTGCCGCCGCTGATCGCCCATGGTGAAACCTACGAGGCCGCCAAGGCCGGCGCCGCCCGTGGCGCCGCGGCGCCGAAATTCGACGACAGCGCGTGGGCCTTGGTTACACTGCCGCACGATTTTGCCAGCTTCCAGCCGATCGTCGACAGCGCCAATACCGACCAGGGCTACCGTGCCCGCGGCATTGCCTGGTACCGCAACAGTTTCCACCTGCCCGAAGGCGACCACGGCAGGCATATCGAACTGCAGAGCGAAGGTGCCGCGACCAACTCGACCGTGTGGTTCAACGGCACCCTGGTCAATCGCAACTGGAGTGGCTACGCCTCGGCCTATATCGACCTGACGCCCTATGCCGTCTATGGCGATGCTCCCAATAGCCTGGTCGTCCGGGTCGATGCCACGGCCATGGAAGGCTGGTGGTATGAAGGCGCCGGGCTTTACCGCGATGTCCGCCTGGTCAAGCGCAACCCGGTTCATATCATCACAGACGGCGTCTATGCCCATCCGGTCAGGGACGCGGCTGGCGGCTGGCATATTCCTGTCGAGGTGACGCTGAACAATTCCGGCACCAAGGCCGCCGACGTCACCGTTACCAGCGAGCTATGGGACGACAAGGTTGGCCTGCTGGCGACGGCACAGGGAACGGCCAGGGTCGATGTCCTGTCGCAGGCGGCGACGGCCTTCAAGTTGATCTACAATACGCCCCGCCTGTGGAGCCCCGCCGACCCGCAGCTGTACAAGGTGGTCACCCGCGTAGAGAGCGCCGGTCAGGTCATCGACCAGGTCGAGACCACCTGCGGCTTCCGGACCCAGCGTTTCGACGCCAAGACGGGCTTCTACCTGAATGACAAGCGCCTGAAGATCAAGGGTGTCTGCCTGCACCAGGACCATGCCGGGGTTGGCACCGCCGTGCCCGACGGTCTTATCGATTATCGCCTGCGCCGCCTGAAGACCCTCGGCTGCAACGCTATCCGTTTCTCGCACAACGCCCAGAACAAGGCCTTGATGGATGCCTGCGATCGCCACGGTTTCCTGGTGATGGCCGAAAACCGCAACTTCAACCCCTCCGACGACTATATGGCGCAGCTGCGCTGGCTGGTGCGTCGCGACCGCAATCACCCCAGTGTCTATCTGTGGTCGGTCTTCAACGAGGAGCCGATGCAGGGCACGGAGGCCGGCTACGAGATGGTCCGGCGCATGAGCGCCGCCGTCAAGGCGCTCGACACCACCCGTTCGGTTACCGCCGCCATGAACAACGGCCTCTTCACGCCGCAGAATGTCAGCCATGCCGTCGATGTCGTCGGCATCAATTACCAGCAGAACCAGTACGATCCCTTCCACAAGGCCTATCCCGATACGCCGCTGATGTCGTCGGAAGACACCTCCGCCTTCATGACGCGTGGCGCCTTCGTCAGCGACAAGACCAAGCACGTCATGGCCGGGTATGACGACGAAGCGGCACCGTGGGGCGAGACCCAGCGCGCTGCCTGGAAGGCCGTGGCGGAACGCGATTTCGTGGCGGGCCAGTTCGTCTGGACCGGCTTCGACTATCACGGCGAGCCGACGCCCTTTACCTTCCCGTCGAACAGTTCCTATTTCGGCATTCTCGACCTGTGCGGTTTCGACAAGGCCGCCGCCCTGATCCACCGGGCGCAATGGATCGATGACGTGCCGGTGGTCGGCCTGGCGCCGCACTGGAACTGGACGGCCGGCGAAAAGGTGCGCGTCATGGCCTGCGTCAATACCGATGAGGTCGAACTCTTCGTCAACGGCGCCTCGGCCGGAAAGCAGAAGGGCGACCGCTTCGAGATGAACTACTGGACGGTGCCGTTTGCGCCCGGCCGTATCGAGGCCCGGGGCTACACCAAGGGCAAGCTGGTGGCGAAGGCCGTGGTCGAAACGGTCGGTCCGGCCGTGGCCCTGCGCCTGACCGCCGATCGCGCCGGTCTTGTCGCCGATGGCCGCGATGCCATGCCGATCGCCGTCGAGGCGATCGACGCCAAGGGCAGGGTTCATCCGTTCGCCGGCGACCTTGCGACCTTTGTTATTAGCGGCGGGGCCATTATCGGCCTGGGCAATGGCGATCCGACCTGCCTGGAAAGCGAGAAGGGCGACAAGCGCTCGCTGTTCAACGGCATGGCCCAGGTCATCGTGCAATCGACAGCCGGGCAGGCGGGGGCGCTTCGCTTACGCGCCACGGCGCCGGGCCTGAAGCCCGCCGAAGTGGTTATTCCGGTGCGTGGGTAATGTACAAAAAGAGCTCCCCCTTTCAAAGGGGTAGCTCTGAATATCATCTATTTATCAACAAGTTAGCCAGTAATCGTTCCGCCGTGAAATCGACAAAGGCGCGCACGCGACCGGACGCCGTGCGCCCTTCGGCGTGAACGATATGGATCGGGATCGGCGCGGCGTCGAAGTCTTCGAGCACCGTCTGCAAAGCGCCTGAGCGGACCTCGTGCGCCACCTGGTAGGACAGGACGCTTGCCACGCCCCAGCCCGCCACCGCTGCCGCGATGGCGGCATCATTGGTGTTGCACACCAGCCGCGAGTGTATCGTCACCCGCGTCCTGTCATCGGTGCCGAAGCTCCAGTCGTCGCTGGCCATGGCGCCGCGGCGGCCGATAATGCGATGATCGGCAAGGTCGGCCGGGAACCGGGGGATGCCGTGCGCGGCAAAATAGGCGGGCGCCCCGCAGACCACCCGGCGGACCGCACCGACCCGGCGCGCCGACAATCCCGAATCCGGCAGGTGGCCGATACGGATGGCGACATCCATGCCGTCCTCGAGCAGGTTGCTGACCTGGTCGACAAAGACGGTGCGCACCGACACACCGGGATAAAGGTCGAGGAAGTCCATCAGGATCGGCAGAATATAGATCCGCCCGAACAGGATCGGCGCCGTGATCGTCAGGTTACCGGCCGGCTGTTTGAAACTGCCGGCGGCATTGGCCTCGGCCTCGGCTATATCCATCAGGATCTTGCGGCAATCGGCATCGTAGCGCTGACCGGCCTCGGTCAACCTGACCACGCGTGTGGTGCGCACGAATAGCCTGGCGCCGATCAGGTCTTCCAGCCGGGCGACGATGCGGGTAACGGCGGCCGGGCTCATATTGAGCGTGCGCGCCGCCCCGGCGAAACTGCCCGCGTCGACCACCCGGATAAAAACATGCATGGCCTGCCAGCGATCCATCCACGTGCCCACATTGTTGCGTTTTCAGTACGAATGATATGTCAAAAACAGCTATTCCGCAAATGGATCAAAACAATCATTCTCGGCCCATAAACCGAGGAGTTTGTCATGAAGCTGTATCACCACCCCATGTCCGGCCACGCCCACCGCGCGGTCCTCTTTGTCTCGCTGATCGGCGTCGCCCATGAGCTGGTCGAGGTCGACCTGGCCAATGCCGAGCACAAGTCGGAAGCCTTTCTCAAGCTCAATCCGTTCGGCCAGATCCCGGTGCTCGACGACGCAGGCATCATCGTCCCGGATTCCAACGCCATCCTGGTGTATCTGGCAAAAAAGTTCGACCGCACCGACTGGCTGCCGGAAGACGCCGTAAACGCGGCGCGCGTCCAGCGCTGGCTGTCAGTCGCTGCCGGCCAGGTCGCCTTCGGCCCGGCGGCGGCACGCCTGGTCACGGTGTTCAACGCCCCGTTCAACCCCGAAGAGGTCATCGCGCGCGCCCACGCCATCCTTCGTCTGATCGATGCCGAACTGGCAGGCAGCGCATTCATCACGGGTGCTGCCCCGACCATCGCCGATATCGCCCTCTACAGCTATATCGCCCGCGCGCCCGAGGGCAATGTCGACCTGTCGCCCTACACCAATGTCCACGCCTGGCTGACGCGTATCGAAGCCCTGCCGGGGTTTGTCGCCTTCGTGTCGACGCCCGCCGGCCTGGCAGCGTAGCCGGCGGTCCGATGTCATGTCGCCCGATCCGGAACCGTCACCGTGGCATGCCGGTGAACTGACCCTGCAACGCAGCCTCGGTGTCGCCGAGCGTATGGATGCGCTGGGTCGCATGGTTATCCGCGACCATATGCCGGAGCAGCATAGGACTTTCTTCCCACTGCTGCCTTTTATCGTCATCGGCGCCGTCGATACCGGCGGCGCCGTCTGGGCGACGATGCGCGCCGGGCAGCCGGGCTTCTGCCAATCGCCGGACGCCCGGACCTTCAGCATAGTCACGATACGTGACCGCGAAGATCCCGCCGAAGCCGGCATGGGCGACGGTCAATCCATCGGCCTGCTCGGCATCGAGCTGATGACGCGCCGGCGCAATCGCATGAACGGCCGGATCGCGCGCAAGGGATCACAGGGTTTTTCGGTCTCGGTGGTGCAGAGCTTCGGCAATTGTCCGCGCTATATCAGCCATCGCGAGCAGGTCTTCACCCGGGATCCGGGGCTGCCGTCATCCTTACCGCCTGTGCATACGGACAGGCTCGACGACAGGGCACGGGCCATGATCGGGACGGCGGACAGCTTCTACGTCGCCTCTTATGTCGATAACGAGGCGGGACGCCAGGTCGATGTCTCGCATCGGGGTGGCAAGCCGGGCTTTGTCCGTATCGATGCCGATGGCGGCCTGACCATCCCCGATTTCAACGGCAATCTCTTTTTCAATACGCTCGGCAACCTGCTCGTCAATCCGACCGCCGGTCTGTTGTTTTTCGACGATGCGACCGGCGACCTGCTGCAGATGAGTGGCGATGCCGAAGTCATTCTCGATTCGCCCGAGATCACTGCCTTTCGGGGCGCCGAACGGCTGTGGCGTTTTTTCCCGCGCCAGGTCGTCCACCGGCCGCAAGGCCTGCCCATGCGTTGGCTGCCGGTCGCCGACGATGTTGCGCCGGGCATCGCGATGACCGGATCGTGGGACGAGGCGGAACGGCGCCTGGCCGCGACGGCACGGTCCGGCCAATGGCGGCCATTTCGCGTCGCAGGCGTTGCCGACGAAAGCGCCATCATCCGCTCGCTGTCCCTAGAGCCGGCCGATGGCGACGACGCCATGCCCTACCTGGCCGGGCAGCACCTGCCGGTGCGCCTGACTATTCCGGGCCAGCTGCGGCCTGTGCTGCGCACCTATACGCTGTCGTCCGGGTTTGGTGACGGAAAGTACCGCATCAGCGTCAAGCGGGACGGCGTGGCATCGAACTATCTGCACAGCCTGCAGGTCGGTGACACTATCGAGGCACAGGGGCCGGGAGGAACGTTCACCATCGATGCCCGCGAACGGCGGCCCGTGGTCTTTATCGCTGCCGGCATCGGCATCACGCCGGCCCTGGCCATGCTGCACCACCTTGTGCTGGAGGGCAAGCGCACGCGCCATCAGCGCCAGGCCTGGCTGTTCCAGTCGGCGCGCAGCCTGTCCGAACGCGCCTTTGCGGGCGAAGTCGCCGACCTTGCCGCCAGCGGCCACGTCACCGTCGTGCGGCTATTGTCCGACCCGGCCGGCGCCGAAGCCAATATCGATTACGACGTCGCCGGGCGTATCGATGCCGCCTTCCTGCAGGCGGAAATGCCGCCGATGGATTGCGACATCTATCTGTGCGGGCCGAGCGGCTTCATGCAGTCCACCTATGATGCCTTGCGCGACATGGGCATTACCGACGACTGCATCCATGCCGAGGCCTTTGGTCCGTCGGCCCTCCGGCGGCGGGGTGTACCTGACGGACCCGCGCCTGCGACCGTTGCGGTACCGGTGATTTTTACCGTCTCGGGCAAGGCGGCGCGCTGGCAACCTGGCGATGGCACCTTGCTCGACCTGGCGGAAGCACGCGGGCTCACACCTGAATACAATTGCCGCTCGGGCAGTTGCGGCACCTGTCGGGCGCGTCTGCTTGCCGGCGAGGTCGCCTATGTCACGCCGCCTTCGGCGCAGGTCGGCGACGACGAGGTGCTGGTCTGCTATGCGGTGCCGGCTACAGGGACAAGGCAGTTACAAATCGCGCTTTAGCTTTTTGTTTTGTCGCACTTCTTATCCGAAAAGTGGCGTCCACTTTGTCGGGAAGTGCTCTAACCCGGCAGGGCCATGGCCACGCGGAAGCCGGCGCCGGCGCTGCGGTAGGTGTCGATCGTCGCGCCCTTGGGCGGGGCGTAGTTGCGGAAGGCCGACCGCAGCATACGCGGCGGGTCGCCCCAGTCGCCACCGCGCAGCATGCGAAAGGCGCAGGCATTGAGCCCGACCATCTTCGGCGCCCACGGGCCGGTCACTAAGGGAGTGGCAACCTCATAGGCGGAGCCGTCCGCCGGCTTGTCGGCCAGGGAAGACAGGCAGTTGCGTCCACTGCAGGACATTGCCCTGCATGTCGTAAAGTCCGAAGCCGTTGGCCGGGAAGGAACCGACCGGGGAGGTCGCGGCCCACACGTCCTTGCCGGCGGCCAGGCCGGAGCAGCAGGTGTCATTGCCGTAATTGGCCTGGTCGTGGCTCAGGGTCTCGCCGGCGGAGAAAGGCGTGGTCGATCCGGCGCACGCTGCATATTCCCATTCGGCCTCGGTCAGCAGGCGGTAGCTGTGGCCTGTCTTTGCGCGCAGCCAGCGGACATAGTCCTGCGCGTCGCCCCAACTAACGCAGACCACCGGGTGGGTGTCGTCCTGGACGAAGTCGACAGTCTGCCACGAGCGCTCGGGGTCGAGCGTCGGGCCCTTGCTGCTGGCCCAGGCACAGCCGGTGGCGACAGGGCGATGCGTCGCGGCGACAAAGGCCGCCCATTGTCCGCGGATGATATCGAAGCGGCCGACGGCGAGGCGTCGAATGGCGATGGTTTTCTGCGGGCCTTCCCAGGCGTCGCGGCCGGTTTCGCTGTCGGGCGAGCCCATCAGGAGATTTCCGCCGGGAATGACAACCATTTCCGGACAGCTATCGGCGCAGTCGCGGAAGACCGCGCCATCGCCGCGCGCGGTCTGCGCAGGGTGCGTGGCGCAACCGGCGGCGGTGAGCAACAGGACAAGCAGGACAAGGTATTTCGTCATCTGTGCTCTCCGGTATATCACGGCACCCAAACACCATAGCGTAACAGTGTTTCATTTCAAAGGCAGTGGTTGTCGATCAACGCCCCTTGAGCTTGCGCCGGACCTTGTCGGTACCGTCGACCAGGTCGCGATTGCCACCGGTGATCAGGATGCCCAGCTTTTCGGCCAGGGTCGCCTGGTCCTCGGACAGTTCCTGGCCGTTGATCAGGCTTTCGCCGAGGATCTTCACCACGTCGGGGCTTTCGGAGAATTTGAGGTGGCCGGCATCGGCATCGGCCTTGACCTTCGAGACGTCGATCACCGTCACGTCGCCGGTCTGGATGGCGGTCTTGTAGACCGGATTGTCGACGTCGATGGCGCCCAGGCGATCGATCTGGCCGCCGATCATGCGCGATGCCGACAGCGCCCGGTCGCCGCGCGACACCATCACCGTGACCTTGGGGTGTTGTGGGCCAAGGTCGGTATATTGCGAGCGGAAGACGGTGACATCGATGTCGGGCGAGGCGAGAATGACATTGTGCACCTTGTCGGGCACATGGCCTTCGCGCAGGGCCAGGGTGCGCAGGGCCTCCATGCTCAGCCAGCAGCCCATCGAGTGGCCCAGGATGGTGATATCGATCACCTTGGGATCCAGCGCCGCCTTGTCGATGATGTCGGCCAGCAGGGTGCGCGAATAGGTGGCGCTTTCGCGGTCGTAGTCATAGGCCAGGATCTGCCCGCGCGACGGCCAGGAAAACAACACCGGCGCCACCTTCATGCCGCTGTCGTGGACCACCTGTGCCAGCAAAAAGACCCCGCTGTCATAGGGCGTATTGAAGCCATGGACGAAGATCAGCAGATGGCCGCCATTGTCGGCGCTGGCCCGGGCGAACCAGGCATGGATATCGTCGTCGCCCGACGGCCTGACGCTGACGACGGCGAAGTCCGTCGCCGGATTGGCGGTGGTCTTGCGCTGCCACTGGATATGGCCGACCTTGCGCACAGCCTCCGGCGGAATGGAAACGACGACTTCGGAGACCGAAGGCGTCAGGGCGCGATCGCCGGTGAACAGGATGGCCGGATTGTCCGATGGCTGGCGATTGGTCGCCACCAGCAGGTCGACGGTCGCCGCCCCCTGCACGGTCTGTCCGACCGGCGTCATCAGGCCCGACGGCCGTGTGGCGCAGCCGGTGAGGGCGAGCGCCAGGCCGAGACCGATGCGTGCGATGCGTGTCCACTGTCTGGCTGGCATGAGACCCTCGGTTCCAGGACGATCCGGTTCTGGCATCGGACGTATTTCCCCTATAGGGTGATGATGCACCACAGGCAACCATGGGGGCCGACCTGTTACGATATCTTGAACTACATGATCGTCTGGTGGTCTTGAGCGACGGCATTGCCGCCCGGACGGCGCGGCTGCGCCCGTGGGCGGCGTTTGCCTTGACGCCGCTGATCGTCCTGTCCGGCCTCTATCTCGCCCTCGCCATCCATTACTGGCTGCCGTTTCCGCAAACCTTGCGCGACCTGGCCGCGGTCGTCTTCCTCGTTTGCGTCGTGGGTTTGTGGTTTTGGGCCGGCCGGACACGACCGGTCCGGCGGATTGCGGCCGGCGTCCTGATCGTCGTGGTGTTTACCGCCTATATGGCCAAGACACCGGTGCCGCAGGACTGGGTCGATCTTCAGTCGCAAAAGGCGTCCGTCGTCTCCGACGGCGACCGGGTGACCATCAATAATTACCGCGATGCCATCCATGTGTCTGGCCAAGCGTCGATCCCGCGCTGGACGACGCAGACCTTCGATATCGACCAGCTCCAGACGGCCGACCTGGTGATCCAACCCTTCGGTAATAACAAGGCCCTGGCGCATATCCTGATCTCGTTCGGCTTCAGCGACGGCCGCCATGTCGTGGTGTCGATGGAGGCGCGCCAGGCGAAGGGCGGTTCATTCGACGCCCTGGCCGGCTTCTTCCGCCATGACGAGCTCTATCCGGAACTGGCGACGGAAAGCGACCTGTTCTGGGAACGCCTCAGCCGCGTGCCGCCGGACGGCCTGCAGATCTATCCCATCCTGAAGCGCCCCGAGGTCCTGCGCATCTATTTCCGCCGCATCCTCACCTTCGTAAACCAGGTGCACGACCGGCCGATCTATTATTCGACCCTGAGCGAAAGCTGCATGACGGCCTTTATCAACCTGGCGCCGGAAAGCTTTGCCGCCGTGCCGTGGTACGATCTGCGCCGCTGGATTCCCGGCTATTCCCTGGCTCTGTTCCAGCAGCTCAAGCTGGTCGACGACCGGTACAGCCCCGACGACATGGCCAGGCGCCAGGGGGTCAGGGACAATATCCAGTCGCCGCAGGACTTTCCGTCGGATCCGGCGTGGAGCGTCTATGTCCGATCACGGCTGCCGTCCCATATCAACAATTGAAACGTTTCAGGCGCGCAAGGTCCTGTTGAACAAGGCTAAAGTCCGGCCCCAGGCCAGCTTTGCCGCCTCGGGATTGAAACGCGGCGTGGTGTCGTTGTTGAAGCCGTGCTCGGCGCCGTCATAGATAAAGGCCTCGTAGCGGATATGGGCGGCCTTCAGCGCGGCCTCGTAAGCCGGCCAGGTGGCGTTGACGCGGGCATCGTTGCCGCCGAAATTCAGCAGCAGCTCCGCCTTGATATCGGGCACGTCCTCCAGCGCCGGCGGCGTACCGTAGAACGGCACGGCGGCCTTGAGCGCGGGGATTTTGGTCGCCAGAAAATTGGCCATCTCGCCGCCATAGCAGAAGCCGACGACGCCGAGCGCGCCGGTACCGCCCGACACGGTCTGGGCATAGGCGGCGGCCACGAGGAAACCTTCTTTTGTCTTCGCTTGGTCGAGCTGGCCGAACAGGGCGCGCGCCTTGTCCTCGTCGCCGGGATAGCCGCCCAGCGGGGTCAGGGCATCCGGGGCGATGGCGATAAAGTTTTCCAATGCCAGCCGACGGGCAATGTCCTCGATATGCGGGTTGAGGCCGCGGTTCTCGTGCACCACCAGGACGACCGGCAACGGTCCCTTGGCGGCGGCGGGGCGGGTAACATAGGCCTTGATCGTGCCGTACCCCTTGGGCGAGGCGATCTCGATCCAGGCGGTGGTGAGACGGGCATCGTCGGGCGTGACCTGCTGGGCGCGGGCGAAGTCGGGCGCAAGCGCCGTCAGTGTCGCCAGGGCGCCGGCGGCGCCTGCCGTGTAGCGGGCGCAGCGATCGAGGAAGGTCCGCCGGTCGATCAGGTTGTGCACATACTTGTCGAACAGCTGCAGGACTTCTGGCTGGAAATCGCCGGCCGTGGCCCTGCCGGTTGCGTCATCTGCCTGGCTCATAAGGTGCGCTCCGTGGAATTTCAACGACGGTATCACCGGCTTTACGCGAGCTCAATTCACGGCTTCGGGTTTTCCGGCTTCGGCGCCTTGAAGCCGCCGAAGGAGCGGCTCAGCATGATCATGACAGTCGGGGCATCGGCGGTGAAGAAGGACCGGCTGTGGATCGCAGGCGTATCTATCACCTGTGTCGTCTTCGCCATGCGCAGGGCATTTGTGACGCTGGCCATGAAGGTGAGCTTCGGCGTCAGGATGTGGTTATACATCATCATGTCGTAGGCATAGGGCAGGGTATAGCCCTGGCCGGTGAGCTGTTTTCCCGTCGCATTGTACGACAAGGTGAAAAAGTCCTTTGGTGTCAGGGTATAGCTGATACTGGCGCCACCGCTCAGGCCGCGGGTCGACTGTGCACTGGCGCCTCCGCCGCGCAGGTGCGTGGCCTGGACGGTCAGGTTCGACATCAGGTGGAGTGCCTTCGTCAGCTGATTGCTGAAGGTGAGTTCGACCCCGCCGGTCTCGCCGCTGCCGGAATTGATGCTGGTGGTCTCCAGCACCTGGTTGCCGGCCTGTTGTGGATCGGGGATGAACAGGCTCGACGGAGTAATCCGGTGACTGTCTATCTGGTAGAAACCGCGCGCGGTGAAACTCATCGCCTCCTTCGAGGTGTCGTAGGTCAGCTCATATGAGTCGGTATCCTGCGGCCGCAGACGCGGATTGCCGGCCAGGACGTGCTGGCTGTCGACAAGGGTCCTGTAGGGATTGACGTCCTGTGGCGCCGGCCGTTGCAGGCGATGCGAATAGCTGAAGCGCAGCCTGGCGTTCGGCGACAGGACATAGGTGGCGAAAAAGCTGGGGTTCAGGGTGGTGTCGGCTACGTGACCCGCGACGCCGGAGGTGACCAGTCGGGTGCTAAGGTCGAGCGCCTCGACACGCAGGCCGCCGAGAACGGTCAGCCGGTCGCTCAGTTCACGCTGCCAGGTGACGTAGGCGGCGCTGACCGTCTGGCGATAGCGGAAACGGCTGCTCAGCAGGGCGTTGCGGGTGGCGGGCAGGTCCAGGTCGTCGGGGCCGAAGGTCTGGCTGTCCGTCACGCTGTCGTCCCGGGTGACTTGCGCGCCGAGCGACAGCTGGTCGTCGCCGACAGGCATGTCGTAATCCAGGCCCAGCATCGCATTGCGGATATCGCTGGTGTTCAGGAATCGGCTCACACGCATTCCGCTGTTGGCTGCAATCGCCGACAGGGCATAGGTGTCGAGGCTGGTGCCGGACATCCGGCTCAGGCTTCGCGACAGGCTGCCATCGACCTTCAGCTTTTCATCGGCCTTCCTGCCATAGTGCAGCCAGCCGAAGCCGAGGCTTTGCGAGCCCGTCGTCATGATATTGCTATTGATGCCGGAATAGGTCTCTGTCGGGCGGTCGCCGGCATCCGAGGTCGCCGACCGTGTCGTCGTCGCGAACCGGCTGCGCGTGTCGAACAGGTTCGCCTGGCCGTGCAGGGTGTCGTCGGCTGTCAGCTCATACTCGACATTGCCTGATGCATCGAGCCATCCGTTGGCGCTGCGCGAGGCGCCGTCGTTTCGCGTTGTAAGACGCGTCGCCCCCGCCGTATCGCGGGCGGCGAGTATCAGGCGCGATGTCGTCAGTCCGATATCGCGCGTGTAGTTTACCGATCCCATGGCGCTCAGCTTGCCGGCATGCACATTGCCGTCGAGGGTGACGCCGTAGCCGCCGCGGGATTTGATCTGGGCGCCGACGCTGCCGAAACCGCCCTCCGGCATGCCGTGGCTGGTGACGATATTGATAATACCGCCAGACCCTTGCGCGCTGAACTGGGCCCCGGGGGTCGAGATGATCTCGATGCTGGAAATATAGCTCGACGGCATGGCCCGTAGGGCCGCCCCGCGATTGTCGCCGTTCAGCAGCAGGGACGGATGGCCGTCGACCAGGATCTCGACCGCGCGACCGTGCAGGGTGACATTGCCGCTGCCATCGACAAAGACGCCAGGGATCGTGTTCAGGGCATCGGCAGCTGTCTTACCGGCAGCATCGGGATCCTTGCCGACATCGTAGACGTCGCGGTCGGCCGGGGCGTGCGGGCGCTTGCCGGTGACGACCACTGCCGGCTCGTCCCCCCCGGCGGTAGCCGCCCCATTCAGCTGTGTCTGGGCGTGTGCGGAGGTTGCCACAGCCACCATCGCCCCCGTCAGGAGCGCAGCCGTTTTCCAGCTGTCCGTCATGATTTTGCCGGTTGCACAGGCCGGTAGACGCATAGGGATTCGTTCCAGGCTCGGAACAATCGTATACCGTATGCGTCGCCTTGCGAAGCGATCGTACGTGTTTTTTTCCACTTGAAATTGTGCGCGGTGACGCGGCCTCGATACGCTGGACGCCGGTCTCGAAATAATAGTATAGGGGGGTATGGTATAGGAGGCACGCTGTGCACGCTGATAAGGAAAAGGCCAAACTTCTGGCCCGGGTTCGCCGCATCAAGGGACAGGTCGAAGCGCTGGAGCGTGCCGTCGAAAGCGAGGCTGACAGCGAAAAGCTGCTGCACCTCATCGCCGCTGCACGCGGCAGCATCTCGGGAATGATGGGGGAGGTGGTCGAACACCACATCTGGCACCATCTAGCCGATGATCCGGACCAGCCTGGGGTGCTGAAGCCCGACGCCCAACAGGCGCTCATCGACATCGTCCATTCCTATATCAAGTAGCCTCCCCATGAACGATTTTGCGCATCTCCTGCAGCAGGGCGCTAACAATGCCTGGCTGTTCATTCCCTCGGCCATCGTGCTCGGCGCCCTGCATGGCCTCGAGCCCGGCCATTCCAAGACCATGATGGCGGCTTTCATCGTCGCCGTTCGCGGCACGATCGGCCAGGCGGTTTTGCTGGGCCTGTCGGCGACACTGTCGCATACCCTGATCGTCTGGTTGATCGCCCTGGGCGGGCTCTACCTCGGCCAGAGCTGGGACAGCGAGGCAGTCGAGCCCTATTTTCAGGTCGCATCGGCTGTCATCATGCTGGGCGTGGCCCTTTGGATGATCTGGCGCACCTGGTCCTACTCGCGCGGCGACCACGGCCATAACCATGATAAGGGACATTCGCACGGTCATGACCATGGGCATGATCTTGGGCATGATCTTGGGCATGACCATGGCCACGACGACACCCGTCGCGTCGACACCGGTCACGGCCGTGTCCGCCTCGAAATCTTCGAGGACGGCCAGCCGCCGCACTTCCGTCTTTATACCGAAACCGGCCAGGTGTGGGGCGCCGCCGACGTGCTGGTCGAAACCACCCGCGAGGGCGACGCCAGGCAGGTCTTCACCTTCGTGCAAAAGGAGGGTTTTCTGGAATCGGCCGACCAGATCCCCGAGCCGCACGCATTCCGGGCGAAGCTGATACTGGGCCACGCCGGGCACGCCCATACCTATGCCCTGACGTATGAAGAGCCCCACCAGGGCCATGGGCACGATCACGCACCTTCGGCCGGATTTGCGGGTGCCGAACCTTATGCAGATGCCCACGAGCAGGCCCATGCCGAGGAGATCGAGCGCCGGTTTGCCGGGCAGACCGTCACGACGCCCCAGATCATCATGTTCGGCCTGACTGGCGGCCTAATCCCGTGCCCGGCGTCGATCACAGTGCTGCTGTTGTGCCTGCAACTGAAGCGTATCGCCCTGGGGGCCACCCTGGTCTTGTGCTTCAGTATCGGCCTGGCCCTGACCATGGTTGCATCCGGGGTCCTGGCGGCGTGGGGCGTTCGCCACGCGTCGAAGCATTTCAAAGGCTTCGGCAAGCTGGCCAACCGCGCACCCTATCTGTCCGGGGCGCTGATCGTTCTGGTGGCCCTCTATGTCGGTTATACAGGTCTCAAAGGTCTTGTTCACTGATGGCCTCAACGCGGTCACAGTCGTAACAAATATGTAGAGATCGTGACTAATCCGTTGTAATATCTACATCATGAATTATCTTGTCCTTGTCCTCTCGCTGCCAACCGAAAACGCCACCGTGCGCATGCGCGCCTGGCGGGCGGTCAAGGCGGCCGGTGCCGCTGCCTTGCGCGACGGTGTCTATGTCCTGCCGGACCAGGACGAATGCCGTTCGTTGCTGCAGGCGATTGCCGATGAGGTGGTGGCGGGCAGGGGGGCGGCTTTCCTTCTGCCGGTGGCGGCTCAGGGCGATCCGTTCGCCGGAATGTTCGATCGCGGCGACGACTATGCGGCCCTGGCCGGCGACATTGCCGCGGCGGCGGCCGGACTGACCGCGGAGACGGTCAATGACGGGCTCAAGACGGCCCGCAAACTGCGCAAGGCCTTCACCGTGATCGCGGCCATGGACTACTTTCCCGGCGACAGCCGCAACCAGGTCGACTCTGCGCTCCAGGCGCTTGAGCGCAGTATTGCTCGGGTCCTGTCGCCCGACGAGCCGCATTTCGTGCAGCATGAGGTCGGCCGCCTGGCCATCGCCGATTACCGGGGCCGCATGTGGGCGACACGCCGGCGGCCATGGGTCGATCGACTGGCGTCCGCCTGGCTGATCCGCCGCTTCATCGATCCGGAGGCAGTCATTGTCTGGCTGGCCTCGCCGGCTGACCTGCCGGACGAAGCGCTGGGGTTCGATTTCGACGGAGCGGCCTTTACCCATGTCGGCCATCGCGTGACATTCGAGGTGCTGGCCGAGAGCTTTTGCCTCACCGACGCGCCGATCCGCCGCCTCGGCGCCATAGTCCATTTTCTCGACGTCGGTGGTCTGCAGCCGCCTGAGGCCGCGGGCGTCGAGGGCATCCTGAAGGGAATGCGCGACTCGATCGACGATGACGACCGGTTACTGGCCATGGCCGGACACGTGTTCGATGGCCTGCTGTCGAGCTTCCGCGGAGGCGAGAATGCCTGACGATATCTCCCCGGCCCCGGCGCCGGTCAGCTTCGCTCGCGCCCTGGTCTTCTGGCTCAAGCTCGGTTTCATCAGCTTCGGTGGCCCGGCGGGGCAAATCGCGGTCATGCATCAGGAACTGGTCGAACGGAAACGCTGGATTTCCGAGAAGCGGTTCCTGCATGCCCTTAACTATTGCATGGTCCTGCCGGGCCCGGAGGCGCAGCAACTGGCAATATACATCGGCTGGCTGATGCATCGGACCATGGGCGGCCTGGTTGCCGGCGGATTGTTCATCCTGCCCTCGCTGATGATATTGATCGGCCTCTCCTGGGTTTATATCGCTTTTGGTCACGTCCCCGTCGTCATCGGGCTGTTCTACGGCATCAAGCCGGCGGTCACCGCGATTGTTGTCCAGGCCGTGCACCGCATTGGCGGCCGCGCCCTGAAGAATACTGCCCTGTGGGGCATCGCCGCCGCCTCGTTTGCCGCCATCTTCGCCTTCCACGCACCGTTTCCTCTGATTGTCGTGCTCGCCGCCCTGGTCGGCGTCATCGGCGGCCGGATTGCGCCCAACCTGTTCAAGCCGCGCGGTGGACATGGCGCCGGCGACAAGGTCTATGGCGCGGCCCTGATCGACGACGACACCCCGCCGCCGGCGCATGCGCGCTTTTCCTGGCGGAAAGTCGCGGGGGTTGCCCTGGCCGGCCTTGGCCTGTGGGCCGCATCGATCGCCGCCATCGGCTTCGGCCTCGGATGGAAGCATCCGCTCAGCCAGATGGCGGTGTTCTTCTCCAAGGCCGCCTTGCTGACCTTCGGCGGTGCATATGCCGTCTTGCCCTATGTCTACGAGGGGGCAGTCGGTCAATATGGCTGGGTTACCGCTCCGCAGATGATCGACGGGCTGGGGCTGGGGGAAACGACACCGGGACCGCTGATCATGGTCGTCACCTTCGTCGGCTTCGTCGGCGGTTGGGGCAAGGCCTATCTCGGACCCGAATATCTCTTCCTCGCGGCGGTTATCGCGGCTGTGATCGTCACCTGGTTCACCTTCCTGCCGTCGTTCGTGATGATCTTTGCCGGCGCGCCCCTGATCGAAGCTACCCATAACAAGCTCAAGTTCACCGCGCCTTTGACAGCGATCACCGCCGCAGTCGTCGGTGTCATCCTGAACCTGGTCCTCTTCTTCGGCTACCATGTGCTTTGGCCCAAAGGCTTCTCGGGCGCTTTCGACTGGATCGCCGCGCTGATCGCCGTGGCCGCCGCTGTCGCCCTTATCCGCTTCAAAGCCAATGTCGTGCTTGTCATTGCGGTTTGCGCCGGCCTTGGCCTGGCGTCTCAGTTTCACTTCATCTTCCACACATGATCTGTCGCGGCCACCGGGCAATCGGCGCCTTCTCATGACTGGATCCTCTCCCGACACTCGTTTCCCCGATATCCTGGCAGCCCTGACATTATTGGCTGTATCGATCACCTGGCCGTCGACAAAGAACGCCCCCTTCCAAAGGAGGCGTTCTGTCTAGATCGCCTTATAGGTAAAGTCCCGCAGCGTCACACTGCCGTCGCCGGCGCTGTAGATGCCGACCTTCAGGCTGAGGAAGCCGCCAAAGACATTGTGGTTCAGCCCCGACACCTCCATGCGCGTCGGATGGCGTACCCACGTCGCTCCGGCGTCATGCGAATAGTACCAGGTCAGGACATTGCCGTCATTGGTCAGGCGCACGCGCACCGACGGGTTGGCCATGGATTTCCGGGCCCAGGTCTGTTCCTCGGCATATTGCCAGGTCTTCATCGTGTCGGCGGTAAAACCCAGGCCGACAAAGGCCTTGGGATTATAGAACAGCAACAGGCCGCCCTCGGCCTTGCCCTGCAGGTCGAGTGTGACCTCGACCTGGTAGGACCGGTCACCGACCATGCAGGTCAGGGGCGAGCTGTCGGCCGGAGACTGCCCGCGACCGGCGATGCGCAGGCCGGGCGAGGCGCGAGTCACGCGTGTCATCTCGTCCGGCTTCGGGTCGTGGAAACACCACTGGATGCCGAAGCGGTCGTGGCTGAAATCGTCCGACAGGGCCATGCCCGCCGGCCCGGCCTTGCCGCCCTTCGGCTTGGGCAGGGGTTGCGACAGGTCCCCGCCGGTGGCGCGGAACCAGCCGTCGGCCGTCCATTCCATCGGTTCCAGCAGGGTCTGACGGCCCAGGGTCCGGAAGCCGTTCTCATAGCCATGATAGACCAGCCACCAGTCCCCCGCTGGCCCCTCGACCGGAGTGGCGTGGCCGCGAGACCACCACGGTTCGGCCGCGTTGACTGTACGCACCAGCGGATTGTGCGGGCAATGCTCCCACGGGCCGTTGATCGACTTCGAGCGGGCAGCGATGACCATGTGACCGGTCACAGGGCCGGCCGTACCGCCGACCGCTGTCACCAGGTAGAAATACGCGCCATGCCGCAGCAGTTTCGGGCCTTCCGGTGCGAAGTTCTCGGTGATCCAATCGTCGGGATAGTGCCACGGCTGATAGGCCGGCTCGACATCGCCGTCCGCCGCAAGACCGTCGTCGGTCAGCCGGATACGGCGGATGCCGTTGACGAACAGATAGCGCTTGCCGTCCTCGCCGACGACGTGGCCGGGATCGATGCAGCCGCTGATCTTCAGGTCGACCGGATCGCTCCACGGACCGCGGATATCGTCGGCCCAGACGGCATAGATCGACCACGGCTTGCCGTCGGGCGCCGCCGGAATATAGATGAAATAGCGGCCATTGTGCTTGCACAGGTCGACGGCCCATACCGTGCCCAGGGGCTTGGTCAGGGCAGGGCCGACCGGGGCCCAGTTGACCAGGTCGGTCGAGTGCCAGATGACCATTCCGGGATAGGAAAAGAAGGACGAGAAGGTCATGTAATAGTCCGTACCGTCCTTGAGGATGGTCGGATCGGGATGGTCCCCCGGCAGGATCGGATTGCGATAGGTGCCGTCGCCGAGATCGGCCCGGCGCTGGCCCTCTATGCCCGTGCCCCAGGCAACAGGTTTCTCGACTGTCGTTTTTTGGGCCGCTGCCTTTTTAGTGGCCCCCTTTTTACTGGGATGTGCATCCGCACCGACCGCAAAGGGGGCTGCGGCCGCGCCGGCCAGCAAGGAGGTGAAGAGGGTGCGGCGGGAGGCATCGACCATGACATGTCCTGGGCTCGGGTGATGCTGTTAGCGATATCATTTTCTCGCCGCGCGCCAATACAAAAAAGCCGGCGGGTGTCCGCCGGCCTCTTTTCATAGCAATCGCCTGACGGGATCAGACGTTGGTGCCGTCTTTTTCTTCTTCGAGCGTGACGGCCACGTCCGCATTGGCCGACAGGCGAATCTTGTCGCCTTCGATTTCGGCGACGAGACCGAGGCTGATATAGTGGTGGTGGCCCTGGTGCGTGCTGTCCTGCTTGGTCAGCTTGATGCGGTTGCCGTCCACGTGGTCGACCGTACCGACATGTACGCCGTCCGCGCCGATAACCTCGGCATGTTCCTTGATGGCTGTGGCATCTACCATGTTCGTCTCCTGACAGTAACTGGCCCGAAACCTGGAGTGGTCGGACCGTGCGCAGGGTGCGCTTTGGCGGCGTAAAATAACAATGCGGTCGGGGGGCGGGCAGGGTGTGGGTAGGAATAGGAACAGCCGCTGACCCTTGACGGAATAAATTATATCATTTAATCATGATATATGGATAAACAAAAATCCCTTATGGCATTCGACGCGCTCAGCCAGGAAACGCGCCTCGACGCCCTGCGCCTGCTTGTTCAGGCCGGGCGCGAAGGCATTGCCGCCGGCGAAATCGGCGAGCGCCTCGGCGTCAGGCAGAACACCATGTCGGTAAACCTGAAAATCCTGATGCAGGCCGGTCTGGTGACCAGCGTGCGCCAAGGCCGTTCCATTCGCTATGTCGCCGACTATTCGGCCCTCCAGGGGCTGCTCCTGTTCCTGATGAAGGATTGCTGCGGCGGGCGTCCGGACCTGTGTCAGCCTGTCTTCGACCAACTCGCCTGCGGATGCTGATCGCCATGAGGAAAGCCGCCTGATGCCGACACTGTCTCGCCGCCTGTTCGCCGAATGTATCGGCACCTTGTTCCTGCTGGCGACCGTCGTTGGGTCCGGCATCATGGCCGAAAGGCTTGCCGGCGGTAATATCGCCCTTGCCCTGCTCGGCAATACCGTCGCCACCGGAGCCATGCTTGTGGTGCTGATCACCATGCTGGGGCCCATATCGGGCGCGCATTTCAATCCGGCTGTCACCCTGGTCATCGCCATCAGGCGCGAATTGCCGGTCCCTGCCGCAATCGCCTATCTGGCCGTACAGGTCGCCGGCGCCATCGCCGGCGTATGGCTGGCCCATGCCATGTTCGGCGAAAGCATCCTGCAAGTGTCGCAAAAGGTCCGCAGCGGGCCTTCGCAGTGGCTGTCGGAGGCGGTGGCAAGCTTCGGCCTGGTGCTGACCATCTTCGCCACCCACCAGGCGCGTCGGGATTTCGTGCCCGTGGCCGTCGGTCTTTACATCACGGCGGCCTACTGGTTTACCGCCTCGACCTCTTTCGCCAACCCGGCGGTCACGATTGCCCGCAGCCTGTCGGATACCTTCGCCGGAATTCGCCCGGTCGATGCCCCGGCCTTTATCATGGCGCAACTGGCGGGCGCCGTTTTGGCGCTGTTGGTTTGCGCCTGGTTCCTCAAGCCTTCGGATGTGCATTCATGACACCCATTATCTATCATAACCCCGACTGCGGCACGTCGCGCAACGTTCTGGCCGTTATCGAAGCGGCGGGTTACCAGCCGTTCGTCGTCGAGTATCTTGAGGCCGGCTGGACACGCGAATTGTTGCTGACCCTGCTGACGGCGGCCAATCTGACGCCCCGCCAGGCATTGCGTGAAACCAAATCGCCGGCAAGGGAGATGGGGCTGCTGGAGCCCGGCGTTACGGACGAAACCCTTTTGACCGCCATGCTCGCGACTCCGGTCCTGGTCAACCGGCCATTCGTCGTGACCGACAAGGGCGTGAAACTGTGCCGTCCCTCGGAAACTGTCCTCGATCTGCTCGAGCGATGGCCGGCGGGGCCCTTTTACAAGGAAGACGGCGCCGTAATGATCGACGCCGACGGAAACCGCGTTTGATGTCCATTTGGCGTGAAATGTCCCATCATGGTCCCGTCCGGGCATTTTTCGGCAAAATATAAAGCGATATTCTGCTATCGTCCAATCACACGGAGATGCAGAAATGTCCGAAGCCAAAACCGCCCTGATCGTTATCGACGCCCAGGAATCGTTTCGCCAGCGCCCCTATTACACCGAAGCCGGCGTCGCCGCCTATCTGGAGCGCCAACAGGCTCTGATCGATGGGGCAAGGGCGCGCGGCATCCCGGTCGTGCAGATATTCCATGTCGAAGGCGATGGTGCCTTCTCCGAAGCGTCCGGTTATGTCAAGACGATGGCGCCGTTGAAAGTCACGGCTGATGCCGTCTTCAAAAAGCGCCGCCACAGCGCCCTGGTCGGTAGCGGGCTCGACGTGTGGCTGATCGAAAACAATATCCGCCGCCTGATCATCTCCGGCATCCGCACCGAGCAATGCTGCGAAACGACGACCCGCCACGCCTCGGACCTGGGGTATGAGGTCGACTATGTCGGCGAGGCGACCCTGACCTTCCCGATGACCGACGCTACTGGCCACACGTGGAGCGCCGCCGACATCCGCGCCCGCACCGAACTGGTCCTGGCCGATCGTTTTGCCCGTATCGCCACGGTCGAAGAGGTCCTTGCCGCCGTTGAGCCGGAGCCGGCATGACGCAGGTCCTGCCCGTCTTCGTCCTGGTGCCGCCACGCGTCCTGCTGCTCGATATAGCCGGGCCGATGGAGGTCCTGCGCAAGGCTAATATGGAACAGGCGGCCGTTCGCTTCGAGGTCCACTATATCGGTCCCGCAGCGACGGTCGGCAGTTCCATCGGCCTGGCGATTTCGGGCATCGCGCCCCTTCCGGAGCATTTGCCGGACAATGCCCTGGTGGTGATTTCCGGCAATAGCGATCTGCCGCTCACCGGTCCCGTGCCGGACAGGTCTCTGGATTCGGAACAGGAGGCATCGGTTGTTGACTGGTTGGCGACCCATGTGGGACCCGAGACCCGTCTCGCCACGGTCTGCGCCGGCGCCCTGCTGGCGGCGCGAGCCGGCCTGCTCGATGGTTACGACTGTACCACCCATCATGGCGCGATGGCGGAGCTGGCACGCCTGGCGCCACAGGCCCGGGTGCGTGAGAACCGATTGTTCGTCGAGGATGGTCCGCGCCTGACCAGTGCCGGCATTACGGCAGGCATCGACCTGATGCTGCACCTGGTCGCCCAGGCCGCCGGTCCTGCGGTCGCGCTGGAAGTCGCGCGCTATATGGTCGTCTATCTGCGCCGTGGCGGTGGCGATCCGCAACTGTCGCCGTGGCTGGAGGGGCGCAACCATATCCACCCGGCCATCCACCGTGTCCAGGACGCCGTCGCCGCCGATCCGGCCCGCGACTGGTCGGTCGAGGCCCTGGCCGGGATTGCCGCCGCCAGTCCGCGCAACCTGTCACGTCTGTTCAACAGCCATGCCGGCATGAGCGTGACCGACTTCGTCAACCGCATGCGCATCGGCCATGCCCGGGCGTTGCTTGCCGGCTCGCGGCTGGATATGGAAACGGTGGCTGAACGCAGCGGCTTTGCCTCGGCGCGCCAGTTTCGCCGCGCCTGGAGCCGCCTGCACGATACCCCGCCGCGACAGAGCCGTCCGGGGTAGCATATCGCGTTTTTACGTGGAGGCAGTTAGGCGGAAGAGGAAACCGTTTGAGAGAGCCGGACTTTTCGCATGATGCATCTTGTCACCTTTACCGCCCTGTCGGAATTTCCCGACAGGCTTCACGCTCACTTTTCCGCCTTGCCGGAAACCGCGCAACGCCCCGACGGCGAGGACGGCAACACCCACGAGGCGTTCGACCTGCTTGTGACGGTCCATCACCGGGAAGTCACGCGCTACCAGCCGGCGATTTCGCGCGCCGTTCTCGAAGACTGCCCCAAACTGTCCGAAGCCGACCTGGCCGGAGCAGAGGTGGAAATGCCTGCCGGCGATACCACGGGTGAAGCCTTGCTGGCGGCCTTTGCCGCCGCGCGCAAACGGACCCTGAGCCTGCTGGGGGATCTTACCCCGGAGCAGTGGCTGCGTGAAATCGTCGTTGGAGAGGACGGCCGTATATCGCTTGTCAGCCTGGCGCACCTGCTGTGCCGCGACGATTTCCAGCGCCTTGCCACACTTCAGGACCTGCACGCCCAGCTGCATAGCCAGTAATCTTGCGTCGCCGGCAAGAAAAATGGCGCGCAGTGTGCACTGCGCGCCATGGGTATTTTTATACCAACGGCCACTACTTTGACTCATTGGCCGTTGGGAGCGTGCGACTGCACGCCCGAGCTTATGCGAGGAGCCATGCGGCGTCTGAGCTGCAAAACCTGTCGTTTAGTACTTCAGGCGGATACCGACCTGGACGCGGCGGTCGTTCTTGTACCAGGCATAGGGCTGGAGAACCGCAGCGGCGCCCGGCGTGCTCGACGAGTCGCCGAACACCTGCTGGCGCAGGACGGTTTCGGTGCCCAGCATATTGCTGCCCGACAGGTTCAGTTCGACATTGTCGTTGACCTTGTAGCGGATCGAGCCGTCGAGCTGGCCTTGTGCGTCCTGCCAGATCGGCAGGCCGACGCAGCAGTCGAGCGCTGTGACCAGGTAACGTGAGCGCCAGTTGTAGGCGAGACGCGCGGCCCATGGGCCCTTTTCGTACATCAGGATGATGTTGTAGGCATCCTTCGACAGGCCTTCGAGGGCATGTGGATTGATGGAGTCGGTCTGGCCGTTGCCGCTGGTGCCGGTCGAGCCGTCGCCGGAATTGGTCGTCAGGTTGGAGTTGTTGACGCCGGTATTGACGACATGGGTGTAGTTGGTCTGGATGCCGAGGCCGTTGAACGGCGCCGGCAACATGTCGAAGAAGCGCTGATAGGCGACTTCGAAACCGCGGACCGAGGCACCATCATTATTGGTCGGCCCGGTCACCTTCACCGTTTCGGTGATGCCGTTGTTGGTGAAGGTGCGGTAGTAGCTGCCGCTCTGGATATAGTTGTAGAACTTCTTATAGAACAGGTCGAACGAGAAGGAGCCGACGCTGGAGAAGTAGTTTTCCAGCGACAGGTCGAATTGGTCGGCGGTGATCGGCTTCAGGTAGGGATTGCCGGCCTGGGCCGTGTACTGGAAGTTATAGCCGTTGACCGCCCCCGACGAATTGTAGGTGACGAAGGTCGAGGTCGCCGTGGTGTCGATGGTCGGCGCCGAGATGCTGACATAGTTCTTCAGCAGGCCGATATCGGGACGCGACAGGGCGCGCGACGCCGCGAAGCGCAGGCTCCAGGTGTCGCTCAGGCCGAACTTGACGTTGAAGCTCGGCAGCCAGTTGATATGGTCCTTGTGGGTAGTGTCGACTGTTTGCGCGCCGTTGCTGAAGTCGGTGACCGAGCTGGTCAGCCAGCACGAGATATTGGTCACCTGCGGCGCGATCAGCGGCGCCGAACACGATTGCGTGCCGTAGGTGCCGTACCAGGTCGAGGTCGGATAGGAGATACCGCCCGACATGTTGTCCTCGGTCTGCACCCAGCGCATGCCGGCATTGCCCTGGACGGTGATGCCGTTGAAGATGGTCTTGTCGGCGCCGCCGAACTTCAGCTCGACATAGGCGGCCGAGGTCTTTTCGCTGACGCCGAGGATTTCAGCCTGGCGATAGCAGCCGTCGACGACGTCGGCGCGTTCGCACAGGGGCGTCCACGAACCCACGCCCAGCGATCCGACGCCCAAGGCATCGGCCAGGGCCTGGCGATTTTCCAGCAGGCTCATCTTCATGAAGACGAAGTCGGTCTGGTTGATCTTGCCGCCGCCGTAGAAGTTGCTGCCGATCGAGGCGGTCTCGTACAGGCCGGTCGGATAGACGGGGCTGTCGATATTGAAGGTCGCGGCGTTGTTGCTCCAGGTATTGGAGATGTTGGCCCAGTTATAGGCCGACCAGCGCACGGTCTGTTCGCGGTCGGAATAGCGCACGCCGGCCTTCAGGGTGTCGAGCCAGCCGCCGTCGCCCAGCTTGTACTGGACGTCGAAGCGGGTCGCCAGCTCATGACCGTTGCTGTCTTCGCTGTGGTCCATGACGTCGTAATAGGAATAGTTGTTGGCATTGGTCAGGCCGCCGGCGGACTGGTTGACATTGACCGGGGTGCTGAGGGTGATGACCGGCTCGCCGCTGCTCATGTCGAGGCCGAGATTGGCATAGGAGGCCAGGCTGACCGAGATGTCGTAGTTCTTGACCTTGGACTGGACATACTGGACGTCGAAATTGGTCTTCAGGCGATCGGTGACATCCCATTTGAAGTTGAACGAGGTATCCTGGGTATATTCGTTGTTCTGCGAATAGCGCGTCGTCGTCGACAGGTTGGCGCCCTGCTGGGCCGGGTTACAATTGTTCCAGCCGTAGCAGGCATTGACCATCTGCTGGCCCGAACTGTTCTGCGCGACCTGGGCCGAAGCGGCGTCGTCGGCGCCCCACCAGCCGATCGGCGACACCATGGTGCCGGACTGGAACAGGCCGCTCTTATCGAAGGTGAAGCTGCTGCCATCGGCGGGCTCGACCGTGGTGGAGCCGGTCAGCGGATCGTAAACCGAGGCGCCGTAGACGCTGAAGGCCGAGGCCTGGACCGTGCGCTCGTGGAAGGAATTATTGTAGCGCGTGTCGTTATATTGCAGGGTCGCCTGCATGGTATGGTCGTGGTTCTGCCACTGGGCCGCCAGCGCCGCGCCCTTGCGGACCCGGTCGTAGGAATTGTTCGAATCCGTCACGCTCGAGGGGATATAGGCCCAGCTGCTGGTGCCGAACTGCGAGCCGTTGCACACGGTCGGGTTGGTGGCGTCGATATTGTTGCAGAAGGTGCCCATGCGGCCGAACTGGAGGCCGTTGGTCTCGGTCACCACGTGCGAATAGGCATAGTTGGCCAGGAAGCCGAATTCTCCGAGCGAGGTGTCCCAGCGGTTGGAATAGATGGCCGAATAGTCGGGCGTCGACTTCTTGGCGAGGTCGCCGTAGTTGAGGTCGGCCGATACCGCGATAAGCTGGCCCTTGGAATCGAAGGGCAGGCGGGTACGCAGGTTGATCGAGCCGGCAATGCCGCCTTCGATCATGTCGGCCGTCTGGTTCTTGTAGCTGTCGACGCCGGACATCAGTTCCGGCGAGACGTCGCCCCACGACAGGCCGCGCGACGAGTTGGCAGTGAAGGTGTCGCGGCCGTTGAATTCCGAACGGACCTGCTGCAGGCCGCGGACCAGGACGCCCGACGGTTCGGCCGAGAAGTGGGCCGTGTCGGACGAGGCGGCGAAGCGGTTGACCGTGATGCCGGCGACGCGCTGCAGGGCTTCGGCGACCGACTTGTCCGGGAACGATCCGATGTCGGTGGCGGTGATGGAATCGACGACCGTGTCGGCGTCGCGCTTGATCTGCTGGGCGGTCTTGAGCGAACGGCGGACACCGACGACGACGACTTCTTTAGTCGGGGCCGCGTCACCCGTGGCCGTGGTATCGGCTTGTGCGGCGGGCGCGGTGGTCTGGGCGAGGGCCGCACCCGGCAGGGTAAGGACAAGCGCGATGGCGGACAGGGACGCGCCGGCCGCGGTCAGGCGGCGAGAGCGGTGTTGGGCTGGGGCGATAATCATGGCGTACTCCGAGTTATGGTCGTTGTCCGCAGCTCCGGGGTCGCAGGTAAGGGCGGGCCGGGAGCGCGGCTGTTTTCGAGACAATTAATCGGGTCAAAGGGGGCGGCGACGCATGCGAACGCGCATGGACTATCGCGCGCCGGGACGGGCATCCGCGGCGTTACTCCAGTCGTTTCCTCTGAACTTTTTTAATTATAACAATTTTGTTTATTACGCTGGGCCTGTTGTTTTTCCAGGCAAATGTATGCGTGCCCCGGGCTTTGCTTCGCGGCGTTGCATGATCAGCATAGTTTCTTGCGTGACTGCATCAGCCGCGCCTGAATGCTGCCTTTATGTGTCAGGGAGTGTCATAAATGCGTCTTTTGGCCGCAATTGCGGTCACGACATTACGTGACGTGATCGACGCTGGGCGACGCAGCGATCACTTGCCTACGGCATCGCGGGGCGGGTCTATCCCGGTTGCCGGGCACCGAGCGGTGGCTGTGTCGAATCGCGGACAGCCATACTATGCGGGATGATATGCCGCTCGACGGCGTTACCGGCGCTGCGCCCGGTGCGGGCGTTGAGGATTTCGACCGCCTTGCGAGCCATCTCGACGTAAGGCTGGCGCACCGTGGTCAGGGCCGGCCAGATGGCCGAAGCGATCGGCGCGTCGTCGAAGCCGACGACCGACAGATCTTCGGGAATGCGCAGACCCATGCGATGGGCCACGCTGCACGTGGCGGCAGCCATCTCGTCATTGGCCGCGAAGATAGCGGTAGGCCGCTCCTTGAGAGCCAGCAGGCCCTCGGCGGCGGTGATCGCCGTCTTGAAGGTGAATTCGCCTTCGCGGATCAGTTCCGCCGGCGGACGCGGCAGCAGGGCGGCAGCATGGGCTTCGAAATAACCCTGGCGGCGCAGGAAGGCGGCGGCGTGATCCGGGTGGCCGGCAATATGGGCGATGCGCGTATGACCGGTCGACAGCAGGTAATCGGTGACGTCGCGTCCGGCCTGCCGGTCGTCCAGCGATACGGACGGGAAGACCGCGTCCGGCGCCATCGGCGAAATCAGGACGGCCTCGATATTGCGGTCCTTGAGCAGGGCCTTGAGCGGGCCGTAGTCGCACAGGGGCGGCAGCAGGACCATGGCGCGAATGGAGGAGTTGGCGAAGAAGCGCTCGAGATTGTCCATGCAATCGGGCTTTTCCATCTCGAAAAGCTCGATGGCGAGATAGTTGCCCGCCTCCATCGACGCCATCAGCATGGCGTGGTGAAAGCGGCTCTGATAGCCGGAAGCGGGATCGGTGTAGAGCATGCCGATGGAGGTATTGCTGCGCACGGGGCGTTGATGGCTTGCCAGGGCGTTTGGCTTGTAGCCCAGCTGGGACATGACCTCGAGGACACGGTCCCGGGTCTTGCCCTTGACGGCGCTGTCGTCGTTCAGAACGCGGGAGACAGTTTTCCGGGAGACCCCGGCCAATTCCGCAACGTCGTATATCGTGGGCATTGTCTTCCGCTAAGTATTGAATTTCCTGGCCTTGTCCGGTCCGTCGCAAACAGATCGGCACGACTGAGCTTATCGACGGAATGTCGAGGGTGCAAGGCCTGAGACATTTTTTGCGGACAAAATTTGACGTCAAAAATGATACAATATGTCCCATGAGCCATATTTTCGGGACAAATGTTACAACCCAGGTTCATGCCGACCAGGTGAAAAAAAGCGCGCGGGCCGAGCTCCGCGCGCCTTCAGACGAATCCGAAGAATGAGTTGGGGAAGAACTGGAGGGGCCGGGACGGGAAGACGTGTCGCCGGACCTTAGTCATATGTCCACCGGACCATGTCCGGCAGGCCGCGATCGGTACCGTGGCATGATCGCGGCACCCGCGGCCGTATCTCGGGAAACGGCCGTATCGGGCACCAGAGTGTCGGCGAACGGGCTCACATCCGCTTTGCCGACAATTGATCCTCACCAATTCCCGCGTTTCTGTCAAGTATTTTGTCATCGATGTCATTTTGGCTTGAGAGACGTCATCGAAGGAATTTTGAGGGCTACGAAAAGCTGTCGATGTTTTGGGGCCTCGCATATCGAATTTATATAAATTGCAAAATATATCAATCGCTTATGAAAAATTTAAAGACGGACCTGATGAGCTTTATTCGTTAGGGGAACGATTCGCTTCACCGCTCGGAAAGTCTCCGAAATCCCTGATAACCTGCCGTCAGGGAAGTGCCGGCAGGCGAAATTTGCCCGCACCTGTGTCACGGTGAAGACACACGACATCACAAAGTGGACATTAATATGGACAAATGCGCCAACTTGCCTTGACAGGTTTGGTCACTCGAACGCATTGGTGACAACGCTGACACATGTCGCATGGACAGAATTTGTCACATTTCTATGGCTCAGTCCTGTCCAGGTCACTCGCGAGGTTGTCAGGCACGGCCAAAAATTTGTCCATAAGGACAAGGCGTGTCTACAAGAAGGGAACGTAAGATGAAAAAATCTAACACTCGACAGTCGGTCTGGCTGGCGCTGGGGGTTTCGACCCTGGCCCTTGCCGCCGGCTTCGGAACAGCCCAGGCGCAAACCGCCGGGCAGGGGGCTGCTGCTCCCGGAGCCGCCGCCACGGACAACACCGTTGTCGTGGTTACCGGCATCCGCTCCAGTCTGCGCAGCTCGATGAATGTCAAGAAAACCGCCCAGGGCGTCGTCGACTCGATTTCGGCGGAAGATATCGGCAAGTTTCCCGATACCAACCTGGCGGAATCGCTTCAGCGCATCACCGGCGTCTCGATCGACCGCAGCAATGGCGAAGGCTCCTTCGTCACCGTTCGCGGCTTCGGCCCGGAATTCAACCTGGTTACCCTGAACGGCCGCGAGATGCCGACGGCGGCCCTGGGTGATGGCGGCAGCGCGCCGTCGTCGCGTTCGTTCGACTTCGCCAACCTCGCCTCGGAAGGCGTCGCCGGCGTCGACGTCTACAAGTCCGGCCGCGCCAGCGTCGATTCCGGCGGTATCGGCTCGGTCATCAACATCCGCACGCCGCGTCCGTTCGACAAGATGGGCTTCCGCGGTTCGATCGGCGTCAAGGGCGTCGACGACACGTCGAAGTTCGATGGCAACACGATCACGCCGGAAATCTCGGGCATCATCAGCGACACCTTCGCCGATAACAAGATCGGTGTATTGCTGACCGGTTCTTACCAGAAGCGTGAAAACAGCAGCAGCGACTTCTCGGCCGGCTGGCGCGACGGCTATCTCGGCAACGAGAACAACTGGGGTTCGCTGGCGCCTGCCGGTTCGCCGACCGTCACCAACCACCCGAAGGCCACCGACGTCTATCAGGTCCAGCAGAATGCCGCATACGACCTGCATGACATCGAGCGCGAGCGCACCAACGGCCAGCTGGTCGTGCAGTATCGCCCGTTCGATACGCTGACGGCGACCTTCGACTATACCTATTCGAAGAACAAGGTCCGCGACACCCAATCCTCGGGCGGCGTCTGGTTCAACTTCAACAATGTCGCCAGCGCATGGACGGACGGTCCGGTTGCCGGCCCGGTCTTCTATTCGGAACACTTCGGCAAGAACGAAGCCAAGGACCTGTCCTATTCGGGCAGCATGACGGCCAACCAGACCGAAAACAAGTCTGCCGGCCTGAACCTGAAGTGGCAGGCGACCGACAAGCTGAACCTTGTCCTCGACGCCCATCACTCCACGGCCGAATCGAAGCCTGACAGCCCCTATGGCTCGAACATGTCGGTCGGTACCGCCATTTTCGGCATCCAGGACCAGAAGATCGACTACAGCAGCTACCTGCCGGTCATGTCCTACAGCATGTATCCCGGTATCAGCACGACCGACCTGTCACTGGTCACGCCGACCGGCCAGGCTTTCCGCAATGCCTACTTCAAGGACCAGATCGACCAGGTCCAGCTGAAGGGTCATTACGAGGTGACCGATTACGGCTACCTCGAAAGCATCGACTTCGGTGTCTCCCAGGTCGAGAACAAGGTCCGTTCGGCCTTCGGTTACATCCAGCACGACACCTGGGGCGGCGTTGGCCCGGCCTCGGAAATCCCGGATGACGTCTTCCACCTGGTCAGCCTGCCCGACAAGTTCGACGGCCTGGGCGGTGTGAACAGCGCCGGCTTCCCGCAAAGCATCGTCGCCTTCGACCTGCCGCGCATGGTGTCGATCCTCGACAAGAACCATCAGATCTGCGGCGGCAACATGAACTGCCTCGCACCCTATACCACCGACCGTCATATCCAGGAAAAGACGTTCGCGCCGTATATCCAGTTCAACAGCAAGTTCGACCTGTTCTCCAACCCGGCGCACCTGGTCGTCGGCGTCCGCTACGAAAAGACGGACATCGATTCGACCGCTCTCGTGCCGACGCCGAACCCGACGACGTCATGGGTCGCGGCCAACGAATTCGATCTCGACTTCAGCGGCGGCAAGAGCTCCTTCACCACCCTGAAGGGCTCTTACCAGAACATCCTGCCGAACATCGATTTCGACATGCGTCCGCTCGACAATGTCGTGCTGCGCGCTTCGGTTAGCACCACGATCACGCGTCCCGACTATGGCAGCATGCAGGGCGGTCAGACGCTCGACCAGCTGTTCCGTATCGCCAACGGTACGGGTAGCCAGGGTAATCCCGGACTGCTGCCGTACAAGTCGAAGAACATGGACCTGTCGGCCGAATGGTACTACGGCAAGGACTCTTACGTGTCGCTCGGCTACTTCCACAAGGACGTGTCGAACTTCATCTCTTCCGGCCGCGTCAACGAGACGGCGTTCGGCCTGAAGAACCCGGGTTCCGGCCCGCGTTACCGTGCGGCGATCGCAGCCCTCGGCGCCAATGCCGCAGCCGTCGATATCCGCCAGTACATCTTCACCCACTATCCGGCGACGACGGTCCAGACGGGCGTGGATTCCTCGGGCTATATCACGGGCCAGATCCTCAGCCAGGCGGAAGACGATCCGCTGGTCTTCCAGATCACCGAACCGACGAACAGCGACCAGACGGCTGCCCTGAAGGGCTGGGAATTCAACATCCAGCACACCTTCGGCGACACCGGCTTCGGCGCGATCGTCAACTACACCAAGGTCGATGGCGACGCTGTCTATGACAACACCAAGCCGGCTTCCGTCACCCAGTTCGCCCTTACCGGCCTGAGCGACAGCGCCAACGCGGTCCTGTTCTACGACAAGCACGGCATCCAGGCCCGTATCGCCTATAACTGGCGCGATCAGTTCCTGAACGGCACGGGCCCGAACCCGACCTATACCGACGCCTATGGCCAGGTCGACGCCAGCGCCAGCTGGGAGTTCAAGCCGGGCCTGACGGTCTTCGTCGAAGGCATCAACCTGACGAACGAGGACCGCAAGGTTCACCAGCGTTCGGAAAACAACGTCACCTTCGTCTCGCCCGGTTATGGACGCTACGACATCGGTGTCCGTTACAGCTTCTAAGCTGACATCGCTACGGCACGGGAAGCCACCTCTTCGGAGGTGGCTTCTCTGCTTTGGAATCTTCAAACATCCTGTATGCTCCCCCGAGCTCCCTTTCCCGAGTTGTGATCCCTGGTTTTCATGGACATGCGCGTCACCGAAATCGTGGTCGCAGGCGGCGGCACAGCAGGCTGGCTGGCCGCGTGCCGGCTGGCGGCCGCAGGCGTCTCCGTCACCCTGGTCGAGTCGCCGGACGTGCCGACCATCGGCGTCGGCGAAGGCACCTGGCCGACCATTCGCGGCACATTGCAGGCCGTAGGTATCGCCGAGGCCGATTTCCTGGTCGCCTGCGACGCTCTTTCAAGCAAGGCTCGCGGTTCGACGGCTGGCGCGACGGTACCCGTGCCGACAGCTATTACCATCCATTCGTTCCGCCGCCTCCGGGCGAGATCGCCGACATGGTCGCCGCCTGGCAGGCCGCGGACGGCCGTCAGCCCTTCGCCGAGACCGTCTCGTCCCAGCCACACCTGTGTGCGCTGAACCTGGCGCCGCGGCAAAGAGCCATGCCCGATTATACCGGCGCCGCCAACTACGCCTATCATCTCGACGCGGGCAAGCTGGCCCGGCTGTTGCGCGACCATGCGGTGACGCGCCTGAATGTGCGCCATGTCAGCGACCATATCGACAGCGTCGTGGCGGGCGACGAAGGCCATGTCGCCGCGGTGCGGACGCGCCACAGCGGCGACATAACCGGCGACCTGTTCATCGACTGTACCGGCCACGCCGCGCTTCTGATCGGCGATTTTTGCCAGGTGCCCTTCATCGACCGCAGCCATGAGCTGTTCAACGACCGGGCCCTGGCCGTCCAGGTGCCGGTGCCGGACGACAGCGACATTGCCTCGCACACCAATGCTACCGCCCATGCCGCCGGCTGGATCTGGGATATCGGCCTGCCGACCCGGCGCGGCGTCGGGTGCGTCTATTCGTCCGCCCATGTCAACGATGCTGGCGCCGAAGCGACGCTCGACGCCTATCTGAAGCAGACCGCGCCGTGGGCCAGGCTCGCCGACCTCGGCCCGCGCCGCCTGACCTTCCGGTCGGGGCACCGCGCGCGCTTCTGGCAGGGCAACTGTGTCGCCATCGGCCAGGCGGCGGGCTTCCTCGAACCGCTCGAGGCCTCGGCCATCGTCATGATCGAACTGGCGCTCGACACCCTGGTCGCCAACTTCCCGCGTGATAGAACGGCCCTGGCCCTGCATGCCCCGCGCTTCAATACCCTGTTCCGGTACCGCTGGGACCGTATCGTCGAATTCCTCAAGCTGCACTACGTCCTGTCGCACCGTGACGAGCCCTACTGGCGCGACCACCGCGACGCGGCGAGCGTGCCCGCCCGTCTCGCCGACCTGCTGCAGATCTGGCGCGCCCAGGCGCCGTCGGATTACGATCTCGGCGCCGTCAACGAGGTTTTCCCGGCGGCCAGCTACGCCTATATTCTATATGGCATGGGGCTTGCCCCGCCGCTTGGCACGGCGGTCACGGCGTCCCATGCCGATACCGCCGTTCACGCCCTTCGCCAGGTCGCCGCGCGGACGCGCAGCCTGGCGGCGGGCCTGCCGACCAATCGTGTTTACCTCCAGGCGCTGCGTAACAGCCATAAGGCGCCGGAACTTGTACAGGGAAGAAAAACCTAAATGTCCAACCACGCCATCCTTACCGCCGAAACCCATCGCGACCTGCGCGTCCGCACCGAGCGCAGCCCGGACCTGGGCGACGGCGTCATGTGCTGCCTGACCACCCCGGCGGAATTCCGCCAGGTCCAGAACGAATATCCGATCCTGTTCCGCCGCAATCCCGACCGCGACAGCTTTGCCGCCTATGCCATGTTCGGTTTCGAGAGCGACGAGAACCTGTTCCTCGACGGCGACCGCTGGGATGCACGCTATCGTCCGCTGGCCATCGACATCCAGCCCTTCCTGATCGGCCGTTCTGCGCCCGGTGGCAGTGACGGAGGCAGCAGCGACAAGCAGGTTCACATCGATATGGCGAGCCCCCGCATCGCCGCCGGCGAAGGCATCCGCGTCTTCGACGAGACCGGGCGCCCGACACCCTATCTCGAAACCATGGCCGAAAAGCTGGGCGCGCTCGATGCCGGCTACGAACAGAACGACGCCTTCATGGCCGCCCTGGTCAGGTACGACCTGCTGGAACCGATGGCGCTCGATATTACGCTCGACGACGAATCGACCAACCGCCTGGTCGGTTTCCATGTCGTCGACGAAGACAGGCTGCAGGCCCTCGACGCCGACGAGATCGCCGACCTGCAGCGCAGTGGTCACCTGATGCCGATCTTCATGGCTTTGGCCTCGCTGTCCAATATCGGCGCCCTGGTGGCGCGCAAGAACAAGCGTCTGCGAGATGTTTGACGACCGTCCCCCGGTCTTGGCGGGGGCCAGGGCGGTACGCGAGGTAACGGCCGCGGATCCGGCCGCGCTCGACGCCCTGCTGCGCGAAGCCACCGAACCCTTCGTGATCCGTGGTCTCGTCGCCGGCTGGCCCCTGGTCCAGGCGGCCAGGGTGTCGGGACGGGACGCGCGCGACTACCTGCTGCGCAAGCGCCGGGACGCCAAGTTCGTCGTTTCGGTCGGGGAACGCGGCCAAGGCGGTCGCATGTTCTACGACAGCGACATGGCGATGAACTTCCAGACGGTAAAGGCGAAACTGCCCGAGATCTTTGCCCGCATGGAGGCCGAGGAAAACGATCCGGAGGCCGCCCCTATCTACCTCGCCTCGATCAGCGTGCTGGAATTCTTCTCCGGCCTGCACGAGGACAACCATGTCGACCTGGGCGGCCGCGACGCCCTGGCCAGCATCTGGATCGGCACGCGGACGCGGGTGGCCGCCCACAACGACATTCCGCACAACCTAGCCTGCGTCGCCGCCGGCCGCCGGCGCTTCACGCTGTTCCCGCGCGAGCAGTTCCGCAACCTCTATCTCGGCCCTATAGACAATACGCCCGCCGGCCGGGCCATCAGCATGGTCGACTTCCACAATCCGGATTTCGCCCGCTTCCCGCGCTTTCGCGACGCCGTCGAACAGGCCCAGGTCGCCGAGATGGAGGCGGGCGACGCCCTCTATATCCCGCCGATGTGGTGGCACCATGTCGAAGGGCTGGAGCCGTTCAACATCCTGGTGAACTACTGGTGGCGCGAGACGCCGCGGTTCCTGGGCCAGCCCCAGGACGCCCTCAACCACGCCATGCTGGCCCTGCGCGACCTGCCCGACGACCAGAAGGCGCACTGGCGCGACATGTTCGACTACTATGTCTTCACCAACGGCCCCGAGGTCACCGACCATATCCCCGAACAGGGACGTAGCGTCCTGTCGCGTCTGACCACCGAGACCGCCGCGCGTATCCGCGGCTTCCTGCTGAGGCAACTAAGCCAATGATCCCGACAAAACCCTTGCGCGTCGTCATCGCCGGCGGCGGCACAGCCGGCTGGATGACGGCCGCCGCCATCGCCCGCACCATGGGCCGCACCATAGACCTAACCCTGGTCGAGTCCGAAGCCATCGGTACGGTCGGGGTCGGGGAATCGACCATTCCGCCCCTGGTCACCTTCAACCGGCTGCTCGGCATCAACGAAGCCGAATTCATGCGCGAGACAGAGGCGACCTTCAAGCTGGGCATCCTGTTCGACAACTGGAAGACCGAGGGCAGCCGCTACTTCCATTCGTTCGGCATGACGGGCAAGGACCACTGGTCGGCCGGCTTCCAGCACTTCTGGCTGTACGGCCGGGAAAAGGGCCATGACGCGTCTTACGACGACTATTGCCTGGAACTGGTGGCGGCGCTGCAGGGCCGGTTCGCGCACCTGCCCGACGACCGCATGAACTATGCCTACCAGCTCGACGCCACGCGCTTCGCCAAATTCCTGCGCAGGATGGCCGAGGCCGATGGCACAAAGCGGGTCGAGGGAAGGATCGCCTCGGTCGCGCTCAATCCCGAAAGCGGGGATATCGCCACCATTGTCATGGAGAACGGCACACGCCTCGACGGCGACCTGTTCGTCGATTGCACCGGCTTCCGCGCCATGCTGATGGAACAGGCCCTGCACGTCGGTTACGACGACTGGACCCATTACCTGCCGTGCGATTCCGCCATCGCCGTGCAGACCGAGAATGTCGGTCCCGCCTTGCCCTATACCCGGGCCATGGCGCACGACGCCGGCTGGCAATGGCGCATCCCCCTGCAGCATCGCACCGGCAACGGCATCGTCTATTGCAGCCGCTATCTGTCGAAGGACGCCGCCCTGGAGCGCCTGCTCGGCAATGTCGAAGGGGTGGTGACGACCGAACCCAACCATCTGCGCTTTGTCACCGGCGCCCGCCGCAAGCAGTGGTTCCGCAACTGCGTCACCATCGGCCTGTCGTCGGGTTTCATGGAGCCGCTCGAGGCCACCAGCATCCACCTGATCCAGCGCGCCATCCTGCGCCTGGTCCGCATGATGCCGTTGACGGGGATCTCCCAACGCGACGTCGCGGAATTCAACGACCAGCAGAACCAGGACATGCAGCAGATCCGCGACTTTCTTATCCTGCACTATGTCGCAACGGATCGCCGCGACAGCGCCTTCTGGCGCCACTGCGCCACCATGCCCGTTCCAGATTCGCTGACTCAGAAGATAGAGCTGTTCCGGGAAACGGGACGGGTCTTCCGCCGCAACGAGGAACTGTTCGCCGAAAACAGCTGGGTCCAGGTCATGATGGGGCAGGGCATCCTGCCGAAATCCTACCACCCCATCGCCGGCAAGCTGACCGACGACGAACTGTCGCGCCTGCTGGGCGGTATCCGCACCACGGTCAGCCGCACGGCGGCTTCCCTGCCGCAGCATGGCGACTATGTGGCGCAGTATTGCAATACGGCGCCGCCGCGCGCCGAAGCGTCGTAATTCACGTTTCGTCCGATAGCCGGACACCCTTCGGTGCCCGCCGAACCGGTCCGGACGAAACATGCGGTAAAAAAACGGCAGGTCCGCGCTCCAGCCGCGCGCGGTCCTGATCACATCTCCATGGGAGCCCGACCATGGCTACAGATCCGCGCCGGATTCGTCCGGCCGTTCCCGCGCGCACGCCCCTCCGGCACCTTATCGGTGCCCGGCGAGCGTGCGTCATTGTCGCTGACGACGCCGTGTGCCAGCCCCAGGCCTGTGTCGATATCGCTGCCGGTATGGCGCCTTTCCCGGCCGAGGGGGCGACCCACTATCCCGGCCTGCGACGGATCATTGGCCCAGCCGATACCCGGGCGCAGACCTATGTCGCGGCGGTACTGGCCGTGGCTGCGCCCCTGATCCGGGAAGCCTATGGCGCGGCGGATTGCGAACTGACCGAGGCGGGGTTTTCGCTGGTGACGCGGCGGCCGCAGGACCTGATGCCGTCGCAGCGTATCCCGCACTATGATTCCGCTGAACCGGGCTTCATCGCCATCCTGCATTACCTCAGCGATATCGCCGACACGGGGACCTGCTTCTATCGCCATCGTACCACGGGCTTCGAACGCATCACGCGCCATGACCTGCCGGTCTACAATGCCGTGCTCGACTTCGAAGGGCCGCCGCAGCGGCAGGGGTTTATCGGCGAATCCGATGCCCGTTACGAGCAATTGCTGCGGGTCGACGGCCGGTTCAACCGGCTGCTGATCTACGAAAGTGCGTTACTGCATTCCGGCTTCATTCCCGACGATTTCGCCTATAGCGCCGATCCTCGGGTGGGGCGCCTGACAGGCAATCTGTTTGTGAGATTGCGGTAGAAAGGGTTACTGCCCCGTTTTTCCCGGCACGGTGATCGTCGACGATCCCGACGCGATCGCCGTATCGGCCGCGCTCAGCACGTCCTGCACCCGCGACGGGGGCGTGTAGTAGTCGATGCTGTGGCCGGTGTAGAGGATGTCGTACTCGCCGCGCGTCCTGGTATCCCAGTCGGCAACAGCCTGCCGGTAAGCGGCGACGCCTCCGGGAGGTGTCCACGACGTCCCGATCCCCAGCCCGTCGCCGACCAGGGCGATGCGGTTGACGGGTTCGATCACCGACAGGCCGTCGCCTAAGGGAAGGATTTCGGCGGTCATCGCCCGGCCGGCGTGATCCTTGCCGAGCGCTATCGTCCTTGCCTTCATGCCCGGCCGGACCACGGTCACGGGCAGCTTTCCCGCCAGCGGTTTCACGAAGGTCCGCAGCCCGGCTGTATCAGCCCCGACCAGAATGGCCGCCCTGGTCCCTTTCAGCAGGTAGGCGGTTTCCCCCTTCGCTCCCGTGATCAGGTTCAGGTCCGCCTTCAGGCCCGACAGGCTGGCCGGCCGGTCTTTCGCGTCGTCATAAAGCTGCACGGCGTGCCAGGCCGCGGTCGGTGCCTGCCCCGGAGCATAGAGGTCCCCCGGCGAATAGACGATCTGGCCCGAGCCATGGCCGGCAATATAGCTGTAGGGCCGCCAGAAATAGGGGCGGCCGATCGCCTTGCCGGACAGGATGGCGTCGGCAGCCGCCGCTTCGTCGCGGATATATTGCAGGTCGCCCGGGCGGCCATTGATCGGCGGCAGGGCGCGCGTGCCCTGGCGGTACTGGTAGAAGTGGGCGCCGAACACCTTCAGGTCGGGATAGGCTTTCACCACGTCCAGCAGATGGTGGACGGCCGTTCGATAGGTGCCGATCGGCGCCCATTGCAGCCAGGCGTAACCGCTGCCGAGCGCATCGCCGCTGAACAGCATCCGGTTTTCAACATCGAGATAGCCGGTCGATCCGGGGGTGTGGGGCGGCAACGCAATCGCGGTCACCTTGCGGCTACCCAGGTCGATACTGCCGACGGCCGTACCGGAACCGTGTGGCGTCGCGCCGCCGCCCTCGCGGATCGGGACATAGTTGGCGGGAGCGGTGTCGGGCCAGTCGAGGTCCATATAGTAGATGGTGTGGTCGGCGAATTCGCCGTTCTCGCCGATATGGTCACCATGGCTGTGGGTATTGGCGACGACGAAGTCGAGCGGGTGGGCGATGGTCTTGCCGCTATTGTCATGGCCCAACAGAAAGGTCACGACGGACTTCAGGTCGTCGACACCGTCCGTGTGCTTCGACGGATTGCCGGTGTCGATCAGCAGCGCGCGGTCATGGCCTTCGAGCAGGTAGATCGAAGAGCCTTGCGCCGTCTTGCCGTCGGGATTGGGCAAGTCGTGCTCGATGCGCCAGGTCCGCTGTCCCTTCGCGTTGGTCGCCATGATGTAGGCGGTATACTGGCCCCAGCGATTGGGTGCGGTAAAGCCGGTGACGAAGCCGTCGGCATTGATCGTCTCGGCAGGAAACGACGGCGCCGGATGGTAATATTCGATTTTGACCGGTGCGCCCTGCGCCGCGCCGCCAGAGCCCGCTATTGTCATTGCCAGGGCGATCGAAGCCGCCAGACCCGTTGTGCTGAAACCCATGTCGCCCTCGTGGATTATCCGGTGGACGCGAACTTGCCACGGCGGCGAGGGGGCGGCAAGTTCGTTTTGTCATCGATGTCATTTGTCGTCGATGTGCCGCACGAGGCCCCGCCGCAAAAGGTTGCCTTGTTTATCAATGGCGCCTGCGGTGCGTTGTCCGGTTGCCGCGCGGGCCGGTCTGCACCGGTGTGTTGCTAATGTTTTCCTCATGCAGCTTGCGCCAGCGCGCCACACGCTCCTCGTCGAGCGTGCCGGCGGCGACGGCCGCACGCACGGCACAGCCGGGTTCGTGGGCATGGGTGCAATCACTAAACTTGCAGCGCGGCGCCAGTTCGGTGATTTCGGCGAACAGGGTCTCGATGCCATAGGCGACGCTGCCGATATGGAGATTGCGCATGCCGGGCGTGTCGATAATCCAGCCGCCGCCAGCCATGGCGTGCAGCGAGCGCGCCGTTGTGGTGTGGCGGCCCTTGGCGTCGTTTTCGCGAATGCCGCCGGTTTCCTGCTGGGTTCCGGCCAGGGTATTGACCAGGGTCGACTTGCCGACTCCGGACGATCCTGCCACGGCGACGGTCTCACCTGGCAGGCACCAGGGCGCCAGCGCGACCGCAGCTTCGGGCGTCCGGCCGTTGATCGTCAGGACCGGCAGGTCGCGTTGCAGGCCCATCGCCGCTTGCACGTAGGTGTCGGCGTCGCTCACCATATCTGCCTTGGTCAGCAGCATGACCGGGCGGGTGCCGGCCTCGTTGGCCATGGCCAGGTAGCGCTCGAGGCGGGCGGGATTGAAGTCGGCGTTGCACGAGGTGACGATAAACAGGGTATCGACATTGGCCGCCGCCAGTTGCGGAAACATCTGCCCTTCGACATGACGTTGCAGCAGGGTCCTGCGCTCCAGGCGGCGCTCCAGCAGATGACTGTCGGGCGCCGCCAGGATCCAGTCACCGACGGCATAGTCGCCGGTCTGGATATTGGCGGGCAGGGTCAGCCGCAGGGTGCCCTCCGGGGACAGGGCGCTCAAACGGGCGCGATGGACCTCGGAGATGCGGCAGGGGACAAGGTGGCCCTCGTCCGGGCCGACCTGGTCGCTGAAAAAATCGGACCAGCCAAGGGCGGCCAACGGGGTAGCGGACATCAAGCCAAAGTCCTGAATGTTGCTGTCCTGATGTATCGGATTGCGCTCATGATCGGGTTCCACGACATGTCATATGCGCTGATAACAGGTGTCGCGCGGGGGGCATATCGAAATCCTGGCCGACAGAAGGATAGTCCCGGATTGCTGTTGCCGAATTGCTGTTGCCGAATTGCTGTTGAGAGGGCGACGTTATGGGCCTAGGTTGCAAACCTTCCCAGTCGGGTGAGGCGCATCATGTCCCTGTCCAGTTCCATAGCCGCCGCAGTCATTTGCCTGTGCTTCGACGCCGGCACGGTGCACGCGCAAACCCAACCCCAATCGCCGCCACCCTTATGGGCAACGATCCCGGATGTTCCGGCCTTGCCCGCGGCCGATACAAGCGGTTTTGTCGACCACGACGGGGCGCGCCTCTATTATGCCGTTTTCAACCCCAGGGCCGGATCGCCGGTCCTGCTTCTGCACGGCGGGTTCTCGGCGTCGGATTCGTGGGGCTTCGAGGTCCCGAAGCTTATGGCGAACCACACGGTCATCGTCATGGATACGCGCGGCCATGGCCGCAGCAGCCGTCCCGACGGGGCGCCCCTGACCTATGAGATGATGGAGGCGGATGCCCTGGCGGTGCTGGACGCTGTCCACGTCAAACGGACCTCGGTCGTGGGTCTGAGCGACGGTGGTATCGTCGGGCTGATGCTGGCCATCGATCATCCGGACACTGTCGACAAGCTGTTTGTCTGGGGCGCCAATTTCAACACCCATTCCGACAAGACCACTCCGCCCGATCCGGCGATGAAGGGCATGGGCGGGATATTCATGGCGAAGATGGAGGCGCAGTATCGCCGGCTGTCGCCGACGCCCGACGGCTTTTCGGCCCTGAAGACCGTAATGAACGCCACCTATGCCAGCGAGCCGAACCTGACCCCGGCGGACCTCGGCCGTATCCATGCGCCTACGGTCGTCGCCGATGGCGAATACGAGCAGTTCATCGCACCGGAACATACACAATTGCTGGCCCGGTCCATCCCCGGCGCCAGGCTGGTCATCATACCGAAGGTCAGCCATGGCGGCCCGCAGCAGGATCCCGTGGCCTTTCACCAGGCCGTTGCGTCCCTGCTCGATGGCAAATAGAGATCGGGAAAGCCGGATCGTCCACAGGCACGTGCCCTGGCTTCATCTCAGGTTCACGTGATGGCTGTCAGAGTGCAGTCATAGACGCTGACTGAATGGAGACTTCGATGTATATCGCGACCCTTGCCCGTAACACAGGATTCATTGCCGGCGCGGCCCTTCTGCTGGCGGGACTTGGCGGTTGCGCCAGCCTGTCCGAATCCGGCGCGGCGGCTGGCACGCAAACACGGGAAACCATCGGTTATTCCGTCGGCCCCTGTTTCGGCTTCTGTCCCGTCTATGAGGTTGTGGTCAACCCGACAGGGCATGTCACCTATACCGGCGCGCGCCATACCGCGGTGACCGGACCGAAGGAAGGTGAGGCGGGCGCCGGCGGTTATAATGCCGCGGCCATGGCCCTGGCAGCTTTTCGGCCGGCCGACGGCACGACGGCGCAGACCCAGTGCGAGCAACGCCGCACCGACCAGCAGCACTATATCATCACCTGGACGAAGCCCGATGGCACGAAGACCGTGCTCGAGCACGATCGCGGTTGCATCTCGCCCAGCAATGACAAGCTCAACAAGGCTCTGGATTCCCTGCCGGCAAAGCTCGGCATTGCCGACTGGGCAAGGCAGACGACGGAGCCGGGCGCATCGCGCGGTTAGGATCAGCGGAGGGCTGCCGCGGCGGCCCTGACCGCGTGCAAGCGCGCCAATTCAAGGCGGGCGTCGGCCAGGGCACGGTGCGCCGGCGGATGGGCTTCTGTCTTGTCGATTTCCTGCGAGACCAGCATAGCAATGTCTTCGTCGCTGACCGTTTCGCCCAAAATCTCGCGCGCCGCAGCCGCAAAGGCGTCGTCCGACTTGCCAAGGCGCAGGGTATGCCGCGGCAGGCCGGCGCCACGCAACAGGGTGCTTAGCCACTTGCCGTCCCACGACGGAGCGCTGGCATAGAGGTCATGGCCTGACAGGGTTTCGACCATTTCGGCGGCGACAACCGCGACGTCGGTGCCTTCGGTCTCCAGGCGGCTACGGGAAATGCCGTGCACCTTTTCGGCGTCGTCCGACCAGTCGGTCCAGTCGGATACCGGCCGCAACAGTGTCGAGCGCGAACGGCCGTCCTCGAACACCCAGGCGACTTCGATCGGAAAGCTTTTTTTGGCCAGCGACGAGGCTTCGAAGTCGAGAAAGATCAGCATGCGCCGACCCTATGCGCAGCCTGGCAAGGATACCATACGATTAATCAGCCCGGACGACCGTACGCGGTATGCGATCGCGGTAGCTTTTGACCGCGTATTAACCGCCGTGGGTTAAGGTGCCGCCACATTTCGCGGAGATCTCCATGCCCAATGCCGCCCTGGCCGAACTGACCGCCTCCCTGACCCACCGCGCGGAGATCCGTGCCGAAGACGTGCTGGCCTTGCGCCGACTTGTCTGGTCCGATGGCCAGGTCAGCCGTGAAGAGGCCGATGCCCTTATGGCGCTTAACGCCGCCTGTCCGCTGCGGGCGCGTGAATGGATCGACTATTTTGTCGAAGTCATGGTCGACTACCTCGTGCGCCAGCAACAGCCGTCAGGCTATGTCGACGGCGCCAAGGCCGGGTGGCTGATGCAGTGGATCGATGCCGATGGCCGCGTCGACAGCCTGGCCGAACTGGAACTGCTGGTAAAGGTCGTGGAAACCGCCGAATCGGTGCCGGAGGCCTTGCGCGACTACGCCTTGCGCCAGATCGAGACCGCGGTGCTGAGCGGCGAGGGCCCGACGCGGCGCGAACGCACCGACGGCGACGGTCGTCTCGATGCCACCTGTATAAATTCCACCGAAACCGACCTCCTGCGCAGGGTCATCTATGCGGTCGGCGGCAGTGACGGCTTCGTCGTCTCGACGGCCGAGGCCGACATGCTGTTTCGTATCAAGGACGCCACCCTGGGGGCCGGCAACGCACCGGAGTTTGCCGACCTGTTCGTCAAGGCCGTGGCCAACCACCTGATGGCGCATCGCAACTACGACACCCTGTCACGAGCTGACCAACTGCGGCTGGACCGCTACATGGCCGATACGCAAGTCAGCTTCGGTCGTTTCTTCCGGCGCGCGATCGGCCTCGAAGGGCCGGCGCTGAGCGAGGCTGCCCTGGCCATTCCCGACCAGATTGCCGACGAAGCGGCGGCGGCGGCCGATCACGCCCTGACCCCGGCCGAGATTACCTGGACCGTGGACCGCGTCCGGACGGACGGCCACTACGACGCCATGGAAAAGGCGCTGATCGACTTCCTGCGTGCGGAAGGCGTAGTGCCCAGGGCATAGGCAGGGCTGAGGCCTGCTGCGCTTGACGACGCGGCACAAAGCGGGTCTGTTCGGTTTTTCGAAGGATCCGCCATGAAGCTCTCTGTCTGTCTGATGCTGCTGTCCGCCGCCGTGCTGCTGTCGGGGTGCGTTATGTCGGCGCCGGCGATTTCGTAATCGCCTACGCCGTGCACGTGACGTCTATTTTTCGCTGAACCAGGCGACGGCATCGGCGCCGGCAGGAATGCGTGCAGGTGCTGCCGGATCGGTGACCGCCTGCCATACAGCTTCGGCGACGTCCTGCGACCGGGTGCCGGGCGCCGTCGAATTGCGCATCGTCTCGAACACGCCATTGGCGAAATCGGCATAGGCCGGCGGGAAGCCGCGCATCCGTGTCTGGGCATTGCGGCCGAAGTCCGTTTCCCGCGCCGCGCCCGGCAGGACCAGCTTCACCTGGATATTGAAGGGCTGGAGCTCGAGCGCCAGGGACTCGCTAAAGGCGTTCACGGCAGCCTTGCTGGCCGTATAGACCGACAGCAGGGGCAATGACTTCAGCGTGACGCTGGAGGTGATATTGACGATAATGCCGGCCTTGCGTTCGCGGAACTGCGGCAGCACGGCCTGGATCATGGCCATGGTCCCGAAGGTATTGGTCTCGAAGATGTCGCGGGCCGTGGCGAGGTCGGTATCCTCGAAGACGCTGAGCAGGCCGATACCGGCATCGTTGACCAGCACGTCGATCGAACCGGCGGCAGCGATCGCATTGGCAATGCTGGTGGCATCGGTGACATCGAGGGGCAGGATGCGCAGGCGGTCGGACGCCGGCAGGACGTCGTCGCGCGGTGTACGCATGGTGGCTATGACATTCCACCCGCGATCAAGGAAATGCCGGGCGATATCGGCGCCGAAGCCGGACGAGCAACCGGTGATAAGAATGGTTTTCATGGCAGGAACTCCTTTAGGGACTGCCCAGACTATAGACTGCGGACGCAGGACGATCTATAATCATAAATCCGTATTGCATGTTTGAAAGTCCTGTTTTGGTCGACCCTTTTGCCGAAGTCGTCACCTTGCTGCAGCCCAGCGCGCCCCATGCCAAGGTGGCCAGCGGTGCCGGCGCCTGGCAGGTCAGGGGTGACGCCGCCGATTATCCTTTTTCCGGCAAGCCCTTCTACGCCGTCGTCATGGAGGGTGCCTGTCGCCTGACCACGGGTGAAGGCGAGACAATCGATCTGGGCGCCGGCGATTTCGTGCTGATCCCGGCGACACGCGGTTTTGTCATGTCTTCGCCGGAAAGTCTCCCGGATGGCGTTCTCTCGACTATTACCTTCCGCGACGGCGAGACGCGCCATGGCGATCCGGATGCGCCGGCCGATGTCCGGCTGCTGGTCGGGCATTTCGTCTTCGGCTCTCCGGACGCCACCCTGCTGGTCTCCCTGCTGCCGGACCTCGTCCTGGTTCGGGGGCAACACCGGCTCGCTACCCTGGTGCAACTGGTCACCGACGAAGCGCGATCGCAAAGACCGGCGCGCGAGGTCATCCTGGCGCGGTTGCTGGAAGTCCTTCTGATCGAAGCCCTGCGCTCGACCCCGGGCACGACGGCGCAGCCGGGGCTGTTGCGCGGCCTGCACGATCCGCGCCTGGCCGAAGCCATACGCCGGATGCATGAACGCCCGACCCATGGCTGGACCATCGCCCAACTGGCGCAGGCGGCGTCCCTGTCGCGCTCGGCGTTTTTCGAGCGCTTTTTCCGCGCCGTCGGTATGGCGCCGATGGAATATCTGCTGTCGTGGCGCATGGCCCTTGCCAAGAACCTGTTGCAGCGAAGCGCCGGCACGGTCGCCGAAGTCGCCGAGAGCGTCGGCTATGGTTCCGCCAGCGCCTTCAGTGTCGCCTTTACCCGGTTTGTCGGCGTGCCGCCTACACAGTATGCACGGGCGGCGTCATAGGGCTTTCACGCATCTTCGCCATATGTTGCCAGGCTGGATGTAAGTCTGGATGTAAGTCTGGGTGCAAGTCCGGGTGCGATTTTGGACGCAGATCCTGACGGGCGTTTCCTGGCGAATGAGGCCAGCCCGGCGAGTGTCGGTATTATTTGCATTGGCGAGAAATTGCTCTATTCATACTGGCAAAAAGCAAAACTGCAGACACACGGGGCGACGGATGACTTTTCAACTCGATAGCTATGCCCTGTCGGCGTCTTATAATGAAGTCGATGCCACGCTCCTCGTCAATCCGATCGACGGCCACGCGCGGTTTCACCCCATGCCATCGCCGGATTTTATCGGCGCATATTACAACGGCGCCTTCACGCGGGGCGAAGGGGCGGCGACTCCGGAGACCGAATTCAAGCCCGAACTCATTCAAATCCTGAGCGGCTTGCGCGATCATATGCGCCATGTCGGTCGGTTCGGCGACAACTTCGTGTATCATGACATGGGCTGTGGTTTCGGCGCCGGTGTCTGGGCCATGCAGCAACTGGGCATAAGGGCTACCGGTAACGAACTGAACCAGGATTGGGTCAACACCGCCAATCCCTTCTGCCAGAACGGACTTTTCTACGGCGCGATCGAAGAGGTGGCAGGACGCCTGCCCAACGAAATCGAAGTCTACCTGTGCGCGCACGTCCTTGAACACCTGGTCGATCCGCTGTCTGCGCTTCGGGCCATGACGTCGCGGCTGGCGCCGAACGGCCTGATCTATATCTGTGTGCCCAATGCCGGCAGTTATCGTGCCGGTATCCTGGGGCTTAACAATTGCCCCTATTTCGCATTTCCCATGCACCTGCATTATTTTACGCCGCTAAGCCTCGAAACGCTCATTCATGCCGCGGGACTTGATCTTGTCGACATGAACACGCGACCCATGGACGAGCCGGCAGGCGACGATCTGATGCCGGTCAACGAACGGTGTGCCCGGCTGCTGGGCGGCGAACTCTATGCCCTGGCCGCGCGAAGCGATAATACGGTCTGCCTTCGGCAGGACGGCCTTCGCGGACAGATCGAAACGTGGCGCTCGCAATGGCGCTATAGCTGAGGCAGCGCTGGCACGGTCGCCGAAGTCGCCGAGAGCGTCGGCTATGGTTCCGCCAGCGCCTTCAGTGTCGCCTTTACCCGGTTTGTCGGCATGCCGCCGACACAGTATGCGCGGACGGCGTCATAGCTCGCTTTCACGCATCGTCGCAATGTGCTGGCGCGCCTGGGCGCGGATCTCGGCCTGGCGCGCTTCGCCCATCCTGTCCCAGTTCGTATAGACATAGGGCATGCGCATATTGCGGCTGAAACGTTCGCGGTTACGATCGAGGAAATCCCAGTAGAGCGCATTGAACGGGCAGGCCCTGTCGCCTGTCGTCACCGTCGGATCGTAGGCGCAGCCCGTGCAGTAGGTGCTCATGCGGCGGATATAGTTGCCGCTGGCGGCATAGGGTTTCGAGCCCATCAGGCCGCCGTCGGCGTGCAGGGCCATGCCGATCGTATTGGGCACCTCCACCCATTCATAGGCGTCGGCATAGACGGCGAGGTACCATTCGTGCACCGCCTTCGGGTCCAGGCCGGCGATCAGCGCGAAATTGCCGGTGATCATCAGCCGCTGGATATGGTGGGAATAGGCATGTTCCATCGTATGGGCCAGGGCTTCGCGCATGCAGGCCATGCGTGTCTCGCCCGACCAATATAGCCAGGGCAGGGGTTCATGCGCGCCCAGCAGGTTGCGTTCGACGTAGTCGGGCATGTGGCGCCAGTAGACGCCGCGGACATATTCGCGCCAGCCGGCGATCTGACGGATAAAGCCCTCGACGCTGTTCAGCGGCGCCAGGCCCTGGCGGTAGGCAGCCTCGGCCTTCTGGCAGACCTCGAGCGGATAAAGCAGGCCTGCATTGATATATGCCGACAGCAGGGAATGGTTGAGATAGGGCTCGCCCGTCACCATGGCATCCTGGTAGTCGCCGAAGGCAGGCAGGATATTGGCGACGAAATGGTCGAGTTCGCGCAGGGCCTGGCGCCGGGTGACGGCGAAATGAAACGGCTCCAGCTGGCCGTAGCCGTCCGGGAAGCGGCGGCGAACGAGGTCGAGAACCTCGCGTGTGATGATATCCTTGCGAAAACTCAGGCGTCGCGGCGACGTCAGGCCTTTTTTCGGCGGCTTGCGGTTGTCGGCGTCGAAGTTCCAGCGCTGGCCGCAAGGCTTGCCGTCGGGCTCCATCAGCAGGTCGTGACGGCGGCGAATCTCGCGATAGAAGTATTCCATGCGCATCTCGGTGCGCGCCTCGGCCCACGCATCGAATTCGGCGTGGCTGCACAGGAAGCGGGTATCGGGCAGGATATCGAGCGGTACCGGCAGGGCCAGGCGAAGGGTGTCGAAGCCTTCGCGCAACCGCCATTCGCCGGGTTCGGTGACGACGACGCGATCGATGGCCAGCTCGGTGGCGGCGCGCAGGATCTCGCCTTCCAGGCTCTGGCTGTTATCACCGTCTTCGAGGGAGACATAACGCACCGTGAACCCGGCGGTGCGCAGAGCCTGTGCATAGTGGCGCATGGCGGCGAACAGGAAGGCGATCTTCTTGACGTGATGGCGAACATAGGTGGCCTCGCGCATCACCTCGGCCATCAGGATGACGTCGTGGACCTTGTCGGCCTCGGCAATAACCGCGAGCCGGGACGATAACTGGTCGCCCAGTACGAGGCGTAGGGTACGCTCAGTCATGCCGTGTCGTGTCCGTAAAGTCCGATCATCGCCGGTATACGCGGGCCGTACGCCAATGGATCGCGGGTTATTCAGAAGCCCTGTTTCTAAGTCTATGCCGATTTTACCGTCTAATCGCAAAAACCGCGATGGCCTATGCTGTGCGTTCAGGATGGAGGTGGCCCTGATGGAGACGACCCCGATGGAGATAACCATGACAGACGAACCGACCCAGGCACGCAATGCTTTTGGCGATATTGCTCCGCATCTGGCGAAGCTCACCGACACGGTGCTGTTCGGCGATGTCTGGGCAGACCCGGCCCTGTCGCCGCGCGACCGCAGCCTGGTCACCATCACCAGCCTGATCTCGCTCTATCGTATCAACGAACTGCCTTTCCATCTCAAGCGGGCGCTGGAGAACGGTGTCACCCGTGACGAGATCATCGCCACCATCACCCACCTGGCCTTCTATGCCGGCTGGCCGCCGGCCATGCCCGCGCTTCAGGCAGCCCGCAAGGTCTTCGACGAAGCCGTCTGAGCCGTGGATTAAAGGATATTTCCCATGCAGATTATTCGCCGCAGCGGCACGCAAGCCTCACAGACAGGCTCCGCCGACTATTTTACGGGTACAGTGCGCATCGATCCGCTGTTTCCGCCGCTGGAAGGATCGAGGGTGTCGGCCGCCGTGGTGACCTTCGAGCCAGGGGCGCGTTCGGCCTGGCACACCCATCCCCTGGGCCAGAACCTGGTCGTGGTGTCCGGTGCCGGCTGGACGCAATGCGAAGGCGGAGCGAAAAAGGAGATCCGCGCCGGTGATGTCGTCTCCTGTCCGTGCGGTCGCCGCCACTGGCACGGCGCCACCGCGACCACGGCCATGAGCCATATCGCCGTCCAGGAATCGCTCGACGGCAAGGCGGTCGACTGGCTGGAAAAGGTCAGCGACGCGGAATATCTCGCGCCCGCCGAAGCCGACTGATTTCAGGATTTCGGCTTCGCCCCTTACTTCGCCACAATGGTGAAGGTCAGGGTCTCGGCATAGGTATAGCCGGTCGAGCCGGTCAGGGTGGCATTGGCCGGATAGGCGATGCGGACATCCTTGGCGACATTGGCCGGCGCGGCGACATTGGTCACTGTGGCATTGGACACGGTCGTCCCGTTATAGCTGACGGCAAAGGCCTCGGTGGTGCCGGAGACGCTGTCCTTGAACAGGCCCGAATAGCTCGAGGAATTGGTGCCTGCCACGCTGACCGTATAGCCGGACGGATCGTTGCAGCTCTCCGTCACAGTGGCGACCAGCAGGCTGCTGTTACCCGCCGACAGATCGGTGATATTTGTGGCACCGCTGGCGGCCGCGACCGAGATGCCGCAGACGATCGGAACCTTGCCGTTGATGGTGACGGAACCGGAGGTGGCGGCGCCTGCGGTGAGCGGCGTCAGGAAGGCGATCGCGGCCAGTCCGGCCGCGCGACAGGCGACGTTTATGCGCATTTTCGGGCGAACTGGGGGACCGGGGTCTTGAGGGCAATGGCCAGGGCATTGCGTTTGGTTTCGCAATAGCGGTCGAGCGCGCGGTTCAGCACAGCGTCGAGGTCGGCCTGCAGGGCGGTGTCCCCGATGGACCCTGCCATGTCTTTTAAAAGATCGAGCTGATTGAAAATCGAATTGATGATGCGGTCGTGCGCTTCGGTCATGGCAGTCATAGGCGTTCTCCCCGGCAACTATGAGTTACAGCTGGAAGACATCCAGCAATCGGAGATTTAACGATCGTGGTAAATTTGATGTTAACGCAAACGTTTGCAATGCGCTTTTGTGGTGTAGGCCTATACCACCGACAGTGGGGCTACTGCCCGGTCATATGCGACGGGACATTCATGCCGGAACGGGCGGGAAAGTCGTTGACCGCGACGAAGGCCATTCCGCCAGTGATCGCCAGCATCAGGGTCAGGGCCGCCGCCGGCACGATCAGAGCGGATATTTTCCGCTGACGACGACGGGGAAGGGAACTGGACCGTGGGGCATCGGGCTGCGGCATGTCGAACGCACAGGGGCGAACGTCGGACACGCGTCTGAGTAGATCAACGTGGTTGACAGATGGTTAACGGGTCCGGTCGGCGGAACGTCGTTTTTAACCACAGGGATTTTTAAGAATTCTATCCTAAATTGTGTGATGGAGCCTATCTCGAGCGCCAGGTTGCCAACAGTCCGTGCCTCCAACCCGTCGCGTCCGCTTACCAGCCGAGTTGCGTAATGTTCAAGAAGTATGTCCCGGCAGTCGTTTTCGCCATGGTCGCTATCCCGATCGTGGCAGCGCTGAGCATCTTCCTGCACGAGTTGTACAAGAGCATCGAGTTCACCCGGGCGGAGAAGGACGGGCTTGAATATCACGGTGCGCTGGTCAATGTGTTCGGCGAGCTGGAGGAATATGCTACCGGCTTTTCGAGCACCGAGCAGTATTATTCCAAGACGAACATGATCGACCGGGCGACGGGCGCCGCCATGCGGTCCAGCATCCTGAAGGTCGACGCCCTGAAACCCGTGGCCATCCGGCTGGGCGTCGATGCGCAGTGGGCGAAGATCCGGGAGGACCTGATTGAATACAGCCAGGCCTCCGTCATGACGACCCATCAGCGCGCGGTCTCGATCAGCGAGCTCCTGTCCTTCATGCAGGATGTCGGCACCGAGGCGCACCTGATCCAGGACCCTGACAATGAAAGCTCGGCCCTGGCGCGTCTGGACGTTATCGATACCGCCGACCTGATCGATCGCCTCTATGCCGTTCATCGCCAGGTCGAGATGCCGACGGCCTCCCTGGCCGAGGTCCGCGCCAAGCAGGAGGCCATCCAGGATGAATCGGCCGGACTGCGCGCCGCACTCATCCACTACCAATATCCCCTGTCTGCCCTGGAAAGACACCCGGCCTATGCCCGGACCCGCGATATCGAGCGCCGGTTCGGGGTCGTCGACAAGGTCAATGCCCTGGCCGACGAACTGGACACCCTGCCTTCGGAAGATTCCAGCGCGCTCGACCTGACGCGGACGCGCCTGTTGCTGGATTCGGCCCTGAACGCCAATATCCAGAGCGCGACCCTGTTCAACGACCATCTCAGCGACACGATCAATGACCGGTACCAGGGCTTGATCCTGTCACGCAACGTGACGTTCGGCCTGCTGGTCATGGCGCTGCTGGCGACCGCCTTTGCCTTTGTCCTGTTTCGCCGCGCCGCCATTCGCCGCGAGGAGTTCACCGCGGCCCTGCAGGTACGCGACGTCCTCGATTCCACCCAGGAAGCGATCTTCACCGTCGATGACAATGGTATCATCCTCAGCATGAACTCGACGGCCGAACGCCTTTTCGGCGTGGGCGAGGCCGAACTGCGCCGCGGGCCGCTTAGCCAGCTTATCGCCGCCGATCACCTGGCGCAGTACCAGCATCTGCTGGCGGCCTATTTCGAGTCGCCCGACGTCAAGATCGACCAGTCGATCGAGGTCAATGCCCGGCGTCACGATGGTAGCCTGTTCCCGGTCGAGTTCGGCTTCGGCCGTTTCGACCGTGACGGTGCAAAGCTTTATGTCGTTTCGGTCCGCGACCAGACGGAGAAGCGCGAACTCTATGCCGACCTCACCGGCCAGATCGCCGCGATCAACATTTCGCAGGCCGTGGTCGAATTCGATCTCGAAGGCCATATCCTGACGGCCAACGGCAACTTCCTCAATATCTTCGGCTATAACCTGACCGAGATCCAGGGGCAGCATCACCGGGTCCTGGTCGGTCCGCGCGAGGCGGAAAACACCGATTACCTCCTGTTCTGGAAGAACCTGGTGGCCGGCCGCTTCCAGGCCGGCGAATTCCACCGCTTCGACAAGAACGGCAACGAGGTGTGGATTCAGGGCGCCTATAACCCGGTCTTCGACAGCTTCGGTCATGTTCGCAAGATCGTCAAGTTCGCCACCAATATCACCGACCGCAGGCGCGCCGAGCAGAAGCTGGCCACCTTCGCCGACGAGATGAAGCATAACAATGCCGAGCTGGAGACAGCCCGGACGACGGCGGTCACGGCCAACCGCATGAAGTCGGAATTCCTGGCGACGATGAGCCACGAAATCCGCACGCCGATGAACGGCATTCTCGGCATGACGGAGCTTCTGCTGGGCACCCGTCTCGACACGCGCCAGACCGAGTTTGTCCAGACGGCCCTGCAATCGGCCGAATCCCTGCTTGGCATCATCAACGACATCCTCGACTTCTCCAAGATCGAGTCCGGCAAGCTGCAGATCGAAGAAATCCCTTTCAACTTCAAGACGGTGGTCGAGCAGGTCGCCGGCTTGATGGCCGTCAAGGCACGCGAAAAGGCCATCGAGCTGGTCATGCGCTATGCGCCGCAGGCCAGCGAATCCTTCCTGGGCGATCCGGTGCGCGTGCGTCAGGTCGTCACCAACCTGGTCGGCAACGCCATCAAGTTCACCGCCGCCGGCAGGGTGCTGATCGATGTCGAGGAACAGCCGATCAGCGATCCGCGCATGTCGCACCTGCGCGTCTCGGTGTCCGATACCGGTATCGGCATCGCCCCGGAAATCCAGTCCAAGCTGTTCCAGAAATTCACCCAGGCCGATTCCTCGACGACGCGCAAATATGGCGGTACCGGCCTTGGCCTGGCCATCTGCCGCGAACTGGTCGAAATGATGGGTGGCGGTATCACGGTCGAAAGCGAGGCCGGCAAGGGTGCAACCTTCAGCTTTACCCTGACCCTGGAAAAGACCGTCAGCCCCCTGCGTCAGGGCGACCCGATCGATACCGATCACCTGAAGGGTGTGCGCGTCCTGGTCGTCGACGACGTCGCCGACAATCTGCGCATCATTTCCGAGCAGCTAGAGACCATCGGCATGGAGGTCGTCACCTGTATCGACCCGACCAAGGCCTGCGACGTCCTGCGCCAGCAGAAAAACCATGGCACGCCGTGCCAGATCGTGCTGCTCGACTATGTCATGCCGGGTCTCAACGGCGAAGACCTGGCGCACCGTATCAAGGCGCCCGACTCGACCGTCAAGGATGTCGCCATCGTCATCATGTCATCGGCCGGCGGTCAGGGCTTCGTGCAGCGCATGGCCGATGCCGGCGTCTCCGCCTATCTGTCCAAGCCCGTCTATAGCCACCAGCTTCAGGAGACGGTCAGCGCCGTCTGGTATGCGTGGAAGAACGGCGAGACCGATGGTCTGGTCCGCGTCGAGAACATGCGGACCAAGATGCTGGCCGATACCCTGACCCGTTTCGAAGGCGCCAGGGTGCTGCTGGCCGAAGACAACCGCATCAATCTCGGCTTTGCGGTAGAGACCCTGGAGTCACTGGGGGTCAAGGTCGAGGTCGCCCTCAACGGCCAGGAGGCCGTCGACTGGGTCCTGCGCGAAAGCTTTGACGCCGTCCTGATGGACTGCCAGATGCCGGTGCTCAATGGTTTCGAGGCAACCCGGGCCATTATCAAGCATGTCCGGGCCGGCGACGTAAAAGAGGTGCCTGTGCTGGCCCTGACGGCCAGCGACGACAAGGGCGACCGCGACCTGTGCATGGCCGTGGGCATGCGCGACTATATCACCAAGCCCGTGCGCAAGGCCGACCTGGTCTATGCCCTGGCGAAATGGCTGCCGGAATCCCTTATCCAGCGGCCGGAACCCGCGGCCGTGGCGCTCGAAAGTAAGGATCCGGAATTCCCGGGCGTGCGCATCCTGCTGGTCGAGGACAACCGTATCAACCGCGAATTCGCCCTGGAAATCTTCAACGGCATGGCGTGCGAAGTGCAGATTGCCGAGAACGGCCAGGTCGCGGTCGACAAATGCCAGCGCGAGCCCTTCGACATCGTCTTCATGGACTGCCAGATGCCGGTGATGGACGGCTACGAGGCGACCGCCGCTATCCGCCAACTGATGGCCGACGGCACGGTTCCGCACCGGCCGATCGTCGCCTTGACCGCCAACGCCATGCTGGGCGACCGCGAAAAGTGCCTGGAAGCCGGCATGGACGACTTCCTGACCAAGCCGGTGAAAAGCGCCGAACTGGCCACCGCTATCCGCCGTTGGGTGTCCGCAGACCGTCTGGAGACCAAGGCCGACGCGACCGAGGCGCAACATGCAAACCTGGTCAATCCGACCGTCCTGGATGCGTTGCGTGCATCGCTGGGCAAGACCTATCCGGCCTATGCCGATCTCTTCCTGCGCGATTGCGAGGCGCGCCTGGGCCGGCTCGCGGTTGCGGTTGCCGCCGATCAGCCGGCGGCAGACCTCCTGATCGATGTCCAGGCCCTGCAGACCTTCTCGCATCCGTTCGGCCTGACGGCCTTCGACGCAGCCCTGCAGAAACTGAAGCTGTGCGCCGGCCAGTATGCGCAGATCGACCGGGCGTCCGGCATGCTCCTGTCCTTGCTCGAAGAGGTCAGGGCCTGCTGGGCCGAGACGGCGCCGCGACTGTCGGATGGCGCCAGGGCTTCGCAGAGAGTGGCGAAGGCCTCCTAAGGCGGTTAAGACCTGCGCCTTCGGGGTTGGACAAAATGTCCACGCGACGCAGTTCGGCGGACATGCGAGTTTCCCGGCAGGCGCCAGACCTGGCTGGCGCCATGTGGCTGTTTGCGCCCGCCTTGCGGACTCTCGATGAAAACCTCCCGTTCCTGCGGCTTCGCGGCCATGCTTCTCATCTCTGCGTCGCTGCTTCCGTTTGCGGCGCGTGCCGACAGCGAGCCGGCGCCGGTTGTCGTCGTTACCGCCACCCGATCGGCCAAACCGCTTGCGGATGTGCCGGCAAGCGTCAGCCTGATCTCGCGCCGGGATATCGAGAACACGCCGGCGCGAACGATCGACGAAGTGCTGCGTCGGGTGCCGTCGATCGACCTGCCGTTTGCCGGCAACAACGAACAGCATCCCACCGACACCATCGTTTCCATGCGGGGCCTGAGTGGTATCCGCATGCTGGTCCTGCTCGACGGCATGCCGCTGAACGACCCGTTTTTCGGCTATGTCCAGTGGAGCGAAGTCCCATTGCAGACCGTCGACCGCGTCGAGGTTGTGCGGGGCGGGGGCGCGCCGCTCTGGGGCAATTACGCCATGGGCGGCGTCGTCAATATTCTCACCCAACCGGCCGACAAGAGCGGTGCAGTTTTCAACGTGGCTGCCGGCAGCCGCGACACCTGGCGCGCCGATGCGCACCTGGCGCTGGCTGGCCACGGCTATGGTATTGGCCTCGACGCCGGCCGCAGCCACAGCAACGGTTATGTCGAGCAGGTGGAAGGGGCGTGGGGCGCGATCACCGTACCGACAGGCTTTACTGCCGATACGATAACGCTTTTTGGCAATGCCGGCCTGACCCCGGACCTGACGGTGCGCGGAAGAGTCAGCGATTATGACAACGCACAGAATTTCCTGACACGCCTCAACACCAATAGCCAGCGCAACCGGCGCTATACCGGAGCATTGAGCTGGAAGCCGGGCGAAGGGCAGGCGCTGGACCTGACGCTCTTTCACACCGATGAGCGTTTCGTCACCAACAATACCGGCACGCCCGACGGTGCGGGCGCCAACAACGCCGAATATGTCCAGAACAGCCACCTGACGCGCGCCAGCGACTGGGGAACGTCTCTCGTCTGGACGCGGACCTTTACCGGCACACTGCGCGCGCTGTCATTCGGTATCGACTACCATGACATCCGTGGCAGCGACACGGCACGGATCTTCGATGAGGCCGGCACGCCGTATCGCACCGATACCGGCGCCGGCAACCAGCGGTTCCAGGGGGCCTTCGCCCAGGCCGAGTTGCGTCCCTCGGCGCCCCTGCAAATCCTGATGAGCGTCCGCTACCAGGAGGTCTACAGCTTCCACGGCTTGGACGATACGCCGGGCGGGCTGGGCCGCAACGTGCCCGATCGCCATGACCGGGATGTCGATCCGCGCCTGTCGGTACGGTATCAACTGGCCGAAGGCCTTGCCGTGCGCGGCGCCGTCTACCGGGCCTTCCGCGCCCCCACGCTCGACAACCTGTATCGCGGCGCCTCGGTGCCCGGCTATATCCTCTACGGCAATGCCGCCTTGTCTCCCGAAACATTGGAAGGCCTGGAAGGTGGGTTCGATTTTGCACGTGGGTCCGTCCGGCTCCAGGTCACGGCCTATGGCAGCCGGATCGCCGATTTCCTCACCTATCGCTATCTCGATCCGGCCAGCCTGCCGGCGGGTTTCGACGTCGGCGCCCGGCTGATCAATGCCGGTCGCGCCACCAGCCAGGGCGTCGAAGGCGAACTCAGCTGGCGGCCGTTGGCGACCCTGACCGCCACGCTGGGCTATACCTATGCCGATACGAAGGTGACGGCGAACCCGGAGGATCCCGCCAGTGTCGGCGTCCAGGAGCCCGGCATCCCCCGGCATCGCCTCAGTGCCGGCCTCGACTGGACCGGCCCGTGGGGTATTACGCTGTCTCCGCGCATACGGTATGTGGCCAGGACCAATGGCGATACCGACGCCCTGTTCCGAACCGAGGCCCATATCATCGCCGACCTGGGCCTGAGCGCACCGCTGGCCCGTGGCGCGCAGGGTTATATCCAGATCGAAAACCTGTTCAACCGGCGCTATATCGGCACCAATGACGGCTTTACCGCGCCGCTTTACGGCAAGCCATTTACCGCCGTCGCCGGAGTTCGTATTACACTCGACTGATGACTCCTGCCCATTATCGCCGCGTCCGCCGCTGGCATCTCCTGATCGGACTTGTCATCGCACCTGTGCTCGTTGCGCTGACGATCACCGGTGCGCTCTACCTGTTCGATCGCGAATTCGAAGGGTGGTGGTTTCGTGGCTATCATGACGCCCACGCCCACGCCACTGCGGCGCGGCCCCTGGCGGAACAGGAAGCGGCCGTGCGGGAGGCCACCGGCAACAGCATTCTTGTCAGCGTCGCCTTGCCGCGAGCGCCGGGCGATCCGGCCGAATGGTCCGTCACCGACGCGGGCGGCACGCCCTGGACCGTCTTCGTCGATCCCGCCAGGGCACGCGTGCTCGGCTGGGTGCGCGACGACGCCCGGCCGATGCAGGTGGTGCGCAACATCCATTCTGGCCTGCTGATCGGCACACCTGGACGCTATATCGTCGAATGTGCCGCGTCGTGGGTACTGATCATGATCGTCACCGGGCTATGGCAATGGTGGCCCCGGCAATGGCCAAAGCAGTGGTCAAGGCAATGGTCCGGTCAATTGCCGGGGCGGGGCCATTTCCGGGGCGTGCTGACGCCGCGCTTCGACGCCGGCTGGAAGATCGGCCTGCGTGATCTGCATGCCGTCACCGCCGCCTGCCTGTCGATCGTGCTGGCGGGCTTTGTCCTGAGCGGCCTGCCATGGTCGGTCTTCTGGGGCGCACAGTTCGTCAGGCTGGGGGCCGTCGCGCCCTTCGTTGCGCCGTCGCCGGGTTTCGGCGGGCCGCCACAAGACCTTAAGCCAACAAGCTTTGATACCAAACTGCCATGGCCGGTTCAGCATGCGCAGATGCTGGGCATGATCATGCCCGGTGATCCCGTGGCAGGTACGGCCACACTGCCGCAGGCCGGCATCGCAGTCGCCGAGGCCTTGCTGCCAGGCCTGCCGACGGGGCGTTACGGCCCGGGTGTCCGCATCCGCTATCCGGCGCCGGGGTCGAACCTGTACGTCGTCGCCTACACGCCCGATGCCGCCGAAGGCCAGCATACCCTGTATGTCGATGGCAGTTCCGGCAAGCTGTTGCGCGATGTCGCCTGGCGCGACTACAGCCTGGCCGGCAAGCTGACGGAGTGGGGCGTGGCGACGCATACGGGACGTGAATACGGACCGCTGAACCAGTGGTTCAACCTGCTGGTCTGCCTGGCGCTGCTTACCGCCGTTTCGGCGGCCGTCGCCAGGGGGATCTGGCGGCGACGTCATGGAAACGCCGTCGTTCCGGACGTCTCCCGGCAGGACCGGATGCCAGGATGGCTGTGGGGGGTGATAATTGCCATCGCCGTCTTTTCCCCCCTGGTGCTGGTTACCGGCATCCTGGCCTGGGGTGCGGAAACGTGGCTGCAGCGTCGCGCTACAAAAGGGCAGTGACAACGCGCCCGGCCACTGCCTTTGATTTTCAGGCTGCTGGTATCAGGACACGTCCAGGATATCGACGATAAGACCGTCGCGAACCTGGAAGAAAGATTTGCCTGTCAGATCGAGGACATCGCCGGCCTTCCAGCCGTTCGGTAAGTCAGCAGCGACGACGGCGTGATACGCGATTTCCACCGCGACACGGTCTCCGCCGACAATGGCATTCGACACGGTCTGGCGGCGCTCGGAAAAAAGGGTCACCCCGGTGTTCGCCAGTTGCGCAAACGCGGTCTTGCCCTCTGTAATGTGTGTGCTGGCGCCACCGGAAACGTTTTCGAAACGGACCTCGTCCGCCAGTGTCGCCAGCATCGCATCGACATCCCGGGCATTGTAGGCGGCGATATAGTCGGTGATTATATTGGGCAGCATGGGCCTTCTCCTGCGACAGGCCTAACACCCGGGCCCGTAACCTGCAAGGTTGGTATCAGGCCGCGATCGACACGGCGAAGGGCCTGAAGCCGCGCGCCTTCATGATGTCGGGCACCAGCAGCATGATCGCTTCGGGGCCGCGGGCGGTCTCGATACCACCCAGGTCGAGAATCCAGTCATCGTTCCAGCCCATACCGGCCAACAGCGACCGGACAATAGTCCTTGCGGCTGCGTCATTGCCGGACAGGAACACGGTCGGCGGTGCGGCCAGGGTGCCGGGGCTGCTCATGACCGGGGCGAGCATGGTGTTCAGGGTCTTGACGACGTGGGTTGCCTGCAATGCAGCCTGGAGGCGCTCGGCCAGGCTGTCGGTCGGGTAGAGCAGGCCGCTCGGGCGGCCCTGGGCGTCCCGGCCCGTGGCGTTGGCGACATCGACCAGGACCTTGCCCGTCAGGGCGCCGGCCATTGCCGACAGCCGTCCACGCTGCCGTCGCCAGGTGTGGCGTTGAATATGACGTCGGCGGCGACGATGGCCTCCAGGGGACTGACGAACGACGCTTGCGGGCCATCCCAGGATTTTACGGTATCGGGTTGGCGCACGCCGACGACGATGTCGTGGCCGCCCTTGGCCAGGCCACGGGCGAGACTGGTGGCGACACGGCCGGAGCCGAGGATTGCGATGGGAGTGGTCATGCGATGGACTCCGAAACAGGGGAAAGGGTGGACAGGATTGCCGGGCCAAGCGCCGGCGGGCTGGCGAGGAAGTCGGGCGATGCGGCGGTCCAGCGTTGGCCCTTGAGATCGGTGACGAGGCCGCCGGCCTCGCGCACCAGCAGGGCGCCGCCGATCAGTCCGGCGCGGACGCTGCCGTGTTGCCAGAAGGCGTCGAGGCGACCGGCGGCGACATCGATCAGTTCCAGGGTGGTCGGCACCGACAGGCGTACCAGCAGGGCGGCATCGAGCAGGGCTTCCGTCGACCGGATCATGCGCGATCGGATGGCCTTCGATTCCCCGGGACTCGCCTGGCCGCTGGCGACGATGGCGGCGCCCAGTTCCTGTTTTGCGGAGACCCGCAGCGGCAGGCCATTGACGAAGGCGCCCTGGCCGTCGATGGCGGTGTAGGTTTCTCCGGTCAGGGGGATATTGACCACCGTCAGCACCGGTTCGCCGTTGCGCACCAGTGTCGCGGTAACGCCCCAGCCGGGACGGCCGTGCAGATGATTGACATTGCCCTCGGCCGGATCGGCCACCCACCATTCGCCGGTGGGCAGGGCGCCTTCTTCCTCTTCATCAGCAGCCCAGTGCGAGCCGGGACGGGCGGCCAGCAGCGCTTCGCGCAAGCCGGCCTCGACCACGGCGTCGTTGGCGTCGATACCTGCCAGCAGGTCCGGCAGTGTTGTGGGGGCCGGGATCTGGCGAAATCGCGCCAGCAGCAGGCGGCCGGCGGCTGAGACCGCCTGGCTGACTGCGGTGAGGAGGGCTTCGTTGTCTGGGATCTGGGTCATGTGTGTGGACCTTGCAGCGGGCGTTGATGTAGGGAATATAGATCCGACCCCGACCTCCCCATACTCGCGTTTCCCATGCCCCATTCGCCTGAGACCCAATTGCCTGGGCAAAGCGTCCTGCAGCCGCGCAAAACCGCGCGTCAGGCGCGTTCAGCCGCCACCACGGAGGTGATCGTGGAAGCAGCGGCTCGCATTTTGGAGACCCTGGGGCACGCTGGTTTCACCACCAATGCGATCGCGGAGCGAGCCGGTGTCAGCGTCGGATCGCTCTACCAGTATTTCCCGAACAAGGATGCCATCACCCGCGCCCTGATCCGACGCGAGCTGGGCATGCTGGAGGCGGCCATCCTGGCGATCGACCTTAATGCAGTGACGCCCACGCCGCTAAGCCGCCTGATCGATGTCGCCGTGCGCCAGCAATTAGAACGCCCGGCGTTGGCGCAATTGCTGGAGGCAGAGGAAGATCGCCTGGGCGCCAGTGACGATATCGATCCCGTTCGCGGCCGGGTCGCCAGCAGGGTGTCGGCCATTCTCGACGTGGCCGGCCATCCGGAAGAAGCCAGCGTCGTGCAGGACGTCATGGCATTGATCGCTACCCTGGTGAACGGGGCGGCGTCGCGGGGAGAGCGCGATGCCGGGCAATTGGTATCGCGCGTCGAGGCAGTTGTCTGCGGACGGCTGAGCGTGGTCCAGCCGGGCCGGTAGGCTGCCTACATCACACCGAGTTGCCGCAAGCTGGCGACGCCTTCGCGGCCGACGATCAGGTGGTCGTGGACATCGATATTGAGCGGCTTGCCGGCCTGGACGATCAGCTTCGTCATCTCGATATCACCGGAGCTCGGTGACGGATCGCCCGAGGGATGATTATGGATCAAGATGACATTGCTCGAGGACAGCTCCAGCGCCCGGCGCATGATCTCGCGCGGATAGGCCGGGGCATGGTCGACCGTGCCATTGCCCATGACCTCGTCGGCGACGAGCTGGTTCTTGCGATCGAGGAACAGGACGCGGAACTGTTCGCGCGGTTCATGCGCCAGGGTCACCCGGACATAGGCCATCAGGGCGGACCACGACGAAATCACCGTGGTGCGTTTCAAGGGCTCGGCGACCGTGCGGCGGGTGGCTTCGAACATCAGTTGCAGGTCGAGCGCGATATCGGCCGTCATCTTCAGGCTGCGGCCGCGATTGTCGACGGCGGAGACCTGCAGCATGTCTTCGAGCGGCGCCGACAGGACGGCGGGCAGGGCGCCGAAACGCGTTAGGAGGGCCTTGGCCAGGGGCTTGACGTCGCGCTGGGGGATCGAGCGGAACAGGAACAGTTCCAGCAATTCGTAGTCGGGCAGGACCGATACGCCGCCGCGCCGCGCCCGGTCGCGGAGGCGCTGGCGGTGCCCGCCATGATCGGGCAGGGTTTCGGTTGCGGCGTCGGCCATGATGGATCGTCCCCCGGAAAGCCCGGACAGGCTATCGCGCCCGGTGCGGCAAATCCAGTGGAGATTACCGTTACAGAATCGTGTGCGGTCGTTCCCGCCGCAGGCTAAGCAGCCACAGGCGGGCGGGCCGTTCGACATAGCGATAGGTCAGGTGCGACACGCCGATGACCACGGCCAGGAACAGGGCGGCATAGGCCCATCTCATCGGGGCGGACGGCACGCCGACAAGGGGCCTGATCGTCGGCATCAGGAACCAGGCGGCGCTGAAGACGACGCCGTGCACCAGGTAGAGCGAGTAGGATATCCGGCCCAGGGCCTGTAGCGGGCGGGTCTGAAGCAGGCCGTGAACCGCGCCGCGATTATAGCCGAGCCCCAGGACCAGCAGGACGAATACCGGCACCACGACGAGATCGCCGAAGGGACAGAAGGTCTTGAAGTGGAAGCTTGCCGCCACGATGGCCAGGCAGGCGACGATGACGAGATCGCTGCCGGCGGCCTTCACCAGGCCGTCGCGCCACAGCCGCCAGGTGGCGATACCGATGACGAATTCGCACAGGCAGCGAAAGAAACCCCAGTTGAAGGTGATGTCGAGCGTCCGGTCCGGATTGAGGGCGACCAGCACTGTCAGGCCGAGCCCGGCCAGGACCATGGCCGCGGTATTGGCGACGACGCCTGCGCGCGGTAGCCAGATCAGCAGGGGAATGGCGGCGACACAGGTCCACCATTCGGCGCCGATCGACCACGAGACGATGTCCCACGACAGATAGACGTGCTGGTTCATGGCATTGGTCAGCAGCAGGTTCGACGGGATGGCGCGCCACGCCATGAAGGTTTTCCATGACCCGTCCTGCACGTCCGGCAGGAAGCGGGGATAGGTCAGGGCGATGATAACCACCAGGCCCAGGCAGAACAGGTGAAGCGGGTAGAGGCGGGCGATGCGTGCCCACAGGAAATCGGTAATGGACCGCAGCTTTCCCGGTCCGGACAGGGCGCTCGAGTAGACGTGGGCGATGATAAAGCCGCTGAGGATGAAGAAGAAGTCGACCCACAGATAACCCTTGGACAGGATACCGGTGGCGTCGCGCGACACTAACGGTCCCATGTCGCGATAGAAGAGGCTGACATCGATGTGGAACAGTATCACCCACAGGGCGGCGACGCCGCGTGCCGCGGTCAGGGAGTCGATATATTTGACGGACATGGTTTCCTGCCTGTGTCGCGGCAGGGTGTCTCCCGGCCTGTTATGGTGCACACCATGGCAGGTGGAAGGCGGACTCGACAGAAGTATACGTATTCTGCCTGGAAGCGATCCGGGCGTAAAACAAAAGAGCCGTCATGTCGGGCATGACGGCTCTTGTCAGATGGGATGTCGTAGCGGATTAGAGAACCGGCAGCGGGCGGAACTGATCCGTGACCGAGGCGGTGAAGATCTCGACGCCGGTGTCGGTGACGCCGACACTGTGTTCGCACTGGGCCGACAGGGTCTTGTCGCGGGTGACCGCGGTCCAGCCGTCATTAAGCACCTTCACGTCTGGCTTGCCGATATTGATCATCGGCTCGACGGTAAAGAACATGCCCTTTTGCAGCTTCGGGCCGGTGCCGGCCTTGCCGAAGTGCAGGACATTGGGATTGTCGTGGAAGACGCGTCCGACACCGTGGCCGCAGAAGTCGCGCACGACCGAGCAGCGCTGGGCTTCGGCATATTTCTGGATGGCGGCGGCGATGTCGCCAAAGGTATTGCCGGGCTTTATCTGCTCGAGACCGAGGCGCAGGGATTCGTAGGTGATGTCGACCAAGCGCTTGGCCTTGGCGGCGACCTCGCCGACCTCGTACATGCGCGAGGTGTCGCCGTGCCAGCCATCGATAATGGCCGTCACGTCAATATTGACTATATCGCCTTCGCGCAGGGTCTTTTCCGAGGGTATGCCGTGGCAGACGACATGGTTCGGCGAGATGCAGACCGTGTTCTGATAGCCGCGATAGAAGACGCAGGCGGGCAGGCCGCCGTGGTCGAGGATGAATTCACGCGCCAGATCGTCGAGGTCCGATGTCTTCACGCCCGGGATGACGTGCGGGATCAGCATGTCGAGGCAATCGGCGGCGACGCGGCCGGCCTTGCGCATGCCTGCGAAATCCTCATCCGTGTGGATGCGGATGGATTCGGAACGGACGAGGTAATCGGAATCTGTTGTCATGGCGACAATATAGTCCGGCGTGTGCGCGGATGCTAGGGGGTGTTGTGCGGAGGTATCCGAGGATAAACGTCGTCAGACTGCCAAGGCGGCCGACATGGATGTGCATCTGTGGATAAGGTAATGCTGGTTGATATTTCCCCAGCCAATTCCGATTCTTCCGGAAATGTCCTGTGCTCGGCAAAAGTCAAGGCGCGTCCCGCATGATAACTATCATGTGCCAATTTAATAACGACGTTTATATATCTGATATTAAGTACTAAATGTGGCTTGTCCTCAGATTTGATCGGCCTGCTCTGGCGCCGGCCTTAACAAATGCTTAAGTGAGTCCGTCCTGCCCTGAGTCGTGCTATAGGGAGGTCGGAGTTCAAGCCATGTCCAACGCGCGTATTCTGGTTTTCGGCAATGAAAAAGGTGGCGCCGGCAAGTCGACCGTTGCCATGCATGTTGCCGTGCATATGCTGCATCAGGGCAAGCGTGTCGCCTTTATCGATCTCGATCTGCGCCAGCGCTCCCTTGCCCGTTTCTTCTCGAACCGCGCTGCCTGGGCAGCGGCGAACGAAAAGACCCTGCCGCATGCCTTCGAGCCCTACCTGGCCGATGTGCCGGCCAAGCTGTTGAGTGCCCCCGAGGCCGACGCCAAGCGCGCCTTCGACCGGGCGCTGAATGAGGCGCTCGACGCCGATGTCGTCATTATAGATACGCCGGGCGGGGACCATGTCCTGTCGCGGCGTGCCCATGCGGCGGCCCATCTGATCATCACGCCGATGAATGACAGCTTTATCGATTTCGACCTGCTGGGCGAGGTCGATCCGGTGACCCTGGATGTGCGTCGCCCGTCCATCTATGCCGAGACGGTGTGGAATTCCCGCAAGCAGCGCGCCGTCTGGGATGGCCGCTCAATCGGCTGGATCGTCCTGCGTAATCGCCTGGCGGCCAACGAGGCGCGCAACCGCAAGCGCGTCGACGAGAAGGTCATGACCTTGAGCAAGCGTGTAGGCTTCGACGTACTGGCGGGCCTGCGCGACCGGGTCATCTACCGCGAACTGTTTCCTTTCGGCCTGACGGTTGCCGACCTGTCGCCCGATATCAAGCCGATCGCCCTGTCGCTCAGCCATGTGGCGGCGCGCCAGGAGCTGCGCGCCCTGATGCAGGCCCTGGGCCTGGAAGAGAGCGATGAGGAGGCCGTCGGACCGGCCTTTATTCCTGAAGAGGCCCTGATGGCGGACGACAGCCTGATGGCGGAGGTCTGAGGCCCATGTGGCTGCTGATCCCGGTCGTCCTGCTGTTGCTGCTGTCCTTTGTCGGTCGTCAGGTCCGGCTGGGGCGATTGAAGAACGGGCCGTGGTTTCGCAATTTTCGGCCGGTGCGCAGCATCCTCAGCCTTTTGCTGCTGGCGGCCGGCGCCATGATGCTGGTGCGCGAACTGTGGGTGCCCGGGATCGGCTGCGTCCTGCTGTCGCTGTTCCTTGGCGGCACCGTGCGGGTGTCGGGCATGTCGTCGCGCCGCCAGGAGCCGCTGACGGCGGCCAGTTATTCGGCCGAAGAGGTTCGCGCCTATCAGGTCCTGGGATTGCCGATCGGCGCCGACCGCAAGGCGATCAAGGAAGCCTGGGCAAAGCAGATGAAGGTCGCCCATCCCGATCAGGGCGGTGACGTCCGGCGCGCAAGCGAACTGAATGCCGCCAGGGATGTGCTGCTGCGCCGGCGGTAAAATCTCTACTCCGCCCTATCGCTTGCGACGGGGTTTGGCGCCAGCGAAGGTATAGCCTTCGCCAGCCATGGGACCGCGAGCCCTCTTAGGACTCGTGGTGGCGGGTTTTTTTTGCTTAAGTCGCGAGCTTAAGGTGCCGATAAGCTCGCCGTGTCCTTCGTTGATTGTTCAGGCGTGTGACTCAAGCAAGAAACCCCACCACCACATCTCGCGCGGCGGATAAGCTAGTGTCTCTATTATTCATTGGGGAGCGGCGCGCTTCGTGCGGTCCCCCTCCCCAAATCAAAGATTTAGGGAGGAGCAGAAAGATCACGCCTCCGGCTTGATAACCATGCAGTCGAGACGCTTGGCGGTCATGCTCTTGCACGCCTTGGTCGCCTGTTCCTTGGTCAGCTCGGCAAACCGCGTGCGGTACCAGCCGTTCTCATTCTTGGATACCTGCGAGGAACTATCGGCGAGAGCCTCGTCGAAGCGATTCTTGACGCTCTTGACCCAGTCGGTGGCCAGCGACTTTTCCTTGAAAGCACCGACCTGGATCGACCAGACAGCCTCCGGGTTCTTTTTCTTCTTGCCCTTCTTGCCCTTAACGGACTTGTCGTCGTCATCGCTATCGTCGTCCTTCGAGGCGACGGTCTTGATGGCGGGCTTCAGCGTGGCCGAGGCCTTCAGCGTACCGGCCTTGCGGTTGGCTTCGACGGCGGCGGCAAGATTGGCTTCGGATTTGTTGAGCGGCTTTGCGGCTGCCTTGGCGGGCTTGTCATCGTCGGCCTGGGCCACGACGACCGGCGCATAGGACGGCGGCTGCACTGCGGCCTTGACGGCGGCGTACGGCACCGGCGTCGACGGCGTCGCGTCGCTGGATGCCGGGGCCGCGGGCATGACCGGTGAGGGGGCAGGGGCCTGGCCAAGCTGCGTCAGGGTCTGGACCACCAGCGGTGCCTTGATCTGGGCGCTGGCCTTCTGGACATCGACGTCGGTGGCGTTGGCCTGTTCGCTGCCGTCCAGCGCGTCGCGCAGTTCGTCGTCGCTAAGCGGCTTGTCGCTGAACTGCTTATCGTTGCTGGCGAACTGGCTATAGGTCTGCGGGCCGTTCGAGCCGCGCACCGGCATATCCATCGCGTGGGTGAATTCGTTCTGCGCCACCTGGATGGTCTCGCCATGGCTGCGGCGATCGATGACGTCGAAGCCGACGCTGAGCAGTTCGGTGACGTGTTCACGGCGCTGCTGCTTGTCGGCGGCGCCCAGCATGACGGCGATCAGGCGGTGACCGTTCTTGACCTGCGACGCGACCAGGTTCTGGCCGGCGGCATTGGTATAGCCGGTTTTCATGCCGTCGACGCCGGGCATGCCGTGCAGGGGGTTGTGATTGTAATAGGTGCGGCCGCGATACGAGACCGTATTGAGGTCGAAATAGCTGTAATACTGCGGATAGTCGCGCATGACGGCGCGGGCCAGGATGGCGAGGTCGCGCGCCGACGACAGCTGACGCGCGTCGGGCAGGCCATTGGCATTGACGAAATTGGTCTGGGTCATACCCAGTTCCTTCGCCTTGATGGTCATCATGGCGGCGAAGCGTTCTTCGGTGCCGCCGACCTTTTCAGCCAGGGCCTCGGCCATGTCGTTGGCCGAATACATGGCGGCCAGGCGCATGGCGGTATCGACGTCGATCGTGTCGCCGGCCTTGAGATAGACCTTCACCGGCGCCTGCGACGCGGCGCGCTGGCTGACGGTAATGGTGTCGGTCGGCTTGATGTCGCCGCGCGCCAGCGCGTCGAACACCATATATAATGTCATGATCTTGGTCAGCGATGCCGGATAGCGCACCGAATCGGCGCGGGCGGCATAGAGGACTTCGCCGGACTGGGCGTCGACGACGATCGAAGCGTATTTGCTGTTGTAGCTGAGATCCTGCGCCTGGGCCGCGCCCGCCAGGGCGACACCTGAAAGCGACGTCGCGGCCACAAGCGCCAGCAGGCCGTTACGCCCTGTCGCTGTTTTGCCGTCTTTCGCCCGCTTCCCGTGCCGCATATCGCCTAAAGCCTGCCAGTCTGTACGCATTAAAGACATCCTCAACTCATACTCAAAAAGCCTGCCCGTTCTGGACCGACGGGTTCGCCATGGTTAATCCCCATGCCTCGATTACCCGCAAATCCCCCCTGTTTAACACTGTCCCCGGAGGCTTAAACAAACCTTAAGCCCGCAGATATAGTGTTACAGAAGTGTGTTCGTAATGCGTCCAAGCCATTCCAGCCTGCCTCAGGCATTGAACGCTTATAAACCTCTTATAACGAACGTCACTCTGATGTAGGATAAGTACCAGCCTACTCAACCACCATGCGTGCAGGTGCGGTAAGAATCTCCCACCACAGGCGAAAAGTCGCTTCACATTGTCGTTAACGTTTTGTGCGGTGCACAATAAAGCTTGACCCTCTTGTGCACTTGCGTTATACCCGGGTTATGTTGATCGGGCGCCTAAGGCTTTAAAGTCCGGGTATCCGATCTGTAAGCGTACCGCAAACACAAACAAATGGAGTTCTGCTATGGAAACGGGCGAAGATACCATCAAGTCGACTGTCGAACGTATGACGACGGCCGGTAACCAGGCGTTCAAGGACTCGGTCGAAAAGACCCTGAGCGCGCTTTCCGAAGTCAATTCCCTGTCGAAGGGCAATGTCGAAGCCGTCGTCGAATCGCTGACCGCCGCCACCAAGGGCGCGGAAACCGTCGGCGCACAGGCCATGGCCTTCTCTAAGAAGAACTGGGACGAAGCGGTCGTGGCCGCCAAGACCCTGTCCGGCGCCAAGAGCGTCCAGGAAGTCATCGAGCTGCAATCCAAGTATGCCAAGTCGGCCATGGAATCGTATGTCTCGGAAATGAACCTTCTGACCGAAACCCTGTCGGCCTCCTTCAAGGACACCTTCAAGCCGATCAACACCCGCATGACCGCGGCTGTCGAAAAGTTCCAGTCCTACCGCTAAAACAGGTGTCGCGGGCTCGGCGTTGCCAGCCCCGGACATTCCAACGGCCAGGTTTTCTTGCCAGCCGTTGGCGCGTGCGACCGCACGCCGCCGCTGGTGCGGCGAGCCTTGCGGCGCCTAAGCAAAAAAGCCCCCGGTCGTATGGCCGGGGGCTTTTTTGTTGGGGACGATCGGCTTGCATTCCGGACGTACACGCCTATCTGGTGATGATCCCGGGTGGTTTGCCCATAAGTTTCCCCCACGCACGTATATGACATTACCGATAGCAAACTGTGATCGGATGTTTGTGCATTTCGTGCATTTCCCCTCTTAACAGCCGGTCGCTTTGGGATATCTTGTAGTTTGCATGCAACGGCCTATCTATGTTTAGCAGCCCCGGGACGCCGGGCTGGCTGTAGAGGCCAAGGGTAAAAGAGGTCTGGTTTGCTATCTGAATGGCTATCCGAGGGTATGTCCGACGGTATTACCGCTGCGGACAAGGGAACGGGCACCACACGGCCGGGCGGGGCTCCGCTGGCGGTCGTCGAGGCCAAGCCCAAACCCCAGAAACCGTCGCTGTACCGCGTTCTCATCCTGAACGACGACTACACGCCGATGGAATTCGTGGTCTACGTGCTCGAGCGCTTCTTCAACAAGTCGCGCGAGGACGCCACCCGCGTCATGCTGCATGTCCATCAGACGGGCGTGGGCGTATGCGGGGTCTACACCTACGAGGTCGCCGAAACCAAGGTGGCCCAGGTAGTGGACATGGCGCGCCGTCATCAACATCCCCTCCAGTGTACCATGGAGAAGGATTAACCATAATTCGCCTGACGGGCGATTTTGTTAATCCTTGAGCAACAAAAAGGGGCGGATGATGACAGTGCGTTTTCTGTCAGTTTTCTTAACGGCCGGGTTCAGGTCGGGTTCAGCTTAGTTATAGTAAACCCTCCTAAACCCTAAGTTAGGTGTTTTGATCTAGAGTACCGAGCAATCGGTTGGTTTGAGGTTTTAGGAGGTTCTCATGCCGTCTTTTTCTAGCGCACTGGAAGAAACCCTGCACAGGGCTGTCGGCCATGCCAACGCGCATCATCACGAATACGCGACGCTCGAACACCTCCTGCTGGCGCTCATCGACGATGTCGACGCTGCCGCCGTCATGAGTGCTTGCAATGTCGATCTCGCCAAGCTGCGCACCGCGCTTGACGCCTATATCGAGACAGACCTGAAGTCGCTGGTCGAACCGCAGTCCGAAGAGGCCAAGCCTACGGCCGGCTTCCAGCGCGTCATCCAGCGCGCGGTCATTCACGTCCAGTCTTCGGGCCGTGACGAGGTTACCGGCGCCAATGTTCTGGTCGCCATCTTCTCCGAACGCGAATCCCATGCCGCTTTCTTCCTGCAGGAGCAGGAAATGACGCGCTACGACGCGGTCAACTATATCGCCCACGGCATCGCCAAGAAGCCGGGTGCGTCCGAAGCGCGCCCCGTCCGCGGCTCGACCGAGGATTCTCCCTCGGGCAACCCGTCGGAAGAAAAGGCCGGCAAGGCCGGTTCGACCGACGCCCTGGCTGCCTACTGCGTCGATCTCAACGAAAAGTCGCGCCATGGCAAGGTTGACCCGCTTATCGGCCGTGCCGCCGAAGTCGAGCGCGCCATCCAGATCCTGTGCCGCCGTACCAAGAACAACCCGTTGCTGGTCGGTGATCCCGGCGTCGGCAAGACGGCCATCGCCGAAGGCCTGGCCAAGAAGATCGTCGATGGCGATGTTCCCGAAGTCCTGGCCGGCGCCACCATCTACTCGCTCGACATGGGCACGCTGCTGGCCGGTACCCGCTATCGCGGCGACTTCGAAGAGCGCGTCAAGCAGGTCGTCAAGGAACTGGAAGCGCACCCCAATGCCGTCCTGTTCATCGACGAAATCCACACCGTCATCGGTGCCGGTGCGACCTCGGGCGGCGCCATGGATGCGTCCAACCTGTTGAAGCCTGCGCTGGCCGCCGGTTCGCTGCGCTGCATGGGTTCGACGACCTATAAGGAATACCGCCAGCACTTCGAGAAGGACCGTGCCCTGGTTCGTCGCTTCCAGAAGATCGATGTCAACGAGCCGACGCTCGACGACACCATCAAGATCCTCAAGGGGCTCAAGCCGTACTACGAGACCTTCCACCACCTGAAGTACACCGACGCCGCCATCAAGACGGCCGTCGAGCTGTCGGCCCGCTATATCACCGACCGCAAGCTGCCGGACAAGGCGATCGACGTGATCGACGAAGCCGGTGCCCTGCAAATGGTCCTGCCCGAAGGCAAGCGCCGCAAGATCATAGGCCCGAAGGAAATCGAATACGTGATTTCCAAGATCGCCCGCATCCCGTCCAAGACGGTGTCGCGTGACGATACCCAGGCCCTGCGCGACCTCAAGGTCGACCTGCAACGCACGGTCTTCGGTCAGGACGATGCCATCGAACAGCTGTCGACCGCGATCAAGCTGTCGCGGGCCGGCCTGCGCGATCCGCAGAAGCCGATCGGCTGCTACCTCTTCTCCGGCCCGACCGGCGTCGGCAAGACCGAAGTCGCCAAGCAACTGGCGGCAACCCTCGGGATAGACCTGCTGCGCTTCGACATGTCGGAATATATGGAGCGTCACACCGTGTCGCGTCTGATCGGCGCCCCTCCGGGCTATGTCGGTCACGACCAGGGCGGCCTGCTGACCGATGCCGTCGACCAGCAACCGCACGCCGTGGTCCTGCTCGACGAAATCGAGAAGGCGCACTCCGATATCTACAACATTCTGCTGCAGGTCATGGACCATGGCCAGCTGACGGACGCGGTCGGCAAGAAGGTCGACTTCCGTAACGTCGTGCTGATCATGACCACCAATGCCGGCGCCTCGGACAACCAGAAGAACTCGATCGGCTTCGGCCGTGAAAAGGTCACCGGTGAAGACGAAGCCGCCATAAAGCGCCTGTTCACGCCGGAATTCCGCAACCGCCTCGACGCCATCGTCGCCTTCAGCCAACTGAAGCCGTCGGTTATCTCGAAGGTTGTCGAGAAGTTCATCCTGCAGCTGGAAATGCAGCTGGCCGACCGTCACATCTCGATCGAACTGACCGAGGATGCCGGCAAGTGGCTGGCCGAAAACGGCTACGACGAACTGTATGGCGCCCGCCCGCTGGCCCGCGTCATCCAGGAGAACATCAAGAAGCCGCTGGCAGACGAGATCCTGTTCGGCAAGCTGGTTCGCGGTGGCCATATCCTGGTCAAGCTCCAGGACGGCAAGATCGCTTTCGACATCACGCCCTCCACAAAGGGCGGGGTCGACAAGGCCGGCAGCAAGACCGAAGCCGTCGACTAGGCAGGGGCACGGCCCCTGCACCCGGAATCGCTACGGTGGTTCAGGAGCTCAAATAAAAAAGCCCCGGAGTGCAAACTCCGGGGCTTTTGTTTGTTTGCGGCGAGAACAAAGCACGTAGCGCCCTATGCTCATAATAATTTTAAAACGGTAGGCGCCATGAGACTCGAAAAAATCTGCGGATACCCTTCAAATGGCTGCAGTTGCGCGTGACGGCTGTTCAGAACGGAAAAGCTACGGCTTGATACCGTAACCCGCCCACATGTCGTCGATCTTGGCATAGCCCTTGCGGGCTGCCGCTAGGTCGGCCTTGCCCTCCGCCGTCAGGCCCTTGCGGAGCTTGGCAATACCACGGCCGTACAGCGAGGCGAGCAGCTTGGGATTGATCTTCAGCGCCGCGTCGTAGTCGGCAATCGATTCGTCGAGCCTGCCCAGGCGCAGCTCGACAAAGGCGCGGCTGTCGATGATGGCAGCATTTTTCGGGGCCGCCTTCACGCCGGCATTGCAGTGCGCCAGCGCCAGGTCGAGATCGCGGTTGCGCGTTGCCCGCTCCCAGCACGACATGTTGAGGCTTTCGCTGTCGTCGGGATGGTCGGCGACCAGCTTGTCGATATCGGCGAAGGCGAGGTCGGGCTTGTTGGTCTGCAGGTAGAAATAGGCGCGGGAACGATAGCCGGCCGCGTTCTTGGGATCGATGGCGATGGCCTGGTTGATATCGGCCAGGGCCTTGTCATTGTCCTTGTCGTCGGCATAGAAGCCTGCCCGGGTCAGGTACGGGAAGATGTTCTTCGGTTCCATCGCCATGGCCTGGGCCAGGTCGTCAAGGGCGGCCTTGCGGTCGTCTTTCGCGCGCGCCGTCGCCCGACGGGACAGGGCATAGGCTGATGGCGCCAAGGCGATGGCCTTGTCGTAATCGGCCACCACGGCGGGGCGCAGGGCCTCGCACTTTGCCGGCGTCGGATCGAAGCAGACGCCGTCGATATCGGCCATGCGCAGGTAAAGCTGCGGATCGTCGGGATTGACGTCGATGGCGCGTTGCACGATGGCCCTGGCGTCGTCGCGCTTCTTGTCGTTGAGCGCCATCTGCGACAGCAGGCCGACAGCGGCGGCGTTGGCCGGATCGTATTGCAGCACAGTCTCGGCGTCGGCACGCGCCTTGTCTGTGTCGCCGTTCATGAAATAGGCCTGGGCGCGGAAGCTCAGGGCATTGGTGTCGTTGGGATAGATGGCGATGGCCTTGCTGTAGGCATCGACGGCTTCGGCCGGTTTATCCATGAACTGGTAGACGGCGCCCATGGCGTCGTAGGCGCGCCACTGGGTCGGATCGCTTTTGACCGCCTGCTGCAGATCGACCAGGGCCGCCGGGTTATTGTGCGTGCCGTACATGAAGACGAGGGCGCGACCGAGCAGGGCCTTGGCATTGGCCGGGTCGAGGCGCAGGGCCTGGTTGAAACGGCCAAGCGCCAGATCGTATTTCTGATGGGTGAAATACTGGCCGGCTTCGTCGGCCAGGTCGTCGGCGCTTTTTGTCGTGTCGCCGGGCGTCTTGGCGTCGGTGACCATGTCCGCCTTGTAGGCGGCGGGCGCCACCAGCAGGACGGGCTTCTTGTACATGGCGGTCAGGACCGGCGCCGCGGCCAACTGGTCGGCATAGGAGATTTCCGGCACCAGGGCGCGCTTGGAGCTGTCTATGGTCAGGACGCCATTGGCGAGCGTCCAGCTGCGTTTGAAGTCGGCGCCGCCCATTGTCTTGTCGACCGTGTCGCCATCGACGGTGAAGCCCTTTCCGCCCTTGGGCAGGATGATCTCTTCGCGGTTATGGTAGTAGGCGGGGAACATGATCTTGATCGGGGCATCGATATGGCCGCCGCCGGTGCGCGTCGTCTCGTAGCCCCAGCCGACCCGTGTGCCGTCGGTCTCGTAGCGCCAGGTGCGCGTGCCGCCGTCGGCCGTCCAGGCCATGGTGGCGACGCCGTCCATGGTCAGCACCTCGTCACCCGTTACCGCGTCGAAGGTGGCACTCACCTTCTGCGGCTCGATCCAGTCATAATCGCTTTTCCAGTAGGCGCGCAGGTTCTTGTCGCGCTGGTCGGCGGGCAGGGCCTCCAGCGCCAGCCGCATGGCGATGGCATCGTCGCCGCGCAGGGTTTGTTCCAGGTGGGCGCGGGCCGGCACGTCGAGGCCGGCCGAGGCATCGAGCTTGACCCGCAGTTCCTGCGACGGCTTGTCGAGAGGGGCGGGTTTAAGGGCTTCAAGCTGCGCACCGGCCATCTTCACCGGCAGGGCGTAATGGAAGTTGGGGACGGCGATGCTGTCGAGATCGCGATCGTTGGACCGTGTGCCGTCCAGCCAGTAGACCTTGCCGGCTATGGTGGCGCGCACGATGACGTGGTCGAACATTTCCAGCAGGGGCAAATGCGTGTCGAGGCCATCGCCCATCTGCGTACTGACCAGGGCCGGCTCGGCCTCGATGTTCAGCTCATGCAGCAGGGCCAACAACAGGGTGGTCTTGCCTTTGCAGTCGCCGAAGCGCCGCGTCCAGGTAACGTCGGCATCGGCCGGGACATAACCGCCCTGATCGAGGCCGATGAAGACATAACGCACCTGATCCTCGACCAGGCGCAGGGCTGCGGCGGCCTGGATCTTGGGGTCGCTGCCGGCGGCACGGATCTTCGCCGCCTCGGCCTTGACGACCGAGTCCGGGCCGAGATGCGACGCCTTGTCGTAGAGGGGCGCCATCAGGGTGGCGATTTCGCCCCACGATCCGAACTGCGAAAACTCGACATAGGCGACCTGGCCGAAACGGTCGGGCGCGCCTTCCGGGACGTCGGGACGAAGGGCGTGGGGAATGTCCAGGCTGTAGCTGCCGCCATCCGCCGTCCTGGTCACCGCGGCGGCGGGCAGGTCGCTGCTGGCGCGCCACTGGACTGACTTTCCGCCCTCCCATTGGGTGCGGACATGGAAACGGCCGATCGGAACCTGTGCGGAATTGGCGAACAGGGCCTCGGAATGGCCCTTGACGATCGGGTCCTGGCGCTTGCGCGTCATGGCGTAGACCAGGATGTCTCCGACCTGGAGATCCTCGGGTTGCAGGATACCCGTCAACACGCCGTCCAGCATCGACTGTTCGAGATTGGTCTCGCGGCGGACGACGGTAAAGGTCTTGCCGCCGGCCAGCAGGTCGATGACCTTGTCGCCGCGCAGGATCTGGACCTTGTGCACCGTCACCGTGTCTGTCTGCGGGTTCCAGGCAACCGAGGGCTGGGCCATGGACAGACCGGCCGGGGTCTGGATGCGCAGGGCAAGCTCGCTGTAGAAGCTGTCGCCGTCGGGTGTGAAGTCGCTCTGGAAGCTTTCCAGCAAGACCTGGGCGGGGGCGTCCTTCTGCGCCGGATCGGCGGCGCCGAGGCTGATCGGCTTTACCCATGCCGGGGCAGGGGCATAGAGCAGGGCGTCGCCGGCCATGGCGCGGCCCGCCACGCCAAAGACCAGGCCACAGGCCAGCGCCATTATGGCCACCGACTGGTACATCTTCGATTTTACAGACATTTCGCCCCCGCGACGGACCGGGAAAAACGCTTGAGCCCGGTCTGGTCCGACATTACGGGGGCAGCGCGCGAATGACAAGACCTGCACGTTATGGGGGAGAATATCGCTGCGCCTCGTGCCCGGTACCTGATTGCCACGGCGAAACGTACACTAATGGACATGCTCAACGCTAAATTAACCCTGTGTGGCAATATTTGGGCCGACTGATGTCGCGCCGGTAAAGCTCCGTTTGGATGCATTGCGACGATGCAGTCACACGCCGGCAGATCGCAAAACGCGATCAGGGCGTAGCCGCATGACTGCGGCAGAAACAGGGTGCAGTAATGACGAACCGTGTGGGCGACCTCAAGGCCGTGAAGCGTGTAACCGGGCGCAGCCCCATTGCTTCACGTTTGCGCGGGGCAGCCAGCTCCGGCGTTATCGCCCTGGCGCTCGCAGCCGGTGGCACCCAGGCCCAGGTCGTCGTGACGCACGCCAACCCGTGGGCCTTCGACCAGCAGCAGGGCGGCGCGGGCGCGCCGGGCCTGGACAATCAGGGAAAACACACCCGTTGCGGGACCACATCGGGAGGCAATGGCGGGCAGGGCCCGGACCGGTACGATGCGCCCCTGACCTATGCACCATCGAGCCCGACCGCGACCTACAACGGCGATGTCGCCATCATTGGCAGCCGCGGCGGTAATGGCGGGCAGGGCGGCAGCGACCCTTTTGATGGCGGTTGCGTCTATAACGGCGGCAATGGCGGCAATGGTGGCAATGGCGGCTCGGTGTCGCTGACCATCAATCCGAGCGCCAACGCCCCTGCGGGCGGCTATACCGTCAGCAATACCGGCATCCTCGGCTACAGCTACGGCGGCAATGGCGGCAATGGCGGTTATGCCACCTACAAGGGCTATGACGGCGGCAATGGCGGCGCGGCTGGCAATGGTGGCAATGTCACCCTGGTCAACAATGTCGGGATGAACATCATCGGCGGTTCGACCGCCTTCGGCATCGTCGTGCAAAGCGCCGGCGGCCAGGGCGGCCAGGGCGGCGAAGCACACAATGGCAACAAGGGATCGGTGGGCGGCAGCGGCCTTCCCGGCGGCGCCGGCGGCAATATCTCCATCACCAACAATGCGGCCATCCGCACCAATGGCGGCATGGCCATCGTCGCCCAGTCGATCGGCGGTTTTGGCGGCGATGCCGGCACCAATGTCAACGGTTATGGCGGCGGCGGCGGTTTCGGCGGCAATGGCGGCTTCGTTGGCATCTACAATCACGGCGCCCTGACGGTCGGCGGCGGCGCGGTCGGCGACTGCCCCGACGGGGGGGGCGCCAATTGCAACCCGACCAGCATTGCCGGCATTGCGGCGCAATCGGTCGGCGGCGGCGGCGGTGACGCCGGCGGCGCGGCGGGTCTGCACGCCCTGGGCGCCAGTGGCGGCTCGGCGGGCGATGGCGGCTTCGTGGTCGTCACCAACAGCGCGGCGATCAACATCTATGGCTCGTCCTCGGTCGGCATGTTCGCGCAATCGGTGGGCGGGGGCGGTGGCCGCGGCGGTTTCGCGACCGCCAGCGGACGGCGCTCGGTCGCTATCGGCGGCAGCGGCGGCGACGGCGGCAATGGCGGTACGGTCGCCGCCGAGAACAGCGGCGACATCTGCACCGGCCATGCCTGCATCCCCGGCCAGGAAAACATCGCCAATAACGACGACAGCGCCGGCGGCGCCTTCGGTATCTTCGCCCAGTCGGTCGGCGGCGGCGGCGGCACCGGCGGCTATGCCAAGGCCAAGTCGCGATCGATCTTCGGCGGCTCGGCCCACGCCACCGGCGGCAGCGGTGGCGGCGGCGGCAATGGCGGGGAGATCGGTGTTCTCAACAGCGGCTCGATCCGCACAGTCGAGATCAGTTCGGCCGACATCTTCGCCCAGTCGATCGGCGGCGGCGGCGGCAATGCCGGCGGCGCCCTGGCCATGGCGACCTCCTTCTTCGGCGAAGCGACCTCGATCGCCCACGGCGGCTCGGGCGGCGGCGGCGGCAATGGCGCCACGGTCACCGTCAACTGCAGCAGCTTCAGCACGGTGTCCACAGGCAACAGCGCCTGTCGTTACCGCACGCCCATCACCACGCCGGCGACCGGCAAGATCCTGTCGACGGCCGGGCAGGACTCTGCCGGCATCATGGCGCAATCCATCGGCGGTGGCGGCGGCAGCGGCGGCTATGCCGTAGCGCTGTCGGCAAGCTTCGGTGGCGCCTTCTCGCTCGGCATGGGCGGCTCCGGCGGTAATGGCGGCAATGGCGGCGACGTCTTTGCCAGCACGGGCGGGGCGTCGATCACCACCCAGGGCATGAATTCGGGCGGCGTACTGGCGCAATCGATCGGCGGCGGCGGCGGGACCGGCGGTACGGCGATCGACGCCTCCCTGGCCTACAGCGCCGCCATCGCTATCGGTATCGGCGGCACCGGCGGGGCCGGCGGTTCGGGATCGACGGTAACGGTCGAAAATCCGGGCGGATCGATCACCACCCAGGGCAATTTTGCGCAAGGCCTGTTCGCCCAGTCCATCGGCGGCGGCGGTGGCAAGGGCGGATCTTCCCTCAGCGTCTCGGCCGGCTTTATCTCCTCGTTCGCCCTTGCCGTCGGCGGCCATGGTGGCGGCGGCGGCCAGGGCGGTTCGGTCTATGTCTTCAATGAAACCGGCAATGCCAACCAGGTCGGCGGAACGGCGGCCTATGGGCCGGCGGCCATCACCACCGGTGGCTACGGCTCCAACGCCATCCTGGCGCAGTCGATCGGCGGCGGCGGCGGCAATGGCGGATACGCCGTTTCCGGCTCGCTTTCCTCCGTCCTGGCAAGCTCCAACAGTATCGGCGGCGGTGGCGGTGGCGGTGGCGTATCCCACAATGTTGTGGTCCAGAACGGTGGCGCCCTGACCACCACCGGCGGCGGGGCGGCGGCCCTGCAGGCGCAGTCGATCGGCGGCGGTGGCGGCAGTGGCGGTTTCGCCGTGTCCGGCAGTTATAGCGGTGTCCTTGCTGCCAGTGTCGGCCTCGGCGGCTCGGGTGGCAATGGCGGCACGGCCAGCACGGTCAGCGTGACCAATACGGGAGACATCACCGTCAGGGCGGCCACCACCGGCAATGCCGGCGGCATCCTGGCGCAATCGATCGGCGGTTCGGGCGGCAGTGGCGGTTTCGCCGTCTCCGGCAGCCTCAGCCTGGCCGCGGCGGCCTCCGCTTCGATCGGCGGCAATGGCGGTAATGGCGGCAGGGCCGACGCGGTTTCGGTCAGCCAGTCGGGCAGCACCCGCGTCACCGGCGACCTGTCGGCGGGCATCACGGCCCAAAGCCTGGGCGGCCATGGCGGCACGGGCGGCTTCACGGTTGCCGGCAGCTACGGCGGCTCGGCGGGTCTAAGCGCCGCGGTCGGCGGTAATGGCGGCAATGGCGGGACGGCGGGCGCCGTTACGGTCAGCCTGGCCGACGCGACCAAGGTCGTTTCGACCCAGGGCAGCCAGTCGATCGGTATTGAAGCCCAATCGATCGGCGGCAGCGGCGGCAGCGGTGGCTGGGCCTTCTCGGCGTCAGCCGGCGGCATCGCCGCGGCCAGCGTTTCACTCGGCGGCGCCGGCGGCAATGGCGGCCGCGCCAGCACGGTCAGCATCGATTCGGCCCAGGCCGTCTCGACCAACGGCATGTTGTCCTCGGGTATCCTGGCCCAGTCTATCGGCGGCAATGGCGGCAGCGGCGGCTTCTCGGTCGCCGGCGGCATGAGCTCGTCGGTCGCGGCCTCGGTATCGGTCGGCGGCAATGGCGGCAATGGCGGGGCATCGAGCAATGTCACGGTCAAACAATCGAACAGCACCACCGTCATGGGCGATCTGTCCTCGGCCATCGTGGCGCAGAGCCTGGGGGGGCATGGCGGCAGCGGCGGCTTCGCGGCCTCGGGCGGTTACGGCGGCGGCGGCGCCCTGACCGCTGCGGTCGGTGGCGACGGTGGCAATGGCGGATCCGCCGGTACGGTGACCGTCTCCCTCAGCGATGTGACTAAGTCGGTCTCGACCAGGGGCAACCAGGCCAACGGCATCCTGGCGCAGTCGATCGGCGGCAGCGGCGGCAATGGCGGCTGGGCCTTCTCGGGCGGCATAGGCGGGCTGGCCTCAGCCAATGTGTCGCTGGGCGGCTCCGGCGGCACGGGCGGCCACGCATTCGACACCAGTGTCGACACGGTTCAGGCCATCTCGACCGACGGCAGCCTGTCCACGGGTATCCTGGCCCAGTCGATCGGCGGCAATGGCGGCAGCGGCGGTTTCAGCGGCAGCCTCAGCGGTGCGGGTATCGCCGCCGGTTCGGTCGGCATAGGTGGTTCCGGCGGTAACGGTAACAGCGCCGGCCTGGTCCGTGTAACGGCCGCCAGCCTGATTTCGACCAGGGGCGACCGTTCGGCCGGTATTATCGCGCAATCGATCGGCGGCAGCGGCGGCAATGGCGGTTCGGCCTTCGCCGGCGCCCTGGCCGTCGGGGTTCCGGGCTCGGACGTCTCGGTGGGCGTCGCGGCAGCCAAGGGTGGCGCCGGCGGCAGCGGCCAGGTCGGCAAGGCCGTCACTGTCAACAGCAGCGGCGGTATCACCACCAAGGGGCTGGCGTCGGCGGGCATTATCGCCCAGTCGATCGGCGGCGGTGGCGGCAACGGCGGCAATTCGATGGCCTTCAGCGCCAGCTCGGCCACCAGCGGCGGCACCTCGGTCGCCGGGTCGGTGGCCATCGGTGGCGCAGGGGCTGCCGGCGGCGATGCCGGCGCGGTCAATGTCAACCACATGGGTACTATAACGACCGGCGCCGCCGTGGCGCCGGGCGCCGCGGGCAGCGGCGACCAGTCGATCGGCGTCCTGGCCCAGTCCGTCGGCGGCAGCGGCGGCAATGGCGGCTCGGCCTATACCAATGCCATTTCCGGCACGGCGTCGGTTTCCATCTCGATCGGCGGCGGTGGCGGCGCGGGCGGCAATGGCGGCGCGGTCACGGTCAATTTCAATCCTTATGAATATGCCGCCACTTTTTCCGACCTGACGCGCGTCTTCCGCAATGATCCGGCTTCGGCCACCCAGCACTATTACAGCAGCGGCATTCCCGAAGGCCGGATAACGGACGGCTTTAACGCCGAACAATACCTGGCCAACTATCCCGACATCAAGGCGGCGTTCGGCGGCGACCTGATCGGGGCGACCCAGCATTACCTGACCGACGGATCCCTGCGCGGCCTGACCGACCAGCCGGTGGCCGGCGCGGCCGTCATGCCGTGGTCGGCGCCGACGGTCACCACCTACGGCAACCAGGCATCGGCAGTGTACGCCCAGTCGGTCGGCGGCGGCGGCGGCAATGGCGGATGGTCCGAAGGTGACGCCTCGAGCAACAAGTATGCAGCCGCCGTATCGATCGGCGGCTACGGCGCCGGCGGCGGTAATGGTGGTGCCGTCCTGGTCGTCGAGGATGGTGGTACCCTGACCACGCACGGCGCGCAATCGAACGGCATCTTTGCCCAGTCGGTCGGCGGTGGCGGCGGCAATGGCGGCGCCTCGATCGCCGCGGCGACCGGCCAGAAGGGCGGCGCGGCAAACGGGGGCGCTGCCTCCTACACCGGCACCGGCTTCGCCAAGCAAACCAATACCGGCGCCGTGGTCTCCAACGCGGCCCAGATGGCCCCGTCCGGTTCGTCCGGCAGCAGCGGCAAGGGCGACAATGGCGCCGCCGCTTCGCTCAGCATCGGCGGCGCAGCGGGCGCCGGCGGTAGCGGCGCTGCGGTCACCGTCGAGACCTCCGATACCATCACCACCAGCGGCGACCTGTCCGCCGGCATCTACGCCCAGTCGGTCGGTGGTGGCGGCGGCAATGGCGGCTCCAGCAGCGCCAATTCCGCCGGCGGCAACTATTCCGGCGCCATCAGCCTGGGCGGTGCGGGTGGTGTCGGCGGCAGCAGCAGCACGGTCGCAGTGACCAGCCGCAACGCCATCACCACCAGCGGCGTACAATCGACCGGCATCTTCGCCCAGTCGGTCGGCGGCGGCGGCGGCAACGGCGGCTCTTCGTCCAGCTCGGCGACCTCGGGCGGCAGCACGGCGGTCAGCCTCGGCCTCGGCGGTTCGGGCGGCAGCGGCGGCACGACCGGCACGGTTTCCGTCTTCAACGCGGGTCGGATCACGACCCTGGCCGGCAATTCGGCGGGCATCTTCGCCCAGTCGGTGGGCGGCGGCGGCGGCAATGGCGGCGCCTCGACCAGTGCGGCGAGCGCGGCGGAATCGAGCGGCGGATCGTCGAAATCGACCAGCGCCAGCACCCGGCAGGGCGCGGCGAGCGGCACCTCGGGCAGCACCGGCAACTCGGCCAGCGCCGGCCGCAACTCGACCGGCGGCCAAGGCCAGTCCGGCGTCGACAACGGCTTTGCCGTCGGCATGAGCATCGGTGGCGCCGGCGGGTCCGGCAGTGCCGGCAATACGGTGGCGGTGTCCAACCTCGCATCGATCACCACGGGCAACTCCACCACGCCTTCGGCCAGTGCCAATTCGGCGGCGATCTTCGCCCAGTCGGTCGGCGGTGGCGGCGGCAACGGCGGATCGAGCAGCAGCAACACCACCGGCGGCAAGTCGAGCGTCGCCCTGTCGCTCGGCGGCAATGGCGGCGGTGCGGGCGCCGGCGGTATCACCCAGGTCTTCCAGGCCGACGCTTCGCTGACGACATACGGCGCCAATTCGGCAGGTATCTTCGCCCAGTCGATCGGCGGCGGCGGTGGTAATGGCGGCTCGTCCAGTTCGACCGTCGGTTCCGGTGGTTCCAACTCGGTCGCCTTCAGCCTCGGCGGCTCGGGCAGCGGCGGTGGCGCGGGCGGCCTGGTCCAGGTCTGCGGCGCCCTGAGCAACAGCCACTGCGGCACGGCCATCGCCGGCGGCACCATCACCACTGCTGGCGCCCTGTCCTATGGCATCTTTGCCCAGTCGGTCGGCGGCGGTGGCGGCAATGGCGGGGCATCCAGCTCGGCGGTGAAAGCCGGCTCGGGCAGTGGCGACGCTTCGGTCACCAAGAGCAAGGACGGCTCGGATTCTTCAGCCGCGAGCGGCGTTGCCGTCGGCCTGAGCCTTGGGGGTTCGGCTGGCAGCGGGGGTTCGGGCGCGGCGGTCGAAGTGTCGAACGCCGACGGGGTAACGACGTCGGGCGACCAGGCGACGGCCATATTGGCGCAGTCGGTCGGCGGCGGCGGCGGGGCCGGTGGCTCCAGCTCCAGCAATGCCGATGGCGGCGCCTATGCGGTCGGCGCTTCGCTGGGCGGAACCGGCGGCAATGGCGGCACGGGCGGCGCAGTCACCCTGGCCAATGCCGGTGCGATCAGGACCTCCGGCGCCCTGGCCTATGGCCTGCTGGCCCAGTCGGTCGGCGGCGGCGGCGGTCTGGCCGGCGCGTCGAGCGCGACCTCGGCCAATGGCGGCAATGGCAATATCGGCCTGGCGGTCGGGGGCGCCGCCGGTGGTGGGCAGGCCGGCGGTACGGTCACGGTCAACAGCAATGGCAGCATCGGTACGACAGGTGCAGGCGCATACGGTCTGGTTGCCCAGTCGATCGCCGGCGGCGGTGGCCTCGGTGCCGCCAGCCGTATCAGCGGCTCGACCGGTTCGCTCAATGGCTCGTTGTCCCTGAGCGGCGCCAACGGCGTCAACGGCGATTCCCGTCTCGTCTCGGTAAGCTATACAGCCGACATCTCGACCGGCGGGGCCAATGCGGTCGCCCTGCTAGCCCAGTCGATCGGCGCCGGCGGTGGTGTGGCCAGCTTCACCGACCAGGGCGGCAGCCAGAGCGGCGGCAGCATCAGCGGTCAACTGGGTGTGACGAACGGCTCGGGTATCGGCGTCGGCGTCAATCTCAATGGCTCGGCCTCGGTCACGACCTCCGGTAACCGGGCGGTCGGCGTGTTGGCCCAGAGCATATCCAGCGGCGGTGGCCTGGCCAGCCTGGTCACCTCGTCGGCGACGGCCCTTTCGGGCAAGATGACCCTGGGCTCCACCGGCGGCGGCGGCGCGGGCAATGTCGGAGTCAATGTCACCCTGACCTCCGGCAAGATCACCACGGGCGGCGACTTTGCCTACGGCCTGGTGGCGCAGTCGATCACCGGCGGCGGCGGGCTCAGCCAGGTTGGCGTCGCCACGGCAGCGCTGGGCGGCGCCCTGGACGGGACGGCCGACGCCGTCAACGTCACCAGCAGCTCTGCCATCTCCACCTCGGGTTATGGCGCCATCGGCATCGTCGCCCAGAGCATCGGCAGCGGCGGCGGTCTTGCCATCGCCGGCGCCAATGCCACCCTGGGCGGAACCGCGGCGGCCAATGCCGGCGCCGTGACCGTTACCAGCAATGCGGCTATCTCGACCACCGGCGACAACGCCATCGGCATCCTGGCGCAAAGCGTCGGCGGCGGCGGCGGGACGGTCGTGTCGACCGGCGGCGCCATCGCCACGACGACCGTCAAGGGCAAGGCATCGAATTCCGGCGCCGTCACAGTCAATGTCAATGCCTCGATCACCACGACCGGGAAGGGCGCCTATGGCGTCCTGGCCCAGTCCGTCGCCGGCGGCGGTGGGGTGGTCCTCGACAATACCGGCCCGCACCAGATCAACGCCAATTCCGGCGGCACGGCCGGGCTGGTCACCATCAACGTCAAGTCGGGCGTCTCGATCACGACCAAGACGGCGGGCACGACCGCCATCTATGGTCACAGCTCGACCGATCCGGTCATCAATATCGAAGCCGGCGCCAGCGTCATCGGCGGGGCAGGCGGCAACGCCCTGCTGCTCGACTCGCCTGTCACCGAGATCAACAACCAGGGCGCTCTCGGCACCCTGGGCGGCGCCGGCGATACGGTGATCAGGAGCCTGTCCGGCGCGACGACCATTGCCAACGGCGGCACTCTGACCGGCAGCCTGGCCCTGGCCGACGGCGTTGCCAACCAGCTGCATAACCTGGCCGGCGGCTCCATCGAGTCCGGATCGAAGATCGATCTCGGCAGCGGCGGCGCTTTCCGCAACGACGGCATCCTGGCCAGCGGGGCCGGGGTGGGGGCGGTGACCATTACCGGCGCCTACAGCCAGTCAGCGACCGGCGCCCTGTCGGTCCGCATCGACCAGCTGACCGGCAAGTCGGACAGCTTCGTCTTCGGCGGCACCTCGGCCCTGGCCGGCAAGCTGGACATTTCCACGGTGAACGGCGGGGCGGTCAAGCCCGGCAGCTTCACCCTGGCCGACATCGTCTCGGCCGCGGGCGGCCTCAATACCGACGGGCTCCAGTTGACCACCGTCAAAAGCGCTATCGTCAACTATGCCCTGTCCAATACGGACGGCAAGCTGAGCCTGGTCTCCAACAACAACTTCACGCCCGACGGCCTGAGCGGCGCCGGATCGGAAATCGGCAACGTCCTCGGCAAGATCCAGGAACACGGCGGCTCGCTACTGTCGCGCCGGATCACCGCCTACCTGGTCGGCCTCGACAGCGCCCCGCGCCTGGAACAGGCCTACAGGACCCTCGGCGCCGGTGGCGTCACCATCGTGCCGAAAATGGCCCTGGCCGCCGGTCAGCGTTCTGTGCAGGCAGTCACCGATCGCCTCGATGTGTGGCGCCTGCAGACACCGTCGTCCAGCATGGCGGCACCTGGCCTGGTATCCGGTATCTGGGCAACGACGGCATCGTGGAGCGGTCGCGGCAGCGGCCTCGACAGCCGTCTCGCCGGCATGACGGTCGGTATCGACAAGGACCTGACTGCCCGGGCGATCCTGATCGGTGCAGCCTTCAGCTATCTCGATACCGATGCCGATTTGGCATTGCCCGACACCCATGCCCATGGCGCGCAATATGCCCTTAGCCTGTATGGCCTCGGCCATGTCGGCGGAGGCTATGTCTCGGCCACCGGCCTTGCCGGTGTGGGCACGACGCGTTTCATGCGCGACCTCGGCACGCTGCAGGTCTCCATGGCCGGCGCGGTGCCGATCCGCAGCACCACCTTCGGCGGCCGTATCGAAGCCGGCTATCCGATGGCGCTCGGCGCGCAGGGGCATGTCGTGCCCTTTGTTGCCCTCGAGCCGATACTGGTGCGCCAGACATCGGCGACCGAAACCCTGCTGATCGGGCAGGCGGCGGACGCCGGCACCCTGGCCGGACAGGACGGCGCCCTGACGGCGGTCAATGTCCAGAACAGCGCCATCACCTTCCATAGCCGAACCCTGGTCTCGGTGCCGGTGTCGCTGGGCGTCCAGCTCGACGGCCGCTGGGCGACCTCGGGTGGCGGTGTCTTCGCGCCGCAACTGCGCGTCGCCTGGCTGCACGATCTCGACACCGATCGCAATGTCGCGCGCAGCTTCGCCGAATTGCCGTCCCTGCTGATCACCCGCACCTCGGTGCCGACCGACGCCGATGCTGCGGCGGTCCAGCTCAGCGGCGTGTGGAGCGCCGGCAAGCAGTGGTCGCTCAAGGCCTCTGTCGACAGCCAGATGTCGGGCAATTACCGCACGCTTGGCGGTTCGGTCAGCGGCATCTGGACGGCCGGCCAGCGCTGGTCGCTCCGGGCCTCGCTCGACGCGAAGATGCAGGGCCTGGACGGTTCGACCGGCGGAACGGTCAGCGCAAGGTATGCGTGGTAAGAACCGCTCCCTTATTCAAAGGGGGCCGCGCCCACGCAGGGGAGTGAAGGCAAACCTGTCCAGGCCGGCGACATGGTGTGGTGAGGGTTGAGACGCAAACACGTTGCGTCTCAACCCTCACCCTCCATCGCCTCCAGATTGGCGATAACCACCTGCAACAACCGCCGCAGGGTGGCGATGTCCTCCGCGCTCAAACCGGCCATGGCCGCTTCGCCGCCGCGCACCATGTCCGCCATCATGGCCGGCAGACGGCTGCGGGCATCATCCGTCAAAGACACCAGGCTGCTGCGCTTGTCCGTCGGATCGGCGGTCCGCACGATCAGGCCATCGCGCTCCATGCGCGCCAGCATCTGCGCCATGCTCGGCTGTTCGATCTTCGCGCCTTCGGCCAGCACCTTTTGCGACAGGGCGGCATTGCGCGACAAAGCGCCCAGTACCGGCAACTGACCGATGCTGAAGCCGTGTGGACGCACGACCTCTTCCCCCAGTCGCGTCATCAGCTTGGCGGCGCGATTGATCAGGTGTGCCGGCCGGGCAAAGAAAGCGTCGTCGAACATACAAGACTCCATTTGCATAGGTGCCTATATAAATATATATAGGTGCCTATATTATTTAGCGGAGGTTTTCCCATGACGCAAGTTTCTCTCACCCCATCGCCACGTATCGCCATTATCGGCGGCGGTCCCGGCGGCCTGACCCTTGCCCGCCTGCTGCAAATCCGGAGCCTAACAGCAACCGTCTTCGAGGCCGATACGGCGCCCGATGCCCGGTCCCAGGGCGGATCGCTGGACCTGCACGACGAGTCGGGCCTGCGGGCCCTGCGCGAGGCCGGCCTGATGGAGGCCTTCGCGAAAGTGGCTCGGCCGGAGGATCAGGAGGTCCGCCTCTATGATCGTGACGGCGCCTGCGTCTATACCGATGCAGATGGCGGCCATGGTACCCGACCGGAGATCGACCGGGCCGAACTGCGCGCCCTGTTGTTGCGCGCACTGGATGACGGCGTCGTGCGCTGGGGACAGAAGGTTACGGTCACCGCCTTGCCAGACGGCACCTTCCGCGTCGGCGATGCCGTTTTCGACCTTGTGGTCGGGGCCGAGGGCGCCTGGTCGCGCACCCGGGCACTGGTCTCCGACGTCGTCCCGACCTACAGCGGTTTCTGCATGGTCGAACTGAGCCTGCACGATGCCGACCGGCGCCATCCGGGCCTGGCGCGCCTGGTCGGCCACGGCAAGATCTTCGCGCTCGGCGATGGCCGCACCATAGTGGCGCAGCGCAATGCCCATGGCCGGATCTGCGTCTATCTTGGCCTGCCGCTGCCGGAGAATAGCTGGCGGGATTTCGACCTGTCGGTTGAGGCCCTGGTGGCGCACTTCCCCAGTTGGTCCGAATCCCTGCTTGGTTTTATCCGCCAGGCCGAAGCCATTGCCGTGCGGCCGCTATATGTCCTGCCGATCGGCTTTGGCTGGGATCACCGGCCGGGTGTGACCCTGCTGGGCGACGCCGCCCATCTGATGTCGCCCTTCGCCGGCGAAGGCGTCAACAATGCCATGCTCGATGCCGTCGAACTGGCCGCCGCCATTGCCTGCCCTGACTGGCGCGAGGGCGTCAGGATCTATGAGGCGGAGATGTTCGTTCGCGTGGTCGAACCGGCAACGGCTTCACAGCAAAGTATGGATGCCTTCCTGGCGCCCGACGGCCTGGCCAATGCGAAGCGCATATTCGAAAGCTTCGGTGAAATGGCGTGAAAGGAAGGGGTGCTCCGCAGATCAGCGCAGATTTGCACATTGATTTTATGTTTGTGACTCTGGTCGACGTAAAACCTTACTGCGCGAGAGCGCCTTACAAGTTTTGGTAGCTCAAAGCGCCTGCGGCGCAACCTGCTCGGAAATAATCTGCGAAAATCTGCGTTAACCTGCGGACCCCCATTTCTTACTTAAACACGCACCGCTCTCTTCCAATCGTAACCGAGACGCCTACATTAGCGCTCATAGGCCGCGCAGGCTCGCCGCATAAGCGGCGGCGGGCGGTCGCCCTTGCCAGGGCGTTCACCCTGGAAATCCGCTTATGAGGCCTCCCATGATCCCGTTCTCCATCCTCGACCTGTCGCAGATTTCAGAGGGGAGCACGGTCTCCGATGCCCTGGCCAATTCGGCGCGCATGGCCCAGGCGGCGGAGGCCAACGGATATCACCGCTACTGGCTGGCCGAGCACCACGGCATGCCGGCTATCGCCTCGGCCGCCACATCGATCGTTATCGGCCATGTCGGCCAGGCGACGAAAACCATCCGTATCGGCTCCGGCGGCATCATGCTGCCCAACCATTCGCCTTTGGTGATTGCCGAGCAGTTCGGTACCTTGGAAGCCCTGTTCCCCGGTCGCGTCGATCTGGGGCTTGGCCGCGCGCCCGGCACCGACATGATGACGGCGCGGGCCCTGCGCCGCAACCAGGAGGCCGGCGTCGAGAGCTTCCCGCAGGACATTATGGAACTGCAGGCCTATTTCGCTGAGCCTGGCGAGAACCAGCGCCTGCTGGCCGTGCCGGGCATGAACGCCAATGTGCCGATCTGGCTGCTGGGGTCCAGCCTCTACAGCGCGCAACTGGCGGCGGCGCTGGGCCTGCCTTATGCCTTTGCCTCGCACTTTGCGCCCGAGCTCCTGTTCGAGGCCCTGCACATCTACCGCACCCAGTTCAAGCCGTCGGAAACCCTGCAAAAGCCCCACACCATGGTCGGTGTCATGGGCGTCGCCGCCGACACCGATGCGGAAGCCGAATTCCTCTACACCTCGATGCAGCAGTCGTTCGCCAATCTGCGCCGCAATGTCCGCGTGCCGTTCCCCAAGCCCGACTACGACGCCGTCGCCAATCTGACGCCCGACGAGATGGCTATGATTGACCATATGCTGCGCTTCGCCATGGTCGGCGCGAAGGCGACGGTCGAGCGCCGCCTGTCGAGCTTCCTCGCCCAGACCGAAGCCGACGAACTGATCGTCTCCATGCCGATCCACGGCATCGACGCCCGCATCAAGTCGCTCGAGATCTTTGCAGGCCTGGGTTTGTCGCAGAAGGCGGCCGCCTGATTATCTGCCCTCGGCGCCCAGTTGCCGCAGCACGCTGCGGTTATCCGTCTGGATGATCTCCTCGACGATGCGGCCCTGGTCGTCGAAGGTGAAGAGGTTGATCAGGGCGAAGGTCACCCGGGCGCCATTGGGTGGCAGGAGCCCGACCGGCGACATCGTAAAGTCCCTGGCGAAGGTGCCCTCGATCCATGTCTGGCATGCCACGCGATTGCCCTCGACGACCATGATGCCGCGCCGTATCGACCGGTCGTCGAACGCATCGCGCAGAGAGGCGAAATAGGCGCTCAGGCCGGCATAGTCGGCCGGAGGGCCATCGGGCCCGTGGAAGCGGAATTTTTCCGTGTCGAAATACTGCGCGATTTCCGCGTCCGGCGCGCCGGCGACCTCCAGTTCGCCCGCCTTGACGAGCCGGGCGATGAGGACATCCTTCGTCGTATTATCGTTGGTCATGGGCCGTTCCTGAATGGGGGAGGAGCCCGGATTCTATTGACCTTAGCGATAAATAGTCGATGCCTATGCTTGCCGTAGATTGCCGCCCGACCAGGCATTGTAGGGTGTGATGTCGGGGGAGGGGCGGCCGATCAGGTAGCCCTGCGCCTCGCGGCAGTTGAGATCGCGCAGGGCGGCCATCTGCTCTTCGGTCTCGACACCCTCGGCAGTGATCGACACACCCAGGGACTGGGCCATCTCGGTGATGGCGCGAACGATCGACAGGGCGTTACGGTCGTGCGGCAGGTCGCGGATAAACGACTGGTCGATCTTGATCTTGTCGAACGGGAAGGTGCGCAGATAGCTGAGCGACGAATAGCCGGTGCCGAAATCGTCCATGGCGATACGCACGCCCATGGCGCGGATCTCGTTGAGCAGGGCCAGGTTATGGCGCTCATCGGTCAGGATGACGCTTTCGGTGATCTCCAGTTCCAGGCGGCGCGGGTCGAGGCCCGACTGCGCCAGGGCCTTCTTGACGAGGCCGACCAGCGACTTGTGGCGGAACTGCACCGGCGAGATGTTGACGGCGACCCGCCACGGCTGCGGCCAGGCTGCCGCGGTCATGCAGGCGGTCTTGAGGATCCATTCGCCCATCGGCCCGATCAGGCCGGTTTCCTCGGCCACGGGGATGAATTCGACCGGCGGCACCAGGCCGCGCTCCGGGTGGCGCCAGCGGATCAGGGTCTCGAACGAGACGATGTCGCCGCTGTCGAGATTGAGCAGGGGCTGGAAGAAGAGCTCGAACTGGCCGGTCTTCAGCGCCGTCTTCAGGTCGTTTTCCAGGGCCAGACGACGATGGAACTGTTCGTCCATTTCGGGTTGATAGAAGCACCAGCCGTTCTTGCCATCACCCTTGACGCGGTACAGGGCCATGTCAGCGCGCGAGAACAGGTTGTGGGCGTCCAGGCCGTCGGTCGGCGCCATGGCGATACCGATACTGACGCCGATCTCGACGCGGGTGTCGTTGATCAGGAAGGGTGCCTTCATGGCCTCGACGATGCGCTCCGCCAGGTGGCGGGCATCGTCGCCGTTGTGGATCTCCTGGATGATGGCGAATTCGTCTCCGCCCATGCGGGCGATGATGTCGCCCTTGCGCACGCATTTGCGCAGACGCTGGGCCACCTCGATCAGCAACTGGTCGCCGGCCATGTGGCCGTAGCTATCATTGACCGCCTTGAAGCGGTCGAGATCGAGGCACATCAGCGCGGTCATGCGGTTATTACGCTGGCCGCGGCTCAAGGTCCGTTCCATGTCGCGGGCAAACAGGGTGCGGTTGGCCAGGCCGGTCAGCGGGTCATAGTGGGCAAGCTGGGCGATCTGCGCCTCGGCCTGCTTCTGCCGCGTCATGTCGGTGGCAAGTGTAATGATGCAGTCGGCTTCGCCGGACGGTTTGCGCAATACCGTCTTGGTCAATTGTACGATGCACTCGGTGCCATTGCGGTCGGTGAAATGGTCTTCCTCGAAGACGATCGTGCCTTCGCTTTGCAGGGCGCGACGGTCATAGGCTTCGAAGGTGGCGGCCATTTCTGCCGGGAAGACACCGTGGGTGGTCTTGCCGATGACGTCTTCGCTGCGGACACCCAGGACGGATTCGGCGGCATGGTTGAGCAGGACGAAGCGCTGGTCGGTGGCGTTCTTGACGAACAGCATGGCCGGAATGTTCTGGATGACCATGTTGAGGAAGGCCTGGCTGCGCTGAGCCTCCGTGCCCAGCCGCATCAGGGTGTCGCTGAGCGTGCGCTGCTGTTCCAGGCTGCGCTGCAGATCAAGGCTGATGGCGGTCAGGACCGACAGGGAGGTGCCGACGCCCTCGTAGCGGCCGTCGCGCGTGGCGATGAAGCCGCGCATCAGTTCGGAGGGGCGTTCGCGCAGGGTCGCCGTGGTAAAGTCGTGCAGCGGCGTGTCGACCTCGACCATCAGCGGCGCCATGTCCATCATGGTGGTGACGGGTTTGTTGCCGAACAGGGCGCGGCCGTATTGCGCCGCCATCTTGAGATTGAAGTCGTGCCGTTCGACCAGGCCGCGGACGTGGCCGCTGCGATCGGCGACCGCCAGGACCATCAGGTCGGCATTGTCGCTGAACATGTCGTAGACATCGGCATTGGTCCGATCCGGCGATATCGGATCAATACGATCGGTAATGTCGATAATGCGCAACGCATTCTGCATGAAACTGCCTTCGGCAAACCAAGTTTCAGGCGAAACTTGCGCCCGTCACCCCGCTGTTTACCCGGGCAGTGCTGAATTATAGCTTAATTATATCAAAAAATGCTGTTATATTTCAGTGCATTATCCGTGTCCGGAGCAAATTTTATATCTGGCCCATGGTCGTCTGGGCGTTGTAGATCTGCTGGATCGGGGCATTGTCGGGATCGAGCGCCACCATCTTCCAGCCGTCGCCATCCTCGTCGAAGCGCACGGGCGCCGCATTAGGGCTGGAATACATGTCATTGAGAAACTTGCGGGAAATGGCGCGGAACGGGATACCGTGGCAGACGAACAGGGCCTTCTTTCCGGCGCGGTGATCGTTGACGCAGGCGAAGACGCGGTCGATGACGGCGGGCAGGGGCTCGGCATTGTCGGGATAATGCTTGCCGTCGACATCGGCGACCGGATTCATGAAGCTGCGCATTTCCTTGCGGTGCAACTGGACCTCGTCGATGGTCATGCCTTCGAAACGGCCGAAATTGCGCTCGATCAGGCGCGGATCGATGATGGGCTCCAGGCCAAGGCGGGCGCCGACGATCTGCGCCGTTTCCAGGGCGCGCGACAGGGGGCTGGCGACGATCAGGTCGATGCCCTGGCCCAGCAGGACCTCGCCGGCTGTTTTCGCCTGCTCGCGGCCGATGGTATTCAGCGGGATGTCGGTCGAGCCCTGCAGGCGGGCTTCACGGTTCCAGTCGGTCTGGCCATGGCGAAGGACGAAGAACATGGGAACCCCCGGGATCGAGCTAACAGAGCCCTTCGCTTAAGCCGATGGGCGAAAGGGGACAAGGGACAAAGGTGTTTTTATTGATTCAAGACAAAGAGACCCCTCCGTCGGCTGCGCCCATGGCTTGCGAAAGCTATACTTTCGCTGGCGCCAAACCTCCCCATTCCTTCGGAATAGGGCGGAGGTAGCGTGAATAACCTCCCTCCGCCCCATCGCAAGATGGGGAGGTGCCGCCGAAGGCGGCGGAGGGGTCTCTTTTTTGCTAAAGCTTCGCCGCGATCTTGGCAGCCGTTTCCCTGAGATCGTCCATCTTGGCCATGCCGCCGGACGCGTGCGCCTTGAGGTCGGAATCGGCCCACAGCGGGATGATATGGAAGTGGATATGGTAGACGGTCTGGCCGGCGGCCTCGCCATTGAACTGGATGATGCGGATACCGTCCGGCTGCAGGGCATCGCGCACGGCGCGGGCCACTGTCTGCGTCTTGACGATCAGGTCGGCCAGGTCGTCGGGCGCAATATCGAACAGGTTGCAGGCGTCGGCCTTGGGGATGACCAGGGTATGGCCCGGCGACTGCGGGAAGGCGTCCATGAAACTGAGCGTGCGGTCGTCTTCATAGACTTTCGCGCTCGGGATATCGCCATTAAGGATCTTCGCGAAGATGTTGGCAGGATCGTAGGCAGGCTTAAGGGTCATTTCAGGCGATTCCTGTGGTCTTTTTCGCGGTTTACAAAGCTTAGAGGACTATCGCGGCGGGGCCAAGAGGCGTATTAGCCTGCGCATGTTGAATATACTGCTTGTTTTGCTGGGTGGGGCTTTCGGCTCCATTGCCCGCTATGGCGTGGCGCTCGGCGCGCGCCAGTTGTGGCCGGCGACGGAATGGCCGGCCGGCACCTTTATCGCCAATATCTCGGGCGGCCTGGCCATGGGCGTGTTGATGGGACTGCTGCTCGGGCCGCTGAAAGGCGTGTCCTTCGGTCCGTTCGACAGTGAACGCCTGCGCCTGTTGCTGGGTGTCGGCGTCCTGGGCGGCTATACCACCTTCTCCTCATTTTCGCTCGAAACCGTATTTATGCTAGAGCGTCGTCACTATCTCATGGCGGCCGCCTATGCCGCCCTTTCGGCCGCGCTGGCCGTCGCTGCCGTTGCCCTGGGCATGGCCTTTTTCCGCAAGGTTGCCGCATGAGCAATGAAGTCAAAACCCTCTATATCACCGACGGCGAGGACGGCATCCGCGTCGACCGCTTCTTCAAGCGCCGCTGGCCGCACATCAACCACGTCGTGCTGAACAAGCTGCTGCGCTCGGGCCAGGTCCGGGTCGACGGCGGCCGCGTCAAGGCCGATACGCGCCTGGCGACGGGCCAGACCGTCCGCGTGCCGCCGCTGCCCGAAGCGCCGAGCGAAGACCAGCAGAAGCGCGAACGGGCCACGCTCAGCCCGCAGGAAATCAAATACGCCCGCTCGCTGGTCCTTTATGAAGACGAGGACGTCATCGCCATCAACAAGCCGTCGGGCCTGGCCGTTCAAGGCGGCACCAAGACCAAGAACCACGTCGACCGCCTGCTGTCGGCCTGGGGCGAAGGACTGGAGCGCCCGCGCCTTGTGCATCGCCTCGACCGTGATACCTCGGGCGTCCTGCTGCTTGGCAAGTCGCCGTCGGCCGCTGCCCGCCTGTCGGGTGCGTTTGCCAAGCGCCGGGCGCTGAAGACCTACTGGGCCCTGGTGGTCGGCAATCCCAAGCCGGAAGAGGGCTATATCGACGTGCCCCTGATCAAGAAGGGCTTCCACGACCGCGAGATCGTCCAGGTCGCCGATCCGAAGGAGCCGGGCGCCGAACAGGCAGAGACCGAATACGTCACCATCGGCCGCGCGGGCCCGCGCGTGTCGTGGATGGGCCTGCGTCCGCATACCGGCCGCACGCACCAGCTGCGCGCGCACATGCAGGCCATGGGGCACTCGATCCTCGGCGATCCGAAATACGGCGACGACGCCAGCCGCGCCCTGTCCGAAGGCCTGGGCCTGCAACTGCACCACCGCCGCATCGAGCTGCCGCACCCGACGCAGGGCACGCTGATCGTCGAGGCGCCGCTCGACCCGGTCATCAAGGCCGGCTTCGATCGTTTCGGCTTCGAGCCCTACGACGCCGAGGCCGATCCGTTTGCCAATATGAAAAAGAAGAGCCGCCGTTGATGTCAGCGGATAGTGCATCCTTGCGGCACCTGAGCGGGCAACAAAAGCTCGCGGTTTGGGACGTTGACGGCACGTTGATCGACAGCCGGTCGTCGATCTTCCGCGCGGCTGTCGAAGCTGCCTCGATGGTGGGGATTTCGCCGCCGACCTATGACGAGGTTCGGGCGATTGTCGGCATGTCGCTGGCCAGCGCCCTGCACACTATGCGACCGGAACTGACGCCTGCGCAACTCGACGCCTATGTCCATGAATTCAAGGAAGCCTTTGTCCGTTTCCACGGCCATGCCGACTTCCATGAGGCCCTCTATCCCGGCGCCGCCGACACTTTGCTGGCGCTGAAGGCCGAGGGCTGGCTGCTGGGCATGGCGACGGGGCAGTCGCGCCGCGGCGTCGAGCGTAATCTCGACCTGCACGGTTGGCGGCCCCTGTTCGATGTCACCTTCTGTGCTGATGATGGCCCGTCCAAGCCGCACCCGCATATGCTCCAGCGCAATATGCACGATCTGGGCATAGACAGCCATCGGACGGTGATGATCGGCGATACGGCGCACGACATGACCATGGGCCGTAATGCCGGCGTCCGGACGATCGGCGTCTCGTGGGGCTTCCATACGGTCGAGGAACTGCAACTGGCCGGCGCCGACCAGATCGTTCACAGCTTCGACGCATTGAAGACGGCGCTTGACGCCTTCACCCCTGTTCCTGCTTAAAGTGCCGATATCATGACCTATACCGCCCAGCCGCCCGCCAAAAACGTCGATCAGATCGGCACGCGTCCGCGCCGTTTCTGGAAAGACGCCACGACCACGGCGACCGCAGATGGTTTCGAGATCCATCTCGACGGCCGGGCCGTCAAGACGCCGCAGGGCCATGTCCTGATCGCGCCGACCGGGGACCTGGCAAACCGGATCGCAGCGGAATGGGCGGCGGTGGTCGACCATGTCCGTTACGAAGACATGCCGCTGACGCGCCTGGGCTTTGCCGCCGTAGATCGCATGGACGAGGTTTTAAGTGAAACCGTCACCGAGGTCCTGCGTTATGCCGAGACCGACCTGGTCTGTTATCCGTCGGAATATCCGGCGGCCCTGATCGCCCGTGAGAATGAGGCCTGGTTGCCGCTGCTGGCCTGGGCACGCAGCGACCTCGGTCTGGATTTTCAGCAGAACCGTACCCTGGTCCACCAGGCGCAGCCCGCGCAGACCGTCACGGTGCTGACGGCATTGATCCATGGCACCACGCCGTGGGAGCGCGCCGGCCTGATGTCGGCTATCCCTTTGTTCGGTTCGGTGGTTCTTGCTCTGGCCGTGTGGTGCGAGCGCCTGAGCGGCGAAGACGCGTTTGCCGCGTCGCGCATCGGCGAGGACTTCCAGGCCGAGACCTGGGGCCGCGACGAAGAGGCTGCCCAACGCGCCGACAGCATGAAGGCGCAGGCGCGCAGCATCGAGACCTGGTTCCGGAGCCTGTAGAACAAGCTCTAACAAGAACTTCCCCTTGAATGAGGCGTTCTTTTTACCGCCGCCCTTCGGCCAGCAGCTTGACCGCCAGGCCGCCCAGCACCGTCGCCATCAGCCAGCGCTGGGCCTTGATCCACGACGGGCGCGTGCCCAGGAACTTCGCCACGGCGCCGCCGGCATAGATAAAGCTGCCATTGACCGTCATGCTGACGCAGATCTGTGTCACGCCCAGCAGCAGCAATTGCCCCAGCACATTGCCGGCCTTCGGATCGATGAACTGCGGCAGCAGGCTCAGATACAGCACGGCCGCCTTGGGATTGAGCAAATTGGTCAGGAAGCCCATGCTGAACAGCTTTGCCGGGCTGTCCTTGGGCAGTTCGCGGACATCGAACACGGCCTTGCCGCCGGGCTTGACGGCCTGCCAGGCCAGAAACAGCAGATAGAGGGCGCCGCCGATGCGCAGGGCGTCGTAGGCAAACGGCACGGCCATCAGCATGGCGGTGATGCCGAACACGGCCAGCAGCATATAGATGATAAAGCCGCAGAAGGTGCCCGCCATCGAGACATAGCCGGCGGTTCGCCCCTGGCTGATCGACCGCGACACGAGGTAGATCATGTTGGGGACCGGGCGTCAGGGCCATGCCAAGACAGACGGCGGCAAAGGCGAACAGATGCACGGCAGTCTCCTGTGGAAAACAGGAGCTCGCTTAGGAGGATGCGCCGCGCGCGTCAACCCCGCCGGCGCCGTTTGGCAAGTTGCCCGGTCAGGAACAGGAAAAACATGTGGTAGTCGCCCATGAAGGACCACAGCGGATAACGAAAGGTCGGGGGCCTGTTGTGTTCGACGAAAAAGTGCCCGACCCAGGCAAACCCGTAGCCCGCCGCCAGGCCTGCGAAGATCCACACCGGATTATGCGTGATGACGGTCAGCACCAGGGCGGCAATGCCGCAGGTCGAACCGATATAGTGCAGGGTGCGTGTCAGCGGCCGGTCGTGTTCGCTGAGGTAATAGTCGAAGAAGGCGGAGTAGCTGGTATAGCGCGGCGTTTCCATGGGATTTCATCCTCGGTATGTCCGCGATCGTATCACCGATGGCTTTCAGCGGCCATCCTCTTACCCCTTCTTGAACGGTGAGGCGGCGTCCTCCAGCATCTCCATCTGCTCCTGAACAGCCTCGCGTTCGCGCGCCAGGTAGTCGGCAACCGGTTTGCGCAGGCGGGCATCACGGATATAGTGCGCCGAATATACGGGATTGGGAAGGTAGCCGCGCGACAGCTTGTGCTCGCCTTGCGTTCCTGCCTCGACGCGCTTCAGGCCGCGTGCGATGGCAAAGTCGATGGCCTGGTAATAGCAGACCTCGAAATGCAGGAAGGGGACTTCGACCGTGGCGCCCCACTGCCGGCCATAGAGGGTATCGCCGCCGATAAAATTTATGGCGCCGGCGACGGGCTGGTTGCCGTCATAGGCGAAGACGAGGACGACCTGGTCGCGCATGCGCCCGGCTATCACCGAAAAGAAGGCGCGCGTCAGATAGGGCGTGCCATTGCCCCACTTGCGGGCGTAGGTGTCGGCGATGAAGTCGTACATGGCATCGAGATCGGCTTCACCGATATCTGAGCCGGTCAGGGTACGGAAGGTGAGGGCTGCCTGGACATCGCGGCGTTCGCGGCGAATGACCTTGCGCCGGTTGGACGACAGCTGAGCCAGGAAATCGTCGAAGGTGGCGTAGCCGGTATTTTCGAACCAGAACTGCTGGTCCTGGCGCATCAGCAGCCCGCTGTCGCCCATCAGCTTCCAGTCGTCCTCGGACGGAAAATTGACGTGCAGGCCGCTGAGTTTATTGCCGTCGCAGACGCGCACCGCCGCCTCGACCAGGGCGCGGCGGACCTCGGGCGTTTTTGCCAGCAGGCGCGCACCGGTCACCGGCGTGAAGGGCGAGGCGCTGAGCAGCTTGGGGTAATAGTCGCCGCCAGCCTGTTCGTAGGCGCGCGCCCAGGCATGGTCGAAGACATATTCACCCATGGAATGATATTTAACGTAAAGCGGAAGTACGCCCTGGATTGTGCCGGCTTCGTCGCTGAGGGCGAGATGACTGACCTGCCAGCCGCTGCGATCGCCGACGCATCCGGTGCGCTCCAGCGCCTCGAGATAAGCATACGAGGTGAACGGATTGGCGTCGGGGCGGACCGCCTCCCAGGCGGCCTCGCCGATTTCGCCGATGGCATTGTGCAGGCTGACGGAGAGGTGTGTGGCGGTCTGAGGGGGCATGGTGTCCGTCATATGGTAACCTCCGCCCGTATTTCCAGTTGCGCCGATTAAACACTCACACCTTAACCGGCGCCAGCAATTTGCCGAAGACCCGCCAGACAATAAATAGCCCTATCGTCGCGGCGCCGACAATGGCGGCGTGCAGCAGCCAGAAGTTCACCGCCCCAAGCCGTCCCAGCAAACTGCCGATCGCGCCGGCGCCGGCATCGGCGAAAAAGAAGCTCAGCATATAGATGCCGATCATGCTGCCATTGACCTGGGGCGGGGCGACGCGCGCGAACAGAGCGAGACCGACCGGGACAAGATGGGCGAACGCGATGCTGTTGAGGACTTCGAACAGGATGGCCCACCATAACGACGCCTTATGCCCGGGTGTGACCGTCATGGCCGCTGCTGCCAACGCCAGTGGTGCCGCCGCAGCGAAGATGCCGGCGAAGGCGATCTTGGTCATCTCGTCGGGCTCCGGGCGCTTTGTCGCCCACCATCGCCAGAATGCGATGCCGGCGGACAGGAAGACCATGCCCATGATGGCGTCGAGCGAGACCAGCCAGCTTGACGGCACGGCCTGGCCGAAAAAGACCAGGTTGAAACTGTCATTGCCCCAGGTCAGGTAGTTGTTGAAGATCTGCATATTCATCAGCAGGCTGGCGCCGAGCAGGGGCAGGATCAGCAGCAGGACGGCGATCTTCTGCCAGTCCCTGCCCGACAGCTTCTCTTGCACGGCGCGATCGATTGCTTTGCGCGGTGCCTCCGCAGGCAGATATTTCGCGCCGCTGAGATAGACGACCAGGCCCAGCAGCATGCTGACGCCGGCGGCGCCGAACCCCCAGTGCCAGGCGATTTTCTGGCCCAGCGTGCCGCAGACGATCGGCGCTACGATGACGGCGATGTCGAAGACGAGATAGAAGATCTGGAAGGCGGTGCCGCGGCGAACGTCGTCGGGGCCGTAGAGGGCGCCGACCTGGCTGGAGATATTGCCCTTGAAGCAGCCGATGCCGACGAGGATGCAGGCCATGGCCGGCAGGAAGGTCTGTTCGAACACCATCAGGAAATGGCCGAAGGCGACAACGATGGCGCCGATGGTGACGGTGGTGCGCCGGCCCAGCCAGCGGTCGGCGATAAAACCGCCCGCCAGGGGTGTCAGGTAGGTCAGGCCATAGAAACCGACGATGATCGAGGCCAGGGCCGGGACGGTGAGGGCGCCGGTAAAGTGTTCGATCACACCGCGAAAGGCGGCGAGCCCCGCGACATGCTCGACATGACCGGGAAGCAGGAGCTGCTGCGCCAGGTACAGGGTCAGCAGGGCACGCATGCCATAATAGGAAAAGCGTTCGAAGGCCTCGGCGAAGACCAGGTAAAAGAGGCCGAACGGATGACCGAAAAAGGACTTCTCGCCGCGCGGCGGATGGGCGTCGTCGACGGTCATACGCTATATACTCCGGATGCAGGTGCTTGAGCCTGCAACCGGATTAGGTACGAGTCAATCACGTGCTGCACTCTAAGTGTATGGAGGCAACGTGTCCTTCGTCAGCAACCACACTAAGCGGTTGATGACGTATTGGGCCTACCGGCGATCGGTGACTTCGATCTGGGCATCGATCTCGACGGCGAAGCCCATCGGGATCTTGTACATGCCGACGGCAGAGCGGGCATGACGGCCGGCATCGCCGAGCACGGCGACCATCAGGTCGGAACAGCCATTGATGACGGCCGGGATATCGTAAAAGTCAGGGCCGGCCTGGACGAAGGCGTTGAGCTTGATGACGCGGACGACATTGTCGAGATCGCCGCCGGCGGCCGCCTTCATCTGGGCCAGCAGGTTAAGGCCGCTGAGACGCGCCGCTTCGACGCCTTCCTCCAGCGTGACGTCGACGCCCAGCGTGCCCTTGATGCGGCCATTACCATCGTTGGACAGCTGGCCCGAAATGTGAACATGGTTGCCAGTGCGCACGAAGGGCACATAGTTGGCGACGGGGGAGGCCGGCGTCGGCAGGACCAGACCGAGGGTCTTCAGGCGCTCTTCGCTGTTCGACATGATGATTTCTCTCTTTGAAAAACGCGCCGCGGACATCGCGGCAGATGGACGCTTTATAGCCGATCCATGGCTCGATTGAAGGTCAAAAAACGGCCGAGTCGCGGCGTCTGCAACACCCCGGTTAACAGGGGGCTAATAAACGTAAAAAAGCCTTATATACTAACGTTTTGCTAAGCTTTTCGCCCGGCAATTTTTACCTCTTGTTAGCTTCCCTTTCACCTCACCTTAAGACTGTTCGCGTACACCTTCTCGGGTAAGGCGGCGAATCCGGCACCCCAGCCGATTCGACAAGACACAGGTCCGCGTGCCAGATAGTGCAAGCCACTTTCTGGGTACCGACGCGGGGGATAAAAGGTGGCGATTAAATGTTCTCGGGGCCCAAGGTTGTCGATATGACCAACAAGAAAGTCCTCATTGTCGAGGACAACGAGCTGAATATGAAGTTGTTCCATGACCTGCTGGATGCGCAGGGCTATGAGACGCTTCAGACCGGTGAAGGCCTGTCGGCTCTGACGCTTGCCCGCCAGCATCGCCCCGACCTGATTCTCATGGATATCCAGCTGCCCGAAATTTCCGGTCTCGAAGTCACCAAGTGGCTGAAGGAAGACGATGAGCTGTCGCACATTCCGGTGGTGGCGGTGACCGCCTTCGCCATGAAGGGCGACGAGGAACGTATTCGCGACGGTGGTTGCGAAGCCTATATTTCCAAGCCCATCTCGGTCACCCATTTCCTGGAAACCGTCCGCCGCTATCTTGGTTAAGATCGGCTCGGTTAAGAACATCTCGGAGAAGTCATGACCGCCCGCGTCCTGATCGTCGACGATATCCCTGCCAATGTCCGCCTCCTGCAAGCCAAGCTGGAGGCTGATTATTATGAGGTCCTGACTGCGTCAGACGGTCATGCGGCCATTCGCCTGGCGGTCGACGCCCAGCCGGACATCATCCTGCTCGACGTCATGATGCCCGGCATCGACGGCTACGAGGTCTGCCGGCAGTTGAAAGACCATGCCGACACCCGCCATATCCCCATTATACTGCTGACGGCGCTCGACGGTCGCGACGATCGCCTGTCCGGTCTCGAAGCCGGCGCCGACGACTTTATGACCAAGCCGGTCGACGACGTCATGCTGGTGGCGCGCCTGCAGGCCCTGGTCCGCCTCAAGCAGATGGTCGACGATATTCGCCTGCGTGAGGCCACTTCGCGCCGGGCCGGTCTTGCGCCCGACGACCTGTATCAGCGCCAGATTTCCGCCACCGGCAATGTGCTGATTCTCGACGACAATGAGCGCCAGGCCGAACGGCTGATGCTGCAACTCGGTCGCGACCATCGCTGCGCTTACGTTACCGATCCGGCCGAGGGCCTGCGCATCGCCGCCGGCCGCGTCGACCTGGTCGTGCTCAACCTGACGGCCAAGACCTTCGATCCCCTGCGCTGGGTGGCGCAACTGCGTTCCAACGAGGCGACACGCCAGCGTCCGATCCTGGCTATCGTCAACAGCGACGATCGCAAGCTGCTGCTCAAGGCGCTGGAACTCGGCGTCAACGATGTGACTCCCAAGCCGCTCGACATGCAGGAACTGCTGGCGCGCGCCCGCACCCAGATCCGCCGCAAGCGCTACAGCGACTTCCTGCGCACCTCGCTCGACCGCAGCCTGGAGCTGGCGGTGACCGATGCGCTGACGGGGCTGAACAATCGCCGCTTCCTCGATCACCAGCTCAATCTGGCCATGGCGCGCCATTTCAAGGGCGGTCCGGCCCTGTCGGTACTGCTGCTCGATATCGACTTCTTCAAGAAGGTCAACGACACCTACGGCCACGATGCCGGCGACGAGGTCCTGAAGGAATTCGCCCGGCGCCTGGGCCTGAACGTCCGCGCGATTGACATGCCGTGTCGGCTGGGCGGTGAGGAATTTGTCGTTCTGATGCCGGAAACCGAGGCCGATGATGCCGCGCATATCGCTGAACGGGTGCGTTCGCAGGTGGCCGGCTCGCCCTTCGTCCTGGCCGATGGCCGCAAGCTGGATGTGACGGTCTCGGTAGGCGTGGCGACGTCCCGCGGCGTCGGCGATTCGCCGGAAGCCCTGCTAAAGCGGGCGGACGAGGGGGTCTATGAGGCCAAATCGTCGGGCCGCAACCGGGTTGTGGTTCGGGCTGCGGCCTAAACCTCCCCTGATTTCAGGGGTTTGGCGTAGCGAAGGTATAGCCTTCGCAAGCCATGGGGCCGTAGCGCCGGGTGGGGTTAATCCCACCGCACCAACGCGCTCAAATATCGTGTGATGATCGTTCGAGCGCTAAGCTAAAGCGCCTGCGTTGTAAAACCCCACCACCACATCTCGCGCGGCGGGTACGTCGGAGATTAATTTTCTCCGATAGGGGCGGCGCGCTTCGTGCGGTCCCCCGCCCCTGATTTCAGGGGCGGTTCTAAACACGAAAAAGCCGCGCCGAGTTATAGGGGGACTCAAAGGCGCGGCTTCCGTTACGCCCACGAGCGAGGGGGGGGGATGCTCATGGGCAGTCTTGATAAAAAGGAAAAGATCCTACTTGATCTTGCCTTCTTTGAATTCGACGTGCTTGCGAACGACCGGGTCGTACTTCTTCAGGACCATCTTCTCGGTCTTGGTGCGGGCGTTCTTCTTCGTGACGTAGAAGAAACCTGTGTCAGCCGTCGAATTCAGACGGATCTTGATCGAAGCTGGCTTAGCCATGACGAAAGTCCTTAAAACGGTTCGGGGCGCAACCCGACAGTGGGTACGCGATCATTTGCGAGGCGCGGAAAATACTCACGGACGCACATAAGTCAATGGCGAATCCGGCAGGTCCGGCGATTTTTTAACAATCGCAGCGCCGCGGCCGTGTCGCACGTCCTTTTGCTGACGCATTCGAACGCTACAGCGCGGGTGTGCGTTGAAGGAGTAGCATACGGCGGATGATTGCGACGGTCGTGATAGTGGCCAGCCTGGCGGGTTCGGCAATGGCCGAGGAGGCGCCGCGCCAATATCAGTCCGATACGGCCATCAAGATCGCCGCCGATGCCGGCAAGAGTACGACCGTGCGCTCCGATGCGCTCGACCAGGTCAGCAAGATCGGTTTGCAGGCGACATTCACCTGCGCCCAGGCCAATTGCGGCCAGGCGGGCTTTGCGATGGCCCTGGCGGGCGGGGAGGCCGATACGGCCAGCCTGGCCTTCGACGGCCAGAACAGCGCTCTGCTGGGCCGTGTGGCGCGTGGCGACGGCGGTGGCAACCAGTCGATTGCCGGGGCGCCCAAACCCGGCGAGACTTTCGATGTGCGTATCCATTGGACCGGCAACCGGGTCAGCTTCGATCTCTATCGCAAGGACGCGACGACGGGCGCGCAACTGATGGAAAGCCATGAGGTGCAGATGGACGGGCCGGTCAAGACGCTGGTCATGACGGCTTCGGGCGGAACGCTGGAGATATTGAGCCAGACCTATACGTTCAGGTAGAAATAAATCGTTCAGGCTGCTCCCGCCCGCCCTGCGGAGCGGGGAGGGGGGACCATCCGAAGGATGGTGGGAGGGGCAGCGCAGTCGCTTCCGCGAACTGTCACGTCAGGAATTCGGAACACCTACCGCCCCCCCGTCCGTCATCGTCGGCCTGAAGGCCTCAATCATGGCCGGCCAAGGCATGCCTTTGCTGGCGCCAAACCTTCCCCGTGAACGGGGCAGGTGGGAACGAGTTGATACGCCGCAAGAAACCTACCGCTTCTTTTTCTTCGCATTCTTGACGCCGTGCTTCGGGCCGCTGGCCTTGTCGCGGAAGCCCGGCTTCTTCGGCCCGCCGCTGCGCGGCTGATACCCCGTGGCGACCTTCTTGCGGATGCCCAGGCGCGGGCGCGGAGCATTGGGGTCGCCGGCGTCGGGCTCGCTCAGCATCTTGAACACCAGACCGCCGGTGATCGGCATGGCCTCGGCCAGTTCGACCTCGACCGTCGCCCCCAGTCGCCAGCGCATGCCCGTGCGTTCGCCGATCAGGGCGTGCTGGACGTCGTCATGGACATAGTAGTCACTGCCCAGCGATGAGACCGGCACGATGCCGTCGGCGCCGGTGTCCTCCAGCTTGACGAACAGGCCAAAGCGCGTGACCCCGGTGATGCGACCGGCAAAGGTGGCGCCGACCTTGTCGTGCAGATAGGCGGCGATGTAGCGCTCGATCGATTCGCGTTCGGCCTGCATCGAGCGCCGTTCGGTCTGGGTGATATGTTCGGCGGTATCCGACAGGGTCTTGATCTCGTAGTCGGTCAGGCCGTCATCGCCCAGTTTTAGCGCCTTGATCAGGGCGCGGTGCACGACCAGGTCGGCGTAGCGGCGGATCGGCGAGGTGAAGTGAGCATACCGGTCGAGATTGAGGCCGAAGTGGCCGAAATTCTCGGCCGAATAGTGGGCCTGCATCTGGGTGCGCAAGACGACCTCGTTGATGATCTCGGCGTTCGGCCCGTCCTTGGCGCCGTCGAGCAGGGCGTTGAAGCGCTCGGTGCGCGGCGGCTCGCCCTTGTTCCATGGGATGCCGAGCGTGCCGAGGAAGTCGGCCAGGTTCTGCACCTTCTCCATGCTGGGCGTTTCGTGGACGCGGTAGATCAGCGGCGTCTTGTGCTTCTCAAGCGTTTCGGCGGCGCTGACATTGGCCTGGATCATCATCTCTTCGATGAGTTGCATGGCGTCCAGGCTGACGCGACGCTCGATCTTGATGACATTGCCGTCGGCGTCGAGATGCACGCGGCGCTCCGGCGAATTGATATGCAGGGGCTGACGGGCATTGCGGCCGCGCGTCAGACAGGCATGGGCGGCCCACAGGGGCTTCAGCAGGGTTTCCAGAATCGGGCCCGTCTTGTCGTCGGGAGTGCCGTCCATGGCCGCCTGCGCCTGCTCATAGGACAGCTTGGCGGCGGAGCGCAGCAGGCCGCGGACGAATTTATGGTCGATCTTCTTGCCGTCGCGGTCGAAGACCATGCGAACGGCCAGGGTCGCGCGGTTCTCGCCTTCCTGCAGCGAGCACAGGCCGCTCGACAGGACGTGCGGCAGCATGGGCTCGACCCGGTCGGGGAAGTAGGTCGAATTGCCCTTGTCGCGGGCGTCGCGGTCGAGGCTCGATTTCGGCGTCACATAGTGGGCGACGTCGGCAATAGCCACCCAGACGACAAAGCCGCCGGCATTGGCGGCATCGTCGTCGGCATGGGCGTAGACGGCGTCGTCATGGTCCTTGGCGTCGACCGGGTCGATGGTGATGAAGGGCAGGTCGCGCAGGTCGGTGCGCTTGCCGAGACCCGGCGCGGTGGCGGCCTTGGCTTCATCTTCGGTAGATGTCTGGAAGCCGGTCGGCAGGCCATGGCTGTGGATTGCCATGACCGAGGCGATCTTCGGGCTGTCCTCGCGACCGACGACCTCGACCAGGCGGGCGGGTTTGGGGCCGTATTTGTGGACGCCGCCGACGGGCGCGGCCACAACGACATCGCCGTCTTCGAGCGAGTCGAGGCCTGGCCCGGTCAGGGCATAGCTGTCCTTTTCCTTGCGGTTGACGCTGTCGAGACGGATCTCGCCGCGCTTGCCCTTGCGGACCACGCCGACCATGCGCGGGGCGCCCTGGTCGAGGACCTTGATCAGGTGCGCGACCCAGCCGTCCGACACTTTTTCGAAGCGGACATAGATGCGGTCACCGACCTTGGGCGGGGTCTGCTGGACGGATTTCTTCAGGGGCGCCAGGCGGGCCATCGGGGCGCCGGCCTTGCTCTCGGGTTTGTCACTTGCGCTACCGCTTCGCTGCTTGAGCGCAGACTTGCCCTCGCGGTCTTTAAATTCCGGCTTGCCCCACTGGACCCACAGTTCGCCGTCGATGTCGCGTTCCATTACCTCGGCGACGCCGGTATCGGGCAGGGCACCCAGCGGGCTGAATGTCTTACGGCCATGCTGGTCCAGCTGGCCGGATTCGGCCAGGGCCTTCAGACGATGGCGCAGCAGGCGGCGGTCGTCGCCCTTCAGCCCGAACATGCGGGCCAGGTCGGACATGTCGACTTCGCGCTGGCTCTGCAGCGCCTCGAGCAGGGTCTTGTCGTCTGGCAGGCCCTTGGGGAAGCGGACCTTGTCTTCACGTATCTTTTTGATCATGCCCTGCTTTAAACGTTTCGCGCCGCCTTGAAAAGCAAGCGTTCATCAAAGCAGCAATCCAGGTATCGACCCGATACGTATCATCTCAATATTCGCCGGAAGAGCAAAACGGAGTAGCCGATGAACCGCCGCGCCTGTCTTGTGTCCGCTCTGGCAATGGTCTTTGCGGCCTCAGCTCATGCCGAAGATCCTCTCGACATCGTGCCGGCAGCGAAAAAAGTCGGATCAGGCCGCATGGTCTATTTCCTGATGCCGATCTTCGACGCCACCCTCTATGCCCCTTATGGCCATTACAGCCCTGACAAGCCGTTTGCGCTAAGCCTGACCTATCTGCGGTCTCTCAATGGCAGCGATATCGCCCATAGCGGGGTCGACGAGATGCGCAGTCAGGGCGTCGACGATGCCACCCTGGCGGCCTGGGGCAAACAGATGGTCGCCATCTTCCCCGATGTCACCGCCGGCGCCTGCATCACCGGCGTGCGTGACGCCAATGGCGCCGCAGCCTTCTATCAGTCGGGCAAGGTGCTGGGGCGTGTCGACGATCCGGCTTTTGCCAGTCATTTCTTCGCCATCTGGCTGGGCGACAAGACGTCTCAGCCGGCCCTGCGCAAGCAGTTGCTGGGGGCGGCGGCTTAAGCGGCTTTACGCGCCCGGCTCCATTCGGCCAGGACGATGCCGGCGCAGACCAGGCTGAGCGCCAGTATATGAAAGCCGTGCAGCGGTTCGTGCAGCAATATGACCGACAGCACCACACCGAAGATGGGCAGCAGGTTGATAAAGATACCGGCGCGGTTGGCGCCGATCAGCTCGATGCCGGCGATATAGGTGGCCGAGGCGATCAGGGCGACGAAGACGGTGGCGTAGACGGTGACGCCCCAGCCGGTGGCATCGGGCCAGCCGAACGGATGGGTGGCGGATTTCCAGATCAGGAAGGGCACGCAGGCAATGGCGGCGCCGATGCACGGAACGGCCAGCAGGCTTTGCCAGTGGACTGCCGGCTTCCATTTCAGGCAGACCGAATAGCCGGCATAGACGATGACGGCCAGCAGCATCAGGGCATCGCCGATATTGAGCTGCAGCCGCAGCAATCGGCCGACATCGCCATGGGTGGCGGTGATGATGACGCCGATCAGGGTAAGGGCAAATCCCGCCAGTTGCGCCCAGGTCGCACGCGTGCGGAACAGCAGGAAGTTGCCGACAAAGATGGTAAACGGGATGCCGGCCTGTTCGATCATGACATTGATGACGCTGGTTTCGGTCAAGGCCGTGTAGAGAAGCATGTTGAACAGGCAGAAGCCCGAAGCACCATAGGCCAGCAGCAACGGCAGGTGCTGGCGGATAACCGGCCAGTCCTGCTTCAGATGTTTCAGCGACAGGGTGACGATAATGATGGCCGCCCCCCACCAGCGAAAGGTCGTCAGCAGCACCGGATCGATATGGCCGACACCGATCTTGCCGGCGACGCTGTTGCCGGCCCATATCAGGGCGGTCAGGATCAGCAGGCTGTAGGCGCGTATGGGCATGGCGTCCTATGACGGGAAATCCGTTCAAAGGCAATCTGGGTCGATAAGGGCGTACTCTTTTGGTCAGCGGGTTTTCACAAAAACCAACGAGACCATAATATCGGAGGACAGTTGCAGGCGGCGGCCGACACGGCAAAAGTCGCGAAGAAAATAAAGAGGTTCAGGAAAAACACGCTTGTCCATACCCGGCTCCGTACGATCATGTGGCGGGCTGTCTTGCTCATATCGGGCGGCAGGGCACAGGACAGTATTGTCCAGCTTGCGTCGCGGAAGCCAAGGGTGCCGCCAGGTAGTTCAGCCAAGCCGCGTTGACGGCGATCCATATTATAATACCAGATCGCGTCGCGCGTGGTTATACTCATGACAAGAAGTAGTGGCAGAAAGGCCGCGACCGATCCGCCCGTGACTACCAGGCGTATGATGTGGAAATAGCCGCTCACCAAGGTTCCCCGATATCCCGCCATAGCATAGCGGAAAACAGAAGCCGGCGTAAATGCAGATAAGTCTTCCTGCCGGACGTGCGGCTGGCGCGATGCAGGGGGCAGAGCGCGCGCCGCCGGAGACAGTTTCGATGCCGCCGACTGGAAGTAGTTATTCGCCCGAGACCCAGGGGTGTGTCGCCAGCAGCGTTTGTGTCCTGCCTTCCGGACAGGACAGTTCGCGCTCGGTGACATGGATGCGTCCCCTGTCGGCATGCAGGATGAAATCATCCTGCTGATCACTGCCGTGGTCGCCGCACGCCCAGAAGGTGACGGTGACCGGGGCGGCGGCCTTTTCCAGGGCCTGCCACTGCGGCAGGTCCATGACCAGGGGATGGTCGGGCCGCTCGGTCGTCGTCAGGATATGCAGATGGGCATTGCCGGGTGTCACGCCGACGGCGACATAGCCGTGGTGACCGCAGGCGACCGTGCCGACCATGACGAGGAACTCAGTGGCGTGGCCGTCGCGGTCGTAGTCGGCCAGGGGCATGACGTCGGTCATCGGACGATTACGGATGGCAGCGGCCAGTTTCGGATCGTGCGGCTGGTATTTCCAGTCGCTTTCGCGCGTCGGCCAGCGTTGCAGGAACGGTTTTTCCGGCCCATCCAGGTCGCCGCCGGCGGTAAAGACCCCCGCCATGTCGATGCGCTCGACCTCCTTGCCGTTGCGCGAGCGCACCAGGGCCAGGTCGCCGGTTTCACCGTAGGCGATGCCATAGCAGGGGCAGGTCATGGCGCCGTCGCTGTCGTCAATGCCGCAGGTCTCCTTTGGCGTGCCGGTCCATACCAGCCGCCAGGTCTCGGTTACACCGCCGACCTTTACAGTACGCTCCTGCCGGACGATGTCCCTGGCGCCGGCCGGCGGGGCCATCGACATCAGGGCGGCAAGCAGGAGAAGGAAATATGGTCGCATGACGGAGCCTGCCGTGGGTAATGCCGGTTGACGTATGACACTGTGTGACGTCAGGATGGGACCATGGCACATCTGATTGCAAGCGTCGAAGCCTTTGCCTCCCGTCCGGCCTTTGCCGTGGTCGTGCTGGTCCTGCTGTTTGCCGTGCGTTTTGCCATATCGCTGCTGCGGCCAAGGGCCAGGTGAGCCCCGCCATGTCCGACGATGCTTTCAGCCGCTACTGGAACGATCTGGCGCGATCCCTGTCGCTCGATGACACAGTCAGTCGTTCGTGTCTCGAAGACCTTCGCGGCAACTATGGGGCACCGTCGCGTCACTACCATACCCTGACCCATATCGTCGCCATGCTGCAGGGCGCCGATGGGCTGAGCTTTGCCGACCGGGACATGGTCTGCCTGGCCATAATCTTTCACGATGTCATCTACGACGCGGCGCGTTTCGACAACGAGGCCCGGAGCGCGGATGTCCTGCGCGAAAAGCTTGCCGGTCTGGTGCCGGATAAACCGCTGGATAAGGCGGCGCAGATGATCCTTGCGACGCAGAAACACCAGGGCACGGGCGACGCCGATACCGACCTGCTGCTCGATCTCGACATGGCGATCCTCGGCCAGCCCTGGCCGGTCTATGAGCGCTACGCCCGCGGCGTCATGGCCGAATATATTCCGGTCTATGGCGAGGACGCCTACCGGCAGGGACGGGTGAACCTGTTTCTCGATCCAACCCTGGCACGGGGTTCTATCTACCTGACGGACGCTTTTCGCCATCTCGATGCGCCAGCGATGGATAACCTGCGCCGGGAGAAGGCGTGGCTGCAGGAAACCTGACCTTGCTGGGATGCGTAAGATGAAATTCGGAGAGCTCAGGTCGATCGCCCACAACATTGGACATTCGTTGTCTTCAGGTATTTGCCTGATGATCGGCCACTATGAGATCCATGTCTACGCTTGCGCGGAAACGTCGCCGGAAGGCAATCTCACTGTCGATTTGCTTAATGGCTTGGTTGTCGAAGGTGTTGCGTCAACAGCCGTGTCAGAAGCGGTTGTCCTATACAAGGAAGCCCTAGATGGCTTGTGCCGGCGCCATGGGGCTTATACCGATGGCTTTGAGGCACTGAGAGTGCGTTTTGGTGTTGACCGTGTCTATGGCCAGCATTTTACAGTTGATATCCAAAGCCGTGCCGGACGGTCAGCTTCGGATTTGTACTCGGGTTTTTCGGGAAGGCGTGTACGACGCAAGCTTTGAGGAGTGCTGTCCGGGCCGGGCTCGAACCAGCGTCCTGTCGGGTAAGTGCCGACGACTCTTCCACTGAGCTACCGGACAGCGGGATGACGTTACTGTGCCCAAGCTCGCTGTCAATATCGCAAAGACAAGGTGCTGAAAAGTACTGCCCAGGCCGGGCTCGAACCGGCGTCCAGCCGGTCCCGAGCCAGCCGCTCTTCCACTGAGCTACAGGGCAGCGCCGGCAGACTGCCGGGACGCGCCGTATCTGTCAATCCGGCTGGGATCCAAGGGGCGGCGTTGTCAGGCCCTTGCCGCTGTAGGCGCCGACGCTGCGCAGCCAGGTGGCGAGGTAAGGATTGCTTACGGCGACCCCGTGGACCAGTTCCGGCGTCGGACGGAATTCGGCTATTTTCGTCAGCCTGCGGGCCGCGCTCCAGCCACTCATGACCGGATCGACGCCATGGGTGGCGCAGGCGGCCTCGATATCGGCGCGGGTACAGGCGACTTCGCCGGTAAGGACCCGCCACGGCGGCGGCAGGGCCTGCCAGACGCGCGTGTCCGGATGGAGGTCGCGGCCGATGCTGCGATGCCAGGCGGCGACGTCGGCCGCCATCAGGCGCATGACCTTGCCCGGCAGCAGGGTGTCGAACAGGCCGTCCATCTCCATGGCCTCGACCAGGGCCATCCAGTGGCCGCGCGCCTGGTTCCAGGCGCCGGCCAACATGTTCCAGGTGCTGGAATCGTTGCCACGTTTGACGATCATGGTTTCGGTATCGATGTCGGTGCGTGACCGCGTGGCATCGAGCCGGTCGGCCAGGCCCTGCAGGATGTCGAACCAGATTCCCAGCAGACGGCCGCGCTCCGTCTCGCTCAGCTGGCCCAGGACCTTGGGATGGGGAAAGACATGGGCAATAGCCCACCACCGCGTTGCCGGATTGTTTTCGCACAGGACGATCAGTTCGGCGCTGAGCCGGTCGAACGGCTTTTGCTGGCCGGCGACGGTGAATTCACTGCGCAGCTTCATACGTGCCGAATAATAGGCGATGAAGGCGGCAGTCAACGCGTCCCCGCCCAGGTCTTCGATCGTCAGGCGCGGCGCCAGGGCCGCCTTGCCGATCAGGACGAGGTCGAGCCGGGCCTGGGCTTCGCGCATGCGCGCCGCCTTGTCCTCCAGTCGCCCTGCCAGCCGGAAGAGTTTGGCATAGCGCCGGCGCGACAAGCCCATGGCGTTGCGCTGGGCGCGATCGATCCGGTCGCCGGCGAAGTTCGACCGGCCGCGAGTCTTGCCGATCAGTGCGTCGAACGCGTCGATCAGCACGTCGAGTGCGTCGGGATCGTCGCTTTCCGGCAAGGTCCCGTCGAGGAAGAGGTGGGCCAGTTCGCAGGCCTTGGCCATCTGGCGGCCGGCCGTGTCCGGGGCGCGAAACTCGGTTGCCATGGATGACCAGCCAAAATAGTCCTGCCGCGATGCGCCGATGACGACGTCGAGGGCGGGCGCCCGGCTGCGGGCCTCCGGCGGCAAGGCCTTGCGCACCAGCCTGGCGACCGTTTCCGGTGTTTCGCGCCGCGACAGGGTAGTGTGCAGGGCAGTAATCGGATCGGTAGCATCCATGGTGCGCAATATCCCCCGGTTCTGCCAGTATCGAACACTATCCGACGGCCAGAGGCAAGCCTATGGCGGATTTCAGATAACCGTGTCATCTTGCCCGCCTTTCCGGGGAGGATTCATGACATCGCGCCGCACTTTTCTGTTGTCCACTCTGGCGGCGGGTGTCGCCACACCGGCATTTGCCAGCTTTTCGTTCACCAGGGTAGCGCCCGATAAGCCGCCGGTCGCCCGGGTCGCGCCGGTCAGCGATACCTACTGGGGCCAGACGGTGGTCGATCCCTATCGCTGGATGGAGGCCAAGCCGCCGAGCGACGAATGGACGACCTGGCTGAAAGGGCAGGGCGACTATGCGCGCGCGGCGCTCGACGCGCTTGCGCCCCAGGCCGCGATGCACAAGGCCCTGGCCGTCTATACCGCCGATTTCAACGACGCCTTTGTCCGCCAGGTAACCGCCAATACCGTCTACCTGTTTGTCCGCGCCGCTGGCCAGCAGAGCTACAGCCTCTATTCGCAGCCGATCGCCGGCGGTGACCGCAAGCTGCTGGTGGATCCGGCCACCTTTACCATCAAGGGGCAGACCGCGCGCATCACCTATAGCGATGCCTCGCCCGACGAGCGCTATATCGCTTATGGTATCGATGCCGGCGGCAATGAGATCGCCGCCACCCGCGTCCTCGATACCGTCACCATGCAGGATGTCCTGGTGACGCAGATCAATTCGCGCCAGAGCGGCTGGCTGCCGGACTCCAGCGGTTTCCTCTATCAGCGCCTGCGCGCCGACGCGGTTTTCGGCGCCATCGACTATTCCAAGGGCGCGGCCATCTGGCTGCACCGGGTCGGCACCGACCCGGCGACCGATGTCTGCGTCTTTGCCTCGGGCGAGGGGCCGGGCGGGGCGGAGCTCTACGACATCTCCATGCCGAAGCTCGCCGCTTTTCCCGGATCGGACCATGTCCTGGCCCTGCACATGATCAATGGCAATACGCCGGGCGCCATCTATGTCGCCAGGCTGAGCGAGCTGTCGCTGGGCAAGACCCCGTGGCAGGTGGTCTGTACGCGCGACGACCTGCCCGGCGACACGGCGCCCGAGGATCATTTTGTCGCCGCCAATATCGTCGGCGACAGCATCTATGTCCTGGCGCGCGGCGGCGCCAGCCGCGGCCATGTCTTCAAGGTCCCGGTGGCGGATCCTTCGCCTGCCAACCGCGTCGTGGTCGTGCCCGAGACGCCCTATGTCGCCGACCTGACCTATGCGGCGAAGGACGGACTTTATATCCACGAACTGCGCGGCCTGGTCGGGGCGCTGAAGCGCTACAGCTTCGCCACCGGAAAGATCGAAGACGTCGCCCTGCCGTACGAGGGCGCGGTCTGGGGCATCGTCACCAGCCCGATGCGTGACGGCGCTTGGTTCGGCATGGATGGGCTGGCCTGGCCTGCGGTCACCGTGGTGACGACGGGTGACCTCAAGGCCACCGACAGCGGCCTGTCGCCCAAACCGCCCTACGATGTGACGCGCTATACCACGACGCGCATGGAGGTAAAGGCGCGCGACGGCACCCTGGTGCCGGTAGAGATGCTGCGCGCCAAAACGACTAAAGCAACCGGGAAAAACCCGACCCTGATCGAGGCCTACGGCGCCTACGGGGCCATGCTAGATCCGGGCTTCCAGTCGCCTATGCTGGCCTTTCTCGACGCCGGCGGCATCCTTGTCTATGCCCATGTCCGCGGCGGGGGGGAGAAGGGCGAGGCCTGGCACCTGGGCGGCTTCAAGGCGACCAAGCCCAATACCTGGCGCGACGCCATCGATGTCGCCGAGCACCTGGTCAAGACCGGCTGGACGGCGCCGGCGCACCTGGCCATCTGGGGTGTATCGGCCGGCGGTATCATGGTCGGCCGGGCGATCACCGAGCGCCCGGACCTGTTCGCCGTCGGTATCGGCGAGGTCGGCCTGTTCAACACCCTGCGGTTCGAGCTGACCGCCAATGGTCCTGGCAATGATGTCGAGTTCGGCACCTTCACCAAAAAGGACGAATTCCCCGCCCTGTATGCGATGGACTCGTACCATCATGTGAAGGACGGCGTGAAATATCCCGCCGTCCTGTGCATCACCGGCGCCAACGATCCGCGCGTCGAGCCGTGGGTGGTGGGCAAGTTCGCCGCCCGCCTGCAGGCCGCCACCCGATCGGGCAAGCCGGTCCTGCTGCGGGTCGACTATGCCTCGGGCCATCACGCCGCCGGCAAGGACGCGGCCATCGCCAAATATGCCGACATGTTCAGCTTTATCCTGACCTATGCCGGTTGAGCTGATTTCTTGAACAGCAGCCAGATGGCCGAGATGGCGAAGTAGAAGGCGCCGAAGCCGGCATAGGGGGCGATGTCGGTAATGCCCGGCAAGGCCGCCTTGAAGGCAAGGCTGATAAAGAAGCCGCCGGCCAGGGTCGACTGCGCGCCGCTCAGGACCATGGCCCACTGGCCGCCGCTCTTCCAGCGGCGGATGCCGGTGATCAGTTGCAGGATGCCCGACAGGGCGGCCCAGGCGCCGAAGACGGCGATGACGGCGTGCATGTCGTGGGTCAGGGCGACGGCGACCGCGACGGCTATGATGGCGCTGACAGCGGCGTTGAAGACCTGGCTGGGATTGGCGCGCAGGCCGCCCGACTGGCGGGCGTCGATCAGGTTGGCGACAGCGTCCCAGGCGGGATATGCGATCAACAGGGTATCGACGACGGGGGTATCCTTGGCGAGCGTGAAGGCGGCGGCGACCCAGGCGATGGAGACGCCGGCGCGCAAGGCATAATAGGTTTTGAGCCAGGTGGTGGGAGTGGAGTTGGACATGGTGGGGCTTTCAAATGGGAAGGTTACGGTTTGGGGCTGCGACGGCTTGCCCCTCACCCGGCTCTGCGGGCCACCCTCTCCCCGTTTTACGGGGAGAGGAGACTCTGTTGCTTACTGCGCGGCCTGTTCGATCAGGTCGGCGACGGCCTGGGGCTGCGACACCATCGATGCGTGGCTGGCCTTCAGGGTGACGGTGGTGGCCTTGATGCGCTGGGCGAAGAAGGCCTCGACCTTGGGATCGATCATCTTGTCTTCCGACGAGATGGCGTACCACGACGGTTTCAGGTGCCAGGCGGCGACCTGCGACACCGCGCCCAGGGCCTGGCTGTTGACCGGGATCTGCTTGGCGGCCATCGCCTCGGCTTCGGCCTGCGGCACATCGCCGGCAAAGACGGTCGGATAAGCGGCCGGATCGACCGACAGGTAGCCGCGGGCGTCGGGGCGGACGGTCTTCAGGCCCTCGGTCGGTTCCGAACCGGCCGACAGGGTGGCGATGCTTTCACCGGCATCGGGGGCAAAGGCGGCGATATAGACCAGGGACTTCACTTTAGGATCATTGCCGGCCTCGCCGATGACGACCCCGCCCCAGGAATGGCCGACCAGGACGGTCGGGCCCTTTTGCGCCTTCAGCACGGCTTGCGTCGCGGCGACGTCGTCGGCCAGGGAGGTCAGGGGATTGGCGACTTCGGTGACGTGGTAGCCCTTGTGGCGCAGGATGTCGGCGACCTTGTCCCAGCCGCTTGCGTCGGCGAAGGCGCCGTGGACCAGGACGACGTTGCGGGCATGCGGGGCAGCCAGAACGGTGGCATGCACGGCTGCGGGCAGGGCAAGGATCGAAGCGGCGGTGAGGGCGGCGGCGAAAAGACGATGTGTCATTGGATGTCTCCTGGAAAATCGGTTATGGGATTACGCTGAACTTCGCCTGAAGCCTTTTTTGTCAGGCGTTTCGATGTCCTGAACCTACCGACATGCGCCGCCGGGAGCCATGATGCCGCAACCAGAAAACATGACCGAAAATCCTGCCAGGGCGCGCGAGATCCCGCCGTCGGGCATGAGCGCACCCGATCTTCTGTCGCACGTGCTGGCGCAGATCCGCCTGAGCGGCGACCATGTCTATGTCGTCTCCCTGCCGGCAGGGCAGGGGCTGGACCTGCCGCCGGACGCCGCCACCATCTGCGTCGTCACCGAGGGCGCCTTGCGTCTGGGCGAAGAGCGCATAGGACAGGGCGACCTGGTCCTAATGGCGCACGGGGTGCGTGCGGCGAGCAACGGCGCCCAACCGGTGGCCGAAGCGCCGACCCGTATCGTCGTCTGCCGGTTTCACTTCGACCCGGACACCCTGCGCGCCCTGGTGGCGCACCTGCCGGGCCTGATCCATATCCGCCATGACGAGGGTGCGGCCTGGCTGGAGAATATAGCCTTCTTCATGCTGGCCGAAACCGGCGACGTCCAGCCCGGCGCCTCGCTGATGATCGCCCGGCTGATCGACCTGATCGTTATCCGCACGCTCAGGACCTGGGTACAGCGGCAGATACCGCGCGGGCGCGACGCCACCGGCTGGCTGCGCGGCCTGGCCGACGCCCGTATCGCACGGGTGCTGCAGACTATCCACGACGCCCCGTTCGACGCCTGGACGGTCGACGATCTGGCGGCGATCGCCGGCATGTCGCGCTCCAGCTTTTCCGCCCGCTTCGCCGACCTGGTCGGCGTGCCGCCGCTGCGCTACCAGGCGCGCTGGCGACTTGCCCTGGCGCGCGACATGATCCGCGGCGGCGGGCGTCGCGTCGGCGAGGTCGCCCTGGCCATCGGTTACGAGGCAGAAGCCGCCTTCAGCCGCGCCTACAAGGCCGAGTTCGGCCAGTCCCCGGCAGCCGACATTGTGCGGTGATTATGGGCCAGGGAATTATTGGGCCAGGGAATTATTGGGCCAGGGAATTATTGGGCCAAGGAATTATTGGGCCAAGGAATTATTGGGTCGGAAATTCCAGCTGGCTGACGTCGTAACCTAAGGCCTTGGCCTTATCGACCATGACGGCGCGCTGGGCATCGGATGGCACGGCGCGTGCATAGATCCACAGGTTCTTCATTTCGGGATCGGCGCTGATGAACCATGACTGGTCCGGCGCTTCGTAGAGCACGACATAGGTCCAGGTGATGAAGAAGGGGTATTGCGCGCGCAGGGTGGCATTGGCGCCGCCGGCATCGGTCAGGGTACCTTTGGCGTGAATAGTCTTCAGCTTGCCCCTGGGCGTATCCTTGTGACAGCCGTCCTCGACAGCGATCTCGGAGGCCGTGGCGCCTTGTGTATAGGTGGTGTAACCGGCAACGCAGCCATTGGTCAGCCACATCGGCCGGCGGCCGATCTCCAGCCAGGTGCCGCTATAGTGGCTGGCGGTCACGCTTGCCGGAGGCGGGACGGGTGTGGCCCCGGCGGGTGCCATGGCGCATCCTGAAGACAGGACGGCGAGGGTGCAGGCGGCAAGAGGTGCTGTGAAGCGCATGGTCGTTTCCTGTGCTGTGATCGCACCCCTTGCGGGGTACGCTCCCGCCTCGAGGACGGATCACACAAAAAGTTTTGCCGCCCTGTCGAAATCGCCGCACCCCCGACGACCAGCAATGGTTATAACGCGAAGCAAGGAGAATTCGCATGCAATACCATTGCCTGATCTATTTCGACCCCAAGGTCGCCTTCGGTGGCAGCCCGGAAGCCGCCGCCGTCCTCGCCGATATCGGCCCGCACACGGCCGAGCTGAAGGCCAGCGGTCACCTGGTGGCGCACTATCCGCTCAACATGCCGCACGAGGCCATCACGGTCGTGCAGCGCGACGGCAAGGTATCGACGACCGACGGCCCCTTCATGGAGACCAAGGAGATGCTGGGCGGCCTGGTCGTCATCGAGGCGCGTGACCTCAACGAGGCTATCCGCATCGCCGGCGCCATGCCGCATGCCCGCCTCGGCCATGTCGAGGTACGCCCGGCCATCGACTTCAGCAAGCCGCGCCCGCAGCTGTGAGCGAAGACGCCGCCCGATCCGCCCTCGACGCCGTCTATCGCAGCGAGGCGCGGCGGGTGCGCGCGACCCTGATCCGTCTCCTTGGCGGCTTCGATGCCGCCGAGGAGGCCCTGCACGACGCCTTTGCCGCGGCGGCCGTCAGTTGGCCGCGCGACGGCATCCCCGCCAATCCGCGCGCCTGGCTGGTGTCGACGGGGCGTTTTCGCACCGTAGATCGCTGGCGCCGGCAGGGGCGGGTGGAGGCGGTCCTGCCCGAGGTCATGGCCCTGATGCAGGACGACGCGCCGCTCCCGGAAGAGGCGGATATCCGCGACGACGAACTGCGGCTGATCTTTACCTGCTGCCATCCGCGTCTGCCGTCTGACGGCCGGGTTGCCCTGACCCTGCGCGAGGTCGGCGGCCTGACGACCGAGGAAATCGCCCGGGCCTGGCTTGTCCCCGTGGCGACCATCGCCCAGCGCATCGTTCGCGCCAAGGCCCGCATTCGTGACGGCATGATCCCCTATACGCTGCCGGAGCGCGCCGAGCTGGCGGATCGCACGGACAGTGTCCTGCAGGTTATCTACCTTATCTTCAACGAAGGGTACGCCGCCACCGGCGGCCCGGACCTAGTGCGCCCCGACCTGTGTGCCGAGGCGATCCGGCTAGGGCGGCTGGTGGTCGGCCTGCTCGACGATTCCGAATCCTTGGGATTATTGGCCCTGATGCTGCTGCACGCCTCGCGTCAGGTGACGCGCGTCGATGCTGCCGGCGACATGGTGCGTCTCGAAGACCAGGACCGGGCGTTATGGGACAGGAAGCTGATTGCCGAAGCGCAAGCCTTGATCGCGCGGGCCCTGGCCTCGAAGCGGGTCGGCCCCTATCTGCTGCAGGCGGCGATCGCCGACTGTCATGCCCGGGCCGGCCATTTCGCGGAAACCGACTGGACGCAGATCGTCGGGCTTTACGACGTCCTGCTGCGGTTGGCGCCGTCACCGGTGGTGGCGCTCAACCGGGCCGTGGCCGTGGCTCAGCGCGACGGAGCCGAGGCTGGACGGGCGGCGGTTGAAGGTGTGATGGCGCAGGGCGGTCTCGACGATTACCACCTGGCCCATGCGGCGCACGCCGACATGCTGGCGCGCTGTGGCTATTCCGAAAAAGCGGAAGCATCCTATCGCCGAGCCATGGGCCTGACGCAACAGGCGGCGGACCGGCGCTTCCTGGCCGCGCGCATTGCTGCTCTGAAGCCATAAAAAAAGGCCGCCTCCGAGGGGTGGAGACGGCCAAGGTTTCGTCAGGGTGACGATGCGGGAGATGTTTAATATTTGAGCGTCAGGTCGAGCAGGAAGCGCCGGCCGTAATAGTCGGTGCGTTCGATCTCGGACGGGTTGTTATTGATATAGGTGCGCAACGGCGTATCGAGCAGGTTGCCCGCCTGGAAGCGGACACTCATATTGTCGTTGATCTTGTAGCTGCCGCTGAAATCGAGCGTCAGTTCCGAACGCACGGCGGTGAGGGCGCCCGACGACCAGCTGTACAGGATGGTGAACGGCGTATGGTACTTGAAGCCCAGGCGCGATTCGATCTTGTCGTCGGCGTACCACAGGTCGAGCGTCGCCGTCGTCTTGGCGACACCGTTCATGGGGAACGGATGGCCGGCGGGGCTGTTCTCGTGGATATTCGACGAGGTCAGGGCCAGGTTGGAATAGATGCCGAACTTCTCGAAACCCGGAACGAAGTAGAACGGCGTCTGGTAGGTGAATTCCAGGCCGCTGAGCGTGCCGTTCTTCAACGCATTATAGGGTGAGTTGAAAACGATGGGCTGGCTGATGCCCGGCAGGGTGATGTTGCGCGAGTCGATACCGATATAGTTCTTGATGTTCTTGGTGAAGGCCGACACGGCGAACAGGCCGTCCTTGCGGAAGTAGTTTTCGTAGGAGACATCGAGCTGGTCGGCCATGTACGGCTTCAGGTACGGATTGCCGCCGCCGCCGGAATAGGGAACGGTGGTGGTGTTGTACGAGCGGTCGACACGCAGGTCATTGAGTGGCGGGCGCGACATGGCCTGGGAGATGCCGACCTTCAGGTAGACGGCGTCATCCAGTTGCAGGCGCGTGGTGATGCTGGGCAGGACCTTGGTGTAGCTCTGGCCGACCGTGATCACCGTGCCGTTCGACGGGCCCGTGCTCTTTTCATCGACGCTGACGGCGCGCAGGCCGGCATTGCCGTCCAGGGTCTTGCCCAGGAAGGTGGTGGCAAAGGTGCCTTCGAGATAGGCTTCCGAGACCTTTTCGCCGACATTGGACACGAACGGGGTGTGCTTGAAGTCGGGGTTGAGCGCCTTGGCGCCGGCGGCGCCGTAGACGGCAACGGCCAGCTGGTCGAAATTGCCGTAGACGAAGGTCGGCACATTGAAGTTCTTGTAGTTCCACGGGCTCAGCATCGAGGCGCTGATCGGCGTCGAATAGCTCAATGGCACGGGTTGTGCCACCGCGCCGGGTTCGGCGTCGAGCTTGGTGCGGTCCGACAGGCGGGCACCGAACTTGACGGCCGTCCAGAAGGTGCCGCTCAGGCTGCGGCTGACATCGACATTGGCGGTGTTGAGCGTATCGCGCAGGTGGCTGACATCGGCTTCGCCGTTATTGGCGTAGAGCTTTCCGGCCTGGGCGGCATCCCAGGCACTGGTCTGGACCTTCACCGACGGCTTGGAGCCGCGGTAATCGTAGGAAGCGTGACCGGCATTGTTCCACATCTCGACCGCCTGCCACAGGCCGTAGCGTTCGGCCTGCGAATGGGCGATGTCGGCGGTGATGGTCCAGTCGCCATAGCGCCACTTGCCGTTCAGGCCGGTGGCGAACAGCTTCATGTCCTGGGTGTAGCGCGAGACGTAGGGGTGGTAGGTCGAGTCGAACGTCATGTCCGTCTTGACCAGGGCGCCGTTCTCGATGACGTTGTTGGTAAAGCCCGGATTGGTGACGGTGCCGGTCTCGTAACCGCCCCAGTTGCCCCAGTCGGTATACCAGCCGCCGTCGCCTTCTTCCTTGATGGTGATATCGCTTTCCAGGATATCGAAGCGGCCTTCGAAATGGTCGTCGGGCTTCCATTGCAGGCTCGACGAGACGCTGTTGCGATCGGTGGTGATGGCCTTTTCCTCGAACGAGGCGCCCCACGGGCTGGGGACGGCCGGGCCGCCGGGGACCACGGCGCCGGGGCTGTCGCCCGGACCGTCGTTCCAGCCGCCGCCCATGACGTTCTCGTAGCCGTTCTTCTGCTTCTGCACCGAGGCAGCGATGACCCAGCCGAGCGTCGGGGTCAGCTTGGTGACATAGGCGCCCGAGGCGCGGTAGCCGGTGCCGTCATAATTGGGCAGGCTGGTGCCGCCGTCATAATAGACCGGGCCGCCGCGCAGGGTCAGGGACGGGCCGCGATAGTCGAGCGGACGGATGGTCTGGATGTCGACCGTGCCGGAAATGCCGCCGGAGACCAGCCTGGCTTCGGACGACTTGTAGACCTCGACGCCCGAGACGACTTCCGACGGGAAGATTTCCCAGCGGACGTTGCGGTCCGGTTCCGACGAGGCCATTTCCCGGCCGTTGATCAGGCCCAGCACCATGCGCGGGCCCAGGCCGCGGATGGCCGCCTGGCTGTCATTGCCGCGGTCGCGGGTGGTGTTGAGGCCCGGCAGGCGGGCCAGGGTCTCGGCGATGGTGACGTCGGGCAGGACGCCGATATCCTTGGACGAGACGACTTCGACGACGCCGGTTTCGGCGCGCTTGGTCTGGAGAGCGTCGCGCATCGACTTGCGCATGCCGGTGACGATGACTTCGTCAGTGCCGGCGGCCGGAGTGGCAGCCGCGGGCGCAGTGGTTTGCGCCGCTGCATTCTGGGCGGCGGGACCGGCAATTATCGCGATCGCTGCGGCCGAGCCGAGCAGGATCGCACGGAGATCACGCGGGGGTGTTGTGTGCATATCTGTTTCCCTGGTCTTTTGCTGTGAAGGACACTTTTCGGTCCCTTCATGCATTCAGATGACCGGGTCGGCACTTTCCGCCGAATTTGTCGTACAATAATTTTGCCAATAATCTTGTCTGACGTTTTGTGGTAAATATGTCGCGAGTCTTTGCGTGTCAGCGAAGATTAAGGGGGGCCGCAGATTTCGTCAGTATGCCGAGTCCAAGGTACAGCCTTGGGCCGCCATGCGCAGATTTTTTTCAGCTTGTATCGCGCCGAAGGCGCCTAATCAGCAGCATTTAACGGCGCTTCGCGCGGTCCTTTACGACCCCGGTTGATGTCAAAAAACTCAAAAAAATCGTAACTCCCAAGTGGGTATTCGGTGAGTCTTGTCGGTCACACCTTTTCAGATAAGTCGCCTGTGTAGCGGATATGGATTGCGGGCTTTGGCTTGATATGAGTCAAGGTTTGGATGGATATGTCTCCCGCCTTGGAAGCTCTTCTGTCCAGCCTTCAGCGGGATATAGCTGAACTGCGTGCCGAGAATGCTGCCTTGAAGCAGGAGGTAGCTGACCTCAAGCGTCAGTTGGGTAAGGACAGTACCAATAGCAGTAAACCGCCTTCGAGCGATGGGCTGGGCAGGAAGCCGCGGATATCAGGCAGTCTTCGTGGCAAGTCCGGCAAGGCGAGTGGCGGGCAGTTTGGCCATAAGGGTGATACGCTGCGCACTGTAGCGGAACCCGATCATATTGCGCGCCACGAGGCCTTCCATTGTGTGCACTGCCGGGCGCAGTTGTCTTCGTGGATGCAGGCCCATGTCGAGCGCCGGCAGGTGTTCGATATGCCGCTCCCACGTGTGGAAGTCACCGAACACCAGGCCTGTGTTTATGTTTGTGGTGGCTGCCGTGGTGTGACCAAGGCCAGCTTTCCCGATGGTGTCATAGGTCATGTTCAATATGGTCCCCGGCTTCGGGCGGCGGCCGTATATCTCAACGCGCAGCAATTGGTCCCGGAAGACCGCGTAAGCGACATCATGAAGGATCTGTTTGGCGCTTCGCTTTTGTGCCCGGCCAGCATTGTTGCCTGGGGTGAGAAGAAAGCTTGTGACCTGAAGGGGCTGGCAGAGGATATAGCGGCTCTGGTGGCGCAGGCGCCTGTACGTAACCTCGATGAGACGGGCTTTCGTATCGCAGGCCTCACGCAATGGCTACATACTGCGTCCACACCGTGCCTGACGCATTATCGTGTTTCCGGTAGACGTGGTGAAGTCCCAACAAACCTGAAGGGTGGCGTTATCGTCCACGATCACTTCAGTCCCTACTTCAAGATCCCTAACGTTCTCCACGCGCTGTGCAATGCCCACCACCTGCGTGAACTCAAAGCATTGATCCAGATCGACAAGGAGCTATGGGCTCAGAACATGTCCAACTTGCTGGCATGGGCTTCCAAAGCTGTTCGAAGGGCGGCCTCTCAAGGGGAAAAAAGCCTCGATGCATCAACTCTCAAAAGCTTCGATCAGCGCTATGAAGCGCTTGTCGACGAAGGCATTGCCCTGCACACAATCTTACCACCTATGGAGCGACCGCCCGCTTTACGAGGTAGGCAGGCGAAAAGGGATGGACATAACCTCGCGATACGACTGCGTGACTTCAAGGCCGATGTCCTGCGCTTCCTGTATGACTTCGATGTCCCCTTCACAAACAATCTTGCCGAACAAGACATCCGCATGATGAAGGTAAGAATGAAAATATCCGGTAGCTTCAGAACCATGCAAGGGGCTCAAACCTTCGCAACCCTGAGAACCGTTATATCTACCGCACGCAAACAAGGCTGGGGAATGCTCGAAACCCTGTCCAAGCCAACCCAAGACCTCCAAGCCGCTTTGAAGGCATAACCCCCACTTGGGAGGTACAAAAAATCTGCGTAAATCTGTGAAATCTGCGGATCACTTTTCTTTCTTCAATGCAATTCCGCGATCGCCGCGCTCAGGCCGTCGTGCTTGAACGGCTTGGTCAGGCGCGGCAGGTCGGCCGGGACGCCTTCCGGGGCAGCATAGCCCGAGATCAGCAGCACGGCGATGTCCGGCCAGTTGGCGCGGATGGTGGCGGCCAACTGGGCGCCGGTAATGCCCGGCATCAGGTGGTCAGTGACGACCAGCTCGACCTGGCCGCCCTTGCGCAGGAAATCCTCGGCCTCGTAGGCACTGGCCATTTCGACCGTGTCGTAGCCGATATCCTGCAGCATTTCAGAGGTGGTCATGCGCACCAGGTCCTCGTCGTCGACCACCAGGGCGCGGCCGCGCTGGCCTGCCGTAAGAAGGGTATCATTACCGCCATCGTCGGCGACGACGGCCGTGGCGCTTTGCGGCAGCCACAGGGCGACCGTGGTGCCCAGGTCCACGGCGCTGATGATCTCGAGCGTGCCGCCTAGCTGCGACGCCAGGCCATGTACCATGGACAGGCCAAGTCCGGTGCCTTTGCCGATGCCCTTGGTCGAGAAGAAGGGCTCGATGGCATGGGCCAGGGTGTCGGCATCCATGCCTGTGCCGGTATCGGTGACCGCCAGGCGGACATAATCGCCCGGCGAGAGCGTGTTCCGGCCGGGGTCGCTGACGGTTTCGGTGCAGGCCGATATGGTCACCGTACCGCCGCCAGGCATGGCGTCGCGGGCATTGACGCACAGGTTGAGGATGGCCATCTCGATCTGGTTGGCGTCGGCCAGGGCCGGCGGCAGGCCGGGTGGGATCTCGACGACCACGCGGATCTGCGGGCCAGACGTGCTGCCGACGATATGGGCCATGCCGTCGACCAGCTGGGCGATGTCGACGGCCGTGACCTGAAGCGGCTGGCGGCGGGCAAAGGCGAGCAGGCGTTGCACCAGGGTCTTGGCACGATCGGCCGATTGCATGGCGCCTTCCAGCAGCTTGCGCTCGCGCTCGGTGCCGATATTGCGGCGAATCAGCAGGTCGAGATTGCCGAGGATGGGCACCAGCAGATTGTTGAAATCGTGCGCCACCCCGCCGGTCAACTGGCCGATGGCCTCCATCTTCTGGCTCTGGCGCAGGGCCTCCTGGACCAGTTCGCGCTCGGTGACCGCATCGGCGACCCTTTCCTCCAGGGTGCGGTTGGTGTCCTGCAGGGCAAGTTCGTAATTGCGCCGGGCCGAGATATCGGTGAATAGCACGCCGACATGGTGGCGGCCCGGAACGTCGATACGGAAAGCGTGGACATCGTACCACCGGTCCGTCGTGCCCTCGGCGGGTTTTTCGTACCGGGCCGGGATACCGGTCAGGGCAACGCGCCCAAGCAGGTCGTACCAGCCCTGGTCGTAGCCAGGCACAAGATCGCGCATCCATTTGCCGCTGGCCTCCGGTATGCCGGTCATGATGCCGAAGGCGGCATTGATCTCGTGGAAGCGGTAATTAATGGCGTTGCCGTCCGCGTCAAAGGCCATTTCTATGACGCAGAAACCGGAATCGATCGAATTGAACAGGCTGCGATAGCGGTCTTCGCTGCGCAGCGATGCCGCCTCGAGCAGGCGGATGGTTTCGTTGTTCTGGGCCTCGATCTGCTCGGCCTGCGCCGTCAGGCGGGCTTCGAGCGTCGCCATGTGCCGGGCTTCGGTGGCATCGTGGGCATCGCGTTCCTGTTCGAGGTCGGCCAGGGCAACGCCGTCGCGCAGGATCAGCCACAGCAGGGGCGCCACGGTGATGATGACCAGCAGCACCATCGATTCGGCGACGCCGAAGGGGCCAAGGCCCGTGGCGCGCACCAGCAGCCAGCCGGCCAGTGGCGGCACCAGCAGACAGGCCATCTGGCGCCGGGTGGTGGCGCCGGGCGCCCCCGGCGCCGAGATGATGGATGCCCAGCCGCCGCGCTCTCGCCCGAAGACGGTGGCGATGGCGGTCAGGAACAGCGCCAGGGCGGTCGCCAGCGACATGGTGCGGAACAGCGAGATGCCGTAGAAGTCGCGGGCACCATAGAGATTGCCGAGCAGGACGATACCGCTGAGCAGCAGGGTGACGCCGGCCAGCAGGTCGCTGGCGCCGCGCAGGCGCTGCACCGCCCGCAGGGAGGCGATGGCCAGCAACAGGATGCCGGTGGCCGGGGCGGGCGAGCCATGCGCCACCGTCACGGCGATGGTCATGGCGATCAGGCTCAAGCCCAGGCGAACGCGCGGGTGACTGGCCAGGCCGGGCAGGGTGCCGGTGGCGACGATGGCACAACCGATAGTATTGACCGACGACATGCCGGCGATATGGGGATCGGCGCCGGCCATGCGGCCAATGATGGCCAGCAGGCAGACGACCAGGGACGCGCCGGCGCAACTGCCCGCCAACCGCCGGGTTATGGCCGCTCTCTGTTCAGCCCCTGTTGCGATCACGGTCCCTTGCCCCTGCCAATCCATTACGGTGTGGCGACTCGGTCCTTATAGTAGATCGTCTTGCGCGCGAATTCCACCGCGCATGTCGCAACTCTGGAGGTTCTATATCGCGTCCAGCGGCAGGGCCGGGCAGGCGGCGGCCAGCTTGTCGCGCAGGGCGGCGACGAGGAAGGGTTTGACCAGGACATCGTTCATCCCTGCCATGCGGCACAGGACGGCGACGCCGCGATCATTGTGGCCGGTCATGGCGACGATGATAGCTGCCGGCCGTTGTGCCACCAGTTCGTCGCGGCGAATCTGCTTGGCCGCCTCCATGCCGTCCATCTCCGGCATTTCGATATCCATGAGGATAAGGTCGTAGCGCGCGGCCTTTGCCATCGCGACCGCCTCGCGGCCATTGGCGGCAAGGTGCGCGGGAAGTCCCAGCAGCTCGAGCATGCATTCGACCGAGAAGGCCGCCTGGCTGTCGTCGTCGACGATAAGCACCGGGGGCAGCACAGCGGGCGGCAATGGCGGGGCCGGTTCGGTCATAGCGCTCGTCAACTAAGGTTCGGGACATTGCACCCTATCACGCCCGGCAATGAGTCGTCACGCGCGGCCCGCCTTACGGCTGCGGTTACCCCCCGTAAGGCAAATCCGGATCGATTCCTGATGGCATAATCCCCACGCTTTGGCGCTTACGACCCCCGAGCCCATTCCGAGCCACAGGAGGATATCGTGAGCGGTGACGACCTGTCAGTACGACAACGCCTGGACCAGGATGCGGCAGAAAAAGCCGCTGCCGATAGCGACGCCGTGCCCGAAAATGCGCAAACGCCTTCGACCGCCAGGCCCCGCCGCCGGCGCAAGGTCGTCGACGCTGAAACCGGCGCCGTGCAGGCAGCCGTTGCCGCACCAGTCGTCGTACCCGACGAGGATCCCGCCACCGAAGCCCTGACTGAAATGGCCCTGTCGCCCGAGGTGACGGATGCGGCAATCGAGGCGGAAAAAACCGAGACGGAAAACATCGAAGCGGATAAAGACGAAACCCGCACCGAAGCCGCGGGGGCGGCCGAAGCGGCCCCGCGTAAGCACTGGGACCGTCACGCCATCTGGGCCGGGGTAAAGACCCGCGTCAGCCTGATTCCTGCGCCGATCCGCTGGCTGGTGGGCATTATCCTGGTCGCCCTGATCGGCATCATCATCTTCCTGGCCAATCCCAACTGGGACTGGGCGCGCGGTTTCCTGACGAATATCATTGCCGGCAAGACCCACCGGCCGGTCAAGATCGACGGCCACCTGCGGGTCCACCTCTTCAGCTTTACGCCCTCGGCGACCCTGACCGGCCTGCATATCGGCCAGCCTGACTGGGGCGGCAAGGCAGGTCTCAAGGACAATATGGCCGATGTCGACGCCATCGCCGTCAATGTGAAGGCCCTGCCGGGTCTGGTCGGCCATATCGTCCTGCCGCGGCTGGAGATCACCAAGCCCGTCGTGCTGCTGTATCAGGACAATGACGGCAAGGCGAACTGGGACTTCAGTAGTGGCGCCGATGCCGGCAAGCCGGTCAAGCTGCCGCTGATCCAGAATTTCATCATCAATGACGGCCACCTGACCGTTACGTCGATCCAGCGCAAGCTGAAGTTCACCGGTACGGTCTATGCTCATGAAAAAGCCGATTCCGGCAGCCAGGCGTTCGGATTGACGGGGCAGGGGTCGCTCAACGACAAGATCTTCCAGATGAAACGCCACCGGCGGGCCGCTGCTCAATGTGCGCTCGAACGTGCCCTATCCGTTCGACGCCTCCGTCCGCGCCGGCGATACCGTCATCACCGCCAAGGGCCGGGGTGCTGCACCCATTCAATCTCGGCCAGGTGGACGCCGCCATGACCCTGCGCGGCGATAATCTCGCCGACCTGTATTACCTGACGGGCCTGACCCTCCCGGATACCTCGCGCTATTCCCTGAGCGCGTTCGTCACGCGTAACGACATGGTCTATACGATCGACAAGATCAACGGCCGCGTCGGCGGCAGCGACCTGGAAGGCCTGATGAAGGTCGATACCCGCGATCACGGCCGGCCGAACCTGACCGGAGACCTCTCGTCCCGCCTGCTCGATTTCAAGGATCTCGGCTCGCTGCTGGGAGCCACCAATGCCAACAAGCCGACGGCGCCCAAGCTGGCCGCTGCGCCGCAGGCGACGGTCGGTGCACGCCGCCTGCTGCCCGACGTCCCGCTCGATGTCGAGCGTGTCCGCGGCATGGATGCCAAGGTCCGCTATCGTGCCCTGGCGGTGAAGGCCAACGGCATTGCCCTGCGCCAGGTGACCCTGGGTGTCACGCTCGATCATGGTCTGCTGGTGCTGGACCCGATCGATCTCAGCTTCCCGCAGGGTCGCCTGACCGGTCTGGCTCGCATCGACGCCCGCGGCGCCGTTCAGAAGGACAGTGTCGACCTGGCCCTGACCGGGCTGCGCGTCCAGGATGTCGCCCCGAAGATCCAGGGGCAGCCGCCGCTGGAAGGCGTCATCAATGCTCGTACCCGCCTGTCGGGTACCGGCAACACTATTCACAAGGCGGCCGGGACGTCTGACGGTGAGTTCGCGGTGATCATGCCCGGCGGCACCATCCGCCAGAGCTTTGCCGAGCTGATGGGGATCGATGCCACCAAGGGCCTGTTCCTGCTGTTGTCCAAGAATCCGCGCCAGACCGATATCCGTTGTGCCGTCGCCACCTTCAGCGTGAAGAACGGCATGATGCAGGCGCAGAATATCGTCTTCGATACCGGCGTGGTCGTGGTCAACGGCTCCGGTGGTCTGAACCTCAATGACGAAAGCATGAAGCTGATCTTCAAGGGCAAGGCCAAGAAGTTCCGCCTGATCCATATCAATGCCCCGATCGTTATCGGCGGTCACCTGAGCGCGCCGACCTTCGGCATCGATCCCGGCCCGGCGGTTGTCCAGGGCGGTATCGCCGCCGCCCTGTCGACGGTCAGCGCCGGCCCTGCTGGCCCTGCCGTTCGCCAATCTCGGCGGCGCCGACGATGCCAACTGTGCGGGTCTGCTGTCGCAAGCCCATGCCCAGGGCGCGCAGATTTCGACCAGGCCGGTGGCCCATAAGACCATGGCTTCGCCGGTGAAGAAGTAGGTATTGTAAGGTGGTCTTCCCTTCGCCCGCCCTGCGATGCGGGGAGAGCGATGGCCTCGATCATGGCTGGCGAAGGTCGTGCCTTCGCTGGTGCCAAACCTTCCCCGCTTCGCAGGGCAGGCGGGAGGATGCCGCGCCATTGTGTGGATGCAACTAGATTCCCGGGTTCTTACGATTGAATGTCAACACGGCGACTGCCAACAGGAACAAGGTCACATTCACCCCCAGCGCCGACACCCCGAACGACGCAGCGCCGAACTTCAGCACATGCCCTGCCAGAAGCGCCAGCAGGGATGCGGCAAAGATATAGCGGCTGATACGCGATACAGCCGTATGGGTCGGCAACAAAAGCCCGCCGAACGACAGCACGACCAATACCCCCCAGAAAACCGGCACGAACGGCACGCCTGCAGACAGCGTCAGCAGGGTCGCGATCGCCATTGCCGACAAGGCCCCCCAGGCAAAGCCGTCCACACCTTGTGCAGGCGGGGCAGGGGGCGGCCCTTCTGCGCCGACTTCAGCAGCCAGATATCGATGCCTGTCGTACAGATCAGGCACAATCCGGCGCCCAGCAGCACATAGGCCCAGCGCACCCACAGCCCGCCGAAATTGCCGAAATGCAGGCGGTAAAGGCTGGCAAAGACCTGCTTGCGGCCGCGCCGTCGGCCAGGTGCAGGCGACCGACCGGATTGCCCTTGCCGTCGAATTCCCAGTTGTCGCCATAGACCAGGCGGTCGGCGATCTCGGCGCTGACATTGAGGCTTTCGTGATCGCTGCCGAGATTGCTGACCATGATATAGTTGGGATGGATTTCCGGATGGCCCGCCGTGAAGGTCGTCAGCGCCTTGACGATAGCCGCGTCCGACATCTGGCCGGCATGGGCTTTCGACGAGATGTCGGGATAGAGGGCCGAAAACGCCTTGCCTGTATCGCCATTATTGAAGGCCAGGGCCGAGACCAGGACGAAGATCTGCGACAGACCGATCAGGGCGCCGGTCAGGGCGATGACGATATGAAACGGCGAGGCCCACACCCCGATGCGGTTATGCAGGTCGCCGCGATTGATACGCGGCGTACTGTTGAGCCGCCACACAAAGGCATCCCTGAAGATACGCGGATGGGCCAGCAGGCCGCCGACGATCAGGGCCAGCATGGCCAGGCCGCCGAGGCCCACGACGATCATGCCGAAGGTGGTCGGCAGGTGCAGGTAATAGTGCAGTTCGGTCAGGCCCGTCATCGCCGGATGATCGCCGGGACCGCTGTATCGGCCATCGGCGTCGTAGACGCGGGCGTGTTCGTCGCCGGCGGTCAGGCTGAGGCGGGGATAGTCGGGCGTCGGCGTGGTGACATTGATCGAAAATGCCCCCTTGGTGGCGTGTTGCCGCATATCGCCGATGGCCGTGGCGACGGCCTGAGGGCTGAAGTGCTGGACCTCGGTCAGCTTCGCCGTCTCCCAGCGCTCGATGTCGATATAGAAGACGGTGGCCGTGCCGGACAGGCTGATCAGGTAGAGGACCGCAGCCGTGACCAGCCCAAGGATCTTGTGTCCGGTCAGGTTTGTGTCGACAAAGGCGGCCGGGACCTTGGGCCAGATTGATTTTTTCGCCATCAGAACAGCCTCGGTACGAAGACGATCGCCGCAGCGACCGCGCTGACCACGGTCAGGCCGGCGCAGGCGCGCCAGGGACGGCGGCTGGCCAACTGGATGACCAGGCCGGCGGTGACACCGAAGGTGGCGACGAAGCCGAGCCCGACCAGCCGGTCGGCGGGATCGCCGGGGACGAAGGCCTGCCACAGGATGCCGAGCACCGCACCGAACACCGGAGCGATGACCAGGCAGCCGGTCAGGCGGATAAAGACACGGCCCCAGTAGCCGGGCCCGAGCGCCAGGGTATCTGAGGTGGTCTCACGGTCCTTCTGCGTCTTGACCGGCGCTGTGATCAGCTTCAGGCCCTGCACGGCGACCATGGTGCAGGCGATGACTATGACGGCGGTAACGCCCAGGGCAATGCCGTGGTCGATATTGCTGCTGATGGCCCACAGGACAAGGCCGAGCGCAACCAGGGTCCAGCCGGCAGGCAGGCTATAACGCCAAAGGCCTTCGCGTTCGCCCCTGCGTTTCCAGGTCAGAAAAATTGCGGACAGCCCGAATAGGGATAACAAGCTGCCGGCGACTTGCACCGCTATCACCGTGATCTCCGAATATTTTGCATCTCCCCACCTTTGGTGGGGAGGGGGACCGCGAGCCTTCTTGGGCTCGGGGTGGTGGGGTTTCTTTCTTACTTTGCGTACCAAGGCAAGATCGTTTGCTGAGTATCCAAAAAAGCAAGAAACCCCACCACCACATCTCGCCGGCCTGGATAGTTGCGCCATCATTTTCGATGTTTGAGCGCGGCCGTCTCGTGTGGTCCCCCTCCCCGATCAAGTCGGGGAGGGGCAGGGGGTTAGAAACTGTAGTCCAGCGACACCGACACGCTGCTGGGGGCGGCATAGAAGGCCTGGTCCCACTGCAGGCCGCCGAAGTATTTCTTGTCCAAAGCGTTCTTGACGTTGAGCGAAGCGCGCACCGTGTCGGTCACCTTGATGCTGGCCATCAGGTCGACGACCGAATAGGCCTTCTGGCTGAAGGGATAGCCGCCGGCAATTGTCGAGACCTCGCTCTGCCAGCGCACGGCTGCCCCAAGCTTCAGGTCGCGATACTGCGGCAGGCCGTAGGTGGTCGACAGTTTCAGGGTCTTGCGCGGCAGGTAGGTCCGGACGTTGGCGCCCGACGGATCCTTGATCGACAGGTCGGTCCAGCCGCCGTTCACTGTCCAGGTCGGTGTGATCTTGCCGGCGACTTCCAGCTCATAGCCCTTCACCAGGGTGTCGATGCCGACATAGTAGGACTTGCCGGCCAGGGCCGGATCGGCAATGTAGCCGGCTGCGGTCGGGTCGGTGCTCTGCAGGTAACCGGCGAACTCGGCCAGGCCATACTGTTCCGATTTGAAGACCGCTGCGGTGGCGTAGAGGCGATTGTCGAACCATTCCGACTTGAGGCCGGCCTCGTAGCTCTTGCCCGTGGCCGCGTCGAAGCGGTGGAAATTGATATCGCTTTGCGACTGCGGATTGAAGATGTCGGAATAGCTGGCGTACAGCGACACATTGGCCGTGGCGTCGTAGACGGCGCCGACATAGGGGCTGACCTTGTTTTCGGCACGGTTCTCCTCGACGCCATAGGACGCGCCAATCGACTTCAGGTCCACGGCGTTGAATCCGACGATCGCCTTCAGCTTGTCCGTCAGGTTAAGGTGGATGGCGCCGTAGGCGCGCGTGGTGTCCGTCTTGATCTGTTCAGCCAGGTAGGCTGCGGGATAGGTCGGCTCGGCCGGCGGGGTGATGACGCCGTTGAGGATTGCCGGATAGGCGAACAGGTCGGCGAATTGCTCCCACTTGTAGCTGGCGGCGTGGGCCGAATTGATGCCGAACACCACCTGGTGCTCGCGGCCGAACAGGCTGACATTGCCGTTGGCGATGACGTCGAACATGTCCTGCTTGAGCAGCGACGGATAGATGCCGCTATAGGCGTCGACACCGAGGCCGGTTACGGGGTCGGGCGTGCCCGACGGATAGAGCAACTTGGCGTCCTCATTATAGGACTTGCGGGTATAGATGCCCTTGATCGTCCAGCCGTTGTCGAAGCCATAGGACAACTCGCCGAAGGTCTGATGGTCATGGGTGTTCCAGTAGGTCCACGGCGCGCCGGAATTGGCCGAGACATCGTAGTCGATCGGCGTGCCGTCGGAATAGACCAGGGGCAGGGCGCCCCACGTATTACCGTGGGCCAGGTTGTCCTGCTGCGAATAGCCGGCGGTCGCCTTGAGTTTGGGCGTAATGTCCCACGACAGGACGCCGTAATAGACGTTGCGGTCGACGCCGTAATAGTCGAGGTAGGAATCGCTGCGCGTACCGGCATAGACGAAGCGGCCCTCGATCGTGCCGTCTGTGTTCAGCGGGCCCGACACGTCAGCGGTCAGACGAGCAGTGTTCCACGAGCCGTAGCTGGCATTGATGTCGCCCTGGAAGGTTTTGGTCGGACGCTTGCGGATATAGTTGATGGTTGCCGACGGATTGCCGGTCCCGGTCAGCATGCCGGTGGCGCCGCGGATGGCTTCGACGCGGTCATAGACGGCGGTGTCGAGCGCCCCGACCTGCAGGCCCCAGTCGAGCGGCTGGCCGACGCCGTCGACCTGGAAGTTGACGATGTCGAAGCCACGCGAATTGTAATAGGTGCGGTCGGTTTCATCGGCCTCGACATTGATGCCCGGGATGGTCGCCAGCATCTGGTTGGCGTCGGTCAGGCCGAATTGCCTGATCTGTGCCGCCGAGATCACCGTCACCGATTGGGGGGTCTCGCGCAAGGACAGGTCGAGGCCGGTGGCGCCGGCCCAGCCCTTGATGACGCGCTTGCCCAAGACGACGACCTCGCTGCCCGTATCGCTATTATCGGACGGTTGCGCCGCCGTATCCGCCAGAACCGGAGTGGCCAGGGCCAGCAGGGAGGTGGTCAGGAGGAGGCTGCGAAGCGGGGACATGGCGATTCCATTTGCGAATGACTTTCAATTGCCTCGCTTTATTCAGACAATTGTGGCGAGTCAATTACAAATGCGAATTATTCGCATTTATTTGTGACGGTGTGTTGCGGGTAGAGCGGCTGTCAATTGCCCCTTGTATCTTCAACTTGCCATTCTGTTAGCATGGGATGGTCAAAGGGCCGGGTTGCGCAACCCGGCCCTTTGGACGGCGGCGGCACTCGTCCCCCCTCAGGTTGCAGCCGTGACGGAGCTAGAGACCCTGCCGTATTCACATACAACCGAACAGTCGCTCGATGTTTCGATCGCATGCAAGGCAGGTTTACCGTGGAAAAGGTGATTTGTGGAGTCGATGTGTCCTCGGCATTTCTGGATGCCCGTATAGGCCTTCGCGGAGTTTATAAGCGTTTTAAATCCAATACTGCCGGCATAGAGGCTTTGACAGTTTTTTGCCGTGAGCATGGTGCCGAGCTTGTGGTGATGGAAGCCACAGGCGGCTATGAAAAGCCTGCTTACAAAGGGCTTCACGAAGCCGGTGTGGGCGTGGCGATCGCCAACGCGCGTTCGGTGCGTCGGTTTGCCGAGGGCCTGGACCTTCTTGAGAAGACCGACAAGATCGATGCCGGGGTTATAGCCGAGTATTCGCGCGTCAAACGGCTGGTCCCGCAAGTTCCGCCGTCACGCGCACAGGAGGAACTGACGGCGCTGGTCACCCAGCTTCGCCAGCTCGTCGATGCCAGGACATCTCTGAAGAACCAGATGCGGCTTATTGAAATCGAGGCCGTGCAACAATCCCAGGAGCGTTTGATGAAAGCCCTGGATGAGGAAATCGATCATATCGAAAGCCTCACCTTGGAACGCATCCGGCAGGACATGCTTTGGTCGAACCTGCTCGAAGGCCTCGGCACCATGAAAGGTGTCGCCGACAGAACCGTGTGAACCGCCCCGGGTTTGCCGGAGGCTCCCAACTCTGAGAGAATGGAGCCATGAGCAACAAACGCAGCATACCCCGGTTTTCGTCTGAAGTTCGTGCCCGCGCGGTACGTATGGTTCAGGAGCACGAAGGTGACTACGGTTCGCAATGGGCAGCGATCAGCGCGATAGCGCCTAAGATCGGCTGCACGGCGGAGACGTTACGTTCGTGGCTTCGCGATTCGGAAGGCAAGCCCAAGCCGGCATCCAAGGTGACTGGCGAGGAAGGGGCTCGTATCAAGGCGCTGGAGCAGGAAGTGCGCGAGTTGCGCCAGGCTAATGAGATCCTGCGCAAGGCCTCAGCCTATTTCGCCCAGGCGGAGCTCGACCGCCCGTTCAAGTCATGATCGCCTTTATCGACGATCATCGGCAGGTTTATGGGGTCGAGCCGATCTGCCGGGAGCTGGCGATTGCCCCATCGACCTACTACGCACACCGGGCCAGGCGGGCTGATCCCGACAAGGCGTCGACACGCGATAAGCGTGACGAGGTTTTGAGCAAGCACATCCAGCGGATATGGCAGGAAAACTTCGAGGTCTATGGTGCTCGCAAAGTCTGGCGCCAGCTTATCCGGGAGGGCGTCGAGGTCGCGCGTTGTACCGTCGAACGCCTGATGCAGCGAATGGGCCTGAGAAGGGCTTGGCGGGGAAAGACGATCCGCACGATAAGGCGCGATCCGAACCAGGCTTGCCCTCTGGATCATGTGAAGCGTAAATTCCATGCCGAAAAGCCTAATGCCCTGTGGGTCTCGGACTTCACTTATGTTCCCACGAAGCAGGGCTTTGTCTACGTTGCCTTCGTCATCGACGTCTTTGCCCGCTACATCGTCGGCTGGAAGGTATCGGGTGCGCCCAAGACCGAGTTTGTGCTCGATGCACTGAACCAGGCCGTATGCGACCGTCGCCCTCAACGCAACGACGGACTGATCCATCACTCCGATCGTGGTGTCCAGTACCTCTCCATCCGCTACACCAACCGCCTGTCCCAAGCCGGCATAGAAGCTTCAGTGGGGACGGTGGGAGATTCCTATGACAATGCCTTGGCCGAAACCATAAACGGCCTCTACAAGGCCGAAGTCATCCATCGGAAAGCTTCCTGGAAGGGCGTAAAGGACGTCGAACTCGCCACGCTTAACTGGGTGGACTGGTTTAATAAACAGCGTATCCTTAAGCCGATCGGCAAAATACCGCCCGCCGAAGCCGAGGCTAAATACTACGCAAAGGCCTTGCAAAACGCCAAAGTCGCCTGACACAGAATAACCCAGCCTCCGGCAAACCCGGGGCGGTTCAGTGTCTTACCTGTTGGCCTATCTGCCGGAACTTGGCACGTTGTCTGCCAAGGCCGTCGCCAAGCTGGTAGGCTTGGCGCCCATCGCAAAGGATAGCGGAAAGAGCCAGGGCAAACGCCATGTCCGCGGAGGGCGCGAGCAGATACGAAGCCCTCTGGTCTTCATCGCCACTATAGCAGGCCGCTATGATCCGAAACTAAGAGCGTTCCGTCAAAAGCTGCTTGATGCCGGGAAGCCAAAAATGGTCGTCAGGACTGCAGTGGCGCGCAAACTCCTCGTAATCCTGAATGCAAAGGCCAGAGATATACGCGCCGAAATCCAGATTCCCGCTTGACTCCCAAGACAGTCGCTCCGTCATCTTCGGCCCAACGGCCTCGATGCCACCTCCCCCGTAAACGGGGCAGGAGGGAGGTTAGCCGCTCGGCTCAGGCCAAAAGAAAAAGACTTAAACTCCCGTCCAATCGAGCACGATCTTGCCCGACTGGCCGTTGCGCATGATGTCGAAGCCCTGCTGAAACTCGGCCGCCGGCAGGCGGTGCGTAATGATCCGTTCCAGCGGAAAGCCGACCTCGATCAGGCCCAGCATCTTGCGCCAGGTCTCGAACATCTGGCGGCCATAGACGCCGCGGATGGTGATAGCCTTCATGATGACGTCGGACCAGCTGACCTCGGCGCCGCCGGACGGAATGCCGAGCAGGGTCAGTTCCCCGCCCATGCGCAGATGCTGCAGGGCCTGGGGAATGGCCGGCCTGGCGCCACTCATCTCCATGGCGACATCGTAGCCCGTCACGACACCCAGTTCATGGCGGACATCGTTCAGGTCTTCGCGCGAGACATCGACCGTGCGGATATCGGCGACCTGCGCTGCCAGCGCCAGGCGATAGGGATTGATATCGGTCAGGGTCACCGAGCGCGCCCCGACGAACTTCGCCACGGCCGCGGCCATGATGCCGATGGGGCCGGCGCCGGTCACCAGCACATCGCGGCCGACCATATCGGTCTGCTGCACGGTATGGACGGCGTTGCCGAAGGGATCGAGTACAGCGCCCAGCTCGTTCGACACGCGATCGGGCAAGGGCACGACGTTGAAAGCGGGAAGGGCGACATATTGCGCAAAGGCGCCCGGGCGGTTGACACCGATGCCTTGCGTATCCGGGTCGAGATGGAACTGCCCCATGCGCGCCGC
>CBDFFG010000008.1:0-437865 GCA_965246725.1 Asticcacaulis sp.
TTGTAAATTTTTAGGAGTTTTTTCTGATCAAGACTACCAACATTCAAAATGTTATTTTTTTCAGTGTTTTCCCGCTCTCTATGTCGAGAGTGTAGATTTTTACAATGCAAAAAATAGCACTTATAAGCAAAGCGCAACATAAGTTAACAGTAACTAAAAGTAGTTACATAATTCAATAATTACCAAAAATAAAACAAATTAACAAATCTCTTGCTAATTTAATTAGTATTAATAGGAATTAACTTTCCTATTGTAGATAGCTGATGATTGATTGTTCGCAATCAACCATCAGCTATCTACAATACCTTACTAAAATGCCATAACGGCAGGAAGAATTAGGAGAGGCATGCTAGAATTTGACACCATTAAGTATGCCTTGATAAGAGGGGAAAACACTGACATAAATTGGGGTGTGAATAAGGCAACTCAACCAGAGTGGCGATCGCTTTGTAGCGCTAGAATTACCACGCAATCGTCCACTAACACCACCGTTGGCTTTACCGAACGGTGTTCTGTAGTTCAAGAAAAGGATATTGTCCTACCTATAGGCATTCATAGTGGGTACGGTTTTGCAGCAAAATGGTGTAGATGTTATGCTAACACGCAATTCTGATTATTTCGTCACCCTTCAGGGAAGAGTAGACATGGCAGAGCGAGATCGTGCTGATGTATTTGTCAGTGTTCATGCTAATTCAGCGGGTGAGGATCGTCCTGATGTGAATGGATTGTCCGTGTATTACTACGACAGTGGTTTGGCTCTAGCTCGTGTTGTTCGCAATAGCATTCTTAAAAATGTCAATGTCAAAGACCGGGGAATACGCGGACGCAAGATTTTATGTCCTGAGGAAAAGTTCTATGCCCTCAATTTTAGTAGAAACAGGCTATATGACTGGTAGGGAGGATATGGCTAAATTGAAAACTTCACAGTACCAAAACCAAATGGCAGAGGCTCTAGCTCGCGGTATTCTCCAGTACTTAAAGCGAAGATGACATTTTTCGTGACGCCAAGCTACCATATCGTTCTAGCTTACAGAAATAGACCTTATACACGCCGACCCTGATCGCTGCTCATAGTGTTACTGACTCGCATTGACTGGTGAAGTTAATTCGGCAACGCCTCTAGGTTGGTGTAAAAAGAATTAAGAAGTGAATTTTTCGGCTCTTTTAGCTCTGGGGAAAATTCAGAGGGGGCGCTAATTTTACCACATTAACTGTGTCTTTATAAAAGCGTATAACTATGCATGCAGCATTGAAAATTCTAATCCCAAAAGAGAAGCCGCCCTACCTAACGGACACCTGTTGCAGGGGTTTATGGGCGACTGAGAACGGAAGAGTACGTGTTCGCTTTTCATGAAAGAATGCGGTTTGGGCACTGATAGTGGGAGGACTTGCCCACACGAGGACAGATTGAACGTGCAAGGATATGCGAATCAGGAGAAAACACTGTGAAACTACACTGGTTATTACCCGGTACTTTTTTAACCTTTTTGCTATCTTCACCTGCTCATGCAGCGAGACTACAGTCTTGGCATTTTGATGCCAATCAAAATCAACTAGAAATTAACACCGAAGGCGATGTTCAACCCAAAGCACAACTAATCTTTGACCCAACTCGTCTCGTTATAGATTTGCCGGGAATCATATTTGGACGTCCACAATTCACACAGCAACTGGGCGGTGCAATTCACGCCATTCGCGTTGGGCAACTTGACGAACAAACAACTCGCATCGTTGTGGAACTCAATCTGGGTTATACCCTAGACCCCAAACAGGTGAAATTTGTGGGGACAACAGCTAGTCGCTGGATAGTGCAATTACCAAAGCCAACAGTGCAATTAACAAAGCCAGAGGCTCTTAAAGTAGACTCTCCCACAAGAAATGTTTACAGTGTAGTGACAAACGACTTAAATAGAGCTGCTAACAAGGAAACAGTTGTTGATACTGTAGAAGTGACGACGCAAATTCAACACCTCCAAGTTACAGGAGATGGGTTTTTCATCCGCACTAGTGGAGGTAACCCTCAAATTAAGGTAAATCGCAGCAGTGACAATAGTATTATCTACGCCGACATTTCTGGGGCAACTATATCACCAAGTCTAGAGCAGCAGGATGTGCCTGTTAATCGGTTTGGTGTTAACCGCATCCAATTCACCCAACTGCAAACAACACCACCTGCTGTCCGCATAACTTTGCGGGTGGAAAAAGATAGCCCCGACTGGCAGGTGAACACGAGTGGTACTAATGGGTTGGTGCTTCTGCCTTCTCCAAGTGTTGTCAAATTGCCTAGAGTCTCTTACTCACGCCCAGGATCGGATACTAGCCCAAGCCCCATCTTTGAGCCAAACAATTCACTCTCCACGATTCAGTCTGTGGAACTAAGTGCAACTGGCACACAACTGATCGTCAGAGGCGATCGCAATATATTTGCCAGTGGTGGCTGGGATAGGTCGTCAGGTCTGTACCGCATTACTATCCCCAATGCACGATTAGTGCCCACGGTCAAAGGTCCTAATTTTGACGCCAACAGCCCTGTCCTAAGAGTACGCCTGCAACAGCAAGACCCTCGTACAGTTGCGATCTTTGTCCAACCAGCGGCGTCCGTGCAAATTGGGCAACTCAACCAGCCCGGCGATCAGTTTGTGGCGCTAGAATTACGACGCACTCGTTCGCCGCTTACACCTGCTGTGGCTTTACCTCCCCTCCCACGTACTAACCCACAACCTTTCCCAGGAGCAATGGTCGCTAATCCCGATACTACCCCATACCCACAACAACGGTCTCCGGTTCCTAAAGGGCGAACGGTAGTCGTCGTTGACCCCGGACATGGCGGTAAAGACTCCGGTGCTCCTGGGTTGGGTGGGATTCTAGAAAAAGATGTGGTTTTGCCTATTAGCAGAAGAATAGCAGCGATTTTGGAACAAAATGGCGTACATGCGGTGTTAACGCGGGATGCTGACTTTTTTGTAGAACTTCAGGGACGAGTAGACAGACCAAGAAGGAAATCGGTGGCTTGATCGACATCGTCTATCGCCACTGCGGCCAGAAGGCGACCGTGATCTTCGCCGACCAGATGATGGCACTCGGCTTCAAGGAAGCTGCCCGTGCTGGTATCTCGTTCGGCAAGGACGACATCGTCATCCCCGACACCAAGAAGGGCATTGTCGAAGAAACCCGCAAGCTGGTCGAAGAGTACGAGCAGCAATATGCCGACGGTCTGATCACCAAGGGTGAGAAGTACAACAAGGTCGTCGACGCCTGGTCGAAGGCTACCGACCGCGTGTCGGACGAAATGATGAAGGAAATCAGCCGCAAGCATAAGGACGCGGATGGCCGTGAAAAGGAGATCAACTCGATCTACATGATGGCCAACTCCGGCGCCCGTGGTTCGCAGGCCCAGATGAAGCAACTCGGCGGTATGCGCGGCCTGATGGCCAAGCCGTCGGGGGAAATCATCGAAACGCCGATCATTTCGAACTTCAAGGAAGGCCTGTCGGTTCTCGAATACTTCAACTCGACCCACGGCGCCCGTAAGGGTCTGGCCGACACCGCGCTGAAGACCGCCAACTCCGGTTACCTGACCCGTCGTCTCGTCGACGTCGCTCAGGACTGTATCATCATGGAAGAAGACTGCGGCACGACCAAGGGCATTACGCTCCGCGCCGTCGTCGAAGGTGGTGACGTCCTGGTCAGCCTCGGCAACCGCGTCCTGGGTCGCACCACGGCCGAGGACATCAAGGACACGGCGTCGGGCGAAATCGCCGTCGAGGCCGATACCTATATCGACGAAAACGTTGTCGACCTCATCGAAGGTTCGGGCGTCCAGTCGGTCAAGGTTCGTTCGGTCCTGACCTGCGAAGCCGACCTCGGGACCTGCGCTGCCTGCTACGGCCGCGACCTGGCCCGTGGTACCCGCGTCAACATGGGTGAAGCTGTCGGCGTCATCGCCGCGCAGTCGATCGGCGAACCCGGCACCCAGCTGACCATGCGTACCTTCCACATCGGCGGTACCGCCCAGGTGGCCGAGCAGTCCTTCTACGAAACGACCTCGGACGGTACGATCAAGATCACCAACGGCAACACGGTTCGTGGCTCGCATGGTGACCTGATCTCGATGTCGCGCAACCTGATGATCACCATCAACCACGACTGCAAGGACCGCGAGACCTACAAGGTTGGCTACGGTACGCGCCTGCGTGTCGTCGAAGGCTCACAGGTCAAGAAGGGCCAGCGCATCGCCGAGTGGGACCCCTATACCACCCCGATCATCACGGAAGTGGGCGGTAAGGTGCGTTACGAGGATCTGGTCGACGGTCAGTCGGTCCGCGAGGAAACCGACGAAGCCACCGGCATCACGCAACGCGTGGTCGTCGACTGGCGCGGTTCGTCCAAGTCGGCGGACGTCCGTCCGGTCATGGGTATTATCGACGAGGGCGGCACCTACAAGAAGTTGTCCAACGGCGGCGACGCACGCTACAGCCTGCCGGTCGGGGCCATCCTGTCCGTCGGCAACGGCGATGACATCCGCCCGGGCGACATTCTTGCCCGTATCCCGACCGAAGGCGCCAAGACCCGGGACATCACCGGTGGTCTGCCGCGCGTCGCTGAACTGTTCGAAGCCCGCCGTCCGAAGGATTGCGCCGTCATCGCCGAAATGGATGGCCGCGTCGAATTCGGTCGCGACTACAAGAACAAGCGTCGTATCAAGATCACGCCGGAAGATGGTTCGGAACCGGTCGAGTTCCTCATCCCGAAGGGCAAGCACATCTCCGTCCATGACGGCGATGTCATCCAGAAGGGCGACTACATTATCGACGGCAACCCGGATCCGCACGATATCCTGCGCATCCAGGGCGTCGAGCCGCTGGCGGAATATCTGGTCAATGAAATCCAGGAAGTCTACCGCCTGCAAGGCGTGCCGATCAACGACAAGCATATCGAAGTGATCGTGCGTCAGATGCTGCAGAAGGTCGAAATCCTCGATGCCGGCGACACCGGCATCATCAAGGGGGATCACCTCGACAAGACCGAAGTCGATGCCGAAAACATCAAGACGGAAAAGCGTGGCGGCCGTCCGGCTCTCACCCAGGCCGTCCTGCTCGGCATCACCAAGGCCTCGCTGCAGACGCGTTCGTTCATCTCGGCGGCCTCGTTCCAGGAAACGACCCGCGTCCTGACCGAAGCTTCGGTCCAGGGCAAGATCGATACGCTCGACGGCCTGAAGGAAAACGTCATCGTCGGCCGCCTGATCCCGGCCGGTACCGGCGCCTACCTGCGCTCGCTGCAACGCATCGCACTGAAGCGCGACGAACAACTGTCGCATCAGCGCGAAGAAGCGATGGAGCCGCTGCCGGCGGAAGTCCTGCTCGAAGGTCCGGTTGCCGGCGAGTAATCGCAGGCAACTTGCACTTCGCAAGTCTCAACATTGCCCCCGGAGCTTTGGCTCCGGGGGTTTTTGTTTGCGCGCGAAGCGGGAGCTTGCCTATTTTTCTATTTTCTGGAATTCTGAAGAACCAAAGGGAAAAGAAGATGCAGGTATCACTCAAGCAGGCGAGGGAGATTCGCTTGCATTCAATCGCGACGCGTTGGGCGGGAATTTGCCTGGCAGTTGCTTTTGCCATTATTTTTATCGAGCAGTATCTGACAGCGAAGGGCGTTCATAATAGTTTGACAGGCATATTGCTGCCATTCTCTGCCATACTCGTCTTGCTGAACAATTATGAAGGTAAGCGGCCGCATATCGCGCGATGGAAAAGGGATAATCCCGAGCCGGCATGGTGGAGACTATTTCTCGGTAGCCTCGGCGCGCTATGGATGGTGCTCGTCGCTCTTATGGCGGCCGCTGATTTATCAGCAGGCCGCTATGTCGGGGATGCTCGTCTCGTTGCAGTGAAGATAACTGAGTTCGCGTTTTACAGTTGGTTGAGCGTCGATATCGCCCTTGTTCTCGCCTTGATATTGGTTCCGGTCCGATACCCCAGAGGTAATATGTCGGCGGCCTGAAATTCCTCTTGCTCGCTGCCCGCAATCCCGTCACGTTCGTAACATCATTATTCGGAACGGGAGCTGCTTATGTCGACGTCGCGTAGCCTGTTGAGCACCATATTCGCCCTGTCGCTGTTGACGGCGACTCCTGTCCTGGCCGATGCCGACAAACCGGCCGCCCTGGTTGCCGACGGTGTGCCGGCCGTGCCTGATGATCTGGTTTCGGCGACGCGCCCCTATATGGAATATCGCACGGCCGCCTTCCAGGGCTGGGACGCCCGAGACAAATCCATGCTGATCACCACGCGCTTCGGCAATACGCCGCAGCTTCATCGCGTCAAGGGACCGATGATGGCGCGGACGCAGATCAGCTTCGAGGAGGAGCCGGTCAGCGCCAGCCCGTCGCCGACTGGCGATATCATCGTCGTGCAGAAGGATACCGGCGGCAGTGAATTCTTCCAGCTCTATACGCTTGCAAATGGCAAGCTTGGTCTTTTGACCGACGGAAAGAGCCGCAACGAAATCAATGTCTGGAGCCGCGATGGCCACTGGCTGGCCTATAGTTCGACACGCCGTAACGGCGCCGATACCGACCTCTATATCATCGATCCGCGCGACCCGAAGAGCGACCATATGGTGGCCCAGGTCAAGGGCGGTGGCTGGGCCATTGCCGCCATTTCCCCCGACAACAGCCACGCCATCGCCGTCAACTACATCTCGGTGACCAATACCGACCTTTACGATCTCGACCTGAAGACCGGTGCGATGACGCCGGTTGGCGATGCCAGCAAGGACATCGCCTATGGCGGCGCAGAATTTGCGCCGGACGGAACCCTTTGGGTCACCTCGGACGACGGCTCCGACTTCCAGCGCCTGGGTACCCTAAACATCAAGACCGGAAAGTTCACCGTCGTATCGCCGGAAAAGATGTGGGATGTCGAAGGCTTCGATATCGCCCATGACGGCAGCTTCATCGCCTACAAGACCAATGAGGCCGGCATCAGCAAGCTGAAACTGCTCGACATCAAGACGAAGGCGGTGCGTATCGTCAGCGGCATGCCGGCAGGGACAATCGGTAATTTCGAAGTCGCGCCGTGGGGAACGATCGGCCTGACCGTGACCTCGGCCAAGGCGGCGTCCGATGCCTATACGGTCAACCCGAAGACCCTTGCCGCGACGCGGTGGACGCAGTCCGAAACGGGTGGGCTCGATCCGCTGGTCAATGTCGATCCGCAATTCATCCAGGTGAAGTCGTTCGATGGCGAAACGGTTTCCGGCTTCCTCTATCGGCCCGATCCGAAAAAGTTCCCGGGCAAGCGCCCGCTGATCGTCAATATCCACGGCGGCCCCGAAGGGGAGTTCACGCCCGGTTTCATGGGCCGGACCAACTACCTGCTCAATGAACTCGGAATCGCCGTCTTCGCGCCCAATGTCCGCGGCTCGACCGGTTTCGGCAAGCGCTTCGTCAGTCTTGATAACGGGCCATTCAAACGCGAAGATTCGGTCAAGGATATCGGCGCCTTTCTCGATGTGCTCGACACAGATCCTGCGCTTGACGCCTCATACTTCGCCGTGCAGGGCGGATCGTACGGTGGCTACATGTGTTATGCTGTCGCCATTCGTTACGGCGATCGGTTGAAGGCCGCCAACTGTATCGTCGCCATCTCTAACTTCGTCACCTTCCTGGAAAACACCCAGGCCTATCGCCGCGACCTGCGCCGAGTCGAGTATGGCGACGAACGCGATCCGGCCCAGCGCGCCAGGCTGATCGAGATTTCGCCGCTGACCAATGTCGATAAGCTGCATATTCCGATCTATGTCGTCTCCGGTGCCAATGATCCGCGCGTGCCGCCATCGGAGGCCGACCAGATCGTCAAGGCCGTACGCGCCAAGGGCGGTACAGCCTGGTCATTGCTGGCGCAGGACGAGGGGCATGGCTTTCAGAAGAAGGCCAATGTCGATTACCAGTTCTGGACGACCCTCCTGTTCTGGCAGCAGACCCTGCTGAGCAAATAGGTCGTTTTTGCCTATCGACGTCACGGGGATACAATAATCAGTTGCGTATCGACTGTTTATAATCTGCCGGGTTACCCATGGTTACTACCGTGAGTCGATATGCCGAAGGAGCGAACATGCCCGCTGCCCCGCTTGCCTACACTCCGTCCGCCGAACAGTCCGGCAATTCCTCTCAAATCCCCGCATCTGCGAGCGATAGCGGTGACAGCCTGGCCCTGCTGACCGGGCGAATGCGGATCCTGCGCGATCTCGACGATACCCTTTCACAGGGCCTGTTCGCCTGGCCGGAAATCTATCCGGCCGTGGTGCGCCTGTCTGCCGGTCCGGTCATGGCTATCAAGCTGCTCGATGTCGAAGGGCCGCGCCTGTCCGAGGCCGACGCCGCCGACACCCAGGATTTTATCCTGCCGGCGGCGAGCGGGCAGGGGCATCCTTTGTCACGCACCTATGTGGGCGCGCCCATCCTGTACGGCAGGTATATGGGGCGGCTCAGTATTGTTCCCGTATCGGCGGGCCTTGCGGCTATTGCTGCCGACGGCAGTAGCGATACGGTTGCACTGCGTCGCCGAATGCTCGACTATTTTGCCCGCCAGGGCGCCGAGTGGGAGGTGCGGGTTAAGTTGTGCAGCGACCTTGACGCCATGCCGGTCGACGGCAGCGGGGACTGGCCGGGTATTGTTCCGGAATATCCGGTGGCCCATATCATGGTCGAGCCGCAACTGGCGTGGAGCGAAGAGCGCTCCGGCGTCATCGACGACAATATGGTCTTCAGCCCATGGACAGGCTTGGCCGCCCATCGGCCCCTGGGGGCATCGATGCAAACGCGGCGGGCGCGCGACGAGGCCATGCGCAAGGTCCGCAGCGAAAAGCTCGGCCGAACGATACGGGAGCCGCGGAGTTTCGACTATCTGTTTGCCGACGAACCGGCGCGTGCCGAGGTCTTCTATCCCTGACAGCGCCATATTGACTCCGTGTAACCTATGCGTTACATGTCACCTGTAGGTTACTTTAACCACGGGAGCGCAATGTCATGGGAAATACGGACAGGCTTATGCGGGAAGCGGCAGGGCAGGCGTTATTGCGCCGGACCCTGCTGGTCGTCAATGCCGCGAGCTATGTGGCATGGATCGGTTCGATCTGGCTGATGCATGTCGGGACGATCGATCCCGGCGCCCTGAGCCTGGTGCAGACCATTGCCTGGCCTGTCTGGCTGATCAGCCTGTTCGGTATCCTTGCCGGCATGGTCTACATGCGCCGGCGCCGCGATATTGCTGGACTGGTCGACGATGAACGTACGGTCGGCCTGGCGGCGACGGCCTTCAAGACCGGTTATTGGGTATTGCTGGTGGCGGTCGCCGGCGTCTATGCCGGCAGTTTCTTTACGACGATCGATGTCCGTCTGGTAGCGCCGGTCCTGCTGGCGCTCGGTGTCGCCACGCCGTCCGTGACCTATGCCGCACTGTATCGGTTCTGATGTCGGGTCTACGCAACAGCCTGAAGGATCATCGCGCCGCCCGTAACCTGACCCAGGCAGATCTGGCGGTCATGGTGGGGGTATCGCGCAAGACCATCAACACCACCGAAAATGCCGTCTTCGTCCCGTCGACCATCCTGGCCCTGAAGCTGGCCGGCGTCCTGGACGTCAGGGTCGAAGACCTGTTCAGCCTGGAGGATTAGCATGTATCGCCATCCGCGCCTGCCTGCGGCCCCCTGGACCGTCAAAACGGTCGACAAGGCGCGTAAAAGCCGTCAGGCATCGCAAAGCCTGATGATGCAAACCGCCGTGTGGGGAGGTACCATCGGCTTTACGATGATGATGATCGGTATCGCGGCGACCTTGCCGCGCTAAAACCAGGCCGCGCTAGACGACCTGACCGGCGGCCCAGCCCGAAGACCACGCCCACTGGAAGTTATAGCCTCCGAGCCAGCCGGTGACATCGACGCATTCGCCGATGAAGTACAGGCCGCGGCACAACTGGCTTTCCATGGTCTGCGACGACAGCTGGTGAGTATCGACGCCGCCGGCCGTGACTTCGGCCGTGCGGTAGCCTTCGGTGCCCATGGGGTTGAGCGTCCAGCGATTGACGGCGTCGGCCATCACGGTCAGGCTTGCATTCGGCAAGTCGGCCATCTTGCTTTCGGGTTGCAAGTCGGTGATCTCGATCCAGCGTTCCGCCATGCGCTTGGGCAGGAGCTCTGCGACGACCGTGCTCAGGGACTGCCTGGGGCGGTTCTTCTTCTTGTCGAGCAGCCATTCCATGACGTTCAGGTCGGGGCGCAGGTCGATGACGACGCTTTCGCCCGGGCGCCAGTAGTTCGATGCCTGCAGCACGGCCGGGCCCGACAGGCCGCGGTGGGTAATCAGGAAACCATCGGTAAAGCGCGTCTTGCCGACCGTCACCGTGGCTTCGAGCGTCACACCCGACAGGCCGGCCAGGTGATCCAGCCAATCCGGTCCGAGGGTGAACGGCACCAGGGCGGCGCGGGTTTCGACGATAGTGTGGCCGAACTGCCTGGCGATTTCATATGAGAAGCCGGTCGCGCCCATCTTCGGGATCGACAGGCCGCCGCTGGCCATGACCAGCGAATCGCAGGCGAGGGTGCCTTTCGAGGTTTCCACCAGGAAGCCGTCGTCGGCAGGCTCGACCGACGATACCGTGGTCGACAGCCATAGGGTGCCGCCGGCGTCGCGCAGGTCGTGCAGCAGCAGGTCGATGATGTCGTGCGCCGAGTCTTCGCAGAACAGCTGGCCTTCCGTCTTTTCATAATAGGGAATGCCCGCCTTTACGACACGGTCGAGGAAGTCCCACGCCGTGAAACGTTTCAAGGCCGAGATACAGAAGTGGGGGTTCTGCGACAGGAAGTTCTTCGGCGTCGTCTTCAGGTTGGTGAAGTTGCACTTGCCGCCGCCGGAGATGCGGATCTTCTCGGCCGGCTTTGCGGCGTGATCCAGGATCACGACCTTGCGGCCGCGACGTGCCGCCTCGATGGCGCACATCAGCCCTGCCGCACCCGCACCTACTATCACCGTATCGAATCTTTGCACGCAACCTCACAATTTGTTGGGTCACTTGACCCTACGGCTATCTTGCCACGGACAAAATAGCGACTAATGTCCCGCGCACCACTTAAACCACCCCTCAAGTAAAGCAAGGGATCAAAGCCATGTCCGAACTGGAATCGCTGACACAAAAAATCACCGCCGCCGTCGGTGAGAACTCCGGCCTGGGCAAGGTCATCAAGTTCGACTTCGGCGCGGCCGGCAAGATCACCATCGATGCGGCCAAGGTTCCGAACGTCGTCAGCAATGACGATGTCCCCGCCGATACCACGATTCAGATCGCCATCGACGACCTGATCGCCATGGGCAAGGGCGCACTCGACCCGATGATGGCCTTCATGACCGGCAAGATGAAGATCCAGGGTGATATGGGCGTGGCCCAGAAACTGGCCCCGCTGCTCAAGGGCTGAGGCTAAACCTCTGCATCAAGATCAGGGCGCATGTCGTGAGATATGCGCCTTTTTCTTTGGAAAAATTTAGCCGGGACCCGAGCGATTGGGCACGGACGCGCCAACAACGCGATCGCCGACATAAGGATTGCTGCGGCGTTCGGTGGCGAAGCTCGACATGTCGCCGTGACCGGGTACGAAACGGACATCGCCCAACGGCCATAGTTTTTGCGTGATCGAAGCGATCAGGTCGGCATGGTTGCCACGTGGAAAGTCGGTGCGGCCGATCGAGCCCTGGAACAGGACGTCGCCGACCTGGGCGAACTGGCTTTCCGGATGATAGAAGACGACGTGGCCAGGCGTATGTCCGGGGCAATGGATGACCTGCCAGGTGGTTTCGCCCAGCGTCACAGTGTCACCGTCTTCCAGCCAGCGATCGGGCTCGAAGCTTTGCGCGTCGTCGATGCCCCAGCGCCGGGCGGCCTCGGGAATGGTCTCTATCCAGAACAGGTCGTCGCGATGCGGCCCCTCGACAGTGGCGCCCGTCAGTTCGCGTAAATGTTGGGTGCCGCCGGCATGGTCGGCATGGCCATGCGTCACCCAGATCTTCTCGATATCGAGCCCGCGCTTTTTCAGTTCGGCGACGATCGGTTCGATATCGCCGCCGGGATCGATGATGGCCGCCTTGTTTGTTCTCGTACACCACACGACGGTGCAGTTCTGTTGCAAAGGTGTGACAGGGGCGATGAGCACGCCGATGGGGGGCTGGTCGGTCACGGCAGGCCTCGAAAATGCGAAAAATCTCAGGGTTGATATGGCCCGTCAACCCGTCGCGAGCAACGAAATTGTTCCGCCAAACCCATGGATATGGGGCATGTTTGTCCGTGTGCAAAGCTAATTGCAGATTTTACTTTTACGTTATAGGCTCGACCGCTTGTGCCGATGGGAAAATTATAAAAAGCCCGCTGGTTAAAACCTTTGCGAAAAAGAGAACACCATGAGTTTCTGGCGGATCAAGCCACTCGACGCGATCCTGGCGACAGCCGAAAAGAAATCCCTTCACCGCTCGCTCGGTCCCATTCAACTGACCCTGCTCGGTATCGGCGCCGTCATCGGCACCGGCATCTTCGTCCTCACCGCCGCCGCTGCCCAAAAGGCCGGACCCGGCATGATGGTCTCCTTTATCGTTGCCGGCCTCGTCTGTGCCCTTGCCGCGCTGTGCTATTCGGAACTGGCATCGATGGTTCCCGTCGCCGGTTCTGCCTACACCTATTCCTACGCCGTCATGGGCGAACTGATGGCATGGCTGGTCGGCTGGGCGCTGATCCTCGAATACGCGCTGGGCGCCTCCGCCGTCGCGGTGGGCTGGTCCGGCCATATCGTCGGCCTGCTCGACGCGGTCGGGATAACCCTGCCACATGCCCTTACCGTCGGACCGCCGATCAATCTCGGCTTCATCCATGGTGGTGAAGTCGGCGGTGTCATCAACCTGCCGGCCGTCCTGATCACCGGCCTGGTCACCACCCTGCTGGTCATCGGCACCAAGGAAAGCGCCACGTTCAACGCTGTCCTCGTCGCCATCAAGATCGCTGCCCTGACCCTGTTCATCGTCATTGCCCTGCCGATTGCGACCGGCCATATGGAAAACTTCCACCCGTTTACGCCGCGCGGCTGGGGCAACCCGCTCGACGGTTCCGGCACCGGCGTGCTCGGCGCCGCCGCCTCGATCTTCTTCGCCTATGTCGGTTTCGACGCCGTCTCGACCGCTGCCGAAGAAACCAAGAACCCGCAGCGCAACGTGCCGATCGGCTTGATTGCCTCGCTGCTGATCTGCACCGTCTTCTACCTGCTGGTCGCCGGCGGCGTCATCGGTTCGTTCGGCGCCCAGCCGCTGATGGATCCGGCCACCGGCAAGTTCTTTGCCGACGGCTCGACTGCCCTTTACGGCAGCGCCCAGTGTTCGGCCCTGCATCATCCGCTGGTCTGTTCGAAGGAAGCGCTGGCCTATGTCCTGCGCGAAGTCGGCCCCAGCCCGATCTTCGGCAACATCCTCGGCATCGCCGCAACCATCGCCCTGCCGTCGGTCGTGCTGCTGATGATGTACGGCCAGACGCGCGTCTTCTTCGTCATGGCGCGTGACGGCCTGCTGCCCAAGGGCCTCAGCGCCGTCCACTCCAAGTTCCGCACGCCGTGGGTCATCACCATCATCACCGGTGTGTTTGTCGCCACCGCGGCGGCCTTCCTGCCGGTCGGCGCGCTTGCCGATTATTCCAACGCCGGCACGCTGTTCGCCTTCGCGGCTGCATCGCTGGGCGTCATGATCCTGCGCTTCACAGACAAGACCCGCGTCCGTCCGTTCAAGACGCCGCTTTTGTTCCTCGTTGCGCCGCTGTCGATCGCCGGCTGCCTGCTGCTGTTCTTCAGCCTCGACAAGACGTCCTGGCTGGTCTTCGGCAGCTGGGCCGTTATCGGCCTGGTCTTCTATTTCGTCTATGGCTACTGGAACTCGAACGTCCGCAAGGGCGTGATCGAGGATCATGAAAGCGATGCGGATCTGCCACCGCCTCCGGGCAGCACCAACTAAAACAGAAAAGGCGCTCTCCGGAGCGCCTTTTTTAATATGCCGGGCTCTGCTAGAGCGCTATGCGATTTGGTAGAACCAAATCCGCGCTCTAGTTGTTTGTTTTGTCGCGCAATTTAACCGAAAAGTGGCTTCCACTTTATCGGATTGCGCTTTAGTTAGGCGCATGCTTCCTGTTGAAGATATCTATGTTCCGCTCAAGGCCTGGCTGGCCGACAATGTCACCGCCCTGGTCATCGCCCCGCCGGGCGCCGGCAAGACCACCGGCATTCCGCTGGCCCTGCTGAACGAGGCCTGGCTGGGCGACCAGACCATCGTCCTTCTGGAACCGCGCCGGCTTGCGGCTCGGGCGGCCGCGGCGCGCATGGCCGAGACCCTGGGCGAAAACGTCGGCCAGACCGTAGGCTTCCGCGTCCGCGGCGAAAGCAAGATAGGCTCCAAGACCCGTATCGAAGTCGTCACCGAGGGCATCTTCTCGCGCCGCATCCTCGACGATCCGTCGCTGGACGGCGTCGGCTGCGTTATCTTCGACGAATTCCACGAACGCAGCCTCGACGCCGATCTCGGCCTGGCCTTTGCCCGCGACGCCCAGACCCTGCTGCGCGACGACCTGCGCCTGCTGGTGATGTCGGCGACGCTCGACGGCGAGCGCGTGCTGGGCCTGTTGCCCGACGCCAGGGGGTTTACCTCGCTCGGACGGTCGTTTCCCGTGACTACCCATTATCTCGGCCGCAACCAGACCCTGCCGATGGAGACCGACGTCGCCCGCCATGTGGCGCGCCTGTCGGCCAAGCTGACGCCCGAGGCCGCCGAGACCATGCTGGTCTTCCTGCCGGGACAGGGCGAGATCCACCGCGTCGCCCAGCGCGCCGAAGAGGCCGGGGTCGCCCCGCATGTCGAACTGCACAAGCTCTATGGCGCCATGGATTTTCGTGACCAGGCGCGTGTACTGGCAAAGAATGCGCCGGGGCGTCCGAAGATCGTCCTGGCCACCGCCATCGCCGAAACCTCACTGACGCTCGACAAGGTGTCAATGGTTGTCGATAGTGGCCTGTCGCGTCTCGGCCGCTTCGAGCCGGCGCGCGGCGTCACCGCCTTTGTCACCGAGCGCGCCTCGCGTGCCTCGGCCGACCAGCGCCGCGGCCGGGCCGGCCGCACCCAGGCCGGTGATGCCTATCGCCTGTGGGACGCCGAACAGGATCGATCATTGATTCCGTTCGCCCGCCCGGAAATCCTCGAGACCGACCTGTCGCAACTGGCTCTGTCCTTGCGCATGTGGGGGGCGAAGTCGACGGAGGGCCTGGCTCTGCTCGACCATCCGCCGAAGGCTGCCATGGACGAAGCGGTGAAGCTGCTGCAATCCTTGGGCGCCCTTGATGCCGGCGGCGACCTGACGGCGCATGGCAAGCTGATGGCGCATCTGCCCATGGCGCCACGCCTGGCCCATATGCTGCTGAAGGCTGCCGAAGGCGGCGCCGGGGCGCAGGGCGCGCAACTGGCCGTCCTGCTCTCGGAAAACGGCATCGGCGGTAAGGCGACCGATCTGGACCTGCGGCTAGAAGCCTTAAGCCGTGATCGCTCGCCCAAGGTGTCGCAGGCCCGCAGCCTGGCCGGAAACTGGACCCGCCAGGCTGAGAGCCTGACGAAGTCGAAAGGAAAGGCAGGAGGTAAGGCGTTTTCGCATCACCTGCTGGCGGAATGTTTCCCCGAGCGTGTCGGCAAGGCACGCGGCAAGCCAGGCGAATTCCTCATGGCCAACGGCCGCGGCGTCTATGTCGACGAACACGATCCGCTGGCGCGCGCCGAATACCTGGCGGTCGGCGATCTTGGTGGCGGGCAGGGGCGTGACCGCGTCCTGCTGGGGGCTGCCCTGACCGAAGCGGAAGTCCTCTCCCTGTTCGGCGATCGCCTCGACAAGGGGGCTGTGCTGGAAAAACAGAACGGCCGTTTCCGCGCCTTCGAGCAGGTCCGGCTGGGCGCGCTGGTCGTGACCTCGAAGCCGTTGATGCAAATTCCGCCGGACCTTCTGCTTCAGGCGGAAGCCGAAGAAATTCAGGCAAGAGGCTTGAAAGCCTTGAACCTTTCGGAGAATACGCAAGGCCTGCGTGCCCGGGTCGCCTTTTTGCGCGGCCAGGACGAGACCTGGCCGGACATGGGCGACGAAGCCTTGCTGGCGACGCTGGCTGCGTGGCTTGGGCCCTATGCCGCGGGCAAGTCGATGCTGTCCCTGTCGGCGCAAACCGTTTCAGAGGCCCTGCGCGACATCCTGACCTACGACCAGCAGAAGTCGCTCGACAAGCTGGCGCCGGAATCCTTGCGCATGCCGACGGGCTCGAACATGCGCATAGATTACGGTGCCGAAGGCGGACCACGGGTCGATGTCCGTGTTCAGGAGCTTTACGGCACGACGGTGCATCCGACACTTGGGGCCCAATCGCACGCCGGTCGTCCTGGCCCTGACCTCGCCGGCGCACCGGCCGATCCAGATCACACGCGACCTGCCGGCCTTCTGGGACGGTTCCTGGTCGGAGGTGCGCTCGGAAATGAAGGGCCGCTATCCGCGCCATGTCTGGCCGGAAAAACCCGCGCGAAGCCGATCCGACGACCCGGGCTAAAACCTCGTGGAACATAAGAAAGGGATCCGCAGATTTACGCAGATTATTACCGAGTTTGTGAGACCGCTGGCGTGCACGATGACTCGCGCGAAGCGCTGTAACTCCGTAGGCGATTTAAGCGCCTTTGGCGCGACGCGCGCCGATAAAAATCTGCGTAAATCTGCGAAATCTGCGGATCATGCTTTTCCATAACGATTTCACGACCGCATTTCCCGACGGCTAAAACGCCTGCATCAAACCACATTGCATCCGAATATGAATTCTATCGTATAAGGATCATACCGGTTTCGAAAGAGGGCCTATGCTTACCGTTCACCACCTGGAAAACTCCCGTTCGCAACGTATCCTGTGGCTGCTCGAAGAGCTGCGCATTCCGTACGACATCAAGATCTACAAGCGTGACAAGAACTATCTCGCGCCGCCGGAACTGAAAAAGATTCATCCGCTGGGCAAGGCGCCGATCATCGTCACGGCCGAAGGCGAGGTTATCGCCGAGACTGGCGCAATCATGGATTATATCCTGCACGCCTACGACGGCATGGGCCTGGTACCGGGCGCCAAGACGCGGGCGCGCACCCATTTCACCTACTGGATGTTCTATGCCGAAGGCTCGGCCATGACGCCGCTGCTGCTCAAGCTGATCGTCGAGCGCATCCGCAGTCGGTCACCGTGGTTTGCAAAACCGGTATCGACAAGGATCGCCAATACGATCGAGGACACCCTGTGCGGCCAAACCTGACGCCAATATCGATTTCTGGGAAGACAACCCTGTCACAGGGCGAGTGGTTTGCCGGCGACCTGTTTACGGCTGCCGATATCATGATGAGCTTTCCGGTCGAGGCGGCGGCGGCGCGGGCCGGCGCCGGCGACAAACCGCATATCCGGGCCTGGCTCGACCGCATCCACGCCCGCCCGGCATATCAACGGGGCGCTGGCGCGTGGCGGACCCTACGATTACGCGTAAGGCAGTGGCTGTCAGATCGTGATGCAGCCGGCAAAGGCGGTGGCGATAAAGCCAAGGGCGATAACAGTGATAAGGCGCTTCATGTCAGACTCCTGTAAATGACAGGGTTAAGCGTTACGCGATAACAGCGCCGCCGCAAGAGCAAAATGGTGGTTTTTACCGCCTTCTTGCCGCCACGCTGTCAAGTTCCGGCCTTATTTTTACCGATGGCTCTCGGCGAAGGACGAGCCGCTGCGATCGACGATGATGCAGCCGGACAGGGCGGTCGCGGCGAGGGCGACGATGACGAGTTTGATGGCGATGGACTTCATGGCGATGTCTTTCAAAAGGATGGAATACGGATTCAGGCGGGAGACTTGTCGACCGTATCGGCCGGCTTTTCGTCGGATGACGCGGGTGTCTGGTGCATGGTGCCGTGGTGATAATTGTGATCCTTGTCCGGCGACACATAGACGATGCAGCCCGACAGCGCGACGCCCATAGTGGCGCCCAGTGCCAGGATAGCCAGTGTACGTATTGGTAATTTCATATTGCCCCTCCGAGAATGTGCATGTCTCAACCTAGGGCGGCCAAAATGAATGCAATGTGAACTGAAAGCACCTTAACTCTTTTTAATCTAAGGGTTTGCGGTACCTTCACCCTCGGCCTCGCGCGCCCACTTGCTGGCCAGGGGCGTGCAGATCAGCAATTGCAGCGGGATGATAGATCATGATCGGCAGCAGGATCAGGCCGAGGCCGGGATTGCCGGCGAAGATAAGATGCGCCATCGGCACGGCCCGTCGCCAGGCTCTTCTTGGTGCCGCAGAAAGACGAACCGCCGCGCGGAAGGTCGGCGCGATGGTGAAGCGGTCGCACAGCTTCCACAACAGCATCAGCACCAGGAAGAACAGGCCGAGTGTCGCCGCCACCGTCAGCAGGAGGGTACCGGGTGAATTGCTGCTCCAGATATGTTTGGCGAAGGAGTCGCAGAACGAGGTGTAGACCAGGATCAGGATGGTGCAGCGATCGACGATCTGGGGTGAACTTCTTATGCTTGTGGATCCAGCCGCCGATGACGGGCCTGGGCCGCCTGGCCGATGACAAGGGGTAATACAAGCCAGATCAGTAGATCTATAAATAACCTTCATGACATCAAGGTGTTGTCCAGATGTTTTCAGGAGAAGGCTCATCCATAGCGGTGTGACGACGATACCGATCAGGGATGATATGGTGGCGTTGAACACGGCCACCGGGACATTGCCGCGCGCGGCCGACGTCATGGCCCACCGATGACGATACCGTCGACGGCATGGCGCACAGATAGAACAGGCCCATGCGCAGGTCGGGACTGATCCAGCGGCCCGCCAGCAGCAGGAACAGGCCGCCGATCAGCGGGAACAGGATAAAGGTCGCCGACTGGATGATCAGGTGCAGGCGCCAGCGGAAGATGCCGTCTTTCAGCGCCTTGAACGACAGGCCGGCGCCGTTGAGGAAGAAGACGACGGCGACGCCGAGCTTGGTCAGCAACTCCGGATGCAGCCAGCCGCCCTCGGCGCCCGGCGCGGGAAAGATGGCGGCGACGACAATGGCCAGGGCCATGCCGGTCAGGAACCAGTCGAGCTTTACCTTGCCAAAGCCCATCCTCACAGGCCCGCCGCGGCGTAGATCATGATGCCGGTGGCGACGGACAGGTTCAGGCTGTCGGCACGGCCGCGCATCGGGATCTTGACATTGGTGTCGCAGGTAGCGGCGATGTCGGGCGTCAGGCCCGACTGCTCCGTCCCCATGACGACCAGGGTGGGGCGCCGATAGGGGGCGGAGCGCTGGTCGTGCTCGGCGGTCAACAGGGTACCGACGACCGATCCGGTCCAGCGCGGACGGTCGGCGAGGAATTCCTCGCGCGTGCATTTGACGATCGGCAAGGCAAAGATCGAGCCCATGGTGGCGCGCACCGTCTCGACGCTGAACGGATCGACGCAGTCACCGATCAGGATGACGCCGCCTATGCCGGCGGCGTCGGCCGTGCGGATGATGGTGCCGAGATTTCCGGGATCGCGGACCTGTTCCAGGGCTACCCAGACATCGTTGCTGTTCGGGTCGATGTCGGCAAGCGTGGCGATGCGCTGGCCGAAGACGGCGACCACCATTTGCGGGTTGTCCTTGCGCGAAATCTTTTCAAGGATTTCGCGTGTGACCTCAAGCACTTCACCGCGAGACTTGAGCGTTTCGTCGATGGCGCGCTGCAGCAGAGGATGGTGGTCGGCATCCTTGCCATAGACCAGGACCTGCGGCGCGATATCCTGGTCGAGGGCGTCGATGATGATCTTCAGGCCCTCGGCCAGGAACTGGCCGGTGGCTTCGCGTTCCTTGCGCATGTGCAGGGCGCGGATATCTTTGACCGTCTGGTTGGTCAGGGAGGTGACCTGCTTGATCATGCGGTCTCTCCTTGCCATCTGGCGAAGAAGGACAGGCCGATTTCGCGCGGCTGGATGGGCGAGGGCGCGATACCCTTGGGTGGGCGTGCCTCCTCGATCAGGGTCAGTTCGCCATGATCGACCGTGCCGTTGCGATCGTGACCGACCGCTTCGGCGACCAGGTGCGCCAGCGCCGGGCCCGATACGCGCGCGGCATAGGCGTTGAGCAGCAGGAAGGCAGCATCGTCGCTGAGCAACTGGGCGCAGAGATGGATCATCTCGGGCAGGTCTTCGAACAGGCGCCAGATTTCACCGGTCGGGCCACGGCCGTATTTTGGCGGATCCAGGATGATGCCTTCGTATTTCGAGCCGCGCTTGACCTCGCGCTGGACATATTTGCGCGCGTCTTCGCAGATCCAGCGGATAGGCGCCTCGGCCAGGCCCGACAGGGCGGCATTGTCGCGCGCCCAGCCGATGGCCTTCTTCGAGGCGTCGACATGGGTGACCTTGGCGCCGGCGGCCGCGGCGGCCAGGCTGGCGACACCGGTATAGCCGAACAGGTTGAGCACGCGCATGCCGGGACGCTTGGTTATCGCGGCGCGCTGCCATTCCCAGTTGGCGGCCTGTTCCGGGAAGAAGGCCAGGTGGCGGAAATTTGTGAAACGGCCATAGAATTTGACGTCGCCCCAGCCCAATGCCCATTGTTCCTCGGGCTTGCGCGCAAAGGTCCAGCGGCCTTCGTCCTCGTCGCCGGCGGGATCGAACATGGCGTCGGCCTTGTCCCACAGTGCAGGATATTTCGGCGCCCACCAGCATTGCGGTTCGGGGCGGATGACGAGATAGTCGCCGTAGCGTTCGAGCTTCTTGCCGTCGCCGGAATCGACGAGGGCATAATCAGCCCACGCCGTGGTGCGCAGGGTTGTGGCGGAGTCCGTTATGATCATGGGTTTCGCATAATCTCCTGCGGCGCGGTCGTAAAGTGCTTTGTCCCTAGTATCGTGAATTCGAAATTCGTATCATGCCGATATCGAGTGCCTGGCGAATTTCGAATTCAAAAACGATACTAGAATCAACAAGTTTCTAGTGTCCTGTTGAATCTGAAATTCGCTGGAGATTGATATCGACATGATGCGAATTTCGGATTCAGGACACTAGGCGCCTTCAGGGTGGCCTTGCGGCCGGGCGGCAAACAATGCTTTATGGCCGCGCGCGGAATGTTCAGGGGGCGCAAAACCGGTGACTGCGACGCGTTTGAGCACGTTTATGATGGGCCTGCTGGCTGTTCTAGGCGCGGCCCTGGCTATCCCGGCTGCGGCCGAGCCGCGCGTCGTTTCGCTCGACGAATGCGCCGACCAATATGTCCTGGGCCTGGTGCCCGCTGATCATATCCTGGCTCTGTCGAACAAGGCGACCTTACCCGACGCCTTCTACCGTGACCGCGTGGGCCGCTTGCAGCGGGTGCCACCAAAGATCGAAACCGTGCTTGCCCTGCATCCCGACGCGGTGGTGCGCACCTGGGGCGGCGATGTCCGTCTGCTGCAAATGCTGGCGCGCTTTGGCATAAAAATCATTACAATCAATGATATAAGCGCCTACGATAAGGCAAGGGGTGAGCTTTTGCGCGTCGGCCATGAACTGGGGCAGGACGCCGCCGCGCAAGGTGAAGCGGCCCATTTCCAGGCGGCCCTCGACGATATCCGCCCGATCGGCCTTGGCCGCAGCGTCCTCTATTATACACCGTCAGGCTACAGCGCCGGCCCCGACACAATGGTTGGCGATATCCTCAGGCGTCTCGACTTCCGCCTCGAGAGCCAGGACAAGAGCTTTTATTACCTGTCACCAGAAGTGTTGCTGAGCATGCGCCCTGACGTCTTTGCCCTGGCCTTTTATGACGACAGATTTGCCATGCGCCGGGTACCCGGACGTAACCCCGAGGTTCGCCGCCTGATCGCAGCGACGCCACATTTTACCCTGCCGCAACAGTCATTGGCGTGCAGCGGCTGGTTTACCGCCTATGCCGTCCGTGACCTCTCCCTCCAGACCCATCTCAGACCCTGATGCACCTGTCCACGACAACGCTCAATATTGCCCTGGCGATCGCCATCCTGATCCTGACCGCGGTCCTGATGCTGTTCGGCGATATTGCCATGAGCCCGCAGATGTGGCTCGACGCCATCACCCATCCCGATGGCCTGAGCGGCCAGATCGCCTGGGGCATCCGTTTGCCGAGGACCCTGACCGCCATCGGCGTCGGCGCCATGCTGGGCATGAGCGGCGCCCTGATGCAGGGCCTGCTGCGTAACCCGCTGGCCGAGCCGGGTATCCTGGGCGTGTCGTCGGGCGCCGGCCTGGGAGCAGCCCTGGCAATCGTCTTCGGCTTCGGCCTGACGCCGTTCGCTGTCGAAGGCGCAGCGCTGGTCGGCTCGGTCGCGATCGCCGTCCTCCTGCTGGTCTTCGTGGCGCGTTTCCCGCAGCGCCAATCATTGATTTTGCTCGGTATCGGCATCAGCGCCCTGTGTGGCGCCCTGATGGCCCTGGTCTTCAACCTGGCGCCGTCGCCGGTCACCCTGTCGGAAATCTATCGCTGGATGATGGGCTCGGTCGAAAACCGTACATGGCATGATGTCGCCATGTGCGCCGCCGGCCTGGCCGTAGTCGGGCTTCTCAGCGCCGGCCTGGGCAAGGGCCTGCGCTTCCTGACCCTGGGTGACGAGACGGCGCGTTCCATGGGGGTCGATATGGTCCGGCTGACTCAGGTCATCGTCATCGGTTCCAGTCTTTTGGCCGGCCTGTCCGTGGCGGTCGCCGGCATTATCGGCTTTGTCGGCCTGACGGCGCCGCACTTCGTCCGCGCCATGGGCATCAAGGATCCGTTCCGCCTGATCCTGCCGTCGGCCCTGACGGGGGCACTGATCGTGCTGATCGCCGATGGCCTGCTCCGCGTCGTGCCGGCGACCGGCGAGCTTCGCCTCGGGGTCCTGACTTCTTTGGTCGGCGCCCCCTTATTTGCCGTGCTGGCCTTCCGCTCGGCGCGTTCGTGGATGCAGGACTGAGCCGATGATCCATCTTGAAAATATCAGCGTCGATCTTGGCGGCCGGACGGTGGTCAATGATGTATCGGCGAGGCTCGCCGCCGATACGGTTCATGTCCTGGTCGGTCCCAACGGCGCCGGCAAGTCAACCCTGCTGCGCGCCCTGACGGCCCTGCTGCCTTTGAAGGCCGGCAAGGTCGCCCTCAATGCCGAAGACATTTCTCGCATGAGCCCGGCCCGGCGCGCCGACCATATCGCCTATCTGCCGCAGGATCGCTCGATTGCCTGGGACCTGGCGGCGGTCGATGTCGCGGCATTGGGCGCCTGGCACCTGGCGCCCGAACTGGCGCGACAAAAGGCCTTTGCCGAACTGGAGACCCTGGGGCTGAAGGCCGAGGCCGAGCGCGGTGTCTTCGGTCTGTCGGGCGGGCAGAGGGCGCGCGTCCTGCTGGCGCGTCTGCTACTGAGCCCGGCCTCCGTCTATGTCCTCGATGAGCCACTGGTGGCGCTCGATCCGGCCTGGCAACGCCAGGTCCTGGCCATCCTGAAACAGAAGGCGGTGGAGGGGGCAACGGTCGTGCTCAGCCTGCACGATCTGCAACTGGCGGCGCAGTTCGCAGACAATATCCTGCTGATGCACGAAGGTCGTTTAGTACGTAGTGGAGCGCCGGAAAACATATTTATGCCCAAAGACTTGCGGACGGTTTTCAACCTGGCAGGTGAGCTGGTGAACGTCGGCGGCCAAAGGCTGTTGACCCTTAACCTCCCCTGATATCAGGGGAGGTCGGCGCGAAGCGCCGGGTGGGGTTATAGCCTCAAGCACAAACCTAATGCCCGTGCTTCTTGGCCTTCGAACTGTGGCCCTTCGCAGACGACGACGCCTTCTTTCCCGACGCCTTCTTGCCCTTGCCGGCCTTTTCTTTGGCGGCAGCCTTACCCTTGACCGCCTTGCCACCCTTGGCCTTCGGTTCCGCACGCACGGGTTCCGGCACGGCCGCCTGGCTCAGGCTGGTGGCCAGAGCCGCATTGGCAGCTTCGGCCTTCTGGTAGTCGAGATAGTTGATCGCCGTATCCGGCTGGCCTTGGCTCGAGCCGTCACCGACATCGTCCGGATCCGTCTGGGTGACGATCGGCGCTGGCAGACCGCGCTGGACATCGGCCAGCGAGGTCAGCGGTCCTGTGCCGCCGGCCAGCTTGACGCGATAGATGCGCATATTCTCGGTGACGCGCATCATGTAGTCGCGGGTCTCCCGCAGGGGCATGCACTCGATAAAGCTGAGCGAATCGGCATTGGGACCGCGCGGATCGCCACAGTCGCCGACCCACAGGGCCATGCGGCTGGGACCGGCATTATAACCGGCGGCAGCCATGATGTAGGAACCATCGAAACGCGTCACCAATTCGCCGAGATGATAGGCGCCGAGCGACATGTTGAAGTCCGGCTCGTACAGCCGGGCATCGGAATAGCTGGCGCCGAGGCGACGGGCCACGGCTTTGGCGGTCGACGGTATCAGTTGCATCATGCCGCGGGCATTGGCGCGCGACTTGACCATCGGATCGAAGCCCGATTCCTGGCGGGTGATGGCCAGGACGAAGGCCTTTTCCGGCGCCGGAACATCGGGAACCTGGCGCATCGGATAGGCGCGGTCGGGCAGGTAGAAGCCGCGCTGCATCGACATGCGCGCCACCTTCATCGCCATGACCTGGCCATCATAACGCTGGGTCATGTCAACCAGCAGAGCCTCTTCCTCGGCATTGGGCAGGACGGTATCGAGGTTGAGGATGATGGCGCGGAACAGGTCGGTCTCGCCCATGGCGCCCAGGATACGCGCCGCCTTGACCAGGTCGCGATTATCGAAGCGCGCGCGATCGGCGGCCGACGGCACTGGATCGTGACCGAGCGAGAGGGTGGTGATGCCGGCTTTTTCCGCCGCCATCTGGCCATAGAAGGCATAGATGTACTGCCCGCCCTTGGCGTAATAGTCATGCGCCGCCTGGGCGTCGTTCTTCGAGGCGTCGTTGCGGGCCTCAAAGGCGCGGCCCAGCCAGTAGTTGGCGCGCCCTTGTGTGATCGGCGAAGTGCCGGCCTGCGACAGGGCCTGGAAATGGCTGATGGCGGCATTGGTGTCGTTGAGCTTGACCAGGGCCATCCAGCCGGCGAAGAACTCGGACTCCGCCTTTGACTCGCCATTTTCGAAACCGCCATTGTTCATGGCACTATAGGCGGAACGATAGTCGTGCGCTTTTAACGCAGCGCGGAAATAGGCGAGGCGCAGGCTGTAAAGCTGAGTGCCGGCATCCGGGCTGAGCGCCGCCGACGGCATGTCGGGCAATAGCGCAAAACCAAGCGGTTCGAGCCCCTTGCCGGACAGATAGCGCAAACGGGCAAAGGCGAGGGCGGGATTGTGCGGGTCGCCGGCCAGGGCCGACGTATAGAGGGCGTCGCCACCGGCCGAATTGGCGCGCATGGCCAGGACGGCATTGGCGACATCGCGCTGGTGCATGTCGACATAGGCCGACAGGTCGCGAATCGCCTGCGTGCTGCCGCTCTGGACGTTGAGCATCAGGCAGTTGAGGCGAGCGACATGGTCTTCCGGCGTCAGGTAGCGGCTGAAGGCCGTATAGAAGTTGGCCTGGGCGATCGAATCGAAGATCTGGCTGCGCCACCAGGTCTTGGCCAGTTGCGAGGCGGCGTCGGCGCGGTTCAGGCTTTGATAGGCACTGATAAGCGCGGTCGCGCCCTCGACAGTCTGCGGCGGAGAGCCATTGAACCAATCTACGATCTGCTGTGGGCCCATGCCCGAACTCGCGATCAGCTTTTCGGCCGATATCTGGCGTTTGGCCTCGCGCGGCCAGCCCCACAGGTCGCGGCGCGCTGCGTCGAGCGAGGCGAAGCTGTAGATGCCCTGGCCGTCATTGTTGAGAATTGCCCAGGTGACGATCTTGCGCGCCACGGGACTGCTGAGGCCTGAGCCGAGCGAATCGGCAGCGGCGAAATTATGCGACTTGGCCGCGCTCAGGGCCTGAGCCAGGACGTCCTGGTCCTGTTCGGACAACAGGTTCGCCTGATAGGGCTGGGCGGTATCCTGGATATTGCTGGTGCCCTGGGGCGGCAGCGTCTTGACCGTAGGGTCGGGCAGCTGTTGCGCGGCCTGGTCTTCCTGCGCCGCCACGGCAAAGGCGATACCGCCGATGCCGAACACACTGACGGTTGCCGCCAACAGCGCCTTGCGCCAGTGGGCACGCCAGACACTGTGCGTACGGATGCCGTCGGCCTGCGTTTTGCTACGGTCACGGGAAGATGTCATGCTACTGTTAAACCCCTTCAGCCTGGTCGTTTACGACTATAGGCCCTAGTTTCTTTTTATAAAGACATTGCAGCCAAAGCGCGGCGGGCTTAAGGCTAATTTCTCTATATTGGATGGTCAGCGATGACCGGAAGACACACATTTCACTCCGGATATCACGTTACCGTAGGACGGTTCGCAGATGTCGGTTCCGTAGAGGACAGTGTTGGTTGTGTCCGTTGACTGTGCGCAGGACTGGTTAAGGAATGAGTAACGCAAGCTATACCCCGGCTTTTCGCGGTGTGATCACCGCCATGGTGACGCCCTTCACCAACGGCCAGGTCGATTTCGCCGCCTTCGAACGCCTGATCGAGCATCAGATCGCCGCCGGCGTGCACGGTGTCGTACCGGTCGGCACGACCGGTGAAACCTCGACCCTGACGATCGAAGAACACAAGGAAGTGGTCCGTCTCTGCGTCGAAAAGGTCGCCGGCCGTATCAAGGTGATTGCCGGTGCCGGTTCCAACAATACCGCCGAGGCCGTTGAGCTGGCGCACCACGCCAAGACCGTCGGCGCCGATGCCGTCCTGGTGGTCGCGCCCTATTACAACAAGCCGTCGCAAGAAGGAATCTATCAGCATTTCAAGGCAATAAATGACGCCGTTGAGATTCCGGTTCTCCTGTACAATGTCCCTGGTCGCACCGTGGTCGACATGAGCAACGAAACCATTGCCCGTCTGGCACGCCTGCCCAATGTCGTCGGCATCAAGGATGCCACCGGCGCCATCGATCGCATGAGTCAATTGCGCATAGCCGTCGACGGCGAATTCTCGTTCATCTCCGGCGATGACCCGACCTTCCTCGGCTATATGGCCCACGGCGGCCATGGCGTCATCTCGGTAACATCCAATGTCGCACCGGCCGCATGTGTCGCCCTGTACGATGCCATCTGCCAGGGCGCCTTCGATACGGCGCGCCAGTGGCAGGACAAGCTGATCACCCTCGACAAGGTGCTGTTTGCCGATTCGTCGCCGTCGCCGACCAAGTATGCCATGAGCCGTCTCGGCCTGTGTTCCGAAGAGGTGCGCCTGCCGATCACCCCGTGCAGCCAGGCCGTGCGCCCGCTGGTCGACCAGGCCGTGCAACTGGCCGGCCTCGAAATAGAGCCGGCATAAGCCCCGTCATGGCGAACGAAGATACATCGAACTATAAAGTCATTGCCGACAACCGTCGCGCACGCTTCGACTACTTCCTCGAAAACCCGATCGAAGCCGGCATCATGCTGACCGGCACCGAGGTTAAGAGCCTGCGCCTTGGTCGCGCCAATATCGCCGAATCCTATGTCAGCATCGAGAATGGCGATGAACTTGCCCTGATCAATGCCGATATCCCGATCTACACCCAGGCCAATCGCTTCAATCACGAGCCGCGCCGTCTGCGCAAGCTGCTGCTGCACCGCAAGGAAATCGGCCGCATGATGGTGTCGGTGCAGCGTGAGGGCCTGACCATTGTCCCCACAAAGATGTACTTCAATGACAAGGGGCTGGTGAAGATCGAGATAGCGCTGGCCAAGGGTAAGAAGATCCACGACAAGCGCGAGACCGAGGCAAAGCGTGACTGGCAGCGCGACAAGGCCCGCCTGCTGCGCGATCGCGGCTAGAGCATTTCCCGATCAATTTGATCGGAGAAATTGCTCTAGTCTTTTGTTTTGTCGCACTTCTTATCCGAAACGCAGTTCGGCGTAGCCAAAAGTGGCGTCCACTTTGTCGGGAAGTGCTTTAACCTTACTGAGAGGTTTGCCGGCTGGCCAGGGCCGCAAGGTGGCGATAGCACTCGTCTGTGCCAGCCTCGACGCCAGCCTCGCCATACAGTTCCATGGCCTCCTGCCACAGCGGCTGGGCAGCCAGGTGGATGCCTTGCGCTTCCCACAACAGGGCCATGGGCCGAAGCGCATTGGCCAGGGCCAGGGTCGGCGTGTCGTCGACGGCGCGATAGATTGCCAGGGCCTCGTCGTAGCACGGCTGGGCCTCGTCATAGTCCTCGTGCTCGCAGAAGGCATCGCCGAGATGACGCAGGGCAGACGCCAGGGCCAGGGGATCGGACGAACGCGCAGCCGTTTTACGGCTTCTTCGTATAGCGGTATGGCGGCTATAGGTCGGCCCTGGTCACGGGCGATCTGTGCCTTCCCGATCAGGGCACGGGCCAGGACCATATCATTGCCGGCCCTGCGGCTCATGACAATTGCCTTGTCGAAACCGGCATGCGCTACATCCAGGCGCTGATCGCGCCGCGCTTCGCGTGCCTGTTCCAGCAGACGGTCGATCGCGTCCATCTTCTGCCTCCATCGCTAGTCCCCGGGCAGGATGAAACGCCGCGATGACGCGCAGGTAAAGCCACAATTGCGTGACGAAAGCGCTGTCATATCACGGCTTGTATGCGCGTCGTACCTGCGGGCGAATCGATGTGCCGGCGGGCGGTGCGGAAGATGTCGGCGAACATCTCTGCCGTCAGTCGTCCGGTGTTCATGTTCAGACGAGAGCAATGATAGGAATTGATCACGACGTAGTCGCCGATCTGCGCCTCGGCGCCGTGGCCGCCGGTCATGCGCGAAGCAGGAACACCAAGGCTTTTAAGCAGATTGCGCCGGGCGACATCGCCCAGGGTTACGATGACCTTGAGCCTGGGCATGGCGGACAAGGCGGCGGTCAGATAGGGGCGGCAGGCGGATTCTTCGGCGGGCAGGGGCTTGTTGCCCGGTGGGGCGCACAGGACGGCATTGCTGATGCGGCAGTCGATCAGCCGGACATCGTCCCGTCCGTCGTCGGCGTAACGGCCCTGCGCGAAACCGGTGGCGACTAGCGTGTCGAACAGCATGCGTCCCGCGGCGTCGCCGGTGAAGACGCGGCCCGTGCGGTTGGCGCCCATACGTCCTGGCGCCAGGCCCAGCACGAGGAGTTGCGCCGACGCGTCACCGAACGGCAGGGCTGGGGCATTATGCCACTGCGGATTTTGGCTGCGGTTGTCGTGGCGATAGGCGACCAGGCGCGGACACAGGGCGCAGTCGGCCCCAGGTCGGTAGGTTTCAGGCAGGCAGGTTTCAGGTGACATGCTGCGACAGGGACAACAGGTTGCCGTCCGGATCGCTGAACCACGCGACCTTGTCGCCATTGGGTGCCGACCAGATGCCGTCGGGCCCTTGCGCGTCGCCGAAGAACGGGTAGCGGGCAAAGGTAATGCCCGTGGCCGAAAGCGCTGCGACCTCGGCCGCGATGTCGTCTACCTTCCAGCCGAAGACCGTATAATCGGCAACGGCGCGCTGCGGCGGCACGGTCAGCCTAATGTGGATCGGACCGGAGGCAAGAACGAGGGCAAAGCCGTCCTGGCTGACGAAGGTCAGGCCCAGGACGCCTTCGTAAAAGGCCCGCGCCGCCTCGAAGTCGCTGACGGCGATAAAGCCCATCGGAGTAGCGTTTGCGAGCACGGGCGTGGGCATGGGATCAGACCGCGTCGTCGAAGTCTTCGTCCTTGGCCGGGAACTTGGACAGGTTCTGGGGCGGGGCGCCGGCGTTCTGGCGCGGCCGGCCAACGACCGAGGCGAGATCGGCGAGATCGACAAAGGTATCGGCCTGGCGGCGCAGTTCGTCGGATGTCATCGGCGGCGACGACTTGACGGTCGACACGACGGTGACGCGCGAGCCCTTGCGTTGCACGGCCTCGAGCAGGCGGCGGAAGTCGCCGTCGCCGGAGAACAGGACAAGGTGGTCGGCATGCTCTGCCATTTCCATCATGTCGCAGGCGATCTCGATATCCATGTCGCCACGCCAGCGCTTGCGGCCCTGGCTGTCGACATATTCCTTGGCGGTCTTGGTGATCAGGGCAAAACCGTTATAGTCCAGCCAGTCGACCAGGGGGCGGATCGGAGAATAGTCGTCGCCTTCGACCAGGGCGGTGTAGTAGTAGGCGCGGATCAGGATGCCGCGCTTGCGGAACTCGTCCAGAAGCTTGCGATAATCGATGTCGAAATTCAGGGCCTTGGCGGCGGAATAGAGATTTGCGCCGTCGATGAAAAGCGCGATACGATCGGTGGGATAAAAGCTCATTTTTCAAATATCTTTCAAAAATATGCAGAGCGAAAATATAACGAATCCAGAGGGTCGTCCAGACAACGGTCCCGTGAACGGTCCAGTGAGCGGTAACGACAACGCGGCGATCCTTATCGCCTACGGTTCCAACATGTCGCCTACCGCACATATGGCGGGCCGGGAACAGGCATCGCAAGCTTTCGCACAGGTTGTCAAGACTCTCAGCGGCAAGGGTCTGATCATTACCAAAATTTCACGTTTGTGGCGGTCACTGGCCTGGCCGGATCCAAACGATCCGCCCTATGTCAACGCTGTCATGCAGATTGAGACACATTTGCAAGCCGCAGAATTGCTTGGGCTTTTGCATGAAATTGAATACGATTCGGGGCGTATCCGTACCGGTATTCCGAATGCACCGCGCATTCTGGATCTTGATCTGATCGCCTACGGCCGGCAGGTATCCAACGAAAACGGTGGCCTTATTATACCGCATCCGCGGGCTGCGGATCGCGCCTTTGTGATGGGACCGCTAACGGACATTTTGCCGCAGTGGCGGCACCCGGTGTCGCAAATTGCAGCAGCCGATCTTTACGTAGCGGCAACCGTCGGCCGCGACGCCTATCCGGTCGATAACGACGCCTGATACGGGCTCCCGTCAGGTGCTCACAGCCTGCAGGGTCAAGTTGCCGATTCTCAATCCGGGCGCCGTTGCCGTGACAGTTATGGCCTCGGCCCTGGTCCCGGCCTGGACGATGGCGCAACACAGGCCGTTGAAGGCTTTTCGCGTTGTTGCCTTGTCCGGTTCCAGGCTGTTGGGATTGCCATTACCGACACCGATGATGGCGGCCGGTCCCTGCACCGCAAAGGTCACCTGGTTGGCAGCGGTCGGAACGGTCCGGCCAGAGGCATCGACGATGTCCACCTTGACCACGGCCGCATCGACGCCGTCGGCTGTGAGCGTCGTGCGATCGCAGGTCAAGACGATGCGATTGGCGGCGCCGGCGGTCTCGCGCCTGTCCTTCAGGATCGGCTTGCCGCCTTTGAAGGCGAAGGCCTCGATCCTGCCGGGTTGGTAGACGACGCTCCATTCAAGGTGGCGATCCCTGACCACCGTCTTGCGGCCGGCCGATACCCCGTTGACGAACAGTTCGACCGCGTCGGCATTGCTGTGAACCCAGACGGGCACGGTCTGGCCTTCGCGGCCCGGCCAGTTCCAGTGCGGGAACAGGTGCAGCAGGGGTTCGGGCCGCCACCAGGCGCGGTAATAATAGTAGTTGTCCTTCGGAAAACCGCAGGTGTCGAGAACGCCGAACTGCGACGAAATACTGGGGAAGCTGTTGAACGGGGTTGGCTCACCGCGATAGTCGAAGCCGGTCCAGATAAAGCCGCCGCTGATATAGGGTTTTGCGTCGAAATGCGGCCACCAGCCCTCGGCCGTGGTCGCCCAGTAGGGCGCGTCGGTATCGTAGGCGGGGACGATGTGGGCAGTGACATCGCGGCTGTATTCGCCACGCGTCGCCACCGTCGACGCCGTCTCGGTGCCGATGATGGGGATGGCCGGGAATTTGGCGTGGAAGCCGTCGATATCCTTGTCATGGTAGTTGAAGCCGATGACATCGAGCACTTCGGTAATGCCCTTGCCATGGTCGTGGTCCATGGCCGCCGTGATCCGGCGCGTCGGATCGAGATCGTTGATCAGCCGCTTCATGGTGCGCGCGATGTGAGCGCCGCGCTCGGTACCCTGTTGCGACTGTTCTTCATTGCCGATCGACCACAGGATCACCGACGGATGGTTGCGATCGCGCACCACCAGGGTCTTTAACTGCTCCAGGCCTTCGTCGGACGAGGTCATCATGCGGGTTTCATCGATGACCAGCATGCCCAAGGCGTCGCAGGCCTCAAGCAGTTCCGGAGTCGGGGGATTGTGCGATGTCCGGTAGGCATTGCAGCCCATGGCCTTCAGTTGCTGAAGGCGCCAGACCTGCAGGGCGTCGGGCAGGGCGACACCAACCCCGGCATGGTCCTGGTGATTGCAGGTGCCGAGGATCTTGACCGGACGGTCGTTGAGGAAGAAACCGTGGTCGGGGTCGAAGCGAATCGGAACGGATGCCGAAACGCGTCACCGCCATGTCGATAATCGCCGCCGTTCTCGTCGATGGAGTTCGCTACGTCACCTGGTCATAGCGATGCGGATCTTCCAGCGACCAGAGGCGCGGTTTTGCGACTCGTGACGGTTTGATTGACTCGTGCGCTAACGCTCCACGCTTCGATCTCCACATGGCGCCAGTTACTGTACCGGCGAAATCGGTCCCCGTCGTCTCGCCGGCGTGATGCGATGTGTGATCCCAGGGTCAGATCGTGCGCGCACAGGTCGCTGTCGTTGCGCACGGTCGTCAGTCACGTCCACCACGCCATTCACCTGCCCGCGCGGACGCAGACCCCGTACTGCGGGATATGGACCGGGTCGGTCACCACCAGCCAGACATGGCGGTAGATACCGGCGCCCTCGTAGAACCAGCCTTCGCCGAGGCTGGCGTCGACGCGGACCAGCAGCGTGTTCGGGCTACCGTCCGTATTGAGGAAATCGTTCAGGGCGACGCGGAACGGCGTGTAGCCGCTGTCGTGGGTCTTGACGATATAGCCGTTGACGATGACGGTGGCGCCACGGAAGACGCCGTCGAATTCCAGCGATACCTGCCGATCGGCTGACGCAGCGTCCAGGCTGAAGGTCTTGCGGTACCAGCCGACACTGGTCTCGGAGAATTCGCGTCCGATCGGCTTGTAGCCGTGCTCGGCCTTGTCGTCCCAGGCCGCCATATCGTCGGCGGGCTTGTCGGATTTGAAACCGCTGGCGACGAAAGGCAGTTCCACCGCCCAGTCGTGGGGCAGGGAGACGGGGCGCCAGGCGGAGTCGTCGAAATCGGCGGCTGCGGCCGGTGTTGCATCGGGCCCCTGCTTGGCGAAGGTACGCTGGTCCTTGCCGAAGTCGAAATCCTTTGCCGGATCGTACATGTGGCCGAAGGCAAAGCGCCAGCCGGTGTCGAAGCGCGCGCGTTGGCGGGGCGCCAGGTCGGGAATGGCGTACAGGTCGCGGATAAAGGCCGTTTGCCCATCTGCCGGGCCGGTCGCGCGCGTCTTGCCGGACGCTATCGCCGGCGCGGCTGCCAGCGCGGAGGCAGACACCATAAGGGTACGGCGGGACAGCTTTATCATGGGTGGTCCTGTTTCTGACGTGCGATCCAGTTGTCGATCTCCTGCGACAGGATGTCGAGCGGAAGCGGGCCGTTTTTCAAGACCTCGTCGTGGAAATCGCGCAGATCGAAGCGCGGCCCCAGTGCCGCCTCGGCCCTGGCGCGCAATTGCCGGATGCGGATTTCACCGATCTTGTAGCCCAGGGCCTGCCCGGGCCAGCCGATATAGCGATCGACCTCGTTGTCGATCGAGCGTTCGCTCAGGCCGGTATTGTCGCGCAGGCAGGCCGCCGCCTGGTCGCGGCTCCAGCCCATGACGTGGATGCCGGTATCCATGACCAGCCGGCAGGCGCGCCACATTTCCAGCGACAGTCGGCCGAAGTCCTCGTACGGCGTGCGGTACATGCCCATCTCGACGCCGAGGTGCTCGCTGTAAAGCGCCCAGCCCTCGACGAAGGCATTGATATCGTCGCGCCGGCGGAACATGGGCAGGGCATCATTCTCCTGCGCCAGGGCGATCTGGAGATGGTGGCCGGGCACGCCTTCGTGCATGGCCCAGGCGGTCAAGCCCGAGGTCGGACTTTGGTCGAGGTGGTCGGTATTGATGATGACCGTGCCGGGAACGCCCTGGACAAGGCTGCCGGGATTGTAACCCGACGATGAGCTTTTCAGTTGCGGGTCGACCTCGTGCACGGTCAGGGGCAGGCGCGGCAGATTGCGGAAATAGAGCGGCAGCAGGCCCTGGACCCGGACCAGCACGGCGCTGACCTTCTCGTAATAGTCTTCCGGACTTTCGGCGCGAAACTGCGGATCGGTCCTCAGGAAGGTCTGGAATTCGCCGAACGTCCCCTTGAAGCCGCTGGCCCGGATATCGGCCTCCATCTCGCCGCGGATGCGGGCGATCTCGCTCAGCCCCAGGGCGTGGATAGCCTGTGGCGTCATGGCGGTCGAGGCGTTGCGGTGGATCAGGTACTGGTAATAGGCCTTGCCGTCGGGTAGGTCGCCGATCGCCAGGCTGTCCGGCGCCCTGGGCAGGTATTCGTCGCGCATGAAGACGACCAGGGCATTTTCCGCCGGACGGACATCGTCGGCGACAGCCTGGGTCGCCGCGTCGAGAAGCTGTTTGCGAACCTCAGCCGGAATAGTGGCCGGCAGGCTTTTGATCGGCCCGAGCAGACTGTGTTCCGCCACCGACTGGGCGGCATGGCGTTGCACGACGACCAGGGCCTTGGCGGCCACAAGTTTCGGCCGCATGAAGCCTGTAGCTATGCCGCGACGCATATTGGCGGTCTCGACGGCATAATAGGCGGGCAGTGCCTTGAGTTTGGCGATCCAGGCGCGGGCCTGCGGTTCGGTGCGCAGGACCACGCCGGCGGCGGCATAGTCGGGCGTGGTGTAGAAGCCGTCGCCGGTGACGAAGGGCAGGCGAGCCTCGTCGAAACGCAGGCTGTCCAGTTCCAGTTCCAGCCGGTCGCGGATCAGGGACCGGTTCAGCGCATCGTCGGCGCACAGGCCGGCAGGCGCAATAGCTTCCAGCCGGGCCATCAGCTTTTTCAATGCCATGCCGTAGGCCGACAAGGCGGCGGGACTGTCATCGGGCCATTGCGCCAGGGCGACAAGGTTGCCGTCGCTGCCGGCACGGATCGGGTCGCGCGAGATCGACAGGGTTTCGAAGTCGGCGACCAGGGCGGTCATCGTCCGGTGGGACGGGGCGGAGCAGGCGGTCGCGGGCGTCACCGGTGAGGCGTGGGCGACACCGGACATAAGCGCCAGGGCGGCGATGCCGGCGTAAAGCGCTCTGCGATCAAAAATCATTGTGCGTACGGCCCCCTGCCACCTTCGGCAATAAAACGATCTATCCGGGCTTGCAGCACCGGCATGGGCACCGATCCCAGTTGCAGGACGGTGTCGTGGAAGGCGCGGATATCGAACCGTTCGCCCAGCGCCGCCTCGGCCTTATGGCGCGCCTGCCAGATGGTCATCTCGCCGATATAGTAGGACAGGGCCTGGCCGGGCGTGGTGATGTAGCGGTCGGTCTCGGTGGTGATTTCGTGTTCGGACAGGGCGGTATTTTCGCGCAAATAGGCGATCGCCTGCGCGCGCGTCCAGCCTTTGGCATGCATGCCGGTATCGACGACCAGCCGGCAGGCGCGCCACATCTGGTAGGTCAGCATGCCGAAGCGGTCGTAGGGCGTGTGGTACATGCCCATCTCGTCGCCCAGACGCTCGGAATAGAGGGCCCAGCCTTCGCCGAAGGCCGAGATATAGGTCGAACGCCGGAAGGCCGGCAGGTCGCTGTTTTCCAGGGCCAGCGGCATCTGCCAGGCATGGCCGGGGGCGCCTTCATGCAGGACCAGCGAGGGAAGGGTGTAGAGCGGGCGCGACGGCAGGTCATAGGTATTGAGGATCAATACGCCGGGCCCGCCATTACCGCCGGTATTGAACGGCGCGATGGCGTCCGGCGTCGGTACGATGCCGAAGCGCATGCGCGGCGCCCGACCGAAATACTGCCCTGCCTTGCCGTCGAATTCCTTCGATATCCATGCTGCCCGGTCGAGAAAGGCCTGGGGCGTTTTGGCGTAGAACTGCGGGTCGCCGCGCAGGAAACTGTTGAAATCCTGCAGCGTGCCCTTGAAGCCGACCTGGTCCATCACGGCCTGCATCTCGGTGCGGATTTTCGCGACCTCGTCGAGGCCGGTCTGGTGAATCTGATCGGGTGTCAGGTCGAGGGTGACATATTCGCGGATCAGTGCCTGGTAATAGGCCTTGCCGTCGGGCAGGTCATAGGCGGCGATGGTCGTACGGGCGCCCGGGATATAGTCCTTGCGCAGGAAGGTCAGCAGGGCCTGGTGCGCCGGGATGACCTGGTTGCGAATGGCGTCGACCGCCAGTCTCTTCAACTCGGTCTGCGTGGCGGCCGGGATGCCAGCAGGCATAGCCAGGAAGGGCGTGTAGAAGACGGTGTCCTCGACCGCCTTGTTTTCGAATACGCTGGCGACCGACGCGTCGCGGCCCTGCAGGGATACCTGCGCCGGCGTGAAGCCACGCTTCAGGCCGGCACGCATATTGTCGATATTCTGCTGGAAATAGCGTGGCACATCATTGAGATAGGCGATGTAGTTGCGATAGTCCTGCTCGCTGCGCATCGGCTTGCGCGCGGCGTAGCTGAGACCGTTCCAGAAGCCGAAGGCCATTTCGTAGCGATGGAAGGTCTGCTGGGCGATCAGGGTATCGATCTGGTTGCGATAGACGGTGTAGTCGACCTGTTGTTCGGCCGACAGGTCTTTCGGATCGATGGCGTCCAGACGGCGCAGGACATCCTGCCAATAGACCAGCTTGGCCTGCTGGGTCTTTTCGGAGACGTCGGGAAAATGCGCGCGGATGGCCGTGTCACCACTGTCGTCGTCATTGTCGCCGGTCAGCGCCTTTCGCCAGGTCCATTCGGCCGTATAGATGGCGGCAAAACGCGCGTCTGCGGGGGAAGGGGTCGTGGTTTCCGCCGCAAAAGCCGTCGCGGGCAGCGTACCGATCATGGGCAGGCCGTATATCAGGGCGGCAATCCAGAGTGATTTCGTCACCACGCGTCCCCCGATTGAATATAGTTATATAGTATACGGTATATTTTTATTATGGCAATCCGTCCCCTGATGCCGGGATCGGTTTTCATTCGCCCGCGGCTTTTTCCATCTCCAGCTGCTTGCGCAGGTCATCGAGGGTCATGGCGATATGCTGCGCCATCAGGGCCGACGCCTGGGCGGACTTGCCGGCGGACCACAGTTCGAACAGGGCCAGGTGTTCGTTGTGGGCGCGATCGTCGCGACCGGCGGGTTCCAGGTGCTTTCCGACATAACGCTCGGAGATGATGTTGAGGCGCTCTATGATCTGCAGGGTGACCTGGGCATTGAGCGGATGGAGCAGCGACATGTGGAAGGCACGGTTAAGACGGCCGACCTGGCTCTTGTCATAGCTGGCGGCGATATCCAGGGCATCGAGGGCGGCGCGGGCAGCGCGTTTGTCGGCGGGGCCGGCGCGCTTCGCGGCCTCGGCCACGGCTTCGGGCTCGAGTTTGAGGCGCAGGGCGAAGACCTCCTCGACCTCGTCGGCCGTCAGTGGCCGGACAAAGAAGCCGCGATTGGCCTGGGACATCAAGAGTCCGTCCTGTTCGAGGCGGGCAAGGGCTTCGCGCAAGGGAATCTTGCTGACGCCCAGTTCCGCCGCCAGGGCATCCTGGCGAATGGCGACATTCGCCGGAATGCGGCCGGAAATAATCTGGTCGCGGATCAGGCTGAAGATTTGCTCGGACAGGTTTTGAACCATTATTGTCATGAAAATCCCCGGGGAGAGAGGCGGGCGGACGGTAGCGGAAGGACAGTCTTCGCCGGATGCATTCCATGAAACGCACGCAGATACAGGACGGTTCCCCACATATTGCCGTTTCGGCATTATATATACTGTATACGATATTCTGTGTTGAATTTCAAGGCGGCAATATGCAACGCCTGTCTATGCAATGGGCTGATTTTATTGCCGTTTTTGCGTGAAAAATTTCGTATTATTGTCAGACAATTGTATAAATTATAATATCGTGCGACGGGCCCTATCCGGGCCGGACATCGAGTCGGTCAGGTCCATTCCTGCCGCTTGATCAATCCATCAAAGACCGGCGCAGCGACGCCTTGATCCTGCGAGTCAATTCGGGCGTAAGCGGACCGAGCGTGCCCTTGTCGCGCGCGTCGAGATGCGCCAGCGGATCACCATTGGCCTGGAAGACATAGTGGTCGAACAGGGCGCGCCACAGGTCCTGTTGGTTTTCCGGCAGGTCGCGGATCGCCACTATGGCGTGGAACAGGGCGTCATAGGGCGAAGCAGCGACAGCGACTTCGTTCCACCAGTAGTTCACCAGCACATTGAAGCGCGACAATGAGCGCACCTGGTGCCACCAGCCGTAGGGAATATAGAGGGCGTCGCCGGGCTCAAGCTCTGCGGTCACCATGACCTTTTGCGCCTCGCGAAAGCGCGGATAGCTATCGAGGTCGGGGTTTTCGGCGTCGACCATGCCGACCGGAACGCCGCCGATGGTGCGGTCGAACGGACCGGGATAGAGGTTGGCGATCTGGTTGGGCGGAAACAGGTGAAAACGCCTGCGGCCGGCGACGACGCAGGCGACATTGTGGTTCAGGTCGTAGTGGGTGCGCGTGACGGCCTGGTTGCCGATCCATATGCGCGGCTCGACATCGGGCAGCAGATCCAGGCGATTGGCGGCGGCAAAGCCAGGCATATGTTTCGACAGGGGCGCCGACTGGACATAGACTGAATAGGGCGTCGCGCTGGCGCGTTCCTGCAGCAGCCGGTCGAGCGCCATGGGGATGGGGGTAGGGCCGTGGCGGAAATTCTCGCCACGCATGTCGGCCGTGTAGAAGAAGTTACCCTCTATCTCCGGAGCGCCGACATAGACGCCTGCCTGTTCGCCGGTGTCGTGCGCCTTCAGGTATTCTACCAGGGCTTCATCCGACTCCAGGCCCAGTTTCACCGCCGGCCACTCGCCGATGGCGCCCTTCAGAATGGCCGGCCGGTTCGCGGCGACGACATGCCTGAACTGTGCTGCATCGACCTGCTCGAGCAGGCCCGGTGTCGCTGTGGCGGTTTCCGGCGAGGTGGTCATTGGCAATCCCTGGCGTTGTGTCGCAAGTTTGTTTCAATTGTATCTATGGGCGGCATAAAAGCCGCACCGTCACCATATTGTCATTAATCGTATATGGTATTTCTAAGAATCGTATAATTTATAATTGACCCATTGCAATATCGGTGTTTTCCAATGTGTCGGGCGTGTTGCCGTACACGCCGACGGGATTGTGCCGGCAATGGCCACGCAAACTTTAAGACGGGAAAAGACAATGAATACGCGTTCACGCGCTTTGATGATGACAGGGGTCGCCCTGGCCACCCTTGGATCCGCCTGCCTCGTGGCTCCTGTATTTGCGCAGGAGGCGGCGCCTGCCGCAGCCACGCCGGACTCTTCGCCTGTCGTCGTGACGGGTACGCGCATTCGTCGCCCCAACCTGAAAAGCGCATCGCCGATCACCTCGGTCGATGCCAAGGAAGTCAAGCTGCAGGGTGCCATCGCCGTCGACTCCTATCTGAAAAGTCTGCCGCAGATCGAGGCCGGCAATAACGAAAACCAGTCCAACAATTCCGATGGCACGGCCGGTGTCAACCTGCGCAGCCTCGGCGGCAACCGCTCGCTGGTCCTGATCGACGGTCAACGCTTCCTGCCGACCCTGGGTGTCGACCTCAACTTCATCCCGTCGACCCTGGTCGAGCGCACCGACGTCCTGACCGGCGGCGCGTCGTCGGTCTATGGCTCCGACGCCATGTCGGGGGTCGTCAACTTTATCATGCGCAAGAAGCTGAACGGCATCCGGGTCGATTCGCAGTTCAGCGTCTATCAGCATACCAATGATGACGACTATCTGCGCGGCGTCCAGTCGGCGGCAGGCCTCAAGCTGGCCAAGAAGGACATCTGGGACGGCAAGAAGTACGACTTCAACGTCGCGGCCGGCGGCGATATCGACGGCGGCAAGGGCAATGTCACGGGCTATTTCGGCTACCGCAAGATGGAAGCCGTGCGCCAGGACGCCCGCGACTATTCCAACTGCGCCCTGGTTTTTGCCGACGATGCCGGCTCGCAATTCGCCTGCGGCGGCTCCAGCAACCATGCCTATGGCCGCTTCCGTCCGCTAACCGGCCCGAACGCCAACAAGGACTTCGCCAACTCCAAGGACGGCAGCAAGACCTGGGTCACCAACGACGCCAGCTTCAACTATAACTATGCGCCGGACAACTACACCCTGCGCAATTCCGAACGCTATAATGCCGGCGGCTTTGCCAACTACAAGTTTGATGAGCATGTCGAGGCCTATGGCAGCTTCATGTTCATGGACGACCATTCGATCAGCCAGGTCGCGCCGTCGGCCATCTGGTCGGGCCGGCCGTTTACCGTCAACTGCGACAACCCGCTGATGAGCGATTCGCAGAAGCAGATCCTGTGCGGCTCGACAACTTCGACCGCCGACGCCACTACCCAGGTCGTCTATCGCGCGGCCTCGGGCCAGCCGCGCCGTAACGACATGCGTCACACCAATTATCGCTTCACCGCCGGCTTCCGCGGCGCCATCGACGATGTCTGGTCGTACGACGCCAACTATATGTACGCCAGCACGACCGCGCAATCCAACTACCAGAACGACATCAATCAGGACAAGGCCGCCAAGGCCCTGCAGGTCGTCCTGGTCAACGGTGTTCCCACCTGTAAGTCGGTCGTCGACGGCAGCGACCCCCTGTGCAAGCCGATCGACGTCTTTTCGGCCAAGGGGCCTGACACCGGAGGCTACAACTACATCTATGCCCCGACCTTTACCCATAACGTCCAGACCATCAATGTCTTCACCGCCTTCGTCACCGGCGATCTTGGCAAGTACAATATCCGCTCGCCGTGGAGCGACGACGGTGTCGATATCGTCCTCGGTGGCGAAGCGCGCCGGGAATCGCTCGACGTCAAATACGACGAGACGCAACTGGTCGCCGGCGCCGTCAATGCCGACGGCAAGGTCTCGGCCAACGAATACTTCACCGAACTCAATGTGCCGGTGGTCTCGGACAAGCCGTTCATCAAGCTGCTGAACCTGTCGCTCGGTTATCGTACCTCGGACTATACGGCGTCATCCTCGACGTCCGACGGCAGCTCGAAGAAGACCCAGACCTCGAAGATCGAAGGCCGGTATGCCCCGACCAACGATATTCAGTTCCGCGCCAGCTACAACAAGGCGATGCGCGCCGCCAACATCACCGAACTGTTCGCGGCCCAAGGTGTCGGCAATGTCGCCCTGATCGACCCGTGCGCCGGCACGACCCAGACGGCGACCGAGGCCCAGTGCGCTCTGACCGGTGTCAGCCATGCGCAATATGCCGGCAAGACCATCGAAGCCACGCCGGCAGATGTCGGTACGGCGCTCGGCGGCGGCAATCCGAACCTCAATCCGGAAACCGCCAAGACCACCACCTATGGCGTAGTCTTCACCCCGCGCAACATCCCGCTGGCCATCAGCGTCGACTATTTCAAGATCCATATCGACGGCTATATCGGTTCGGTGGATTCGTCGGTCGCCCTGTCGCAATGTATCACCACCGGCAATGCCTTCTATTGCGGCCTGATCCATCGCGATCCGACCACCGGCGCCCTGTTCGGCTATAACCTGGCCGGCGGCCACGTCGTGTCGACCAATGTCAATACCGGCTATCTCGAAACCACCGGCGTCGATGTTTCGGCCAACTACAACCTGGTCACCGAGACCCTGTTCGGCCACGATTACGGTACGGTCAATTTCTCGATGGTCGGCACCTATCTGAAGTCGCTGGAAACCGAAGTCCTGCCGGGTCTCGGCTCCTACGATTGTACCGGCCTGTTCGGCGGCACCTGCGGCCAGCCGTCGCCGAAGTGGCGTCACAGCCTGCGGGCCACCTGGCAGCCGGGCTGGAATTCGGTGTGGGCTCCGACCTCGATCTCGCTTAACTGGCGTTATTTCGGCAAGGTCGACCTGGCCACCAATACCAGCGACCAGTACCTGGCCGGTACGACCTCGACGATCAACGCCCAGATCAAGGCCTATAACTATTTCGACCTGGCCGTGACCAAGAATCTGCCGCACGCCCTGGTGCTGCGCGCCGGTGTCAACAACCTGCTCGACAAGAGCCCCCCGGCCATCATGGGCGGCCTGCTGGTCGAAAACGGCAACGGCAACACCTATCCCAGCACCTACGATCCGCTGGGCCGGATGTTCTTCGTCGGTATCTCGTCGGCGTTCTAAAGCCGGTTGCAGTTTTTGTGATTACGGCGCCCGTGGTTTTCCACGGGCGCCGTTCTGCGTCTCATACCAACGGCCACTGACTTGACTTTTCGGTCGTTGGGAGCGTGCGACCGCACGCCCGAGCATGTGCGAGGAGCCATGCGGCGTTTGAGCTGAAAAACTGATAACAACGGTCATTCTTCATGACCGTTGTTATCAGGCGGCCTTGCGGGCGGCGCGCTGGTCGAGCCAGGTGTAGAGACCGATGCCGGCCAGGACCAGGAGGGTGCCGATGATGTCGGCCAGGCTGATGTGCTGGTTCAGGATCAGGGCGCTCATGGCCAGGGTGAAGACGGGATTGATGAACGAGATAATGGCATTGGCCTGGGACGAGATGCGGCTGAGGGCAAAGTTGGTCAGGTAGCTCGGCAGGACGGTGGCGCCGATGGCCAGGCCCAAGGACAGGTTGAACAGGCCAGGGCTCATATGAATGTCGCTGATACGGTGGACCAGCAGGAAATGGATGGCTGTCGCCAGGGCCGCCCCGCTCATGGCCCATGAGGTGAACAGCGACGCGCCCAGCCGCGCGATCAGCGGCTTGGCCAGCAACAGGTACATGGCAAAGGCCAGGGACGATACCGTGCACCAAAGGGCGCCGCCGATGATCCCGGTACCATCGGCCGACAGGTCGGTCAGGAAGACGAAACCGAGGCCGGCATAGGCGATGGCGAAAGCCCACAGCGCCGTGACGCGCACCTTCTGTTTGAAGAACAGGGCGCCGAACAGGATGACGAACAACGGATAGGTGAACAGTATCAGCCGTTCGAACTGCGGCGACAGGGTGCGTAAGGACTCGAAATCGGTGTAGGAGGCGAGCCAATAACCAAGCACGCCGACGCCGAGCGCCTTCAGGTAGAGTTCGGGGCGCCGCGTTACCGATGGCAGGTCCAGCGTGCCGTTGCGGCGGCCGCGCCACCAGGTCAGCAGGCCGAAGACGACAAAGAAGGGCGTGGCCAGGCTGAGGCGGATGGCGATCAGGCTAGATGCGTCGATCCCATACTGATAGGCCAGCTTGATCCAGATGCCCTTGCTGGCGAACAGGAAGGCGCCGCCCATGGCGAGCAGGTAACCGCTCCAGGTAGCGAGCAAGGATTTCGAAGGGACGGTGGTGGCGGACATGGTCGGTGGGGAGCCTTGGCAATGGGCGCCCTGAGGTATGCGCCCGGTAAGAAGAGGGGGCGCGTTACGGTCGGATAAGACTTTTACGAACGACGACCCGGGAAAATGCGCAGGCGCACCTTCTTGCACGCCCAAACGAGCGTGGACATGATATTGAGGTGGGTAAGGACCTGGGTGCGGGCAAAGGACGTAAGCATGGCGCAGCCTTTAGCGGCTTTGGCTTTCACTGGCAATGCGCGCCACTGTTACGCCCTATCACTTTCCGTAACGCTGTGTTTGCTGCTGGCGGCGTGCGGCAAGGGAACTGTGACATCTCCAGCGCCGACCTTCAGTGGTCCGGCACGGGTCATCGATGGCGACACCATCGTCATCGGCACGCGCCATATCCGGCTGTTCGGCGTCGACGCTTTCGAACATGACCAGAGCTGCGGCTATATGGCCTGCGGTCAGCAGGGGATTACCGTCATGAACAGCCTGGTCGCGGGCAACACGGTGACCTGCGCCCAGCAGGATATCGACAAGTATGGCCGCACGGTCGCCATCTGCACCGCCGGCGGGCATGACCTCGGCCAGGAAATGGTCCGACGCGGTCTGGCGGTATCGTTCCGCAGCTTCTCGCACAAATATGTTGCCGACGAAGACGCCGCCCGCAACGCCCATGCCGGCGCCTGGGCGCATGGTTTCGACAGCCCGCTGAAGTTCCGCAAGGCGCATCCGAGGAAGTAGGTCGCGGGGCGGCGGGTTGGCACCAAAGAGGCCCCCTCCGTCTGGTCTCGGCTTGACGCCGATCCCATCCACCTTGTTTGTGCATTTTGGGATAATCTTCGGGAACGGATTGGGGACGGCCATCCCCAATCCGTTCCCGAAGTTTGGGCCGTTACCACCTTAGCCTTTAGGGCTGTTGGGGAGCTTGGCCGTCTTTGGGATTTCATGCCTCGAATGGTTGCCTGGGCGTAAGGGCCCGAAGACACAAGGGTGAGATCATGAAACGTGCAAAGTATAGCACAGCTGCGGCACCTGTCGCAGGAATAGATGTTGGTAAGCGTCAGTTGGACATCTGGTCGTTATCCTCTCAAACGCATACTCGATTTGAGCGGAGTTCTGCCGGTTTGGGTTTCTTGGTAAGTTGGCTGAAGGATCAAGGCGTGACGCGCGTTGGCCTTGAAGCTACCGGTGGTTATGAGCGGATCGTATGCGAGGCTTTGCATAAGGCGGGCTTTGAGATCATCCTGCATCAGCCAGCGCAGGTACGGCACTTCGCAAAGTACCGTGGTATCCGCGCCAAATCCGACAAGATAGACGCAAGGCTGATTGCGATGGCAACGGCTGAGAGCGAGGATATGGCCTTGCACCATCCCTCTGACAGCCCGTCCCTGGCAGGCCTGATGACGCTCTATCAGCACGTAGGAGAGCTATTGGCTCAGGCAAGAACCTTCGGTGAGCATGTCGAAGTGGAGGCTGCCGAGGCGCTATATCAAGGGCTTGTCACCGAACTGAAAGAGCGCAAGCGGGAGATCAAGAAACGCTTGCTCGAACTTATCCGCCAGGATGAAGCCAGGCAGGCCAACCTCGACCTACTGGAAAGCCTGCCTGGCGTGGGACCTGTCGTGGCGGCAGGACTGCTGGCTTATATGCCGGAGCTGGGAACTCTAAACCACGGGCAACCGGCTGCCTTGCTAGGTGTCGCACCCTTCGACCGCGAGTCTGGCGACCACAAGGGCAAACGCTTCGTCACCGGTGGCAGAGAGCGCCCAAGAGAACTGATGTACATGGCAGCCTTAGCTGCCAAGCGCATGGATACGCCCTTCAGGGACTTCTACAAGCGCCTCATTGACGCCGGAAAGCCAGTCAAACTCGCGCTGGTAGCTGTCATGCGAAAGCTGATCGAGGCTGCTAACCTCGTCCTAAAAAGACAGACTAAATGGGAGGTCAAGAAAGCATAACCCACATGGTTGCTCCCCATTTTCTGCGAAAACGGGAAGGAGGGAGTAGAATAAATCTTATCAGGTTCAGTTTGCTCCCTCCTTCCTGTCGCGAAGCGATGGGGAGGTGGCAGCGAGCGTAGCGAAGCTGACGGAGGGGCTTCTTACTCAATCCCGCGGCAACACAGCCTTTGTCGCCTTGCGCCACAGGTTTTCCGGCACCGGCGGTTCGGTCTCACCGATCAGGATAAGGTCATTGATGATGACGCTGAGTTCCGGTGCGCTGCCGGGCAGGTTCAGGCGCAGGATTTCCAGCTTGCGACGCATGGTCTCATAGGCATTGGCGGCATTGAGATGGTTCTGCGAGCGCTCGCCCCAGCGCTGGACGGCCTGCAGGATCGACACGGTCGACACCAGGCCGCCCAGGATAAAGATGGCGCCGCTAATGATCACCGCGTGCGGTTTATAGAGATTGTCGAACAGGACGGGCAGGGCCGCCAGCACGGAGACCAGGAAGCCGCCGACCAGGGTTACGATGGTGGCGACACGATTGACCGTCTCGAGACGATTGGTACTGGCCCAGTGGCCATGGCACGACCGGCGCACGCGATGCTCGGTTTCGCGCAGGATTCTCAGAAAATCATCTGAAACAGTATGGTCGTCGGACATGGTACCCCCGTTCGGACATTAACCAATCCGCCGGCGAGGGGCAAGCGTCAGATAACGGGCAGGCTTGCGGGACCCGCCGAGCGTGGATGAACGCCGCTCAGTCGTGGGTCATCGGCGATTTCGATGCCGCGGGCATAGGGCACAAAACCGTTGCGCATATAGAAGGCGACGGCTTCCGGCTGGTCAGCGGTGCAGGTATGGACCCACAGGCGCTTCGCACCCGGAAATGCCCAGGCCATGCGCTGGGCTTGCCCCATCAACCAGCGGCCAAGGCCCTGGCGCGTCGCGCCGGGGACAAAGCCGAAATAGGAGACCTCGACACTGCCAGCGTCCTGTTCGGCCAGTTCCAGCAGGCCGACGCGGACGCCGTCGCGTTTCGCCACATAGACGTGGTGGCGCGGATCGCTGAACAGGCCGGCGAGCGTTTCCGGCGCCATGACCAGGCGGCCGAACCACAGCCAGGGCGTCCCGATGGCGCGGAAGAGATCGAGATAGGCGTCGCGATCGACATCGGTCCAGGTTTCGAGTGTCACACCCTGCGGCGCCACAGGCGCATCGCCTGACGGCGGCGCCAACTGTTCGAGATAGGTGACGACCATGGCGACCTTGCCGGGTGGCAGCATATATTCGCCATCGGTAAGGTCCAGTGTGGTCGTCGGCAGGCTCATGACTTACACCGCGTTGGCGGCCGACAGCACGGCCTTGACGCTGGCCGTGGCGACATCGGCATCGATGCCGACGCCGTAGACGCGGCGATCGTCGCCGGTCTTGCATTCTACATAGGCGACGGCCTGGCTTTCGGTACCCTTGTGCAGGGCATGTTCGGTGTAGTCGATGACTTCGAGATCGAGGCCGTACTGGTCGTTCAGCGCCTTGATGGCACTTGAAATCAGTCCGTTACCCCGCCCAACGACGGAGGCTTCGGCCCCGTCCTTGACGATGCGGCCCACGAAAGTGCGCTCGGAGCCCGACCGCATAGGCCCCGATTGCTCATATTCGACCAACGCGTAGGTCTGTGCGGCGTCACCCAGGCGATAGGTTTCCTGGAAGGCTTGCCAGATTTCGGCGGACGACAGTTCGCGCGCCGAGGCATCGGTAATTTCCTGGATCTTGCGCGAGAAGTCGACCTGGAAGCGCCGCGGCAGTTTCAGGCCGTGCGTCTGTTCCAGGACCCAGGCGATACCGCCCTTGCCCGATTGCGAGTTGACGCGGATCACCGCCTCGTAGCTTTCGCCGAGATCGGCAGGATCGATCGGCAGGTAGGGCATGTCCCAGATGCCGTCATTGCGCTGGGAATGAGCGGCAAAACCCTTCTTGATGGCGTCCTGGTGCGAGCCGGAAAACGCCGTGAAGACCAGTTCGCCGGCATAGGGGTGGCGCGGGTGGACCGGGATATTGTTGCAGTGTTCGACCGTGCGCACGATTTCGCGCATATTGGAGAAGTCGAGGTTCGGCGACAGGCCCTGCGTGTACATGTTCAGCGCCAGGCTGACCAGGTCGACATTGCCGGTACGCTCGCCATTGCCGAACAGGCAGCCTTCGACGCGGTCGGCGCCGGCCAGCAGGCCCAGTTCGGCGGCGGCCGTGCCGGTGCCGCGGTCATTGTGCGGGTGAAGCGAAATGCAAACCGAATCGCGGCGATTGATGTGACGGCCGAACCATTCGATCTGGTCGGCATAGGTATGGGGACCGGCAACCTCGACCGTGGCGGGCAGGTTGAGGATCAGCGGATTGTCCGGTGTCGGCTGCAGCACCTCGATGACGGCGTTGCAGACCTCGAGGGCGAATTCCGGTTCGGTCGCCGTAAAGGTCTCTGGGCTGTATTCGAAGCTCCACTTCGTTTCCGGCTGCTTGGCGGCCTCGTCGCGCAGCAGGGTCACGCCCTTGACCGCCAGGGCCAGGACCTCGGCCTTGTCGAGGCCAAAGACGACGCGGCGGAACAGGGGCGAAGTCGCATTATACAGGTGGACGATCGCCGACTTGGCGCCGCGCAGCGATTCGAACGAGCGCTTGATCAGGTCCTCGCGCGACTGGGTCAGCACCTGGATGGTGACGTCGTCGGGGATCAGGTCCTCGGTGATCAGCTTGCGCACGAAGTCGAATTCGGTAGCGCCGGCCGACGGGAAACCGACCTCGATTTCCTTCAGGCCGATGCCGATCAGCATCTTGTAGAAGATAAGCTTCTTTTCGACGTCCATCGGATCGGCGAGGGCCTGGTTGCCGTCGCGCAGGTCTGTCGACAGCCAGCGCGGCGCCTTGGTCACCGTCTTCGACGGCCACGTCCGGTCGGACATGTCGACGCCGAGCGAGAAGGGAATGTACTTGGATGAGGGATCGGGGAGCATGGGCATGGAGATGACTTTCTTGGCCGCAGGCATTAGGGCCATTGCCGCTTATGAGTCAATGACGCGGCGGACACGCAGGCGGCTTTTCTGGACAGGTTTCGCAACCGGTTTCATCGGCAATTATTTGCCGGACAGGCGAGCTCTATGACGTCCGGGCAGGGACACATCGGGGTGAGGGCGCGACGAAAGTCTTGTATTTCCGGCCGACACCCTCTATTACACCCGCCAACAGGTATTTTTGCGCTTCGCCATGGCTTCCCGATAACAGGCTGCCATTGCGGAGCCGTCCGCTTTTAGAGGTCTCTGAATGGCTCGCGTCACCGTCGAAGATTGCGTCGAACAGATCGAAAACCGTTTCAACCTGGTTCTGCTGGCTGCGCACCGCGCGCGCGCCATCTCGTCGGGTTCCGCCATCCTGGTTGACCGCGACAACGACAAGAACCCGGTCGTTTCCCTGCGTGAAATCGCCGACCAGGCCATTGCGCCTACGGCCCTGACCGAAAGCCTGATCGCTTCGCTGCAACGCGTCGACGAACGTACCGAGGCCGAGGAAGAGGCTGAAACCCTGGCCCTGCTCGCCGATCCGTCGCACCAGCAGATGTCGGAAAGCGAACTGATCCGCGCCCTGCAGTCCGACCGCGATGGTGGCCAAGAAGAACGTTACTGAGAACGTTACTAAGAGACGATATTTTCCGGGCCCTCAAAAGCCGGCATTTACCGATTATATAAAGGACCCGGGGCACATTCGTTCCGGGTCTTTTTCATTTTGCGCACGCGCCAAGGCGTGAGACACTTGATTCATTACGCAGTAAAGGGTTCGTGCATGTCGGCAGAAGGTGAACAGCTACAGGTCAAGGCGGCAGCCGACGGCGCCGACGTGAAGCCTGTCGAGGTCGCACCCGTTGCCGTTGTTGCCGCGCCCGCCGATCCGATCGATGTCGCGGTCCACAACGCGCCCCTCGCCAGTAAAGATGGGTCCCATAAAGATGGCTCCAACAGCGACGTGTCCAATAGCGACGTCGCCAAGGTCATGGCGTCCAACCGGCCGAAATTCCTGCGCCAGATGGAACTGATCGACCGGGTCGCCGCCTATGACCCGACCGTCGACGAAGCCCTGCTGAACCGCGCCTATGTCTATGCCATGCGCATGCACGGGGCGCAGTTGCGGGCTTCGGGTGATCCCTATTTTGCCCATCCGATCGAGGTGGCGGGTATCCTGACCGACTACAAGCTCGACGCCGCGGCGATCGCCACGGCCCTGTTGCACGACACGATTGAGGACACGCCGGCGACGCGCGAGGAGATCGCCGAGAAGTTCGGCGAGGAGATTGCCGGCATGGTCGAGGGCGTCACCAAGCTGACACGCCTGGAACTGCAGTCGGAATATACCAAGCAGTCGGAAAACCTGCGCAAGTTCATCCTGGCCATCTCCAAGGACATCCGCGTCCTGATCGTCAAGCTGGCCGACCGCCTGCACAATATGCGCACCCTGCATTTCGTGGCGCCGGAAAAGCGCGAACGCATCAGCCGCGAAACCCTGGAAGTCTATGCCCCGCTGGCGCGCTCGATCGGCTGTAACCGCTTCGCCACCGAGCTCGAGGACCTGGCCTTTTCGCATATCAACCCGCTGGCGCACCAGGCGATCATCCTGCGCCTCAAGGAAATGCGCGAGGAAAAGGGCGACTCGATCCGCGCCATTGCCCGCGACATTGCCGCCAAGCTGGAAAAGGGCGGCATCTTCGCCCGCGTGTCTGGGCGCGAGAAGTCGCCCTATTCGATCTGGCGCAAGTTGCAGCGCAAGTCGGTCGGTTTCAACCAGCTGTCGGACATCTATGCCTTCCGCGTCGTCATGAGCAATGTCGACGAGTGTTACCGCGCGCTTGGCATCCTGCACCGCACCTGGCCGTGCGTCCAGGAACGCTTCAAGGACTTTATCTCCACCCCCAAGAGCAATAACTACAAGTCGCTGCACACGACCGTGGTCGGCCATAAGGGTACGCGGATCGAAATGCAGATCCGTACCGAGGAGATGGATCGCATCGCCGAAGAGGGGGTGGCCGCCCACTGGGGTTACAAGAACGCCACCTACGGCTTCGACGAAGAGGCCGCGACGGCCGAGGGCGGGCGCAATCCGCTCAACTCCCTGCGCAACATCATCTCGATTGCAGAGAACGGTGGCGATTCGGAAGACTGGGTCGAGCATGCCAAGATGGAGATGTACCTCGACCAGGTCTTCGTCTTCTCGCCCAAGGGCAAGCTGATCTCGTTACCGCGCGGCGCCATGCCGCTCGACTTCGCCTTTGCCGTCCACACTCAGGTCGGTGAAACCGCCATCGGCTGTCTGATCAATGGTGAGCACCGGCCGCTGCGCACGGTGCTGCAGAACGGCGACCAGGTCGAAATCCTGTCGGGGCTGGAACCGCGCGTCAACCAGGACTGGTTTTCGCTGACCGTTACCGGCAAGGCGCGCTCGGCCATCCGCCGCCATATTCGCCAGCGCGAGCGCGACGACTTTATCACGGTTGGTCGCACCGCGCTGGAACGGGCAGCGGCCCAGGTCGAGAAGAAGCTGGTCGATATCAGCTGGCGCCCGGCGCTGGAGCGATTCAACGCCCACAACGAAGAAGAGCTGTTCGAGCTGTGCGGCCGCGGCAAGATCCTGCCGGCCAAGGTCCTGGAGGCTATCTTCCCGGGTCTGAAGATGCCGATGCGCCTAGACAGCGATACGCTGACCCGTATCCGCGACGGTGAGGGTGGACAGGCCTTCGTGCGCGGTTCCGCGCTCGGCGAACACCATCGTCTGGTCTTCTCGCGCTGCTGCTGGCCGGTGCCGGGCGACCGCATCGTCGGTATCGTCGAGGGCGACGGCGTTCATGTCCATTCGATCGAGTGCGAGACCCTTGAGGCCCTCGACGGCGAAAAGGATCGGTGGATCGACCTGCAATGGACGCTCAATGCCGAAAAGAATACCTTAAGCATTGCCCGTATCCGTGTGAATATGCAGAATAAACCGGGTGTTCTGGGGCAGGCCTGCACCCTGATCGGGGAGGCACGCGGTAATATCGTGGATATCCATATCGCGCCCAAGCAGTTCGACTATCTTGAGATCGATTTCGACATCGAGGTCATGGATGCCCGCCACCTGAACAATATCTCGGCTGCCTTGCGCACTTCGCCGATGATCGAAAGCGTCGATCGCGTCAGAGGCTGAATGGTTCGGGGAATCGGGTAAGGATTCGGCGCAGTTTTTCGCCTTTGCCGGCTTTCCATGCGGGTGCGAACGCGCTAAACCGCGACAGATTTGCAAAGGACCTGTCGCACCATGACCAATGATGATGTCATCGCCGAATTTCGCGCAGCCAACGCCCTGCGTACCGGCCATTTCGTACTGTCGAGTGGGCTGCACAGCCCCATGTTCCTGCAGAAGAACCTGGTCTTCATGAATGCGGAGCGCTGCGAGCGCCTCTGCAAGGCCCTGGCCGAGAAGATCACGGCGGCGGTCGGTCCTGTCGATGTCGCCATTTCGCCGGCAGTCGGCGGTATTATTCCGGGCTATGAGACGGCGCGCCATCTCAGGGTGCCGTCGATGTATGTCGAACGTGAAGGCGGCCAGTTCAAGCTGCGTCGTGGCTTCCACGTCGAGCCCGGCCAGAAGGTCGTGATGGTCGAGGATATCGTCACTACCGGCCTGTCGTCGCGCGAGTGTATCGAAGCCATCCGTGCCGCTGGCGGCGACGTAGTGGCCGCGGCCTGCATCGTCGATCGTTCGGGCGGCAAGGTCGATGTCGGCGTGCCGCTGATCGCCCTGGCCAGCCTCGAGGTCCCGGCCTATCCAGCCGACAATCTGCCGCCGGAACTGGCCGGCATCCCGGTCGAGGATCCCGGCAGCCGTCGCCTGGCCAAGGCGTAGCCGCGATGACCAGCCGAGTCCGCCTGGGTATTAATGTCGATCACGTGGCGACCGTGCGCAATGCGCGGGGCGGCCACGCTCCCGATCCGGTGCGGGCCGCGGCCCTGGTGCTGGGCGCCGGCGTCGACGGCATCACCGCACACCTGCGCGAAGACCGCCGCCATATTGTCGACAAGGACGTCTGGGCGTTGAAGGACGTCTGCGACCAGTACGGCAAGCCGCTTAACTTCGAGATGGCCGTGACCGACGAGATGGTTTCGCTGGCACTGAAGCTTAAGCCCCATGCTGCCTGCCTGGTGCCAGAGCGCCGGCAGGAACGTACCACCGAGGGCGGGCTCGACGTGGTTGGCCAGATCGAGAACGTCGGCGAGGCCGTCAAATTGTTCAATCGCGCCGGCATCCGGTCTTCGCTGTTCATCGCGACCGATCCGCTGCAGATCGAAGCGGCGGCAAAGATCGGTGCTCCGGTGATCGAGTTCCATACCGGCGGGCTGTGCGATGCTTTCCGTGAAAAGAACGATACGCTTTTCGATCACGAACTCAATCGCTTGCAAGCCGCGGCGGAACTGGCGGATGAGCTGGGCATCGAGGTCCATGCCGGTCACGGTATCGATTACGACACTGTGCCGTTTATCGCTCGCTTGCCGCAGATCCGCGAATTGAACATCGGTCATTTCCTGATCGGCGAGGCCATCTTCACCGGACTGGGCGCTGCCGTCGGCCGCATGCGCGATCTGATGGATCACGCCCGGGTACTGACGTGATTATCGGCATAGGTGTCGACCTGTGCGATGCCCGGCGTATTCAGGCGTCGCACGACAAGTTCGGTGCCCGGTTCCTCGATCGTATCTATACAGCCGACGAACAGGCCCAGGCCCTGTCGGCGGCGCGGCCGGATCTGAGTCTCGCCAAGCGCTTCGCCGCCAAGGAAGCCGTGGCGAAGGCGTTCGGCACAGGGGTGCGGGGATTTTTCTTTACCGATATCGAGGTGGTGTCGGGGCATCTGGGCAAGCCGCATATCGTGCTGCACGGCGGCGCCGCCGGGATTTTGCGTGGGCTGGTACCGGAGGGGCGGGCTGGCCATATTCATTTGAGCCTTAGCGACGAAGACCCTTACGCCACGGCGCACGCCATCGTCGAAGCCGTCTGAAAACCTTACGGAAAAGAAACCCACCAAGGCGCGAAGCGACAAAAAACCGACTTGCCCTTGCCACAATGTGCGGTTACGTGGTCAATTGGATATCCAGGGGGTGCCCCGAAAAGGCACAGTTCAGAAAGGTCTACGGGGCTTTACGCATGACGACATCGGATAACAGTTCGCACGAGGCCGTCGCTGCGGCCGCGGCCGCGCGTCCAGCCCCATCCGTCGATACGATGGCCGTGGATACCGAAACCGACGAAACGGAATCGCCGGAAGGCGCCAAGCAGGGCGCCGTCGACGAAGCCAAGGAAATCGTCACGGTCGTCGCCGTGGCCCTGGTCCTGGTCATGATCCTGCGCACCCTTTTGTTCCAGCCCTTCACCATTCCTTCGGCCTCGATGGAGCCCAACTTCTACCAGGGCGACTACATCATCGTTTCCAAGTGGAACTATGGCATCTCGAAGTTCTCGCTGCCGATGGCCCTGCCGATCATCAAGGGCCGCCTGTTCAACCACCAGGCCACCCGCGGAGACGTCGTCGTCTTCAAGCTGCCCAGCAATACCAAGGTCGACTATATCAAGCGTATCGTCGGCCTGCCCGGTGACAGCGTCCAGGTCCGTCACGACCAGCTCTATATCAATGGCGAGAAGGTGCCCTTCACCGCGCAGGGCAATGTCGCGGCCGAAGATGGCCCCGGCGGCCAGGCAGCCCTGCAGAAGGAGGTACTGCCCGACGGCCGTACCCACCTGATGCAGGACATGGTCCAGGACGGCCGTGCCGACGACACCCAGGAATTCGTTGTCCCCATGGGCAACTACTTCGTCATGGGCGACAATCGCGACAATTCGCTCGACAGCCGTTTCTCGCCGGAAGATCCCTATGAGCCGGGCGTCGGCTTTGTGCCGGAAGAAAACCTCGAAGGCCGCGCCGTCTTTATCCTGATGTCGTGGAAGGAGGGCTCCTCGATCTGGAAGCCGTGGACCTGGTTGAACTTCAACTGGAACCGTTTCTTCAAGGGCGTCCAGTAAGCCGTCTTCCTCTCTGAAATAGAAACCCCGGAGCATCGTCGCTCCGGGTTTTTTCATTGCGCACTTACCTGTAACTGCAAAGAATTGCCTTTTCGTCCCGCGACACCTGCTGTAAAGCGGGCCGATGACGTCACGTGTCACGAATCCGCGACAGAAAGCCATCGAAGCCCTGCAGCAGCGCCTCGGCTACAGCTTTCGCAATCCCGACCTGCTCGAACTGGCCCTGACCCATGCCAGCGTCGCCGAAGGCGCGCGCCGGGTCGCCGACAACGAACGCCTGGAATTCCTCGGCGATCGTGTTCTTGGCCTGATGGTCGCCGAATCCCTGATGAATGCGCTGCCGGACGCCGAGGAGGGCGAATTGTCGCGCCGCTTCCATACCCTGGTCAGCCGTGAGGCCTGCGCCGCCGTCGCCACGACGCTGGAACTCGGAGCGGCGCTGCGCCTGGCAGCCGGTGAGACCAAGAGCGGTGGACGCACCAACCCAACCATTCTGGGTGACGCCATCGAAGCCCTGATGGCGGCCGTCTATGTCGACGGCGGTTATGAGACCGTGCTCAAATGCTTTACCCCGCTGTGGGCCGAGGCCCTGCACAACAGCGGCAATGCTTCGCAGAGCAATCCGAAATCCTTCCTGCAGGAATGGGCCGTCGCTGGCGGCAAGGGCCCGCCTGTCTATACGCTTATCAATCGCAAGGGGCCCGATCACGCCCCCATCTTCACCATGGAGGTCCGTATCGACGGCCTCGCGCCGCAGTCGGCCACAGGTAAGTCACGGCAGGACGCCGAGAAGACTGCCGCGCTGCGCCTTATCGAACGGGAACAACTGAGTTGAGTGACACTTCCACCACCTGCGGCTTCGTCGCCATCATCGGCGCCCCCAATGCCGGCAAATCCACCCTGGTGAACCAACTGGTCGGCACCAAGGTGTCGATCGTCACCCAGAAGGTGCAGACGACGCGCTTCCCGGTGCGCGGGATCGCCATCGACGGTCCATGCCAGATGGTCCTGGTCGACACGCCGGGCATCTTCAAGCCGCGCCGCCGCCTTGACCGCGCCATGGTCGCCTCGGCCTGGGGCGGGGCGCAGGACGCCGACTGCATCGTGCTGCTGGTCGATGCCGCCGCGCAACTGGCCGTCAAGCACCCCAAGCCGAAGATCGAGGGCGAGCCGGCTGACAAGAGTGCGAAGGCGACGGCCGCCGATTACAAGGCGGTCGAGGATGTCGAGATGATCATCCAGGGCCTGAAGGACAATAACAGCAAGGCCATCCTGGCGCTCAACAAGATCGACCTGATGAAGAGCGAAAACCTGCTGGCCATCGCCGACGAGCTCTACAAGGAAGGTGTCTTCGAGGACGTCCTGATGATCTCGGCCGAAAAGGGCCACGGCATCAAGGATTTGCGCGCCCAGTTGAGCAAACGTATGCCGGAAGGGCCGTGGCTCTACCCCGAAGACCAGGCCGCCGATGCGCCGGTCCGGATTCTGGCCGCGGAAATCACCCGCGAAAAGCTGTTCCTGCGCGTCCACGAAGAACTGCCCTATGCGGCCGCCGTAGTGACGACGGAATTCACCGACAAGCCGGACGGTTCGGTACGTATCGAGCAGACCATCTTCGTCGAACGCGACGGCCAGCGCGCCATCGTGCTCGGCAAGAGCGGTCAGACCCTGAAGTGGATCGGCCAGAAGTCGCGCGAAGACCTGTCCAAGCTGCTGGAACGCCCGGTGCACCTGTTCCTGCATGTGCAGGTGTCGGAAAAGTGGAGCGACGACCGCGCGCTCTATGCCCAGTTCGGCCTGAACTACGACTCGTAGACACAGGCGGTTGCGGGTGCCGTAGTCGGCACTCATCTGTGTGAAGCGGCGGATTGCGCCGCGGTCTTTCTGCCCGGTGACCATGACCTTGGAATTCGAAGACGATGCGATTGTGCTCGGTGGCCGGCCGCACGGTGAGACCGGCGCGATCGTTCATGTCCTGACGCGTGAGCACGGCGTCTATGCCGCCCATATCGCCGGCGGGGCGTCGCGGCGGATCAAGCCGCTGCTGCAGCCGGGCACACCCGTGCGCTTTACCTATCGTGCGCGCAACAGCGACCAGTTGGGCGCGGCGACAATGGAAGCGGACGGGCAGGGGCCCGACCTGCTAGACGACCCCGTAGGTCTGCTGGGATTACAATGCGCCGCCACCATGACGCGGACCGTCCTGCCGGAGCGTGAGGCCCACGAGGGCGCTTATCACGCCTTGCGCGCCCTGCTGATGGCCTTTGCCATCCCTGAAGTGTGGCCGGCCATCTATGTCCGTTACGAGACAGGGCTGCTCGAGGCCCTGGGCTTCGGCCTCGATCTCAGCGCCTGCGCGGTGTCGGGCACATACGACGACCTCGTCTATGTCAGTCCCAAGTCCGGCCGCGCCGTCAGCCGTGGCAGCGGGGCGCCGTACAAGGACAAGCTGTTGCCCCTGCCGGGTTTCCTGTTGTCGTCACAGGGCGGACTGGACGACGGTGACATCAGCGACGGCCTCAACCTGACTGGCTTCTTCCTGGAGCGCCATGTCTTCCATCCACACAACAAGCCTTTGCCCGATATTCGCCAGCGGCTGGAAGAGGCACTGGTGTCGGCGGGACTGGCCTGATCAGGCGCGTCGCAATTAGTGCTTTTCCTTGTCGGCGAACTGGCCTAGCAGCCGTTTAAGACCGGGGGGATTTGCTTCGCCAAAACCCGTCCGGACGGCGCATAATCCGGTTATCCATTCTTTCCTAAGGATTTTGTGCGAATCTGCGCGTTGAGGATAGAAGGGCTCATATGGTTTACAGTGAACAGGAATTGCTGGCGGCTAACGTCAATCCCTTTACGGGGCTGGCGACCGACTATCTGAATCTGTTCAACGAAGCCATCATGCTGTTCGAAATGGGCCTTGACATGCCGGACATGGCCGAGGAACTGACCGACTGGAAGCCGCGTGGCTATGTCGAGCATTTCGACAAATCGGGCTTCGAGATGCGCGATGTCGTTATCTGGGCCTATCAACATGCGCCATCCGATATCCGCGCGGATTTCGATACCTGCTGCGATCGTGCCCTGACCGCCTTCGATTCCGCCATCAATATCCTGCTGAGTTCCAATCTCGGGGATGACGAGGCGCGCGTCGACTTGCAGGATCGCCTGCGCGACATGAAGTCCCTGGTGGTCGAGATGGATTCGCATATCCACGGCCGCGCCGAGGCCATGGAAACCAACCTGCAAAGCGAAGTCGACGCGCTGTTTTAGGGAGGGCGAGGCTGCTCTTATTTGCAGACGGGCGTCCCGCTTTTAATCGGAAAATAACGCAGGCTTGCGATAAGGGATGGCCCATTAGTTTCCCCAGCGTAAGCGTTTACCGTGCCACCAGCCAGCTATTACCGTGACGATCCGACCGCCTGTACCCCCGATATCCTGCTGCGGCTGGGCGAGGGTTTGATGGCCAGCGGCACGATCATGGCGATCTTTGCGCCGGACGACAGCCTCTATTACGCCACGCCCAGCTTCATCGCGCTCTACGACATCCAGGCCGGGGCGCAAACCTTCGACAGCGTCATGCGCCATTGCCAGGCCCGCCGCGTCGGTCCCAATATCGAGACGCGCAATATCGATGCCTGGCTGGCCATGGCGGCGGACAAGCGGCGCAGCCAGCCGGTACGGCGGTTCGAAGTCGACATGATCGATGGCCGCTGGATGTGGGCGATCGAAACCACCTTCGAAGACGGCTTCATGTGGCTGGCCGTGACCGACTTCACCGCCACCAAGCGCCGCGAATTCACCCTGCGCACCGCGCGCGACGCTGCCATCGTGGCGTCCGAAACCGACGACCTCACCGGCCTGTTCAATCGTGGCGCCGCCATGCGCCGTTTCGACGACGTCATCAAGCACTCGCTGGAATGCGACGATGTCTTCAGCGCCGTACTGATCGACCTCGACCATTTCAAGGCGGTCAATGATCGCTTCGGCCACGATGCCGGCGACCAGGTCCTGATGCATTTTGCCGGCTGCGTGCGCGAAATGGTGCGCGAAAACGATATTGCCGGCCGCGTCGGCGGCGAGGAATTCCTGCTGGTCATGCCGGGCGCCACCACGGCCAAGGCGACGGCGGTGGTCGAGCGCCTGCAGGCCTATCTGCGCGACCAGAGGCTCAAGGTCCGCGATGTCACCCTGCGTTATACCTTTTCGGCTGGCATAGCCGAATGGACGCCGGCCAAGACGCTGGAAGGTCTCTATCGCGAGGCTGACGAGGCGCTGTATCTCGCCAAGGAAAACGGCCGCGACCAGGTGCAGAGGGCGGGATAGACTTCAGCACGGGAGGCGGTCTATTCTGCAGTCTGTTTTCGGAGCTTTGCGATGACTGTTTGCCGCACACGAGAAGAAGGGGAACGGATCGCCGCATTCCAGGCGGCCGGAGACGAGGGGCAAGCCGAACTCGATCGCGGGGAAGGCATTTACTGGACGGATACGACAATGAGCGAGATCATCATCGAAGTGCTTGAAGCGCTTGATAAGAACGATCTCGGCATGTGGGTGCCATGATTAAGTCGTTTAGCCATACCTTGAAACATGGGCCCGGCGCGTACTCCACCGGAATATGAGTTTACCGAAGACTCTGTGATACCGTCGCGCTTGTTTTCCTTACGTTCTCATTCTAAAGGGAGCATATGAGTGACGTAATGATTCCTGATGACGCCGGCGGGCGTATTCTTGACGAGCCGATGAGCGAAGCGCTGTCGCGCCGCTACCTGGCCTATGCCCTGTCGACTATCATGCACCGGGCGCTGCCCGACGTGCGCGACGGCATGAAGCCGGTCCATCGCCGTATCATGTACGCCATGAGCAATATGCGCCTGACGCCCGAAGCGGCGGCGCGCAAATGCGCCAAGGTCGTCGGCGAAGTCATGGGTACCTTCCACCCGCACGGCGACCAGGCGATCTACGACGCCCTTGTCCGCATGGCGCAGGACTTCGCCCAGCGCTATCAGCTGGTCGACGGCCAAGGCAATTTCGGCAATATCGACGGCGATAACCCCGCCGCCATGCGTTATACCGAATGCAAGCTGACGGTCGCCGCGACCCTGCTGCTGGACGGCATCAATGAAGACGCAGTCGATTTTCGTCCGACGTATGACGACCAGGACGAAGAGCCGGTCATCCTGCCGGCGGCCTTTCCGAACCTGCTGGCCAACGGCTCGATGGGCATCGCCGTCGGCATGGCCACCTCGATCCCACCGCACAATGTCGCGGAACTGATCGACGCCTGCCGCAAGCTGCTGGCAAAGCCCGAGACAACGACCTCGGAACTGATGGAATTCATTCCCGGTCCGGACTTCCCGACCGGTGGTATCTGCGTCGAAGGCCGCCAGGCTATCCTGGATGCCTATGAAACGGGCCGCGGCTCGGTCCGCACGCGCTCGCGTTACGAGGTCGAGGATCTCGGCCGCGGCAACTGGCGCATCGTCGTGCGCGAAATTCCCTACCAGGTACAGAAGTCGCGCCTGATCGAGCAACTGGCCGACCTGATCGAGAACAAGAAGGCGCCGCTGCTGGGCGATGTGCGCGACGAGTCCGACGAAGAGGTCCGTCTCGTCCTCGAGCCGAAGACGCGCAATATCGAACCTGAAGTGCTGATGGAAAGCCTGTTCAAGGTCTCGGATCTCGAGACGCGCTTTTCCATCAATATGAACGTGCTCGACGCCACGGGTACGCCGCGCGTCATGGGCCTGAAGCCTTGCCTGGTCGCCTTCCTCGATCACCGCCGTGTCGTGCTGGTGCGCATGTCGAACTGGCGCCTGGAGCGCATCGAGAAGCGCCTGCATCTGCTCGACGGCCTGATGATCGCCTTCCTCAATCTCGACGAGGTGATCCGTATCATCCGCGAAGAGGAAAAGCCGCGCGACGTATTGATGTCGCGTTTCAAGCTGACCGAACTGCAGGCCGACTACATCCTCGACACCCGTCTGCGCCAACTGGCGCGGCTCGAGGAAATGACCATCCAGGACGAGCACAAGAAGCTGGCGGAAGAGCGCGACGCCCTCAACCTTCTGCTCGGCAGCGACAAGCTGCAATGGAAGCGTATCGACCAGCAACTGGTCGATGTGCGCAAGAAGCTGCTCTCGGCACGCCGCACCACCTTTGCCGATGCGCCGGTCGGCCTCGAAGTCGCCGCGCTGGAAAGTTACCTGCCCAAGGAACCGATCACCGTCATCCTGTCGAAGCGTGGCTGGATCCGCGCCGCAAAGGGTAAGGTCGAGGATCCGTCGGAACTGAAGTTCAAGGAAGGCGACGAACTGGCCTGGCTGGTTCCGGCCATGACGACCGACAAGCTGGTCATCCTGACCTCCGACGGCCGTTTCCTCACCGTCGCCTGCGACAAGCTGCCGTCGGCCCGCGGCCACGGCGAGCCCCTGCGCCTGATGGTCGATTTCGAGGACGGCGCCAAGATTGTTACTGTGTTTGTCGCCACCGCCGGCCAGAAGCGCTTCATGGTGGCCAAGAGCGGCTACGGCTTCGTCATGAACGAAGAGGACGCCATCGCCAACAAGCGTGCCGGCAAGCAGACCCTCAATGTCGACGGCACCGAGGCCTTTGCCGCCCTGCCGGTGACCGGCGATAGCGTCATGGTGCTGGGCGAAAACAACAAGGTGCTCATCTATCCGGTCAGCGAACTGCCGGAAATGGCGCGTGGCAAGGGTGTGAAGCTGCAGGCCTACAAGGACGGCGGCATTCGCGACATCACCATCTTCGATTCCGCCACCCTGCCGGTCTGGTACGATGGCGCCGGCAAGGCGCGCGATTTCAAGGACTACAAGGACTTTATCGGCAAGCGTGCCGGCGCCGGCAAGATGGCGCCGCGTGGACTGCGCAAGCTGCGACTGTAATCGGCGATGCGGCGTTTCAGGCCCCGTCGCGTCATGCGAAAGGGGGCCTGGGGGCCATGCTGTTTACACCACCACGATTTGTCACCGTATCCGCGCTTGGCCTGTGTCAGCTGATCGCGTTCGGCACATCGCTTTACCTGCTGACATCCCTGTCGGCGCCGATCGTTCGGGATACCGGCTGGCCGCTCGACTGGGTGATCGGCGGTTATTCCGCCGCGGTCATCGTGTCTGCTACCGTCTCGGCCATCGCAGGACGATATGTCGGGGCAGGGCAGGGGCGCATGGTCCTGGCGACCAGCGCCCTGCTGTTTGCCGCCGGCCTTGGCCTGATGGCCCTGGCGCACAGCCTTCCCGTCTATTGTATTGCCTGGGCCATCATCGGGCTTGGCATGGGCGGCGGTCTTTACGATACGGCTTTCGGCACGGCCGGCCGTCTCTACGGCCAGACGGCGCGGGCGTCCATTATCCAGATCGCCCTCTGGGGCGGCTTTGCCAGCACCGTCTTCTGGCCGCTCAGCCATCTGCTGGAAGCGCACTTCGGCTGGCGTACGGCCTTGCTGGTATTCGCCGGCATGCATCTCTGCATCAATCTGCCGCTATACCTGTTTCTGGTGCCGCGTCCGCATGATGCCGTCGCCACGCGGGACATGAAGACCCTGGCGCCTGTCCGGCTGGATCGCGAGGAATGGCCGTTACTGTTGCTGGTCGGCAGTGTGGTCACCCTGGAAATGTCGATCGTTGCGATTATGTCGGTCCATATGCAGGCCCTGCTGACCGGGCGTGGCCTGAGCCTGGCGACGGCAGTAACCTTGAGCGCCATGGTCGGTCCGTCCCAGGTCCTGGCGCGCCTGCTGGAGCTGACCCTGGGACGACGCTGGCCGGCCTATCTATCACTGTGCGTCGGTGTTGTCGGGGTGACCGCGGGCGTGGCCCTGATAGCCGTGGCACAGGAGACGGTGACGCCCGGCCTGATCCTCTATGGTGCCGGGCTTGGCGTGGTATCGATCACCTCCGGCACCGTACCCCTGGCCATATTCGGTCCGCAGCGCTACCCGCCCCTGATGGGGCAGGTGCGTCGCATCAGCATCCTGTTCCAGGCCGTGGCGCCGACCATAGGCGCCCTGGCGCTGGCGCATTTCGGCGCCGGCGGGTTGCTGCTGGGGATACTGGGCATGGCTGTTATCTGCCTGGTGATGGGCCTGGTTCTCGCCCGGCGTAGCCATGACTTTATAACCATGAGGACGGGTGAGGCTTAAACCCCACCGCCCGGACCACCGGGGCCACCACCACCGCCGGGACCGCCTTGCCCAACTGGGCCGCCCCAGCCACCCTGACCGCGCTGCCACTGACCCTGGCCATTGCGATCGCCACTACGGACCTGGCCGAAGGTGTAGCGTAGGCTGGCCATGAAGCTGGCGCCGGGATTGAAGGTGTAGTTGACGTCGTCGACCGTGCTGGTGTTGCGATAGGTCTTGCTGGTCGGGCCGACCAGGAAGCCGCTGGCATTGACCGTCAGGATCATCTTGTTCGGGATGATCTGGTGGGCATAGGACAGGTTGAGGCGGGTGACCGGGGTGGAATAGGTCTGGAAGCCGGTACGCTTGCCCTGGTACTGGCCAAAGAACGTAAAGGTGTCCTTGGGCGTGACCTTGTAGCTGACACGGCCGCCGACGGACGAGACGGGGCCGGCATAGTGGATCGGCTGGTGCGTCGTCAGGTCGGTGGCGTCGGTGGTGACGTAGTTGAAGGTGCTGTTGAGGTTATAGCTGATCTTGCGATCGGTGCTCTGGCCTGACACGGTAAAGTCGACGCCGCTCTGCTTGCGGGAGCCGGAATTGTCGTAGGTGTACAGCAGGACGTCGTTCGATCCGGTCAGGAAGGTGGTGACCTGGTTGATCGAATTGCTGGTCGAATCGTAGTGCAGGCTGGCCTTGACGTCGGTGCCGCGTGAGCTGTGGGTATAGCTGACCTCGTACTTGTCGGTCTTTTCCGGCTTGAGGTTGGCATTGCCCGAGCGCGCCGTCAGGCCGTCGTCCGACAGCACCACCTGGGGATTGACCTCGTTGGTGGCGGGGCGGCGCAGTTTCTGGCTATAGGAAAACTTCAGCTGGTCCTTTGCGGCCAGGTCGTAGCTGAGGATGAAGTTGGGGCTGTAGAACAGGTTGTCGTAGGTGCCGTTGATCGCCGCGGTGCCGAGAAGCGGCGTCAACGAACGCATCTCCTGGTGCATGTTTTCAATGCGCAGGCCGCCCTGGTAGCCGATCTTGTCGACCTTGCCCTCATAGATGAAATAGCCGGCGGTCAGGGTCTGCTCGACGTTGAACTGGTTGACCGCCGAGGCGCGCGGATTTTCCGGCGACTGTACCGGCGTCGCCTGGGTCAGGGAGCGGTAGGTGAACTGATCCGAAACCTGGTGCTGGACGTCCCAGCCGGTCTTCAACTGCTGCTGCCAGGTGTCGCTGCTGGTGCCAAAGGGATGAACCCAGTCGCCGCTGAACTCGTCGACGAAGTCCTTGGTCTTGTCGTACTGGGCGCTGTAGGTCTCGGTCGGGACGGCCTGGTGGAAGATGTTGTAGATGTCCGAGCCGCTGTCGCGGATATTCTGGCTGTGGCTCAGCTGCATCTTGAAGTCTTCGGTCGACCCGATCTGGCCCATATGGTCGTAGATCAGGTTGAAGGTCATGCCTTCGGAATCGTTGAAGGAATTGCGCACGCTGCCGCGGTCGCCCGTCAGGGTGCCGGCGCCATTATAGCTCAGGACCTCGCTGCTGCTGACGCCGGTGCTGTTGCGACGCTGGTAGTCGAAATTGCCTTCCAGGGTATCGCTGTCGCTGATCTGGTAGCGGCCGTTGAGATTGCCGGAAACATTGCTGTTGTCGCGCTTCGACACACTCGTCGTCTTGTCTTCGCCGAGGACGGCGCCGGTTGTCGGATCGAGCCGGATACGGTCGTCGAAACTCTTGCTCTTGGGGCCGAAGCCGCCGCCGCGATTGCCGCGACCACCGCCGTCGCCGCCGGCGCCGTGACTGACGGAGATGCGGCTGTTGAGGGTCAGCTTGCCGATCGTCTTGCCGGTCGCAAAGCCGACATTGGCCCGGCCCTGGTCGCCGACGACGACATTGACCGAGGTTTGCGGCTTGATGGCGCGGCCGCGCTTCATGACGATATTGATGATACCGCCGGAGCTGTCCGAGCCGAATTCGGCTGACGGGTTGGTTATGACCTCTACGCTGTCGATGTCGTCCCCGCTCAGGCTTTGCAGGGTGAAGCCGCGGCTGTCGCCCTGCATCATTGCCGACTTCTTGCCGTTGACATAGACCTGGACATTGGTGTTGCCGCGCAGGGCAACCGTGCCGTCCGGATCCACCGTCACGGCGGGGACGTTGTTGAGGACATCGGCGCCGCTGCCGGTGGCCGAGGTTGGATCCTGCTTGACGTCATAGACGTCGCGATCGATCTTGTGCTGGATCGGCGGCGTGGCCGCAGTGATCGTCACGGAAGTCGTGTCACCGGTGTCATTGCCCGTCCCGTTAGCAGCCGCCGGAGTTTGTCCTGCTTGCGCAGGGGCCTGGGTCGCTTGCGCAGGGGCCTGGGCGGCGGGCGTCTTGGCCGGCGCTTGCGTAGCCGGCGGCGTGGTCGTCTGGGCGGAGGCAGCGCCGCCCATCATGGCAATGGCCAGGGCAGCTGCGCTTACGGACAGGGCGGGCATCGCACGCGTGAGGCGAAGGACGGAGGCGGGGCGGTGGCGCATGAAGATCGGTATCCCTGGTCTTTGCGATAATATGGTCAATAGGTGCTGCAGGGTGAAACGAGACAGGATGGCTTCATCCGTCTGACATACCGAAATATTTTTTGTAACGCCCTTGAAACATAAGGCTTTGATGCCGCAAAGCCTTGCCGCTCATAGCCATTACGCGATCAAAGATAAATATCTAATTGCGAAGTATTCGCATTTTTATTTGCGCCGACGTGGCGAAAATTGGATCAACCGGCAGCGGGCGGATTGATTTCCTGCCAGCCAAAATCGGTCAGGCCTTCCAGCGGCTGGTAGCGCGCCTTGTAGTCCATCTTGGGGCTGTCCTTGACCCAGTAGCCGAGATAGACATAGTCGTAGCCAGAGCGCGCTGCCTGGTCGACATGATCGAGGATGATGAAGCGGCCAAGCGATCGCGTCATCAGGCTGGGATCGTAGAAGCTGTAGACAAGCGACAAGCCGTCATTGAGAGCATCGACCAGGACGCAGGCGACCAGCCTGCCGTCGAGGCGGTATTCGATCAGATGGGTGCGAACGAGGGTGTCCTCGATCATCGCCACAAGATCGGGCCAGCTCATATCCATCATGCCGCCGTCGGGGTGACGCGCCTTCAGGTATTTCTGCAGCAGATCGAACTGTTCGCGGCTGGCTTCGGCCTCGACAAAGGCCTTGAACAGGTCCTTGTTCGCCTTCATGACACGGCGGTCGGATTTGGACGCGACGTAGCGCTTCACCGGGATGCGCACCGACTGGCAGGCGCGGCAATTCTGGCAGGCGGGGCGATAGGCGATATTCTGCGACCGGCGGAAACCGATGGCCGACAGCTGGTCGTTGACACCGATGGCTTCCAGCGGCGGTAGGTGCACGAACACCTTGCGCTCCTCCTGACCGGGCAGGTAGGGGCATGGCCCTGGAATGGTCAGGTAGTACCGAAGCTTCCTGCCTGGAAAATGCTCACTCATCGCAAAGCGTGCTCATAGAGGTTTGACTCGCCCACTGGTCTTTAGTGTGGGGGACCACCCCCGCCTCCGTCAAGGGGCAGGGACCGCAATCGCTTGCGACAACAGGAATATTTCGTGTGACGATCACATATTAGGGTTTTGCGGCAACACCGGCGCCTCGCGCAGCAGCACGATGGCGATACGGCGGTTGCCGGCGAGCGACGGATCGTCCGGGTAGAGCGGTTCCTTGGCGGCCTTGCCCGAGACCTGGGCGATGCGATCTTCGTCGACACCGGCAGCCTGGAGAACGGCACGGGAGGCATCGGCGCGATCGGCCGACAGGGCCCAGTCCTTGGGGTTCTGGCCCGACTGGCCGGCGACGCCCGAGGTGTGGCCGGTGATCGAAATACGATTGGGAAGCTGATTGACGACCTTGGCGACGGCTCGCAGCAACAACTTGCAGCGATCGTTCGGCGTCGAGGCGTTCGAATCGAACATCGAACGGCCTTCCTGGTCGATCAACTGGATGCGCATGCCTTCCGGCGTCTGGTCGACCAGAATGTTCTTCGACAGTTCGGCCAGTTCCGGCATGTCCTGCAGGGCCTGGCGCAGAGATTCCGCCGCGCTCTGGAAGGCCTGTTGTTCCTTTTTCTGGGAGTCGGACTGAGTGTCGCTGTCGGCAGCACCGGCGCCCTTCTGGGCGGAATCGGTGCTCTTGCCGTCACGGTCCTGGTTTTCCGGCGGTTTGGGCGCCATCTGTTCGATGAAGGACATGGTGCCTTCGTTCTTGTTGCCGTCTTCGCCGAGCGCATTGCCGCCCAGGATGCCGCCCGAACCCGAGGTCGACTGCGACACGTTGGCGGGCGCAAAATAATCGGCGACACCGCGCTTCTGTTCGGGCGAGGTGGTGTTGATCAGCCACATAAGCAGGAAGAAGGCCATCATGGCGGTCACGAAGTCGGCGTAAGCAACCTTCCAGGCGCCCCCGTGGTGACCGCCTCCGCCGCCTTTTTTGATCTTCTTGATGATGATGGGAGCGTCGCGGCCGGCCATGGACTGTCTGCACTCAAGGAAAAACTGGGTGCAATCCTTGTCGCCTATTAACATTAACAGGGCATTGAAATGGCCCGTCGCAACAGGATTTTCGGCAAAAACCGTCACCATGCCATTGCCTTGGCGCGGCAAAGCGAACTATTCGATAGGGCGCAAATAAGCGGAAAGCCAATGGACACCAAAGCCTATCGACATACCCTGGGATGTTTCGCCACCGGCGTCTGCGTCATCACCGTGCCCGACCCCGATCATGTCTCCGGCCATGTCCTGGGCATGACGGCCAATTCTTTCAGTTCGGTCTCGCTCGATCCGCCCCTGGTGCAGTGGTGCCTCGATCTCAAGGCGCACCGCTACGACATCTATGCCGGAGCAAAGGCGTTTGGCATCAACATCCTCAGCGGCGGCCAGGAACAGCTTTCGCGCCGCTTCGCCAAACATAATGCCCATGTGGTGCCGGACGAGGGGCTGACCAGCCCCGCGCATCCCCTGCGCCTGACAGATGTTATCGCCTTCCTCGATTGCGAGACCTATGAGACGCGCATCGTCGGCGACCATCTCGTCATCGTCGGCCGCGTCCTGAACTATGAACGGGACGTCGAAAAGGCGGGCCTGACCTTCTTTACCGGCGCCTACGGCCAGATCGGAAACATCTAATGAAACTGGCATTTGCAGGCCTGGGCATCATGGGCGGGCCGATGGCCGGCCATCTCGTCAAAGCTGGACACAGTGTCGTCGGCTTCAACCGCACCCACGCCAAGGCCGTCGAGTGGGCCGGGGCGCATAAGGCTGCGTCGGCTGAGACTATCGCCGAAGCTGTTGCCGGCGTAGACGCCCTGTTGCTCTGTGTCGGTCGCGACGACGATGTCCGTGAGGCTGTAACGGCAGTCCTGCCGCATCTGAAGGCCGGAGCTCTGATCATCGATCACACGACGACCTCAGCGAAACTCGCGCGTGAACTGGTGACTCTATGCGACGGTAAAGGCGTGACTTTTTACGATGCACCCGTGTCGGGGGGGCAGGCCGGCGCCGTCAACGGCCAATTGAGCATCATGGTCGGCGGTGACGAGGGCCGCTTTGCCGATGTCACGGCCCTGGTCGCGCCCTATACCAAGTCCATCACGCGCCTGGGCGATGCCGGCGCCGGGCAGACTGCCAAGATGGCCAACCAGATCGCCATTGCCGGCGCCGTCCAGGGCGTGGCCGAGGCCCTGCATTTCAGCAAGTCCGCGGGCCTCGATCCGGAACTGGTGTTCAATGCTATTTCCGCCGGTGCCGCCGGTTCGTGGCAGATGTCCAACCGCTGGGCGACCATGACCGAAGGCAAGTACGATTTCGGCTTCGCCGTCGACTGGATGCGCAAGGATCTTGGCATAGCGCTCGACGAAGCGCGCACCAATGGCGCGCATCTCGCCGTCGCTGCCCTGGTCGACCAGTTCTATTCCGAGGTCCAGGCCATGGGCGGCGCCCGCTGGGACACCTCCAGCCTGCATGCGCGTCTGGAAGCGAGAAGAAGGGATTGATCCGCAGATTAGCGCAGATTTTCGCAGATTTTTCAAAGCTTAAGCGGTGAAATGTCCGATGCTCTCTTATCGCGACAAGGCGATACGTTTGTGTTCAAGACTTGGCGCTCCGAAGTTCAACAGGAGCGCTTTCTCAATGCCTGATGCTTTCATGTAGTTGATAATCTGAGCGTCTTCAGTTCCGCTGAGGCGGGATAGAGCCTTGAGTTCGACTAGAATATTGTTACAGCAAATAAAATCGGCTCGGAAAGTACAAGCCAACGTCATGCCTTTGTAGAGGATCGGCAATGCCGCTTCGCGGCGAAAGATAACCTGGCGCTGACCAAGCTCATAAGCCAGCGCCTCCTGGTAAACGCTTTCGAGAAAGCCATGGCCAAGCGTGCGATGAACCTCCATCGCCGCCCCTATGATGGAATAGGTTTCCGGATCACGAACTTCCATCGATAGCCCCCGACGACGCAACAACGTTTCACCGATCGCAGAATACAATCTGCGAAAATCTGCGCTAATCTGCGGATAAAAATCCCTTTTAATTCAAAGCAGGGGCGCGTTCGATATAACGCTGCAGGACACGGCTGTAATTGTCGTCGAACTGTATGGCGGTGATGTCCTCGAAGGCGCATTCCAGCGTATCGCCGGTCCAGTTGCCGCCGGGATCGACCGCCTTGAGATCTACGCTTTCCTCACTGACCGCCTCGATCAGACCGACATCCGCCTCGTCGCCGAACGACAAGACCACGAAACGGCCGCGCGGCATCAACGAGCGGAACAGTTCGGTGATGGAGCCCAGCTTGACCCACTTGTAGCGCTGGGTGCGCTTGACGCTGTTGAAGGCGATGACCTTCAACTGGTCGTCATGGAATTCCGACATGTCGCAGCTTTCGATCGCGTCGACCGGTAATACCAGGGCGCCGGCATCGTTCCATTCGTGGATGGCCTGCAACAGGACGAGATCCTGGCTGAGCCCGACGACAAATCCTTCGTGGGCTTCGCCATCCAGCATGATGCGGATATAGTTTTCGCCGCTCAGGGCCTCGTTGAGAACTTCGTACATGCTCATTGCTTAGCTCGCCATCTTTTCTGCCACGTCCTTGGCGAAGTAGGTCAATATGCCGGAGGCGCCGGCGCGCTTGAAGGCCAGCAGGGTCTCCATAACTGCGCGATCACGATCGACCCAGCCCTTTTCCGCCGCCGCCTGGATCATGGCGTACTCGCCGCTGATCTGGTAGACGAAGGTCGGCAGCCTGAAGGTTTCAGCGACGCGCTGAACGATGTCGAGATAGGGCAGGCCTGGTTTGACCATGACCATGTCGGCGCCTTCTTCGATATCCATGGCGACTTCGCGTAGGGCTTCGTCGCTATTGGCCGAATCCATCTGGTAGGTCTTCTTGTCACCCTTAAGCGCCTTGACGCCGATAGCGTCGCGGTAGGGGCCATAGAATGCCGAGGCGTATTTCGCCGCATAGGACATGATCAGGGTGTCGTGGTGGCCATTGGCCTCCAGGTTCTGCCGAATGCGCAGGATGCGGCCGTCCATCATATCCGAGGGCGCGACGATATCGGCGCCGGCGGCAACCTGGATTCTGGCCTGTTCGACCAGCATCTCGACCGTCGCATCATTGACGATCTTGCCGTCGCGCAGCAGGCCGTCGTGGCCGTGGTCGGTATAGGGGTCGAGCGCGACATCTACCAGCAGGCCGATATCCGGCACGGCGGCCTTGATGGCGCGGCAGGCGCGCGGAATGATGCCGTCGGGGTCGACGGCGGCGGTGGCGTCGGCATTGCGCAGGGCTTCGCTGACATGCGGGAACAGGGCCAGGACATTGATGCCTAAAGCCCTGGCTGCCCTGGCCTCGGCGACGGCCTGATCGATGCTCAGGCGATCGACGCCGACCAGGCTACCGATCGGCTCGCGCGCCACATCGCGGTCATGAATGAAGATCGGCCAGATCAGGTCGGAGACGTGCAGGCGGTTTTCGGCGACCATGTCGCGGATCCACGCGGACTGACGCAGCCGGCGCGGGCGGGCAAGCGGGAAGGGCGCGGGTTTGGGAAAACTCATGGCGTACCATTTCAATTCGACAGAATAGCTGGGCGCGGTATAGTCCTAAACGGAATACGGCCTCAATCTCTTTTGCGAAATTTGCCAATGACAAAAACGCGCTGGATTTTGACGATAGCCGCAGGCGTGGTTGCGCTGATTGGCGGGGCTGCCGCCATCAGCCCGGATTTCAGGTTCATCCTCGAATTGATGGCCGCCGGTGTCTACGCCGATATCACACATCCGCGCGATCCGGTAACCCGGCAACTGGACGGACGGGATCATGAAAACGGCAAGGTGTTCGACATGATGTCGAAGCCGTTTTCACCCGGTGCGGACAAGACGGTAGTCGAAAAGCAATTGTTGGATACGGGTTTCAAGGTTGATGACGAACCGCTGTATGCCGAAGCTGCCGCCGATGGCTTTCCTGATGACAGCCGCATCTATGTGCGCCGAACACCTGGTGCCGCATCTGAGGACGATTACAAGGTGATCGTCGGGTTTGACCCCAGAGGGCACTTGGCACGGGCTGTCGGCAGCCACGCTTGGACATGTATTTGACGGTTTATGCAGTCATGGCCCCGGCCATATCAATCAGCTTCTTCACCGTATTGAGGTTGCGCGCCGTCATATCGGCCTTGATGTAGCGGCCGATCTTTTCGGCCAGCTTGGAGCGGCCGATGCCGTTTGGCGCATAGAGGTAAAAGGCTTCGTCCGTCAGGGTGAAATCCTCGCCATTATCCTTCAGAGCCGATAACGCATCGAGGTCGGCCGAGGATGCTTTCGCCTTGAGGAAGAAGATGTGCTGGCCGGCCCCTTGTGCTTCGGCATCGCGATAGGGATTTTCGTCGAGCAGCTTTTTCAGGTGCGTCGCCGTGACCAGGAACACAGGCGCTTCGAAGCCGAACAGCTTGCGGATCACGCCCTCGATCAGGGCCTCCAGTTCAGGCGCGCTTAATGCCGAGCGGAATAACAGGTTGCCGCTGGCGATATAGGTTTTGACGTCTTCCAGCCCCTCGGCCAGCAGGCCTTTGACCAGGGTTTTCATCTCGATCGTGTGGCCGCCGACATTGACACCGCGCAGCAAGCCTATCCAGAGAGCCTTGGTCATAGCGATTCCCGTTTGCCTATTTTTGCGTCGCAGGGTGCGGCAAAAAGCGCACCCAGATCTACGGAAATTCGGTGGAAATCGGAACAGTTTTGTTACAGAGTACGCGCAACTGGTAAATTCGACGCCTGTTTGTCGACGCAGGGGTTGTGCGCAATCGCTCCCGGCGTTATCTGGCCAGGTGAACCGGCTTTGGCCGGCGCCATCGTTTGAGGATGTCATGGACTATAATGCCGCGTTCGAGACCGCAATCGCCCAGGTCCGCGATGAAGGCCGTTACCGCGTCTTCGCAAATCTGAAGCGCCATAACGGCCAGTTCCCGCGCGCCACCTGGATCCGCGACGACGGCAGCGAACAGGACGTCACCGTCTGGTGCTCGAACGACTATCTCGGCCAGGGCCAGAACCCGGTGGTGCTGCAGGCCATGCACGACGCCATCGACGCGGTCGGCTCGGGTTCTGGCGGTACGCGCAATATCTCCGGTACGACCTGGTATCACAATGCCCTCGAAGCCGAACTGGCCGACCTGCACGGCAAGGAAGCCGCCCTGGTCTTCACCTCGGGCTATGTCGCCAACGAAGCAACCCTGACGACCCTGTACAAGATTCTGCCGGGCCTGATCATCTTTTCCGATGAACTGAACCATGCCTCGATGATCGCCGGCATCCGCAATGGCCGCGGCGATCGCCATGTCTATCGCCATAACGACCTCGAACATCTCGAAGCCCTGCTGAAGGCGGCGCCCGCCAATGCGCCCAAGCTGATCGCCTTCGAATCCGTCTATTCGATGGATGGCGATATCGCTGATATCCGCGCCACGGTCGCCCTCGCCAAAAAGTACAACGCCCTGACCTATATCGACGAAGTCCACGCCGTCGGCATGTATGGCGCCCGCGGCGCCGGTGTTGCCGAACGCGACGGCATCATGGGCGAGATCGACATCGTCGAAGGCACCCTCGGCAAGGCATTCGGCATGATGGGCGGCTACATCGCCGCCAATGCCAATATCATCGACGCCATCCGCCTGTGGGCGTCGGGCTTTATCTTCACCACCTCGCTGCCGCCGGCGGTGATGGCTGGGGCCGCCGCTTCGGTGCGCTGGCTGAAGGATCACAACGAAAAGCGCGAGCAGCATCAGGAACGGGCCAAGACCCTAATGGCGCGCTTCAAGGCGGTTGGTATTCCGGTCCTGCCGTCGGTCAGCCATATCGTTCCGGTCCTGGTCGGCAATGCCAAGCACTGCAAGATGATCTCGGATATCCTGCTCAACGATTACGGTGTCTACGTCCAGCCAATCAACTATCCGACCGTGCCCAAGGGTACGGAGCGCCTGCGCTTCACGCCGTCGCCGGACCACGACGACAGGATGATGGATCATCTGGTCGATGCCATGGACAAGTTGTGGACCCACTGTAACGTGGCGCGCCTGCCGTCCGTCGCCTGATACGGGTTGAGCCTGTGGACTTGGTTCGCATCATCTATTTCACCGACAAGGTCGATGCCATGGTCGCATTCTATCGCGACGTCATGGGATGTGAACTTATCACCGACGATGACGGCTGGAAGGAATTGCGCGCCGGCGGCTGTATCATCGCCATCCATTCCGGAGCCAAGGGGACACCCAGCGGCCGTTCGCCCAAGATCGCCTTCAAATGCGACGACGTCCCGGCCATGCGCGATGCTCTGATCGCCAAGGGAATCGCCATGGGCAAGTTGTGGCAGGGCGCTATCAGCTTCAGTGACGGCGTCGATCCCGGCGGATATGCCTTCTCGATCTCCAATCGGTAAACGCCGCGGAATTTGGCCGACTCGGCGCTTTGCGGTACACTGACTGCCATGTCCGAAGTCTATATCGAATTCCAGCGCAACGGCGCCTACCTGAAATGCACGGCCGTCGATCCGCAGACGGCCGAGGAGGCCAGCGCCATGGGGCCGGCCAACGACCCGGAGGGCGTCAAGCGCCTGGCCATCCAGAAACTGCGCAACAAGCTCGATGCCAAAAAGCCGCAGGGCGGTGGCAACAGGGGCGGGGGTATCTCGGTTTAAGCCTGCCTCGGGACTTGTCATCGCGGGTGCGCGTCGCTATTATTATGCCCGTACGCGACTGGCGAGACAGGGTGGGCTACCACCGGGGAGCGTACGGATTCTAGCGCCGTTCGCCTGGGCATTTCATGACAACCGTCCGGAGGTAATCCGTGCCCAGACACGCTGTTTTTGCGCGCCTATGCTCATCGCTTCCGGCCCTTGCCACCGTCGTGGCGAAGGCGTAAATGCCTCGCCATTCCCGCCGTTTTCTTCATGACACAGGATCACACCGTGAACGCTCCCGCGAACGCCTCATCCTTTACGCCGCAAGGCTTCTTCCATAACGACCTGGCCACCCAGGACGCCGATGTGCTCAAGGCCATCACCGGTGAACTGCACCGCCAGCAGGAGCAGATCGAACTGATCGCTTCGGAAAACATCGTCTCGAAGGCGGTGCTGGAAGCGCAGGGCTCCGTCCTGACCAACAAGTATGCCGAAGGCTATCCTGGCCGCCGCTATTACGGTGGCTGCGAATATGTCGACGACGTCGAGCGCCTTGCCATCGAACGCGCCAAGCAACTGTTCAACTGCGCCTTCGCCAACGTCCAGCCGCACTCGGGCGCCCAGGCCAACCAGGCCGTCTTCTTCAGCCTGCTGCAGCCGGGCGACACCTATATGGGCATGGACCTGGCCTGCGGTGGTCACCTGACCCACGGCTCGCCGGCCAACCAGTCGGGCAAGTGGTTCAACGTCGTGCCTTACGGCGTCACCGAAGGCGACAATGTCATCGACTACGACCAGGTCGCCAGGCTGGCCGAGACCAGCAAGCCCAAGCTGATCATTGCCGGCGCCTCGAACTACAGCCGCAAGATCGACTTCAAGCGCTTCCGCGAAATCGCCGATTCGGTCGGCGCCTACCTGTTCGTCGACATGGCCCACTATGCCGGCCTGGTCGCCGGTGGCGTCTATCCTGATCCGCTGCCGCACGCCCACGTCGTCACCACGACGACGCACAAGACCCTGCGCGGTCCCCGCGGCGGCATGATCCTGTCGAATGATGTCGACCTGGGCAAGAAGATCAATTCGGCCGTCTTCCCGGGCCTGCAGGGCGGGCCGCTGATGCACGTCATCGCCGCCAAGGCGGTCGCCTTCGGTGAAGCGCTGCAGCCGGAATTCAAGACCTACGCCAGGCAGGTCGTCGCCAATGCCCAGGTGCTGGCAGCTACCCTGGTTGAACGCGGCCTGGCCATTGTCAGCGGCGGCACCGACAGCCACGTCATGTCGGTCGACCTGCGCCCCAAGGGCCAGACCGGAAAGGCGACCGAGCATGCCCTTGAAGCCGCCTTTATCACCTGCAACAAGAACGGCATCCCGTTCGACCCGCAGCCCTTCACCATCACCTCGGGCGTTCGTCTCGGCACCCCGGCCGGCACGACCCGCGGCTTTACCGAAACCGAGTTCCGCACCATCGGCAACCTGATCGCCGACGTCGTCGACGGCATGGCCGCCAATGGCGGTGAAGCCGATCTGGCCGTGCAGGAAAAGGTCCGTGAGCAGGTCAAGGCCCTGACCGCGAAGTTCCCGATCTACGGCTGATCATAAGCCACTTCGGCCGACATCAGAGAAGGCTCCCGTCACGTGGCGGGAGCCTTTGTCGTTTTATACCCTTTAATCGCCGCGGAACGCGCACAAACACGCAAATGCGAAGGCAATGCCGGGTGCCGAAGCTTTACCTCAATACGATTCATGCTACTGAATGCTCTATTGAATCTCGTGTGATGCAGGCCATATGCGGTCACGAAATTCCGACCCAAGGAACACCATGCGCTGCCCGTTTTGCGGAAATCTCGAGACCCAGGTGAAAGATTCGCGCCCCAGCGAAGACGGCGCCGCCATTCGCCGTCGCCGTTCCTGCTCGGAATGCGGCGGCCGCTTTACGACGTTCGAGCGCGTGCAACTGCGCGACCTGATGGTGGTCAAGCGCTCGGGCCGCCGCACGCCGTTCGATCGCTCGAAGCTGGAACGCTCGATCGCCATTGCCACGCGCAAGCGCCCGGTCGACCAGGAACGCATCGATCGCATGGTGTCGGGCATCGTCCGCCAGCTGGAAAGCATGGGCGAGACCGATATCCCGTCCGAAGCCGTCGGCGAACTGGTGATGAAGGCCCTGCGTTCGCTCGACGTCGTCGCCTATGTCCGCTACGCTTCGGTCTATCGCGACTTCCGCGAGACTTCGGACTTTGCCAAGTTCCTTGGCGACGAAGGCTTGAGTAACGACACGCTCGAAGATCCGCACGATATCCGCAACGGCCTGGGCGAGCAGGATCTGTCGCCGTCCGACGACGCGTGATGAAAAGGCCGTCCGTAACCCTGAAGCTTGCCACCACACTCGATGGCAAGATCGCTACCGCTAACGGTGTCAGCCGCTGGATTACGGGTGAGGAGGCGCGTCGTGTCGTCCACGAACTGCGCGGCGGCCATGATGCCGTCCTGGTCGGGATCGAGACGGCCCTCAAGGACGATCCGGAACTCACCGTCCGCCTGCCCAATTACGAAGGCTACCAGCCGACGCGGGTCATCCTCGATTCCCGCGCCCGCCTGCCGCTGACTGCCAAGGTGGTGCAGACGGCGCGCGTCATTCCGACCCTTGTCGTCACCACGGTCGACCTGCCGCAGGCCATGCTGGCGGCTCAGGTAAAGCAGGTCAAGGTCCCGTCAAAGCATCAGCGCGTCGACCTCGAGGCGGCGCTGGAGGCTTTGTCTGCCGCCGGTATCGAAAACCTGTTCGTCGAGGGTGGCGGCGTGGTTGCAACCACCTTTCTGCGCCTCGGTTTCGTCGACCGGCTTGAATGGTTCCGCGCGCCCACCATCTTGGGCGGAGATGGCCGGCCGGTAATCGGCCATCTCAATATCGAGGATCTGAGCCAGATGTATCGTTTCAACCGTCTCGGCGTTCAGGCCGTGGGTGAGGATCTTTGGGAAAGTTACGAATTAAGCTGAGATTAGAGCATTTCCCGATCAGTCTGATCGGAGAAATTGCTCTAATCTTTTGTTTTGTCGCACTTCTTATCCGAAAGTGGCGTCCACTTTATCGGGAAGTGCTCTAGGATTAGGGGCTGCGAGTGTTTACGGGCATTATTACAAGCATGGGCACCATCCGGACGCTGGAGCGTTCCGCCGCCGGACTTCATCTCACCATGCAGGTCGATTTCGACCTCTCGGACGTCGAACTGGGCGCATCGATCAGCCATGCGGGCTGCTGCCTGACCGTGGTGTCCAAGACGGAAAACACCTATCGCCTCGACGTGTCGAACGAGACCCTGAACGTCACCAATCTCGGCACCTGGCAGGAAGGCCAGACGGTTAACCTGGAACGCGCCCTGAAGATCGGCGATGAACTGGGCGGGCATATCGTGTCGGGCCATGTCGACGGCATGGCGAAGCTGATCAGCGTCGTACAGGACGGCGACTCCTTCCGGTTGACCTTCGAGGCCCCGGCGCCGCTGCATCGCTTCATTGCGCCCAAGGGCTCGGTGGCGCTCGACGGTATTTCGCTAACCATCAACGAGGTCAATGGCCAGACCTTCGGCGTCAACATCATTCCGCATACCTGGACCCATACCACCCTGTCGCAAACACAGGTTGGCGGCGCCGTTAATCTTGAGGTCGATCGTCTTGCGCGCTATGCAGCGCGCTGGTTCGAAACCGAGCCTGCGGTCCGGACCGTCGAAGAAAGCGCTGCCCAATGAGCCTGAACACCGTCGCCAATGATTTGAACGACTCGCCGATCTCGGCGATCGAGGACATTCTCGAAGATGCCCGCAACGGCCGTCCCTACATCCTGGTCGATGCCGAGGACCGTGAGAACGAGGGCGATATCGTCGTCCCGGCCCAAATGGCGACCCCGGACGTCATCAACTTCATGGTTCGCCATGCCCGCGGCCTTGTCTGCCTGTCGATCACACCGGAGCGCGCCAAACAGTTACGCTTGCCGCCGATGGTTCACGACAATGGCGCGCGCAACGGTACGGCTTTTACCGTCTCGATCGAGGCCCGCGAAGGCATCTCGACCGGTATTTCGCCCAAGGATCGCGCCCATACCATTGCCGTCGCCATCGACCAGAGCAAGGATTCGCGCGATATCGTTTCGCCGGGTCACGTCTTTCCGTTGGTGGCCCGCGACGGCGGTGTCCTGGTGCGCGCCGGTCATACCGAGGCGGCTGTCGACATTTCGCGCATGGCTGGTCTGCAGCCCGCCGGCGTCATCTGTGAAATCATCAATGATGACGGCTCGATGGCGCGCCTGCCGGACCTGATCAAGTTCGCCCAGAGCCACGGCATGAAGATCGGCACCATCGCCGATCTGATCGCGTATCGCCGCCGCACCGAACGCTTTGTCGAACGCGTGCTGGAACGGCCGTTCGACAGCCGCTGGGGCGGGACCTTCCGTCTGATGGTCTATCGCAATACGCTCGACGGCACCGAACACCTGGCCCTGGTCAAGCAGCAGCCGCAGCCGAACAAGCCGACCCTGGTGCGTATGCACCAGCTCGATATAGCCTCGGACGTCCTGGCGGCTACGGGCGCCTCCGTGCGGTCGGATCAGGTGGAAAAGGCTCTGGAGATCCTGGCGGCGCATGACGGTCCTGCCGTCATGGTCCTGCTGCGCGATCCCGACCCGAAGGTCCTGTCGTCGCGTTTCGGCTCCGACGACAGTACTGTCGGCGCCGGCCGCGGCCTGCGCGATTACGGCGTCGGCGCCCAGATCCTGCTCGACCTCGGCGTTCGCGACATGATCACCCTGTCGAGCACACGCCCCAAGCCGGCGGCGCTCGAAGGCTACGGTCTCTCCATCATTGACTGGCAGACCCTGTAAGGCCTGCCAAAGCCGGCAAAATCCGTTCTCGCTGAAATTTGACTTTTGTCATAGGGGATAAGGCGCTATTGAGCCTCCCTTGTTCCGAACTCCTCCTCCAAAGAAGGCCACCCGCTTGTCCCAGCAAACGCCCCTGCGCATCCTCATCGTTGAAAGCCGCTTCTATGACGACATCGCCGATGAATTGCTGGCCGGGGCCAAGGACGCGCTGGAAGCGCACAGCATCGAATATGATGTCGTGACCGTGCCGGGCGCCTTCGAGATTCCCGCCGCCATCGCCATGGCCGAACACGCCGGCAGCCGTGCGGGTGGTCGCTCCTACGACGGCTATGTCGCGCTGGGCTGTGTCATCCGCGGCGACACCACCCATTACGACTATGTCTGCAACGAGTCGGCGCGCGGCCTGATGGACCTTAGCTACAAGCAGCGTCTGGCCATCGGTTATGGCATCCTGACTGTCGAGGACGAAGACCAGGCCTGGGTCCGCGCCCGCCGCTCGGAAGGCGACAAGGGTGGCACGGTCGCCAAGGTGGCCCTTACCATGATCGGCCTGCGCAAGTCGCTGCAGGAGGGCTCGGTCAATGGTTGAGGACAATACCCCCCCGCAAGAGAACGGCGCGTCACAGGAAAACACGGCGCCGACCAGCCTCAAGGCCGTGATGGAGCACCTGAACGCCCAGGCGAAGCCCGTTCCCGGACTGACGGCCAAGGAAAAGCGTGCGCGCACCGTTGCGCGTCTCGTCCTGGTCCAGGCCCTGTACCAGATGGAATTGACCGGTAACGGCGTCGAATCGGTCATCCGTGAATTTTCCGACCACCGCTTCGAAGGCGATCTCGAAGGCGAACAACTGGCAGCGGCCGACGAAGCCTTCTTCGGCGAAGGCGCACGTGCTATCGTCAAGGAACAAGCCGCCATCGACCTGCTGATCTCGGATCGCCTGGCGTCGGGCTGGCGTATCGAGCGTCTCGACACCACCGTCCGTGCCATCCTGCGCGCCGGTGCCTGGGAACTGAAGTTCCGCAAGGATATCGGCCTCGAAGTCACGATCAACGAATATGTCGAGATTGCCCGCGCCTTCTTCGGCGAAACCGAGGCGCGCTTTGTCAATGGTGCCCTCGACGGCATCGCCAAGGATGTCCGTGGTTGATCGACGGGTGAGGGGGATATCTTCACAGACCCCCATTCACTGGCCTGTGTTCGCCAGGAACGCGAAAAGTCGCCATATGCGATTGCGTTTTCGCGTAATTGGATAAATAAGGCTCGGCAAAACACAGTCACAGTCAGGGGATGCCGATGAGCGAGTACGACGAATTCTCGATTATCGACCAGCTCTTCAAGCCGCTGGCCGGCCTGAACCGCGAATCGCGTGGCCTGATGGACGATGTCGCCGTCATTCCGGCGGACGACCGTCACGATCTGGTTGTGACCACGGACGCCCTGGTGGCCGGTGTCCACTTCTTCGAACATGATCCGCTCGATCTTGTGGCGCGCAAGCTGATGCGCGTCAATCTGTCGGACATCATCGCCAAGGGCGCGGTGCCCTACGGCTACCAACTGGTGACTGCGTGGCCGCGGGGCACGACCTTTCACGAGAAGCAGGAATTCGTGCGCGGGCTTAAGACCGAGCAGGAACGCTTCCATGTCGAGCTGTTCGGCGGCGATACGGTTTCGACCTTTGGGCCCTTGCATGTTTCGATGACCATGTTCGGCAAGGCGCTGCCGGGACGCGCCCTGTCGCGCCTGGGTGCCCGGCCGGGCGACACAATCCTGGTCAGCGGCTACATCGGCCAGGCCTATCTCGGTCTCAAGGCGTTGCAGGGGCAATTGCCAGGCCTGTCGCCCAACGACATCAACGAATTCATCGGCGCCTATCACCTGCCGGAAATCCGTGCCGATCTCGCTGCCTGTGTCCGTGACCATGCGCGGGCGTCCATGGACGTCTCGGATGGCCTGCTGGCCGATGCCGACCATATGGCGCGCGCCAACAAGCTGATGCTGCGTATCGACCTCAACCGTGTGCCGACCTCGCTGGCAGCGCGAACGGCCATCGCCGGCGGCATCAGTCCAGTGGAACTGGTTACCGGTGGCGACGACTATCAAATCCTGTGCGCCGCCGATGAAGCCGGGGCAAAAGCCCTGGTCATGTCCGGCTTCTATGCTATAGGCGAATGCGTCGGAACTTCGGACGATACGCCGCCGGGAGCGGAGTTGTGGGCCGATGGTCGCCGCATTGCGGTCGATCGTAAGGGGTTTAGCCACCCCGTTTGAGTACAGGCGCGGCCAGATTTTTTTATTGAAATCTTATAATCGCGGCCGGCTTTCCGCCGGTCGTCGCGATTGCTGTGCCCGTTCCGCCAAGCGTAGGGTCACGACCACATGGGCGTGACACAAAGCAAAAACGAGAGGGATATCATGAAACTGAAAACCACATTGGGCGTGGCCGCTTTGGCTGCCAGCCTGATCGCTCCCGGCCTGACCGCGGGTTCGGCCATGGCCGCCCCGCACGACGTGCGCAACTACGACGGCTACTGCTACGTCAAGCAGACCGAAGCCAAGCGCAACGGTCTGATCGTGGGCGCTATTGCCGGCGGCCTGCTCGGTAGCCAGGTCTCGAAGCACGAGCGCGGTCTCGGTGCGGTTATCGGCGCGGTTGCCGGTGGCGCGATCGGCCAGAATGTCGGCAAGAGCAGCGTCAAGTGCTATAACGGCGAGTACTATTCCTATCAGGGCCACTATTACGATCCGCCCTCGGGCCCGTCGGGTTATGTCCCGGTGTTCTACGAGCAGCGCCCGGCAGATCGCATGTATGACCATGTTTATTATGACCGTGATCACCACGACGGCCCGCCGCCCTACGGCTATGGCAATGCCTGGAGCAACAAGGGCTGGCGTGATCACCGCGGCCAGTGGCATGACGGCCAGCCGCCGCAGGGCTACCGCCAGGACCGCGACGGCAACTGGCACCACTAAGCGATCTAAGATCGCCAGGATAGAAACCTCCCGGATCCATCCGGGAGGTTTTTTCGTAAAAACCGGTAAGGACAGCGGTTTGCGCTAAACTTATCGATCGGGCTTTCGTTCCGCCGGAGGGCACAATTGTTGCTCGCGGCATCAGGGTTAATATCGGCATCATCAGGCGCGGGTCATCAACGACTCGCCGGTGGATAACCTTTTGGAGCCCTGTCCCATGTCTCGACGCTTTTCTCTGCTGATCAAATCCGCCGCCGTACTCGTGCTGGGCGGAATCATGGCCGCCCCGCTGGCGGCTTCCGCCGGCGACCGTAATGGCTACGGCTATTACGACGATGCCGACGGCACCTATGTCATCCGCCACGATCGTTATCATGAAAGCTGCGGCAGCAGCACGGCTGGCGGCGCATTTGCCGGCGCTGTCGTCGGCGGTGCGGCCGGTGCCGTTCCTGGCGCGGTTGCCGGCGCCATTATCGGTGGCGCCATCGGTAACAGCAATGACCAGTGTCATTATGCGCGCGGCCGTTCTTCCTACAATGACCGTTATTCTTACGATGACGATTACGGGTATTCGGACCGCCGCAGTGATGATGGCTACGCCTATTATGGCGGACGTGGGGACCGCCGCTATTATGACGGCGACCGTTCCAACCGTCGCGACGACCGCTACCGTGACCGCAATTACGGCGACCGCGACCCATATGTCGGCCACCGCTACCGTGATTCGAACTGGTAAGACCGAGTGTCTGCCTGTCGTTATAATGCGCCTTCCCGTAAGGGGAGGCGCTTTTTGATGTTTGGTAAGGTTTGTCGGGCATAGATTGGGCATGACCCAGTTTGCGCGCGCCCTGTTGTTCACCGGTATATTCACCCTGATCGCCTCTCCGGCCCTCGCCGAGGAGAAGAAGGATTCTCCGGATCCATCGGTCAAGCTGGCCTCGGTCGGTATTCCGGTCTTCAGCGGTCACACCATCAACAATTACCTGTTTCTCAGCATCAAGATAAACCTGACGCCAAAGGCGCAGGAATCGAAGCTGCGCGATATGGAACCTTATTTCCGCGATGCCCTGGTGCGGGCCGCCCATAAGACCTCGTTCGGCGTCGCCGGGCATGACGACAAGCTCGACGAGGCGCGATTCAAGAGTGCCATGATGCAGGCCTGGACACCGATTGCCGGTCCCGGCGCCATAGCTTCGATCGAAATCATCTCGCAGAGCCCGAAAAATCACTAAAAGGTGTGTCGATACATGCTGCACTGCATGTATCCGCAACCACCTGTATTCATGTGAATGCATGAAAACTGCGACGGCGGCGCAGCATGATTTGTTGCGGTAAGAATTCACTATAATGAAAACGGTAAGACTTCGCGGCTTGAACTTGGTTTCAAGTTTTGGCACTCTCGCGTCAGTCAAAAATAAGGGACTGTTTTTCAAGCGTGATTTGCCGACTTCATGGTCAATGCGGATGGGCTGAAACAACAGGTCCGCGACATGTCACGCCTGGGCGTATTCGGCCTGGCTTTTTGATCCCGAAAACCAGAAAACCGGTATCTGCAAACCAGCGATAACCGGCCAAAGACAATAAATACAGGGGTTGACCAATGAATACTGCTTTAGTGCTGGCCATTGCGGCCGGCATCGTTGCCTTGTTGTACGGTGTCATCCAGACCATGTCGTTGATGAAGGCCGACGCCGGCAATGCGCGTATGCGTGAAATTGCCGCCGCCATCCAGGAAGGGGCGGGGGCCTATCTCAAGCGTCAATATACGACCATCGCCGTTGTCGGCATTGTCATCTTCATCGCCGCCTTTATCTTTCTTGGCCAATGGGCGGCCATCGGCTTTGCCATCGGCGCCATCCTGTCGGGTGGGGCAGGTTATGCCGGTATGCTGATCTCGGTCCGGGCGAATGTACGCACCGCCCAGGCGGCTTCGGAAGGCCTGGCCAAGGGGCTCAAGCTCGCCTTCGGTGCCGGCGCCGTCACCGGCATGTTCGTCGCCGGCGGGGCTTTACTCGGCGTTGCGGGCTACTACGCCGTCCTGACCCTGGTGCTGGGCTTCGACCCATCGGGTCGTGATGTCGTCAATGCCCTGGTGTCGCTTGGTTTCGGCGCATCGCTGATCTCGATCTTCGCGCGTCTCGGCGGCGGTATCTTCACCAAGGGCGCCGATGTCGGCGGCGACATGGTCGGCAAGGTCGAGGCGGGTATTCCCGAGGACGACCCGCGCAACCCGGCGACCATCGCCGACAATGTCGGTGACAATGTCGGTGACTGCGCCGGCATGGCGGCCGACCTGTTCGAAACCTATGCCGTGACCATGGTCGCCACCATGGTCCTGGCCACCATCTTCTTCTCCGGCACCGACCTGCTGGGCAAGATGATTATGCTGCCGCTGGCGATCGGCGGCGCCTGCATCTTCACCTCGATCATCGGCACCTTCTTCGTGTCCCTGGGCAAAAAGCAGGACATCATGGGCGCCCTCTACAAGGGCCTGATCGCTACGGGCGTGCTATCTATCGCCGCGCTTGCCGGTGTCATCTATCAGTTCGTCGGCTTCGATACGGTGATCACCTATGCCGGTGCGCCGCACGACTTTACCGGTCTGACCCTGTTCTATTGCGGTCTGGTCGGTCTGGCTGTCACGGCCGGCTTCATTGTCGTCACCGAATACTATACCGGCACGGGCAAGCGCCCGGTCGTCTCGATCGCACAGGCCTCGGTCACCGGTCACGGCACCAACGTCATCCAGGGGCTGGCCGTCTCGATGGAATCGACGGCCATTCCGGCGCTGATCATCGTCGCCGGTATCATCGGCTGCTACCTGTTGGCTGGCCTGTTCGGCATCGCCATTGCTACCACCACCATGCTGGCCCTGGCGGGTATGATCGTGGCGCTCGACGCCTTCGGTCCCGTCACCGACAATGCCGGCGGCATCGCCGAAATGGCCGGGTTGCCGCATGAGGTGCGCCACACCACCGACGCCCTCGATGCGGTCGGCAACACCACCAAGGCCGTCACCAAGGGCTATGCTATCGGTTCTGCGGGCCTCGGCGCCCTGGTCCTGTTCGCCGCCTATACCTCGGACCTGAAGTACTTCGCAGCCCATGCGACCTCCGGCATCTTCTTCGGGTTGGGCGATTTGACCTTCTCGCTGTCGTCGCCGTGGGTCGTCGTCGGACTGTTGATCGGCGGTCTGCTGCCCTACCTGTTCGGGGGCATGGGCATGACGGCTGTCGGCCGTGCCGCACAGTCGGTAGTCGAGGAGGTACGTCGTCAGTTCCGCGAAGACCCTGGCATCATGGCCGGTACCTCCAAACCCAACTATGGTCGCGCCGTCGACATGCTGACCAAGGCCGCTATCAAGGAGATGATCGTCCCGTCCCTGCTGCCGGTGCTGTCGCCGGTCGTCCTGTTCGCCATCGTGTATGCTATCGGTGGCCGTGTCCCGGCCTTCGAGGCGGTCGGCGCCATGCTGCTGGGGGTCATTGTCACCGGTATCTTCGTCGCCATCTCGATGACCTCGGGCGGCGGTGCCTGGGACAATGCCAAGAAGTCGTTTGAAGACGGTTTCGTCGACAAGGACGGCGTCAAACACCTGAAGGGGTCCGATGCCCACAAGGCGTCGGTGACCGGTGATACGGTCGGCGATCCCTATAAGGACACTGCCGGTCCTGCGGTCAATCCGATGATCAAGATCACCAATATCGTCGCGCTCCTGATGCTGGCCGTGCTTGCCAGTCATTAATCCGGGCCAGTCACTGATCCAGTACGGATCAATGGCAAACGAAAAGCCCCGCAGCGTGCTGCGGGGCTTTTTAATATCTTCGGGCCGTACCGGACGCGCCGGCTTAGTCACGCCAGATTAGTCGCGACAAATCAGTCACGTCTGTGCTGGTTGCCCGGATCCTGGTCTTTGGCATTGTCGATGCGCTGGTGACCGACGGTGCCGAGAACCTGTTCCAGGGCACTGAGCGAGCGGCCGCGGGTCGGGGTCTTGTTCGGGTTCGGCGTCAGGACACGGCCGTCGGCCAGGGACAGGGTGCGCACGGCGGCGACCGTCTGGTTGCCCTTGTCGAAATCGACAATGGTCACGCTGCGGGCGGTGACCTTGGACATCTTGTAGGTCATCTTCATCGAGACCTGGTCGACATAGTACCATTCAGTCGGATCGTAGACCGAGGTCTGCGACGGAGCCCCCAGCTTGTCGAGGACGGTTTCCTGCGTGTCGCCGACCTTGATGTCGGTCGACGGGCGGGCGTCATAGGCTAGGTAGCCATGGTGGGTAAGCGTCGGCGCACAGGCGGACAGCGTCAGGGCCAGGCCGGCGCCGGCAAGAATTGCAACGGTTTTGGCCGGGACGGGGAGCAGGCGCGTAGTCATGAATATCCTGTGCGAAACACGAAACCGGTTTGACGTAAACTGAAATAGGTCGTACGGCAAGCTTAAGGCCGAAACAAGGCCTTGGACAGTCAAATTTTATGCGCGCGCGTGACCCGAAAACCCTGGTGACACGGCCGCTGCGGGGACCCATTCCGATGCCGTTTTCGCTTGCCCGCCTCAATACGCAAATCCGCGAATTTCTCCAGCCGCGCCCGGTGAAATATACCGGTCAGGCGCTGTACGTCGCCTGCGTCGCGCAATCGCGCCAGCCGGTTTTCTACACGGATTACGGCATCGAGGACGCCATCGGCGCCCGTTTCGAACTGCTGACCTTTCATGTCGGGCTTGTCATCCAGGCGCTTCGCGCCCTTCCGGCGACGGATCCGCGGCGTGAACAGGCGCTCGATACGGCCCAGTCCCTGTTCGATTCTTTCCTCGAAGCCCTGGACAATACCCTGCGCGAACAGGGCACTGGCGACTTGACCGTGCCGAAGAAGATGAAGCAGTTGGGCACGGTCATCTATACGCGCATGAAGCGCTGGGACGATATGTGGAACGCGAGCGCGGCCCTGTCGGACCAGGCCGATTACGCCGCCCGCACTCTCTTTGCCGGTTCGGCCTACGCATCCGAAAGCGATTCTGGTAACGATTCTGGCGCCGAAGAGGCAGCAAGCGCCGTGGCGGTATCGCCGGAGTTGCAGGCACGCGCCGACGCCTTTGCCGCCTATGCCGACCAGGCGCGCGCCGCGATCGATATCGACGCGGTATTGCGCGGCAAGCTTGACTGGTATGCAATACCACCGCTGGACGGCCCTGAGTCGCTCCAGCATAAAAGTGCTTGAGGCTGAAGCGCGCGTGGCGCCTTCGGCCGGTTTTCCGGGAGTATGATGATGAGTGAAATCGAAGACGGCCTGTGGGTCCACCGCGTGCGTTTCGATGCCGCCAGGCGTGGCCTGACGGTGGACCTGACCGCCGATGAAGCGCAGCGTAAGACCATTGCGGCGGCGTTCGGCATGGTTTCACTCGAGGCGCTGAGCGCGCACATCGTCACGACCGGCGTCGAGGGCCCCAAGCCCTTGGTTCATCTCAGGCTGATCCTGAAGGGCGAGGTGACGCAGGAGTGTGGTGTGACGCTCGATCCCTTCAGCCACCCGATCGACGGTCGGCTGGACCTTGACCTGATTCAGGCTGGCGACGTCAGCGACGAGGTTGCCGACATCGGCGAGTCGGAACTGAGCCTGCTCGATCTCGACGAGCCGGACGTGATCGAAAACGGTCAGATCGACTTCGGGCAGTATGTCATCGAAGCCCTGGGCGAAGCCTATGATCCGTTCGCGCGCAAGCCGGGTGCGGTCTTCGAAGAGCCTGAGGAAGAGAAAGAGCCGTCGCCATTTGCCGTCCTGGCGAAACTGAAACGCGATGAATAGGCTATCGCCGGGGCAGCGCGCGCGGTATTGTGTTTCCATAGGGACTTGCGCCAACGCAAAGTCGCGCTATTTTCCGGGTTTGGTTTGCGCGCATTGCCGCGTGCCCGGCCTATAAGTTTACACAGGGTCCTGTCCGTCTTGTCGACACATACTGATACTTCGTCAGCCGCTCCGGCGGGCAGCCTGGTTATCGCCATTGACGCCATGGGCGGTGACCATGGTCCCGCTGTGACCGTAGCCGGCGCGGCCCTGGCCCTGGCGCAACGTGATAACCTGTTCTTCCAACTGCACGGCGACGGTCCGAAGATCGAGGCCGAACTGGCCAGACATCCGGCGCTCAAGGCCCGGGCCAGCGTCCACCATACCGACCAGTCCGTCGCCATGGACGAAAAGCCGGCCCAGGCGATCCGCCGGCGCAATACCAGCCTGTCCAACGCCATCAACGCCGTCAAAAGCGGTCAGGCGCGCGCCGTCGTCTCGGCCGGCAATACCGGCGCGCTGATGGCGCTGTCGAAAATGTCGCTGAAAATGCTGACCGACGACCTGGAACGCCCGGCCATCGGCTGTTCGTGGCCGACCATGCACGGTTTCAGCACCGTGCTCGATGTCGGCGCCAATGTCACCTCGGATGCCCAGCAACTGATCGAATTCGCCATCATGGGCGCTGCCTTCCACAAGGCGATCTGGGGTATCGAAAAGCCGTCGATCGGCCTGCTCAATGTCGGCTCCGAAGACGTAAAGGGCCACGATGAGGTCCGCGAAGCGCATAAGCTGTTGAAGGAAAACACCCTCGGCCTGAACTATTACGGCTTCGTCGAAGGCACCGACCTGTGCGGCGGCGCCACCGACGTCGTGGTGACCGATGGCTTTACCGGCAATGTGGCGCTGAAAACGGCCGAAGGTGCCGCGCGCTTCATGCAGTCGATGCTGAAGTCGGCGTTCAAATCGACGCCCCTGGCCATGCTGGGCGGCCTGCTGGCCAAGTCGGCCCTGAAGAAGACGCTCAAGCGCATGGATCCCGGCGAATCGAATGGCGGGCCGCTGCTCGGCCTCAAGGGTATTGTCATCAAGAGCCATGGCAGTGCCGATGCGCGCTCCTATGCCAATGCCATCCGTGTCGGCGTATCGCTGGCGGCCAGCTCATATGAGCGTGATCTTGCGGCATCCCTGGCCCAGATGACCCATAGCCTGGCCCAGCTGGATCCCGCCAAGCTTGAAAATGCGGTGCCGGCAGCAGATATTATCGGTAAGCCGGATAAAATTGAAAACGATCTCGCTCTCGCAGCGGGCAATAAGGTTAGTTAGACAGCATGCGCGTTTTACGATCCGCCGTCACAGGCGTCGGCGGCTACCTCCCCGAACACGTCATGACCAATGACGACCTGTCGCAGATTGTCGATACGTCGGACGCCTGGATCGTCGAGCGCACCGGTATCCGTCAGCGCCACGTCATTGCCAAGGGCTCCAAGACCTCCGACCTTGCCGTCGAAGCAGCACGTATAGCCCTGGAAAAGGCCGGCAAGTCGCCGTCCGACGTCGACCTGATCGTCGTCGCCACCACCACGCCCGATATGCCGTTTCCGTCGACCGCCTCGATCGTGCAGCAAAAACTGGGTGTCCCGCCGTGCGCCGCCTTCGACATCCAGGCGGTATGCTCCGGTTTCGTCTACGCCCTGTCGGTCGCCGACGGCTTTGTGGCGCGTGGGCTGTCGAAATGTGTCCTGGTCATCGGCGCCGAGGCCATGACGCAACTGCTGGACTACAGCGATCGCGGCACCTGCATCCTGTTCGGTGATGGGGCGGGCGCCGTGGTGCTGGAACCCGTCGAAGGGCAGGGCGACAATGCCGATACCGGCATCCTGGGTTTCGATTTGCGCTGCGACGGTTCCAAGACCGACCTGCTCTATGTCGACGGCGGCGTCTTCGAAGACGAAAACCGCATCGGCAAGATCCGTATGCAGGGCAACCAGGTCTTCAAGCACGCAGTGCACAAGATTTCACAAGCCATTGAAGCCGCTGTCGAAAAAGCCAATCTGACCGTCGGCGATATCGACTGGTTCATTCCGCATCAGGCCAACCAGCGCATCCTCAACGGCGTTGCCGAGCGCCTGGGCCTGGAAGAGGGGAAGGTCATCTCGACCGTAGCCCAGCACGCCAATACCTCGGCAGCCTCAATCCCGCTGGCCTGGTATACGGGCGTTGAAGATGGCCGTATCAAGCCGGGCGATGTCGTGCTGATCGAAGCCCTGGGCGGTGGCCTGACCTGGGGGGCTGCGGCCATCCGGCTTTAACTGCCCCGACTGTTACGGTTTGGCCGTTAACTTTCTGATTTCACAATCGATTTAGGTCGAAAACGTCCCGGATTTCGCGTCAGGGACGTTTTCTGTGACCTGTTGCCGATAAGCCTTTGACGGATAGCGGAATTTGCGCCATGCTCAGTTCACGGGCACAGACGACTGCTGAGTCGTCCAAGTCCGGCTTGTTGAAATCGCGCGGTCCGGGCGTCAGGTGCAATGCACCCATATTCGGATCGTGCCCGGTGCCGAACTTAAGAATTTTTGACTTAAGACTGTTAGACGGGGCTGACCATGAAATCGCAAACCTTGACGCGCGCCGAACTGTTCGAGGACGTTCACAACGAGTTGGGGCTGCCGCGGCAGGAATGCGCGGCCATTGTCGAGCGTACGCTTGACCTGGTGGTCGAGGCGCTGGAACGCGGTGAGATGGTCAAACTGTCCGGCTTCGGCGTCTTCCAGGTCCGCGACAAGAATGCGCGCGTCGGCCGTAATCCGAAGACAGGCAAGCCCGCTGCTATCGATCCGCGCAAGGTCATCTCCTTCCGCGCTTCGCAAATCATGAAGGCCCGTGTCGACGCCGGCACCCACGAGTAAAACGCTCAAACCCTGACAGGAGGTCCCATGAACAAGGGGCCCTTAGCCTTACGAACCATTTCCGAAACCGCCGAAGCTCTGGGTGTGCAGCAGCACGTCCTGCGGTTCTGGGAAACGAAGTTCCCCTTTATTCGCCCGACGAAGCGCGCCGGTGGCCGGCGCTTCTATCGTCCCCAGGACATCGACATGCTGCAGGGCGTAAAGACCCTGCTGTACGATCGCGGCTACACCATCCGCGGCGTCCAGAAGCTGTTCAAGGACGAGGGACAGAAGGCCATTCTACGGGCTAATGCCAATGACGCCTCGGGTGTCGTTGCGACCGAATCGGGCCTGATTGCCGATGACGATGTGGCGGACGCCGTCGCCGAAGCGGGTGCGCTCGACAGTGGCTACGACATGGCCACCGTGCAGAAGATGTCGCAGGCGACCCGCGAGAAGTTCCTCGATATTGCCCGCTCCCTCGAAGAAGCCCAGGAGACGCTTGGCCGTCATCTTGGACGTCCCGGTGGCCGGGGCGGTCGCGGCAAGTTCGACTGATTTTTGTCCTGCGATGGCCGCCCTTCCATGGATGTGGAAAATTCAGCGGAAATTGCGGGTGAGGGGATTGCAGCGGTAAAGTTTCGTCTCTATACAGCGCGTCTCCCCGCAAGGGGTTTGATGACGGAGCGTGGCGCAGCCTGGTAGCGCACTTGACTGGGGGTCAAGGGGTCGCAGGTTCGAATCCTGTCGCTCCGACCATTAAAAGAAAACGCCCAGGCCTCTTCGGCCTGGGCGTTTTCTTTTAATGGCCGAGGTTCATGTATTCGAACCGTGAAAGGTTCGAAAATCGTAGGCTCGCTCGCGAGGCTACGATTTCGGGGAGCGAAGCGACCCAATCCTGTCGCGGTCCGCGCGCTCCCGATCTCTTCATCATAATTAGCCGCGCCTCAAACCCAGCCCCTACTTCTTCACGCTGGCCTTCAACGCCACCAGTTGATCGAGCATGTTCTTCACCTCGTCCGAATACTGGTACCTCAGCGCGACCGTCATCGAATCGATGGCCGGGTCCAGCGCGCCCTGCATGACGAAGCCTATACCGCGCCCGGCAAACATCTTGCTGCGGGTTTCGTCATCGAGATCGGTCGTATCGCTGAGGACGGTGTCGATAAAGCTGACGGCCTGGCTGGCGCGCTTCAGTTGCAGCAGAGTGCCGATATATTCGCTTTGAAGCGTATGGTCGTGCGGGAACATGGCAAGACCCTTGCCGAAGGCGCTGAGCGCACCTTCGTAGTCCTGCTGCTCGAAGCGGATCCAGCCGACGGCATAGGCCAGGGCGCCAAGCGTAAGATCCGGCTGCTTGACGATCGGCAGGTTGGCGGGCAGGCCGATATCGACATTGTGGGCGCGCAAGATAGTCAATTCGGAAAACTGGTAGGTCGTGTAGGCGTTGATATGGTCACCGCCGCAGACTTCCGGCTTGATCTCGTAGGGCATCAGGCCGTCCAGTTGCTTGGACAGCGCGGGCAGCAGGGCCGGCAGGGTCGTCTTGTCGCCGGCCATGCCCTTGAAGGCCAGGCTGAGATTGGGGACCAGGGCGATCGACTGGTCGAAATAGGCGCTGCAGATACCCGTGGTGGCGACGACGTCATGGGCGTGATCGCCCGCTGTGGTCTGACCGGAGGCCACGGGGAAGTCCATTACCGGTGTATCTGTAGCCGAAGGGACGCCCTCGGTGGCTACGGGTGTCACGGCCGGACGGCGCATCAGGGTGGCGATCGTTCCGGCACCCAGGAAAAAGCTATGAGGCTTTACTGTCACGGGGATTGCGGTTGTCGGCGCCAGCAGATCGCCCGGCGCGGCCGTAGCCGACAGAGGGCTGAGGCAGGTGAAGGCCAGGATAGCAGGCGCGGCAAGGCGTAGGAATGACGGCATGGAAAGTCCCCCAGGAAAACGGCGTTAACCTTTATGCCAATCAAACACGGATTTGCCCGGTCGGCAACCGAGGGCAGATCGATTTCATGGGGCTGCGTGGCTTGCCAATCCGACGAACTGGCTTATACCGACGGTCATAAAGAATGACCGTTGGTATAAGCCTCTTTTCAGCTCAAGCGCCGCATGGCTCCTCGCACATGCTCGGGCCTGCGGTCGCACGCTCCCAACGGCGATGAGACAAAGTCATTTGCCGTTGGTATTAAACGATAAGGCACGGAGGCGAATATGACGCAGGCATTGACCATAGTCGAAGTCGGCCCGGAGGCCTTTGCCGAGATCTGGCCGATCTTCCAGGACGTCATCGCCGATGAGGACACCTACCCGTTTCCGGCCGATATGAGTTTTGACGCGGCGCGCGCGACGTGGTTTGCGCCCGGCGCCCGCGTCTTCAACGTCTATGCCGGCGACGTGCTGGTGGCGTCGCGTTACATCGTGCCGAACAAGCCGGCGCTTGGGGCGCATGTGTGCAATATTGGGGTCATTGTCGCGCGCCATGCCCGCGGCAACGGCTATGGTCGTCAGTTGAACGATTTCGCTATAACGAGGGCGCGCGAACTGGGGTTCAAGGCCATTCAGTTGAACTTCGTCGTATCGACCAACACCGCCTCCATTCGCATCTGCCAGTCGAACGGCTTCGAGATCGTTGGCACGCTGCCGGAGGCGTTTCACTATAAGCGCGAGCGTTACGTCGACGCCTATGTTATGTTTCGGAAACTGTGACGGAGGACGGTCATGCGGGGGATCGCAATTGCGGCATGCCAGGCGGGGATGATGCTGATGATGGCGTCAGGTGCTGAGGCGGCCGACCTGGCGATAGCGCCGCCGACGCCGGTCGTGAGCCGTGATGCGCCGGCATCGACCACTGTGCCGTTTGCGCAAGGCTTTCAATTGGGCAGTTTCCGTGGAGGCTTCGAGGACACCAAGCTCGAAGCCGTTCGCAAGTTTGTCGCCAGCGGTGTGATCGATCGGCAGGGCGATGCTGGCGATGCCGAGGCCTGGCTGTGTTACGACCTGCCCGGCGGCCAGCGCGTATGGCTGTCGTCCGGGGAAATCAGTGGTGGCGCCGTAGATCGTATTACCCTGTGGCCGGCCGGCACAGCGCGTTCAAGCCATTGCCCGGCCGTGCCTGCGGGATTTGCCGGGGTCGCTGTCGATGGCATCGGCCTGGGGACTACGGAGATTGAACTGATCAAGCGCCTGGGCCAGCCCGGCAAGCGGGCCAATGGCTGGCTGGTTTTCCATCATGCTGCGAAAAAAGGGCAGATGGATGACGACCAGACCCTGGTCGTCAAGATCGACAGTGGCCGGGTATCGGCGCTGGAGGTCTCCCGCGTGGTTTCGAACTGATGATGGGCGCAATTGCCGCTTTTATAGTTGTTGCCATTGGGCTGGCTTTTGCGGGCTATTGGCGCTTTGGACGTTATGCCGCGTCGCGCGGACGGTCGGTCCAGGGGAAACAATCGGATATGCCACCCGCCACCGATCCGCTGGATATTGCGTGCTGGGCGTCACTTCTGCCAAGCGATGCGCCGAATTCAGCCGATGCTACTGGACCACAGGATAGCGGCTATGATCACGGTTCCAGCGGTGGCTGGGACGGTGGCAGTTCCGACAGCTCAAGTTCCGACAGTTCAAGCTCGGATAGCAGCAGTTCCGGCGGCGATTAATCCCGCTCGATGCGCCGGTCGGGCACCAGCCAGATCAGGGCCACCAGCACATAACAGGCAAGGCCGGCCCAGTTGCTCAGGAAACTCAGGCCGATGCCCAGGATATAGAGGCCGGTCGAGATGGCGCCCTTGACGTCCTTGCCGATCGCCCGGGCCAGGGCGCTGTCGCGGCCATTGGCGCGCACCAGGGTCTGGGCCAGGATATAGTAGGAAATGCTGGGCATCAGCAGAGACAGGCCGTAGATGGCCACCGGCAGACTGGCATAGTGGCTTTCGCCCATCCAGCGGGTCGAGAACGGTACCAGGGACAGCCAGAACAACAGGTGCAGATTGGCCCACAGGACGCCGCCGGTGACCCGGTGCGCCGCGTGCAGCATGTGATGGTGGTTGTTCCAGTAGATGCCGACATAGATAAAGCTCAGCAGGTACATGGAAAAGGTCGGCCACAGGGTGAGCAGGGCCTTCAGGTCGAAACCCTCGGGCGTCTTCAGCTCCAGCACCATGATGGTGATGATGATGGCGACGACGCCGTCGGTAAAGGCTTCGAGACGGCCCTTGGTCAACGGCTTGCTGGTCACGGTCTGACCTTCGTCGCTCATCTTTGCTTCCGCTTATAGGCTTCGGACCAGGAGATCAGCGGCAGGATGGGCACGCCCCACAAGGTGCCGGCCAGGGCGTAGAACAGAAGCTGCACCCAGGTGGTCGCGGGCAGGTGGCGGCCGATATCGCTGATGATGGCGACATAGGCGATCAGGAAGACCACAATGCCGACGCAGGCAATGGCGCGGCGCTTGGGCAGGCTAAGGGCTTTGATAGGCGGAGGGCTGTCTGACATTACCGGCGCTCGAAGACGCGCGACAGGTGGAAGAGGGCGAGCAGGCCGGCCGAGCCGATCAGCGACACCCACAGGATCGAGAAAAAGTGATTGTCGATCTTTTCGGCCGAACGCAGGAAGAAGTTGAGCAGGCAGGCGCCGAAAATGCCGACGAACAGGTTGATGGGGAAGCTGAAACGGCTTTTCGACATCAGGTTGGCGATCCAGCCGACCAGCAGGCCGGCAACGACAGCCAGGATGTAGTTCTCTGCAGTCATGCCGGTTTGTCCCTCGTTTTCTTTTTGCGGCCGCCTTGAAATCGCCGGGCCGGTATGGGCAGATTGGGCCACCCGAAGCGGCGCCAGTGAACGGAAATCGTACAGTTAATCGGTTGTCACGGCAAGCGCCCGGGGACAAAGACCTTATGTATAAGAGGCTTAAATCGTGCGCCTTCCCCTCAAGTCACCCACTGTTGCTGCCTGGCTGTTCCTGGCGGCCCTTGTCATTGTTGCCGTTCTCGGCGTCGGCGGGGCGACGCGGCTGACCGAGTCGGGGCTGTCGATCACCGATTGGAAGCCGATCTCCGGCGTGCTGCCGCCCGGCAACGATGCGGCGTGGAATGCGGAGTTTGCCAACTACAAGAAGATCCCGCAGTACAGCGTCCTCAATTCCCATATGACCCTGCCGCAGTTCAAGACCATCTTCTGGTGGGAATGGACTCACCGCTTTCTGGCGCGCACCCTGACCGTGGTCATCTATGTCCTGCCGTTTGCCTTTTTCCTGTTTATGCGGGAGGTGCCGGCGCGGATCATCTGGCGATCGGCAGTGGCCATCGGCATGATCGGTTTCCAGGGCCTGCTGGGCTGGCTGATGGTGGCGTCCGGCCTGAAGGGGCGGGTGCTTGTGGCGCCGGAAATGCTGATGGCCCATCTGGGTGTAGCTCTGTTGCTGTTGATATGGACGGTATGGACCGGGCTCGAGGCCAGCGAAGGCGCACCGCGCAATCGAGCTGCTCCGTGGGCCTGGCGCACAGCCGCCGGCGCCATTGTCGGCCTGGTTCTGTTGCAATGCCTGCTGGGGGCGCTGGTCGCCGGTAATCAGGCCGGACTTATCTATAATGACTGGCCGCTGATGAATGGCAGCTTCGTGCCGATGGTGGAATGGTCGAAGGGCGTAGGCTTCGTGTTGTTCCGCGACCAGGGGGCCGTGCAGTTCATGCACCGCATGAATGCCTATCTGCTGCTGGTCTACGTCATCGGCTTTGCCATAGTCATGTCGCGCAAATGCAATGACGATGGCCTGAAGCTGTTGTCGACTGTCGTGGCCGTGGTGGCCTGCTTCCAGGCCACACTGGGTGTTGCCACCCTGGTGACCGCCGTCAATTTCTGGTTTGCCCTGGCGCACCAGTTGACAGCAACCGTACTGCTTGTCCTGTCTACAGTCCTGTTGTGGCAGGTGGCCAGGGCCGACCGGGTTTTCCGCCGATCCAACTTCTGAAGATGCTTTTGTTGCGGTAATTTAATACCTTTGCCAAATTTCGCAACAAATTCAAAGCGCTTTGGTAAGTTTTGCGCAAAATAATGCGTTGACACGGGTAGGGGCGTCCTGTACATGACGCCACTCTTCGCCGTGCCTCTTCTTTATGTGCACGACAAACCCAAGGATTTTTCTCATGTTGACGTCTAATACTGCGGCTCTCAAGCCCGCCGATGTCGAGAAGAAGTGGATCGTGATCGATGCTCAGGACGCCGTTGTCGGTCGTCTGGCTGCGTTCGTCGCCATGCGTCTTCGCGGCAAGCACCTGCCCACCTATACGCCGAACGTCGATTCCGGCGAAAATGTCATCATCATCAATGCCGAAAAGGTTCACTTTACCGGCAAGAAGCTGACGGACAAGATTTTCCACTGGCATACCGGCCACCCCGGCGGCGTCAAGACCCGCACCATGGGCCAGATCCTCGGTGGCAAGTACCCCGAGCGCGTCCTGACCAAGGCGGTCGAGCGTATGCTGCCCAAGGAAAGCCCCTTGGCGCGCAAGCAAATGACGCAACTGCGCATCTATGCCGGCAACACCCATCCCCACGAAGCCCAGACGCCGGAAGTCATCGACTTCAAGGCCCTGAGCCGCAAGAACGTCCGGAGCGTCTAATTCATGGCCGAAGTTCAAGAGCAAACCGCTCCCCAAGGTCTCGAAGCTTTGGCTTCGCTGTCGTCGAACCCTGTCGCCGCTCCGGTTGAGCGCGTTCAGCAACTCGACAAGTACGGCCGCGCCTATGCCACCGGCAAGCGTAAGAACGCCGTCGCCCGCGTCTGGATCAAGCCGGGTTCCGGCAAGTGGATCATCAACGACCGTGAACAGGAAGTGTATTTTGCACGTCCGGTTCTGCGCATGATGATTGCTCAGCCGCTCAACCTGACCGAACGCGCTTCGCAGTTCGACGTCTTCGTTTCGGTCCACGGTTCGGGTCTGTCGGGTCAAGCCGGCGCCATCCGTCACGGCCTGTCGAAGGCTCTTACCTATTTCGAACCGGGTCTGCGCCCGGCCCTGAAAGCCGCCGGCTTCCTGACCCGCGACTCGCGCGTCGTTGAACGTAAGAAGTACGGCCGCGCCAAGGCTCGCCGTTCCTTCCAGTTCTCGAAGCGTTAATCGCACGGGTTCATATGTGTGCGAAAAAGCGCTTCGGGCAACCGGAGCGCTTTTTTTGTTTTTGGACATTCCCGCGGGGAGTGTCATCAGGTTGCATCCCGGATAATCTAAGGGTGCGCGCGTCAGGATAGTTATCCTGCGCCGGAGGAGGTCCTGTCATGTCTCACACAGTATTCATCGATGGCGAAGCCGGCACGACGGGTCTGCAAATCCGCGATCGTTTGGCCGGTCGCGCCGACATCTCGCTGATCCGCCTGGCCGACGACAAGCGCAAGGACCGCGACGCCCGCCGCGAGGCACTGAATTCCGCCGACGCCGTCATCCTGTGCCTGCCGGACGATGCGGCGCGCGAGGCCGTGGCCCTGATCGAAAATCCTGATGTCCGCGTCATCGACGCGTCGACGGCGCACCGGGTCGATGAAGACTGGACCTACGGTTTTGCCGAACTGGGCGACAGCGACCTGGGCAACCAGCGCGAACTGATCCGCGCCGCCAGGCGCATCACCAACCCGGGTTGTTATGCCACTGGCTTTATTGCCATCATGAAGCCGCTGGTCGAAGCCGGCATCATCCCGCCGTTCTGGCCGTCGACCTGCAATGCCGTCTCGGGCTATACGGGCGGAGGCAAGTCAATGATTGCGGAATTCGAAACCGCCGTCGCCGACGGTGGCACGGCCGACAATTACCGTATCTACAAGACCGACCTGAACCACAAACACCTGCCGGAAATGACGGTGTTCGGCGGGCTGGAATCGCCGCCGCTGTTTACGCCGGCCGTGGGGCGCTTTGCCCAGGGCATGATCGTCGAGGTACCGTTGCAACTATGGGCCCTGCCGGACGAACCGGAGGTGGCGCAACTGCATGAGGCGCTCGCCGCCGCCTACGCAAATGAACGTTTCGTGTCGGTCGCGTCCCTGGCGGAGTCGCAGGCGCTGAAAAGCCTGCAGCCGGAGATGCTCAACAATACCAATCAGCTGTTGATTCATGTCTTCGGCGACGAACTGGGGCAACAGGCGCGCCTGGTGGCCGTGCTCGACAACCTGGGCAAGGGTGCATCCGGCGCCGCTGTACAAAACCTCAATCTCAGTCTAGGCTTGGACGAAGCACTGGGGCTGGTCTAGACCCCGGCAAGGGGAGGGACTTCGGTGATCAGCCGCACGCTCATATGGGTTCTGGTTGCCATCGCCATCAGTGTGACGGTGGCGGTCATCCTGTTCATGATCCTGCCGCATGGCCAGGCCGAATCTGTCTCTTCGTCGTCGCATCACACGTCTCCGGCGGTTTGGATCAGTGTGTGGATTCCGGTCTTCGTGGCGATCGGCGCCCGCCGGCGCAGACTTCAAACGGCAAGGGCGGCAGCAGCCGCGAACGACAAGCCGGAACAATAGGGCGGACCATGATCACCAAAATCATTACCTGGCTGGCCATCTATCTCATGATCTGGTGGGTGACCTTCTTCGCAGTCCTGCCGATCGGCGGCAATGTCAGCCACCACGAGGCCGGCGTCGAAACCGTCAAGGGCAATGATCCGGGCGCGCCGGTGTTCCATAACCTGGGCAAGAAGGTGCGTCTCAACAGTATCGTCGCCTTAGTTGTCTGGGCGATCGTGTTGATTCTTAACGTCTTCATTCATATTCCGCTGCCGCAGATTCCGGCTTAGGCGTCGGCGCAGGTAATGCAAAATGCCGCGTGAAGACCGCAAGGTTGCCGTAATTTCGTCTTGCTTTTTATGGTGTTTTGCCGCTTCACACGGCGCAGTCGTTTGCTGACAAAAACCGGCTTACACTTTTGGGTGTCGTGCTCTAGGGTGCCCGCCTTTCCTGCCGCCTGATTCAACGGATTCGCCCCATGCGCCTGTCGCGCTTCTTCCTGCCCCTGCTCAAAGAAAACCCCGCCGAAGCGCAGATCGTGTCGCACCGGCTGATGCTGCGTTGTGGCATGATCCGTCAGGAGGCTGCCGGCATCTATGCCTGGCTGCCGCTCGGCTTCCGGGTGCTCAAGAAGATCGAAAAAATCGTCCGGGAAGAGATGTCGCGTGCCGGCTCGATTGAGCTTTTGATGCCGACCCTGCAACTGGCCGACCTGTGGCGCGAGTCCGGCCGTTACGAAGACTACGGCCAGGAAATGCTGCGCATCAAGGACCGTCACGAGCGCGAGATGCTGTACGGCCCGACCAACGAGGAGATGATCACCGAGATCTTCCGCGGCACGGTGCGGTCCTACAAGGATCTGCCGCTCAACCTGTTCCACGTCCAGTGGAAGTTCCGCGACGAACAACGCCCCCGTTTCGGCGTCATGCGCGGCCGCGAATTCCTGATGAAGGACGCCTACAGCTTCGATGTCGACGAAGCCAGCGCGCGCGCGGCCTATAACCGCATGTTCATCGCCTATCTCAACACCTTCTCGCGCATGGGCCTGAAGGCTGTGCCGATGCGCGCCGACACCGGTCCGATCGGCGGCGACCTGTCGCACGAATTCATCATCCTGGCCGATACGGGCGAAAGCGCCGTCTTCTGCCACAAGGACCTGGTCGACATGCCGGCGCCGGGCATCGACGTCGACTGGAACGACCTGCAGGGCCTGGTCGACCAGCGAACGGCGCTCTACGCCGCCACGGAGGAAATGCACGACGAAGCCGCCTTCGCCGAGGTTCCCGAAGACAAGCAATTGTCGGCGCGTGGTATCGAGGTCGGCCACATCTTCTATTTCGGCGAAAAGTACTCCAAGCCGATGAAGGCCGTGGTCTCCGGTCCCGACGGCAAGGACATTATCGTTCACATGGGCTCCTACGGTATCGGTGTCTCGCGCCTGCTGGGCGCCATCATCGAAGCCAGCCATGACGACAACGGCATCATCTGGCCGGAAGGCGTGGCGCCGTTCGACATCGCCGTCATTTCCGTGCGCGTCGGTGACGCCGCCGTCGACGCCGCCTGCGAGCAGGCCTATGCGGCCCTGACCAAGGCCGGTCGCGATGTGCTTTATAACGACAGCGACGATCGTCCGGGCGCCAAGTTTGCCTCGATGGACCTGATCGGCATTCCGTGGCAACTGATCATCGGGCCCAAGGGCCTGGCCGACGGCAATGTCGAACTGAAGAACCGCGCCACGGGCGAGCGTGAACTGCTCAGCCTTGATGCGGCTATCGCCAAGCTGACCAAGGCATAGATATATGGACGTGTTGCGCGTGCTGTTCGGCTTCAAGGGCTGGGAACTGAGCCTTGCCATGCGTTACCTGCGCACGCGGCGCAAGGATGGCGGCATTGCCGTCATCGCCATTATTTCCTTTGTCGGCATCATGCTGGCGGTGACAGCCCTGATCAGCACCCTGTCGATCATGAACGGCTTTCGCGACGAGATGGTGTCGCGCCTGCTGGCCTTCGGCGGCCATGCCTATGTCCAGGGCAAGGTCGTCAACGACTTCGCCCACCGCGACGAGATGCTCAAGCGCCTGCGCGCCGTGCCCGGCGTCACCGAGGTCACCCCCTATCTGGCATCGGCAGCATTGCTGCAAAGCAGTGCCGGCGATCTTGACGGCGCCTATGTCCGCGGCATTGCACCCGATGCCCTGCGCAATACGGCGATTATCCGCAACACCATCGAAAAGGGCGGCACGCTCGATACGTTTGGTGTCGGCGACTATGGCGGTGACAATATCGTGGTCGGTGACGGCCTGGCGACGCGCCTGGGCCTCAACGCCGGCGACCAGGTCACCCTGATCTCAGCCGGCAGTTCGACGGCTTTCGGCGCCACACCGCGCCGCAAGTCCTATACGGTCGGCGGTATCTTCCACAGCGGCGTCAGCGACTTCGACAAGGCGACCATCTATATGCCGCTGCAGCAGGCCCAGCTCTTCTTCGATCGCGAAGACGAGTGGGATGTCGTGGAAATCAAGGTCAAAAACCCCAGTGACATGGCACCCTGGCGCGCACCGCTGGTCCAGGCGGCCGGGCAGGGCGCCTTCTACCAGGATTGGACCGAACAGTTCGCCTCGCTGTGGGACGCATTGAAGATAGAACGTACGGCCATGCGTTTCATCCTGTTCTTCATCGTCATCATCGCCACGCTCAATATCATCTCCGGCGTCGTCATGCTGGTGAAGAACAAGACGCGAGACGTAGCCATCCTGCGCACCATGGGGACCGATCGTTCGGCCATTTCGCGCATCTTCTTCCTGACGGGGACGACGATCGGTGCCGCCGGCACGGCCTGTGGCCTGGTGCTGGGCGTGTTGTTCGTCACCTTTATCCGCCAGATTCAGGACTTCCTCGAATGGGCCTTGCACGTCTCCCTGTTCAACAAGGACGTTTATTACCTCGACCACATCCCGGCCAAGATGGAGCCGGGTGAGGTGATCTTCGTGGTTATCGCTTCGCTGCTGGCGGCCTGCGTCTCCACCCTGTTCCCGTCCCTGTGGGCGGCCAAGCTCGAACCGGTCGAGGCCCTGCGATATGAGTAATCCCGTCCTGTCGATACGCGGCCTGCATCGCGACTACGAACTGGGCGACGGCCGCAAGCTGGCCGTGCTCAAGGGCGCAGATCTCGACATCATGCCCGGCGAATTCGTCGGTCTGGTCGGGCCATCGGGCTCGGGCAAGTCGTCGCTGCTGCACGCCGCCGGCCTGCTGGAGCAGGCGCCCAATGCTCGCCTGATCATAGATGGCGAGGATTTCGCCAAGTCGGACGACCGCCAGCGCACGCGCGCCCGCCTGCAGAAGATCGGCTTCGTCTACCAGTTCCATCACCTGCTGCCGGAATATACGGCCTTGGGCAATGTCGCCTTGCCGCAGCGTATCCTGGGCCGGTCGGAGAAAGAGGCGGATGGCCGCGCCCGCGAGTTGCTGACCTCGCTTGGCCTGGGCGAGCGTCTCGACCACCAGCCGGCGCAGATGTCGGGTGGCGAACAACAGCGCGTCGCCATTGCCCGTGCCCTGGCGAATCATCCGCGCCTGCTGCTGGCCGATGAACCGACCGGCAATCTCGATCCGGCGACCTCGCGCCAGGTCTTCGATGCCCTCAAGGTCATCATCAAGGCGCAAGGGGTAGGGGCGCTCATCGCCACCCATAATCTGGAACTGGCGCGCCATATGGACCGGGTTGTCCGCCTGGAGAACGGATTGCTTGTTCCGTTTGTTCCCGAAAATACTCTCTAAAAACTCTATATTTTTCAGCTGTTTCACATTTTGTTCCCGTAACTCACAGATTCCTCTTGCTGTGAGAACAAAGCAAGAATATAGAACAAAGCAAGAATTGTTCACCTGATGACAAAACGGTGGGCAGACGGGGCAGACCAGAATGGCTGCCTTTCATGCGATGAAATAGGAGTGGAAAAAATGGTCAACGCCCTGCATCACGTCTTGTCTTTCGCCTCGGTTGCGGCTTTCGTCGTTCTCATGTGCCATGTGGTGTCGATGGCAGCCTAGGGCTGCCTGACGCATGTAAATCTGGTCGCGGGAGGCTGCTGTGAGCGGTGACTTTATCCATCTTCGCGTCCGTTCCGCCTATTCGCTGCTCGAGGGCGCGATCAAGGCCTATGACATGGGCAAGCTGGCGCTGAAGAACGAGATGCCGGCCGTCGCCATTACCGACCGCTGCAATTTCTACGGCGCGCTCGAATTTTCCCAGGCCTGCAAGGATTCCGGCATTCAGCCGATTATCGGTATCGCCATGCCGGTCCGCGGCATTGGGGGTCTGCCCAAGGAAAGCTGGGCGCGCATTCCCACCCTGTTGATGTATGCCCAGAGCGAGCAGGGCTGGCTTAACCTGACCAAGCTGTCGTCGATCGCCTTTGTCGATAATGACGGTATCGAAGAACCTCACGTCACCTGGCAGCAGATTATCGATAACCGCGAAGGCGTGCTGTGCCTGTCCGGTGGCTTCGACGGCCCCATCGATGTCCTGTTCCGTCAGAACCGTCCGGAAGAAGCCAGGACGGCCCTGCGGACTCTGCAGGATGCCTTCGGTGATGACTTCTATATCGAACTGCAACGCCATGACGGTGGCCCGCATGGCGGCATCAAGGGCGGCGCTGCCGAGGTCGGCCTCGTCGAATATGCCTATGCCAACGATGTGGCCCTGGTGGCGACCAACGATGCCTATTTCGCCTCCCCGGACCTGTACAAGGCGCACGAAGCCTTGCTGTGTATTTCCGACAGCACTTTCATGGGGATCCAGGATCGCCGCAAGGTCACCAAGGATCACTGGTTCAAGCCGGCCGCGGCCATGCGCGAACTGTTCGCCGACCTGCCCGAGGCCTGCGACAACACCATCGAAATCGCCCGCCGCTGCGCCTTCATGGTCAACAAGCGTGATCCCATCCTCCCGCGCTTCGATACCGGCGCCGGTCGTAATGAGGCCGAGGAACTGGCCTGGCAGGCCCGCGAGGGTCTGAAGATGCGCCTCAAGCAGGTCAAGCTGGCCGTGCCGGAGGAAGACTACTGGGCCCGCCTGGAACGTGAAATCGGCGTCATCCAGAAGATGGGCTTCCCGGGCTACTTCCTGATCGTTTCGGACTTCATCAAGTGGGCCAAGTCGCACGGCGTGCCCGTCGGTCCGGGCCGGGGTTCGGGCGCCGGCTCCCTGGTGGCTTGGGCCCTGACCATTACCGACCTGGATCCGTTGCGGTTCGGCCTGCTGTTCGAACGCTTCCTGAATCCCGAGCGGGTCTCCATGCCCGACTTCGATATCGACTTCTGCCAGGAGCGGCGCGAAGAGGTTATTACCTACGTCCAGGACAAGTATGGGCGTGACCGGGTGGCGCAGATCATTACCTTCGGTACCCTGCAGGCGCGCGCGGTGTTGCGCGATACCGGACGGGTGATGCAATTGCCGCTCGGCCAGGTGGACCGCCTGTGCAAGATGGTCCCGAACAATCCGGCAAACCCGACAACCCTGGCCCAGGCCATCGATATCGAGCCGCGCCTGCGCGAGGCCCGCGACGAAGAAGACACCGTCCGCAATCTGCTCGACACCGCGCTGCGCCTCGAAGGGCTTTATCGCAACGCCTCGACCCACGCCGCCGGTATTGTTATCGGCGACCGGCCGCTGACCGAACTGGTGCCGCTGTATCGCGATCCGCGTTCCGATATTCCGGCCACCCAGTTCAACATGAAGTGGGTCGAAAGCGCCGGTCTGGTCAAGTTCGACTTCCTAGGTCTGAAGACTCTGACCGTGCTCGACCGCGCCATGAAGTATCTGCGCAAGCGTGGTGTCGACATCAACTATTCGACCCTGCCGCTGGACGACACGGCGACCTACGAACTTCTGGCGTCCGGCCAGTCGATCGGTGTGTTCCAGCTTGAAAGCCAGGGCATGCGCGACACCCTGCGCAAGATGCGCTGTGGTTCGCTGGAAGAAATTACCGCCCTGATCTCGCTCTATCGGCCAGGCCCGATGGACAATATCGATACCTATGTCGACCGGAAATTCGGCCGGCTGGAAATCGATATGCTACACCCGTCGCTGGAGCCGGTGCTCAAGGAAACCTACGGCGTCATCATCTACCAGGAACAGGTGATGCAGATCGCCCAGGTCCTGTCGGGTTACAGCCTCGGCGAAGCCGACCTGCTGCGCCGGGCCATGGGTAAGAAGAAGAAGGAAGAAATGGACCTGCAGAAGGTGCGTTTCATTTCCGGGGCCAGCGAGAAGGGGGTCGATCCCAAGCAGGCCGACAACATCTTCGAACTGGTGAACAAGTTCGCCGGCTACGGCTTCAACAAGTCGCACGCCGCCGCCTACGCCTTCATTTCGTATCAGACGGGCTATCTTAAGGCCAATCATCCGGTCGAGTTCTTCGCTGCGACCATGAGCCTCGATATCACCAATACCGACAAGCTGGCCGTCTTCTACCAGGACGCCCGCCGCTTCAACATCACCATAGTACCGCCCGACATCAACCGCTGCATGGCGGATTTCGACGTCGAGAATGGTGAGATCCTCTATGCCCTCGGCGCCATCCGCAATGTCGGTTTCGAAGCCATGCTCAGCGTCGTGCAGACGCGGGAAGAGGGCGGCCGTTTCACCGATATCTTCGACTTCCTCGAACGCATCGATCCCAAGTCCGTCAACAAACGCGCCATCGAAAACCTGGCCCGCGCCGGCGCCTTCGATTCGATCCACCCAAACCGGGCACAGATCGTCCAGTGCGCCGATATCTTCATGGCCTATGCCCAGAGCATGGCAGCCGAGCGCGCCGCGTCCCAGGTCAGCCTGTTCGGCTCCACCCAGGCGTCGCGGCCGCGCGTGCCCAATGTTCCGGTCATTTCCGGGCCTGAGCGCCTCGATGAGGAATTGCTGGCCATCGGCTTCTACCTGTCGGGCCACCCGCTGCAGGACATGCTGGATGTCTTCAAGCGCAAGAATGTCACCCTCTATGCCGAAGCCCTGTCCCTGGCTGCCGAAGGCCACGCGGCCTTCCGCATGGCGGGCATCATCCGCCGCAAGCAGGAGCGGGCAGGGCAGTCGGGCGACAAGTTTGCCTTCGTCACCCTGTCCGACCCTACCGGCGAATACGAACTGATGTTCCAGCCGGAAGCCCTGCGCAAGTATCGCGATAAACTGGAACCCGGGACATCCGTCATCCTCAAGGTCCGCTGCAAGGGCCGTGACGGTGAGGTGCGCTTCTTCGGTGAAGAGGCGGCGCCCATGGCCGCGGTGCTCAACACCGGCGATATGGGCCTGCGTCTGAATGTATCGGCCCAGATTATCGATCTGGCGCAGTTGCGTGCCTATCTCGATGATTCGAAATCGCCCCAGGGCGGAGAGGTTACCCTGCGCAGCGACCTGCCCGGCGAGGGTGAGATCGAGGTCAAGCTACCACAGCGTTATCGCCTGGATGCCCAGTTGCGCGGGCGGCTCAAGGCCATGCCGGGTATGCTGTATTTCGAGGATATCTGACCTTTTGTACCCTACGGGAATCGTTTCAGATTCGACGTTTTTTCTGAATGTAAGGCTTGCTTTTTCCTGAATTTGTGACTAGGTGCGCGTCATCTCACACGCAGACATGCGCCTTCGCCTGCCTCGCCGATCCCGGTGGCCATGCGAAGACGTTCCGAGGCGAAGCGGGCATTGGGCCTTCGACGCTTTCTCGTCTGCGGAGGATTATCGGAAGAAGGATACAGACTACCATGGCTATGCCTGAAATCTCCATGCGCCTCCTGCTCGAAGCCGGCGCCCACTTTGGTCACCAGACGCACCGCTGGAACCCGAAGATGGACCGCTATCTGTTCGGTTCGCGCTCCAACATCCATATCATCGACCTGTCGCAGACCCTGCCGCTGTTCCACCAGGCGCTCCTGAAGGTGCGCGAAGTGGCTGCCGGCGGTGGCCGCGTCCTGTTCGTCGGCACCAAGCGCCAGGCGCAAGGCCCGGTGGCCGTTGCCGCCAAGCGTTCGGCGCAGTACTATGTCAACCACCGCTGGCTCGGTGGCACCCTTACCAACTGGCGCACCATCTCGGGCTCGATCGCTCGCCTGCGTGAACTGGAACAGGTCCTCGACAACAACCCGGCCGGCCGTTCCAAGAAGGAATTGCTGACCCTGACGCGCGAACGCGAAAAGCTGGAACTGTCGCTGGGCGGCATCAAGGACATGGGCGGTATCCCCGACCTGATGTTCGTGATCGACACCAACAAGGAATCGATCGCCATCCAGGAAGCGCGCAAGCTCAACATTCCGGTTATCGGCATCCTCGACTCGAACTCGGATCCGGACGGCATCACCTATCCGGTCCCGGGTAACGACGACGCCGCCCGCGCTCTGCAACTGTATTGCGACCTCGTCGCCGACGCCGTCCTCGACGGTCTGGCCGCTGGTCAGGTTGCCTCGGGCGTCGATCTGGGTGCGGCTATCGCCCCGGTCGAACCGGCCCTGGCCGAAGTCGAAGCTGCGGACACTACCGCAGAAGCCTAAGGCTCACTACATAGGGGCCGATGGCTTTCATCGGCTTCAAGACCACTTGCAACAGCTTAAAGCCGGGATGGCTTTAAGCTGTTGCTGAATTGACATGAACCGCGTCTACACCCGGCGCGGAATTCAGATTTCTAAATAGGAGGATTTCATGGCTGAGATCACTGCTGCCCTCGTAAAGGACCTGCGCGAAAAGTCGGGCGTAGGCATGATGGATTGCAAGAAGGCGCTGACCGAAAACAACGGCGACCTCGAAGCGGCCATGGACTGGCTGCGCACCAAGGGCCTGTCCAAGGCTGCCAAGAAGGCTGACCGCGTCGCCGCTGAAGGCCTCGTCGTCATCGCGACCAAGGTCGAAGGTGCCGGCATGAGCGCCGCTGCCGTCGAAGTGAACGCGGAAACCGACTTCGTTGCCCGTAACGACCTGTTCCAGACCCTGGCACGCAACGCCGGTCAGGCCGGTCTGAGCAATGACAGCGTCGAAGGTGTCACCGCCGCCGTCCAGGACGAACTGACCAACCTGATCGCCACGATCGGTGAAAACATGGTTGTCCGTCGCATGGCCCGTCACACGGTCGCGCAAGGCGTCGTCGCCAGCTACATCCACAACGCCATTGCGCCGGACCTCGGCCGCATCGCGGTTCTGGTCGCCATCGAATCGGCCGGCGACCCCGAAGTCCTCAAGGACGTCGGTCGCAAGATCGCCATGCACGTCGCTGCTACCCAGCCGCTGTCGCTGTCGACCGACGATCTCGATCCGGCCGCTGTCGAACGCGAAAAGGCGATCTTCACCGAGCAGGCCCTGGCTTCGGGCAAGCCCGCCCAGGTCGTCGAAAAGATGGTCGAAGGCCGTATCCGCAAGTTCTTCGAAGAAGTCGTGCTGACCAAGCAAGCCTTCGTCATGAACCCGGATCAGACCATCGAGCAACTGGTTGAAGAAACCGCCAAGACGCTCGGCACCCCGGTCACCATCAAGGCCTTCACGCGCCTCGCCCTCGGCGAAGGCGTCGAGAAGAAGGTTGACGACTTCGCCGCCGAAGTCGCCTCGATGACGGGCGCTGTTTAAGCCTCAAGGCTTTGCTGAAAATGGGGGCGCGGCCTGCAAAGGTCGCGCCCCTTTTCGTGAGCGGGGTGCAAATTGGCGCGAAACTGTCATCGCACTCTTGCGCGCCTTTGCACGGCGAACTATCAAGACGCCATATTTCATCCCATATAGCCCCTTATCGATTCCCGGAGACTTTCCATGGCCGCATCCGCCGCAGAGCTGAAATACAAGCGCATCCTGCTCAAGGTCTCCGGCGAGGTGCTGATGGGCGACCAGGGCTTCGGCATAGACATGAACACCGTCAAGGCGGTTGCCGAGGAGATCGCCGAGGTGGCCCGTCAGGGCGTCGAGCTGTGCCTGGTCATCGGTGGCGGTAACATCTTCCGCGGCCTGTCCAAAGCCGCCGTCGGCATGGAGCGGTCTTCCGCCGATTATATGGGCATGCTGGCGACCGTCATGAACGCCCTGGCCATGCAGAATGCCCTCGAAAAGCTGGGTGTCGACACACGCGTCCAGTCGGCTATCCAGATGAATGCCGTTTGTGAGCCTTTCGTGCGCCGCCGCGCCATCCGTCACCTGGAAAAGGGCCGGGTCGTCATTTTCGCCGCCGGCACCGGTGCGCCCTACTTCACCACCGATACCGCCGCTGCCCTGCGCGCCGCCGAAATGAATTGCGACGCCCTGTTCAAGGGGACTTCGGTCGATGGCGTCTATACCGCCGACCCGAAGAAGGATCCGGCTGCCGAGCGGTATGAAAGCCTGACCTATATGGACGTCCTGTCGCGTGACCTGAAGGTCATGGATGCCTCGGCCGTGTCGCTGATGCGCGAGAACGATATTCCGATCGTGGTCTTTTCGATCCGCCATGAAGGCGAACTGAACAAGGTCATCCACGGCAATGGTGTGCACACCGTCATTACCCAGTAAGCCAATCTACCTGTAAGCCTTTCTAAAAGCCTCACAAAAGAAGCGAGAAACAGCCATGAAACCCGATCTTAATCGCTACAAGGACCGCATGGACAAGGCCGTCGTCGCGCTGAAGGAAGACTTCAGCGGATTGCGTACCGGCCGCGCCTCGGCGTCGCTGCTCGACCAGATCGTCGTCGATGCCTATGGTTCGACCATGTCGATCACGGCCTGTGCCGCCGTCTCGGTGCCGGAACCGCGCATGATCAGTGTCAATGTCTGGGACAAGGGCCTGGTTATCGCCGTCGAAAAGGCGATCCGGAACTCGAACCTGGGTCTTAACCCGATCACCGACGGCACGACGCTTCGCATCCCGATTCCGCCGCTTACCGAAGAGCGCCGCAAGGACCTGGTCAAGATCGCCGGCAAGTATGCCGAAACGCAGAAGATCGCCGTCCGTAACGTCCGCCGCGAAGGCATGGATGATCTCAAGAAGGCCGAAAAGGCATCGGAGATCAGCGAGGACGAAGAAAAGAAGGGCGGCACCGAGCTCCAGGGCTTTACCGATGCCGCCATCAAGCGCATCGATGAGGTGCTGAAGGCTAAGGAAGTGGAAATCATGCAGGTGTAAACCTGCATGTAATTTGCCCTATGGCGAAGACGCAACCTGGATTAGGATCGCGTCTCGCCGTGTTTTTCGTTTCTTTCCGAAAGCCTCCTTCATGCCCTTAGGCTCACCTCCCGCCGAAACGCCCAGGTCAGACACGGGCGCAGCGTATGCGGGCGGCAAGGCGCTCCACGTCGCCATCATCATGGATGGCAATGGCCGCTGGGCAAAGGGTAAAGGCCAGATCCGCACCCTGGGGCATCGCGCTGGTGTAGAAGCGCTCAAACGCACCATTACGGCTGCGGTCGATCTTGGCGTCACCCATATGACCGTGTTTGCCTTCTCGACCGAGAACTGGCGCCGTCCGGCCGATGAGGTCAGCGACCTGATGGGCCTGTTGCGCGCCTTTATCAAGTCGGACCTCGAACGCCTGCGCCGTGAAGGCGTATGCGTACGGATCATCGGTCAACGCGACGGTTTGCCCAAGGACATCGTCGCCATGGTCGACGATGCGCACGAAAAGACGAAGGACAATTCGCGCTTCTTCCTGCAGGTGGCACTCAACTACGGCGCCCAGGCCGATATCCTCAATGCGACCCGGGCCCTGGCCGAACAGGTGCGTGCCGGCACCCTTCTGCCCGAGGACATCACGCCCGAAGCCTTCGAGACCAATCTGTCGACCCACGGCCTGCCACCGCTCGACCTTCTGATCCGCACCAGCGGCGAACATCGCCTGTCCAACTTCCTGCTGTGGGAAGCCGCCTATGCCGAATTCGTCTTCCAGGACATCCTGTGGCCCGACTACGGCCGCGAGGCCCTGAAGGCGGCGCTCGACATCTTTGCCGGGCGCGACCGCCGCTATGGCGGCGTAGAGGCTGGGCATGTCCAGTCCGCCTGAGAACAACCTTCAGACGAAGCCTCCCCTCACGACGCAGAAGCCTGTTGCCAGGACCGCAGGTGCAAAGAAGCCGCCTGCGACGTGGCGCGACCTGTCGATCCGCGTCGCCTCGGCCCTGGTGTTGATCCCGGTCGTTCTGATCGTCATTGCCTTGCCGTTCGACTGGATGCCGTTCAGCCAACCCTGGCCGCTTTTGATCATGCTCAGCATTGGCGTGGCGCTTCTATGCACCGAATGGGGGCTGATGTCGGCGCCGAACGTGTCGGGCCGGGTTGCCATTGCCGTCGGTGCGGCTGCCCTGGCCGGCGTGTTTACAACCTATCTCGGTCATCCCATCCTGGGCATGCTGATCCTCGGTTTCGGTGCGTTGTGCGCCGGCCTCTACACCTATCGCCTGCAGGGCGGGTGGCTGGATGCGGCCTACGGCGCCCTCTATATAGGCTTTCCTGCCCTGGTGCTGATATGGCTGCGCGAGACCAATAACGGCCGCGACTGGGTCTTCTTTGCCTTTCTGATCGCCTGGGCTTCGGACAGTGCCGCATATATGGTCGGCAAGCTGGTGGGCGGTCCCAAGCTGTGGCGACGCTATTCGCCCAACAAGACCTGGTCGGGCTTTGCCGGCGGTATGATCGCCGGCATGCTGACGGCCGGGACCCTGTCGGATCTGACGCATCTGTTTGCTCACGACACCTCGGCCTCTTTTGTTGGCCTGCTGGTCGCCCTGGCGACCATGGCGGGCGATCTGTGGGAGTCTGCTTTGAAGCGCCGTTTTGGCGTCAAGGATGCCGGAGCCCTTATCCCTGGCCATGGCGGACTGCTCGACCGGGTCGACGGGCTGATGTTTGCCATTGTCGCAATCGGCGGTATACGTCTGCTGGTCATGCTCGGAACGAAAATCTGATGTTAAGGCGTATCTCAATTCTCGGATCGACGGGCTCGATCGGCGTGTCGACCCTGCGCCTGCTCGAGGAGACCGGCCGTCCCGGCGAAGACTACCATATCCAGGCCCTGGTCGGCGGTCGCAATGTGGAACTGCTGGCCGAACAGGCCTTGAAGTTCCGACCCGCCATTACCGTCCTGGCCGACCATAGCCAGTACGAGGCCTTCCGGGAACTGACGGGCAATTCCGGCCTGGCTATCGCCTGCGGTGAGGATGCGGTAATCGAAGCGGCCGGCCGGCCGGCAGACTGGATCATGGCGGCGATCGTCGGCATAGCTGGCCTGAAACCGGTATGGGCGGCGGCCGGGACGGGGGCGACGCTGGCGCTCGCCAACAAGGAAAGTCTGGTCTGCTGCGGTCGGGCCCTGATCGAAAGGGTCGAGGCTCACGGCGGACGGGTTCTGCCGGTCGATTCCGAGCACAATGCCATCTTCCAGGTGCTGGATGCGCGTCACCAGGATGCGGTGTCGAAGCTGATCCTGACGGCCTCGGGCGGTCCCTTCCTGGGGCGCACGCGCGAGCAACTGAAGGCGGTGACAGTCGAACAGGCGCTGAAACATCCCAACTGGGCGATGGGCGCCAAGATAACCATCGATTCCGCCACCCTTGCCAACAAGGGGCTGGAGCTTATCGAAGCCAGCTATCTGTTTGATATGCCGTCGGAAAAGATCGATGTCATCATGCATCCGCAATCGGTGATTCATAGCCTGGTCGAATATGGCGACGGCTCGTCCCTGGCGCAACTGGGGACACCGGACATGCGCGTGCCAATCTCCTATTGCCTGGGCTGGCCTGACCGCGTCGTATGGCAAGCGCCTAAACTGGACCTGATCGCCAAGGGCAACCTGTCCTTTAGTGCCCCGGACCTGGAGGCCTTTCCGATGTTGAACCTGGCGCGTCAGGCGCTGGAAGCCGGGCAGGGGCTGCCGATCGTCTTCAACGCCGCCAATGAGGTCTGCGTCCAGGCCTTTCTCGATCGCCGCATCACTTTCTTGCAAATCAGCGAATATGTCGAAATTGCCATGATGCGGGCTCAATTCCCCTCTATCCCTTCCGTACATCACACAAGTCGTGATAAAGACGACCGTATGATGCTGGCGCTGGAGATCGATTCCACCGTGCGCCGGCTTATGAACGACCTGTTCGCGACGGCGAAACTGGGCGTCTAGCCAGCAGGAAGGGAGACCGGCGTTTGTTGCATATCGTGGCCATACTGCCGTTTGTGGTGATCCTGTCGATCATCGTGACCTTCCACGAATATGGTCACTATTCGGTGGCGCGCCTGTTCAAGACGCGTATCGAGCGCTTCTCGGTCGGTTTCGGCAAGATCCTGTTCAAGGTCACGGATAAGCACGGTGTCGACTGGTGCCTCAGCGCCCTGCCGCTGGGCGGCTATGTCAAGTTCGCCGGCGATGAGAATATCGCTTCGATGATGCCCTCGGCCGAAGAGCTTGAGGCTGCGCGAGAATCGATCACGGCGCGCGAAGGCGCCGATGCGGTCAAGGACTACTTCCATTTCAAGCCGATATGGCAGCGTTTCCTGATTATCCTGGCCGGTCCGGCCTTCAACTTCATCCTGGCGATCTTCGTCTTTGCCGCCGTTTTCATGATGGTCGGTGAACAGATCGGTCGCCCGGTGGTCGCCCAGGTCGCGCCCAACAGCCGTGCTGCCGCCGCCGGCTTCCTGCCGGGCGATATCATCAAGGTGATCGACGGCCATGAGGTCGAGACCGGTCAGGACGTAGTTATGCTGGTCGCCCTGCGCGCCGATTCCACCTTCCCGGTTCAGGTCGAGCGCAATCACGCCATTGTCACCCTGATGGCGACGCCGCAGCGCGTGGCGCTCGACACAGGTAACAAGAACCAGTCGATGAAGGGCGGTCGCCTCGGCATAACCCTGTCGGACAAGGCCGAGACCCGCAGGCTCAATCCTGTTCAATCCCTGGTCAAGGGGGTTACCGAGACGTGGAAGACGCTCGACACCAACCTGACCTATATCAGCCGCATCTTCGTCGGCAAGGAAAGCGGCGACCAGGTATCGGGTATCCTGGGCATGACCAAGGCGACGGGCGACCTCACCTCAAACGTAGTCGAGGCCAAGGTCCCGGTGATGGACAAGGTCGTGAACCTGTTGCTGGTCTACCTGCAGGAGACGGCCATGATTTCGATCGGGGTCGGTTTTCTCAACCTCTTGCCGGTGCCGGCGCTCGACGGCGGCCACCTGGCCTTCTACCTCTATCAAACTGTTGCGGGAAAACCAGTCTCGGCAGGAATTCAGAATGCGGCCTTCCGCATTGCTGTCGTCCTGATATTAGGCTTGATGTTGTACGCAGCGTGGAATGATATAAACCATATCGGCCTGGTGAGTGTTATCGGGAAGCTGTTCTCGTAAATGCCCGCCGCCGCACTCCTTGCTCACAAAGGTAAGCTTCCATGTCAGGCCTGAAAAAGACCGACGCCACCTATAACGATCTCCAGAACCTGTCACGAGGCAGCATGACCCTTTCGCATTCGCTTTCCTTCAGTGTCAGCATTCTCGCCATCCTGGCGACCGGGGCCGTGGCGACCGGCGCCGACGCGCGCACCTACCTGACGCAGCAGGATCCGGCTCCGGCCCAGGATGCCGCCGCCCCCGCGCAGGAGCCGGCTGCCCAGCCGCAGACCCCGCCGCCGCCGCAGACTGCGGTGATCGGCCGTATCGCGGTCCAGGGCAACGAGCGTATCGATTCGCAGACTGTTGTTTCCTACCTGCCGTTCCAGACCGGCGCGACCGTCGACGACCAGATGATCGACTTGGCCGTCAAGACGCTTTATCGCACTGACCTGTTCTCGGACGTGCAGATTGCCATGAACGGCAGCGAGATGGTTGTCACCGTCGTCGAAAGCCCGATCATCAACCAGGTGGTCTTCGAAGGCAATCACGCCATGACCAAGGACAAGCTGCGCGACGAAGTGCAGATTCGTCCGCGCGGTGTGTTCACCAAGGCCAAGGTCCAGGAAGACGTTCAACGTATCGTCGAGCTGTACCGCAAGTCGGGCCGCATCTCGGCCACGGTCACGCCGAAGATCGTCGAACTGCCGCAAAAGCGTGTCGACCTGATCTTCGAAATCAACGAAGGTCCGAAGACAGGCGTGTCGTCAGTCAACTTCATCGGCAACAAGGCCTTTCCGGACAGCGAACTGGCCGGCGTTGTCGTAACGCGCAGGTCCTACTGGTGGAAGTTCTTCGCTTCGCAGGACAATTACGATCCCGATCGTATGGACTATGACCGCGAACAGCTGCGCAAGTATTACACCAACCGTGGCTATTACGATTTCCGCGTCATCTCGGCTGTGGCCGAACTGACGCCGGACCGCAAGGACTTCGCCATTTCGTACACGCTGGATGAAGGCCAGAAGTACAATTTCGGCCGGATTACCATCAAGACCGACAATGACAAGCTGAAGTCCGAGGACCTGCTGCGCTCGATCTCTATCAAGCCGGGTCAACTCTATGAAAGCGATCGCGTGCAAAAGGCGGTCGACGACCTGACCTTTGCCGCCGGCGCCAATGGCTTTGCCTTTGTCGACATCCGTCCGGACGAACAGGCCGATCCGAACGATCACCGTGTCGACCTGGTTTTCAACGTCCATGAAGGCGCGCGCGTCTATATCGACAAGATCAACATCGTCGGCAACACCCAGACCCTCGATCGCGTCGTTCGTCGCCAGATGCTGGTGTCGGAAGGCGACGCCTACAACAAGGCGCTACTGGAACGCTCCAAGGTCTATATCAGCGGTCTCGGCTTCTTCAAGGACGTCAAGATCGACGACAAGCCGTCGCCGGTTCCGGGCAAGACCAATATCGAGGTCGGGATTACCGAGCAGCCGACCGGCGAACTGTCGTTCGGCGCCGGCTTCTCGTCGGTGCAGAAGTTCATCCTCGACATCGGTATCAGCCAGGCCAACTTCCGCGGTACCGGACAGGACGTCCGTGCCCGTATCCAGACCGGCTCGATCCAGAAGGATATCGACCTCAGCTTCACCGAGCCGCACTTCATGAACCGTGACGTCTCGGCCGGTGTCGACCTGTTCGAAAGCTCCTACAACTATACCGGCGTCGACTATTCTTCGGATTCGACCGGTATCGGCTTCCGTCTCGGCTATAACCTGAATGGTTATTCGGTCATGCGCCTGCGCTATAACCTGCGCAGCGACCGGATTTCGTACGCGACGTCGTCGTCGTGTGACGGCCTGCTATATAACTGCGGCACGGGCATCACCTCGTCCGTCGGCTACACCCTGTCGTTTGACCTGCGCAACGACTTCGTCGCGCCGACGCGCGGCTGGAACGTCATGCTGCGTCAGGACTTCGCCGGTCTCGGTGGCGACGTGAAGTATGTCCGCTCCGAAGCCGAAGGTCACTGGTATCACGGCTTCAAGAAGGACATGGTCCTGCATGTTTCCGGCACCGCCGGCTCGATCATCCCGCTCGGCAGCGATGCGGTTCGTATCAACGACCGCTTCTTCAAGGGCGGCGATACGATGCGCGGCTTCCAATATGCCGGTATCGGCCCGCGCGACACCTCCACGGGTTATGCCCTTGGTGGTCAGACCTACGCCATCGGTTCGGCGGAACTGGGTCTTCCCAACCACCTGCCGGATCAATATGGCCTTAAAACCGCTCTATTTGTCGATATAGGTACGCTCGGAGGCGTCGATAAACGCCTGAAGGTTGACCAGACGAACGGGGGCGCTGCCTTGACCAATATTGTCGATGACCTGGCGCTGCGCGCTTCGGCGGGTCTTACGATCCGCTGGAAGTCGCCGATGGGCCCGATCCAGTTCGACCTCAGCCAGGTTCTGGCCAAGTCGGCATATGACAAGGTTGAAACCTTCCGCTTCTCGCAATCGACCCAATTCTAACCGCTTTCCACGTATCTCATCCTCTCACTATCCAGACACAAAAGTGCCAAAACCCATGAAAAACGCTAAACTCTTCCTTCTCACCAGCGTTGTCGCCCTGTCGGCCGCAGGTTCCGTCCTCGCCCAGGCTGCCGCTCCCGCCGCTGCCCCGACGCCGCCGACCTTTGGTGCTCCGCTCGCCGGCCAATGCGTGCTCGATACGCAAGCCGCCATGTCCGACTCGGCCATGGGCAAGGCTGCCGCAGACCGCCTCGGTCAGCTGAAGGCCGTTGTCGACGGCGAACTGCAAACCCAGGGTCAGTCGCTCGACACCGAATACAAGTCGCTGGCCGCCGCCCAGAAGACGGCTGCCGCCACCCCGGCGACCAAGACCGCCTGGGAAGCCAAGGCTCAGACCTGGGGCCAAAAGCGCGATGCTTTCCAGCAGAAGCTGCAACAGCGTCAGCAGGAAATGCAATACACCCAGCAGGAAGTCATGGCGTCCATCTTCCAGAAGATGATCCCGAACATCAACTCGGTCGTTACGGCCAAGGGTTGCTCGACCGTCGTTTCCTCGGACAGCCTGTTGCATTACGACGCCCCGAGCGCTAACAATGCAACGCCTTCGACCTTCATCTACGCCAACCCCGCCATGAACATCACCAGCGCGGTTGTGCAGAAGATGGATTCGACCGGCGAACTGCTGCCGCAATTCGATCGCGTCAGCCTCGACCAGCAACAAGGCGCCGCCGGCGCTACTGCCGGCGCTCCGCGTCCGGCTGCTCCTGCTGTTACGGGTGCTGCGCCCAAAAAGTAAGAGCTTAACGGTCTATGCCTGATCTGCGTTTTTTTGAAGTCGGTTCAAAAATCGACGTGGATCAGGTGGCCAGTTGGACCTCGACCCGGCTTTATGCGCCGGAAAAGAAGGGGAGCGGCTTTATCGAAGCCTGCGCCCCTTTGTCGTTTTCGGGGGACGGCCGCGGCGAGGCCGCCTTCTTCAGCGACCGCCGCTATCTTGCCAAGTTGCAGAAGAGCCAGGCGGAATTCATCTTTGTCACCGAGGCTTTCGTCAACCAGGTGCCTGCCGGCAGCGTCGCCCTGGTCGGGGCGGCCCCCCAGGCGGCATGGTCACGTTTGGCCGCGAAGCTCTATACGCCGCGCATTCATGAAGGTCAGGCGGCCATTCATCCTTCTGCCAGGCTGGAAGAGGGCGTGTCTCTCGGTGTCGGCGTGGTCATTGGCCAGGATGTCGAGATCGGCGCAGGCACGCGTATCGAAGCCTATGCCGTGATCGGGCCGGGCTGCCGTATCGGCCGCAACTGTCGCATCGGCGCCCATACTACCATCTATTGCGCCTTTATCGGCGACCGTGTTCACCTGTCGTCCAGCGTCCATATCGGGGAGTCCGGTTTCGGCGTCTCGGGCGATGCCAAGGGTCTTGTCGACGTGCCGCAATTGGGCCGCGTCATCCTGCAGGACGATGTCAGTATCGGCGCCGGCACTTGCGTAGATCGCGGCGCCTTCGACGACACAATCGTCGGAGAGGCGACAAAGATCGACAATATGGTTCAGATTGCCCATAACGTACGAATCGGACGTAACTGCATTGTTGCAGCGCACGCGGGATTATCGGGTTCGGTTCAGGTCGGTGATGGCGCCATGTTCGGCGGCCGGGCGGGCATAGTGGACCATATCGACATCGGCGCGGGCGCCCGGATCGGCGCCGGCTCGGCGGTATTCAAGGATGTGGCGGCTGGTCAGATGGTGTCGGGATATCCGGCGCGGCCGTCGCGCCAGTTCCTGCGTGAGAGCGTATGGCTAGAGAAGAACGCCGCAGGCGCGGCATCCGGCAAGGGCAAGGATTAATCCTTGGCCGGACATATAAGGATAAGACGTTTTATGAGTGACGATATTCAACCGGCTGCCCCGGCCCCTGTGCAAAGTGACGTTGCGGAAACGCAGGTTTCTGTCGATTATGCCGAGATTCTGAAGCGTATTCCGCATCGTTATCCGTTTCTGCTGATCGATCGCGGCGAAAACTGGGTACGCAACAAGTCGATGGTCGGCATCAAGAACGTCACCTTCAACGAACCCTTCTTCAACGGTCACTTTCCTGAAAACCCGGTCATGCCGGGCGTGCTGCTGATCGAGGCCATGGGCCAGACCGGCGCCGTGCTGATGTCGAAATCTTTGGACGTAGAAGTTGAAGGCAAGACCATCTTCTTTATGTCGGTCGATGGTGTACGCTTCCGCAGTCCTGTCCGTCCCGGCGATGTCGTGCGCATGCCGGTCGAGGTGGTCCGTCATCGCGGCGACGTTTTCAAGTTCCGCGGTGAGGCCTATGTCGGCGACCGGATCGTCTGTGAAGCCGAATTCGCGGCCATGGTCGTCGAAAGCCCCAAATAGGCTTCCTTACCGGAGCCAACCGAAAGACTACAGATATGAGCGTCACCATACATCCGACCGCCATCATCCATGAGGGCGCGTCCCTTGGTGAGGACGTCTCCGTTGGCCCCTATTGCATTGTCGGCGCCTCGGTGACCCTGAAGGATGGGGTGTCGTTGAAGTCGCACGTCGTCGTCGACGGTGTGACCGAGATCGGCGCGGATACTGTCATACATCCCTTTGCCTGCCTGGGCGGTCCGCCGCAGCATCTGGCGCACAAGGGCGAGCCGACGCAACTGATCGTCGGCGATCGCAATCTGGTCCGCGAAAATGTCGTCATGCACACCGGCACGGAAAAGGGCGGCGGTGTGACGCGGGTCGGTAACGACTGCATGTTCATGGCCGGCTCCGGCGTGGCGCATGATTGCGTGCTGGGCAACAACGTCATCATGGCCAACCAGGCGTCGATCGGCGGTCATGTCCAGGTCGGCGACTTCGTTTTTCTCGGCGGATCGTGCGCGGTGCACCAGTTCGCGCGTCTTGGCCGGTATTGCTTTATCGGCGGCGGCGCTATCGTTACCAAGGATGTCATCCCGTATGGCTCGGTTTGGGGCAATCATGCGCGGCTCGAAGGCTTGAACCTGGTCGGCCTCAAGCGCCGGGGGTTCTCGCGTGAGCTCATCCTGTCGCTGCGGACGGCTTATCGTATGATGTTTGCGGAGGAGGGGACCTTCCAGGAGCGTCTCGATGACGTGCTGGAGAACTTCTCGGATATTCCGCAAGTGGTCGAGATCGTGCAGTTTATTCGGGATGACTCGACGCGGCCGATTTGTCTGCCGTCGGATCACTGACGTCGCCGCGTAACGGGGTGTGGGGTCTGTGACCCCACGAAATCTTTCCTGTATCCTTAGGGTTCCGATGCCCCGAAGGGACACGGGAACCCTAAGGAATAGAGAAGGCTTGGGGTCACAGACCCCAAACCCCATAACAGGACTGCGCCAATGACTGCCGACAGCAAACTCGCCCTCATCTCCGGCGGCGGCGGTCTCCCCGTCGAGGTCGCAGCCTATCTTCAGCGCACGAACCGCCCCTACACCGTCGTCCGCATAGACGGCCTGTCCGATCCCGCCCTCGACGCTCATCCCGGCCACACCCTCGGTCTTGGCGATTTCGCCCGCCTCTTCGGCATCCTCGCAGACGAAAAGTGCCAGGCTGTCACCATGTGCGGCTACGTTCAGCGTCCCGATTTCGACACTATGCAGCGTGATTCCGGCGGTGCCGCAGTCCTACCCACCATCCAGGCCGCCGGCCGTGGCGGGGACGACTCCCTGTTGCGCCAGGTCGCCAAGGTGATCGCCTCCCAAGGCTACCACATCGAAGGCGCCCATGAAGCCAATCCCGAACTGCTGATCACCGGCGGATTGCAAGCCGGTCCCGACCCGTCCCCCGACGCCATGGAAGACGCACAGGAAGCCTTGCGGATCGCTAGCGAAATCGGACGCCTCGATATCGGCCAGTCGGTTGTCGTCGCAGGTCGCGTCACCCTGGCCGTCGAAGCCCAGGAAGGCACCCAGGCCTTGCTGAAGCGCATCCCGACCCTGCCGGTCAACACCCGCGGTACGCCGGAAAACCGCAAGGGCGTCCTGGCCAAGCTGGCCAAGCCGATCCAGGACCTGCGCCTCGATATGCCGACCATCGGCGTCGCCACGATAGAGGATGCCGCCGCCGCCGGCCTGTGTGGTATCGTCGCACGCACGCATCAGCTCTTGATCGTCGACAAGCCGGCTGTATTCCATCGGGCCCATGAACTCGGACTTTTCCTCTATGGACACGACTGACGTAACCCGACGCAAGCTGATGCTGGTCGCAGCCGAGGCGTCGGGTGACGCCCTGGGCGCTGGCCTGATGGCACACCTGCGTATGCAGGCTCCGCATGTCGACTGGAGCTTCGTCGGCGTCGGCGGCGCCCGTATGGCCGAGCAGGGCGTGCATAGCCCTTTCGATATCGCCCAATTGTCGATCCTGGGCCTCCTGGAGGGCCTCAAGGCCCTGCCGCGCGTTACAGCACGCGTCAAGGATACGGTCGCCTTGGCGCAGCGCGAACGCCCGGACGCTATCGTCCTGATCGACTCGTGGGGATTTACCCTGCGTGCAGCCCAGGCGATCCGCAAGGTGATGCCGGATGTTCCCCTGATCAAGTATGTCGGCCCCCAGGTCTGGGCGGCGCGCCCGGGTCGCGCCAAAACCTTGGCGAGCGCCGTCGACCTGTTGATCGCCCTGCATCCTATGGATCCTCCCTTCTTCGAGGCGCAAGGGTTGAAGACTGTGGTCGTGGGCAATCCAGCCCTGCACATCGATTTCAGCCACGCGGCGCCACTGGCTTTCCGCAAGTCGATCGGCCTTGGGGCGGACGATCCTATCCTGCTGGTCCTGCCGGGCAGCCGGCCGGCGGAAATCCGCAATATGATGCCGGTCTTCGGCGAGGTTCTGAGGCGCCTGCATGCGGCTCGCCCGAACCTGACCTTCGTCATCCCAGTCGCCGACACGGTCCGGGCGCACGTCCTGGAAGCCGTCGCTGGCCTGCCCGTGCCGATCCGCCTGGTCGATAACGACGCCGACAAATATTCCGCCATGCAGGCTGCGACACTGGCCCTTGCCTGTTCCGGAACGGTATCGACCGAACTGGCCCTGGCCGGCTGTCCTATGGTGATCGCCTATAAGCTCGAGCCGCTGACCTACTGGATCTACAGGCGTATATCGACCCTGAAGCACGCCACCATGTTCAACATCATGGCCGACAAACGCATCGCACCAGAATTTATCCAGGACGACTGCACGGCCGAAAACCTGCTGGCGGCCATCGACGAGCGCCTCGACGATCCGGTGTTGCGGGCGACGCAGGTCCGCGACCAGGACGCCGCGCTCGATATCATGGGGCGTGGCGAGCGTCCGACCGCCGAACGGGCGGCAAAGGCCGTGCTTGATTTTCTCGGACTTCCGCCACGCGTACCTTATACCAACGGCCATCAAGAATGACCGTCGGTATAAGCATTTTTCAGCTCAAACGCCGCATGGCTCGCCACATGAGTGGCGGCGTGCGGTCGCACGCTCCCGACGGCCGAAGGTCGAGATCAGCGGCCGTCGGTATTAGCGCCTGATAACCAGCCCGTCGAACAGGACATGCCGGACACTGTCCGCGCGGGCCTGACGCGTTTCCTCGCCTTCGTCGCCGAGGCCACCGGCCATCATGCGCATGATCATGTCGAGATCGCCGACCTGGAAGGCCGGGCGGATCAGGCCCGCCGCTTGGGCCCGCGCCAGCAAGGGCGCCAGCAGATCGATGACCCTTTGCCGCAGCCGGCCCATATCGTCACGGGTGCGCGTCTGGCGGTGCAGGGCGTCGGCCAGGCCGGCACTGGCGACGAAATGATCCATGATGGTGTCGAGCAGGACAATGACGGCGTCGTCGCGTGAATTCATCGCCGCCGCCTGGACCTCAAGCTCCGCGACATTGCGCTCGAAGATCGCCACGCCCAGGGCCTCGCGGTCGGCGAAGTTGCGGTAAAGGGTGGTGCGACTGATACCGGCTTCGGCCGCGACCAGTTCGAGCGGGGCGTCGAAACCATGACGGCCGAAGACGGTGTTGGCGGCTTCGAGAAGGCTGGCCCGGTTTTGCCGGGCATCGGAACGGAGAGACAGGGCTTTCATGCCCGGATCATGGCGCAAAGCGGGAGCGGTGCAAGCCATTATCAAGGGGCCTTGGCGCAATCTTTATATCTGTACGTGCAATAGATACGGTTTCCTGATAATACGATCCGTACACATGTGTACGTTTGTATCATTCCGGAATGCACAGATGCCAGGGATCACACGGACGCGCCGCATCAGATGAGACCTGCGTCGGGCAGGTTGCAGCCGATCCCGCGCCCACTGTTCTCCGATGTGACTTCCGGACCCGTTCGTCTGTTCAGGAAGTTATGTCATGCCCCTATCGTCACCCCCACGCCCTCCCTACATATACGCGACCCTGTTGCTGCTCATAGGTCTTGTCCTCGCCATTGGCGGCGGCTGGCTGATAGGGCTCGGCGGTTCGTGGTATTACCTCATCGCTGGCCTGATGGTCGTCACGTCCGCCGCCCTCATGTGTCGCGGCCGGGCCGAAGGCGCCTGGATTTACGGCCTGATGCTGTCCTTCACGCTCGCCTGGTCCTTGTGGGAGGTCGGGTTCGACGTCTGGGCGCTGACGGCGCGCCTGGTGGCGCCGGCCGTACTGGGCCTGTGGTTCCTGACGCCGATGAAGGGCCTGACGGCGCCGGAACGCGGCAGGTTGAACGGGGGTACGGTCTGGGCCGTCGCCGGCATCTGCCTGGTCGCCGGTGTGGTCCTGTCCTTTGTCGGGCCGCACCGCAACCCCGATCCGGTCTTCCAGACCGGCAAGACCGCCCTGCCGGCAGCCTCGGTCACGGCCACCTCTGCCGATATGAGCAATGGCGACTGGCTGGCTTACGGCAACGATGCCGGCGGGTCGCGCTTTTCACCGCTGTCGCAGCTTAATGCGTCGAACGTCAAGGATCTGAAGGTCGCCTGGAGCGTGCCCCTGGGCGACGACAAGGACGGCCTGGCCACCGGGCTTGAAGGGACACCGCTGAAGGTCGGCGATACGGTATACGCCTGCAATGGCCGCAACGATATCTTCGCACTCGATGCCGAAACCGGCGCGAAGCGCTGGACCTGGCATTCCGGCAATCCTCACGGCAAGGCCTGCCGTGGCCTGGCCTATTACAAGGTGCCTGCCGCCACCGGCGTGTGCAGTACCCGTGTCTATACCAACACCACCGATGCGCGCCTGGTTGCGGTCGACGCCGCCACGGGCGTGCCGTGCGCCGGCTTCGGAAGCAATGGTGCCGTCAACCTGCTGACCGGGCTCAGCGCTGCGCCACGTGGCTATTATGCCGTCACCTCGGCACCGACCCTGGTCCGTGGCAAGATCGTGCTGGGTGGATGGGTGTCCGATGGACAGTACTGGGGCGAGCCGTCGGGCGTTGTGCGCGCCTTCGACGCGGTCACTGGCCAGATGGCCTGGGCCTTCGACATGGGACGTCCCGACGACCACGGCGCCCCTCCGGCCGGCCAGACCTATACGCCGTCAACCCCTAACAGCTGGGCTCCGATGAGTGCGGATGAGAGCCTTGGCCTGGTCTACTTTCCCACCGGCAACGCCACGCCCGACTATTACGGTGCGCAGCGCCGGCCATTCGACGACAAATATTCCAGCTCGGTCGTTGCCGTCGACGCTGAAACCGGCGTCGTGCGCTGGGCCTTCCAGACGACGCACCATGACCTTTGGGACTATGATGTCGCCTCCCAACCGACCCTGATCGATATTCCTTCGGCCAATGGCGGCATTGAACATGCCCTGGTCCAGCCGACCAAGCGCGGCGAGTTGTTCCTGCTCGATCGCGCCACCGGCAAACCGTTGGCCAACGTCGCAGAGCACGCCGCGCCCCAGGCCGGCAAGGTCGCCAGTGAACGCCTGTCGCCGACCCAACCGTTCTCCGATGGCATGCCGTCGATGCGCGGACCGACACTGCGCGAGGTCGACATGTGGGGGGTGACCCCGATCGACCAAATGCTGTGCCGCATCAAATTCAAGCAGGCGCGGTACGATGGTCCACTGACGCCGGTCGGCGAAAGCAGCTATGCGGTGGTCTATCCCGGTTATCTCGGCGGCTTCGACTGGGGTGGCGTCACCGTTGATCCCGATCGTCACCTGTTGATCGCCAATTCCAGCCGGTTTGCCAATTATGACAGGCTGATCAGCCGCGCCGCCGCCGATGCCAAGGGCCTCAAGCCTGTCGGCGCCGACGCCAACAATAACGACCTCAGCCGGGGCTCGGCCCAGGCCAATACGCCTTATGCCGCCGACGTCGCCCCGTTCGAGTCGCCGATCGGCGCCCCGTGCCAGGCGCCGCCCTACGGCTTCCTGACGGCGGTCGACCTGCAAACCCGCAAGGTCGTCTGGACCCATCCCATCGGTACGGCCATGGATACGGGTCCCTTTGGCTGGGCGTCGCATCTGCCGCTGGCCATGGGACAGCCCAATGAAGGCGCATCGGTGGTAACTCGCGGTGGCGTCATCTTTATCGCCGCCACCGCCGATCGCTATATCCGCGCCGTCGATGTGGCGACCGGCAAGCAACTCTGGCAGGCCCGCCTGCCGTCGGGTGGCCAAGCGACGCCCATGACCTACCTGTCGCCGAAAAGTGGTCGCCAGTTCGTCGTTATCGCCAGCTCGGCATCCATGCTGCAAAGCCAACCTGGCAATGCCCTGATCGCCTATGCCTTGCCTGCCAAATGACATCAGGCTGCTGCTGAAGCAACTTGATAATAGACACAAAAAACCCGCTCCGGAAAACCGGAGCGGGTTGATTTTTGCCGTGTGACAGCAATTAGCCGCGCGACGAGATCGGGGTGTAGTCGCGTTCTACCGCGCCGGTGTAGAGCTGGCGCGGACGACCGATCTTCTGCGAAGGATCCTCGATCATTTCCTTCCATTGGGCGATCCAGCCCACGGTGCGCGCCAGGGCGAACAGCACGGTGAACATGGTGGTCGGGAAGCCCATGGCCGACAGCGTGATGCCCGAATAGAAGTCTACGTTCGGGAACAGCTTGCGTTCCACGAAGTATTCGTCGTTCAGGGCGATCTGCTCGAGTTCCTTGGCAACCTGGAACAGGGGATCGTTCGGATCACCGACGGCGGCCAGGACTTCGTCGGCCGACTGCTTCATCACAGTCGCGCGCGGGTCGTAGTTCTTGTAGACGCGGTGGCCAAAGCCCATCAGGCGGTACTTCTTGGACTTTACGCCCTCGACATAGGCCTTGATGTTCTCGGGCTTGCCGATTTCCTTCAGCATGTTGAGCGCTTCTTCGTTGGCGCCGCCATGCGACGGGCCCCACAGGCAGGCGATGCCGGCGGCGATACAGGCGAACGGATTGGCGCCCGACGAACCGGCCAGGCGCACAGTCGAGGTCGAGGCGTTCTGCTCGTGATCGGCGTGCAGGATAAAGATGCGGTCCATGGCGCGGGCCAGTACCGGATTGACGACATACTCTTCGGCCGGGACGGCGAAGCACATGCGCAGGAAGTTTTCCGAATAGCTCAGCTTGTTCTGCGGATGCACGAACGGCTGGCCGACGCTGTACTTGAACGCGCGCGCGGCGATGGTCGGCATCTTGGCGATCAGGCGGTGCGCCGAGATTTCGCGCTGCTGCAGGTCGTGGATGTCGAGGCTGTCGTGATAGAAGGCCGACAGGGCGCCGACGGCGCCGGTCATGATGGCCATCGGGTGCGCGTCGCGGCGGAAGCCGGAGAAGAAGCGGTCGAACTGCTCATGCAACATGGTGTGGTGCGTGATGTGATGTTCGAAATCTTCGAACTCGGCAGCCTTCGGCAACTCGCCGTGCAGCAGCAGGTAGCAGACTTCGAGGAAGCTCGACTTTTCGGCCAGTTGGCCGATCGGGTAACCGCGGTGCAGCAGCACGCCCTTGTCACCGTCGATGAAGGTGATCTTGCTTTCGCAGGAAGCGGTCGAGGTAAAGCCCGGATCGTAGGTAAAGGCGTCGGTCTCGGCGTACAGTTTACGGATGTCGATGACGTCCGGCCCCAGGGTGCCTTTTTGCACCGGCAGGTCGACGGTCTTGTCGCCAAGTGTGATCTTGGCGGGAGAAGTAGTCTGGGTCATTTACGCTCACCCTTCGTGTTTGTGTGCGACGCAACCGAAGTTGCGTTGCGCCTGCTATATAAAGTCGCGGATCAAATGAAAAGAGCCCCGTCGAGGCGTTGAAGGCTTTCGTGCTGGCCAAGGCTGGCGAAAATCTTCGAAATGTCTGGTGCAGCATGGCCACCGGACAGGATGCCACGCAGGACAGGGCCTATCTTCCCAAAGCTAATACCTTCATTTTCAACGAATTTCTTGATTTTGACATCGGTGCCATCAGCACTCCAGTCTTCCCAGGCCAACACATTTTCGTGAAGGCGTTTCAGGCGGGCCACTGTCTCTTCGGTCAACAAATTTTTTGTTTTCTCGTCGAGGGTGAACGGACCTTCCGCAAGGGCAAACTGTACCAGATCCGCCAGTTGTACCAGGGTCTGGGCGCGTTCCTTTACCAGGGGGAGGGTGCGTTGCAGCACGTCGCGCGTATGCGGCGCATCGGCATGGAGTTGGCCACGGTGGTGCAGGACCTTTACCGTCAGGTCGACCAGCCGGGCATCGTCGCAGGTGCGAATCCAGTGGGCATTGACGCTGCCCAGCTTGGCGAAGTCGAGGCGCGACGGCGCACGGTTGATATCGGCGATGTCGAACCAGTCGATCGCCTGGGCATCGTCGAAGATTTCATCGTCGCCGTGCGACCAGCCAAGGCGTGCCAGGTAGTTGCGCATGGCCTCTGGCAGGTAGCCCAGCTCTTCGTAGTCGCCGACGGCCTGGGCGCCGTGGCGCTTGCTGAGCTTTGCGCCATCGGGGCCGTGGATCAGCGGGATATGGGCGAACACCGGCACATGCCAGCCCAGCGCCATATAGATCAGGCTCTGGCGGGCAGCGTTGTTGAGATGGTCGTCGCCGCGGATAATGTGGGTGATGCCCATGTCGTGGTCGTCGACGACGACGGCCAGGTTATAGGTCGGCGTGCCGTCCGAGCGCAGCAGGACCAGATCGTCCATATCCTTGGTATTGAAGCGCACATCGCCCTGGACGGCATCGGCAACCACCAGGGGTTCGTCGAGCGGCCCCTTGAAGCGAATGACGTGCGGTTGCTGCAATTGTTCTGCGCTGGGCGTCTTGTCACGCCAGGTCGAACGCAGGGCGTGGCCGGCGGCGCGGGCTTCCTCTCGCGCCGTTTCGGTTTCTTCCGGTGTCATGAAACAGGCATAGGCGCGACCCGAGGCCAGCAGGTCGGCAACAGCCGCCTTGTGACGGTCTTCGCGGCTGTGCTGGAAGACGACTTCGCCGTCGCCCTTGAGACCGAGCCAGTCGAGGCCTTCGAAAATGGCATCGACGGCAGCGGCCGTCGAGCGCTCACGATCGGTGTCCTCGATGCGGATCAGGAACTTGCCGCCGGTGTGGCGGGCATAGAGCCAGTTGAACAGCGCCGTGCGGGCGCCGCCGATATGAAGGTAGCCGGTCGGCGATGGGGCGAAACGGGTAACGACTTGCGAGGAAGGATGAGCCATGGTCAGTATACGCAGATGGGGATGATTTGCGCTCTTATAGACGTCTTTGCCGACATCTAAAGTCTTTTATGAGCCATGCGGGGGATGGTCATGACGATGCCGGGCATCGACAAATGGCGTGCGGATATTGCGGACAGTTTTTCTCGCCAGGCGGGACGTTTGTTCCTGTGGCTGCCCGTAGCCTTCGGCTGCGGTGCCGCCCTTTATCTGACCCTGCCTTTCGAACCGTCAGGCTGGTGGATATTTCCGCCAACGATGATTCTGGCTTCGGGTTTGTTTCTGACAAGGCGGATGAATTTCCATCCGTATATAGCTAATTTCGTTCTGATTTTATTGGTCGTAGGTTTGGGTGCCAGCGTAGCGAAGCTGCGAACCGAGCATGTTCGGGCGCCTATCGTTCCCAGCGATCGCAGCACCTTCGGTGTCCAGGCTTTCGTCGTCGACAATGTCTCGCCGTCGGCGGACCAGCCGCGCTTGCTGCTGGCCCCTTACGCCATGCGTGGATTGGAGCCCCGGCAACTTCCGCTCCGGCTTCGAGTCAGCCTGAAGCCCGGTAGCCTGGCGGGACAGGATATCCGGCCGGGTGACGCAATCTCGGTCTTTGCCCTGGTCAATCCGCCGCCGACGCCATCGATTCCCGGGGGTTACGACTTTGCCCGGTCCGCCTTCTTCCAGGGCGTCGGTGGCGTCGGCTTTATCCCGGGACAGGTCCGCGTGATTCCCGCGCCGAAAGCCGCGTGGCGTCTGTCCGTTATCATGGCCCTTAATCGCCTGCGCTGGACGTTGACGCAAAGGATAACCGACGACATAAAACCCGTCTTTGTCGCCGGGCAGACCCTGGGTGGTTTCGCTGCCGCCCTGGTGACAGGTCAGCAGGCCTTTGTCTCGCAGGGGCTGATCGGTGACATGCGCGACTCCGGCCTGGCCCATATCCTGTCGATTTCCGGCGTGCATATGGCGGTGGTCGGGGGCTTCGTCTTCTTTGCTTTGCGGCTCGGCATGGCGTGCTGGCCGTGGCTGGCTGTGCGGGTTCCGATCAAGAAACTGGCAGCGGGGATAAGTGTCGTCGCCGTCGCGCTTTACCTGGCCATTTCCGGCGCCCCGGCGCCGGCCGTGCGTTCGGCGGTGGTGGCCTGTATCGCCTTCGCCGCCATATTATTCGATCGGCGCGCCTTGAGTTTGCACGCCCTGGCGATTGCCGCCTTTGTCGTCATCGCCCTGACGCCGGAGGCTGTCATCCAGCCCGGATTTCATATGTCTTTCTGCGCGACGGCTGCTCTGCTGGCCCTGGCGGAAGTCCATCGCCCGCCGATCGCCGAGTTGAACGTACCGCGTTGGGTAAGGGCGATTCAGGGGGCTGTAAGCGGCGTCTGGCTGTCTTTTCAGGTTTCCGTTGCCGCAACCCTGGCGACCACGCCATTTTCGGTCGCCTATTTCAACCGGCTATCGGTCTACGGCCTGTTGTCCAATCTGTTCGAAGCGCCGATCACCGCATTCCTGGTCATGCCGGAACTGGCAGTGGGGACGATCCTGAGCGGTACGCCTGTCGGTGCCTGGGCCCTGCGTATTTCCGCCTGCGGCCTTTGGTTGATCACGCAGATCGCAAAATGGACGGCGCACTTGCCGGGATCGGTGATCACCTTGTCGAGTGCGCCGGACAGTGTGCTGGTCGTGTCGTTCGCCGGCGTCATCTGGGCATGTCTGGTGCGGGGACGGTTGCGCTGGCTGGGCCTGGTCGCCGGTCTGTCTATTCTTGTCTGGCCGCGCCTGCCGGCGCCGGATGTCTGGATCGACCCTAAAGGCGGTAATGCCGCCGTGCGCACAGGGGACTCCGCATACGCTTTGCGACCTAAGGTCCGGCAGTATGGTTTCGAGCAATGGACGCGGCATTATGGTGTGACGCCAGCCGATCAGGTCAGCCACGATCGTGATTATGACTGCGCCGGTTACGCCTGCACGCCCTTGCCGGCGGCAAAACTGCGCATCGGTTTCTGGTTCAGCAACAAGCCGCCGTCGATGATTGCCCTGCAGACCCTGTGCCTGAACAGCGACCTGGTGGTGCTGCGTAGTCCGTTCGACCTGTGGCCAACAGAATGCCAGGGTGTCAACCATATCAGCGCCGGGGACTTCGACCGCCTGGGTGCCATGGAATTGACACGCATTTCCAACCGCAAGGAATGGCAGATCCGGGCCGCCCAGCCCCTGCGCGGCAACCGCTACTGGTCGCGGCCATCGGATGCCGACGGCGGGGCGACGGAGTAGAGCGGTCTGCCTGTCTGAGGGCAGACCGCTTAGTTCTAATTGTTAGTGGTACTTGCGCATCAAACCGACCAGGCGACCCTGGACGCTGACTTCGTCGGCATTATAGATGCGGGTCTTGTAGGCCGGATTGGCGGCCTCGAGGGCGATAGAAGCGCCCTTCTTGCGAAGGCGCTTGAGGGTCGCCGTATCGCCATCGACCAGAGCGACGACAATCTCGCCGGATTGGGCGGTGTCGGTCTTCTTGATGACGACGAAGTCGCCGTCGAGAATGCCGGCATTGATCATAGAGTCGCCTTCGACCTCGAGCAGATAGTGCTCACCGGCGCCCAGCATACCTTCCGAAACCCGGATACGGTCGCGTTCCTGGCCCATGGCCTCGATCGGCACGCCGGCGGCGATCTTGCCCAGCAACGGCAGTTCGCGGGTATCGTCGTTGACCGGCTTGACGGCATCGAGCAGGGGCTTGCGGGCGCCTTCGACGACCTGCGGCACAAAGGCCTGGCGGCCACGCGGCGGGGCCGAGGTCGTGGCCTGGTCGGGCAGCTTGATGACTTCGAGGGCGCGGGCCCGGTGCGCCAGGCGGCGAATGAAGCCGCGCTCTTCCAGGGCGGTGATCAGGCGGTGGATGCCCGACTTGGACGCCAGGTCGAGCGCCTCCTTCATCTCGTCGAACGAAGGGGACACGCCGCCTTCCTTGATGCGCTCATGGATGAACATCAAGAGTTCGCGTTGTTTGGTCGTCAGCATGTTGGACACCTGTCAGGGATCGCCGGTTCTCTGATTACAGTTAATGCTGCAACGAGTGAACAAGTCATGAACTTACGACTGATGTTCTGTGTGTGTTCCGAAAAAAAGTCAAGCGCAATTGCAGAACATTGCCGGTACGAACCTGATACCAACTGTTATGAAGAATACCCGTTGGTATTAATCGCCCAGCAGTGTTCGCGTTGCGGCGGTGACGTCGCCCTGACGCATCAGGCTTTCCCCGACCAGCATGGCGGTGGCGCCGGTCGTTGCCAGGCGGTGTACGTCGGCAGGCGTGAAGATGCCGCTTTCGGCCACCAGGATGCGATCTCCCGTGACCATACCGGCCAGGTCTTCCGTTACCTTGAGATCGACGTGGAAGTCCCTGAGGTTACGATTGTTTATCCCAACCAGTTTTGCATTGAGCTTCAGGGCACGCTCCATCTCGGCGGCATCGTGGACCTCAACCAGGGCATCCATGCCGTAGTGGCCGGCCGCAGCCATCAGGTCTTCGGCTAGGTCGTCGTCGACCATGGCCATGATGACCAGGATGGCGTCGGCCCCGAGGCTGCGCGACTCGGTCACCTGCCAGGTATCGACCAGGAACTCCTTGCGGATACAGGGCAGGGATACAGCGGCACGCGCCGCCTGGAAGTGGCTTTCATGGCCCATGAAACTGGGATTGTCGGTCAGGATCGACAGGCATGACGCCCCGCCGGCCTCGTAGGCCTGCGCCAGGAAGGGCGGATCGAAGTCTTCCCGAATCAAGCCCTTCGACGGACTGCCCTTCTTGATCTCGGCGATCAGGGACAGGCTGCCCGGGCGCTTGTTCGTCACCAGGGCCTTGGCGAATCCACGCGTCGGACCGACCTGTTCGACCTGCGCTTCGAGATCGTCCAGGGTGGTGTTGGTGCGGCGGTGCGCGACGTCTTCGCGTTTATAGGTGGCGATCTTTTCGAGGATATCGAGCATACGCCCTCCCAAGCCCTGCATTTGACGGGCGCGACGCTAACATGACCGCACCAATTGGCCACTCACGATTTCCGTTATGGCGAACGAAGATGTGAGCGTTAACAATGTCAACTTGCGGCACAAATTCAATATGTTCCATAGGGCAGGCTAAGCTTTGACTTCAAGCGAAATCGTTCGCAGCCGCGTTAGGAAGTGACCTTTATCAGAGTCTGCAGGGCCTGCCTGGCGTGCCCATCGTCGATAACCGAAGCCGAAAGCTCGATGCCTTCGCGCAGGGTTTCGACCTTGCCGCCGACCAGGAAGGCCGCCGCGGCGTTCAACAGGACGATATCGCGATAGGCGCTTTTCCTGCCGTCGAGCAGGGCTGAAAGCTCTGCCGCATTGTAGTCGGGCGCGCCGCCGGTAATGTCGGCGAGCGCTGCCCGCGGCAGGCCGACAGCCTCGGGCGTGATGCGGAACAGGGTAACGTGGCCATCGCGCCATTCGGCGACCTCGGTCTCGCCGGTCGTGGTCAACTCATCGAGGCCCGAACCGTGCACCGACCAGGCGCGTGTGGCGCCGAGTGCGCCCAGGGCCTGGGCAATCGGTTCGACGAAACGAATCGATGGGACGCCCACGACCTGGCGTTTGGCGCCGGCGGGGTTGCTGAGGGGTCCCAGCAGGTTGAAGATGGTGCGGAAACCCAGTTGCTGGCGGATCGGCGACACATGGCGCATGGCGCCATGGTGGGCCTGGGCGAACATGAAGCAGATGCCGGCCTCATCTAGCGCCTGGCGTTGCTGCCCTAGCGTCGCTTCGAGATTGACCCCAAGTGCCGCCAGCACATCCGCTGTACCGGATTTCGACGTAATCGCCCGGTTGCCGTGCTTGGCGACCTTCAGGCCACCGCCGGCCGCGACGAAACCGACGGCTGTCGAGATGTTGAGCGTGTGCAGGCCATCGCCGCCGGTGCCGCAGACATCGACGACATCATAAGGGTGGTCGAGATGGATCGCCGCCTTGCGCATGGCGCGGGCACAGGCAGTGATTTCGCCGACGGTTTCGCCACGCAGGCGGATGGCGGTGACGGCTGCCGCCACCTGGGCCGGTGTCGGTTCGCCGCGCAGACAGGCGGAAAAGAAGCTTTCGGCGTCGTCCTCGGACAGGGTCGTGCCGTCGGCCAGCCGGCTGAGCAGCGGCTTGAAGGCATCAGACATAGAGGTTGTGGCTTTCGATACCGGACAGGCTGAGGAAGTTGGCCAGCAACTGGTGTCCGCCTTCGGTAGCGATCGATTCGGGGTGGAACTGGACGCCATAGATCGGGCGCGTCTTGTGCTGCACACCCATGATCTCGCCGTCTTCGGTCCAGGCGGTGACCTCCAGCTCTTCCGGCAGGGTCTCACGCTTGACCGCCAGCGAATGGTAACGGGTAGCAGTGAACGGATTGGGCAGGTCCTTGAAGATGCCGGTATCGTTGTGATGGATCTGGCTGGTCTTGCCATGCATCAGCGTCTTGGCACGGATGACGTCGCCGCCATAGGCCTGGCCGATCGACTGGTGACCGAGGCAGACACCCAGGACCGGCATGTCTTCAGGGGCGGCGCGCAGCAGGGGCAGGCAGATGCCGGCCTGGTCGGGTGCGCACGGGCCGGGCGACAGCAGAATCGCTTTCGGCGCCAGGGCCAGGGCATCCTGCACGCTGAGCGCATCGTTGCGGTAAACCTGCGTTTCAGCGCCCAATTCAGCCAGGTAATGGACGAGATTGTAGGTAAAACTGTCGTAATTATCGATAACCAGGATCATTTCACGCCTCCGCAGTCCCATGTAAGCAAATGGGTAAGGATTTCCAAGCGATAAGATGGTTAACGATCTCGTTAACCATAATCGGTTAAATTGTGCCTTGAGATTCGCGTACCGAGTTGGAGCCTATGACGAGCTTTGCGCAGACCCTGAATGCTGTTACGGCAGACGATAACCGCGACATGCGCCTTGATGCCGCCCTGGACCTTCTCGATGCTCCGCCGCACCGTCGGCGCAACGGCATAATTTCGCTGGTTGCTGTCGTCGCCGTCGTCTGTTCCGGAAGCCTCTTGTATACCCTGGTCGTCGGTGGCGATCAGAAGCCGGCCTCTGTTCCGGTTACCAGATCGGTGGCGCTGGCCGCGCCTGTGGCGGCCGCGGCGGGGAATGCCAGCTTCGAGCTTGCGGGTTCGGCGGACGGCCTGAGCAGCAGCCCTGAGACGAAGCCGCAGCCCGTGCATGAGGCTGTGTTGATCGGGACCGAACATTAATACCCGTCGAATGGGGTTTGGGGCCTGTGGCCCCAAGCCTTCCGTTTCATGCAAATGGCCCGCGCCTCAATGGCGCGGACCATTTGCATGAAATAGAAAAGATTGTGGGGTCACGGACCCCACGCCCCATTAGTTCTGGTGGTAGACGTACCGCCACGCGTCCTGCGCCGCCTTGATCAGCGCGCCGGCCTTGTGCTTAGTTTCGTCATATTCGCTCTGCGGAACGCTGTCGGCAACGACGCCGGCACCGGCCTGGACGTAGATGTTCTGATCCTTGAACAGGGCCGTGCGCAGCACGATACAGACATCGACCGAACCGCCCGACGAAATATAGCCCGCACCACCGCCGTAGCCGGCACCGCGCTTTACGCTTTCCAGTTCGTCGATGATCTCCATCGCCCGCACCTTCGGCGCGCCCGATAGCGTCCCGGCGGGCAGGGCGGCCAGCAGGGCATCGACCGGATCGAGATCCGCCGGGGCATCGCCCTCGACATTCGACACAATATGCATGACGTGGCTGTAGCGTTCGATGACAAACTTTTCGGTCACCCGTACGCTGGCTGGCTTGGCGACACGGCCGACATCGTTACGGCCGAGATCGAGCAGCATCAGATGTTCCGACAATTCCTTGGGGTCAGCCAGCAATTCGGCCTCCAGGGCCTTGTCCTGTTCGGCCGTCTTGCCGCGAGGACGCGTGCCGGCAATCGGGCGGATGGTCAGCTTGCCGTCGCGAATACGCACCAGGATTTCCGGGCTGGACCCTGCCAGCTGGAAGTCGCCGAAGTTGAGATAGAACAGATAGGGCGACGGGTTGTGACGACGCAGCGACCGGTAGAAGGCAAACGGATCGAGCGCATAAGGTGCCTCGAAACGATGGCTGAGCACGACCTGGAAGATGTCGCCGGCGGCGATATATTCCTTGGCCTTGCCGACCATGTCCTTGTAATCGTCCACGGAGGTCGGCGAACTCAAACCTTGCTGGTGATGTTCGCGCGGCGCCGGCTGGGCCGCCAGCGGTACGCGCAGGTCGGCCTCGACGGCATCGAGACGGTCGCAGGCGGCGCTATAGGCGTCCTGGGCCGACAATTTGGCGTCGGGCCATACTGGCGAGGCCAGCAGGATTTCGTGCGCCACATTGTCGAAGACACAGACGACGCTGGGACGAACGACGACGGCGTCGGGCAGGGCCAGGGGATCGGGATTGGCGGCGCCCAATGGCTCCATCAGCCGTATCATGTCGTAACCGAAGACGCCGAAAATGCCGGAAACCATAGGCGGCAGGCCGTCTGGGATCTCCATGCGGTTGGCGGCGACCAGGGCGCGCAATGAATCCAGCGTCGGCAGGGCGTCAGCCGTGTAGGTGCCTGCGGCGATATCGCCCCCACGGGCGATTTCGGCATTAGCGCCGAAACAGCGCCAGACCACATCCGGTTCCAGGGTCAGGATCGAATAACGACCCGACAGGGCGCCGCCTTCGACGGATTCGAACAGGAAGCTGAACGGGCGGGCGCGGCCGAGCTTAAGATAGGCCGATACCGGCGTTTCCAGGTCGTCGATAAGGGTCCGCCAGACGATATAGGGCTTGCCGGCTGCGTAGTGCGTTTCGAACGCACTACGGGTCGATTGCGGACTTACGGCGATACGCGAGGCGGCTCCGGTCACTTCTTGTCCTTACCCTTGGTGTCGGCAGCGTCGGCAGGCGTAACGCCCAGGGCGGTAACGGCCAGCTTGGGATAGGTCACCGTCTTGACGGCGCTGCGGGCAGCGGTTTTCGTCAGGTCGAAGACGTCGCCGCCGACCGATTGCATCATGCGCGGGCGCAAGGACGCTGCGGCCGTATTGGCGGCGGTGGCATCTGCCTGGTGGACGGCATCGACATGACCGATCATGACGGCCAGTTGGTTGACGGGCACCTGGAAGGCTTCACCCGGCTTGGCGAAGAAGATGCGGCCGACGATGGCCGGCGGAATACGCTGGGCGCCGCCCGAACGGTCGACAGCCTGGACCGACTTGACCTCACCCTTGACCTCGGCGGCGATCTTGGCCATCGGCTCGCCCTTCTTCAGGCGATCGATAACGTCCTGGGCCTTGTCCTGGATCACGGTCTGCAGCTTTTGCGCCTGCCAGCCCTTGGCCAGTTCGTCGTGGATCTTGTCGAGGGCAGGGGCTGCGGCCGGCTTTACGCTGACCAGCTTGAGGGCGAAATACTGGCCCTGGCCCATTTCCTCGACGTCCGAGGTGGCGCCGGGCTGGAGGTTGTAGATATCCTTCACAATGGCCGGGAAGCGCGAATAGTCGTCGTTCTGGCCCGTGGTCCAACCATTTTGAGTCATCAGGCGGCCCTCCGCCGTCATCGGCGGCAGGTTGATGATCTTCAGGCCATACTTGGTGGCGGTCGCATTGAAGTCGTCGCCCTTGGCCAGGGCGTCGGCAAGTTCATGCGAAACCTTGTTGAGCTGGTCGGCGGCGCGTTCCTTCTTCAGGTCCTCTTCCAGCTTGGGACGGACGCTTTCGAACGACGGGGTCGAGCCGATACGGATATCGCCCATGCGGACGACGGCCAGGCCGAGGCTGCCCTGGATCGGTCCGCTGACATCGCCGGACTTGAGCGCGAAGGCAGCCGCGGCGACCTTTTCATCCGGCACGGCGCTTTGCGGCTTGTTGTCATAGCCGATAACCGTGCCCTTGTTGGCCTTGGCGACGACGTCCGGCGACTGGCCGGCCTTCAGCGCCGCCGAAATGGCGTTGGCTGCAGTGGCGTCAGGGGCGGTGACCTCGACGAAGGTGCGGGTTTCGGCGACCTTCAAAGACGGCAGGCGCTGATCGTAGGCCTTGCGCAGGTCGTCATCACTGACCGTGGCCGAGGCGGCGAACTGTTCGGCGCTCAGGGTCACCATTTCGGCAGTACGCATTTCCGGAATGGTCAGGGCGTCGAGGTGCGCCTTGTAGAAGCCGGCAATATCGGCTTCGGTCGGAACGGGCGGCGCGCCGACACTGGCCGGCGTCACCACGAAGTAGGAGAAGTCGCGCGTCTGCAGGCCATAGGCGGCTTCGGTCGCGGCATAGATGCGCGGCGCCTTGAGGCCGGCGACGATGGCGCCGCCATATTGCTGGGTGGCGATCTGGTCGGCCAGCTCGTTTTCGAATTCCTTCTCGTCGATCTGCTGGCGCAGCAGGGCCGTACGGTACATGTCCTTGTCGAACTTGCCGGTGGCATTGTTGAAGAAGGCCGGGATCTGGCTGAGCTGGTCGACGATCAGCTTGGCCGACGGCTTGACGCCTTGCAGGTCGAACCAGGCGCCGAGCGCAGTCTGGCCGGCGAGGGCGTCGAGCATCTGCGTGTGCTGGCCGCTGGCGACGAACTCTTCGTTGGTGAAGGCCTGGCCGTTATTCTTCTGGGCGTATTGCTGCTTGTACTGGTCGAACTGCTTCTTGAACTGCTCGACCGAGACAGCACGCTTGCCGGCCGTGACGACATTGTTGTCGCCGACCTGGCTGAAGACGTCGCGCAGGCCGAACACCGCGAACGAGGCAATCAGCAACCCCATGAGCAAGGTAAAGATCCACGATTTGGTGAATTCGCGAAAGACACTGATCATGCGGTTATAGGTCCCGGTCCAGGAAGCGGAAGGCGTTGACCGCCCCCAAAGTTATCAAAGCATCTGACGATGTGTGACGGTCTCTTACGGCACGATTAGGGCAGTTTCAAAGAGAATCTGTGTGCGCCCCGCTACTGCCGCAGGTTTTTTGTTGGCCTGCGCGGAAATCCGGGGTTATGTGTTGCACTGCGTTATAAGTTGCCACCCCGCACAGGCCGAGCCACCGGCCGGGACAGGCGACAGACGCAGCCATAAAAAACGTTTCATAACAAAAGCCAAAGAGCCATATGCCATATCGTCATTTGATCGCGGGCAACTGGAAGATGAACGGTCTTAAGGACCACATCGCCACTGCCCGGGCCATTGCGGAGGGAAGCCGCAATTCACGTGCCCGCGTTGCCCTTTTTCCGCCGGTTACCCTGCTGCCCCTGCTGTCCGAAGCGTTGAGAGGGACGGGCGTCATCCTGGGCGGCCAGGACTGCCATCATGCCGATTCCGGCCCCTATACCGGCGATATTTCCGCTACCATGCTCAAGGATGCCGGGGCCGAAATGGTTATCCTCGGCCACAGTGAGCGTCGCCATGGTCATCTCGAGCCGTGCGCCCTGGTGGCGCGTAAGGTCGGCGCCGCCTTACGGGCCGGTCTTGAGCCGATCATCTGCATCGGTGAGACCCTCGACCAGCGCCAGCAGGGTCTGACGACCCAGGTGTTGAGCCGGCAGTTGACCGACAGCCTGCCGGAAACCTTACGGGGCGCCAAGTTCCACGTAAGTTATGAACCGGTCTGGGCAATCGGAACGGGTTTGATAGCTACAGACAGGCAAATCCTTGATGCATTTGCCTTAATTCGTGACTTTCTGAACAATCGCTTTAGGGGTGATCACGAGCCACAGTTGCTTTATGGCGGCTCGGTCAAGGCATCTAACGCCGAGCAGTTGCTGGCGCTTGAAGGCGTCAGTGGCGCATTGGTCGGCGGCGCCTCGCTGACCGCCGATGACTTCCTGCCGATCGTCAAGGCCGCCGACACCGCGCCGGTGTAAAAGAGGTGTCCCGTCGCACCAGGGCTTGTAAAAGCGCCGACGCTTCATAAATCTGTTGTGCAAACCGGAAAATGCCTGTGGCCAAGCGCCTGCGGGGGTGTTATTGGCGTGCAACTTTTTCGCCGGGCGCGGTGCGTCCGGTCCATCAGCCGTGGCCCTCCAGATAACGGTTTGTCACGTGCCGCGACCTTTGAGACGTAAAGACCGATTATGCTGTTCTATATCCTTCTGACCGTTCAAATCCTGATCTGCGTAAGCATGGGCGGGCTGATTCTCATCCAGCGTTCCGAAGGCGGCGCGCTCGGTATGGGCGGCGGTCCTTCGGGCTTCATGTCCGCCCGCGGCGCCGGCAACCTGCTGACGCGCCTTACGGCCATCTTTGCCGTCCTGTTCTTTGCCAATTCGATTGCCCTGACGGTTGTTGGCAACCTGGCCAACAAGGGCACGTCGGCCGTCGACCAGGTCGATACCTCGCACCTGACGCTTAATCCGGCAGCTCTGACCCCGGGTGCAGCATCGTCTCCGACCGCTCCGGCGCCGTCGAGCGCAGCCCCGTCGCTGAACGACCTGCCGCTGGCCAATGGGCCGGTCGCTACGCCTGCGCCGGCCTCGGTTGCGCCGCAAGCCTCGGCTTCGCAACGTCCCCTGACCATGCCTGCGCCGCTGACCTTGCCGTCCGCTTCGTCGACCTCGGCGTCCAAGGACGTCGCCAAGGCGAAGGCGAACATCTTCGAAAAGTCGGCGTCTTCGACGTCCCCGGTTGCCAAACCTGACACCGCCGCAGCGGTGCCGAACCCGGCTTCGACGTCGCAGCAATAAGCCGGCGACGATCGCGTTTCACAGCGGCTCCCAGGTTTTTGGGAGCCGCTTTTTTATGGTAGCTTTGCGTTTTGGCGGCAGCCGATTCGCTTGCAGATTTTAAGTCAGGATTCGACCGGCCATGGCCCGTTTCGTCTTTATCACCGGTGGGGTGGTCTCTTCGCTTGGCAAGGGGCTCGCCTCGGCGGCCCTTGGTGCATTGCTTCAGGCGCGCGGCTTCAAGGTCCGCCTGCGCAAACTCGACCCCTATCTCAATGTCGATCCGGGCACGATGAGCCCGTACCAGCATGGCGAGGTCTTCGTCACCGATGACGGCGCCGAGACCGACCTCGATCTTGGTCACTATGAGCGCTTCACCGGCGTCAATGCGACGAAGATGGACAACATCACCACCGGCCGCATCTATTCGAACATTATCGAAAAAGAACGCCGCGGCGACTATCTCGGCGCGACGGTCCAGGTCGTTCCGCACGTCACCGACCAGATCAAGCAGTTCGTCCTGTCCGACGCCGGTGATGCCGATTTCGTCCTGGTGGAAATCGGCGGTACCGTCGGCGATATCGAAGGCCTGCCCTTCTTCGAGGCGATCCGCCAACTGGGCCAGGAACTGCCTCGCCGCCAGACCTGCTTCATCCACCTGACCCTGCTGCCCTTCGTCAAGACGGCCGGCGAGATGAAGACCAAGCCGACCCAGCACTCGGTCAAGGAACTGCGTAGCATCGGCATCCAGCCCGATATCCTGCTATGCCGCTGCGAGCAGGAGATCCCGGCCGAGGAACGCCGCAAGATCGGCCAGTTCTGTAATGTCCGCGCCTCGGCCGTCATCCAGGCCATGGACTCCGAAAACATCTACGCGGTGCCGATCGACTACCACCGCCAGGGCCTCGACACCGAGGTGCTCGAAGTCTTCGGTATCGACGACCAGGGCACGCTCGACCTGTCCCTGTGGGACAATATCAGCAAGCTGTACCAGCATCCGGACGGCGAAGTGCAGATTGCTGTCGTCGGCAAGTACACCGTCCTGAAGGACGCCTACAAGTCGCTGATCGAAGCCATCTATCACGGCGGCATGGCCAACAATGTCCGCGTCAAGATCGATTGGGTCGAGGCCCAGACCTTTGAAGGCGATCCGCAGGCTGTCATCCAGCGCCTGGAAAACACCCACGCCATCCTGGTCCCTGGCGGCTTCGGCGAACGCGGCGCCATGGGCAAGATCGCCGCGGCGAAATTCGCGCGCGAAAACGACATTCCCTATTTCGGCATCTGTTTCGGCATGCAGATGGCGGTGCTGGAAACGGCGCGCCACTTGGCCGGCATTGCGACGGCATCGTCGACCGAGTTTGGCCAGACGGACGAGCCCGTCGTCGGCCTGATGACCGAATGGTTGAACGGCAACGAACTGGAGCAGCGCAAGCAGGGCGGTAATCTCGGCGGCACCATGCGCCTGGGCGCCTTCGACGCCAAGCTGGATGACGGCTCCAAGGTCGCCGACATCTACGGCGGCACGGCCATCTCCGAGCGCCACCGCCACCGCTACGAGGTCAATCGCGACTATATCCCGCGTCTCGAAGCCTGTGGCCTCAGGTTCTCGGGCATGTCACCGGACGGCCTGCTGCCGGAAATCGTCGAGCGCCCCGACCACCCATGGTTCGTCGGTGTGCAATACCATCCGGAACTGAAGTCGCGTCCGTTCGCGCCGCACCCCCTGTTCAAGAGCTTTATAGGCGCCGCGGTCATCCGCAGCCGCCTTGTTTGATGAATTAGATTTCTTTTGTAACCACATGTAATGCCTGCCATTTTCAGTGGCAGGCATTTCGTTTTTGTGCTTTGAGAACGCGACCAACTGAAAGGGCTTTTCCATGCGTCAATTGATCTCATCAGGTTCGCCGTTCGAAGGCGAAATCGGCTTCTCGCGCGCCGTCCGTCACGGAGACCGTATCGAAGTGTCCGGCACGGCGCCGATTCGCGACGGCAAGGTTGCCGGCAGCGACGCCTACACCCAGACAAAGGCCGCCCTGGACATCATCATCGCCGCCGTCGAGCAGGCCGGCGGCAAGGCGGAGAACATCATCCGCACGCGCATCTTCCTGACCGACATGTCCCTGTGGAAGGAGGCCGCGCGCGCTCACGGTGAAATCTTCGGCGAAATCCGTCCGGCCTCGAGCTTTATCGGCACCTCGGCCCTGATTAATCCCGAATGGCTGGTCGAAATTGAGGCTTCTGCGCAACTATAGACCGTCCTCGTTAACCACGGACTGGCCATGCTCTGGTCAGTCCGTGTGCGGAACGGTAGTATGGCAGATTATCCGAAGGGGTTCGGGGCATTGCTTCTGGTGTAAGGGGTCTGCGTTGAAACTGAAGGATGATCTGGGGGCGGCCGCGCGCACGCTGTATTTTCTGGTTGGCGTCGTCCTGGGCGCCGCCACGGTAGCCGCCGCCTATAGCGACTGGCCGGCTGTATCGGCAGGCAAGGCCTCGCCGCTGGGCCTGGGGCTGCTGGGGGTTATCGCCATGCCCCTGGCCCTGTTCATTATCGTCTGGGCCTGTGTCGGTCGCCATCGCGAGTGGCGAATCACTGAAGACCACGTCCGCATCCGCCTGCTTAGCCTGACCTCGTGGCAGAAGGATCTGCGCATCCCGGCCGGCCAGATCGAATCGCTGAAGCGCGAACAATACTCCTACGACGACGACAATGGCCGTGTCGCCTATGGCGTTATCGTCACCTTGCGCGACGGCAAGACCTATCGCAGCCCGCGGACCTTCGATTCGCGTCAGGCGGAGCAGGCGTGGCAAAGGCTGGAGTACCTGCGCAGTGTCGGGCAGCAGGTCGAGGCTTGATTGGCGGAAGTTTCGCGCAAATGGGCAATAAAGCCCTTGATCGTAAACTCAAGTTGGGGCATAAGGCGCGCCTTCTGACCCGGCCTGAGCGGGGTCGATCCCTTATTCGCCTGGATGCGGCCCTGCCAGCGTTCGGCTTTTGACCAGAAAGAGACACGGACATGGCCGTTCCTAAGCGCAAAACCTCGCCCTCGCGTCGCAACATGCGTCGTTCGCATGACGCCCTCGGTGCAAACCCGTACACCGAAGACAAGGACACCGGCGAACTGCGCCGTTCGCACCATATCGACCTGAAGACCGGCATGTACAAGGGCCGTCAGGTCCTGACGCCGAAGAACGACTAATCGTTCACGTCAGTCGACAGTTTTGAAACGCGGGTCCGGAAACGGGGCCGCGTTTTTTCTTGCCTTAAGCTTGGGCCTCAAGCTTGGCCTGAAGTTCGGGCTTGACGATGCCGGATCGAAATGCGACACGTGTCGCAATGCTGCGACTTTACGGTTCGGACTAACCATGATCAAGCCAAGCGACTATGAACTGAAACTCCTGCGTCATCTGTGGCGCCATGGCCGCCTCAGCGGGCGCGAGATCCATGATGCCAGCCAGGGCGATACCGGCTGGTCGTACTCGGCGACGCGCAAGACCCTGGACCGGATGATCGAGAAGGGGCTGGTGCGCGTCGAGATTGTGCACGGCATGAAGACGCATATCGCCACGCAGTCCAAGCTGGAGACCCTGGCAGCCCTGGCCAGCGCCTTTGCACGCGACGTCCTGGATCTCGATGCCCCCATGCCCGCCGCCGCCTTTGCCGGCAGCAGGCTCATATCTGCGGACGAGATCGATGAACTGGAAAACCTGCTTGAACAGATGGCCACCAAGCCGGCGGATCAGGAGTAGTCCATGCAACCGTCCCTGACCCTGATCCTGCTGGTCGTCTTCGGTATACCCTTGGCCTGGACCGGCGCTCTTAGCGGTCTTCGCAAGATTTTCGGCGGAAAGGCCGATATCCCCGACGATCGCGCCGAGAAACGCCACCTGCTGCTGCTGGGCCTGCCGGCAGTGGTCGGCGTTGTGGTTGCGGTTGCCGGCCGCTTTGCCCCCGTCTCCATGGCCCTGCCGATTATCGCCGAGGGCGATATCGGTCCGGTCGTCGTTGCTGCGCTGCCCCAGGGTTCCCAACCGCACCTGGTTATCGACTGGGGGCAGGGGCTGGCCGTCGCCGCATGCGCACTCTATGGCGTCGGGGTGGCCTGGTACGGTGCGCGTCTGGCCCTGGCCTGGATCCGGCTCGGTCGCACCGTCGCTATGGCTACGCCCACCGAGGCCTGGGGCGAGGGAGTACGGGTAACGCGTGCGAGCCTGCCGCCGCTGGCGTGGGGGCAATCGACCGTACTGTTGCCGCAGGTTCTGCTCGATCACCTGTCGCCGGCGCAGGTCCGGCTGATCGTTGCCCATGAGCGCGAACATCTGCGCCGGGGCGACACGGCGGCGTTCACCTGCTTTGCCGTGATAGACGCTGTTTTCTGGTTCAATCCGTTTATACGCCGCCAGACGCGAATCTGCCGGGCCGCCGCCGAGGTGGCATGCGATGCCGGCGTGGTTCGCGCCTTGCCGGAACAGCGCCACTCCTATGCCGAGACCCTTATCCGGACCCTGCGCCTGAACCTGGGCGATATGGGAGGGGCTGTGCCGGCGATGGCCTTCCTGGCGGAATACCGCCTGCGCCTTACGCAGATCCTGCAGCCCGCCCAACAAGGGAGGTCGCGCCTGTGGTTATTTTTCGCCGGCGTGATCCTGATCGTACCGGTCGCCTTTGCCCAGTTTGCCTGGTCGCAAAGTCCGGCTGTGGTCGGTGCTCCGCGGATGATGCACACTCCCATAGACCTGCCGCTAACCAGCACCTATGGTCGGCGCACGGATCCGTTCGGTGGGCAAATGGCCTTCCATCAGGGCGTCGATTTCACCGCGCCCGTCGGCACGCCGGTTTATGCGGCGGCGGACGGCCGGGTCACAGTGGCGAAATTCCTGCCCGGTTTCGGCGAGGTGGTCGAGATCGACCATGGCGGCGACCTTAAAACGCGATATGCCCACCTGGATCATGCCGTGGTAACAGTAGGCGCTGCTGTAACCGCCGGCCAGGTCGTCGCCCTGTCGGGCAATACCGGCAAGACGACCGGGCCGCACCTGCATTTCGAAGTCTGGCAAGCGGGCCACACCGTCGACCCTTCGGCTTTCCTGCCGGCCGGTGCGGCGCCCGCGCCCTAAAAGCCCGTAGAAATGGCGGCTTCCGCGTCGGACAGCTTTTCCAGTTCACGCCGCGGAACAGCCTGAACGGGCAGGGTATCATCATCCCACGCCACAAACACCGTATCGGGTCCGGCCTGCGCCGCGACGGCCGCATCGATCTCGACGTCGTCCTGCGCCGGCTTGGTCACAACTGTGCCTAATCCCTTGCTGGCATGGCTGACCCGGTCGCCATCGGCAAATACCTTCATCCTCATCTCCTGTGTTCGTAATCGATCCGCCAGCGACCATCGCCCGGCATTGCCGTCAGCTTATCGTCTGCCTTCATATCCGGATACACTTCCATGCGTATGCTCGCCTTTTTGTTACTGCCGTTGATCGCTGCCGGTTGCTCCCGGGCGGCCGATTCGCCTCAGGCCAGTGCGGCTCTGACCAACGCGGCTCAAGCCGCGCCATCCGCATACAGCCTGGTCGGCACCGAGGTACGCGATATCCATTCGCACGTTCTCAACCGCGACTATCAGGTGTTCATCAGCCTGCCACAGTCCTATGCGGCGCACCCCGATGCCCGTTATCCCGCGGTTTTCGTCGCGGACGGCGATTTCGGCTTTCCGGTCATTCGCAGTATCGGCAACCTTGTCGCACGCCACAGCGACGACCTGCAGGACTTCATCCTGGTCGGCCTGTCCTACAGCCACGGCGATAGCGGCGAATTTAGTCGTGACCGCGACTATACGCCGGTGCCCCGGGAGGACGAAGCCGATGTCGATACAACGGGTCGCAAACTCATCTACGGTGAATCGAAGGCCTATCGCACTTTCCTGAAGACGGAGGTCTTTCCGCTGATCGCCACGGCTTATCGCGCGGACATGCACCGCGCCGTGTTCGCCGGCCATTCCTATGGCGGTCTTCTGGGGGCAGATATCCTGCTCAATGATCCGGAGATGTTCAGCGCCTATATCCTCTCAAGCCCGTCCCTGTGGTTCGGCAAGCGGGAGATATTCCGGCGCGAAGGCGAATATGCCAGATTACATAAGGACTTGCCGGCACGGGTTTACATGTCGGTTGGAGGTTTCGAGACCACCGGCAACGGGCCGCGATATAATGCATCGCGTGACATGGTCGGCGATATGCGCGGTTTTGCCGGAGAACTGGCTTCGCGTCACTATCCGCACCTGACGGTCGAAAGCCATGTCGTCGATGGCGAGGATCACCTGAGCGTCGCCGCCATCAACTATACGCACGGCCTCTACTGGGCGCTGGGCAAGGGAAGGTGATTGCGTTGTCCGGATACCAGAGGAGTGCTAATCATCGTTGGTAAAAGGAGGCATAGGCATGACCGAATGGTTTCCGGCATATACGGCCTCGGAACTTGATCGGGCACAGGACAGGTACGATCTGACGTTTCCGCCGATCTTCGTGACAGGCTCAGCGAACGCCACAGTCTTTTCCATTGTGACTGGCGAACCGACAATATGGATATCCGCCAGGCCATGGCATGGCCGTTCGAGGGGCTTCTCTTTGACATAGAGCACAGTGACTGGTGGCCTGCCGATTGGGGAGAGTGGCCGGCCCCACTTGAAGAAAGGGCGGATATCCTGCGCGCCAGACTAGCGGGCGCCCCCAAACTGATTCCTCTGTATGGCCACCGCTACCTGCCGGAACAGCCACATGCCGTGGGGAATCCGGTCTTCTCGGTCTATCAGGCCGATATCATCTATTATGGCGCCAACCTCGACGATTACCTGCGGCGCGAGGCGGGCGACAGGGATTTGCCGTGGCCGTCCATACGCCATATTCCCTTCCGGTCGTCTTTTGCGGAAGGTGATCCTTATGACGCCGACTTTGTGACCGGCCCGCCAGCCTAGGCTTGCCACTGCCGACGCACCTTGCTAAAGCCCCTGCGCAAGCTGAACCGTCTTAACCGCAGGACTCCCCCATGCCCGAAATTATCGACATCGTCGCCCGTGAAATCCTCGACTCGCGTGGCAATCCCACGGTCGAAGTCGACGTCACCCTCGAAGACGGTTCGTTCGGCCGCGCCGCCGTGCCGTCGGGCGCCTCGACCGGCGCTCACGAAGCCGTCGAAAAGCGCGACAACGATCCCAAGCGCTACGGTGGCAAGGGCGTCCGCCAGGCCGTCGACGCCGTCAACGGCGAAATCTTCGAAGCCATTTCGGGTTTCGAAGCCCTCGACCAGCGTCGCCTCGACCAGGTCCTGATCAATCTCGACGGCACGCCGAACAAGGCGCGCCTGGGCGCCAACGCCATCCTCGGCGTCTCCCTGGCCACGGCGCGCGCCGCCGCCCTGTCGTCCGGCCTGCCGCTGTACAAGTATGTCGGCGGCCTGTCGGCTCGTGTCCTGCCGGTGCCGCTGATGAACATCATCAATGGCGGCGCCCACGCCGATAACCCCATCGATATCCAGGAATTCATGATCGTTCCGGCCGGTGCCGAAACCTTCTCGGAAGCCCTGCGCATGGGTGCGGAAATCTTCCACAGCCTGAAAAAGGCCCTCAAGCAAGCCGGCCACAACACCAATGTCGGTGACGAAGGCGGCTTCGCCCCGAATCTGGCCTCGGCCGAAGAAGCCCTCAGCTTCATCATGAAGGCCGGCGAGCAGGCCGGTTACAAGGCCGGTTCCGACTTCTGGCTGGCCATGGACGTGGCCTCGACCGAGTTCTTCAAGGACGGCAAGTACAACATGACCGGCGAGAAGAAGATTCTCGATCACGTCGGCATGGTCGACTATCTCGTCAAGCTGGCCGACGCCTTCCCGATCTGCTCGATCGAAGACGGTATGGCCGAAGACGACTACGAAGGCTGGAAGGGCCTGACCGAAGCCCTGGGCGACCGTATCCAGCTGGTCGGCGACGATCTGTTCGTCACCAATCCGGACCGTCTGGAAACCGGCATTGTCGAAGGCATGGCCAACTCGATCCTGGTCAAGGTCAACCAGATCGGCACCCTGTCGGAAACCATGGACGCAGTCGATATGGCCCACCGCGCCGGCTATACCAGCGTCATGTCGCACCGTTCGGGTGAAACCGAAGACTCGACGATTGCCGATCTGGCCGTCGCCATGAACTGCGGTCAGATCAAGACCGGCTCGCTGGCCCGTTCGGACCGGTTGGCCAAGTACAACCAGCTGCTGCGCATCGAATCGATGCTCGACGACGAAGCCGTCTATGCCGGCGTCGGCGTTATCCGCTGCTGAGCCTGAAAACAGTACCTACCTGTTGTGAAAGCCTCGCCCGAAAGGGCGGGGCTTTTTGCATGATGGGGCAGGACAAGATGATAATTGACGTCTGCGTCAACATGCGAGTGCCGAATTTCAACAGGTGTTCAAGTATTCAGGGATTCGTTTCGCTGTCGCACGGGGCATATTTTGACAGCTTTGATAAAAACGACGTGATTTCGCGTGCGCGGTAACCATTGATTTCGATAAATTTTTGTCGATCACATGACATGTTTAGCAACAGTTTGTTAACCCTGAGGGCGGAAAACTGGCCGAAGTCGCGTATTCCTGCTCAAGAAAGGGTGCAAGTCGTGTTGTTCAGATTACGGCCCTATGTGCCCACTGCTCTTATCGCACTTGTCCTCACCTATGTCTGCGTTCAGTATCTGACAGGTGACAAGGGGTTCTTTTCTCAGGAATCCCGCGATCGCGACTTGGTCGTCAAGGAACATCAGCTGGCGCAACTCAAGACGCAACGCGCTGATCTTGAGGCTCGCGCTAAATACCTGCGCACCGACAACCTTTCCAAGGATCTACTTGAAGAGCGTGCGCGCCTGCTGCTCGGCCTGTCCGAGCCCAAGGCCTATGTTATTCGCTATTCCAGCGACCAGGCAGCCAATTCCTGACCCTGTAATACCACTTTACGCGAAGGCACGCTTCTCCTAAAGGGGAGTGGCCTTCACGCACGCGGTGGTACCGTATGTATTGTGTTTAGGCGTACCCGCGCTGCGCAATCGCGCGCGGGATTTTCACGGCCGAACCTCCCCGTATCGGCCGGTTGACTTACAAATGAGGAGGTGTCCATGGCGCGTGCCGCCCAGACCAAGGCCAACCCCAGCGACGGTGGGGCAGGCAGCCCTGCACTGCGCAATACGTCTAAGGACGATCTGCTGAAGTACTACCGTGAAATGGTCCTGATCCGCCGCTTCGAAGAGCGTGCCGGCCAGCTTTACGGCATGGGCCTTATCGGCGGCTTCTGCCACCTGTATATCGGCCAGGAAGCCGTTGCCGTCGGCATGTATGCCGCCGCCAACAAGGGCGATCAGGTTATCACCGGTTATCGCGACCACGGCCATATGCTGGCCGCCGGCATGGACCCCAAGGCCGTCATGGCCGAACTGACCGGTCGTATCGGTGGTTCGTCCAAGGGTAAGGGCGGTTCGATGCACATGTTCGACATCGAAGCCGGCTTCTTCGGCGGCCACGGCATCGTCGGCGCCCAGGTGTCGCTCGGCACCGGCCTGGCCTTTGCCGACTGGTACCAGAACAACGGCAATGTCTCCTTCACCTATTTCGGTGATGGCGCTGCCAACCAGGGCCAGGTCTACGAAAGCTTCAACATGGCCCAGCTGTGGAAGCTGCCGGTCGTGTACGTGATCGAAAACAACGAATACGCCATGGGCACCTCGCTGGCCCGTGCCTCGGCGACGGTCAACCTGTCGCAACGCGGCGCCTCGTTCGGCATTCCGGGCGAAACCGTCGACGGCATGGACGTGTTCGCCGTCAAGGAAGCGGCAGAGCGCGCCGCCGAGCACGCCCGTTCGGGCAAGGGCCCGTACATCCTGGAAATGAAGACCTACCGCTATCGTGGTCACTCCATGTCCGACCCGGCCAAGTACCGCACCAAGGAAGAGGTCGATACCGTCAAGACGACCCGTGACCCGATCGACCACATCAAGACGATGCTGGAACAACAGGGCGTGGCCGAAGACGAGATCAAGGCCATCGACACCGAGATCAAGGCTATCGTGCTGGAGGCGGTCGAGTTCGCCCAGACCAGCCCCGAGCCCGATCCTTCCGAACTGTACACCGACGTTTATCTCGAGGCATAATTCTCCATGACTGACATTCTTATGCCCGCCCTCTCTCCGACGATGGAAGAGGGCACGCTCGCCAAGTGGCTGGTCAAGGTTGGTGACGAAGTCACCGCCGGTCAGGCCATCGCCGAAATCGAAACCGACAAGGCGACGATGGAAGTCGAAGCCGTCGACGAAGGCAAGATCGAGGCCATCCTGATCGAAGCCGGCACCGAAGGCGTCAAGGTCAACACGCCGATCGCCCGTCTCGAAGGCGGCGCCTCGGCATCGCCGGCGCCGGCCAAGGCGGAAGCTGCCGCACCCGCGGCGCCTGCGCCGGTCGAAGCTGCTGCGCCCGCCGCAGCACCTGTTGCCGCCAAGCCGCAGAACGATCCGGAAGTCCCGGAAGGCACGCCGATGGTGAAGATCACCGTGCGCGACGCCCTGCGTGACGCAATGGCCGAAGAAATGCGCCGCGACGACAAGGTCTTCCTGATGGGCGAGGAAGTCGCCCAGTACCAGGGCGCCTACAAGGTCTCGCGCGACCTGCTGCAGGAGTTCGGCGACCGTCGTGTCATCGACACGCCGATCACCGAAATGGGCTTTGCCGGTGTCGGTTCGGGTGCGGCCATGGCCGGTCTGAAGCCGATCATCGAGTTCATGACCTTCAACTTCGCCATGCAGGCCATCGACCATATCCTGAACTCGTCCGCCAAGACGCTGTATATGTCCGGTGGCCAGATCAAGTCGTCGATCGTCTTCCGCGGCCCGAACGGTGCGGCTGCCCGCGTCGCCGCCCAGCATAGCCAGGACTATTCGGCCTGGTACGCGCAGGTTCCCGGCCTGAAGGTCATCGCGCCGTATGACGCCGCCGATGCCAAGGGCCTGCTCAAGGCCGCCATTCGCGATCCGAACCCGATCGTCTTCCTCGAACACGAGATGATGTACGGCAACGAGTTCGAAATCCCGGACGTCGAAGACTTCGTCCTGCCGATCGGCAAAGCCAAAATCCAGCGCGAAGGCAAGGATGTCACCATCACCGCCCACTCGCGCATGGTCGGCTTCGCCCTCAAGGCTGCCGAGCAACTGGCCGCCGAAGGCATCGACGTCGAGGTCATCAACCTGCGCACCCTGCGCCCGCTCGACACCGACACCATCATCGCCTCGGTGAAGAAGACCAACCGTCTGGTCACCGTCGAAGAAGGCTGGGGTCCGATGGGCGTCGGCGCCGAAGTCGCTGCGCGCGTCGTCGAACACGCGTTCGACGACCTGGATGCACCGCCGCTGCGTGTCCACCAGGAAGACGTGCCGATGCCGTATGCCGCCAATCTCGAAGCCCTTACGGTTCCGAGCGTCGAAAAGATCGTCAAGGCCGTCAAGGCCGTGACCTATCGCTAAGAGGGACAGATGACCGATATTCTTATGCCGGCGCTCTCTCCGACGATGGAAGAGGGTATTCTCGCCAAGTGGCACGTCAAGGTTGGCGACACGGTTTCGGCCGGCGATGTCATCGCCGAGATCGAAACCGACAAGGCGACAATGGAAGTCGAAGCCGTCGATGAAGGCAAGGTGACCGAGATCCTCGTTGCCGCCGGCACCGAAGGCGTGAAGGTCAATACGCCGATCGCTCGCCTGGATGGCGGTGACGCCGCTCCGGCGCCGAAGGCGGCTCCGGCTGCCGCCAATGCGGTTGCGGAAACGGCAAAGCAGGAAACGGCGCAGATTGCCGACGCCAAGGCCGCACCTGTCGCGACGCCGACGCCTGCCGCTGCCGCGCCTGTTGCGTCTTCGGGTTCGCGCGTTGCGGCTTCGCCGCTGGCGCGCCGCCTGGCGACGCTGGCCGGTCTCGACCTGAAGTCCGTCAAGGGCACCGGCCCGCACGGCCGTATCATCAAGCGCGATATCGAAGAGGCCCAGAAGTCGGGCGGCGCCAAGGCGCCTGCCGCCGCTGCGTCCTCGGCCGAGCCGCGCAAGGTCCAGAGCCTGGAACAGATGGGTATCCCCGCCGGTTCCTACGACCTGGTCCCGCTCGACGGCATGCGCAAGGTCATTGCCCGCCGCATGACCGAATCGTTCCGCGACATCCCGCACTTCCCGCTGACCATCGACATCGAACTCGATAACCTGCTGGCGGCACGGGCCAAGATCAACACGGCGCTCGAATCGCGCGGCGTGAAGGTCAGCGTCAACGACATGATCATCAAGGCGGTGGCCCTGGCCCTGAAGCAGGTGCCGGAAGCCAATGCGTCCTACACGCCGGAAGGCATCGCCATGCACCACAATGCCGACATCGCTGTCGCCGTGGCCATCGATGGCGGCCTGATCACGCCGATCGTACGCAAGGCGGAAACCAAGTCCCTGGCCGATATTGCCAAGGAAATGAAGGATCTGGCGCAGCGCGCCCGCGACCGCAAACTGAAGCCCGAGGAATTCCAGGGCGGCACCTTCTCGGTGTCCAACCTGGGCATGTTCGGCATCAAGTCGTTCAACTCGATCATCAACGAGCCGCAGGGCTGTATCATGTCGGTCGGCGCCGGGGAACCACGTCCGGTCGTCAAGAACGGTCAACTGGCCATCGCCACCGTTATGACGGTGACCCTGACCTGCGACCACCGCGTCGTCGACGGTTCGATCGGTGCGAAATTCATCAGCGCCTTCAAGCCGCTGATCGAAGATCCCATCAAGATGCTGGCGTAAGGAGCTGAAAACAATGACTTATGATCTCGTTGTTATCGGCTCCGGCCCGGGCGGCTACGAAGGCGCTATCCGCGCCTCGCAGAACGGCATGAAGGTTGCCATCGTCGAGCGTGAACTGCTCGGCGGTATCTGCCTCAACTGGGGCTGTATCCCGACAAAGGCCCTGCTGAAGTCGGCCGAGGTGTTTGACAAGATCAATCACCTGGGCGACTACGGCCTGACCGGCGCCAATCCCGGCTTCGACTTCGAAAAGGTCGTCGCGCGTTCACGTGCGGTCGCCAAGCAGCTCAACAGCGGCGTTGGCTACCTGATGAAGAAGAACAAGATCGATGTGATCGAAGGCTTCGCCACGCTGGAACCCGGCAAGGACGCCCCCAAGGTCACCGTCAAGCTTACCAAGGGCGGTGAACAGGTCGTCGAGGCCAAGAATGTGATGCTGGCCGTCGGCGCCCGCGCCCGCGAAATCCCCGCCATCGGCGCGGTTTCGGACGGCGACCGTATCTGGACATACCGCAACGCCTTATCGCCCAACCGCATGCCCAAGTCGCTGGTCGTTATCGGCTCCGGTGCCATCGGCATCGAATTCGCCAGCTTCTACCGTTCGCTCGGCGCAGACGTCACCGTTGTCGAGGCGCTGGATCGCATCCTGCCCGTCGAGGACAAGGAAGTGTCGGCCGAGGCCCAGAAGGCATTCGAAAAGCGTGGCTTCAAGTTCCGTATCGGCGCCAAGGTCACCAAGGTCGAAAAGTCCAAGGACGGCGTGTCGGTATCGGTTGAAGTTGCCGGCAAGTCGGAAGTGCTGACGGCGGAAGGCTGCATCGTTGCGGTCGGTATCGTCGCCAACACTGAAAACATCGGTCTGGAAAAGCTGGGTGTCGAAATGGACCGCGGTCACATCAAGAACGACAGCCATGGCAAGACCAATGTGAAGGGCCTGTACGCCATCGGCGACTGCGCCGGTCCGCCCTGGCTGGCGCACAAGGCTTCGCACGAAGCCATTCATGCCGTCGACTATATGGCCGGCAAGAAGCTGTCCAACCTCAATCCGCCGATTCCGGGCTGTACCTATGCCACGCCGGAAGTGGCCAGTGTCGGCCTGACCGAACAGGGCGCCAAGGACAAGGGCTTCGACGTCAAGGTCGGCCGCTTCCCGTTCAAGGCCAACGGCAAGGCAATTGCCGCCGGCGAACCGGGCGGTTTCTGCAAGGTGGTCTTCGACAAAAAGACAGGCGCACTTCTCGGTGCCCACATGATCGGCGCCAATGTCACCGAAATGATCCAGGGCTTCTGCCTGGCGATCACCATGGAGGCGACCGAAGAAGATTTGCAGGGTACGGTCTTCCCGCATCCGACCATGTCGGAAGCCATCCTTGAGGCTTCGCTCGATGCCGACGGTCGCATGATCAATCTCTGATCTTTCAGCCAGTCGTTGAAAATCAGCCCGCTCCGGTTTCCGGGGCGGGCTTTTTGTTACCCGAACATAAGACTTTTAAAATGCAAGCATATCGTTGCTTGTGAAATGCAAATGAAAATAGATTTGCCATCTGCAAGTGAAGTTTCGGGGCGGGATTGAGTGCGGCGATGAGCGCAACGGCACACAGATCGAGCGCCGGTGGCGCGATGACGCAGAGCGGGTGTGACAAAACACATATCGTTATTCCAGCGATATGAGGCAGATATGACTTTCCGGCTTTTCAGCACCGAGCTTCGCGACGGCGGTTCGCTTCTTCCAATGCACACCGCCAATGGCTTCGGCCATAACGGAGATAACCGTTCGCCCCATCTGGCCTGGGACGGCGTGCCTGACGGCACGAAGAGCCTTGTGCTGACGGTCTACGATCCGGACGCGCCGACGGGATCCGGTTTCTGGCACTGGGTGGTGGTCGATATTCCGCCGTATGCCACCGAATTGCGCCCGGGGGCAGGGACGGATACCGTGCCCTTGCCGTTCGGCGCGCGGCAGATGCGAAACGACGCCGGCATCCATACCTATTTGGGTGCGGCGCCGCCACCGGGGGAAAGCCACCGCTATGTCCTTACCCTGCATGCCGTTTCGGTCGACGTCCTGCCGGTGCCGGACGATGCCGGCGGCACCATGGTCGGGTTTGTCACCCACATGCACAGGCTCGGCGAGGCGCGATTGATGGTAAGCTGGGGCGGATGAAACGGGAGGTGTTCAGAATGGCGGATGGCGCAACAGGCGAAGTGCGGCTGTCGACCGGGCCACGAACGGTCCTGGTGCGGCCAGGTGTCGGCGCCGCCGGCCACATAATTCAACGCTCCGACCTGACCTCGCATCATATCGTGGTTGGGGCGGCGACCCTGATCCTGGTGCAGGAGGGCCACAAGCGTATTCGCTGGTCGGGCGGTGAATGCATAGCTGGGCCCGGTGAGTCCCTCGCCCTGACGGCCGGCGAGCGTGTCGACATCTCCAATACGCCCGGCCGCAGCGGCACGTACCGGGCCTTGTGGATCTGCTGGTCCGACGAACTGATGTCCGCTAACCGTCAGGACCTCGGCGGCCATGCGGGTGTCTATGGGCCGCCGGTGACCTTGCATAGCCAATTGGGCGACACGTTTCGGGCCGCCTATTACCGGGCCTTCGACGGGCTGGGGGATGTCGATGATGTCCCGGCAAGCGTAGCCACCAACCGGTTGCAGGAAATTCTCCTGTGGCTTGACGCGCGGAGCTTTCGTTTTGCGCCGTCGACAAGCCAACGGGTGCGCCGCCTGCTGGCTACCGATCCGGCGCACCCGTGGTCCATGGAAGCCGTAGCGCACACTATGGCAACCAGTATGCCGACATTGCGCCGCAGGCTCGAGGCCGAAGGCGTTGTCTTTCGCGACCTGCTGCAGGATATCCGCATGTCGCACGCCCTGGCGCTTCTGCAGAACACCGACGCGCCGGTGTTGCACATTGCGCTGGCCGCCGGATACGCCTCCGCCTCGCGGTTCGCGGCGCGCTTTCACGCCCGCTTCGGCTACCTGCCGAGCGATATTCGCGGCCACGGACGTGGCCGCACATCCGGAAGGACATGATCATGCTGACCATTCACCACCTCGGCCTGGGGCAATCCGAGCGGATCGTCTGGCTGTGCGAGGAACTCGATATTCCGTACACACTTCAGACCTATGTGCGCGATCCCTTGACGCGCCTGGCGCCTCCCGCGCTCAAGGCCCTACATCCGCTAGGCGCAGCGCCGGTCATCGAGATCGACGGGCTGATGCTGGCGGAGTCGGCCGCCATTGTCGAATTCCTCCTGGCCCGGCACGGCGCCGGGCGGCTGCAGTACGGGCCGGATGACCCCGCCTTTGCTGACTACCTGTATGCCTTTCACTTCGCCAACGGCAATTTGCAGCCGGCCATGCTGCGGCTGCTGACGGTCCGCCGCTGCGGGCTGGCGCCCGACCATCCCGTCCTCGCCGCGACACAAGGGCGTGTCGATGCGGTGTTTGCAATGGTTGAGGAGCGTCTGACGCAGCATGACTATCTCGCCGGGCCTGACTTCACCGCCGCCGACATCATGATCGTCTTTTCTCTGACGACCATGCGATTGTTTACGCCTGTTGACCTGTTGCCCTATCCGGCGATCCGCGCCTACCTTCAGCGCATCGGTGCCCGGCCGGCCTACCGCCGCGCCATGGCCAAAAGCGACCCGGATCTTGTGCCGGTGCTGACCTGATCTCTGACACGGACTGCAAATCCGGGTTATCGGGCTGTCCCGGATTTCAGTTGCTGCTTACCAGCGGCTTTTCATTTGCGCTTTGAAAGTGACTTAAGGCCCGCCGACGCAGCAGCATGAAAGGCCGTTCGACGGCAAAATACAGACCGGCGCCAACGGCGATCGTGGTGACATAGAATATGGCAATGCCACTCCATCCGGTCAGCCACGCTTCGGGCAACAACAGCTTGTCGACGTGCATGGTAATCTTCTGCGACAGGTAGAGGCTGTAGGAGATGGCGGCGATAAAGCCTATACCGGTCCAGCGGGCGGGGCGCACGAAAGCTTCGCAGTCCAGGACGGCCGACAGCAGACAGGCTATGCCGAGCGAAAACAGCGGATAGAAGATCGTGCTGCCGATCTCGGTGAGGATCTGGCCGGTTTGAAGATTGAGATAGCCGGTGACACCCAGGCAGACCGCGGCCAGCGGAAGGGTGATGAAGGGCCTGGCAATGCGCTCGTACGTTGCCGGATAAAACAGGCGTGCGGCGGCCAGGCAGACGCCCATCAGCAGGCCATCGATGCGGCAATAGCTCGGATAATAGATCAGCTTGAGGAAATCGACAGGCTGGCCGCCCTCGGCCTGCCATACGGTCCACAGATGATGGCGCAGGATCAAGCCGCCGACCAGGACGACCGCAGCGCAAACGAAGGGCAACCAGATCTGGCGCGCCCGGCGGAACAGCAGGATCAACACCGGTAGAACGAGATAGAAGTGCTCCTCGACGCACAGCGACCAGGCGTGGCTGAAGGTGCGTTCGGTGCGGATATCGAGACCGAAATTCAGCGTAAACGTCAGGAAGCGCCAGGGCGGCGCGATCGTGGGGCCTTCCTGCAGTATTGGAAAGGCAAAATAGAGGGCGACGATCAGCCAGAAGACCGGGAGGATGCGGAACAGGCGCTTGATATAGAAGACGCGCAAATCCGGAGCCTTGCCGGCATGGACAGGCCGCATCAGTTCTGTGCCGATGAGATAGCCGCTGAGGACGAAGAAGATATCGACTCCCAGCCAGCCGAAGGGCTGGATATAGTCGGCAAAAACCGGCGGAAAATGATCGCCGGGAAAATGTGTGGTGAGGACCAGCAGAATGGCCAGGCCCCGGAGAATATCCGGGCCGACAGCGCGTTGCGAATTGTCCATGAAAACCTCTTGAAGAGGTATCACAGCATGACTCAACCCTGTCGAACAGGGGGCCTTGCGACTATATTTTCAGCTAGAGCCTTTCCCGATCAATCTGATCTGAGAAATTGCTCTAGCATTTTGTTTTGTCGCACTTCTTATCCGAAAAGTGGCGTCCACTTTGTCGGGAAGTGCTCTAGTTCGGCGACAGAAAATCGAAGCCGCCGAAGCTAGGCAACTGCCGTGTCCACCGGGTCTCGGTTTCATTCAGCCAGGCACGCAGGCGCATCAGCGGATCGGGTTGCAGGCTATAGATACGAACGCGGGCATCGTGCTGCAGCGAGATTTCCTCGATCAGCCCGTTCGCCTTCAGGGTGCGCAGGTGCCGGCTGAGGGCGGCGGGTGTCAGCCCGACTTTTTCCGCAAGTTCTCCGGCGCGTAAAGCTCTGCCGCTTAGCGCCTCGATGATACGGCGGCGATTAGGTTCGGCGAGGACAAGCAGGACATCGTCGATGTCGGTCATGGCTATACACTAACGGAGACTGGAAATTACGGTATAAAAATAATGCTTAACTGCGTCGGCAACATTTAACGATAGGGTTGATTTGAAAAAAGGCAAGTGAATACGCCCGCTGCCGGCAGCGGTGATGGCCTTCCCGATCGCATTACGCGCAGGGCGGGAATTTGGATGTTATCCAACGGCCTGCACGCGCTTCTCGGGAGCCATGCGGGGCTTGAGCTGATGTTACGCCGCGCGGGCATCCACCTCAGCCAGCTTTTGCAAGGTGACGTAATCCGTCTTGCCGGAACCGAGAACCGGTACGGATTCGACCTTCAGGATCTTCTTCGGAACGGCCAGGGCGGGCGTGCCGTTTTCCTTGGCCCAACTGGCCAGGCGCGAGACGTCGGCATCGGTCTTGTCGGTGATAAGGATAAGGCGCTCACCCTTCTTGTCGTCCGACACGGCTATAACGGCGTGGCGATTGTCCGGCCATACCTCTTCGGCGATTCGTTCGACGGCCGTCAGGGAGACCATCTCGCCGGCGATCTTGGCGAAGCGCTTGGCTCGGCCGAGGATCTTGATAAAGCCGCCTTCGTCAAAGGTGACGATGTCGCCGGTGTCGTGCCAGCCGTCCTTCGGCGCGTCGATGACATCCGGTGCATCGGCATTGAGATAACCGGCCATGACGTTCGGCCCACGGACATAGAGGCGGCCGCCTTCCTTGATGCCTTCGACGGCCTCCAGGCGGGTTTCAATGCCGGGCAGGGGGGCGCCGACCGTGCCGTAGTGATTGTTGTCAGGGAAGTTGACGGCCACGACCGGCGAGCATTCGGTCACGCCGTAGCCTTCGAGGATCGGCAGGCCGTTGAACTGGGTCCGGAACAGGGTGTGGGTTTCGTCGCGGACCTTTTCGGCGCCGCAGACGACGAATTCCAGCGATGCGAAGTCTTCCGGATCGCCCTGGCGGGCGTACTGGTTGACGAAGGTATCGGTCGAGAAGAGCAGGGAGGCGTGAGTATCTTTCAGCAGGCCTGGGATCTGCTTGACGTGCAGAGGCGACGGATACTGGAAGCTGCGCAGGCCGGACAACAGCGGGAGGATGACGCCGCCGGTCAAACCCAGCGAATGGAAGATCGGCATCGGGTTGAAGGCGATCCATTCCGGCTTGAGCGCGATATGAGATTCGATCTGGCGACAGTTGGCGACCAGGTTGCGTTGCGTGAGCACCACGCCGCGTGGGCTGCCGAAGCTGCCCGAGGTGAACAGGATGACGCCGATATCGTCCGGCTTCTTCTTTGCGGCGAACAGCAGCGGCATTTTCGACGCCGCGGCGGCATAAAGCTTGTCGCCGAGATTCAGTTCCTTGCGGATGTCGTCGAGATAGATGACGCGGACATAATCGCGCATCGATTCGACAAGGTCTTCCAGTTTGGCGTTATCGACGAAGCGGCGCGAACTCAACACGGTCTTGATGCCGGCGACGTGCGCGGCCGCCTTGATATTGGCCTGGCCGGCGGTGAAGTTGATCATGACCGGTGCCTTGCCCATGGCGTGCATGGCCCAGAAGCACATGGCGCCGCCCAGCGAGGTCGGCAGCATCAGGCCGATGCGCTCTTCGTCGCCAAGATGGCGCTTGAGCAGGCTGGCCAGGGCGAAAGAGCCCGCTAGGAACATGCCGTAGCTCATCGGTTTGCGTTCCTGGTCTTCGATGATGATCTTGCCGGCGCCATGCACCGACTGGGCTTCGACCAGGGCTTCGAACAGAGAAAGATTCAGGTCTTTTTCCGCGAATTCGCGTTTTTTCCACTCGCGCTTCATGCGCTTGCTTCTCCCCACTGGCGCGGCCGTCCCGAGCCATCGCCCGCGATCGAAACCACCGCCCTAACGCAGCGTCCTTCTGACGAGGCGCGCTGCAACAAACGGACATAATAGCTGATACCTTCGCCCGGTCAAAGGGAAGCTTGCGACGTTTTCGCGATCTTCCCAAGTGACCCATCCCGTTACTGGTGGTCTATCAGGCGTTGATACGGACTACGGTGATGACGCGCTTGAACAGGGCGGTCATGGCGTCGGAAATCCCCTGGCTGGGACTGACCTCGAAATACAGCCCCGGGCTGGCGCAGGTCTGCATCTGCGCCGCCAGTTGCGAGACCGGGGTGATGTATTTCGCCATGTACTGGTTATAGAAGCTGTTGGTCGGCAGCGGCAGGTAGGTGGTGTACAGGACGGCGATGCGCACGCCGCGGTCCTTCAGCGCCTTGCACATGGTGGTGTCGAGCGGTGTAATGCGGCGGCACGAATTGCCGTTGGAGTAGTTGCAGTCGTATGAGTCGTTGGCGCCGTCCGAGACGAAGAAAAGAACCTTTTGTGGCGTGGAGGCCGCCATGCCGGACCCGGCCGCCGGGATGATATTGTTCATACTGGTCAGGACCGAATTGAAGCTGGTGATCCGATCGGAATTGTACCCCTGATACGGAATGGTCATCAGGTCGATACCTGCCGCATTGCTGGCCGCAGAGGTAAGGTCGCCGGTCAGGGCGCCCACCTGATAGGCGGTCGGCGCCATGGAGTCGATCGTATTGGCCGACTTGCCGAAGTCGTAGGTGGCCATGCGGTACTGGTTATTGATGCTCTGGGTCGATGCCGCGGTTGCCATCAGGTTCTGCGTCGCCTGGCGGACGACGTCGATACGTGTCGTAACCCCCAGGGTCTTGGCCTTGGCGTAGTAGTCCGCCCCCGGCTTGTCGTCCTCGTGGCAGGCAAAAGCGCACTGGTCGGAGGTATTGGAGACCATGACATTGATATCCTTGGTCGTCGCCCCTACGCCCATCGACGGACTGTTGTCGAGCAGCAGATAGAAATCGATGTAGGGCGGGACCGTCGCCGACGCCGTCGAGGTGACGCTGACATTGACCTTGCTGACCCCGGCCAGGCCCAGCAGGTAAGGCTTGTAAGTGGCAGCGACATCGACCTTGGCGACAAGGGTCGAACCGGTTTTCATGACCGTGGCGCCAGGGGTTACGCCGACCAGGTCGTCATGATTTTGATAGTCGCTGTAGAAGACACTGAGGGCCGAGGCGACGCCGGCCGGCACCTGCCCGTCGCCGTTCATGGCCAGGCCGGCCTTGTACCCCGGGGAATTGATCGCGACGGCGCCCAGGCTGGCGACATCGGCCGCGTCCTGCAGTTCCATGCGCAACTGGACTGAGCGGCTGAAGTCAACGGCGCCACCGACCCCGGCCATGACGACCGGCAGTGAGAGGGCGACGACAACAGCGGCATTGCCGGAAATGTTGGTGCGAAGGCGAGAAAGAAGGCGCAGCAAGGGCAGGGTCCCCGGTTTCTGTGCGGCTATCCTCTCAAATCTTCTTTAATATTGGGTGGGCAAACAGGGTTAAAGGCGGTATTACTTGCCTGTTGCATTATGTAAATTAACGCGCCTGGATTGTGTCGAGCGGTATTTGTGGGCCTCATCCAGCCGCAGGCATCTGCGCGTGGATAAAGCCGGAAACCTCGTCGCCCAGGGTCTCAGGGCCCGATGTCACCAGGGTGCGGCAATGCGACAGGCGGGCGCACAGGGCGGACGCCCCCGTGTCGTCGGCGGCTGGGGCGTCCCGCGGCTCGATGATCAGGACCGGCGCGGCCTGCGCCGTCAGAGAAACCACCGGCAGATGCAGGCTGTTGAGATCGGCAAATGCCTTGCGGGTCTGCTGCTGCCAGGTATCGCTCTTGATGCGCAGACGCAGGTCTGGATTGGACATCTGCCAGGCCTGGGCGATCGTCCCCCAATAGGTCGGGATGGCAGCATCGCGATGCCATTCGGTGCCACGGGCGATGTCGCCGCCCAGATAGGGCTGATAGGCGATAAAGCCCGCCAGGGACTTGTCGCGCGACGTCGTCGACAGGGACAGGGCGTTCAGCGCGCTAAAGCCTGTCCCGACGATGAACAGCGGCTTGTCCTGTGTCGGATGGACGATATCGTGAACGAAGGACAGGGCGGACAGTTGTCCGTCATGATAACTGCGCGTGAAAACACTTTGACTTTGCAGAAGGTAATGACCCGCTCCCCCCTGGCCTGGGCCTTCGAACAGCCAGACGCCGTAGCCATCTGCCAGCAACTGATTGGCCAGTTCGAAATAGGATTCGGCCGGATAGTCGGCATCGGCCAGGATCAGCACCTGGGCACGCGGATTGACCGGCGGTGAGGCGACACCGTAGCGGGCCTCGGGCAAGCCGGAGGCGCGGTAGGCGCCCCAGACAAAACCCTGCGGCGGGAAGTACTGTGGCGACAGGCCGGGCGGGATCTGGCTATCGAGAAAGGCCTTGCCGGGCTGCATGTCCTTGGCTGCCTGTTCGACCCTGCCGCAACCGCTCGCTCCGGCGACCAGCCCAAGGGCAAGCGCAAAAGTGGCGATGACGCGTGATGGGGTTAGGCTGCGGGACATGGGGCCAGCATAGTCGATTTGCCAGGCGACGGCTACCGCGGCGCAGCGATATATAAAAATTCAATTATGCTCACGCCGGGCCTCATGCGCGCTTACCGAATTTGACTTGATATTGCGGGCCAATACCCTCATTTATGGCCTTCAGACGTCGGAGGGTTCGCGCATGGTTGCGCGGTCCAATGCCATCAGGTCTTTGGGTCCGGCCACTTTTTGCAAGTGTTGAGCTATGGTCACTCTTATTAATCGCGTCGACCCCGTGGCGCGAGAACTGCGTCATCCCGAAAAGCAGAATCGTCCCGATTCGCCGATCCTGAAGAAGCCCGACTGGCTGCGCGTTCGCGCCCCGGGCTCTTCGGGCTATAACGAGACACAAAAAATCGTGCGCGATGCCAAGTTGGTGACCGTGTGCGAAGAGGCGGCCTGCCCGAATATCGGCGAGTGCTGGTCGAAAAACCACGCAACCATCATGATCATGGGGGACACCTGTACGCGTGCGTGTGCCTTCTGTAACGTCAAGACCGGTTTACCGCAGGCCCTGGATGCCGATGAACCGCGCCGTGTCGGCGAGACGGTCGCATTGATGAAGCTGTCGCATGTCGTCATCACCTCGGTCGATCGCGACGACCTGGCCGACGGTGGTGCGCAGCACTTCGCGGAAGTCATCCGCCAGATCCGTACCCAGTCGCCGTCGACCACGGTCGAGATCCTGACGCCGGACTTCCTGCGCAAGGACGGCGCGGCCGAGATCGTCATCGACGCCAAGCCGGACGTGTTCAACCACAATCTCGAAACCGTCCCGCGCAACTATCTCAAGATCCGCCCTGGTGCGCGCTATTATCATAGCCTGCGTCTGCTGGAGCGCGTCAAGGAACGCGATCCGCAGCAGTTCACCAAGTCCGGCATCATGGTCGGTCTGGGCGAAACGCGCGAAGAAGTGATGCAGGTCATGGACGATATGCGTTCGGCCGGCATCGATTTCATCACTATCGGCCAATACCTGCAGCCGACGCGCAAGCACGCCGCCATCGACCGCTTCGTTACGCCGGACGAGTTCAAGGCTTATGAGGCTATCGCCCGTGCCAAGGGCTTCCTGATGGTGTCGTCGTCGCCGCTGACCCGGTCGTCACACCACGCCGGTGAGGATTTCGAGCGTCTGCGCGCTGCTCGTGCGGCCAAGGCGAAATAATGACCCGGGTCAATTTCGATCGCGTCCTGCCGTTTGCCGCCGACAAGCTGTTCGAAATGGTCGGTGATGTCGAAAAGTATCCGGACTATATTCCGTGGATAACGTCGATGCGTGTGACCAATCGCACCACGATGTCGGACACGGTGACGCGTATGGATGCCGAGGCCGGTGTCGGCTTCAAGTTTCTATCGGAAAGGTTCTCGACGCGGGTAACGCGGGACGCTGAAGGGCGAACGATCGATATCGTCCTGCTACGTGGCCCCTTCAAGAAGCTTGTTTGTCGCTGGACGTTCGAGGATGCGGATTTTATGGGCATGCCCGGCGGCTGCAAAGCGTCGCTCGACATGGATTTCGAATTCAAGAATCCGTTCCTGACCGGGTTCCTGCGCGCCAATTTCGACAAGGCCGTGGCCAAGCTGATGGCGTGCTTCGAAGGCCGCGCCGCGACGCTTTATCCCAAGGCGGGGTAGAAGGATTCCGTAGGCTTCTGGTCCGCAGATGGTGATGAACTAATCTGCGAAAATCTGCGGTAATCTGCGGATCGTTAAAATCTACTGCAAAACCGCAATGGCCCAGTTCAGAGCCAGGTCGACGCTTGCAGCGCGGACTTGGTCCCGGCCGATGGCGCCGAATTGCCGAACCTGCGTTGCGGTGATGGTCTCGCCGGCATTGTTCAAAAAACTCAAGCCAAAACAAACCATTCCGACTGGTTTCTCAACCGATCCACCCGTTGGGCCGGCAATGCCGGTGACGCTGAGGGCGATGTCGGCGCCGGCGCGTTTCAGGCCGCCTTCGGCCATGGCGCGGGCGACGGGTTCGCTGACGGCGCCGTGGGCGGCCAAAAGGTCTTCGGGTACGCCGACCAGGTTGCTCTTGGCGGCATTGGAATAGGTGACAAAGCCGTAGTCGAAGACGTTCGACGATCCCGATATGGCGGTTATGGCGCCGGCGATCAGGCCACCGGTGCAGCTTTCGATCGTCGTGATGCGCTTGCCTTGCGTTTTCAGCCGGTCGACGAGTTTTGCTGCCAGGTCGGACATCCGATTCCCCAATAAAAAAGGCGGTCTCAACAGACCGCCTTTTCCGTCAGGTTTCAAGCCAAACCTTAGACGGCTGCCAAACCTTAAACGCCGGGCAAACCTTAAACGCCCGGATGCAGCGGTGCGGCCAGGTTCTGGTTGGCGAAATCCCAGTTGACGAGGTTGTTGAGGAAGACCTCGATGAACTTCGGGCGCAGGTTCTGATAGTCGAGATAGTAGGCGTGTTCCCAGACGTCGAGGGTCAGGAGCGGCTTGTCGCCCTTGGTGAACGGAGTTTCGGCATTGCCGGTCTTGACGACCTTCAGCTTGCCGTCGGTGCCGAGGACCAGCCAGGCCCAGCCCGAACCGAACTGCGTGGCGCCGGCCGTCTTGAATTGCTCGACAAAGGCGTCGAACGAACCGAAATCGGCGGCGATCTTGGCGGCGATTTCACCGGTGGCGGCGCCACCACCGTTCGGCTTCATCGAGTTCCAGAAGAAGGTGTGGTTCCACACCTGGGCCGAGTTGTTGAACACGCCCGGATTCTTGCCTTCGGACGCCTTGACGATCTCGACCAGGCTGAGGGCTTCGAATTCGGTGCCGGCGATCAGCTTGTTCAGGTTGTCGACATAGGCCTTGTGGTGCTTGGCATGGTGATAGCTGAAGGTGTTGGCCGACATGTGCGGCTCGAGAGCGTCAGTGGCGTAGGGCAGGGCGGGGAGTTCAAAGGACATGACAGACCTCTCATCTGTGATTTTCGGGGAATACACTCGCAACCCCATGCATATATTCGGGCGAATCCCGACTTTCAAGGCAGAAACAGTTGAGAATGCTTCGCAATAATCCATGGAATTTCAAGGGTTTTTGCGACAAAAGGTGCACAGTGCATCGCCTGTCGGAAGCGTGGAACCCTCGCGAGGCGTTTCGCGTTGACCCGGCGTGAGGTCATGGCTTAGCTTTTCGCCATTGCGATAAGGGATTATCGGGGGGAGGCTTTTTCATGACCGGTTTGGCGACGGTTTCGCGCATGCTGCTGATAGCGGCCGTTTGCGGGATGGCGGGACAGGCTTTAGCTGGTGTACCGATCGCCAAACGCGACAATACGGTCGATCACGTCTACGGCATGGCCGTCCCTGACCCTTACCGCTGGATGGAGGGGCAAGACAATGTCGCCTTCGAAACCTGGCTGCAGATGCAGGGCGCGGCTGGCCGCAACATGCTCGACGCCAGCCCGGCCGTGGCGAAATGGCGCCAGAAGCTAGCGGGAGCCGGCGCTGAGACCCTGACAAACCGCCTTCAGCATCGCGTCGGGAACAGGCTCTTCTTCCTGCGGCTTGTGGCGGGCAAGCAAGCCGTCCTGATGGTGCGGATGGAGACCGGCGCTGAAAAAGTGCTTCTCGATCCCAATGGTAGCGCCGGGACCGTACCGGCAAACATCACCAACTATGCGGTCTCGCCCGATGGCAGGACAGTGGCGGTCGATGTCGATCGCGGCGGCCAGGAGATTACCACCGTCGAATTCTATTCGGTCGACAGTGGCGCCAAGCTGCCGGACGAACTCAAGGATGTCTGGGGTGAACTTGTCGTCGACTGGCTTGATAACACCTCCGTCTTCTATACCCAGATGGCGCCGGACGACGGCCACACCGACCGCATGTACAATATGCGCGTGCGTTTCCACACGGTGGGCGTCAAGGGATATGACCGGACAGTCCTTGCCGCCGGCGGTACCGGAGGTATGACGCTGGAGCCGGCAGAGGCTCCGTTTATCGTCAGCGATCCGTCCTCCCAGTGGGCGATCGCCGTGGCCAGCGACGGCGGCACGCAATCAAGGATATGCGTCATTGCCCTGACCGGCCTTACAGGCGATGACCCGAGGTTTTCCTGCCCTGTCGGTTATAGCGACGGCGTCGAGGCGGCATCGCTGATGGGGTCGACCCTCTATCTGCTGTCGCAAAAAGACGCGCCCAATGGCCAGGTCCTGGCCCTGGATCTCGACGCTGTGAAGCCGGATCTTGCCAATGCCCGGGTCGTGGTGCCGGAAGACGACGAGACCGTTATCGCCACCTTCGCCAATGCCCGCGACGGCCTCTATGTCCGCCGAACGCGCCTCGGCCTCGATAACTTCATTCGCCTGCCGTACGGCGGAACACCCCAATACCTAAGTCCCCCCTATGACGGTCAGGTGGCCCTGCTGGATGCCAATACCGATCAGGACGGATTCGTCTTTACCCTGCAGGGGTGGACCGCACCCCGGGCGTTATTTGCCTATAATCCGAAGACCGGCAGCCTGTCCGATCTCGGCCTTGGGGCGACGGCGCCGCGCGACTACAGCGACCTGGTCGACAGCGAGCGCATCGAGGTACGCCGGCCCGATGGTGCGTCAGTGCCCGTGACCATCCTGAAGCCCAGGGGCTACAGGCCGGACACCCATACCCTGGCTATCGTCATGGCCTATGGGGCCTATGGCGCGACCGTGACCCAACCAGGCCTCGATCCTTCTAGTCTGGAATGGGTGGCGGCGGGTAATCTCTACGTTTACGCCGGTGTTCGCGGTGGTGGCGAGAAAGGGGACGCCTGGCAGGAATCCGGCCATGGCGAGAAAAAGCATCTCGGTGTCGAAGACCTTGTCGCGGTGGCCGACGCCCTGGCGACCAAGGGCTACAGCGACGCCCGCCATATCGCCCTCTACAGCGCCAGCGCCGGCGGCATCCTGGTCGGCAACGCCATCGACCGCTATCCGGGCCATTTCGGCGCCGCCATTATCCAGTCCGGATTGCTCAACCCGACGCGCCTCGCTCAGAATGCCAATGGGCCCAGCCAGTATGTCGAATTCGGCGACCCGGGCCTGAAAGCCGGCTTTGCCTCGCTTAAGGCCATGGATGCCTATCTCAATATCAAGCCGAAGGTTGCCTATCCCGCAGTCCTGATCGATGTAGGTTTCAAGGACAGTCTGGTAGCGCCGTGGAATAGTGGCAAGTTCGGCGCGCAGTTGCGCTTCGCCAATGGTGGCCGCAACCCGATCGTCTTCCGTACCGATGCGGGTTCAACCGGGTTGAGCGCTGCTGCGGCGCAGGCCGCCGATCACTATGCCTTTGTCGAGATGACCTTGGGTGCGGCACAAGGCAGGGCGCCGTTGCCAGCGAAAGCTGGACCCCAGGCCGCATTTCAGTCTGAAGTCCAGTCTGAAACCATGACGCCGATCGCCGATGACGACAAACCGGTCGCCCGGCGCAAGACAACCGCGGGACATGCCCGCAAACGGCGCTGACGAGGTAATCAGACTGGCAGGGAGACAGCACAGACGGCCTGCGCCGCCAGGCCTTCCTCACGACCGGTAAAGCCCATCTTTTCGGTGGTGGTCGCCTTGACGCTGATCCGGTCGATGGCGATTCCCAGTATATCGGCAAGCCGCGCTCGCATCGCTTCGCGATGCGGCTTGATCTTGGGTCGTTCGCAAATCAGGGTGACATCGACATTGACGATGGCGCCGCCGCGTTCTGTAATCAGGTCGACTGCGTGCTTGAGGAAAAGATCCGAAGATGCGCCCTTCCACTGCGGATCGGTCGGCGGGAAGTGGTCGCCGATATCGCCCAGGCCAACGGCGCCCAGCAGAGCATCGGTGAGGGCGTGCAGGCCGGCATCGGCGTCGCTGTGGCCGATCAGAGTCTTATCATGGACGATCTCGACGCCGCACAGCCAGACACTGTGGCCATCACCCCAGCGATGCGCATCGAAGCCCTGGCCAATTCTAATTTGAGTCAATGGCTTATCCTGCTGAATGAAGGCTTCGAGATAGCTGAAATCCGCGGCAAATGTCAGCTTGTGCAGGCGCATGTCGCCCTCGACCAGGGCAACATCGATGCCCGCAGCCGCGGCAACCGTGGCCTCATCGGTCGGCGCCTGGTCGTCTGCCGCCCAGGTCGAGTAGGCCTCGGCTATGTCGCCTATACGAAAGGCCTGTGGCGTCTGGGCGCGCCAAAGATTGTCGCGCGAAGGCGCGTCGACGATTACGCCATCACGGCCACGCTTCAGGGAATCGGCCATCGGCAAGGCCAGGATCGCCGCACGAGATGTCGCAAGATTGTCCAGCAAGCTATTGATATGTATTTTATTTAGTAAGGGTCGAGCGGCATCGTGTATCATGACGATGTCATCGAGCGCCGCCATCGTCGTCAGGGCATCTAGGCCGTTGCTGACGGAGCCGGCGCGGTCGGTGCCACCGGTGACGATACGCGCCATAGTGCTGTAGCGGGCGCGGGCGCGGTCGAGATCGTCTTCGGGAACGACTACGACGATGTGGCCGGCGCCGGCCTCGGCAAAGGCTTCGACCGACCAGTCGAGCACCGGCTTGCCGCTCAGCGGCATCCATTGCTTCTTGCCGCCGGAACGGCTGCCGGATCCGCCGGCGACGATAATGGCATGGAATGTCATGGCCGCCTGTTTAGCGCGAAACGGCGGGGGCGCAAGGGGTTTGGCAGGAGAAGCGCTTTCGCGCGCGCCGCAAATCCTGTATGACCGCGCCATGACGACAGGTATCGATATTGGTGGCGTATATATTCCGGGCAAGGTGCTGATCGCGCCGATGACTGGTGTGTCCGACCTGCCGTTCCGCCAGATGGCGCACGCCCTTGGCGCACCCTATGCCGCCACCGAAATGGTGGCCTGCGCCGAACTCGAAGCCGGACGCGCTGATGTCGTGCGCAAGGCACAACTGGGCGAGCATGGGGGCCTGAAGATCGTGCAACTGATCGGTCGCGACCCGGACCACATCGCCCGTGGTGCCGCGCTGGCCGAGCAATCCGGCGCCCATATTGTCGACCTCAACTTCGGCTGCCCGGCCAAGGAGGTCACTGGCATCCTGTGTGGGTCGGCCCTGATGCGCGATCTCGACCACGCAGAACGCATCATTTCCGCGGCCCGGTCGGCGACCACGTTACCCGTGACCGTCAAGATGCGCCTTGGCTGGGACGATACCAGCCGTAATGCCGCCGAACTGGCCCGCCGCGCCGAGACCCTGGGCGTTGCCGCCCTGACCGTGCACGGACGCACACGTCAGCAATTCTACAAGGGGGAAGCCGACTGGAGCGCGGTTTCCGCCGTCAAGGCGGCCGTCGCCATTCCTGTTATCGTCAATGGCGATATTGTCGATCTGGCGACCGCCCGACAGGCCCTGGCGCAATCGGGTGCTGACGGCATAATGATCGGTCGCGGCATCTATGGCCGGCCCTGGCTGGCCACAGCGCTGAACCGGGCCTTGAAAGATAATAAGTCGTTAGAAGACATAGGCTTGGAGCAGAGAGCGGATATATGCATCGAGCACATGTCGGCGAGCCTTGCCTTCTACGGCGACGCGCTCGGCCTGCGGATGTTCAAGAAGCATCTCGGCGCCTATGTCGAAAGTTCGCCCCATAGCGAGGACCCGGCCGTTCGCCGCCAGGACAAGGCCCGGCTGTGCCGGATGGATGATGCCAAACAGATCGAAACGGCTGTCCGCGAACTGATGCAGGCGTAACCTGTTACCTGGCGTCAAAAAATGACGCTTCCTTGCAACATTCCTGTTGATATTCGGACACAGTAGTGCGCAAATGCAACGCATCGTAAATAGGATGGTATTGCGTCTTGAAGGACACGGCGGCACGTCGGCATTCCATGGCAGTTCTGATGCGCAGCCTGCGCAATGTCCGCTCGACGGGCATGCAAAGGCTTATGCTTGGGGCCGGTTATGGTGCGTCCATGCTCACCACCGCCTTCATCATCTGGCTCATAATCGCCACACCTGGCACCGCGCCGATCGGGCAAACCAGCCAGTACCTGCTTATCCTCGTCTGCCTTAACCTGGCCCTGCTGCTGGGACTGATCTATTTCGTCGTTCGCCGGGTTATCCGCATTGCCCGCAGCCGTGGCGCCGACGCCGGCGCCCGCCTGCACCTGCGGTTCGTCTTCCTGTTTTCCATGGCGGCCGTGCTGCCGGCCATTGTCGTGGCCCTGGCCTTCATGCTGCTCAATCGCGGTCTCGATGACTGGTTCTCGAACCGGGTGCGCGGCTCGGTCGAAAATGGTTATCAGATCGGCAGTATCGCCACCAACGACATCAGCGAATCCGTCCTGGCCAGCGTCAACTACATCCATTCAGCCCTGGAAGGCAGTCGCGCCAAGGAACTGTTCGCCGATCGCCTGGCCTTTTCCGTCGCGCTGAAAAACACCCTCGATACGCGCGGGCAGCTCAACGCTATCTATATCGTCGATCGTACCGGCCAGATCCTCGCCCGGGCAGAACAACCCGGTGCGCTGGCCTATTTCGCACCGCCGCAGAGCGCCTTTGACGAAGTCGCCTCGACCAACCTCTACATTCGGATCCCCAGCGCCGACGCGATCCGCATCCTTTATCCGCTGGAAACCTACAATGCACCGGACGGCGCCTTTCTGTACGGTGTCCGGCCCTTGCCGAAGGGGCTCGTCAACCGGATGACGGACGCGCTTACCGCCGTCAACGCCTATACCGAATCCGCCAAGAAAAAGACCCAGGTCCAGGGCGTGTTCGCCATGGCCTATCTCGAGGCTGTGTTGCTGGTGCTGGTCGGCGCCATCTGGCTGGGGACCTCGGCCGCCGAAAGCATCGCCCTGCCTGTGGCCCGTCTTGTGCAGGCCGCAGACCGGGTAGCCTCAGGGGATCTCAACGCGCGCGTCATGACCCACAAGCAATCGGAAGACATCGCCGTGTTGTCGCGGGCGTTCAATCGCATGACGTCCGACCTGCAGAGCCAGCAACTGGCCCTGCGGACGGCCAATGACGAGGCCGAGAGCAGGCGGCGCTTTATCGAAACCGTGCTGTCCGAAATCAGCGCCGGCATTGTCGGCCTCGATGTTTTGGAACACGTCTCGGCGGTCAATCGCCACGCCGCCAGCTTCCTGGGCATCTCGTCCGAGGATGCTATCGGCCTGAAGATTCGCGACATAGCTCCTGAAATTTCAGAACTTTTGGACAAGGTCGGGATCAATCGGGTCGAGGAGCAGGAGGTTGATCTGGTGCGTCGCGGTGAAACCCGCCGCCTGCGGGTCCGCGTTTCGGGTCTGGAAACCGGCGGCTCGGTCCTGACCTTCGACGACATTACCCGCCTGATTGCCGCACAGCGTAACGCGGCATGGAAGGATGTCGCCCGCCGTATCGCCCATGAAATCAAGAATCCGCTGACCCCGATCCAGCTGTCGGCCGAGCGCCTGCGCCGCAAGTACCGAAGCCAGATCGAGACGGACGGCGAAACCTTCGAGCGCCTGACAGATACCATTGTGAGACAGGTCGGCGATATCGGCCGCATGGTCGACGAGTTCTCGTCCTTCGCCCGCATGCCGGCGCCGAACTTTGCCGAGGAAGACGCCGCCGAACTGGTGCGCGCGGCCGTCTTCTCGCAACGCGTGGCGCGCGCCGACGTCGCCATCGACATCGTCGAGCCCCTGCCGGAACTGAAGGTCGTCTGCGATGGGCGGTTGCTCAGCCAGGCCCTGGGCAATGTGCTGAAGAATGGCGGCGAGGCGATTTCGTCGCGTCTGCTGCGCGACGGCCGGCCGGAAGAGGCATCGGACAGCGGCGAAGTCGTCGGTCACCTGCGCGTCGAGATGCGAGCCGAGCCGACCGAACTGGTCATCACGGTCGAGGACGACGGCATCGGGCTGCCGGAAAAGGATCGCGACCGGCTGACCGAGCCCTATGTAACGACGCGCGACAAGGGAACGGGCCTCGGCCTGGCCATCGTCAAGCGCATTCTGGAAGACCACGGCGGCGAGTTCTATTTGAGCGATGCCGAAACACTAAGCGGCGCGCGGGCAACACTTCGCCTGCCGCGTCAACAGGCGGGTCGCAATGATGCGCCTGTGGCTCAAGACGGCGTTTCGAACGCCAAATTGATGAGGGTATGATGAAAGTATCGTCTGGCGTTGATATTCTGGTCGTTGACGATGAGGCGGACATCCGCGAACTCATCGCCGGCATCCTCGAGGATGAAGGGTACGCGGTGCGTACGGCCTCCGATTCCAACTCGGCTCTGCGGGCCATCAAGGCGCGCAAGCCGTCTCTCTGTGTACTCGATATCTGGATGCAGGGTGGCGGGCTTGACGGCCTGGAACTGCTCAGCGTCATCCATGAACTCGATCCCGACATTCCCTGCATCATGATTTCGGGTCACGGCAACATCGAGACCGCCGTCTCCGCTATCAAGAAGGGGGCTTTCGATTTTATCGAAAAGCCGTTTAAAACCGAACGTTTGATCATGGTTGTTCAACGTGCGCTTGAATTGACCAGCCTGCGTCGGGAAAATCGCCGCCTGCGCAATCAGGCTGTCGTTCCCGATGGTCTGATAGGGAACTCGGCCGCTGCACAGCTGCTGCGTTCGACTATCGCCAAGGTGGCGCCGGCCAATTCGCGTATCATGATCTCCGGACCGGCCGGTTCCGGCAAGGAACTGGTTGCCCGCATGATCCACGAGGTCAGCCCGCGCGCCAAGTGTGAATTCGTGCCCATCTCCGCTGCCGGCATGACGCCGGAACGTCTTGACGTCGAGCTGTTCGGCGAGGAAGGCGAGGGCGGCAAGCCGCGCAAGATCGGCGTTTTCGAACGCGCCCACGGCGGGACGCTGTTCCTCGACGAAGTGGCCGACATGCCGCCCGAAAGCCAGAGCCGCATCCTGCGTGTCCTGGTCGAACAGCGCTTTGCCCGCGTCGGCGGCGTCCAGGACGTCCAGGTCGATGTCCGCGTCATCTCGTCGACGTCCAAGGACCTGCAAGGGGAAATCCTTGCCGGCCGCTTCCGCGAAGACCTCTTCCACCGCCTCAACGTCGTGCCGGTTCGCGTCCCGGGCCTTAGCGAGCGTCGCGGCGACATCGCCGAGTTGGTTAACTACTTCATCGATCGTATCGCTTCGGCGCAAGGGTTGCCCAAGCGCACCCTCAGCGAGGATGCTATGGCGACCCTGCAGGTGCATGAATGGCCGGGCAATGTCCGTCAGCTGCGCAACAATATCGAGCGCCTGCTGATCCTGGCTTCGGGCAATCCCAGCGACCCGATCACCGCTCAGATGCTGCCTAGCGAAGTGGTGGAGTCGGCCGTCGCCGGCGCCATTCGCCCTGAGCGTATCATCGCCCTACCGCTGCGCGATGCCCGCGAAGTCTTCGAGCGCGAATACCTGTCCTCGCAGATCGTCCGCTTCGGTGGCAATATCTCGCGCACCGCCAACTTCATCGGCATGGAACGCTCGGCCCTGCACCGCAAGCTCAAGTCCCTGGGCCTCGCCCACATCCGTTCCGAAGAGGAAGATGCCTAAGCGCAATCCCATAAGATGTGACGCACTTTTGGGTTAAATCGCGCGACGAGGCAGCAGGGCCACGGGCCCTGCACCCATTAGTCGTATGTCACGGGCGATATGGGGCTCATGCTAAGTAACAACTACCTTGCAAAGGCCGTATGGAAAATGCGAATTGGGCGGGCTTTCTGAAGGAGTCTGCTTATGCCCCGCATCGCCTATGTCAACGGTACCTATACGCGCCATAGCGAGGCGGCCGTTTCGATCGATGACCGGGGCTATCTCTTCGCCGATGCCGTCTACGAGGTGTGGTCTGTTTTCGACGGTCGCCTGGCGGATCTCGACGGTCACCTGAACCGGCTCGAACGTTCCTTGCGGGAATTGCAGATCGCCATGCCCATGCCGCGGGCGTCGCTTCTGGTCGTCCTCAACGAGGTCGTTCGTCGCAATCGCATCCAGGAAGGCATGGTATACCTGCAGATCAGCCGCGGCGCCGCCCCGCGCGACCACGTCTTTCCAGTCGATGTCCCGCCCGCCGTCGTTATTACCGCCAAGCCAGTCGATCGCGACGCGGCCACGCGCAAGGCCGAGGCCGGCATAGCCGTCGTCAGCACGCCCGATATCCGCTGGGGCCGTTGCGACATCAAGACAGTGGGACTGTTGCCCAACGTCCTGGCCAAGCAGGCCGCGAAGGAGCGGGGCGCCGGCGAAGTTATCTTCGTCGACCGCGATGGCCTGGTGACCGAAGGCGGATCGACCAATGTCTATATGGTGGGGGATGATAACGTCATCCGCACCCGCAGCCTGACCGCCAACATCCTGCCGGGCGTCACGCGGCTGAACCTGTTGTCGGTCATCGCCGATTCGGGCCTGGAGATTCGCGAAGAGGCCTTCACCGTCGAACAGGCGAAATCCGCCCGGGAAGTCTTTATTTCCGCCGCCACCAGCCTGGTCCTGCCGGTTGTGACTATCGACGGCCAGCCCATCGGGACGGGCTCGCCCGGGCCCATAGCCCTGTCATTGCGCGATTCGTACGTTGACAAGGCCCGACGTACGGCAGGCGTCTAAAACTTTTTACTGCGATGCGGTTGAAAACCCATAGCAGGTTCGCCTAATATCATATGATGCAATCTTAAGGGTCGCATAACTGTAGTGTCTGTGTCAGGGGTGTCGTGCCCCTCAATATTCAAACGAGAAGGGCCGCAATGTCCCACGATAAAAAACAAAATCTTCAGGATACGTTTCTCAACAGTGTCCGGAAAACCAAGACCCCTCTGACCATTTTTCTGATCAACGGCGTCAAGCTGCAAGGCATCGTCAGCTGGTTCGACAATTTCTGCGTGTTGCTGCGCCGCGATGGCCAATCGCAGCTGGTCTACAAGCATGCAATCTCGACCATCATGCCGGCCGCACCTGTTCAGCTCTACGAACAGGAAGAAGACGTCGATGACTAAATCCCTGAACCGGGGATGTCTCATTGACTGAACGTTTTCATGACCACGCTCCGGAGACGGAGCGTGCGATCGTGGTCGATCCCGACCTGTCGGCCCACGCCTCCCGTGATACGGGAGAGCGCGCGCCTATGCGCAAATTCGAGGAATCGCGTCTCGAAGAAGCTGTTGGTCTTGCCATGGCGCTTGATCTCGACATTGTCGGTGAAATGACGGCGCGCGTGCGCAAGGTCAATCCCGCCACCCTGTTTGGTCAGGGAAAGGTCGAGGAAATCAAAGCCCTGGCAGAAGACGCCAATGCAACGCTTTGCGTCGTCAATGGCGCCTTGACGCCGATCCAGCAGCGCAATCTCGAAAAGGCCCTTGAGGTCAAGGTCGTCGATCGCACGGGTCTGATCCTTGAAATCTTCGGCCGCCGCGCCCGCACACGTGAAGGCAAGCTGCAGGTCGAGCTGGCGCGTCTCGAATACGAAAAGTCGCGTCTGGTACGCACCTGGACCCACCTCGAGCGTCAGCGTGCTACCGGCACCACCGGCGGTCCTGGGGAAACCCAGATCGAACTCGACCGTCGGATGATCGCCGATCGCATCAAGCTGCTGAAGGGCGACCTGGATGAAGTGCGGCGCACCCGCGCCCTGCATCGCTCCGCCCGTAAGAAGGTCCCGTATCCGATCGTCGCCCTGGTCGGCTACACCAATGCCGGCAAATCGACCCTGTTCAACCACCTGACGCGCGCCGAGGTCTTTGCCAAGGACCTGTTGTTCGCGACGCTCGATACGACGCTTCGGACGCTGAAGCTGCCCAATGGACGCTCGGCCATCCTCAGCGATACCGTAGGATTTATCTCCGACCTGCCGCACGAACTGGTGGCAGCCTTCCGCGCTACGCTGGAAGAAGTCGTCGAGGCCGATCTGATCCTGCATGTCCGCGACGTTGCCAATCCGGAAACGGACGCGCAAAAGGCCGATGTCGAACAGGTCCTCAAGGCCATCCTGCCCGAGCTCGATCATGGCAAGATGTTCGAAGTCTGGAACAAGATCGACCTGCTGGATGATGATTCCAAAGACGTTTTACAGGCGCGCGCCATAACGGAGCGTGGAACCAACAAGCCTGTTGCGGTGTCCGCCGTGACCGGCGAGGGCATAGAGCGCCTGCTGAGCGTCATCGCGCAGCTGGTTGATGCCGCCGGCGAAGAAATGGACGTAGTCCTGGCTCCGCATCAGGGCGATGTCCTGGCCTTCCTGTATCAGAACGGCCGTGTCCTTGATCGCTTCGACGACGAGGAGGGCAAGGTCCATCTGCGCGTCAAGCTGTCCGACCAGGCCTATGGCCGTTACGAAAAGCTGATTACGGAATAATCCAACGGCCGATAGCTTTTACGCATCGGCCGTTGGTGGCTCCAGCCCATATCGGCTAATTTTGCAGACATGACGCAATCTCCCCTTGCCGGCGACAGCAGTCGGGCGTAATACTTAGATATCTAATTATTAGGTTTCTAATGCCTCTTGTGTCGACCGAAGAACGTTTTTCGCGTGCCCTGCATAATACGGCGCGTATCTGGCGCGTAGCGCTCGATGCCCGGCTGAAGAACCTTGGTGTCTCCCAGGCCGGATGGATGACCATTGCTATAGTCGCCAAGGCCGACAGTCCGCCATCTCAAAGCGAACTGGCGTCGCAGTTGTCGGTCGAAGCCGCCACCATGGTGGCGATGATCGACCGGTTGGTGAAGGCTGGCCTGGTCGTGCGTATCCCGTGCGAGAGCGATCGCCGCGTCAAGCATATCGGCCTGACGCCGGCGGGCGAGGGCGTCTATGCCGAGGTCCGCGCCAAGGCCACCGATTTCCGCGAGGAGATCCTGAAGGATATCGACAGCGATAAACTGGCGGGACTCACAAACTTACTTGAAAATATTCAGACGATTATAGAGACATCTTCATGAGTGGCGTAAGCGCGGCGGCGCCCGTTTCGCAAGGCATCAACCGGCCCATGATCACCATATCGATCATGCTGGCCACCATTATCGTGGCTATCGACGGTACTATCGCCAATGTCGCCCTGCCGCACATGCAGGGGTCGCTGAACGCGTCTTCGGACCAGATCACCTGGGTCCTGACCTCCTTCATCGTCGCCACCGCCATCGCGACGCCGCTGACCGGCTGGGTGTCCGACCGCATCGGCCAGAAGAACCTGTTCCTGGTCTCGATCGGCGGCTTCGTCATTGCCTCGATCCTGTGCGGCATTGCCGGCTCCCTGACGGAAATGGTCATCGCCCGCCTGCTGCAGGGCATTTTCGGCGCCGCCCTGGTGCCGCTGTCGCAATCGACCCTGCTCGACATCAATCCGCGCGAAAAGCATGGCTCAGCCATGGCGGTATGGGGGATGGGCGTCATGGTCGGACCGATCCTGGGGCCGACCCTGGGGGGCTGGCTGACCGACGCCTACGACTGGCGCTGGTGCTTCTTCATCAATGTGCCGATCGGCGCCGCCGCCCTGTTCGGCATCTGGACCTTCATTCCCAGCCAGGCGCCCCGCCGCAGCCTCAAGTTCGACGTCTTTGGCTTTGCGACGCTGAGCCTGGCCATCGGCGCCCTGCAGATGGTGCTGGACCGTGGCCAGCAGAACGACTGGTTCTCATCCGGCGAGACCTGGATCGAGGCGGTCCTGGCCTTTGTCAGTTTCGGCTTCTTTATCATCCATACGGCGACCAAGCCGGCGGGCGAGACCTTCTTCAACTATCGCCTGCTCCTGAACCGCAACTTCCTGACGGGGCTTTTGTTCATCTTCGTCGTCGGTATGGTCCTGTTCGCCACCCGCGCCCTTATGCCGTCGATGCTGCAGGGTCTTATGGGTTATACCGCCGTCTATGCCGGTGTTATCACCGCACCGGGCGGCCTGGGCACCATGCTGTCGATGATGATCGTGGGCCGTCTGGTCGGTAAGGTCGATCTGCGCTTGATCCTGTTCATCGGCTTTGCCCTGACAGCGCTCAGCCTCTACATGATGTGTGGCTACTCGGTGGAAACGCCGCAATCGGCCATCATCATTCCGGGCATCATCCAAGGCTTCGGCCTGGGGCTTGTCTTCGTGCCGCTGAGTGCCGCTACCTTTGCGACCCTGCCGGGCGAACTGCGTCCGGACGGCACCTCGATCTACAGCCTGGTGCGTAATATCGGCTCGTCAATCGGCATCGCCATGGTTCAGGTCCTGCTGGTCAGCAATACCCAGACCCTGCATGCCGGCATTGTCGCCAATGTCACCAGCATGCATCCGGAACTGGTGGAAAACGCCAGCACGGCCATGGGGCACAATAGCGAGATCACGCGCCAGGCCAATATGATCGCCTATATCGACGACTTCTGGCTGATGATGATCCTGTGCGTCCTGACCATGCCGCTGCTTCTGCTGATCCATCAGCCGAAGAAAAAGGCGCAATCGCAGGAAGAGCACGAGCAGGTCGAGTTGGCCGCGCTCGAATAGAATTAAAAGAGGCTGAGCGTTTCTTCCGCCGGATCGGCGTCGGGCTGGCGCGCTGTCTTTACGCGCGGCAGGCGGGGCGCCGAAGATCGCGTCAGCTTGTTGGCGAAGGTCAACCGGTTCTTCTGCATCTCGCTGATGATTTCCTTCGGCATGTCGATGCGCTGTTCGTGCTTCAGGCTGAACAGGGTCATTTCGACAAGCAGGGGGGCGAGATCTGCGCCCTTTTGTGTCAGGGTGTAGATGTATTTGCGGGCATCTGCAGGATCGGCGGCCTTGCGGATCAGGCCGTTCTGCTCCAGCTTGACCAGGCGATCGGCCAGGATGTTGGTGGCGATCTTTTCCTCGGAGCGCAGGAAGGCCTGATAGCTGGTGTGGCCGCGCAGCATGATGTCGCGGATGATCAGCATCGACCAGGAATCACCGACGGCTTCCAGCACCAGGTTTATCGGGCAAAGGGACCTGCCGCGACTGGCCTTGGCGGCCTGCGGCTTGATCGGCTTGGTTTTGGCGGGGCTGTCACCCCGGATCAGCCGTGACCGCATGGGCTGAGGCGCGGCGGGGGCTTGGGCGGACGATGTCTTTTGACGCGGCATGATAAAACTCGATGGCGGTTTACAAGTCTTAACGCCACGGGACCACGATTCGCAATCCGCGTTTTTGGATCACTTGTGGAACGAAAGCAGTGGCGGTGGATGGCTTGTACATGAACAGCCATTTGCAATCTGACTTGCAGGCCGGCGGCGACTAGAGCACTTCCCGACAAAGTGGACGCCACTTTTCGGATAAGAAGTGCGACAAAACAAAAAGTTAGAGCAATTTTTCCGATCAAATTGATCGGGAAATGCTCTATATGGGGCCTATTTCGCCGGCAGGATTGCCCCCCGCACCAGGGCAGCCAGGGGCCTAGCAATTTCGGGGGCAGCATCGCCGCAACTGTGACGAATGGCCGTCTTTCGGTGTTCGGCCGTCAGGCTCAGTTGGCAGGTCCCGGTCGCACCGCCGCCGTGATAGGCGCCGATATCGCGGTCGAGGAAATGCACGGCTGTAAACGCCTGCAGGACCCGACGAACCTCGAAGGGCGAAATGCGTGACCGGCGCGTGCCGGTTGGTGTCGTGATCGTCACGACGCCGTCGGCGGTCAGGTCGATATGTCGGATCGGGCAGCGACCGATACAGGCGCGGGCATCGTAGCTGATATGCAGGTCGGCCGGAATAGGCGTTTGGCCGATCATCATGCTGTAGGCAACGATCAGACCGACGCACAGCCCCGCACTCAGCAGGGCGTTGCGCATACCCGCTTTCAATTTCAGCGATTTAGGTAGATTCGTGCTCGGCACGTTTCACGCGGTTCCAGATGGCGTCCATTTCCTCGAGCGTCGACTGGTCCGGCGTCCGGCCATCCTGTTTCAACGCGGCTTCGATGGCAGAGAAGCGGCGGACGAATTTGCGATTGGTCAGCCGCAGGGCGTCTTCCGGCTCTACATCCAGCTTGCGCGCCAGATTGGCCATGACGAACAAAAGGTCACCCAGTTCGCCCTTGGCCTTGTCGACATCGCCGGCAGCAATCTCATGCTTCAGTTCTGCGGTTTCCTCGTCCAGCTTGTCGAGGACCTCGTGCACGCTTGGCCAGTCGAAGCCGACCCGCGCGGCGCGTTTGGTCAGCTTGGCCGCGCGTGTCAGGGCCGGCAACCCGACAGGTACGTCATCGAGCACGCCGGCCTTGTCCTTGCCCTTGCGTTCCTCCGCCTTGATCTCTTCCCAGGCGACGGTCTGTTCGTCGGCAGTGCGATGGGTGACTTCGCCGAAGACATGCGGATGGCGGCGGACCAGCTTGTCGGCCATGCCTTTAGCCACGTCGCCAAAATTAAACAGGCCCTGTTCCTCGGCTATGCGGGCATGGAAGACGACCTGGAACAGCAGGTCGCCCAGTTCTTCCTTCAGGTCACGCATGTCTCTGCGCTCGATGGCATCGGCGACTTCGTAGGACTCCTCGATCGTGTAGGGCGCTATGGTCTCGAAGCTCTGTTCGCGATCCCACGGGCAGCCGGTCTGTGGATCGCGCAAGGCGCGCATGACCTCAAGCAGGGCATCGATCGGTGTGGTCACAGCAATTCCTTCTCGCGCAGTCGCGCCATGATGTCGCCGTGGCGCTCCGGCGTCAGATCATAATCCTTCATCACCCAGGCGCCAAGCAGCAGGAACAGGACCGGCAGGCCGATAAAGAGGGCCTGCAGCCAGACCAACGACTCCGCCGGACTGGCCGATGGTACCTTTACGTTGAACCCCAGCAGCCCGACGACGGTAATGGTGAAGGCGGAAACGGCATAACCAATCTTGGTCGTTGCCGACAGGATGGCCATCAGGGTGCCCTTATGGTCGTGGCCTGTTTCCAGCATCACTTCGTCGCCGATATCGGCCATCTGGGCCCGCGTCAGCAACAGGGAGGCAGCGTAGGGAATGCCGTTCAAGAAGGTAATGGTCGCGCAGGCGATGAAATTGCCCTTGGGCACAAAATACATGGCGGCATAGAGAACGGCGAATATCAGGCTGGAGATGATCAAGGTGGTGTGCTTGCTCAGGCGCTTGGAGACGACGACCCAAATCGGTGCGCCGACAATGCCGGCAACGAAATAGAGCAGCATGGCGATGCTCGATTCCATACGGGTCAGGCCCTTGGTCTCCTCGAAGAAGTAGAAGAACAGGGCGCCCATCACGCCCGGCGCCAGCCCCATGAACAGGTCGGCCCACAGGATGCAGCGGACATTTTTGCGTTTCCACATATCGAAATAGTGGCTGAGCTTCAGGTCGTGCGTCGCGGCGTTCGACACTTTTTCCGGCACGATCCACAGGGCGATGCCGATGGTGACCGGCAGGCTGATCACGATGAACAGGCCCATGGCCTCGACGCACAGGATATAGGAATAGTGCAGCGCCTGTCCGATGACCGGAATGACGGCCGCAATAATGATGCCGAAAATATTGCCAACCTGCCACCAGGCGAAGATGCGCGAGCGCTCGTTATAATCGGTGGACAATACTGAGCCCCAACTCGACTGGCTGAGCGCCGCCATCGAAAAGCCGACATACAGGACGAACAGCCACAAGCCGAGATAAACGGCGCTGACGCCGATCTGGGCCAGGAATATAAAGGCGGTGCTGAGCATCAGAATCGGCAGGCACAGCAGCATCCATAGCTTGAACCGGCCGATCTTCGTGCGCGTCCGGTCCATCCAGTGGCCGAGTGGCGGATCGACGAGGATGTCGAAGCAACGAACGATAGCGAAGACGAGGCCTACGACTCCGCCAAGCTGTAACTGCGTACCGTAGAATTCCGGCAGGGTGACCACGATGGGAAGACCCAGGGCGGCGAAAGGTACGCAGGGCCCGATAAAGGCCAGCAAGTGGCCCATGCCGACCTTTGACCCGGCCGCTGACGACGTATTCACTGTGTGTCCTGGTGGATTTGGTGCCATAATTCCCCCACTGGCCGGATTCGACCGGCTCTGCTTTGCAAATCAGCCCCGGCCAAGATGTACGCCAGCCAGGATGATTTGCCAATCGCGAAAGGCCTGGTTGTGGCCGGAGGGCGGGGATGGTTTTGCGTATCTTGTCGGTGTTGCTATTGGCGCTCAGTTGGTTGGTTGCGGCGCCGACCTTTGCCGAAGGTGTAAGCGGTTATCGGCTGCGGCCGGAATGGCAAGGTCGGTGCAAGCGAAGCCGCGTCATAGACGTCAATCTCGGCAATACGCCGGATGCCTTCGTCACAGCCGCATCCTGCCAGGTTTCCGGCTTGTCTATTTATCCTGAGCATCAGAATTATCTGGTTACTGCGCTGAAAAATAACACTATGCGTCGTATCGATATCGTTCGTAACCTGTGCGCCGGGGCGCGTCGTAAATGCTCTCTCACATACTCCAGCCCGTGGCTGGACACTCCGCCACTCGAACCCAGCTTGTGCGATAAACGTTATCAACGCGATATCGGCGCTGTCCTCATGTTCTTCTTTCACTGTCCAGGCGGCGCCAACTGCGCCATGGACTGGGCCGGCAATCATGTCGCCGGCATGGCAATGCGAGACGACGACCTTGGCGGATTCTATACGCCGGACATCCCGGGTTTCTGGCGTCATGAATTACGCGCGGCGAAGGCGGCAGGCTTGCAGTTCGTCCTGCCTAATCTCTATGGCCCGGACATGCAGGCGGGGCAGATAGATGCGCTGGCGGTGGCCCTGCGGACCGAAACGGATTCGGTGAAGATCGGCTTGTTCGACGACACATGGGCGTGGGGGCATGCGAAATCCGGCGCTCCATGGAGCCTTGCTCCCGACCTTGCCGACACGGATCGTTCGGCAAAAATCCTGTATGAAAGCAAATGGAAGCCATATTTTTCGAAGGTTTCGCCTGAGTATTGGTATCGCATATCCGGGCGGCCCGTAATCTACTTCTATAATGCCGGGACACTGAAGCCGGCCAACAAGGCCGCGACGGTCCTGGCGCGGATGAAGGCCTTGTTTACGGCTGACTTCGGCGTGACGCCCTTCGTCGTCGTCGATGATGCCTTCTTTGCCGATCCCGGCATGGCGAGCGTCGCCGATTCGCGCTTCCGCTGGGACACCCTGGCCGGGGATTTCCATGCTCGCGACGATACGGTTACCGTGACCGATCGCCTTAGCCGATCGGCGATGTCCGGCCGGGTCATGACCAATGCCTTTGTCCGCTGGGATTCGCACAATCGCGATCACCTGGGCAAGGCGGGCAGCTATGTATCGCCGTTCGACGACCGCGCTATCCTCGGCGATGATCTGTTGCAGTCCGTGCTGGATCGCACGCGTGACGCCGATAGCCTGTTGTTGCAGACCTGGAATGATCTGGGTGAGGGGACCGGCGTCACCCTGGCCTATGACTATTACGATCACGGCAGTTGGTTACCTCCGGACCACTTTATCCGCCAGATACGTGCGGCCAATTGCAACAACTGAAGGAGACGGCAATGACCGGATGGACATGGAGCGTGCTGGGCATGGCCTTGCTAGCGTTGGCTGGCAGCGCCCAGGCGGCCGACCCGGTGCCGGTCTATGATCAAGTCGCACCGATCCTACCCGACACTCTCCATCACCCGGCCGTCCTGATCTTTTCCAAAGCCAATGGCTATCGTCACGCCAGCCGCCCGCAAGCAACTCAGGCGGTGACGGAGATCGCGGCGACGCATGGCTGGGCGACTTACGAGACCGAGAACGCCGCCGTGTTCAATCCGGCGCAACTGAAGCGTTTCGATATCATCGTCTTCAACAGCACCAGCGGCGATCTGTTCACACCGGCACAACGCGCCGTCTTCATGCATTGGATGAAGAGCGGCGGCCGGATCGTTGCCCTGCATGGCGCCGGTGGCACAAAGGACAATCCGTGGCCGTGGTTTCCCGACGCCGTCATCGGTGCGCGGTTTATCGGTCACCCGGACATCCAGACCGCTACAATCCATGTCGAAGACGCCCAAAATCCGGCGATGCGCGGCTTGCCGGCAAGCTGGCAGTGGACCGACGAGTGGTACAGCTTCGAACACAGCCCACGCGGTCGGCACACTCACGTCCTGGCGACCGTCGACGAGCAAACCTATACGCTCACCGAGACCTTTCGCATGGGCGCCGACCATCCCGTCATCTGGACCCAGTGTGTCGGCCGCGGCGCCACCTTTTTCAAAGGCCTGGGCCATAAACCGGAGGCATGGAGCGATCCGGTCTTTCGTTCCCTGGTCGATGGCGCTATGAGCTGGGCCTTTGATAAACACGCCAAAGGCTGCTGATATGCCATTAAAAACCTACCGTGCTTTCCTGTTCGACATGGACGGCACGATCCTGAGTTCGATCGCAGCGGCCGAGCGGATCTGGGGGGATTGGGCGGCACATCACGGCATCGAGGTGGCGCCATTCCTCGCACGCATTCATGGCCAGCGCGCCATCGACACGGTGCGCAATACCGGTCTGCCCGGGCTGGATATAGAGGCCGAGGCCGCGCGTATTACCCAGGCCGAAATCGACGACACCGCCGGGATTGTCCCTATTGCCGGCGCCGGCGCTTTTCTGGCATCCCTGCCACCACAAGCCTGGGCCATCGTCACATCAGCTCCGCTTGAACTGGCGAGGGCGCGCCTGAAAGTCGTCGACTTTGCCTTGCCGCCGGTTATCGTGACGTCGGAAGATGTCACTAAAGGCAAGCCGGCTCCCGATTGCTATCTTCTGGCCGCACAAAAGCTGGGGGTCGATATCGCCGACTGCCTCGTGTTCGAAGATGCGCCTGCGGGCATAACGGCAGGTGAGGCGGCCGGTGCGGACGTAGTCGTCATCACCGAAACGCACACCCACCCGATGGCGACGCCGCACCGGTCGGTGCGCGATTACAGCCATCTTGTTGCCGAACAGGATGCAGACGGGGGCCTGTCGCTGGTCGAGCGCGCCTGATCAGGCGTCGCCCAGGCGGTCGATGACCGCGGCATGTTGCGGGTAGAGCGCGGTCAGATCGGCCTTCTTGATCTGGATCATGTCTTCCATTTCCCAGCCCGGTGCCACGACTTCGCTGACCAGGCCGAATTCGCCCGCCGGCAGCTCAGCTGCCTTCCAGGTGCCGCCGGCGACGGCCAGTTGCAACTGATGGCCCTGGCTCAAATCGGGGCCAAGGATAACGGTCTCGTGCACGCCATCGGGATGGATCAGATGATAGGTGATAGGTGCACCCATCAGGAAGAACTGGATGCCATCAGAATGCTTGGTATGAAAGGCATCGACCGGCGAATCATCGGTCAGCATGTAGAAGATGCTGGTCATGGCCGAGCGTTGGCCGCGCGACGTCGTCACACCGGGTTTTTGAGCGGACTTGAAGGTCTGGCGGAAATAACCGCCCTCGAAATGGCCGGAGAGGTTGAGGGTTTCGATCAGGTCTTGCTTGTTCACGTCGTACACCATGGCTTATTGTCCCGCCTATCTTCCTTCCTGTACGGTCACTGTTCAAGGGGCGCGGCTATGAAATCGCGCATGATCCACAGTTGAAGTATCACTTTAACTGCTGTCGCTGAGGGAGATCGGTCATGAGCCAGTCCGTTACGGCTCTGGGTTTACGAGCCGCGAAAGGCGCGTCGATTGCGGTGGCCTTGTATGTCGATGCGGACGGGCCGCAGATGCTGTTTTCCGGCACACTGGCGACAGGGTTGGACGATGACCAATTGTCGTTGGCGCCCTATGGCGTGGCTACCGAGATGGCCAAAGGCGGGGCGCTGCATGCGGAAATCGTAGCGGCCGTGGCCGAAGGCCGCCGGCGTCAGGACGAGATTGCCAATCAAAGCCTGCAGGATATCGTCGGCCGTCTGGACGCCCGCGCATCTCGCTCGGTTGTCGCGGCCCTACTGGTCAATCGCGCCGGTTGGGTAAGCGATGTCCTTGAATATAGTCTGGGATGGCCCGATCATGTGCCGGTCGCCGAAGGGTTGGCGGTCAGGGATGCGCTGCGTTTTGCCGTCCGGCAGTCCGGGATCGAACTGGCGGAACTCGACGAAAAATCCCTTTATGACCAAGCTGGCCAGGTCCTGGGCCTGCAACTTGCCGACATCGATGCACACCTGAAACGTCTGGGCGAAAGCGCCGGGAAGCCATGGCGAAAAGAGCAGAAGCTGGCTGCCCTGGCCGCCTGGATGGCGTTGGGTATCCGGAGTTAGGGCGGCGTCAGCTAGCCTGTTAGCCCTTATACCATGATATCGTCACTACTTTACCCGTATAAGGCAAGGGCGGATACCTGTCCCGGTTCAATCTGGAGACTGCCTCATGCGTATATTCCTCACCGGTGCCACCGGCTTTATCGGCTCGCATATTATCCCTGAACTCATCGGTGCCGGACATAAGGTGCTTGGGCTGACGCGTTCCGACGACGGCGTGCAGGCACTTATCGCCGCAGGCGTCGAGCCCTACCGCGGGACGATAGACGAACCGGAAAGCCTGCGTGCCGGCGCCGAGCAGGCCGATGCCGTCATCCACACGGCTTTCGACCATAATTTCGCGAATTTCGTTGCCAATTGCGAGAAGGACCGGCGTGTGATCGGCGTTCTCGGTAGTGCCCTGAAAGGCTCCGACAAGCCGCTGGTTATCACATCGGGCACGGGTATCGGCGCGGCAGGCCCCGGTCAGCCCGCCACAGAGAACGTGTTCGACACGGCGCATCCCAATCCGCGTATCGCCTCTGAACTGGCCGGCGCCGAAGCCCTGGAGGCCGGTGTAAAAATTATGGTGGTGCGCCTGCCCCAGGTCCATGACACCCGCAAGCAAGGCCTGATTTCGCCCCTGATCGATATCGCCCGACAAAAAGGTGTGTCTGCCTATGTCGGTGACGGCAGTAACAGATGGCCGGCCGGCCATGTTTCGGATGTGGCGAAACTCTATCAGTTGGCCGTCGAAAAGGGCCGGGCCGGCGAGCGCTTCAACGCCGTTGGCGAAGAAGGCATTTCAGCGCGCGATATCGCTGCGGTCATTGGCGATGGCCTTGGCATTCCCGTTGTCAGCGTAACACCAGAGAAAGCAGCAGAGCATTTCGGCTGGCTAGGTATGTTCGTCGTCATGGATATGCCGGCGTCCAGCGCCTGGACGCGGCAGCGCCTGGCTTGGTATCCCGAAGGGTCTGGTCTGATTGCCGACCTGAAAGCGATGGATTACCGGGCAGCTTAAATGCCGCAGGGCAGGGCGCGCCTCAAAAATTGCCACTTGACTTTATGTTTTAGTTAAATTTATATCTGTTTAAGATAAATATATTTAACTCACATAAAGGGGTTTCACGTGTCAAAGCCTGTTCGCTCCCTGTCCGGCGTCAGCGTCACCATCAAGCTGGCCGTTATTGTCCTGGCCCTGGCCTATATCGGTGAAAAGGTCGAAGACTATCATTCGGTGCGTTTCGCTGTCGGCAGTGCCTGGCACAATGTCATGATGGTCTTCGTCTTCTGGGCCGACCTGCTCAGGCCGGGCTTTGCCCTGTGCGCCCTGTGGTCTGTGTCTGACATCTTCGCCAACATCGCCAGGGGCGGGGCCTTTGGTCCCGCCATGCTCAAGGGCATGCGCGGTACCGGGCTCAACCTGATTTTCGGTGCCGCCGGCGCACTTATCATGGTGCCCCTGTTTACCTACCTCGCCGGCCTTCCGGCACAGGCAGTCGTCTATGGTCCCTATATCGAAAGCCTGACCTTCGGTCTGCTGGGTGTGGCCTTCTATGTCCTGGCACGCCAGGGCCGGACACTTACGCACGAACTGGCACAGTACGTCTGATGCCGGTTGTCGTAACGCTCGATGTCATGCTGGCGCGGCGTAAGGTCCGCGCCAAGGACCTGTGCGCCCGCATCGGCCTGTCGGAAACGCAGCTGTCGCTGCTGCGCACCGGCAAGGTCAAGGGCATTCGCTTCGATACGCTCAGCAAGATCTGTCTGGTGCTCGACTGCCAGCCGGCCGACATAATGAGCTATGACCGCGACGATACCGACCTCGAGGAAGGCGAAGACTGACAGCCTCACCGGGCCTTGGTATGCGCCAGGATCCAGTCGCCTATCGTCTTCAGCGCTGCGAGTGACAGGGTCTCGTCGATGCGGCCATATTCAGCGGGCGAACCGGTCTTTGCGTCCTGGAACAGGTGGTTTAAGCCCGGCAGCTCCGTGACGGTTACATCGGGATCGTTGCTGAGGGCTGCCCTAATCGCCGCCAGATTCTCCTTGGGCTCGACCTGCAGATCCAGCGAGCCGCCGACGGCGAGGACCGGTACCCGGACCTCTCGCAGGGCGGGCGCCGGGTCGTAGCGCAGGAAAGAGTAGGACCAGGGCGTGGTCAGTGCGGTGACGTACTGGTCGCCCACCTCCTGGGTGAACGCTCCACTGGTGACCGCTCTGGCAATGGCAAGCTTCAGTTTGGCGCGGGCATCGGTAATGTCGGTCGAGGCCAGGATGATAGCGAAGGCAGCGTTGCGCATGGCTGTGTTCTTAGCGACGACTGCCTCGGGTGCGCCATTTGCGCGCTCGATCAGTTCGCCCTGGCGGCTCAGGACCTTGTCGCCGCGTACACCGGGTCCGGCCATCAGCACAATGAAACTGACCGTGGAGTCGGAAGCGGCAACAGCCGGCGCGATAAGGCCACCTTCGGAATGGCCGACCAGGCCGATATGATGCGGGTCGACATCGCCGCGCGTCTTGAGATAGGCCGTCGCTGCCAGGGCATCCGAGATGAAATCGTCCGTGGTGGCCGCCGGATAATCTCCCGTCGAGGCGCCGGCGCCGCGCTTGTCGTAGCGCAACACGGCCAGGCCCTGACGATTGAGATAGTCCGCCAGGACCAGGAAGAGTTTGTGACCCAGCAGGTTCTCATCGCGATCATTCGGGCCAGATCCGGAAATCAGGACGACGGCCGGGAAGGGGCCGGCGCCGGCCGGTTTGCTGAATGTGCCTTTCAGGGTCACGCCGGCCGCCTGCGGATTGGCAAAAGCAATCTGTTCGCTGCTGTAGGGCAGTGGCGCAAGGGCAATTGCGTCTTCCTGCGGCCGCTTCGGCGCCGCACTTTCGGCGACTGCGGCGCGATGCAGGTCGAGCGGTATGGAGCGTCCCTGGTTCCAGGTGCCCGTCCACTGTGCCTTGGCGCCATCCCAGGTGCCGTCATAGCGGCCGTTGATCGCCGGAATGGTGAAGGTCAAATGGTCGGGTGTGGCATCCACGGCGCCCAGTGGGATCCTGGCATCGCCCTGGTCCAGGCTTTCCAGCATGCCGGTCAGTTTGCCGTCATTGCCCCGCGCCAGATGGACGACGATATGTAATTGCCCGGCGATCAGCCCGGCCCAGTCACCGGCGGCATCCTCGGCGCGCGCGACTCCGCTTCCCAGCAGGGCTATGCCCGCTGCGACCCATATAAACGTTTTCATATTATCCCCTCGGTGAGTTATCTCGTTGCCTGAATTCAGGCGGGCCGGCGGCTCCGGGCATCCAGCCAAACGCAATAGCAGAGCGTGCATGCCACCCCGGCGAAGATGGCGCCTGTTCCGAAAACTACGGCCACCGGGATCGGTGCGAAGGCCCACAGGCCGGCATAAAGCAGACCGCTGAGAACCATGGACCAGCCGGAAAACCGCATTCCCTGCCGCATGCAGGCAGTCCGGGCCACCTTTTTCGGTATGCGATTGCCAAGGTAGGCCACCAGAAGGCCGTTCATTCCGATGGCCCGTTGCGCCACGTCGGCGCCGACAAGACCATGCTCATGGGCGAGCTTCGCGGCGAAAGACATAAGAAGCATGGCGCCGGCGCAGGCCAGGCCCGCCAGGATTTCCGTGTTGATCTTCATTGCGATGTCTCCATCTTGGTCTTGCTGGCCGCAGATGGCTCCATCCCAAGACCGAATGAGTTAGCAAAGCCCAGCAGCGCCTCTTCGAGCACTGAAAGCTTCAGGTGATAGATGACGGACTTGCCGGCCTTCTCGACATGGACGAGGTCGGCTTCCCGCAGCACGGCGAAGTGCGCGGACATGGTCGATTTGGTGACGTCAAAATGGTCGCCGAGCTCGCCCGCGCTCATGGGGCCTTTCTGCAGCAATTGCAGGACCTGGCGGCGCGTCGGATCGGAAAGGGCTTTGAATACCGTGTTCATGGTTTGATAATTAGCCAATCATCGAATTGATGTCAAGGTGTGAAATATCAGCTGGTGAAGCAGGGGGGCATCAAAGACGTCGGCGATGCGCAAGGTCTACTTGTCTACCGCGGTGTCGGCATGAGAAACAAGCATCCGGTCTTTGCGCAGTCGGATGGGTAGGCTACTCTATGCCTTACAGGATAAGGGCCAAAGCTATGAGAACCGGAGATTATACGGCCGATGCCATTTGCAGTTCACTTGGAATTGGCGCTTTCTACGAATCTTTCACGCATGGCATGCCAAAGCGGGAACTCCGCCTGCTGCTATGTCCGCCTTTTGCGCCGGAACTATTCATAAGCTTGACGGATTGTTCTACGCCCCCCGGCGCCGTCCGGGGAGAGACGCCCGCGGAGACAAAGGTCGTGCTCTCGGTTACCGCGTCGCGTACCCAAATCTGGATGATGGCCGAGCCTGGACCAGTGCCTTTAGATCACGCAAAATCCGAACTTAACACGTTAACTTTCGAAGATTTGGAGATGAAGTTTCATAGCGCTGCCGCAACGCTTTCCCAATCGATGGTCACCCTGGACGGAATGCTGGTTTACGCGATGCTGCGAAATCGTGAGACTTTGATTAGCATGAGCGAAACGCCCGTCGGCGATAGTGCGTTCGCGCATTTTGTAGCGGAAATTTTGGATATTGCTTTTTCAGCTTCCGACACTGCGCAGTGCCGGGATGCCTTAGCTCGCGCCGGTCGTTATGTGGGGCTTGATCTGCCGGTTGAAGCGAACTCCGAACCCAGCCATCTAAAACAACTGGGCGTGCTTGGGGTGGCTGAAGACAGGCATGCCTTGCTACGAGCTTTGGCGGCCGTAGCCGGTCGACAGGCGCACCGTTAAATTAGTAAGCGTGTTGGCCAAGTTTTCCAGGGATTCGACGGGCGGTCGGCTGCTACAGGGTTTGTTCGCATAATAAACATTATGGGAAATATGCATGCGCTATGGCGCATAAACCATATATGTGCTATGGCGCATAAGATTGGGCTTTGAGCCATCGCTCTACGTCCTGTGCATGGCTCAGTATAAAAGCGAAATCGCAACTGCTACGATCGCTTTGACCGCCTCAAGCGCCGCTACATGCGTCTCAGCGGCAGAACGCACTGCCGACCGGCAGTCGTCAGCACGCGCACCAACGGCTATGCCAGCACCACAGAGATCTCGGCGCTGTACGGCCGCATTCGTCCCACCGCCTGTAATGTCTGTCATAGTGAGGTTAGCGAGGCTCCATGACAACCATGGCCGATGCGGCCTGCGAGACCAACGCCATCCGCGATGCCGTTTCGCAAGTCAGCCAACCGCAACTGACGTCCTTGGCGCAAAGCGACGGCTTCGATACGCATATCCAGCAACTAGCCTCCCGCGACCGTTGATTTCGCATGTGTCTCACGAAATATGGTTAATGGCGTCCTGTGTGAAGTTTGATTTTTCGGGCTGCGAATGCCTTGTCTGCGACCCGACGTTTTTCCGCACCATGGTCTTCTGCAGCCATACGATGGTCTGATACGGCGCAAACGCCTGTAGAATATGACCTTGTGGCGATTTAGTTACACTGGGTTCTGCTTTACGGCTTCCTTACCGAGGTTTCTTCGCTAACGCACATACCTCTTACGGTCGTTGAATTAGCGTGATTTCGACAACGGAATTCATCCGTAACCTGCACACCGCGACTCAGAGGACTTCGACCATGGCTACGACCGCGCTCTTCAAACCATATACGGACAATTTCGGCCACCTGACCCTGCATGCCACCATTCTCGGCGACGGCGCCGTCATTACGCCGGAAGATCGTCAGAGCCGCGTCAATATGATGATCATCCTGACATTCGTGCTCGGCCTGATTGCCGCAGCAGTGGCGCTTTACGCCGCCGACACCATGCTGTTTTCGCATCATGATCATGCACCGCAAGCCTATGCCGGCATGATGATCGACGCGGATTAAGCTGAGATTTCATCTCATGCGGGATTATTTTTCCCGCATAATGCTATGATTTTAAAGCGATACTTCAATTGATAGCTGATCGAAAGCCGGCTCGACATTTGCCGGCAGCACAGCCTTCAAAGCATTATAATCCATATCCTGGTGCAGGTTGGTCAGTATGGCATGGTCGGGCTTGAGGCGATCGATCCAGGCCAGGGTCTTTTCCAGATGGGAGTGCGTCGGGTGCGGCTTATAGCGCAGGCAGTCGACGACCCACACCTTCAGGCCATCCAGTGCGGCGAAGCTGTCCTCCGGCAAATCCGAGATGTCGCTGCTGTAGGCGATATCCCCAACGCGATAACCGACGCTACGAATAGGTCCGTGAGCCTGGTCAAAGGTAACGACCGGCAGGGAGCCACCCTCCCCCGAAACTGACCACGCGGTGCCATGGGCCGGGATAAGGTGGTCTGTATAGACCGGCGGATAGCCGAGATTGCCACGGAAAGCGTAACCGAAACGCGACATCAGGGTCTTGTGCGTCGCTTCGTCCATATATCCGTCGATCGGTGCGTTGCGGGCAAAGATAAACGCGCGCAGGTCGTCGATACCATGGGCCTGGTCGGCATGATCGTGGGTCCACAGGACAGCGTCGACATGTGGCACCCCGGCACGCAGGATCTGTTCGCGGCATTCCGGCGCCGTATCGATCATCACGCTGGTGACCTTTTCGGGCGTAGCCTGATCCCAGCCAGCCAGCCAGGCCGAACAGCGCGACCGGCGGTTCTTCGGGTTTTCCGGATCGCAGGCGCCCCAATAGCCGTCGACGCGCGGCACACCCGTCGAACAGCCACTGCCCAGCAAGGTAATGCGCAACTTTCGGCTCATTGGGCGAAACTCCCGGTGCGGGGAATACGATCGAACAGTTCGAAAAAGGCGTTATGTGTCCGTTGCCGGGTATCCTCCAGCGTCCAGCCGCGGATTTCGGCCAGCTTGGCATAGACGTGCGGCACAAAGGCCGGTTCATTGCGGCGGCCGCGCATCGGGATCGGCGCCAGATACGGACAGTCGGTTTCGACGATAATACGATCGGCCGGCATGTCGGTGATAATATCGCGGACATCCTGGGCCGCCTTGAAGCTGGCAATGCCGGACACCGAGAAATAACCGCCCAGTTCCGCGCCTTTGCGCGCCAGTTCGGCGCCGCTGGTATAGCAGTGAAGCAGGAACCGGAACCGGCCCTTTGCCATCTCTTCCTCGAGGATCTGCGCCATGATGTCGTCGGCCTCACGCGTATGGACAACCAACGGCAACCCGCTTTCGCGTGCTGCCGCGACATGTACGCGGAAGACCTGCGCCTGGATGTCGCGCGGGCTGTAGTCGTAGTGAAAATCGAGTCCGCATTCGCCGATGCCGACCACCTTGTCGTGCGCCGCGAGGTCGAGAAGGTCCTGGACAGGTGATGCCCGGGTTTTCGCGCGCCTCATGCGGGTGCGTGCCGGCCGTTGCCCAGATGTCGTCATTGGCTTGCGCGATGGCATAGACCGCATCGAAATTGGAGAGGCGATCGCAGATATTGACCATCAGGCCTATACCGGCTTCGCGCGCCCGGGCGATGACTTCGGCACGATCGTCATCATACTGCGGGGCGTGCAGGTTGACGTGGGAATCAATATAAAGACAATCAACCATCGAAAATAACTTATGACCTTAAGTGACCTGGTTCAAATCATTGTAAATAGACCAAAAAACATCTGCGCGATCAAGATTGACGGCTTCGACCTCGCCAACCGTCGTGCTCAACCGCGACCACAGTTGCGCCAGAGATTGGCCGATTTGCGGCGTATCGGCGCTCAGGCTGCGTTCATGGACGCGGTCGCTGAGGCAGGCGATAAAGGTGGCGAATTTGCGCGCGCCGTCCGCCTTGGCGGAGTTGGATTTGAAGGTCGCCGCCATGCTCATCAGTTCCGGACGTGGTGGTTTTTGCGCCGATAGCAACTGCCCGGCAAAGGCGTCGATATCCAGGGCGCCTTCTCCGACAAGGGTTAGCGCCTTGCCCGGTGCGCCATGCGCCAGGGTGATCAGGCGGCCCAAGCGCTCCTCGTCCAGATCGAGCTTGCGTTCGACAAAGGCACGCACCTCACCGTCGCTCCACGGCGGAAAGTTGAGACGGCGGCACCGCGAACGGATGGTCGCCAGCAAACGCCCCGGCGAATGCGAGATCAAAAAGATGATGCCCTTGTGAGGCGGTTCCTCAAGAATTTTCAGCAAGGCATTGGCAGAATTGATATTTAAATCATCAACGCTGTCGACGATGCAGACGCGATAGGGCGACCGCGACGGCGCCTTGGAAAAGAACTCGCCGATCTCACGCACGGCGTCGACCGTAATATTCTTCTTCAGCTTGGTGTCGCCCATTTCGCGTTCGAGCACCAGCAGATCGGGATGAGCCTGTGCCGTGATCAGGCGAACGTCGGCATCATCGGCCGACATGCCGAGCGCGCCGAAGCAGCTGTCGCGCTGCTTGCCCAACAGGAAACGCGCGCAGCGAAAGGCAAAGCTGGCCTTGCCCAGGCCCTGCGGGCCACACAACAGCCAGGCGTGATGCAGGCGGTTCTTGTCGTAGGCCGATACAAAGGCGTGATCCATGGCTTCGCCGTGTTCGAAGGCAAAGCTGTCGCGTGGCAGGGTTATGCCGGCCTCATCCATGGGGCGTCGCCAGTTCGGCAAAGGCGGCGATCAGGGTCGACCAGATATCGTCGCGAATGGTTTCGATACTGCGATCGGCGTCGATGACGCGGTAGCGGTCCGGCACAGCACTCGCGCGCGCCAGAAACCCTTGGCGCAGACGTTCATGGAAGGCCGTGCCCTTGGATTCGAAGCGGTTTTCGCTATCGCCGCGGGCTGCCGCGCGTTTCAGGCCGGCGGCAACCGGCATGTCCATGACCAGGACCAGGTCGGGCTGAGTGTCGGCGACGACTTCAGCATCGATCTGTTCGATGAAGGCCGGCGCGACGCCGCCACCGGCGCCCTGGTAGGCGCGCGACGAATCGGCGAACCGGTCGCAGATGACCCAGGCGCCGCGGCTCAGCGCCGGGCGAATAACCTTTTCGAGATGGTCGCTGCGGGCGGCATACATCATCAGCAGTTCGCTCAGCGGCGACCAGCGGCCGGCATCGCCCTGGACCAGCAGGTCGCGCAAGGCTTCGGCGCCGGGCGAACCCCCAGGTTCGCGCGTCTGCACGACCTCAAGGCCGGCATCGCGCAGGCGGGCGACCACGGCCTTGACCTGGGTCGACTTGCCGGCGCCCTCACCACCTTCGAAGGCGATGAAACGTCCGCGCGGCGTGTGGGACGTCGGGCTATGGGAAGGGGTTTGGTACATGGTGCTCACGCGCCGAGATAGACCGGCTTTGACGCCAAGCTCAAGTGTTTTTTGTCACTTGTCGCGGCGCAGGATGGCATCGCGGAAGCCGGCGCTGATGGCATCCTGGCGATGGCTTTCCGCGGCGTCCGCGCCGGTATAGGGCCCGAGGTAGACGAGATAGAGGCCGTTGCGCTGACGGATGCGGGCGCCGTCGAGCCGGTCCTGGGCAGCTTCGGCGTTATCCTGCTGCGAAAACGCGCCGATCTGGACGATATAGCTGAGATCGTCATCCGACGGCGCGGTGTCGTCGGTGTCGGTATTGCGCGCGACCGTGGTCGGAGTCGCCGAGATGGTATCAGCCGGCCCGAGGAAGGTGACCTTTACCCGTGCGGTGCCGGCATTGTAGACGCCCAGCGCCCGGGCGGAGCCGCGCGACAGATCGATAATGCGGCCATCGACAAACGGGCCGCGGTCGTTGACGCGGATACGGACGGATTTGCCATTATCGAGATTGGTGACCTCGACGATGCAGGGTAGCGGCAAGGTCTTGTGCGCCGCCGTCTGCAGGTCGGTGTTGAAGAGTTCGCCGTCGGCTGTGGTGGTGCTGGGTGACTCGTAGCCGTACCACGACGCCAGTCCGGTTTGCGACCAACCGGGACTGGGGACGGTTGGCGTATAGGTCTGGCCATGGACGACATAGGGCCTCATCGTGCCCGACTTGTAGTGACTATCGCCGGCGATCTTCGGTCCTGAGATGCCTGCGTCATAGCGCGGATGCACGGACGCGCAGGCGCTTAAAACCATAAGCGAAACAAGACCCAAGGCCGCAGCATTTAAAGTGCGAGATACGCGAGATGTCATTGCCTGTACGCCGGCCCCTACACCGGCTACCCGTCGCCCGGTAGCCCTTATGGCCAAGTGTATCGCCAGAGGAGCAAACGGATGGTTAACACGCGTAAACCCCGATCGTGGCAGACCGATGGCAAGCGCCGTTAACGGCCCGTCCTGCCCGATCTATGATAGGTCAGCGCCATGGCCAGGCACAGTGACAAGGCGGATTCGGGTAAATCCCCCGTTGTCGGCAGCAGGATCGCCCGGTCGCCCTGATAGGTGAAGCTGTCCGGGAAATGAGTGCGAAAGTCCTCTACCAAAGAGGTGCGGCAGTTGACGAAAACCGCGCCGGTTCCGGTCGGAGACTTTACCCTGCCCAGCCGTATCGTCGTGCCGCTGCCTGAAGCCTCGGTCAGATAGGCCGGTTCGCCCCATTTCAGGGTTTCCGTCAACGGCCCAACACCGGGCGTTCGGGCAGCGACATCGAAAATCAACAGACGAACGTCGAGGAGTTGCCGGCGTATCTCTGCGGGAAAGGCGGCGAAAGCTGCCGCGACGGCTTCAGGCATAGGTATTGAACGTTCGTCTGACATTGCCCTTCGCCTTCAACTGCCATGCCCGTTGTATCCTGCGTGCTACCTTTTCTCTAGAAAAAGTCTTGGCAGGCCTAGAATCGCGGGTTACAAGCCCGGTCTTCCGCGCGACCTGTCCAACAGGTGCGACGATGGGACAGGTGGCCGAGTGGTTTAAGGCAGCGGTCTTGAAAACCGCCGTAGGTGGAAGCCTACCGTGGGTTCGAATCCCACCTTGTCCGCCATTCAATTAAGAAGACCGGCCATCTCGGCCGGTCTTTTTGATTGAAAGACTGGTGGGGACTTGAACCCAGGGATACAAAGCGGGTTCGAAACAAAGTTCGGCGAAACGTAGTGGAGCCAAAGCCGAAGCGTAAGCGAAGGCTTCGGCGCAGCGAAGCGTAGCCAATCCCACCTTTTCCGCCATTTAAACAAAAAGACCGGCCTCCTTTGGCCGGTCTTTTTGTTTAAATGGCAGTGCGCGCTTTCGTCGCAGGACGTTGGGATATAGCCGCTACCGCACTGCACCCGAAAGGTCTACGCCTTCTTCGAGGGATAACCGACCGTAGGTGAAAAGCGATGCGCGCTGCAATGATAAGCGATGCCTATTTGCCGGAATTCCAATTTTCCGAACGGCACGACTGCCTCATTGCCGCATCATCGGCACGTATCATCGACGCAGCCGAGGCCTACGATCCCCGACAAGACGGCGTGTTTCGCTTCCTCATCGGACTACGCGAGATTCCGATGAGAGTGGCGAGTCATCTCATGGGGCGGCCGCACACAACACAACCGCCTTTTGGTCTGCACAATTTCACCCTCCTGGAGCGACGTTCCGACGCGCTTGCCTATGGCATGGTCGGTCAGTTCTGGAAGATGAATTACGGCCTGAAGCCTGTCGCCGACGGGAAAAGCTTCATTTCGTTCCATGAGGAGGAGACACTGAAGCTTGTCCTGAGTTTCTCCGCGACGCCCGACGCGGCGGGCAAGACGAGACTGGCCACGGAAACGCGGGTCTATTGTCCGAATGGCCGGTCACGTATGAAATTCCTGCCCTATTGGCTCGTCATTCGCCCGGTAAGCGGCCTTATCCGGCGTCGTATGTTGTCAACGATCAGGGCGCGTAGCGAAGGCCGCGCGTGACGACACCCGGTCTCTTACCGATCCTTTACCGCCCTCGTCCGTCATCGGCATGCCGCTTTTAGCGCCATCCCCATAGACTGTTGCCGTACCCGACCTGCGGTCGCTTCATCGATCGACCGGCATTCCCACCGGCCCGAATTTGCGCACATCGCCACGACCTAACCGCGGACGGGACTTCCGGAAAGGACATCCCATGGCTCAGACGAAGACGGACACCGACAAGCAGGCAGCGGAGTCGGAAACGAACAACGACACCAAGGCGCGTGCAGCGGATAACCCGGTCACCGAGACCCCGGTTGCGCAAGCCGGCAGCGATGCCGCACGGGGCGACGACCCGTCACCACGCAAACGGGGCGGCAATGGCCGTTCTGCCGGCGATCGCGAGGAGGATCGTCCTTCAGCGCGCCGTTCGGAAGCACGTAATGAGCGTAATCCTCAAGATGGTCACAGTTCGCGCCCTGTCAGCCGTCGTGACGACGCAGATGATGATCGCCATAGTCTCCAGGGCTACGATCGCGAGCGCGGCCAGCGTAATCTGTTTGCCGATGACGACTATAGCCGCCGCCAGCCGTCGCTGGATCGGAACTATGACCGCGATGACGGTCGCCGCGATCGCTGGTCGAACCAGGGTTACGGTCACACCCGAGCGCGCGGTGACGACGAACGCCTGAGCCGCGATTATGGCGAAGACTATCGCCGCTACTCAAATGCCGATCGAAGCCAGGAACGCGGCAGCTATCGCAGCGACGAACGCAGCCCCTATGCCAGGCGCGAACGCGATCTCGATCGCCCTTACCGCCGCGACGATGTCGACGCACGCGATGACAATCGCCGGCGCTGGAGCGAGTCCGGCGACCGGCGCCCGTATGAGGAAGATCATTACACCAATACCCGCCCGTCAGGCTGGGCGTCCCAGGGCGACCAGGACCGCCACCACGACTGGAATCGTGACGACCAGGGCCGTTACAGCCAGGCCCGCGACAGCGACCGCAGGCCCGATGACAGGCGTTATGCAGACGACCGCGGTTATCGGTCCGACCAATGGAGTGGTCATTACGGCGCCGATGCCCGCGAACGCGATTACCGCGATCATCGGTCGCAAGGTGACAATCGCCCGCGCAATGACCGCGACGATGAGCGCCGTGGCTATCAATATGACAACTACCGCACGCGGGAACCGGCGCGTGACGACGAAAGACGCCGGCCCCAAAGCCGCGATGACTTCGACGAGCGTCCTCGTGACGATGGACGCGGGCCATCCCGGCGCTATGACCGCTGAACGAAAGAAGGCGCCGGATCATCCGGCGCCTTATCTATCTGTGCAGGTGCATGCCGACATATTCGGCCAGCGCAAAGACCCCGTAGCAGCTGAAGGCCAGGGCGCCGACGCCCAGCAGGACAAGACCCATACGCGTATCGTCTGTGACGCGATCGTCATCTTCCGGGCGGCGCTGCAATCCAGGCATCAGACTCTCCAAAATACCGCCCGCCCCCGCCCATGGATGATCTTTCAGCTTAGCGGACACGCAGTAGTCATGGTATTGCGCGGCGGCCCAGCATTCACAAGGCGATCATAAAATCGCATGTGGCGATGCGGCTAACGGAGGCGAGACATGACCCGACACGGCGCTCGTATAGTGGACAGGCTGGGAATAGATTTTCCCCTTATCCAGGCGCCGATGGCCGGATCCGATTCGCCCGATCTCGCGGTTGCGGTGGCACAAGCGGGTGGTCTGGGATCGCTGGCCTGCGCGACATTGTCTGCGGACCAGATCCGTTCGGCCATGATTTCGATAAGACGCGAGACGAAAAAATCCATAAACCTCAACTTCTTCTGCCATACACCTCCGGCTCCGGATGCGAGCCGGGACGCGCTGTGGTGGGATGAAATCTCAGCCTATTTCGCAGAGTTCGATATCGATCCAACTCAGCCTGCGCCTTTTGCCAATCGCGCCCCGTTCGACGGTACTATGTGCAGCCTTGTCGAAGAGATTCGGCCCGAAGTCGTCAGTTTTCACTTCGGCCTGCCAGCGCCTGATCTGCTGGCCCGCGTCAAGGCTACGGGCGCCGTGGTCCTGTCTTCCGCGACCAGCGTCGCTGAAGCTGTGTGGCTCGAGGCCAATGGTTGCGACATCGTCATAGCCCAGGGCGCTGAAGCCGGTGGTCACCGCGCCATGTTCCTGACGACGGATGTGACGACACAGACGGGGACGTTCGCCCTGGTTCCTCAGGTCGTCGATGCCGTCGGCATTCCGGTAATTGCCGCCGGCGGTATCGGTGATGCGCGCGGCATCGCAGCCGCCTTTATGTTGGGCGCGGACGCCGTCCAGTTGGGAACTGCCTATCTGCGTTGCCCCGAAGCGCGCCTGAATCCCTTGCATGCGCATGCCCTAGCTGGTGCGCGCGACGACAATACCGCCCTGACCAATGTCTTTACCGGCCGGCCGGCGCGGGGTGTCGTCAACCGCCTGATGCAGGATATTGGTCCAATGAATGCTCATGCTTCGGATTTCCCGACCGCCGGCAAGGCGCTGGCGGCAGTGCGTGCCCGGGCCGAAAGCCTGGGCCGCAACGATTTTACCAATCTGTGGGCCGGTCAGGCCGCCCGGCTGTCTCCTGCCCTGCCCGCCGGTGAGCTGACGACGTCGCTGTTTGCCGATGCATTACGCTTGCTGGGTTCCAGATAAGGCGCATTTCTGAGGCATGAGGAGATACACCATGGCCGAGTCCATTGAACACGTATCGGATACCGCCTTCTGGGTAGCCTATTTTCGTTGGCTGGAAACGCAGCGTAGCGACGCGCTGTTCCGCGATCCCCTGGCCAAGGTTCTGGTCGGCGACCGCGGGGAAAAGCTGGCGCGCCACATGGGCATCGAGCGTGCCATGCGCTGGTCCATGTCGCTGCGCACCTGGATCATCGATCGCTATATCGCCGAAGCCATTGCTGGCGGCACGGACATGGTCGTGAACCTTGGTGCGGGCCTCGATACCCGTCCCTATCGTCTCGACCTGCCTTCGGACTTCGCCTGGGTCGAAGTCGATTTTCCAAATGTCATCGACTACAAGACACAGGCGCTGACAGATCACCAACCCGTCTGTCGTCTCGATCGCATCGCCTGCAACCTGGCGGATGACACGGCGCGGGAAGCCCTGTTGTCCGAACTGAACGGCCGTGCCTCGCGCATCCTGGTGCTGACCGAGGGTGTCGTGCCTTATCTCAGCAACGATGGCGTCAGCGCCCTAGCCCGTAACCTGGCCGCCCAGCCGCACATCGTTCATTGGGTTACCGACTATTTCTCGCCTTTGTTCAATACGGTGAGCTCACGTGGCAAGATCAAGGCGCGACTGGCAAAGAATGCGCCCTTCGTCTTCGATCCCGGACCCGAGCCGCTCGACTGGCCGCGCTTCTTCGCCGACACCGGCTGGGAAGTCGGCGAAATGCGTTATATTGGCGAAGAAGGCAAAACCATCGGGCGTGACCTGCCCGCCAACTGGTTTGTCCGTTTGATGATGCGCTTCGCCTCCGAAGACCGTCTGCGTCCCTATCGCCGTATGAACGGTTACGCCCTGATGCGAAAAGGCCGTCAAATTGTCGACATAGCCTAGGTAAGGTTTCGTTAACATTTTGGCGCGACCCTTTGATTCCTTTCCGGAATCAGCCATGGCGTTCGCCCCCACCCATTACATTGTCGAACTTCTGGCGCCCTGGGGGGACGTCCAGCTCAAGCGCATGTTCGGTGGCATGGGCGCATATCGCGACAAGCTGATCTTCGCCATCATCGATGACGGCATCGTCTATTTCAAAGTCGACGATACGACGCGCGGTGATTACGAGGCTGCACAGTCCGAGCCCTTTTTGTTATCCCCATGCCGACAAGGATGGAAATCCCGGCCGTATGACGATGAATGGCTACTGGCGCGTTCCCGACGAGATACTGGAAGAGCCAAGTGAACTAGCACAGTGGGCCGAAAAAGCCTGGCGTCTCAGCCGCGACAAACCGATCAAGGCCAAGGCGATAAAGGGCCTGCCGCGCTTTGGAAAACTATCAGCCAAACGTATGCAAGAGGTAGGCATAAGCTCCCGGAAAGATTTAGAAAATATAGGTGCCATTGAAGCATATGTTCGGGCGAAGGCACGCTTTCCGAGTGAGGTTAGCCTGAACCTGTGGTGGGGGCTGTACGCCGTTCTCAACAGCGTCGATCCAAGGACATTACGCCGGACATCAAGGATCATCTAAAGGCGCTACTCGATAGTCATGCCAGCGGCTGAAGCCGGTAATTCGTCGGCACTACCGGCTGGTAGTGCTTGGCCATACCGTGCCTTTCAATTAAATATTTCGTATTTCATTATTATCCGCTACAACCGTCCCAAGACTCGCGCCGCATTGCGCAGCGAGCACATCAACAGGAAGGAAATCCGATGAAGCCTTTTTCCCGCCGCGCCGTGATCGGCGGCGCGCTGGCGTCGCTGGGCGTGGCTGCGGCCGCCAACGCCAAACCGAAACACAAGGCAAAGCCGTCGAAAGGCAAATCCGGCTTCGTCACCCGTGACGGCATCCATTTCAAGCTTGATGGCGACACCTATCGTTATGTCGGCGCCAATATCTGGTACGGCGCCTATCTCGGCTCGCCGGCGTCGTTCGGCGACCGTGGCCGTCTGGTCAAAGAACTGGACGATCTGAAGGCCCTGGGCGTGACCAATCTGCGTGTGCTTGGCTCTTCCGAATTGTCGCCGCTGACCAATTCTCTCGATCCGGCCTTTTCCAACAAGCCTGGCGATTATAACAAGGACCTGCTGGCCGGCCTCGATTTCCTGCTCAGCGAAATGGGCAAGCGCGACATGAAGGCCGTGCTGTACCTGACCAACTTCTGGGAGTGGTCCGGCGGCATGATGACCTACCAGTACTGGACCAATGGCGGCAACTATATCAACATGAACGACCCGGCGCATCCGTGGCCGGAATTCGCCGATCGATCGTCGCAATTCTATTCCAGCCAGCCGGCCAAGGACGCGTACTACGCCTATGTGAAGATGCTGGTGACGCGGAAGAATGCCATTACCGGTAATGTCTACAGCGATGACACGGCCATCATGGCGTGGCAGTTGTCGAACGAACCGCGTCCGGGCGGCAGTGACGCCTCGGTCGCCAAGAATGCCGACGCCTATTGCGGCTGGATCGCCGATACCTGCGCCCTGATCCGCTCGCTCGACAAGAACCATCTGGTGTCGCTCGGCCACGAAGGCCTGATGGGCGCCAACAAGAATCGCGACCTGGTCCTGCGCGCCCACGACCATATCGACTACCTGACTGCCCATATCTGGCCGCTTAACTGGTCGTGGGTCGACGGCAAGAATCTCGGTGGCACATTCGATGCCGGCGCCGCCAAGGTCCAGACCTATATCGACGACCATATCGCCATGGCGAAGGAACTCAACAAGCCGCTGGTGTTCGAAGAATTCGGCTTCCCCCGCGACGAGGTCGCCTATGCACCCGGTACGCCGACCACCTACAAGGACAGGTTCTACGGAATGATCTACGCTGCCGTCGAAGACGCCATTCGTCGCGATACACCTGTCGCCGGGTCGAACTTCTGGGCCTGGGGCGGCGCCGGCCGCGCCCTGCATACCGACACCTACCATATGCTGCGCGGTGAAACCGCCTATGTCGGTGATCCGCCGCATGAGCCGCAGGGCTGGTACAGCGTGTTCAACACCGACACCTCGACCCAGGCGCTGATCAAGGCCCATGCCGGGCGTCTTAAGACGCTGAAGCCGGTCAAGAGTGCCGCGTAACCGACTAAAAAGAAAAGGCCGCGCTGCCCGGGGGGAAGCAGCGCGGCCATGGCCTCGAGCGGACGTCCAACAGTCCACGAGGCGCGTTCACAAATTTGGCTAAAAACGACCCGCGCGATAATCTTCGAGCGCCTGGCGGATTTCGTCTTCGCTGGTCATGAATATCCGGCCGTCACTGACGACGGGCTCGCCCAGCGGTTTGGCCGCCAGGACCAGGACGCGCGACGCCGTGGCGCCGGCCGCCAGCTTCAGTACCGTGCCTGTGGTCAAGACAGCGATGTCGCCGGTATCGACCAAGACCTGCTCGATCGCCACGCCGCCTTCGAAGACATAGGCCAGGGCCGCATAGCCGTCGGGCACCGGCAACACGACCTCGGCTTCCGGCTGAAGGGTAATATCCAGCATCAGTGGCTGCGTCGCCTGCGACACGACCGGACCCATCAGCCCATGATACCTGCCGGCAATGACATGGATCTCGGCATTGCCGAAAATGACGCTGGGGATGTCAGCGGCGTCGAAGATATTGTCGTGCGGCGCCTGCAGCTTTTCGGCGGCCGGCAGGTTCAGGTAGACCTGGAAGCCGTGCAAAATGCCGCGGACGGGTACCGCGTCTTCGGTGTGCACACTGCCACGACCCACGACCATCTGATGCAGCCCGCCGGTTGGAACCACGGCGTCGCGTTGTTCGTCCAGGCGCAGGCGGCCGCGCAGCATATAGGTGATCGATTCAAAACCGCGGCGCGGCTGGGCCGGAAACCGCGTGGCATTGACCTGGCCGTCGAGGCGCAGCTCATCGATAACCAGGAAAGGATCCAGGGTTGTTTCAGCGGGATGGCCGACAAGTCGGCGCAGAGCGATCCCATCGCTTTCGGCGACGGTGACGGGGCGCGTCAGGCGACTGACACGGCACGCGCGATTCTGTTGTGGTTGCGACGCCATAAACATCGAAAGACCAGCCCCATAGCGGTGCCCGGCGCCCTCGCCGCGTCACCTGTGCGCTGCTATATCGTCATAACACGGATCTTTAGAAGCCCATGTTTGCGCAAGCCGGTGTTGCCCAAATCGGAACACCCATCGGTTGAGACCGATGAAAAGCCATTTCCCTTGGCGCTTCGCTGTGGCACCTTGCCACCATGAAGCAAAATGCCATCATCGATGCCCGCGGCCATCGTTGCCCCGTACCGACCCTGAAGCTGCGCCGCGCCCTGGCGGGACAGTACGCCGTGACCTTGATGGCCGACGACCCGATGGCGCAGATCGATGTTCCGCATTTCTGCAGCCAGAACAACTACCTGCTGGAGTCTGCCGAGACAAAGGATACGTATTGGGTTTTCCACGTTAGACACGCGGATACGGCTGGTCTAAAGCGTGATGCGGAATGACTCTGTTTACTGTTGCCCTGTAAGACTGGTATCCAACCAGACGGCTTATGAGTCGTCCGGCATTTGAGGAGCGGAAAAGAGTGAGTGTAAATCCCCGCCTGTTGCTGCTGGGCCGTGATGACGGCTGGATGCAGAGCTTGAGCGAGGCGCTCGACCGCCTGGGCCTGCGTACCCTTAGCGCCTATCAACCCGATGCCGCCTATGTCGCCCTGTCGGACCTGCCGATCGAAGCCGTCATGGTCGACGAAGCCTCTCAGGCCGAATGGCCGCATCTGGCGGACAAGCTGCGCCAGGCGGCGTGGCCCCGTCGTATCCCGGTCATCATGACGCGCGACGACGAGCGCTTTTCCGTGCCCGACGGCTGGGACATGGTCTTTACCCGCGACGCCCACCCGCAGCAGATCGCCCTGTCGATCGACCATATGATCCGCAGCTGTGTCGCCGAAGAAGAATATGACACCCGCTGCCAGACCTTCAATATTCCGCTCGACCAGGCCGACCGTCTGATGACCGACCAGGCGCCCCTGTGCCTGTTGTCCGTCGGCCAGCCCGATCCGGAATATCTCGCCCTTACCCACAACCTGATAGCCCAGGGCGCGGAAATCGTCGCCGCCCTGTCGAGCTACAGCGCCTTCGATTATCTCCACGACCGCACCTTCGACGCCGTGTTGCTGTGGGGCGGCGATACGCCTGCCGAAGCCCTGGCCGTGGCCTCGGGCATGCGCCGCAACACCCGCCTCTATCACACCCCCGTCCTCCTGCGCCTGAACCGCCTGGTCGAGCTCGACCTCGGCGAAGCCTTCCTGCGAGGTATCAACGACATCGCCAACCCGATGGCCAAGGTCGAGGAGATCAGCGATCGCCTGCTGCGTCTTGCCCGCCTGCACCGCCGTCAGATGACGATCCGCAAGACGCTCGAGACCATGCGGCGCAATCCGGAAATGGACAAGACGACCGGCCTGTTTGGCCGCGACCTGTTCGCCGCACACCTGGCCCGTCTGTCCAAGGCCGCGGAACTGCGCGATCGCCCCTTGAGCATCTGCGTCCTGAAGATCGCCGAGACCCCCGACATCGCCCGTGCCCGCCAGAAGAAGTTGCTCGACCGCGCCGTTCCCCAGATCGGATCGATGATCGCCCGCCTGGTGCGCGCCGAGGACAGCGCCGGCCGGCTGTCTAACGACATCTTCGCCCTGGCCCTGCCCGCGACCCAGCGCGACCAGGCCCTCAACGTCGCCGAGCGCATAGCCGCCGTCATCGGCTGCACGGCTTTCGATGCCGGCAGTGGCAAGGCGCCCTATGTCGTCGAATTCGATGTCGGCGTTGCTCAGATCCAGAAGGGCGAAGCCGCCGCCCATGCCCTTATGCGCGCCGCCGACTCCGTCGGCAATAAACAAGCCGTCTGAGCAGGGCCGCAGGCCCTGCCAGGGGCACGGCCCCTGGACCCGGATTCGCGCCCCGGATTCGCGAAGGTGGCTACGTGTTTAGGCAAATATACAGTCGGATCAACAGACTGAAATCTGGCCTTGCCTCAACCTTCAGCCGCCAGGCGCGCCAGTTCCTTCATGATCCGTTCTGCCGCGGCCAGTCGCCCTGCGGCGTCTGGCCATTCGCCCTTGACCAGCAGGCGCTGGTCGGGCCGGATTTTCCAGTCCGGGCGCGTCGGCAGGAAGCGCACGAGGCCCATGGGATTGGCAAAGGTGTCATTGCGGAAGGCGATGACGGCGCCCTTGGGGCCGACATCCAGTTTCGCGACATTAGCTTCGCGGCACAAGCCCTTGATTCCGACGACCTTAAGAAGTTGTTCGGCCTCTTCCGGGATCGGACCGAACCGGTCGATCAGTTCCGACGCCAGGGCTTCGCGGTCGGCCAGCTTCTCGGCTTCCGATACCCGGCGATACAGGGCAAGGCGAATATTGAGGTCCGGAATATAGCTTTCCGGGATCATGATGGCGGCGCCGGCATTGATCTGCGGCGACCAGCTGCGGCTGTCGGTCAGGCTCTCGTCGGACTTGGTGCGCAGTTCGGCAACGGCGTCCTCCAGCATCTGCTGATAGAGCTCGACGCCGATTTCGCGGATATGGCCCGACTGTTCGTGGCCGAGCAGATTGCCGCCACCGCGGATGTCGAGGTCGTGGCTGGCCAGTTGGAAGCCGGCACCGAGATTATCGAGCGATTGCAGCACCTTCAGGCGCTTTTCCGACGCAAGGCTCAATGTCTTGTGCTGCGGTGTCGTCAGGTACGCGTAGGCACGCGACTTGGAGCGGCCGACGCGGCCGCGGATCTGATACAGTTGCGCCAGGCCGAACATGTCGGCGCGGTGGACGATCAGCGTATTGGCCGTCGGCACATCGAGACCGGATTCGACGATGGTCGTCGACAGCAGCACATCGTATTGGCCGTCGTAGAAGGCATTCATGACGTCTTCGAGTGCGGTCGGCGACAACTGGCCGTGGCCGGTGGTAAAGGTCACTTCGGGGACTTGCGCGCGCAGGAAGGCAGCGACGTCCGGCAGGTCGCTAAGGCGCGGCACGACGTAATAGACCTGGCCGCCGCGATACTTCTCGCGCAGCAGGGCCTCGCGCAACGCCACCGGATCGTACGGCAGGACGTAGGTGCGCACGGCGATCCGGTCGACCGGCGGCGTGGCGATGATCGACATGTCGCGGATGCCCGACAGGGCCATCTGCAGGGTGCGCGGGATAGGCGTCGCCGACAGGGCCAGCATATGGACGTCGGCGCGGAAGGTCTTCAGCTTCTCCTTGTGCTTGACGCCGAAGTGCTGCTCTTCGTCGACGATGACCAGGCCGAGATCCTTGAAGGCCACCTGTTCCGACAACAGGGCGTGGGTGCCGATGACGACCTCGATCTCGCCCTTCTTCAGGCCTTCGCGGGTCTCGTCGGCCTCCTTGCGGCCAACCAGGCGCGACAGCTGGCGTACGCGGATCGGCCAGCCCTGGAAGCGGGCCGAGAAGGTCTTGAAGTGCTGGCGCGCCAGCAGGGTCGTCGGACAGACGATCGCCACCTGCTGACCCGACATGGCGACGACGAAGGCGGCACGCAGCGCCACCTCGGTTTTGCCGAAGCCGACATCGCCGCAGATCAGGCGGTCCATCGGCTGGCCCTTGGCCAGGTCGTCGAGCACGTCCTGGATGGCGTTGAGCTGGTCGTCGGTCTCTTCGTACGGGAACTGGGCGCAGAACTCGTCGTAAAGGCCCGCCGGAGGATCGATCTGTTGCCCTTCGCGCAGCGCGCGCGCGGCCGCCAGCTGGATCAGGCCATCGGCCATTTCGCGCAGGCGTTCCTTCGCCTTGGCCTTGCGCGCCTGCCAGCTGGCGGAACCCAGCCGGTCGAGTTGCGCGCTGTCGCTGTCGGCGCCATAGCGCGTCAGCAGGTCGATATTTTCGACCGGCAGGTACAGTTTGGCGTCGTTGGCATATTGCAGGTCTAGGCAGTCGTGCGGCGCGCCGTTGACCTCAAGGGTCTTCAGCCCGTCATATCGCCCGATGCCGTGTTCGATATGGACGACCAGGTCGCCGGGCGACAGGGCAGATGCTTCGGCCAGAAAGTTCTGTGCCCGCCGGCGCTTACGGGGACGGGCTAACCTGTCGCCCAGGATATCCGTCTCAGAAATGACCGCCATGGATTCGGTTTCGAAACCATGATCGAGCGGCAGGACGGCGCGCTGCACCGGCTTGGCCTTGGTACCGCCGACGCCGAAGCTCTGGGCGTCGCTCCACGACGTCGCCAGGCGCAGCTTGCCCATGCCGTGGTCGTCGAGCATCTGTCCCAGGCGCTCGGAGGAGCCCTCGCTCCAGGAGGCGAACAATACGCGCTTGCCTGTCTTGGCCAGGGCCTTGGCGTGGTCGGTGACGGCAGTGAACAGGTTGGTCGAATCGAGCAGGCGTTCCTGCGAGAAGTTGCGGCCCGGCCGTCCACCGAGGTCGACGACGTTAGCGCCGGCGTGTTCGAACGGTTCGAAACGGCGAACACGATGTTGCGCCAGCGACAGGCGCCAGCCATCGCCATCCAGGTACAGACGTTGCGGCGGCAGGGCGCGGTAAGCCCCGCCCCCCTTCTCTTTTGCCGCCTCGGCGCGCAATTCATAGGCGTCCTGGACCGTAGCGTCGCGTTCGGCAAAGGCATTGTCGGCCAGGGCGTCCAGCATGACCAGGGTGCGGTCTGGCAGGAAGTCGAAGACGCTGTCGAGATGGTCGAAGAACAGGGGCAGCAGGTGCTCGATGCCCTGGCGGCGGATACCTGAAGACAAGGCGGCATAGAGCGGATCGTCGCCGGCAGCGCCGAAGGTTTCCAGATATTGCTGGCGGAACCGCTTGATGCTGGCTTCGTCCATGCGGATTTCCGACACGCCGGTAAAGTCGAGGCTCGGAATCTGCTTCAACGAACGCTGCGTTTCCGGATCGAAGGTGCGAATCGATTCCAGGCTATCGCCGAAGAAGTCGAGGCGTACCGGTTCTTCGCCCGACGGCGAAAAGACATCGAGCAGGCCGCCACGGACAGCGAATTCACCGCGATCGGCAACGGTCGAGACCCGGGTGTAGCCCTGGTCGAGGAAGTATTTTTCGAGGCGGGTAATGTCCTGGGTCTGACCCGGCTTGAGGCTCAACAAGCCTTCGCTGATCACGGCGCGCGGCGGCACCTTCTGCGCCATGGCATTGGCGGTTGTCAGGATCAGAATCGGTTTTTCCGGCTTTTGGGCCTTAAAGCCGTTCAGACGCGTCAGGGCATACATGCGTTGCGCCACTATGCCCGGCGTCGGGCTCATGCGGTCGTAAGGCAGGCAGTCCCACGCCGGAAACGGCAGGATGTCGAGATCGGGGGCGAAAAAGGCCAGGGCGCTGATGACCGCATTCATGCGGGCAAAGTCACGCGCCACGAACAGGCTGACGCTTTCACGGCGCGCCAGGTCGGCCGCGACCATGGCGTCGAAGCCCTCCGGGCTGCCGCTCAAGGTCAGTACGCTGTCGGAAGGCGAGATGTGCGAAAAAGCGGTCATGATGTATCGATCAGAGTTTCGTATAAGCTGTCTTGTAGAAGATATTGAGACGCTTCATAATTTCGGACTGGAACTCGGCGGGCGTCGGATCGCGCTCGATTATCCAGCCATATAGGTCCTGATCGGGCACTTCCAAGAGGACTTCGAAGACGTCGAGGTCGGCATCGCTCATGGTCGGCAGCGCTTCGTCGGAGAAGTGACCGAGGATGATGTCGGCCTCCTTGAAGCCACGGCGCCACGCCCGGAAGGACAGCTTTCTGATCCGCGCCTGGCGTGCCTCTTCGTCGCTCATGAATCTGTCCTCAACTGATCACCAAACTGGGCCTTCTCATAAAGCATTTTTGGTGCTTGATAAGCCCATGCGTCCGGAAATTTTGTTCCCCTATTTTGCCGAAGTAACCTCGGTCAAAGGCGTCGGCCCCAAGATTGCGCCGATCCTGAAGAGTCATGTCGGCGACTATGTCCGCGATCTGGTGTTTCTCTTGCCCACCGGCGTCATCCGGCGGCCACAGGTTGTGCTGGCCGACGCCCGAATAAGCGAGGTCCAGACGATCGAGGTGACCATCGGCGCCTATCCACCGTCGACGCCCAAGGGACCGCAGCGAATCGAGGTCTATGACGATACCGGTCGGATGAGCCTGGTCTATTTCCATCGTATTCGCGGCATGATCGATCAACACCCGATCGGCGCGAAACGCCTGGTCAGCGGCAAGGTCGAGAAATTCGGTCAGTATCTGCAGATGACGCATCCGGATTATCTTGTCGACGTTTCACGAAGTGAGGAAATCCCAACCTGCGAACCCGTTTATCCGGCCACATATGAACTGTCCTCACGGGTGTTGCGAAAGCTGATCCAGACGGCGACCGCCGCCGTCCCGGACCTGCCGGAATGGAACGATATAAACCTGCGAAACAAACAGTTATGGCCATCCTTTCATGAGGCGCTCGACGCAAGTCATACCCCGCAGGGTGAGCTGGACCTGGTGCCTGAAGCCCTGCCGCGCCAGCGTCTCGCCTATGATGAAGCCCTGGCGCATCAACTGGCCCTGAAGGCGCGCAAACAGCACCGCCACGCGACGACGGCAAGAGTCGTCGACAACCACGAATGGGCCGATCGGGCGCTGAAGGCCCTGCCCTTTGGCCTGACCGGAGCGCAGGTTCGCGCCGTCGACGATATTCGTAGCGACCTGCGCTCCGGCCACCGCATGAATCGCCTCATCCAGGGCGATGTCGGCGCCGGCAAGACCCTGGTCGCCCTGCTGGCCATGATCGACCTGGCCGAGGCCGGACTGCAAAGCGTCATGATGGCGCCGACCGAGATTCTTGCGCGCCAGCACTATGAAAAAGCCAAACCGATTCTGGATGATATCGGCATTCCCTCGCTGATCATGACCGGACGCGACAAGGGCCGTGAACGCGAAGCCAAGCGCAACGCCGTCGCCGGCGACGAAGCCCGGATTATTTTCGGTACGCACGCCGTCTTTCAGGAAGGTGTCAATTTCCATGCCCTGCAGTTGGCGGTAATCGACGAACAGCATCGTTTCGGGGTCGGTCAGCGCCAGCGGCTGTTCTCCAAGGGCGACGCCGTCCACTACCTGTCGATGTCGGCGACCCCTATCCCGCGGACCCTGGCCCTCACCCAGTATGGTGAGGCCGACCTGAGTATTCTCGACGAGAAGCCGGCCGGACGCCAGCCTATCCAGACGGCGGTCGTACCGCGTGCGCGCCTGCATGATGTCGTCGCCAGGCTGCGGTCGGCCATCGATGCCGGCCAGCAAGCCTACTGGATCTGCCCCCTGGTCGAGGAAAACGAGGAACTCGACCTGATTGCCGTCGAGGCCCGCTACAAGGAGTTGAGCGAAGACCTGGGCATATCGGTCGGACTTGTCCACGGCCGCATGCCGTCGGAAGAAAAGGATGCCGTCGTCAGCCGGTTCGCCAGCGGAGAGATTCGTGTGCTGTGCGCGACGACCGTCGTCGAGGTCGGCATAGATGTACCCAATGCCTCCATCATCATGATCGAGCAGGCGGAACGTTTCGGCCTGGCGCAACTGCACCAGTTGCGCGGCCGGGTCGGCCGGGGCCGCGAAAAGAGCGCCTGTATCCTGCTGTATGACACGCCATTGTCGAATACGGCCAAGGCACGTTTGGAACTGTTGCGCGATACCGAGGACGGTTTCCGTATCGCCGAGATGGATTGGAAGCTGCGCGGCGAAGGCGACATTTTCGGCGCCCGGCAATCGGGCTTCCCGGCCTATCGCTTCGTCGATCCGGTCGCCCACGCCAACCTGATCGCCGTGGCGGCCCGTGACGCCACCTACATCCTCGAGCACGCAGATGCGTTGCCGGAACCCAGACGCCGGGCAATCGAGGTGCTCAAGCAACTGTTCGATTGGCGTCCGGACCTGGCGGATAAACAGGATTAGGGCGCGGGCGCAGGCGGGATAGCTTGGAAGGCCTGCCACCGCGTCTGCATATCGGCCTGAAGATCACCGTAGAATAGGTTGTAAGGGTTGACCTTTCGCTTATCGGCCCACGTGCCGGTGTCGCGGAATGTCGGAGAATTCGGCTTATCGACGATTAAAAGGCCGCCTATGCAACGTGCCGATACCTTGCGCACGATAAGAGCCGGTTCCGTGCCCCAGTCTAGCCCGGTGGCATTTGTCGCGCCTTGGGCGTGTCGGGCATCGACGGCATCGGTACTGGTCGCGCCGGTAAGGGGATTGACGCATAAACCCTTGTCGGACCCGAATGAAACCAGTTCGTTGCTGCTATCCCAGGTGACGGCGCGTTTGACAGCCTGCAAGGCCTGGTCCGGTCGTCCGGAGTCGATGCTGAGATAGCTGACCAGGCACCCGGTTTGCGATCGGTTCTGGCACACCGGCAACTGAGGCGTTGGCCCGCTATACGGGATCGAAGGAACCAGGGTTTCAAGCAGGTAGGCAGCCACCAGCTGCGCCTTGATTTCCGGGTGGGGGACGACTTCGTCGCGAATCAGGCGTTCGGCGAGCAGGCCGCCCTGCTCCACGCCGACAATGACAAAACCGCGTCCGCCCTTGCGATCCTTCAGGAAGGCACGAAACGCCGCCTCGGCATCGGCATAGGCAAAGCGCCGGGCTTCACGGGCATCGTCGCGGCCGGTAAGTTGGGTATAGAGGCTGGCCTGGCGATATTTGGGCGCATAGACATTCCCCATAAGACCGAAGGGCGCGGCATAGTTGGGCAATTGCACGCGCACGACACCGGCCGCAGCGGCACGGTTGTCGATTGCCCCCAGCCAGTTCTTGCCGCCGTCATAGGTGGTGGCATGCAGAAAGAAGACATCGACCTTCCGCGAGTCGGCATCGTAATCGGCCAAGGCCGGATTAAGATACCAGGCGCCGGCCTGGCTATAGTCGGGCGTCGTCGGGACCTTGTAGATCTGGAAGGGAATCTTGGGGTCCAGCGCGTTGCGATGAATGTCGTTCTGCAGGTACAGGAAGGCAACCGTGAGCACCGAGCCAAGCAGCGCACCGATCAGAACGGCCTTCCAACGCTTGCGAAAAATGTCGTTCAACATCTGAAACGGATAACCCCCGAAGGCCTCAGCTTACCGGGCGGTGGGCCGACAGATCAAGCGCGACCTTCGTCACTTTTTGTGACCCCTTGTCACGTACATGCCATCAGGCATTGGCGCTTTTGTACAGGCTATTGGGCCAGCGTTTGTGCGTCCAGAAATATTCTTCCGGATTGGCGCGCACGGCCTCCTCGATAAAGGCGGTAATGCGCGTAACCGTCGTTTCGATATCCTGCGCCTTGTGGCCGGTATCGTCGACCGTGATCGGCTCATGGACGGTCACATGAAAACGCGCCTTGTGCAGGCGGCGTATGGTCAGGGGCTGCAGCACCGTACCGAAGCGCTGCGCCAGGCGCGTCGGCCCGGGCGCGGTTTCGGCGATATGGCCGAAGAAGGGCGTCGGTACGCCGCGATTGAACTTCTGGTCGTTCATCAATCCGACCGATTGCCCCTCGTTGAGCGCGACCAGCAATTCCTTGGCCCCGTCGCTGCCCTTGGGCGCGAAGCTGCGGACGCCGTAAGCATATCGCCACTCCTTGAGACGTTCGTTGACGTAAGGATTGTTCAACGACCGGTAGGTGATCATGTAGGGCACGCCCGACCACAGGATGGCGACATTCATCACCTCCCAGTTGGAAATGTGACCCGAGATAAAGATCACCGGTTTGCCGCTGTCACGGATAGCGTGCAGACGCTCGATGCCTTCGATCTCGATCCGGCTTGGGTCCTGGATCGCCTTGCCCATGACGGGCGTTTCGAAAAAGGCCCGGCCGGTGTTTTCCCAATGGATGTCGCTCAAGCGTTTGCGAGCGGCATCGTCCATGTCCGGAAAAGCGAGTTGCAGGTTGCGCCACACGGTCTTTTGCACCGGTGTCAGCGGACCGATGGTTTTCGCCAGCCAGCCCCCGAGATCCGAAACCGTATCCACCGGCAGGGCGCGCATTGTGGCGACGAACAGGTCGACGGATGCCGCCTCGATCCGCCACATGACCTCCTGCCAGAAGGGCGACCGCTTGCTCATCAGCCCTGCCCCTTTTGCGAAGCCTCACGGGCGGCTTTCTGCGCCGCAAGGAACTTGAATACGCGGTTCAGCCGTGCCTCGGCCGCCAGGTGGCTGCTGAAGATGCCGTCCCAGCCGCCGGTAAAATGCCGGCGCATCAGGAAATAGCGCAGGAAGACCAGGGGGTATTCGAAGGGCACACGTGCCCATAGGGTCCATGCCGGCTTGGCCAGCACCTTTGCCTGCAGGTCGGTATAGGAATCGAGCTTGCTGCGGATATGGTCGTAGGAGCGCGCAGAGAAATGCGCGACCGCTCCCTGCAACTGGCCGACCGGTTCGGATTTGGTATCGACCGTGTCGTGTACCGGGCTTTCGCGGAAACGGACGACCGTGCGGTTATAGAGGCGGACATAGTTGTGATAGTCGGCCCACAGGCGCGGTTTGGCATGGCCAGGATAGACGTTGCGGATGCGTATGCGATAGGCGTTGAGCGTCGGGCCTGTCGCCAGCAGCGTCTTGATCTCGTTGTAAAGCTCCGGCGTCACCAGTTCGTCCGCGTCGAGATTCAGCACCCAGTCATTGCGCGCCATGTCTTCGCTGTAGCGCTTCTGCGGACCGTAGCCCGGCCATTCATGGAAGATCACTCGAGCGCCGGCGGCCTCGGCAATAGCAACCGTATCGTCGGTCGAGCCGCTGTCGATAACCACGACCTCGTCGACCAGGCCGGAAACCGCACGGATGCAATCGCCGATACGATCGGCTTCGTTTTTCACGATGATGCAACAGCTTACGGGGATCGGCAGACGGGGGCTCATGTCCGTCTTGTGCCCAAGAGCGTACGGTGAGGCAAGGTCCAACCGTAACAAATTTTCGTATAGGCCCCGGATACACCCTCTGCTACGGATTTACCTGTCATGACCCAGCCATATGTTGATTCCGATTCCCCGGTGATTTTGTGGTTCCGCAGCGACCTGAGGCTTCGCGACCATGCAGGCGTGGCATCTGCGGTCGCCAGCGGCCGGCCGATTATTCCCGTCTATATTTACGACGATGCCATAGGCACAAGGCCTTTGGGGGCAGCGTCGAAATGGTGGTTGCACCGCTCTCTTAAGTCTTTGGATGAGGATCTGGCGGGGCTGGGATCAAGATTGATAATTCTGTCCGGCGCGACACGCGTCGAACTCGACAATATTCTGGAAAAAACCCGTTCCAGAACAGTTATTTGCAGCAACACTTTTGACCCTATCATTGAAAAGATAGACGATGAGCTGGCGGAAACGCTCAAGCTCCGACATGTTGATTTGGAGCGTCACAACACCACCCTGCTGGCGCCGCCGGGAATCGTCAGAACCAAGGGCGGGACGCCTTTCAAGGTTTTCACCCCGTTCAAAACCGCGATGACCGACAACGGGTTTCTGGAATCCCATCCGCCGCATGGCCTGCTGTCAGGCAAATGGCGTGCACCGTCGAGTTGGCCACACAGTGTCGGGCGCGACTCGCTTGGGTTGAATGACACACGCACGGCTTCGGGTCATGACTGGGCATCGGGGTTCGATCGTTTTACGCCCGGCGAACAAGGCGCACGCGATGCCCTCTCAGAATTTGTCGACGATCATCTCGCCGACTATGCCGAGGGGCGTGACCGCGCCGACAAGGAGGCGACGTCCCACCTGTCTCCGCACCTGCGTTTCGGCGAAATCCATCCGCAGCGTATCCTGTATGAGGTCGCGCAAGCGTCGCACCGCCACAGATCCCTTGGCGCTGCCGCCGAAAAGTTCCGCTCGGAACTGGCGTGGCGAGAATTCTGTTACGGCTTGCTCGGCCAGCAGCCGAAACTCGATCATGTCAATTTCCGCTACAGCTTCGATCGCTTCCCGTGGCTGGACGATGACACGGGGTTTCACGCCTGGTGCCGGGGTGAAACCGGTTACGAACTGGTCGACGCCGGCATGCGCGAACTGTGGCAGACGGGTTATATGCATAACCGGGTGCGTATGGTTTGTGCCTCGTTCCTGACCAAGCACCTTCTTATCGACTGGCGCCGCGGCGAGCAGTGGTTCTGGGATTGTCTGCTGGATGCCGATCCGGCCAATAATCCGGCCAACTGGCAATGGGTAGCTGGTTGCGGCGCCGATGCAGCGCCCTATTTCCGCATCTTCAACCCGATAAGCCAGGCGGAGAAGTTTGATCCTGCCGGCCTCTATCGCACGCGATATATTGCTGGTTACAGCTTCCGCAAACCGGCGCGTGGAAAATCCAGCGCAGGCGATGTCGGCAAGTCTATAGTCGATCACGCGTTTGCCCGTGAACGCGCGCTCGAGGCCTATCGGACATTACGGGTCCATTCCGAGGAGACAGCCGATCATGACGTCGCAGATTGAAACGCGGGAACTTGAAAGCCTTATCGAGCAGGGTGCCGTAAAAGTCGTAGACGGCAGTATGCCTCCGGTCGGCGTTGTCGATCCCGTTGATGTCCACGCCCTCTACCTCGAGGCCCATATCCCAGGCGCCATCTTCTTCGATATCGATCGCAACAGCGATCACAATTCGGGCCTGCCCCATACCCTGCCCTCGCCGGCGGAATTCGCCGCATCAGTCGGAGCCATGGGCATATCCAATACGGACGACATTGTCGTCTATGATCGGGACGGACTGTTTTCGGCGGCGCGGGTGTGGTGGATGTTCAAGGTCATGGGCCACGACAAGGTGCAGGTTCTGCGCGGTGGCCTTCCCGCTTGGACGGCTGCGGGTCTGCCGGTAACGACAACGGTTCCCACGCCGGTTCCCACGATATATTTACCTGAGTTCCAGGCCGGTAAAGTTATTGATTTAAGTGGCTTACGGCAAGTAATTGACGCCGGGGGCGATGCTTTGGTTCTCGATGCGCGCTCGGGCGCGCGCTTCCGTGGCGAGGTCGCAGAGCCGCGCGCCGGCTTGCGGTCCGGTCACATGCCGGGCGCACTCAGCCTGCCCTTTACCGATCTTGTTCGCGACGGTGCGCTTAAGCCGCGCGACGAGCTGGTGGCCAAACTGGCGGAATATGGATTGGCGGATGAGAGACCGGTGATTACTACGTGCGGATCGGGCGTCACCGCTGCGGTCATCAGCCTGGCGCTCGACGAGGTCGGCCATACCTCAGCCATACTCTACGACGGTTCCTGGGCCGAGTGGGGGCAGGATACACTCGACACGCCTGTAGTGACCGGCGCCTGACGCCGCGGCGCAAGGCAAAGTATATCGATGTCAGAACCTGCGCCTGATGAAGGTCACAGGCTTGGCTGGCCGTTGTACGCCTGGATGCTATCGAGAGTTCAACCGTGCTCGACATCAAGCCGACCACGTCGGGCTTACTACCGCGCGGAGACACAGACGAGCCCGACTGGCGCGAGAAATGATGACTGAATATTGGTAAGTGGCGCGTGGCGACTCCGACAGGGCTCGAACCTGTAACCGTCCGCTTAGAAGGCGGATGCTCTATCCAGTTGAGCTACGGAGCCGGAGGCGCTTGGTCACAGCCCGGTCAGGACGTTATTACGTCCCAGACCTAGTGTGTCCAGGATTGGCGGCGGCCGAAGGCGAAATTGTCGGCGTAGGTCTTGATGATCTTCGGCGGCATTTCCGGCTCGATCAGACGGAAAGGAATACCATGATGTTCGGCAAAGGCCATGGCCTGGTCCTTGCTCTCAAACGTCAGGCGAACCTGGGCGTCGGTGTCTGCCGAAGACGTCCAGCCCATGAGGGGATCGGGCGTGCGCGCCGACTTGGGTTCGAATTCCAGGATCCACTCATGCGTCTTGCCGCGGCCGGATTGCATGGCGGTTTTGGAGGGTTTGAAAATACGCGCGAACATCGTCATCTCCTGCCGCACCTGAATCGCCGGAAGCGGTCTGTCAAAATCTGTTACACTACAGGTCTGCGTTGGGAAAGAGGTTTTGCCGCCTCTGTCGACAATATGCGCGGCCCTGCCCAGGCGTCTGGACATTAAAAAAGCGGCCCCGATTGGAGCCGCTTTTTTAATGGTCGGGGCGAGAGGATTCGAACCTCCGGCCTTCTGCTCCCGAAGCAGACGCGCTACCAGGCTGCGCTACGCCCCGACTTTATATATCTCTTGACCGTCCAGAATGGTCGGGGCGAAAGGATTCGAACCTTCGACCTGCTGCACCCAAAACAGCTGCGCTACCAGGCTGCGCTACACCCCGTGTCTGCCACCCGGATAACCAAGAGGCGCGCTTATTGCCATTTTCATTGGGGCATAGCAAGCCCCGGATTGGCAAAAAAGCCGTTTTTATTCCGCTTTTTCTTATGGCTTGTGGAAAAACGGATGGACGACGAGATCGCCGGCTTTCAGGCCCAGTTTGTCGCTGAGTCCAGCGTTGATTTCGAGCACCCCGGACGCGTCGCCATGTGATGGCAGAGGGGTTCGGTCAAGAACCTTGGCATTTTTCTGGATGGACACGATACGGCCGCTCGGTGCGATATAAATAATATCCAGCGCCGAAACGGTGTCTTTCATCCAGAATGTCCGTTCCGCCGAATCATCGAATTCGAACAACATGCCGTAGTCATTCTTCAGTCCGGTCCGACACATCAGGCCTTGTTCGCGCTGCTCGTAACCGGCTGCAATTTCGACGTTGAAGTGCGCGATCTTTTTGCCGGCCTTTATGTCCAGGCTTTCAGGTTGCGAATAGGGCGACAGATCCATAGCCAGGCATTCGGCTGGAACGCTCGCGCCATGAGCCGGCGACTGAACCATAGCCGTCGCGGTTCCGGTTAGTGCCACCAGAATTGCGCCTGCAATCACTCCCAGGCTACGCTTACCAAAAGACGTCATGCCCTGCTCCCTCTATAATCCAAATATGGCCGGACTTTTATCGGTGCCGGTGGCCTTTTCAAGGCAAAAAAGCGCAAACGCCCCAGCGTTTGCGCTTTTTAAATTCGCATCATACGGATGGTCCGTCCCTTAAGGGACTATACCAGAGCGCGCGGATGAACTTCGGTGACGACCAGCCCCTTGGGGCCTTCACCAAAGCGCACCATAATAGTGTCGCCTTGCTGAACGTCCTCGAGGCCATAACGGCGCAGGGTCTCGATGTGGATGAAGATATCTGTCGGATCGGAACCGCGGACCACGAACCCGTAGCCTTTGGTGCGGTTGAACCACTTTATGGTCGCCGCTTCCAGGTCGCCAACGCGCACGTCATCGTGCAGGCTTCGGCCGACGCGCGGAGCAAGGCCGCTGTCGGCGCGCTCCTGTCGACCCTGTGCCGGCGCGTCTACTGCGCTGTCGATATGTTCGATCTCGATAACCTGCCAACCCTTGGTTCGCTTGGCGATCTTACACGCAATGCGCGCACCTTCGTGCGCATTGTCGCGTCCGATATCGCGGAGACTCGAAATGTGAAGCAGAACATCGCGCATGCTTGTCAGCGTTGCGTCCTGCGGAACGATAAAGCCATAGCCCTTAGCTGCGTCGAACCATTTTACATGCCCGGAAATCGTTACTAAGTCTTCGGCGTCGCTTTTATTATTATAATCAAACAAACTCATATATCCTCACCATGTCCCAAAAACAGCTCTGTGACACTAATTATTATAACACGGATATCTCAATTTGGGAGAGCAAAATAGAGAAGCATTCGCATTTGTCGCGAATTTTACGGCAAAAAATCACTTTTTGCGAGCAGAATCATCCACAGGTTTCACCTGTGACCGATAACATAGTGCAAAAAGATGTGGATTAATAGTTAACCTGCAATTCAGGCACCGCGATTCGCCCCCCGGCATATTCATTTTCGCGAAAAAGCTCTTGGCAGTCCCTAGGGGAGTCGAACCCCTCTCTTCAGGTTGAAAACCTAACGTCCTAACCGATAGACGAAGGGACCGCTTTCAAGAGGTGCGCTTGATAACCGCAAGAACCCCACGACGCAAGGGCTATTTTGCAAAAATCCACAGGCGCTCTCACGGCGATGTTACTTAAGCGAGATATCTTCGATTTCCAGCTGTACGCCGCGCCTGCCCATATAGTCGTCGGCCTTCAGGCGCCCCAGGACGTGGACCAGACCGGTCGGGCGCAGCAATGCATCCCCCAGGGCCGTGCCTTCGGCGCGCCAGATGATTCCCTTCAGCTTATGTCCGGACGAATCGGTCAGTTCGCAACGGATATGCCCGCCCTTCATCGCCTGGGCGAACCCTACCCGGACGTCGGCAAAGGCCAGCAGGGGCTCAGGATTACCCTGACCGTAAGGCGCCAGCAGATCGAATCGGTCGAACAGAGCACGTGAAGCCGCCTTCAGCGACAGGATAGCATCGACGTCGACGGTTTCTACCTGGTCTTCGGCTGCGACGTGGCTGCGAACATAGTCATTTATATAGGTCCGCAATTCGCCGATACGGTCGCGCTCTATGCTGAGGCCGGCAGCCATGGCGTGGCCACCGCCGGACAACAGAACGCCGTCCTCGAAGGCGGCCCCCACCGCTTCGCCGAGATTGACCCCGGCCTGGCTGCGGCCCGACCCTTTGCCCATGCCGCTGACGGGGTCGATACCAATAACAATGACGGGCTTATGCCAGCGTTCACGCAGGCGCCCGGCGACAATGCCGATGACACCGGGATGCCAGTCTTCGCGGGCGACGACGATGACGGGATCGTCCGAAAGGGTAAGGCCCTGGACCTCAGCGACGGCGATCGCCTGTTCCAGTACCTGGGTTTCGATGTCCCGGCGGGTGCGGTTCAGTTCATCGAGCTCTTCGGCAAGCCCTGCCGCCTCGTCGGCATCGTCGGTCGACAGCAGGCGAACTCCGAGATCGGAGCGCCCCACGCGGCCGCCGGCATTGATCCGCGGGCCGATAACGAAGCCGGAATGGAAGGTGCTCATCAGGCTCAGCGCGGCCGCGCCGGCATCCGTACCGCCTCCGGCCACAGCCATCAGCGCACGAATGCCGGGGTTTTGCCGCTTCGACATGACCTTCAGGCCCTGTGCCGCCAGGGCGCGATTGAAACCGGTCAGAGCGGTGACGTCGCAGATCGCCCCAAGGGCGGAGAGGTCCAGCCACTGCATCAGGTCTGGCTTGGCGCGGTCTTTCAACAAGCCGCGTGCTTCAGCTTCACGATTAAGCGCTACCAGCACGACAAAGACCACGCCGGCGGCGGCCAGGTTACCCTGTTTGGAGATGCAGCCCGGCCGGTTGGGATTGACGACAGCCTTGGCGCGCGGTGGGTCCTCACGCATTATATGGTGGTCGATAACGACGACGTCGAGACCAATGGCGGCGGCGTGTTCCAATGGCCGATGCGCCATCGCGCCGCAGTCGACCGTGATCACGAGATCGAAGCCCTTTGCCTTCAGGGAGTCGAAGGCGGCATTCGACGGGCCATATCCCTCCAGGACGCGGTCGGGCACGTAGACGAACAGGTCGTGCCCCATGGCGCGAAACCAGCGGACCAGTTGCGCGGCACTGGTGGCGCCATCGACATCGTAGTCGGCAAAGACGCAAATCCGGGCATTCGCCTGGAGCGCATCGAGGATGGCCGCGACCGCCTTGTCCATATCCATGAAACAGCTGGGATCGGGGAACAGGCTTTTCAGTGTCGGGCGGATAAAGGTCTCGAGCGTTTCCGGACTGACGCCCCGGCCGGCAACGAAACGCGCCAACGGCTCCGTGAACTCCGGCTCCGCCACCTGCATCAGTTCCATGCGATGCAGAATCTCACGAAACGTCTGCGGTGACACGCCCTGCCCGGCCATGCGTTCACGCCAGCCGCGTCCCGTCAACGAGCGCCCCACGCCGAGATAAGGTGGCACAGCGACATCGGGCCTGATGGCGATATCCACTGTCATCCGCGCAACGGCCTGCGCATGGACAGTTTGCGAACGGTCTTCGTCTTCGACACCATGACCAGGCTCTCAGTGGTCATAAAGGTTGCACCCGAGGCGGTTATCTCCTTGCGGACACCGCGCAACAGGGCGCCATCGGTCACGCCGGTTGCGATAAAGACGGCGTCGCCGCTGACCAGGTCATTAAGGTCATATTTGCGATCGAAATCCGTAAGGCCCAGTTGCTCGCCACGCAGGCGCTCGTCGTCGTTGCGGAACAGCAGACGTCCCTGGAACTGGCCACCAACGCATTTAAGCGCCGCACAGGCCAGCACGCCCTCCGGGGCGCCGCCGGATCCCATATATATATCTATGCCCGTTTCCGGTTGCGCTGTGTGAATGACGCCGGCAACATCGCCGTCATTGATCAGGTGAACGCGGGCGCCCACCTTGCGCAACGACGCGATAATCCGGTCATGCCGCGGGCGATCGAGGACGCAGGCGACGATTTCCGACACATGCACGCCTTTCGCCTTGGCCAGGGCACGCACATTGTCTTCGGGCGACGCATCGAGGTCGACCGTGCCGGCGGCGTACCCGGGGCCGATGGCAATCTTGTCCATATAGGTGTCGGGCGCATGCAGCATGCCGCCGCGCGGCGCAAACGCGATAACCGACAGGGCATTGGCCATGGCCTTGGCGGCGAGCGTGGTGCCTTCGAGCGGATCGAGCGCGATATCGATCGCCGGCCCCTTGCCACTGCCGACCCGTTCGCCGATATACAACATGGGCGCTTCGTCGCGCTCGCCTTCACCGATGACGATGCGGCCATCCATGTCGATGGCATTGAGCGCCGTGCGCATGGCATCGACAGCGGCCTGGTCCGCAGCCCTCTCGTCGCCACCGCCGACAAGGCCATAGCAGGCAATGGCAGTCTCTTCAGCGACGCGAACTATATCGAGGCTAAGGTCGAAATCTGTCGCATCAGAACCTGTTTCGGCTTTCAAGGCGACGGTGTCGGGTAAATTACGGGTTTCGGGCATGTTTCTCTCTGGCCTGTCACTATTCGTCGCCAGTCACTTTATTTATACGGGAGACTGAGGCTCAGCGCTACCGTTCTGGCTGCAAGGCAGACTCAGTGTTAGCAGAGTGACGAAGCCCTGAATAGCGCGCTTTGGGCTATTGCGCCACCGGCGGCGGGACCGCCTTGGCACGCAACGATGCCGCAAAGGCGTCAAGTTGCGCCGGCGTCAATTCCGGGTCGACCGTAACGAGGTAACGGCTCTCGACCAGTTTGTTGAACTGCGCCGCCAGTTGATCCGGCGCGTAATTGTCCCATACGATGGTAGACGCATTGGCGCGCAACTGCCGCCCCTTGCCGGCCATGGTATTGACCTTGAGGCGAATGTCGGCAGCGCTGGGCACATTTTCCGGCGGCGCCGGAAATTCGGACCAGCGCGGCAGGGTTTCCAGATTGGCAGGCCCCGGACTGGCGGTTTGGGCCATGGCGAGCCCGGCGGTTCCCATCATGCCAGACATCGCGCCTGCCAGGACGGCGGCGCGCATAAGGCGTGAAAAATGGAACATAAGGCAGGCTCCGAAAGCTACAATCCTGAGCGCAAACTACTCCTTCGAAGCGAACAAAAACAAGAAAAAACATAAAGTGAGTTGATTTTAGCCTATAGAGCGACTGCATTGACCGCGATCCGCCACATGCCTGCCGACAGGGACCTTATGACCAAGCCGCCTGCCCCCAAAGCCACGACTTCCAAAACGCCTGCCGCAAAAAAAACGGCCCCAGCAAAGGTGGTGACAGCCCCGGTGAAGCCAAAAACCGGTTCGGCGTCGCCAAAAACGCCCGTCAGGGCAAAGGTGCCAGCTCCGCTTTCGGTCGAACTGCCCGCAGTCAAAGCCAGGAGGCCGGCGCAAAAGAAGGCGGCCGTGAAACCTGTACTGAAGACGGCGCCCGTTTCTGATATTTCGACGCAAACGGCGAGTACTCGGACAGCCGGCTCCCCTGCCGACCAGGCAAGTGAGGCCCCGCGCGCAAGGCGCCCTAAGCCCGACGGGGCGTTCGATAATGACAGCATGCGCCAACTCGAGACCTTGTCGGTCAATCTGGCCAAGGCGGCCATGACGGCGCAAAGCGCCCTGGCCAAAACAGTCTTCATCCAGCCAGGGACCGCCGCGGGTCCCGCCCCGCTGGATCCTTTCCAGGTCGCACCGGCCATGACCGAGATCATGAGCTCGCTGGCGCAGAAGCCCAACAAGCTGATCGAAGCGCAAAGCGAACTGATGACCGGCTACCTCAAGCTTTGGGGCGACATGTCTCGCAAGGCCCTGGGTACGGGCCAGCCGGCGACCGGACAAAAGGCGGGTGACAAGCGATTCGCCGATCCGCGCTGGGAACAAACCCTGATCTTCGACGTCATGAAGCAGTCCTACCTGCTGTCATCCAACTGGATCAACAACCTGATCAGCAGCGTCGAAGGCGTCGACCCCAAGGTAAAGCGCAGGGCCGAATTCTTCACCAAGCTGATGACTGACGCCATGTCCCCGTCCAACTTCCTGATGTCCAATCCGGCTGCATTGCAGACCCTGATGGATACCAATGGCGAAAGCCTGCTGAAGGGAATGGAGAAATTCGCCGACGACATGGCGCGTGGCGACGGCAAGCTGATGATCAGCCAGGCGGACTATAGCCACTTCAAGGTCGGCGAAAGCGTCGCCACGACGCCGGGCAAGGTTGTTTACCGCGGTCCGTATTTCGAGCTGCTGCAGTATAATCCGACAACGGAACAGGTGCGCGAAATCCCCCTGCTCATCTTCCCGCCCTGGATTAACAAGTTCTATATCCTCGACCTGCAGGTGAAGAACTCGATGATCAAGTGGCTGACCGACCAGGGCTTCACGGTCTTCCTGACCGCCTGGGTGAACCCTGACGCCGCCATGAAGGATACAACCTTCGAGGACTATATGTTCGGCGGCATCATCGAAGCCGTCGAAAAGGTCAAGAAACAGACGGGCGTAAAGCAGGTCAATACGGTCGGCTACTGCATCGGCGGCACGCTTTTGGGCTGCACCCTCGCCTATCTGGCCGAAAAGAATGATAAATCAATTGCTTCGGCGACCTTCTTCACGGCACAACATGACTTCTCCGAGGCCGGCGACCTGCTGCTATTTACCAGCGAATCGTGGCTGAAGGAACTTGAGCGCCAGATGGATGCCGCCGGCGGCGTACTTCCAGGCTCGGCCATGGCCGACACCTTCAACTCCCTGCGCGCCAACGACCTGATCTGGTCCTTCTTCGTCAATAACTATCTGATGGGCAAGGACCTGACGCCATTCGACCTGCTGTGCTGGAATGCCGACCAGACACGTATGCCCAAGGCTTTGCATCTCTTCTATCTGCGCAAGTTCTACGGCGAAAACGCCCTCAGCCGCGGCAAGCTCGTTCTCGGCGGCGTCAATATCGACCTGAAAAAGGTGACCGTTCCGATTTACGAACAGGCCGGTCGCGAAGATCACATTGCCCCTGCAGCCTCCGTCTACAAGGGTTCCAAGCTCTTTGGCGGCCCGATAACCTATGTCCTGGCCGGTTCCGGCCATATTGCCGGCGTCGTAAATCCGCCGGCGGCGCAGAAATACATGCACTGGCTCAACGACTCGCATCCGGACACATTCGAAGCGTGGTTCGCCGACGCTGTCGAACATCCTGGCTCCTGGTGGCCGCATTGGGCTGGCTGGCTCAACGAACGTTCCGGCAAGATGGTCGCGCCGCGAGATCCCGCCAAGGGCAAGCTTTCGCCGCTCATGGACGCGCCCGGATCCTATGTCCTGGTCAAGTCCTGATTCGCCTGCGGACGTATAAATTCATAATAGTCGGCATGTTAAGGCGTATCCTTGCGGGTGCGCCTTAAAAATGCAAGAATCCATCAACATTGAAAGTTGGTGATAATAAATATATTTTGCGTTTTAATTCAGTTATTTAGAAATGAAAAATAACTCAACCTATTAGAATACGGCTACAATCCTGATATTATAATTTCAATATTGATTTCCGATGGGTTGCCACGCGACATCATCCCCTGTCAGGCGAACCCGGGATTTCACCTGAATGATGTATGCCATCCATATGAAAAAAGCGGCGCAGGGTGAACCTGCGCCGCTTTATCATTTTTGTTTACGCCCGAAAAGTCGGGTCAAAGACGCAGGATGATCGTCTCGACGATCGGGCGGCGATCCCAGATCGACTGGGCAGCCTTCTTGACGACACGGGCCACGGCGGCCTCCACGACCTCGTCCTCTTCGCGCTGTTCAGCCGTCATGCCGCGAACCACTTTTTCGACGGCGTTGCACATCCGCTCCAACTGGTCCGAAATGATGTCGTCATTTTCGAAAGCCAGGCCAAGGCCGCGGACATCGACCAGCGACGCCAGGCGGTTCTTGCCGTCGAGGGCAAAGGCGACGAAGATCATGCCGTTGTGGGCAGCATGCCGACGTTCGCGCAGGGCCTCCGACGCTTCCGGCACCAGCACGCCGCCATCGACGAACAGACGGCCGGCGGGAACCTCGTCGATGATCTCGGGTATGCCGGGCGCCAGGCGAACCATGTCGCCATTATGCGGCGTAACCTGGTATTTCGTTCCGAGCTCGGCAGCCAGGGCGGCATGCTTTTGCAGGTGACGGCGTTCGCCGTGGGTCGGCACCGCAATCACCGGCTTTACCCAGCCATACATGTCCTTGAGTTCGTCGCGGCACGGATGGCCTGAAACGTGGATGCCGGGATGATCGCGTTCGGTGTGGATCTCGACACCGATATCCGACAGGCGGTTCTGCAGGCTGCGGATCGAGATTTCGTTGCCTGGGATGACCCGTGACGAGAAGACACAGGCATCGCCTTCGCTCAGCTTGACCTGCGGGTGGTTGCCATCGGCGATCCGCGACAGAGCGGCGCGCGGTTCGCCCTGCGATCCCGTGCACAGATACAGAACCTGGTTCGGCTTGAGGCCGGCCGCCTCACCTTCGGTGATCGGGTCGGGGATACCAGCGAGCAGGCCGACATGGCGGGCGGCGGCGGTGATGCGGTGCATGGAGCGGCCGACAAGACAGACGCTGCGGCCGCAGGCCTGGGCTGCCCGCATGACGGAATCGACGCGGGCGACGTTCGAGGCAAAGCAGGCGACGGCGACCCGCTTCTTGAGAGTCTTGATGACCTTGATCAGCTCATCGCGCACCATGGCTTCCGAGCCGGCGCGGCCCTCGACAAAGACATTGGTCGAATCGCAAACCATGGCCAGGACCCCGGCTTCGCCGAGTGCCTTGATGCCCTCGATGTCTGTCGGTTTGCCGGTGATCGGATCTTCGTCGATCTTCCAGTCGCCCGTATGGAACACGGTACCCAGCGGTGTCTTGATCGCCAGGCCGTTCGGCTCGGCGATGGAATGGGTCAGGGTGATATAGTCGATGTCGAACGGCCCGAGCTTGACATTGCCCTCGAGCGGCACCTCGGTCAGGTCGAAATCATCTACGCCGGCCTCGCGCAGCTTTTCGCGTACCAGGAAGGCGGTGAACGGTGTCGCGAATACCGGTGCCTTGATGCGGTCCCACAACCAGCCGATAGCGCCGATATGGTCTTCGTGCGCATGCGTCAAAATAATGCCGAGGATATTTTCGCCGACCAGGAATTCCGGATCGGGCACGATCACCTCGATACCCGGCGTCGTCAGGTCACCGAAGGTCACACCGACATCGGCAATGATCCATTGGCGGTTATCCGCTGGCCCGAACCCGTACAGGTTCAGGTTCATACCGATTTCGTTCGATCCGCCTAGCGGAAGAAACACCAGTTCGTCGTTGTTTTTTTTCATTTTTATCTTTGGGACAGAGTACGCTTATAGATTTCCAGAAGACCCCGCAGGGTCAGGTCATGGTCAAAATGATCGATCCTGTCCGTTGCCCCTTCGAACAGCGAGGCCACTCCACCGGTGGCGATGACACACATCTTTTGGCCGTATTCCCTTTCAATAGACGCGACCAGATATTCAATCAAGCCGACATACCCCCAAAAAATACCGGACTGCATGGCGCTGACCGTATCCTTGCCGATAATGTGGGCCGGCTTCTCTATAGCGACCCGCGGCAGCTTGGCGGCCGCCTGGTGCAGGGCCTGCATCGACAGGTTGATCCCAGGGGCGATAACGCCCCCTTCCCAACCGCCGTCACCGGCCACGACGTCAAAGGTGGTGGCCGTACCGGAATCGATGATGATCAACGGGCCACTATATTTGATATAACCGCCGACGGCGTTGACCAGACGATCGGCGCCCGCCTCGCTCGGCTTGCCGATACGGATATCGATACCTAGAAACGTATTATCGCCAACGACATACGGAGTTTTGTTAAAGTAACGCTGTGCCAGTTTGCGCAGGTTGAACAGAGACTGCGGCACCACGGACGAGATGATGCAGTCATCGATCGCCTTGAAATCCAGGCCGTTCATGTTCAACAGCTGATACAGCCAGACGGCATATTCGTCGGCGGTACGTGTCGTTTCCGTCGCCGTACGCCATTGCGCGACCCAATCGGTTCCGTCGTGAATTGCGAACAGGGTATTGGTGTTGCCCTGCTCTATTGCCAGCAGCATCGCAGAATCCAAAAATAGAGATTTACGCCGTCTAGAGCATTTCCCGATCAATTTGATCGGGAAATGCTCTAGTCTTTTGTTTTGTCGCACTTCTTATCCGAAAAGTGGCGTCCACTTTATCGGGAAGTGCTCTAGGCGCCAGTTGGAGGAATGATCGCGCCGTATTCAATATCGCCCCCGGTTACAGTGAACATCTGGCCATCGTTACCCAGGACTTCAAGGGCCCCATAGGTGTCGATCCCCTTCAGACGTCCCGTCACCTTGTGGCCATCATGGTCAACCGTCAACGGCCGATCCCGGCCATAGGCGCGTTTCTGCCAAGCCTTGGCGATATCGTTGAAGTCCTTGCTGCGCCACAGGTCGAGCACGCCGTCGAGATGGCCGTTGAGCTTGTGCAGCAGTGCAACCGCATCGAGGTTCTTCGCCTCCGGGCTTATCTCGCGCAGGCTGCAGGTCAGGTAGCCTTCCAATACCGGCGCCGCCGCCAGGTTTATGCCGATGCCGATGACGACTCCCAGCTTGTCGGGCTCCGACAAGGTTTCGGTCTGCACCAGGATGCCGCAGAGCTTGCGGCTGCGATGGAGGATATCGTTCGGCCACTTGATGCGCATGGCTGTCTCGGTGTCCGGTACCAGAGGGCGCAGCATCTCGTAGACCGCAAGTGCAGTTACGAAGGACAGTTGCGGTACGTGCCGGACATCGATGGCCATAACCTCGTACCGTGATGCCATGAAATTCCCCTTGGTGCCAACCCAGGCGCGGCCATGACGGCCAACGCCCTTGGTCTGCTCCTTGGCCAATACCCAGCCTGGCTCTTCCGGGCCAGACCGAACCCGGGTCAGAGCCAGGTTCTGGGTCGACGGCAGGGTATCGAAGATTTCAAACTTGGCCACAGTCCGGGGATATCCTAGCTACCGAAACCAACAGCTGCCTTTTGGGCAATCTGGTAGCCATAGTACAGGAAGATCCAGACGCCGCCGAACGAAAAGACGGCAGATGCCAGGGCGATCCACTTGGCTTCCACAGGCGAAGCATCCATGTCACCGGCCGGCGCATCGAACCACATCAGCTTGAGGATACGCAGGTAGTAGAAGGCGCCGATGACCGACGCCACGAGACCGGCGGCGGCAAAGCCCCAGAAACCAGCCTGGATGGCGGCGCCGAAGACGAAGAACTTCGACCAGAAGCCGGCAAAAGGCGGCATGCCGAGGACCGACAGGGCGAGGACGGTAATGGCGATGGTCAGCGGCATATTGGTCTTGGCCAGACCGGCCAGTTGATCGATACGCGTGACCGGTTCGCCGTTACGCTTCAGCGCCATCTGGCTGGAGAACAGGCCAAGCGTGTCGACCATGTACAGCACGAAGAACATCAGCAACGACGATACGCCGCTCTGCCCGGCTGCGACGGCCAACAGGGCGTAACCCATATTGGCGATCGACGAATAGGCCAGCAGGCGCTTGAAGTCCTTTTGCATCAGGCCGCCAAGGCCGCCGACGACAAAGGACAGGACGGACAGCAGCAGGATGACCTGCTGCCATTGGCCGGCCTGATGACCAAAGCCGGTTTGCAGGACACGGGCCAGCAGGACCATGGCGGCAAACTTGGGGGCACCGGCGGCAAAGGCGACGACCGGGGTCGGTGCGCCTTCATAAACGTCAGGCGTCCACATATGGAACGGCGCGGCCGATACCTTGAAAGCCAGGCCGGAAATGATGAAGACCAGGCCGACGACAAGGCCGGTATTCGGACCGGAAATGGTCGCGTGGGCAATGGCGTTCAGGTTCATCGAGCCGGAGAAACCGTAGACCAGCGAAATACCGTACAGCAGCAGGCCGGAAGACAGGGCGCCGAGCACGAAATACTTGAGGCCGGCTTCCGACGACTTGGCGTCGTCGCGGCGGAAGGCCGCCAGGACGTAAAGCGCCAGGGACTGCAGTTCGAGGCCGATATAGAGGGCGATAAGGTCGCCGGCCGACACCATGACGCTCATGCCCAGGGTGGCCAGGACGATCAGGATCGGGAATTCGAAGCGACGCGAATTGAGGCGATCGAAATAGCCCTGCCCCAGCACGATGATGAAGACGCCGGCAATATAGATGGCGACCTTGGCGAAGACGGCGACGCCGTCGACGATATAGGAACCATTATAGGCCTTGCCCAGGTCGTCATTGGCGGCGGCAAAGGCCGCGGCAAGCAACAGGATGCCGCACAGGGCGCTGACCGAGGTCATGCCCTTGTCGCCCCGGAAGGCGCCGAAGACGAGAGCGACGATGGAGCCGATACTGAGGATCAGCTCCGGTATCGACAAATGGAGTGCGAAGGTCAAATCCATCTCAGGTCCTCATCCGCCAACGACGGCGTGGTAGCCAGCGACGACACTGTCGATACTGGCGGTCGTAAAGTCGAAAACAAATGCCGGATAGAAGCCCAGCAGCAGGGTACCGGCGATTAGCGGCACGAAGATAGCGATTTCGCGCGCATTCAGATCCGGGTACTTCTTCAGTTCCTCATTGGTCACTTCACCGTACATGACGCGCTTGAACAGGTTCAGTGCGTAGACGGCCGAGAAGATGACGCCCGAGGCCGAAACGAAGGCCACCCAGGTGCCCCACTTGTAGGCGCCGGTCATGGTGGTGATTTCACCGACGAAGCCAGACGTGCCCGGCAGGCCGACATTGGCCATGGTGAACAGCAGGAAGACGAAGGCGTAATGCGGCATGAGCTTCGTAACGCCGCCGTAGAAGGCGATTTCACGGGTATGCCAGCGATCGTAGACGACGCCGACACACAGGAAGAGCGCGCCCGAGATGACGCCGTGGCTGATCATCTGATAGACGGCGCCCTGGATGCCCAGTGCGTTGCCGGCAAAGATACCCATGGTCACAAAGCCCATGTGCGCAACCGAGCTGTAGGCGATCAGCTTCTTGATGTCTGTCTGGCGGAAGGCGATCAGCGAGGTCACGACAACGGCGATGACCGACAGGGCCATGACCAGGGGCGCGAACATTTCCGAGGCGTACGGGAACATCGGCAGGTTGAAGCGGATGAAACCGTAGCCGCCGAGCTTCAGCAGGATACCGGCCAGCATGACCGAACCCGCCGTTGGCGCTTCGACGTGGGCGTCCGGCAGCCAGGTGTGGACCGGCCACATCGGCATCTTGACGGCGAAGGACGCGAAGAAGGCGAACCACAGCCAGGGCTGGGCCTCACGGGAGAAGGCGAACTTCGACAATTGCGGGATATCGGCCGTATGGGCGACATTGACCATGTACAGCATGGCCGTCAGCATCAGGACGGATCCCAGCAGGGTATAGAGGAAGAACTTGTAGGCCGCATAGGTCCGGTTCTTGCCGCCCCAGATGCCGATGATCAGGAACATCGGAACCAGGCCACCTTCGAAGAAGATGTAGAACAGGAACAGGTCGAGCGAGGTGAAGACGCCGATGACCAGGGTTTCCAGCAGCAGGAAGGCGATCATGTACTCGGTGATGCGGTTCTTGATCGAGTCCCACGACGCCGCGATACACAGGGGCATCAGGAAGGCCGTCAGGGCGACGAACAGGATCGAGATACCGTCGACGCCCATATGGTACGAGATCGGCCCGAACCAGGCGAACTTCTCTTCGAACTGGTAGCCCGCGCTGCTACGGTTGAACTGCAGGACGAGAACGATCGACAGGGCGAGCGTGATAAGCGTCGTCCACAGGCTGATCCACTTGGCGTTCCGGGCGATAACGCCGGAATCGTCCTTGCGGGCCATGGCGCGCATGCCGAGGATCACCAGGGCGCCGAACAGCGGCAGGAAGGTGATAATACTGAGGATGTTAGGAATGGCAGGTAGCATAGGTTTAAATCATCTCCCCTTAGTGCACCATTCCGAACACGACCCAGGTCAGAAGACCCGCGACGCCGAGGAACATGAAGAAGGCATAGTGATAGACATAACCGGTCTGAGTCTTGACCAGTTTCTTGGCTGAGGCCAGCGCCGTCCAGGCAGCGCCGTTAGGACCGAGACCGTCGATGATCTTGATATCGAGGATCTTCCAGAAGACGTCGCCCAGCCACTTGGTCAGCTTGACGAAGGTCGCCTGGTAGATCTCGTCGAAGAACCACTTGTTGTACAGGAAGGTGTAGATCGGGCCCTTGTTGGCGGCCATCTTCTTCGGCAGGTTCGGATGAACCAGGTAGAAGTACCAGGCCAGGACGATACCGATAAGCGTGACGATCAGCGGTGCGAAATGCACCCAGGTTTCCTTGATGTGCTCGGCGCCTTCCATGACCTCGTTGTTCGACGCCAGGAAGATAGCCTTACCCCAGAACGCGGCATGGTGTTCGCCGATAAAGTACGGGGCGAAGATGAAACCAGCGAAGACAGCACCACAGGCCAGGAGCACCAACGGGACCAACATGACCAGCGGGCTTTCGTGCGGCGTATGGGCGTGGCCGTGGCCATGATCATCGTGACCGTGTGCGTCGTGCCCGTGGTCGTCATGACCATGAGCGTCATGTGCATGGGCATGATCGTCGTGGGCAGCGTGTGCAGCCGGTTCGGCATCGGCGCCGTGATCGGCGGCTTCCAGCGAATGGCTATCCCAGTGCTTCTTGCCGTGGAAGGTCATGAAGATCAGGCGCCATGAGTAGAAGGACGTCAGAAGCGCGGCCGAGATGCCCATGACGAAGGCGAACATGCCTTGCGGGGTGCCGTGCGCGGCCCAGGCGGCTTCGAGGATGGCGTCCTTCGAGAAGAAGCCGGCGAAGCCGATCTTGGTGAACGGAATACCGAGGCCGGTGATGGCGATCGTGCCGATCGTCATGACGGCGTAGGTGACAGGCAGCAGCTTGTAGAGGCCGCCCATCTTACGCATGTCCTGTTCGTGGTGCATGCCGTGGATAACCGAGCCGGCACCGAGAAACAGCAGGGCCTTGAAGAAGGCGTGCGTGAACAGGTGGAACATGGCCATCGGATAGGCGCCGACGCCAGCGGCGAAGAACATGTAGCCGAGCTGCGAACAGGTCGAATAGGCGATGACGCGCTTGATGTCGTTCTGCGTGAAGCCGATCGACGCGGCGAAGATGGCAGTAATGGCACCGATATAGGCGACGATTTCCTTGGCGACCGGCGCATACTCGAACAGCGGCGACAGCAGGCAGACCATATAGACACCGGCGGTGACCATGGTGGCGGCGTGGATCAGGGCAGACACGGGAGTCGGGCCTTCCATGGCGTCCGGTAGCCAGGTGTGCAGGAAGAACTGCGCCGACTTGCCCATGGCGCCGATGAACAGCAGGAAGGCAGCGATATCGAGCGCCGAGAAGGACTGACCGAGGAATTCCCACGACATACCCTTGTGGGCGGCGATCTGCGGGAACAGTTCGGCGAAGTTGATGGTGTGAAACTGCCAGAAGACCGTCATGATGCCGAGGGCAAAACCGAAGTCACCGACACGGTTGACGACGAAGGCCTTGATGGCGGCCGAAGAGGCACTTTCCTTGTAGTACCAGAAACCGATCAGCAGGTAGGAGGCGAGGCCCACCCCTTCCCAGCCGAAGAACAGCTGCATGAAGTCGGCAGCGGTCACCAGGCCGAGCATGGCGAAGGTGAACAGCGACAAATAGGCGAAGAAGCGCGGACGGCTGTCGTCCTCGGCCATGTAGCCCCAGCTGTACAGGTGGACCAGCGAAGACACCGAGGTCACGACGATCAGCATGGTGGCCGACAGGGCGTCGATACGAATCGACCAGGCCGACTTGAAATCGCCGATATTGATGAAGTCCAGCACCTTGACCGTAAAGTCGGGCATGCCGCCCCAGGTGTGCTGGATGAAGGTGAACCACGACAGGGCGCACGACAGGAACAGAAGTCCGGTCGTTACCGCCTGTGACGGGATATTGCCGATGCGGCGGCCGAACAGACCGGCGATGATGGCGCCGACAATGGGCGCGAACACCGCGATCGTCACGACCGTAGACATGTTGGAAAGCACGACGACTTATCCTTTCATCATGCTGGCGTCATCGACGGCGATATCGCCGCGATTACGGAAGAAGGTAACGAGGATGGCCAGGCCGACCGCGGCTTCGGCGGCGGCGACGGTCAGGACGAACATCGCCATGATCTGGCCCTGGACGTTATGCAGGTAGGCCGAGAAGGCAACGAAGTTGATATTGACCGCCAGGAGCATCAGTTCGATCGACATCAGGATGACGATGATGTTGCGGCGATTGATGAAGATGCCGAAGACACCCATGGTGAACAGGATGGCCGACACGGTCAGGAAGTGTACGAGTCCGATGGTCATTCGGTGATTCCTTCTCCGGTCTTGACGGGAACAATGGCGACCGCGTCCTTGCGACGGCGGGTAACCTGGCTGAAAATATCCTGGCGCTTGACGTAGGCGCGGTGGCGCAGGGTCAGGACGATGGCGCCGATCATGGCGACCAGCAGAACGAAGCCCGCCATTTCGAAGAGGTAGGCGTAGGTGGTGTAGAGCACCGAACCGATAGCCTTGATATTGCTGGCGGCGCCAGCAGAGGCGTCGGGCTGGTTGCCGGCGGCAGCGCCCTTCTCGGCGATAGCCAGGTTGACGGCGATCAGTTCACCCAGGATCACCAGGGCAAGTGCCCCGCCGATCGGCAGATAGTTGGCGAAGCCCTGGCGAAGCTTGATGAAATCGACATCGAGCATCATGACGACGAACAGGAACAGCACGGCCACGGCGCCGACATAGACGACGACAAGCAGCATGGCGAGGAATTCGGCGCCAAGCAGAACGAACAGGCCGGCCGCCGAGAAGAAGGCAAGGATCAGGAACAGCACCGAGTGAACGGGGTTGCGCTGGGTGATCACCATGAGCCCGGACCCGCAGGTCACGATGGCCATGAGATAGAAGGCGATTGCCACTAAGGTCATATCTTCAGGTCCTCACTCAGCGATACGGTGCGTCGAGTTCAAGGGCGCGGGCAATTTCCCGCTCCCAGCGGTCGCCGTTGTCCAGAAGTCGCGCCTTGTCGTACAGCAGTTCTTCGCGGGTATCGGTGGCGAATTCGAAGTTCGGCCCTTCGACGATGGCGTCGACCGGGCAGGCTTCCTGGCACAGGCCGCAATAGATGCACTTGACCATGTCGATGTCGTAGCGCGTCGTCCGGCGCGAACCGTCGGCGCGAGGCTCGGCCTCGATCGTGATCGCCTGGGCCGGGCAGATGGCCTCGCACAGCTTGCAGGCAATGCAGCGTTCTTCGCCATTGGCGTAGCGGCGCAGGGCATGTTCACCACGAAAACGCGGCGAGATCGGCCCCTTTTCGAAAGGATAGTTGATGGTGGCCTTGGTGCGGCCCATATATTTCAGCGACAGCAGCGTGGCCTTGCCGAACTCCAGCAGGAACAACCCCTTGAAGCCTTGGATCAGACGGGAAATCATAGGGTGCCTCCATAGACGCGGAATGCAGCGACGATGATGACGGCCACGAGCGACATCGGCAGGAAGACCTTCCAGCCCAAGCGCATCAACTGGTCGTAACGGTAACGGGGGACGATGGCCTTGGCCATGGCGAACATGAAGAACCAGAAGACCATCTTCAGCAGGAAGGTCACGACCTGGATGAGGCGCATCACCGGTTCCGGCAGGTGCAGGAAATCGAGCGAAATCGGGAATTCCCATCCGCCGAAGAACAGGATGCTGATCATGGCGCACATCAGGAAGATGTTGGCCATTTCCGCAAGGAAGAACAGCATGTAGGGCGAACCCGAATATTCCACCTGATAACCCGCAACCAGTTCGGACTCAGCGTCGGGAAGGTCGAACGGCGGACGGTTGGTTTCCGCCAGGGCGGAGATATAGAACATGACCATCATCGGCGTCATGATGATCAGCAAAGGAAGATGGCCACCGCCTAGGAAGTTCCAGTTCTGGATGCCGCCGGCCTGGTGGGTGACGATATCATTGAGGTTCATCGAGCCGGTCAGCAGGATCACCGTGACGATGATAAAGCCGATCGAGACTTCGTAGGACACCATCTGGGCCGCAGACCGCAGCGCCCCGAGGAAAGGATACTTGGAGTTCGACGCCCAGCCGCCCATGATGATGCCGTAGACGCCGAGCGACGAGATGGCCAGCAGGTAGAGGATGCCGACATTGATGTTCGAGATCGCCCAGTGCGGGGCGAACGGAATGACCGCCCAGCTGATCAGGGCCAGGACGACAGAAATAAGTGGCGCCAGCAGGAAGACGATCTTGTCAGCGCCGGCCGGGATCACCACTTCCTTGAGGACGAACTTGATCAGGTCGGCAAAGGACTGAAAGAGACCAAAGGGACCGACGACGTTCGGGCCCTTGCGCAGTTGCACGCCGGCCCAGATCTTGCGGTCGCCGTAAACGAGGAAGGCGACCGACAGAAGCACGAATACGGTCACGAGCAGAATCTCGCCGATCGTTATCAGTGTCCAGCCTGGCGCTGATGCCCAGAAATTGTTCATTGTCACTCTCGCCTCTATTCCGCCGCCGCGCGGACAGTGCCGCGGCGCGACGCCGAACATTCCGCCATCGCGACGGAGGCCCGGGCAATCGGGTTGGTCATGTAGAAGTCAACGATCGGCGACGTGAAGACGCGATCCTTGAGGTCGCCCTTCTGGCCGACGCTGCGCAGGTCGAACGCCTTCGGCGCCGGACGTACGTCGATTCGGCCGAAGACCGGATGATCTGTGATCAGCTTGTCGCGCAATTGCGACAGGCTGTCGTACGGCAGGGTCTTGCCGACATGGTCGGACAGGGCGCGGATGATGGCCCAGTCTTCCTTGGCCTGGCCCTTCGGGAACACACAGCGTTCCGCGATCTGCACCCGGCCCTCGAGATTGGTATAGATGCCCGACTTTTCGGTGTAGGCCGCGCCCGGCAGGATGATGTCTGCGGCAGCCGCACCGGCGTCGCCGTGGCTGCCGATATAGACGACGAAGGTCTTGCCCAGATCCTTGGGGTTGAACTCGTCGGCGCCCAGCAGGACCAGCAGTTCGACACCGCCCGAGATCATGGCAGAAGCGTCGAGCGCCTCACCGACCGGCACGAAGCCCAGATCGAGACCGGCAACACGTGACGCAGCCGTATGGACGATGTTGAAACCGTTCCAGCCGTCCTTGATGATGCCGTAGGTGTCGGCGATATCGGCGATCTCACGCAGGACGGCTGCGCCGTCTTCGCCGCTGATGGCGCCCGAGCCGATAAGGATAGCCGGCTTCTTGGCGGTCTTCAGGACGTCACGGAAGGCGTGCTTCTTGAAATCCTTCAGCGCCTTGGGCCCGGCGCCGACATGGGTGTAGTCGTAGGTCAGGTCGACCGGCTCACCGATGACGCCGACCTGGACCTTGCCTTGCAGCCACGTCTTGCGGACACGGGCATTGATCAGCGAGGCCTCGTGGCGCAGGTCGGTGCCGACCATCAGGACAGCGTCGGCCTCTTCGATGCCGGCGATCCCGGAGTTGAACAACCAGGATTCGCGTGGCGTCGACTGGGTTACCGGGCCGAGCTTGGCGCCGTCCTGGCGGCAGTCGAGATTGGTCACGCCCAGGCTGTAGAACAGGTCTCGGGCGGCCTTCATGGTTTCGGCATCGCTCAGGTCGCCGGCGATGACGCCGATCTTCGAGGTGTCGGTCGCCTTGATCTTGCCGGCAACGGCCGACAGGGCTTCGTCCCACGACGCCGGCTGCAGCTTGCCATTGATGCGGACATAGGGCTGGTCGAGGCGCTGACGGGCCAGGCCGTCGACAGCATAGCGCGACTTGTCGGTCAGCCACTCTTCGTTGATGTCTTCCTTGAGGCGCGGTAATGCACGCAGCACGGCGGCGCCACGGTTATCGATACGGATGTGGGCGCCAAGCGCGTCCATGACGTCGATCGTCTCGGTCTTGGTCAGTTCCCACGGGCGATAGTTGAACGACCACGGCTTGTGGGTCAGGGCGCCGACCGGGCACAGGTCATTGACATTGCCCGACAGTTCGGACGTCACGGCCTGTTCGAGGTAGGAGGTGATTTCAGCCCCCTCGCCGCGCGAGATCATGCCCATTTCGGTGACACCGGCGACTTCCGTGGTGAAGCGGACGCAGCGCGTGCACTGAATGCAGCGCGTCATGAAGGTCTTGATCGTGGGTCCGAGGTATTTCTCTTCGACGGCGCGCTTGTTTTCCGTGTAGCGCGAACCGGCCTTGCCGTAACCGATCGACTGGTCCTGCAGGTCGCATTCACCGCCCTGGTCGCAGATCGGGCAGTCGAGCGGGTGGTTGATGAGCAGGAACTCCATCACCCCTTCACGCGCCTTCTTGACCATGGGCGTATTGGTGAAGATTTCCTGGCCTTCGGCGGCCGGCAGTGCGCACGAGGCCTGCGGCTTCGGCGGCCCCGGCTTTACTTCGACAAGGCACATGCGGCAGTTGCCGGCAATCGACAGACGCTCGTGATAGCAGAAACGCGGGATTTCCTCACCCGCCAGCTCCGCCACCTGAAGCACGGTCATGCCGGGGTCGAACTCGACCTCCACACCGTTGACTTTAGCCTTGGCCATTTGACCCAATCCCCAATAATTCAAAACAAGAGACGGTAAAAATTCGCATTTTGCCGCTTTATTTAAAGCGTCAGAACCACGACTTATTTCCCACCACATAGTCCTCGTAGAAACTCTGGTCCGTCTTCACCAGATAGATGATCGTCTCGATAAAGGCGATCAGTGCCATCAGCATCGGCGGAATACCCAGGAGTATCCAGCCGATCGTGCCGCAAACCAGCATAATGATCCCGGCAGTCGTCTTGCCGAGGTAGAATTTGTGCGCGCCGAACATCCCAAGAAAGAATGCCAACAGGGCCGCAACGTATTTGTTGCGGTCTCCCAGCGCCATCGAAATGACGTAGATGCTGACCGCGGTGTCGCCCTCGGGTTCGAAATCGATCGTCGTCCCTTGCGGAACGTAGGCGCTGTCCCCCTGCAGGTCGCTGGCGGAAAACGTGTACCGTTTCCCATCGTCTCCACTGATGAGACCCGTCGACCCGTTGAAGGAAAGCACCCTGCCCCGCATGTCCGTTCCCTACTCCGCCGCCACCGAATGGCCGGCGAAATTGCTCTTGCGCGACCGGTAAAGCGCGATGCGCTCCTCGATCTCGGGACGGAAGTGCCGGATCAGGCCCTGAATCGGCCAGGCAGCTGCGTCGCCAAGGGCGCAGATGGTGTGACCTTCGACCTGAGTCGTCACTTCCAGCAAGGTATCGATCTCCGACGGATCGGCATCGCCCTTGACCATGCGTTCCATGACGCGCCACATCCAGCCTGTGCCTTCACGGCACGGCGTGCATTGGCCGCAGCTTTCATGCTTGTAGAAGTAGCTCAGGCGGGCAATAGCGCGGATCAGGTCGGTCGACTTGTCCATGACGATAACCGCCGCCGTACCGAGGCCCGACTTGAGGTTACGCAGGGTGTCGAAGTCCATGGCCAGGTTTTCGCACTGCTCGGCAGGGATCATCGGAACCGACGAACCCCCCGGAATGACAGCCTTGAGATTACCCCACCCGCCCGTGATGCCGCCGCAGTGATCTTCGATCAGCTGACGGAACGGGATCGACATGGCTTCTTCGACATTGCACGGACGCTCGACATGGCCCGATACGCAGAACAGCTTGGTACCGGCATTGTTCGGGGCACCGAAACCGGCAAACCAGGCGGCGCCGCGGCGCAGGATGGTGCCGACGACGGCAATCGATTCGACATTGTTGACCGTGGTCGGGCAGCCATAAAGACCCGAGCCCGCCGGGAACGGTGGCTTCAGGCGCGGCTGGCCCTTCTTGCCTTCCAGCGATTCCAGCAGGGCGGTTTCTTCGCCGCAGATATAGGCACCGGCGCCGTGGTGGATATAGACGTCGAAATCCCAGCCATGGATATTGTTCTTGCCGATCAGCTTCGCCTCGTAGGCCTGCTTGACCGCCGCCTCCATGCGCTCGCGTTCCTGGATGTATTCGCCGCGCAGATAGATGTAGCAAGCGTGCGCCTGCATCGAGAACGAGGCGATCAGGCAGCCTTCGATCAGCAGGTGCGGATCGTGGCGCATGATTTCGCGGTCCTTGCAGGTACCGGGTTCGGATTCGTCGGCATTGACTACGAGATAGTGCGGACGATCCTTGACTTCCTTGGGCATGAAGGACCACTTCATGCCGGTCGAGAAGCCGGCGCCGCCACGGCCGCGCAGGCCCGAATTCTTGACGTTGGTGATGATCCACTCACGTCCGCAGGACAGGATGTCCCTGGTCGAATTCCATGCACCGCGCTGCTTGGCGCCGTCCAGGCCCCAGTCGTGCAGGCCGTAGAGGTTGGTGAAAATCCGGTCCTTGTCTTCGAGAATACCGACCATGTTATGCCTTCACCTCTTCCGTACCGGGAGCATTGGGAATCTTGACCGGCTTGGCGGCCGAACCGTCGAACAGCGACGGATCGGTCAGCGACGTCAGGCCGCCCAGCGGCTCCGACGTGTGACGGCCATTATAGGGACCGGGCTTCGGCGACTTGCCGGCGGCGAAGTCGTCGATGATTTGCGCCAGGTTTTCCGGGGTCAGGTCTTCGTAATAATAGTCGTTGATCTGGGCCATCGGCGCATTGCAGCACGCGCCCAGGCATTCGACTTCCTGCCAGGTGAACTTGCCGTCCTTGGACAGCTTGTCCTTGGCGCCGATCTTGTCCTTGCACACCTGGATCAGGGCGTCAGAGCCGCGCAGCATGCACGGTGTCGTGCCGCAGACCTGGATCAGGGCAGCCGAGCCAACCGGCTCGAGCATGAACATGGTGTAGAAGGTAGCGACTTCGAAGACCCGGATCTGCGGCATGGCCAGCAGTTTCGAGATGGCGGTGATGGCGGGCTCGGAGACCCAGCCTTCCTGCTTCTGCACAAGCCACAGGATGGGAATGACCGCGCTTTGGCGGCGCGATTCCGGATATTTGGCGATCCACCAGTTGGCCTTTTCCAGCGTTTCGGCGCTGAAGGTGAAACTGGTGGGTTGCTCCTTGGCTAGACGGCGGACGGACATCAGGCCTCTCTCACAATACACACATGGTTGACCGGGGCTTTACACCCATTGGCCATGAAAGACAGTCGAAAAAATAAGGGTTTCACAGATTTCATTGCGTCACGCCGTCCTTCGCCGCACGGGCCTTGCCGCGGGCGGTGTCGATACGTCTGCCGATTTCCTGAACGTGCGGCAACAGGCGTGCCAGGCGACGGAAAACAAACACCGACAGGTATAGCGCGTACAGGTACGGCGACTCGCTCAGTTCGGGATGGAACTGGTAGATATAATAGCGCACCCCGACCATCACGACGGCGAACGGCAACCAGATCGACGCGTAACGCATGATTTCGTCGCGCAGGAAGCCACTGCTGCCACCGGGATGGTATGGCCATGCGGACTTGCTGGTCAGCCAACTGGCCAGCACGACCGCCGAAATAATCAGTAGGATGACGACCAGAGGCGCCACGGACATGGCAATCGGGTGCGCGTGCAGCCAGGCGGCGCTCGAAGGATTGCCGGACGTTTGCATCATCGGTCGATCTCCCCGAACACGATGTCGAGCGAGCCCAGGATAGCGGAAACGTCGGCCAGCAGGTGACCGCGGTTCATCCAGTCCATCGCCTGCAGGTGCGGGAAGCCCGGCGCGCGGATCTTACAGCGATAAGGCTTGTTTGTGCCGTCCGAGACCAGATAGACGCCGAATTCACCCTTGGGGGCTTCGACACAGGCGTAGACCTCGCCTTCGGGCGTCTTGAAGCCTTCGGTGTAGAGCTTGAAGTGATGGATGAGGGCTTCCATTGAATTCTTCATCTCGGCGCGACGCGGCGGCGTGACCTTGTGGTCGGTCGACAGGACCGGACCGGGCGTTTCCTTCAGCTTTTGAAGGCATTGCTCCATAATCTTCACAGACTGGCGCATCTCTTCGACGCGGCACAGATAACGATCCCAGCAGTCGCCGTTCTTGCCGAGGACGATGTCGAACTCCAGTTCGTCATAGCACTCGTACGGCTGCGACTTGCGCAGGTCCCAGGCGATGTTCGAGCCGCGGATCATGACGCCGGTGAAGCCCCAGTCGAAAGCTTCCTGTTTCGACACGACGCCAATATCGACATTGCGCTGCTTGAAAATGCGGTTTTCGGTGACCAGCGTTTCGATGTCGGCCAGGGCCGGCAGGAATTCCTTGCACCAGAAGATCATGTCGTCGATCAGCAGAGGCGTCAGGTCCTGGTGGACACCGCCGGGGCGGAAATAGTTGGCGTGCAGGCGGGCGCCGCAGGCGCGCTCATAGAAGACCATGAGTTTCTCACGCTCTTCGAAGCCCCACAGTGGTGGCGTCAGGGCGCCGACGTCCATGGCCTGTGTCGTCACGTTGAGGATGTGCGACAGGATGCGGCCAATTTCGGAGAAGATGACGCGAATATATTGCGCCCGCTTCGGTACGTCGACACCCAGCAGCTTCTCGATCGCCAGGACGAAGGCGTGTTCCTGGTTCATCGGCGCCACATAGTCCAGGCGGTCGAAATAGGGCACGTTCTGCAGGTAGGTGCGCGACTCCATCAGTTTCTCGGTGCCGCGGTGCAGCAGGCCGATATGCGGGTCGACGCGCTCGACGATTTCACCGTCGAGATCAAGCACCAGGCGCAACACGCCGTGTGCGGCCGGGTGCTGGGGACCGAAGTTGATCGTAAACTTGCGATCGTCTTCCGCCTTGTGCCCCGTTTGCGATGTCACATCATCCGCCATGGATAAAGTCCTTATCCGTCAATCACTTTTCTTACACATCCGAACCAGATGGTTCGGTCGAAAACAGGCGAAAGCGAAAAGCGGCCGGTCAGCGCCAATGCGTGGCGTGCTCCGGTATTCTCTTCATCGCCCCCGTCCGTTCAGGCCCTCAGTTATGAAGGCGTCGGTTATCAGGTCTTGGCCTTCTCGTCGCCGGGAAGCACATATTGTGCACCCTCCCAAGGCGACAGGAAGTCGAATTTGCGGTATTCCTGAACCAGCTTCACCGGCTCGTACACCACGCGCTTCTGTTCCTCGTCGTAGCGCACCTCGACATGACCCGTCATCGGGAAGTCCTTGCGCAGCGGATAGCCGTCGAAGCCATAATCCGTTAGCAGGCGACGCAGGTCGGGGTGATTGGCGAACAGGACGCCATACATGTCGAAGGTTTCGCGTTCATACCAGTCGGCGTTGGGATAGACGCTGCGAATCGACGGCACCGGCACGACCTCATCGGTCTGTACCTTGACGCGCAGGCGAATATTGTAGGTCAGCGACAACAGGTGATAGACGACGTCGAAACGACGGGCGCGCTTCGGATAGTCCGCGCCGCAGACATCGATCAGCTGGTGGAAGCGATATGGCTCCTGGCGCAGCTTCGTCATGATCTCGACGATGCGCTCGCGCTCGACCGTCAGGGTCAGCTCGCCGAATTCGAGCTTCGATTCGAGGATCGCATCCTTGAATTCCGCCTGGGCCTTTTCGGACAGGGCCTGCAGTTTTTCGATAGACATGTGCACCCTCCCCCTTTAGCGCCGGATACCGCCGGTGCGGCGGATCTTCTTTTGCAGTTGCAACAAACCGTACAGCAGGGCCTCTGCCGACGGCGGACAGCCCGGGACGTAGACATCGACCGGAACAATCCGGTCGCAACCGCGCACGACGCTGTACGAATAGTGATAATAGCCACCGCCATTGGCGCACGATCCCATCGACAGGACGTAACGCGGATCGGGCATCTGGTCATAGACCTTGCGCAAGGCCGGAGCCATCTTGTTGGTCAGGGTACCGGCGACGATCATCAGGTCCGACTGGCGCGGCGAAGCGCGCGGCGCCATACCGAAGCGCTCCATGTCGTAGCGCGGCATCGACGCCTGCATCATTTCGACGGCGCAGCACGCCAGGCCGAAGGTCATCCACATCAGCGAGCCCGTGCGGGCCCAGGTTATGACGTCGTCGGCGGACGCCACGAGGAAACCCTTGTCGTTCAGCTCGGTCGAGACGGCCTCGAAGAACTTGTCGTGGACGGCGGGATCATAGCCCTCGACGCTCGAACGTCCGGCCTGCCCTGCTGGTAAAATTACTCCCATTCCAGGGCTCCCTTCTTCCACACATAAATATAACCAAGTCCGAGTTCGACCAGGAAGACCACCATGGCCCAGAATGCCTGGATCATGCCCGACTTGGGCAGGTCGAACAACGACACCGCCCACGGGAACAGGAAGGAGGCTTCCAGGTCGAAGACGATGAACAGGATCGACACCAGATAGAAGCGGACGTCGAATTTCTGACGGGCGCTGTCGAAGGCATTGAAGCCGCATTCATAGGCCGACAGCTTTTCACTGTCCGGAGCCCTCGGCGCCAGAGTCAGGCCGCCGATAATGAAAGCAAGGCCCAGCCCGATGGCAATGGCGAGAAAAATGAGAACCGGCAGGTAGGTCATTAACAGGCCGGTAAGGTCGGCAGTCATTGCAGCACCTATATAACGCGTGGCGCGGTGCAGGGGCGTTAACCCTGTCCGCAGACTTGGGACTCAGCTATTAGACCAGTCTCGTTCACGCTTCAAACATTTGCGCTGCAAAAAAGTCAAGTTTTGCCCACTTTCTTCGATTTTCCGGACACCACAGCCCAAATGCATTGGAATTGACACAGGTGATTGATTTTGCTCATGCAAATCGTTCGCAATTATCGCCTAATCTTTTGATTTACTCACAGGTTCGATCATATCGCGCTTGACACCGCCCCCGACGGCGCACTATCTAGCCACCTCCTCAACGGGGCGGCAACGCTTCTGTTGCGAGACAAGGGACTTGCGGGTGTAGCTCAGTTGGTTAGAGTGTCGGCCTGTCACGCCGAAGGTCGCGGGTTCGAGCCCCGTCACTCGCGCCACCCATTTTCGGGTGGCTCCGCCGGTCCCTTCCTCGCCTATACAATTTGGAATGCGGGTGTAGCTCAGTTGGTTAGAGTGTCGGCCTGTCACGCCGAAGGTCGCGGGTTCGAGCCCCGTCACTCGCGCCACCCAAATCGGGTGGCTTCGCATTCCTCGTATAATATTCTCCAGCAGATACCGTGATGAAGGCGCAACCCCTTGTGGGAAATGCGCAAATCTCTCCCGGCTGTCGTCTGGCGGACATAATTAAGCCCTCTTTATTCAAGAATTTGGCCGCGATTTCACCGGGCGCCGCATCCGGTCGCGGCCGCTCGCTCTTCCGTGCGGGCGGAAATCGGGTTAAGAAGCGGCAGCAAGGGTCTTTCCGTCAGGCAGGCTATGGACATTCCGCTCAGAGCACCGCAAAAAGACGACCGATAACCGGCACTATATAGATGGCCGCAGACGGCCGACAGAATACGGCGCCCGGCGCCAACACCGATGAGCACCCCAGGGAAGCTGAATACAATGCACAAACACCACCTTATGTCCGCCACCGCCCTCAGCCTGGCACTGGCGGCCCTGACTGGCTTAAGTGTCTCGGTTTCTGGGGCCAATGCGGCGACCACGATCTCGACGGCGACGACCGCACCGGTAGCGACCTCCACGACCGGGGACCTGACGCTTGATTCGGCCGGTACCATTACCCTGACCAGCGGCAATGCCGTTACCGTCGATTCGGACAACACCGTGACGCTCAACGGCGTCATCAACATGTCGGGTTCGGCCGACAATTCGACCGGTGTCCTCATCAGTGGCGGCCATACGTCGGGCCTGGCGATCGCGTCCAATATAACGGTCACCGACAACTACACGGCAACCGATACGCTGCCGTCCGGCGCGCTCGACGGTATCGTCGACTATCCTTTCGCGACCGGTACCGGCCGCTACGGCATCCATTCGATGGGTACGACGCCGTTCAACGGCAATGTCAGCATCTCGGCCGGCACCATCCAGGTCGAAGGCAATAATTCCTACGGCATCCGCTTCGAGAACAATCTTAACGGCACCCTGACGACCAAGGGCGCCATTACCATGCTGGGCGACAACAATACCGGCATCTCGCTGGAAAAGGGTGCGACCGGCAATCTGTATCTCAGCGGATCGATCTCGGTTCAGGGGCAAAATTCGCGCGCGGTCAGCCTGGCTGGTGACTTCGGCGGCAATATCATCATCGACGGCACGTATCAGGGTACGGGCTACGCGGTAAATTCGATCTCGACCCTGACCGCAGCGCAACTGGCCGCCCTGCCCGCCAACGACATGCTCCAGGGCGGCGCCCTGGTCACCATCAGCGGCAATGTCGCAAAGGGCGTTCTTATCAACCGCGTCCCGACGACCGACTCGACCAATACCAGCACCGACCAGGACGGTGACGGCATTACCGACAGCACCCAGGCCACAGCTTCGCTGCTGCAGTATGGGGCTGCCCCCGCGCTGCTCATCGGCGGGGCGTCCAACATCACGCTCGGTGGCCTCGACTACGCCTCGACTGCCGTCAGTCCGCCGACCGTGCATTATGGCCTGCTGGTTCGCGGCAGCATCAGCGCGGGCGGCGTATTTAGCGGCATCGCCCCGACCGCCGTTCAGATCGGCGGCCAAGGTGGCACGGTCAATATCGCCAATGGCATCGGCATCTATGGCGGTGTCAGCGCCAGTGGTTATGAGGCAAATGCCACCGGCCTGATCCTCAAGTCCGGCGCTTCGACACCGCAACTCGATGTCAACGGCGTTTCCCTGAGCGCGCAGGCGTCTGCCGATGCGACAGTCAAGAACTCGACCGCCGTCGCCCTCGATATCGCCTCGGGCGCGTCGTTGCCGACTATCAATATCGCGGTCAATTCCTCGATCGCCGCGACAGGCGTCGGCTCGACCAGCAACGCGACGGCCATCCGCGACGCGTCGAACACGCTGACCGCTATCAACAACAACAACGTCATCACCGCCACGATCTCAGCGTCCGATGACGACGCCGACGGTGTCGCCGACGCTATTCAGCATCGTGCCGTCGCCATCGACACCCACACCAACACGACCGGCCTGACCCTGACCCAGACCGATACGGCGCCCAGCGATGACACTATCGCCGCCCCGTACATCATCGGCGACATCCTGCTGGGCTCCGGCAATGACAAGATCGTCGAAAACGGCGGTCTGATTTCCGGCAATATCGATTTCGGTGCCGGCGCCAACAGCTTTACCCAGACCGGAGCCGCAAGCTATCTCGGCAAGATGACGGGTACCGGCACGGTCGCCCTCGACGTCGGGACCGGCGCCCTGGCGCTGACGGACGGCTCGTCGCTGAACCTGACAAGCCTGCATGTCGGCAGCACAGGTTCGCTGGGCCTGACCCTCGATACCAAGAACCCGACCAAGGCAATCTTCACCAACAGCGGCTCGGCCGTGTTCGACAACGGGGCTTCGCTCAATATTGCCCTGAACAACGTCCTGACCTCGCCGCAGACCTTTACGGTGATGACCGCCGCCGGCGGCATCAGCCTCGGCAACATCACGACGACGACGCTGGACGGTCACGTCCCCTACATCTATCATGCTGACCTGAGTACAAACACAGGCAGCACGACCCTGTTCGCCAATTTCCGCCTGAAGAGCCAGGCCGAAGGGCAGTTCTCGAACAACGAATACGCCGCCTTCGTGCCGGTCCTTAACGCCATCGGCGGCGTCGACAGTTCCAGTGCCGGTGATGCCGGTGGGATTGCCGCCCTGACCGCTGCCCTGACCAAGGACAGCTTCGACAAGGTCTTTAACCAGTACTTGCCCGACTATTCAGGTGAAAACCTCCTGACCATGGCGCGCGGTGCCGAGGCCCTGACCCAGTCCCTGGGTAACCTGACCATGATCCCCGACAATAATGGCGGACAATACTGGCTGCAGGAATACGGCTTCAAGACGACGCGCAAGCGTGGTGACACGGCAGGTTTCGACGCCACGGGCTTTGCCTTCGCCGGCGGCCGTGAGCGCCGCCTGACCGACGCCCAGATGCTGGGTGTCTACCTGTCATATACGACGGCGACGCCGCTCGACAACTTTGCCATCGCCAAGGAAAACCAGGTCGCGTCCGACGTCACCGTCGGCGGCTACTGGCGGATCCGTGAAGGTGCATTCAAGGGCTGGGCACATGCCGGTGTCGGTTTCGTGCAACTCGAATCGACGCGCGAACTGCTCAACACCTATGTCTCCCACATCGCAACAGCCAGGTGGAACGGCTTCAGCTACAGCGCCGGTCTCGGCGCCTCGGTCAACTACAAGGCCGGCTTCTTCAACCTGACTCCGCAGGTGCAGGCGGATATCTACGGCTTGAACGAAGACAAGCATAGCGAAACCGGTGGCGGCGATTATTTCAACCTCGATGTCGCCAGCCGCAACTCCAACCTGGCCAGCGCCCAGGCCGTCATCAACTTCAGCTATAGCCGCTGGTTCGTTAAGCCGGAACTGTGGGCCGGCTTCAAGCAGAATGTCTCGGCCAAGATCGCCAACACCGTCGCCAACTTCAAGGGGGGCACGGCCTTCACCCTGAATGGCGGCGACGTCACCGGCGGAGGCCCTGTTGCCGGCTTCCGCATCTCGGCCGACAACCAGTACAGCTACTTCTCGCTGGAAGGTGAATATTCCAAGCTGGATGCCTATACCGACTATTCGCTGGCCCTGCGTACGCGGTTCCAGTTCTAAATTTCAACAAACAGACTATCCTGAAAACCACCGGTCGTTCCGCGACCGGTGGTTTTTTACGTACCGGGGGAGCCAATGACGTCACTACTGAGCGTACTACACGCCCTGGGACTTGCCTGTCTGATTGGCATAACTGTCTGGCCCGCGTGGCCCAGCGACATGCTGACGCCCTTTCGTCCCCTCATCCTGGCCCTGGCGGCAGTTCCGCTTTGCATCGCGCTGCTGCGGCGTGATAGGCGCCTGGTCGGGATGTCTGTGCTGATCCTGCTGGCGGCAGCCTTGCCTATGGCTGTCCGCCTTGTCGGGCGACCTGTACTGCCCGCGTCTGCGTCCGCGGGCCGCAGCGTAAGCCTGGTGTTCTCAAACGTGCTTTGCGACAACCGACAATTCCATCGGGTCGTCGCCATGGCCGAGGCCGAGGACGCCGACATATTCGCCGCTGCCGAGACAACGCCGGAATGGTTCCGCCATCTCGATACCCTGTCGGATCGTTATCCCTACCATTTTACGCCGCCGGTTTTCGGCATTTTTGGCATCGCGCTGTATGCCAAGCGCCCTTTTTCCGCCCAGGCCTTCGCTATCGGCCGACAAGGCATGGCCCTCGTTCGCGCGGACTTCGGTGACACAATCGTTTACGTGGCCCATCCCAAGCCAACGGCGAGCGTGGCGTTGACCGCCAACAACCGCGCCTATCTGGTCGATCTGGCACAGCGTGTGGCCGTCGAACGCAAACCCGTCATCGTCACTGGCGACCTGAACGCCACCCTGTGGTCACACGGGTTGAGCCCTTTGATGGCTGAGCATCTCCAGTGGCCACAGGGCTCCGGCATGGCCTACAGTTGGCCTGTAGCGCACCCGCTGATGGCCATACAGATCGATCAGGTCCTCACAAGGGGGCGCGTACCGACCATTATCGGGTGCTAAAGGGCGTCGGTTCGGACCATTATCCAGTCCGAGCGGATCTCGTCTTTTAATGCCAAGCCGGCAGGCCCATTTCGATACCCATAAAACGGTTCCGTTTATTATTAAATTAAACAGCATACTACGCCGGTCTTCTCAGGACGCACGTTACAAAATTATACTGAAACCTATGCCTCGCTGCCGGAATCCTCTTTGCCTCATACACAAATATATTTAGTTGGCTAACTAATTTATTCCGTGACGCGTTTTGGCATTTCGTCCGAAGGTGCGCGGCTGTTGTGGAGCATGAATATGGAACTTCAAAATCAGGTCATCATAATCACGGGTGCAGCCAGTGGCATAGGAAAGGAAACCTGCCTGGCTCTCGCCGCCAAGGGGGCCAACCTGATCGCCGCTGACTTTAATCTGGATGGCGCCGGCGCCGCAGCCGCGCAGGCCGAAGCGATCGGTGTCAAGGCCCTGCCCTTCAAGGTCGACGTCTCCGACCCCGCTCAGGTCGAAGCCATGGTCGATTTTGCCGTCGAACGATTCGGCACCTTGAACGGCATCTTTAACAACGCCGGAATTTCCCTCGTAAAGCCGTTCCTGGAGATGGATCCAGCTTCCTATATCAAGGTCATCGATGTCGACCAGCACGGGGTTTATTACGGCATGTATTACGCTGCCCGGAAGATGGTTGCGATCGGGGCGAAGGGCACCTTTGTCAACACGGCGTCGATCTTCGGCACCATGGCGTCGAAGGGCAGCTTCAACTACAACGCCGCCAAGGCAGCCGTGATCATGATGAGCAAGTCAGCTGCCCTGGAACTGGCCGAATACGGCATCCGCGTTGTCGGTATCGCCCCAGGCTTTGTCAATACGCCCATGTTCGGCGACAACGAAGCCCTGAAGGTGGAGGTTGCCAAAATGCACATCCATAACCGGCTGATCGAGCCTGAAAAGGTCGCCAGCGTCGCCGCCTTCCTGTTCCCCGATGCTGCCCAGGCCATCAATGGACAGACCATACCTGTGGACGACGGTTTCCTGGTCTTCAAAGCGTAGGGAGCAGTACGCGCGCCACAGCAAAATGGCGGTTCGTGATAACGGATGGGAATGGTGGGCGATGACGGGATCGAACCCCGGTTTGCGCCAGCAAACACAGCAAGAATATCAGCGGTTCGCGATAACGGATTGGAATGGTGGGCGATGACGGGATCGAACCGCCGACCTACTCGGTGTAAACGAGCCGCTCTGCCAGCTGAGCTAATCGCCCCTTCCAAACGACGCGATCGCTGACGATCGCATCCGGGGACCGTGGCTTTGCCAACATGGCCCCCAAAAGTCAAGAGACGTTTCCCGCCAAGTTGTGCATGGCTGGAAACGTCCCTGATTTATCTCAAAAAAGATGGCTTAGTTCAGCGCACCCTTGAGGCCTTCGCCGACGCGGAAACGCGCCGTGACGCTGGCCGGACGCTGGACGGTCTCACCCGTGCGCGGGTTACGGGCCGTGCCCGCTTCGCGCTTGACGGCCAGGAAGGTACCGAAGCCGACGAGACGGACATCATCGCCATTCTTCAGGGCGGTGACGACACTGTCGGTAAAGGCGTCGAGCGCCTTCTTGGCTTGATCCTTGGTCAATCCGGCCGATTCGGCCATGGCGGCCACGAGTTCAGCTTTGGTCATTTCTGTCTCTCTCCCTTACCCGTCTCCGGGCGGTTGGTTAAGCAACCTGTTCGTTAGCGCTGTTTGTGTCCGGCGCGGCCGGCCCCCTGTATACGCCGACAGGTGGCCCGATAGAGACACCAAAAAAAAGGAGAGGTCAAAACAGAAATGGGAGTTATTGCACTGCAAACCGTGTTTTTTTAAGGGGTTGCAGGGATTTTGACCGTTTTGTGATACCTTGTAACGCAATGGGGCCGGATGCAGGGTAATGATACCCTGTCATCCGGCCCCGAAGCCTGTGGCATAAGGCCCTGATTCGATTCGGCAGGCATGCCGCCCAGGTCTAGTGCGCCGTAGCGGCATCCCCGTCGTCGGCGGCCGGGGTGACGGCCGCGCCCGCGGTAATGATCGGCTCGATCCAGTCGATGGGCGTCAGAGGCTTTACCAGGGCATGGCGCAGGACCTCTTCTGCCAGGCTGACCGGGATGATCTCCAGGCCCGACTTGACGTTGGCCGGCAGGTCGACGAGATCCTTCTCGTTTTCCTTGGGGATCAGCACGGTCTTGATGCCCGACCGCAGGGCCGCCAGCAGCTTTTCCTTCAATCCACCGATCGGCAGGACGCGGCCGCGCAGGGTGATTTCACCCGTCATGGCGATGTCCTTGCGCACCGGAATGCCCGTCAGCACCGACACCATGGCCGTGACCATGCCGACACCGGCAGAAGGACCGTCCTTGGGCGTGGCGCCTTCCGGCACGTGCACGTGGACGTCCGTCTTGTCAAAGACCGGCGGCAGGATGCCGAACTTCGGCGCCAGCGCCTTGACGTAGGAATTGGCCGCCGAGACGGATTCCTTCATCACTTCCTTCAGGTTGCCGGTCACCTTCATTCCGCCCTTGCCAGGCATCTTGATGGCTTCGATGGTGAGAATGTCACCGCCGAATTCGGTCCAGGCTAGGCCCGTAACGATACCGACCTGGTCGGTCTCGTCCGTGGCGCCGTAGTGGAACTTCTTGACACCGGCATATTTGGCGAGACGCTCGTCATCGATTGTGATCGACTTGACCTTTTCGCGGACCAGGTCACGAATGACCTTGCGCGCCAGATTGCCCAGTTCGCGTTCCAGGGAGCGTACGCCGGCCTCACGGGTATAGTAGCGGATGATGTCGCGGATTGCGGCTTCCGGAACGATGAATTCTTCGGCTGACAGACCGTGTTCCTTCACGATGCCCGGCAGCACGTGGCGCTTGGCGATCTCGACCTTCTCGTCTTCGGTATAACCGGAGATACGGATGATCTCCATCCGGTCGAGCAGAGGCTGCGGCATGTTCAGGCTGTTGGCCGTAGTGACGAACATGATTTTCGACAGATCGTAGTCGACCTCGAGATAGTGGTCGCCAAACGTGCTGTTTTGCGCCGGATCTAGCACTTCGAGCAGGGCCGAAGCCGGATCACCGCGCCAATCCGAACCCATCTTGTCGATTTCATCAAGCAGGAAGAAGGCGTTGGTGGACTTCACCTTTTTCATCGACTGGATGATCTTCCCGGGCATGGAGCCGATGTAGGTCCGACGATGGCCGCGGATTTCCGATTCATCACGCACGCCACCGAGGCTGATACGGATGAATTCGCGGTTGGTCGCTTTGGCGATCGATTTGCCGAGCGAGGTCTTGCCGACGCCTGGAGGCCCCACGAGGCACAGGATAGGCCCCTTGAGGGTACCCATGCGCGCCTGGACCGCCAGGTGCTCCAGGATGCGCTCCTTGACCTTATCCAGGCCATAGTGATCGGCCTCGAGGATATCTTCGGCCTTTTGCAGGTCGATCGGCTTCGGCTTTGAGGCGCCCCAGGGGATGGACAGCAGCCAGTCGAGATAGTTGCGCACGACGGTCGATTCGGCCGACATGGGCGACATGTGACGCAGCTTGCCCAGTTCGGCCATCGCCTTGGTGCGAGCCTCCTTGGATAGCTTCGTAGCCTTGATCTTCTTTTCGAGATCGGCAAGTTCGTCCTTGCCCTCGTCCTGTTCGCCCAACTCCCGCTGAATGGCCTTCATCTGCTCATTCAGGTAATATTCGCGCTGGGTCTTCTCCATCTGGCGCTTGACGCGCGAACGGATTTTCTTTTCGACCTGCAGGACGCTGATCTCGCCTTCCATCAGCGCATAGATCTTTTCCAAGCGCTTGGTGATAGACAGTTGTTCGAGCAAGGCCTGCTTGTCGGCGATCTTGACAACCAGGTGCGCGGAAATCGAATCGGCCAGCACGCCCGGATCGGTAATTTCCGCAATGGCGTTAAGGCTTTCCGGCGGGATCTTCTTATTCAGCTTGATATAGTTTTCAAACTGTTCGGATACCGCGCGAACCAGGGCTTCGGTATCCGGCCCTTCGGTTTCGCCGCCGTCGAGAACGTAGGCCTCAGCTTCATAATAGGTGTCGGTCGAAACGAAACGCTTGATGCGCGCGCGCGACTTGCCCTCGACCAACACCTTCACGGTGCCGTCTGGAAGCTTCAGCAGTTGCAGTACATTGGCGAGGACGCCGATCTCATAGATGGCGTCGGCGCTGGGGTCGTCGTCGGAGGAATTCTTTTGGGTGGCCAGCAGGATCTGCTTGTCGCCCTTCATTACCTCGTCGAGTGCCTGCACGGACTTCTCGCGGCCAACGAACAGCGGCACGACCATGTGCGGAAAGACCACAATGTCGCGCAGGGGCAGGACGGGGATGGTAACAAGGTCTAACATGGATACTCCTTGCGGCGGGAGCCGCTTAACAGACACTGTCGCTCGTCGGGAGTTAACCTGGGAGCGGACATTGCCTTAATACGAATGGCGCGGCGGCCTAGTTCAAAAACGAATCCGTGCCTTGCGCTTCGTTATTGAATGTGGGTGAACACGGATTAAACTTCAAGGTATCTCGAAACCGGCGCCTCTGCTCTGTCCACCGCTTTGACGGGAGCTATTATATAACGCAGATATAAGCCTGTTGCAGTGCAAAGGGAAATCACATGCGTAACCCCGCAAATGTGATATCCGCGGCTTTTCACCCCTGACGTAATTGAAGCCATATCCCGGCTCCGGGCCCAAGAAGCGCCCCAAAATTTCAGATCAATATAACCGAAATATATTTATAAATTACAATATTTTATGGAAATTTTCTGAAGCAAAGAAGCGCCCGTTTCCACGCCCCAAACATCAGCTAATTCTCTGCAACCTGCAAAACGCATCCATGTAACGCAAGGGCCCAATTTGTCATAAAAAAAAACGCGGCGCCATCGGCACCGCGTTTTCAACTTTGTATTTCGAGGCTCGGCTTACGCCGCGCCGCCGCTACGCTTTTCAGCATAGATCAACAGGGGCTGAGCCCGTTCTTCGACCACTTCGCCGTTGATCACCACCTCTTCGACGCCCTGCATGTTGGGCAGTTCGTACATGGTGTCGAGCAGGATAGCTTCTAGGATAGAGCGCAGACCACGGGCACCGGTCTTGCGAACGATGGCCTTCTTGGCAACGGCGTAGAGCGCTTCTTCCGTAAAGGTCAGCGAGACGTTTTCCATCTCGAACAGACGTTGATACTGCTTGATAAGTGCGTTCTTCGGCTCGGTCAGGATCTTGACCAGCGTCGTCTCATCGAGGTCTTCCAGGGTCGCCAGGACCGGCAGACGACCGATGAATTCCGGGATCAGGCCGAACTTCATCAGGTCGTCAGGCTCGACTTCACGCAGGACTTCACCGGTACGACGATCTTCCGGATCCTTGACCACGGCGCCGAAACCGATCGAGGTGCCCTTGCCGCGGCCGGAAATGATCTTTTCCAGGCCGGCGAAGGCGCCGCCGCAGATGAAGAGGATATTGGTCGTGTCGACCTGCAGGAATTCCTGTTGCGGATGCTTGCGACCACCTTGCGGCGGAACCGAGGCAACCGTGCCTTCCATGATTTTCAACAGGGCCTGCTGAACGCCCTCACCCGAAACGTCGCGGGTGATGGAGGGGTTGTCGGACTTGCGCGAGATCTTGTCGACTTCGTCGATATAGACGATGCCGCGCTGGGCGCGTTCGACATTGTAGTCGGCCGCCTGCAGCAGCTTGAGAATGATATTTTCGACGTCTTCACCGACATAACCGGCTTCGGTCAGGGTCGTGGCATCCGCCATGGTGAAGGGAACGTCGATGATACGGGCCAGGGTCTGGGCCAGCAGGGTCTTGCCCGAACCGGTCGGACCGATCAGCATGATGTTCGACTTGGCCAGTTCGACGTCATTGCCCTTGGCGGCATGATTCAGGCGCTTGTAGTGGTTGTGAACTGCAACCGACAACACCTTCTTGGCCTGGGACTGGCCGATGACGTAGTCGTCGAGGACTTCACGAATTTCCTTCGGCGTCGGCACACCATCCTTCGACTTGACGAAGGCGATCTTGTGCTCCTCGCGGATGATGTCCATGCACAGCTCGACGCATTCATCGCAGATGAACACCGTCGGCCCGGCGATGAGTTTGCGAACCTCGTGCTGGCTCTTTCCGCAGAAAGAGCAATAGAGGGTGCTTTTGCTGTCGCCCGTCGCGGCTTTGGTCATTTCTGTCTTTCACCTTCAAGTCGCAGAATCGACTGCGATTTCCTCGCTGCCGTTTCCGCGGAACATCCGGCACCTTACGCGGAGAAGCCTTAACAAAGGCTAAGTTTCGGTGCCGATACAATTGTCAACGCGCCCACCTGCCTGCATTTATGCACAGTTTCGCGGTGGTCTCAACCGCCCGCGCAGATCATTATGACGCCTTTGTCGCTTTATATGGGATAAAAGCTTCGGAATGAAAGTCACACTTCCGCGCGAACACGAACAGAAGTCGTTACCATGCCTTTGAAACCCCATCCTACGTCTTCCGACATGGGCAGCGATGCCGCCCGGCGCAAGGTCGTCGCCTTCGATTTCGATGGCACACTGACGACCCGGGACAGTTTTACGGCATTCCTGATCTATGCCAAGGGCCGCATGGCGGTGGGCAGCCGTTTCGTGACACAGCCGCGCCTGCTAATGGACTATATCCGGACCCGCGATCGCGGCGCGTTGAAATCTCGTCTATTATACAATCTTGTAGGTGGTATTTCTCAGGCAGAACTTGAGACGCTTATCAAGGCCTTTGTTGCCGCAACTGGCACCTCCCTGTTCCGGCCCGACGCCCTTATGGCGTGGGAGGCCCAGAACCTGCCTGACCGTCAACGGGTCATCGTGACGGCCTCTCCCGAGATGCTGGTCGCGCCCTTCGGCGCCCTAATCGGGGCCGACAGGGTCATAGGGACGCGCCTGGGCTTCTCTGCCGACAACCGTCTCCTTCCCGACCTCGACGGGCCGAATTGCCGCGGCGCCGAGAAGATGGTCCGCTTGCGTGACGTCTTCGGCGACACGTTGGACCTTGAAGCCGCTTACGGCGATACCTCGGGCGATTCGGAAATGATTGCCGCCGCGACTCACGGCCATTACCGCGTCTTCACCGGCAAGCCGTAAGAACCGACAAGGCACAAAAAAACGCGGGCTCCGAAGACCCCGCGTTTTTCAATTCCGAGTGTGGACCAGATCAGGCCGCAGCCGTCTCACCATCTGCGCGCTTTTCGTAGACGTGATCGATCAGGCCGAAGTCCTTGGCCTCTTCCGCCGTCATGTAGCGGTCGCGATCCAGGGTCTTTTCAATGGTTTCGTAGTTCTGACCGGTGTGCTTGACGTAGATCTCGTTCAGCAGCTTCTTGGTCTTGCGCATATCCTCGACCTGGATCTCCATGTCGGAGGCCATGCCGCGGGCGCCGCCGGAAGGCTGGTGCACCATGATCTTCGAATTCGGCAGCGAAATACGCTGGCCCTTTTCACCGGCTTGCAGGATCAGCGAACCGGCCGAGGCGGCCATGCCCATACAGACCGTCGATACCGGCGACTTGATGTATTGCATGGTATCGTAGATCGCCAGCGCCGAGGTCACCTGACCGCCGGGGCTGTTGATGTACATGGCGATTTCCTTTTTCGGATTTTCCGATTCCAGGAACAGGAGCTGGGCGCAGATAACTGTCGCCATGCTGTCTTCGAACGGACCGGTAAGGAAGATGATTCGTTCCTTCAACATCCGCGAGAAGATGTCGTAGTTACGTTCACCGCGGCTGGTCTGCTCGACCACGTAAGGGATCAGCGTCATATTCAGGTGGTCAACGGGGTCGCGCATTCACGTATCCTCTTGGGTTTTATCGGGTATCGGCGCATCTAAAAGGGAAAACCTTAACCTCAGGTGAGTGGCGCGCCCTATCGCCTAGCAACTTGGCAATTTCGCGGGGGAAATTCAAGAGATGGTTTACCGGGTAAATGGCCGGGCCCCGCCGTATACGGATGTGCGGCCTGTCCCGAGGCTTGACATCCGCATACCCACTATATAACCATAAAGTTATATATCTGATTGGTTTTGAAATGACCGAACGCGAAATCGACGCCACACTCACTGCCCTCGCCGATCCAACCCGCCGCGCGCTTTTGGCAAGGCTGGCGCTGGGTGAAGCATCGGTGATGGAACTGGCAGCGCCTTTTGCCATGAGCCAGCCGGCCGTATCGAAACATCTGGCGGTGTTGGAAAAGGCAGGGCTGATCAGCCGCACCCGCGACGGCACCCGCCGCCCCTGCCGGATAGAGCCGGCTTCGCTTAATGCTGCGGTCGACTGGCTCGACACCTATCGCCGCACGCTGGAAAGCAATTTCCGGCGCCTCGATGCCCTGCTGACGGAATTGCAGGCCCCAGCCATACGTACTGACGACATCAACTAGAACAGGAACGCCCGATGCTCACTTCACCCGAGACTGTTGCAATTCCCGCGCAACGCACAGCCATGATCGCTTTGAATGTTCCTGCGGCGGAAATACGCGCTGCCATGTCCGAGGGTCTCAGAGAGCTTCACGCAGCGCTTGCGGCCCAGGACATCTCCCAGACGGGCCCATGGTTTACGCATCACTTGCAAATGCCCGGGGATCGCTTCAACTACGAAATTCACTTGCCTGTCGCAACCGATGTTGCGCCGGCCGGCCGTGTCGTGCCTTCCCAATGGCCGGCCATGACGGTCGCCCGCTCCATCTACACCGGCGGCTACGAAGGCCTGGGCGCCGCCTGGGGCGACTTCCTGGCGCAGGTCGACGGCCAGGGCCTGACTGTCGCCGATGACCTGTGGGAGGTTTACAGCGCGGGCCCCGAGACCGGTCCGGACAGCACCGCCTACGAGACACAACTCAACAAACCACTGGTCGGATAGGATAGGTCATGTTGCAGACGATTATCGGCGGATTGACCATCTCGACGCCATCCGCCCGCGAACTGTTGCTGACCCGGGAATTCAGGGCGCCACGCGCCCTTGTCTTCGACTGCTGGACTATACCGCACCTGGTCCGGAAATGGCTTACAGGTCCCGATGGCTGGACGATGCAGCGGTGCGATATCGACCTGGTCGTCGGCGGCGTCTATCGCTACGAATGGCGCAACAGCGACGGATATGTGATGGGCATGGCCGGGACGTACCTGGAAATCTCGGCGCCGGAACGGATCGTGTCCGACGAACTGTTCGACGACGACTGGACCGGCGGCACGGCCCGCAGCACCATCGTTTTTACCGAGCAGGATGGCATAACCCTCTACAGCCACACCATCCTCTACAGTTCCGAAGCGGCGCGTGACGCTGCCTTCCGGACGGGAATGGCCGGCGGCATGGAAAGCGGTTTCGCCAAGCTTGACGCCATCCTCATGACGGGAAACTGACTTGCATAGTGCAATATGATGATATTAATCATTGCATAACACAAAAAAAGGGGAAGGCACGCCTATGCCCTCCCCTCAGACTTTGTCCGGCCTGCGGCAACCCGGAGAGGAAAGCCTACACCGGACAAATGGTATTGGATGGTAAAGGGGTGGAGCGACACCGGTGCCGGGAAGACCGGTGCCGCTCCCACGATCCGAACCTAGTAGTTCAGATCGAAACCAAGGCGCACATAGCGCGGGGTGTTGTAGTTGGTCGGCGTACCGTAGTTTTCGTCGACCAGGTTCTCGTTATTGCCGTCGTGGACGACATAGCGCGTTACAATGCTGTGGGTATCGAGCAGGTTGAAAATGTCGGCACGCAGTACGACACCCAGACCATGGGTATAGGCGGTCGGAACCGTGTAGCGAGCTGACACGTCGATATTCTTCGTCCAGTCCGACTTCAGCCCCTTGCCCAGCGGTGCCGGCTGGCCGCCGCAGTAGTGCGAGACCTGGTCGTAACCGTAAGCATAGGCGTCATCGACATTGTAGCCGAGGCAGGAGAAATGTTCCGGTGACTGGACAATGACATTGGCGCCGACCAGGAAGTCCGGCGTCAGGGCATACGAACCCCAGACCTTGAAGGTGTGGGTACGGTCGCCCGGCAGAATACCGGAACCGTAGTTTTCCATGCCTGGTGAATCCCACTGGAAGGTGGCGCCGGCGTCTTCCTGGACCGTATTTCCGTATTCGGTCACGGTGCCGGAATAGTTGCCCCACAACTTGGAGAAGGTATACGACCCCTGCAGACCCCACTTGCCGTCGAAGGCGCGCTTGAAGTCGAACGTCAGGGCGGCATATTCCCGCTTGGCGTCATGGAAGTGACCCAGGTCATCGGCCGTCAGGGTAATGACGCGGGCGTCGCTTTCGCCCGGCAGGGCTTCCTTCAGGCGGATCGTCGCGGCGTGGTTGCCGACGTTCCAGACATAGTAGCTGTTGGAGATTTCACCGCTGGTGTACTGGGTCGCGTTCAAGCCATGCTCGGTCAGATACTTGACGATGGCGTCGCCGAAGTCCGAATCTTCCGATGCATTCTTGGTGTTGCGGTAGGTGGCGGTCAGGCCGACCGTCCAGAGGTCGTTGACCTTGTAGGTCGTGCCCAGGATGGTTTCGTCGACCTCGGTCGGCTTCAGGCCGATCGCTGTCTTGGCGGTAGCGCCTTCCTGTGAACCATTGCCGTAAACATAGCAGTAGTTGCCTCCGATATTGACGCCGGCAAAACCAGGAGCCGAACCGAGCTTGGAGGTCGGGCACGGCGCCGTGTAGCTGGCGTGCGCTGCCGGCGTTCCGACGGCAGCGGGCAGGCCCGTCGTCGGATCGATGACGAAGCCACCGGCGGGAGCGTTGAAGTATTCGGTATAATACAGGTCACGACCGCGGAAGCCAAGGTTCATCGCCGGTGGAATGAAGTTCACGCCGTACGAGCCGAAGACCTTCCAGGTCGCCTGCCCCGTCGGATCCCAACTGAAGCCCAGACGCGGTGCAAGATTATCCTTCAGGTCCATATACTTCTGGCCGGACAGGTTGAACTGCTTGAAGTTGTCGTCACGGACGCCGATCTGCAGGTTCAGGGTCGGGGCAACGTCCCACGAATCCTGGATGTAGTAGGCTTCGTTTTCCGAAGCGACATCGCCACCAAGGTGCTCGTAGTAGATCTGCAACTGGGTATAGGGATTGCCACTGCCGTCGACGTAGTCGTGATAGCGATATTGCACGGGCGCCGCGCCGCCGACCATATCAGTCGTCTTGGTTTCGCTGTTCTTTTCGTGGTCGATGCCGAAGCGGACATGGTGATGGCCCCACGCTTCGAAGCGCGCATCGCCGTCAGCACGCCAGAACTTGCGCTCCATCGAGTCGATCTGGGCAACCGTATTCGGCTGCTCCTTCGAAATCGTCGTTGCCGTATTGCCTAGGTCATAATGACGGACGTAATAGCTGGCCGTATCCGACGGGATCACGTTGTCGCGGTCCTGCATGTCACCGATGGCGGCCGAAACCGATAGCCAGTCCGTGACCTTGCCGTTATAGTTCAGGACCCAATTCTTGCCGCCCAGTTCTTCGACCTGGTCGCTCTTGTAAGCGCCCACCGCCGTTCCGTCGAAGCCATACAGGCTCGACTTGTTGGTGTTGGTCGTGTCGAAGTAAGTCAGCGACAGGTGCTGGGTCGGGTTGATGTAGCCGTCCAGCTTCAGGCCATAGAACGGATCAGTGTTCTTGGTGTCGGTATAGGTGCCGGTATTGAAGCCGCCCGAGGTCGCCTCGTAATCGTTGAGCTGATACAGGCCATAGGCGAACAGATGGTCCTTGATCAGGGCGCCACCGGCTTCGACGGACAAGCTGCTGTTCTTCACCTTGCTGAACTTGCCGGCGTAGTCGTAGGTGTCGAGTTGGTCGGCACGCATGTTCGACGGCTGGTAGTTGCCGTGGACAGCGAACATGAAAGTATTGGTGCCGGACTTGGTGGTGGCATTGACGACACCGCCCGTGGCCCGGCCGAATTCCGCCGGATAACCACCGGTCTTGACTTCGACCGTCTTGTAGAAGTCGAACGGCACGCGGGCGCTCGAAATATAGGTGTCCGGATTGGTGATGTTCAGGCCGTCGATATAGTAGGCGTTTTCGGCAACCGAGCCGCCGCCGAACGATGCCACAGCGCGATCACCGGTGCCGAAACCCGGGTTGCCCAGGGTGACCGTCGGGGCCAGCATGGTGACAGCCGTCAGGTTGTGGGCGATCGGGGATTGCTTGGTCAGGGTTTCCAGGTCGACGGTCAGGCCGGTCGTCGTCTTGGTGAAATCCTGGCGAACGCGCTTGGCCTTGACCACCACGGTCTGGGCGACACCGGTTGTCTGCAGCGAGGCGTCGACGCGGACCTCCTGGGAGATGACAACGCTGACGGTAGTCTTGTAGTCGTCATATCCGTTGGCCGAAACGGCGATATCGTATTCGCCGGGCGCCAGGCCGGTCGCAGAAAAGTTGCCGGCGGCCGAAGCGGTCAGCGTCCGCGCCTGGCCTTGGGCCTTAGAAGTCAGGGTTACCTTGGCGCCGGCAACAGCCGCGCCTGAGGCATTGGTGACCCGGCCGGCGAGCGCGCCGCTGGTATAGTCCTGAGCCTGGGCAGTTGTGGGGATAAGGGTCGCAACGGTGGCGACCACGGCCGGCGTCGATGCCGACAGGAACAGTGCGCTGGTAGCCAACAGGCCGGCGCGCAGATTAGGGGTCTTCACTAAGTAGTCTCCGGGTTAACGCTATGCGACAACCGCTCCCGACTTCGGCCGTCGCTGCCCCTTTGACATCAAACTGTTACAAAGGAAATAGTTAGACGCCTAAATAATTACGTTATGAAATCACAATTTTGCCTGCCTTGTGACATTATTGGTCATGTCGACATTGGTTGTATGCAAAATAACTACATGTTAAATTATTGAACAAAATTATGACGTTATCAAAATAACGACGCATGCGGCATTTTTTTACCGGCGCGCAGCGCCTAAACGTCATAATGAATTTTGCAATAGGCAAACAAAAAGGGCCCCGGAAACCGGGGCCCTTTCAATGAACAATAAGGTCGGGCTTACGCCTCGTCTTCTTCCTTCAGCAGCTCTTCCTTGCTGGTCGGAACATCCGTAACGGTCGCCTGCGTGAAGATCAGGTCGCAGACCTTTTCTTCATAAATCGGTGCACGGATCTGGGCGGCAGCGGCGGGATTGTTGCGATAGAAGTCGAACACCTGGCGCTCCTGGCCAGGATAGTTGCGGGCTTCACGCATGATGGCCGAAGACACTTCCTGGTCGGTAACCTGGACGTTCTGGCGCGTGCCGATTTCGGCGAGAACCAGGCCCAGTCGCACACGGCGCTCGGCGATCTTCATATATTCGTCGCGCAGTTCCTGTTCGGACTTGGCGGCGTCTTCTTCGGCAAGCTGGCCATTGGCCTTGTCCTGCTCGACCTGTTGCCAGATGCCCTGGAACTCGGCTTCGAGCATGCGCTTGGGCAGTTCGAAGTCGTGCTTTTCGTCGAGGATATCCAGCAGCTGGCGCTTCATCTTGAAACGCGACGCTTGCGAATATTGCTGCGTCAGCTGTGTCTTCAGGATGTCCTTCAGAGCATCGAGGCTTTCGAGGCCCAGGCTCTTGGCCAGTTCATCGTCGGCTTCGCCGTCCTTGGGCGCCAGGATGTCCTTGACGGTGGTTTCGAACGTCGCGGCCTTGCCGGCCAGTTCCTTCGAACCGTAGTCTTCCGGGAAGGTGACGTTGAGCGTCTTCACTTCGCCCTTCTTGGCGCCGATCAACTGCTCTTCGAAGCCCGGAATGAACATGCCCGAACCGATGACCAGTTCGGCGTCCTCGGCGGTACCGCCGGCGAAAGCTTCGTCGCCGATCTTGCCGACAAAATCGATGACCAGCTTGTCGCCGTCTTCAGCCTTCACCGCGGCCTTGCCCTTGGCAGCCTTGGCTTCGTATTGCTTGTTGCCGGAGATGACCGACTTCAGCGCTTCGGCGATATCCTCGTCGCTCGGCTCGTACACCGGACGGTTCAGCGCGATGGTCGACGGTTCGACCGGCGTGAAGACCGGCATCATTTCGACGGCAATCTGGTAGGCCAGGTCGGCATCGCCGGTGATGACCTTTTCGAAGTCGCCGACCGGCGTCAGTTCCGGCTGGCTGGCCGGACGGATGCTGGCCTGTTCCATAGCCTTCTGGGTCGTGTCGTTGAGCGTTTCCTGAATGATCTCGCCCATCAGCTCCTTGCCGTAGAGCTTACGGACGTGGCCCTGCGGCACCTTGCCGGGACGGAAGCCCTTGATATTCATCTTCGGGGTGATCTCGGCGATCTTGGCGTCCAGCTTTTGCGTCAGTTGGTCGCGGGTGACCGTGACTTCGAGGACGCGGCTAAGGCCTTCATTCACTTTTTCAACGACTTGCATCGAATTGTTATCCTTGCGGTTCGGTGTCTGGCCCCTGACCAGGCCCGGATCGCGGCTAAAACGAGAGTGAGCACACCCGCGACCGCGGGTGCGCCAAAGAGGGGCCCCTTATGGCACGATTGCCGGACAGGTCAACGGCAAAGCGCGGTTAAATCGGACTGCCGCGCAAAATTCATGTTAGGTTGGCGGCAATCAAGGGGGGCAAGGCGGTGAAAACATGGAAATGGGCAGCGGCTCTGGCCGCCCTCACCGCAGTCTCGATCCTTGTCTATGGCTACTATGCTCCCTTCTTTGCGCCGGAACATCGGAAGGAGGCAGCTCCGGATGTACCGACGCCGTGCGATAGTGTACCAATGCATGGCAACCTTTTCCGCCATTCCCGTTTCGAATGTCTCGCTCGCCTGGCTGAAGCCGAAGAAATGAAGAAAACACCCGGTGTCGTCTTGCGCCAGGGCGACACGCTGCATGTTTTTTACCGGCAAAAACATGCATTTGACCTCGTCACCACGGAACCCGAGCTTGCCCGCCTAACGTCTTGCAGTGCCTACGTTTTCGTTGGCACGGTCGCCCTTTTCGACCCCGCCAGCGGACGACCGGAAAAGATCCCTCGGATCCTGTGCTACTTTGCAGAAACCGACAGGGATATCGTCATGCTGCCGTCAGGCGAACAGTTGCTGATACAGCAGGCTTCCGCGTCTCCGGACGGCCGCATTCTGGCTTCCGGGAACCAGACGAGCTACCGCCCGGAAGACAAGCGGCTCAGACTGGTCGAATGGCCGTCACGTAGGCTGCTCGCGCAGTTCGACCAGAATTGCCATATCCTGCGCTGGCACGACAATAGCCATGCAGATGCCCTGTGCAGTGACTTTGTACCCGCCCGCCTGCCCTGGGCCTGGAATGGGGAACGCGGTCTGCTATTCAACGCCAACCTGTCTCGTGACGCCGCCGGGATATGGCACCTTCAGGCGACCCGCTGGTTGAATCCGCGGTCAGGACATATATCCGTTTTCGGTGTGGACGAAGGGTATCTGCCATTATGGGCCCTGAGACCGTTGCCTGGGTACACTGCCACATCAGATGCGAAAAACCGTCGCTAATTACGACCATCACGCGAATTTCATGTTATCTTGCCCGCTGCAGGAGAGGACAAGGCGTGAAAAAAGCTGTGCTGGCGATGGCGACAGGTGCAACGATTGCCGTAGCTGTCCTTACCGTTACGATATGCGGCTATTATGCGCCGTTTTTCCCGCCCGCGCGCTATCGCGCTGACACGGGCACGCCCGCAGACTGCAAGCCGCTATCATCGACCGATCGCCCCTCCGATGGATCACTAAAAGAATGCCTGACCATCCTGGCGGAAGCCCGGGCTTTGCGGGCCAATCCCGGTATCGCCGCACGTGACGGTGACATCCTTCGTATCTCCTACCCCGGACAGAAGCCCATCGACCTTGTGCCAGCGGTGACAGGTTATTCCGAAACCTGGCAGACCTGCGATCGGTATGTCTTCACAGGCGCCCTGATCCTGCGCGACGGGCCGGTCGGGCGCCCGGATAATGTCGCAAGAATTCTTTGCCGCCAGGGCGACTACAGTCAGAACATGCTTCTCCTGCCGTCCGGAGAACGCTTCCTTGTCCCCCAGGTGTCTTCATCGGCCGATGGCGCCCTGCTGGCCACCGGCAGCAATGAGCCCTACGAGACCGGCCGCGAAGGCCTCACAATCGACAAAGGCCGCCTGACACTCATTGCGTGGCCAGATCGTCGTGTCGTGGCGCGATTTGCTCCCGGCTGTCGCGTTCTGAACTGGCGGGACGCCGAACATTTTTCTGTGACCTGCATAGCCCTGCTCGGCAGCGATCTTTTATGGGAATGGGGCTTGAAACGTCCCGTCTTCTTTGATGCCGATGTGACGAAATATCCGGACGGGACATGGCAGATGCAGGCCACGCGCTGGCTTAATCCAACCACGGATCAGCACACCGCTTTCGGCGACCTTCAGTTGGAACCCCTGTGGTCGACGCGGCCCCTGCCGCATTTCATCGCGGCCACCGAATAGCTTTTTTATGCCTAATGGCGTTAGCTCGCACGCGGGAAACTGTGTGGGGTGTCGATGCGTTATAGCTTGCCGATTGTGACCGTGCTTGTGGTGGCTGCAACCTGTGCCTGCACCAAACCCAAAGATCCGCCCCCGCCTGCACCGGTTGCCCAAAGCGATATCACGCCCAACCAATTTATCGGCACGCCCAAGGAAGCGGCTGCGAAACTCAACGAATCCATGGTCCTGCGTGAAAATCCTCAGCTGGCGACTCGATCGGAAAGGGCTATTTCGATCCGTTACAAGGGCGAAGACCTGGTCACCTATACCGATGATCCCCATGGTTGCGACCGTTATGTTATCGAGCGAGCGGTAAAGGTCTACGACAACCAGAGTGGGCGGCTGGAGCCGATTGCCCTGGTCGCCTGCCATTTCGGCTCCACCACCAATCGCTATCTCGTCTTGCCGACAACGGGCAAGTACGCCGTTACCGACGATGTCGCCGCCTCCCCCAATGGTCATTTCCTTGCCACAAGCGATTCGACTGTCACCAAATCGCGCGGCGCCTTCATCGTCATCGAGTGGCCGCAGATCGAGACACGGGCAGAGTTTCCCGCCGGCTGTACGCACATTGCCTGGCAGGACGACAGTCATTTGACCGCCGACTGCTGGCATTCGGATGGCCCCAATACCCTGAACCCCAACGAAAGCGACGCTGTTGTCTTCAGCGCGAAGGTGTGGCGTGACGGCGGGGTATGGCGCATGCAGGCGACCCGCTGGCTGCAGGGGGAAACCTTTGCCCCCAGGGCGTCACCGTCCGCTTTGCCGAAATTCACCGCCCTCAACAAGACGGGGGTGGATGCGCCTTCGACGCAGGCCGGCAGCCTCTGAAAGGACGGGATATTAACCTCTGTTGGCTAGGGTGCCGCCATGACGCTGCATCCGCTCACCGATCTCGCCGCAACCGTTCTGTCCTCGCCGGTTGTCCGCCTGTTCGACGCTCAGGCCCAGACCTTCTGGCCGACCTATCTGTTTGCCGTCCTTATCGCGATCACCGTCTATTTCTTGTCACGGCGTTCGCGCAGGACCTCGGCGCGCGGCGCTCTACGCTATCTGTTTCCCGCGCGCCTGTTCCGGCGCAGCACCACCTGGCTCGACGCCAAGATGTACATCTTCAGCAGCCTGTACCTTGCCTTTCAGGGCGCTGCCGTCCTGGGCGGGCTCGATCACCTCAGCGAGGCGCTCCTGCGCCTTGGTGCATCCGTGTTCGGTCCGGCCGCGCCCGATCACCCCCTGCCGCTGTGGGCAAATATTACCATACCGGTCCTGCTCTACCTGGCGCTTGAGCTCGGCTACTGGGTGTCGCACTGGCTGCTGCATCGCATTCCGTGGCTGTGGGAATTCCACAAGGTCCATCACAGCGCCGAGGTGCTGACGCCTCTGACCGAATGGCGCCAGCATCCGGTAGAGTACTTTATCGTCCCCGTGACCATAACGGTGGCGACATCGCTCGTGCTGGCGCCGCTACAGTGGGTGTTCGGCCCGCATATGCGTCTGGGCAGCATGTGGAGTCCAGGTCTGTTGATCCTCATCTTTTCGATGACGATCGTTCACCTGCGCCACAGCCATGTAAAGCTGAACGCGCCGGGCTGGCTGGGTTACCTTATCCAGTCGCCGCAGCACCATCATATCCATCACTCGACCGATCCTGCCCACTTCGATCGCAATTTCGGCTTTTGTCTATCGATCTGGGACTGGGCTTTTGGCACCCTCACCCTGCCCCGCAAGACTGACCACATCGTCTTTGGCCTCCATGACGAACATGGCGCCATGGACGAACTGGTAACGTCGTCGAGCCTGCGCACGCATCTATGGCTGCCGATCAAGCGCGCCGTGGCGCACGTGCAGCCCGCGCAGGATGAGCGCGCGGCCCATCATCCGGCGGAATAAAACGACTTACGCCGCAGGCGTCTCCTCGTCGACGTCGAGTTGGCCTTCCCACTTCGCGACAATCGCCGAAGCCACGGAGTTTCCGACGACATTGGTTGCCGAACGCCCCATGTCTAGTAGGTGGTCGATGCCGAGCACCAGCCCGATCCAGGCGTCCGGCAGACCGAAATAGGTCAGGGTCGCCATGATCACCACCAGGGAGGCACGCGGCACGCCGGCTATGCCCTTCGAGGTGACCAGCAGCAGGAAGAGCATCATCACCTTCTGCGCCATTGTAAAATGCACCCCATAAGCCTGGGCGATAAACAGGGTCGCAAAGGTGCAATAGATCATCGAGCCGTCGAGATTGAACGAGTAGCCCAGCGGCAGGACGAACGAAACGATCTTGCGGGAAATCCCTATGGTCGGCAGGCCCGCCAGCAGCTTGGGATAGGCGGCTTCGGAGCTGGCGGTCGAAAATGCCAGGAGGGCCGGCTCACGAATAACGCCGAGTAATCTCAGCATGCGCTTGCCAAGGAAGAGGAAGCCCAGAACGATCAGCAGGGCCCACAAAATCCCCATGGCGCCATAGAATTCACCCATGAACTTCGCGTAGGTTATGAGGATGGGCAGGCCCTGTTCGGCGACTGTCTTGGCCAGGGCGCCGAAAATGGCGAACGGCGCAAAGCCCATGACAATCGATGTCACCTTGAGCATGATAGCCGAAGCCTCCTCGGCCAGCTCCATCACCCGCGGCGACTTCTTTTCCAGCATCGATATGGCTGTGCCGACAAAAACGGCAAAGACGACGATCTGCAGGATTTCATTATCGGCCATGGCCTTGATAATCGAAGCGGGGATCAGGTGCTCGATGAACTTTTCCAGCGTGAAGCTGCCCATGTCCGGCACGACCGGGGCGCTGCCGGCAGCCAGTTGCAGGTTCATGCCGACGCCAGGCTTCAACCATTCGACTAGCCCCATGCCGATCAGCAGTGAAACAACCGACATCAGCAGGAACCAGCCAAGCGCCTTCAGACCGACCCGGCCGACCGCGGCGGCATCTTCCATATGACCGATACCGGCGATCAGCGTGAACAGCACAAGCGGCGCGATGATCATCTTGATCAGGGTGATGAAGACCTTGGTCAGCAGGCCATAGACCATGACAACCGTCTTCAGCCTGTCCGCATCGAGATATTGATGGCTGGCCCAACCGGCGGCGACGCCCACAACCATGGCCAGGATGACAAACAATGCTAAGCGGCTTTTCATGCGGCGCCCCAAAAACCTAAACCGACCAAAGTCGTACCAGAGGTGACTATCGGCTGCCCGAGCGGGTGACGCAATGGGATTCGCGTCGAAAACAGTTGCGCCCTACTTCAATCCCCAACCGCGGTCCGCGACATGGGCCGCAACCGCCCAGGCCGACGCCGTCAGCATGGAGGCCACGAACAGCATGATCCAGCTCAGATGCATCGCGTCAGGCTTCGCTGAAATAACCATCGGTACATGGACCAGCAAAACGAAAGACATCATCATCACCGTCTCGAGCGTGGCCGCCAGCCGGATAAAAAGCCCGCTGAGGATGGCGAGGCCGGCCAGCAGATGCCCGGCACCGGTCAGATAGGCCAGCGGCCGATATCCGCCACACGCATTACCCCTTCCATATCATCGATATCTATGCAGAGTAGTCGCGTACTGCCGGATTGAGTCAAGCCGCCGCCCGTTACCGCAGGATTAGACCTGAACCGGAATCCAGATTTCGAGGCCGCCCTCGCCCGTCATGCCATTGAACTGCGGGCCATACTTTTCAAAACAGGGCGCCTGGACAGGTTTGAGGCCCGACTGTGGCAGCCAGGTGTCCCAGACGGCCATCCACGTATTGCGGATGCCGGAGACATGGCCAGTGTGCGGAAAGATGGCATAGGTGGCGGCGGGAATATCGAGGACGGAAAATTCCCGTGGCAGATCCGCACCGGTGACGACTTCGACGCCGCACAGATAATCGAAGGTATCTTCACTCTGGTTGTAGCAGACGCCGTAGGTGGTATAGCCGTCCCCGGCGCGACCAGGAATGTCGGACAGCCAGGGCACGAACAATTGCCACTGGGCCGGAATGGCGGCGGCTTCGGCAAAACCGTAGTGTTTGGCAAGTCCGGCAAGGCGCAAGGCGGCCGATGACTTAAGGGTGTGTGGGCTGGGTTCGGTGGTCGGTGTCGACGTCATGGCGAAGGGCTCCTGCAGATTGAGGTTTTCAAGGCATTTTTGCTGGCGCACCGTCTCGGGTGTCAGACCGAAGGCGGCAACGAAGGCGCGTGTGAAGGCCTCATGAGAGCCGTAGCCGGCATCGAGGGCCACATTCAGGATATCCGGCGCACCGCCGGCCAGTACCCTCGCCGCGATCGCCAGGCGGCGGCCGCGAACATAGGCCATGACCGGCACGCCGAAACGCGCGTCAAAAACCCTTGCCAAATGAAAGCGACTGACACCGGCGGCTGTGGCCACGTCGTCCAGGGTAAGAGCGCGTCCGAAATGATTCTCGATAAACCAGACGGCCTTCGAGGCCGGCGTAACGACAGGCGTCATGATCAACCTTCACATGCAGGAGCGTCTTAGCGCAGCCAGTTTTGCACCATTTGATCCGGATTGATGTGGCGCAGAAAAATGCCTGTTTCAGTGGCGCCCCTTGGCAAACAGGGTTTTTGCGCGCTCATGGATATGCGGTTCGTCCGCGAGATTTTCCCGCCACGTAACGGGAATGCCGGCATATCCCCATATCGCCCCAGCCAATTGTCCGGTGACGGCACCGACCGTATCGGCATCGTCACCCAGATTAACCGCCAGCGTGACCGCTTCGCCAAAATTATCAGCCTGGGCGACGCACCACAACGCGGCTTCGAGCGTATCCACCACGTACCCGCTGGAACGAATGTTTTCGCGGCGACCAGACAAGAAATCCGCACTTTGCAAACGCAGGAATTCCTGCCGGGCAAGCCCCCGGTGGATACCGAGCACTTCGCCTTTTGGCCTCCCGGCTATCGCCGCTACCAGCATGCGCGCAAACACTTCGCAGGCTTCCAGGCACAGGGGAGACGCATGCGTCGTGGCGCTTTGCAACCGCGCCGTGGATGCGGCATCTTCCGGCGCCCGCGCAAACCGGATGGCAACAGGTGACAAGCGCATCAATGACCCGTTGCCTGACCGGGAGATATCCGCGCTGGACGCATAGGGTTCCCGGGTTTTCAGATAGGTGTCGAGAGCCATTCGCGTGGCTGTGCCAATATCGAAGCACTCGCCGGTCACCGAGTTCACCCCGTGCTGATACCAGTTCACAAACCGGTTCATCAGATCGGTAGCGTCGAATTCATGCGTAAAAATCAGTGAGTCGGCCAGACACAGGGCCATCGATGTGTCGTCCGTCCACTGCCCTGCCTTGAGATCGAAGGCGCCGCCACTGCGGAAGGTGGTGACGGGCGTAAAGGTGTCGCGTTGGCAGAATTCGACCGGCATACCCAGAGCATCACCGACTGCCAGCCCGACAAGGGCTCCGATGGCCCGATCTTGCATACCGGCGTCCGGTTCGGCGGCGACGTCTTCCATCTCGCTCCCCTTGCGATCAGGCGGAAAACAGAAGAATTGGTGCGGATGAGAGGACTCGAACCTCCACGCCTTGCGGCGCTGGAACCTAAACCCAGTGCGTCTACCAGTTCCGCCACATCCGCAGGTCCATACGAACCGATGACCGGCCCGAGGTCGCCGCTCATGACGCAAAGCTGGACCTCCGTCAAGGCAAACCCGTTTTGCAGCGCACAATACCTGTTACGATTTTAACTTGATTTTCGATTCGCCCGAGGCAATACAGGTCGATATAATTGCATCAGATACGGCTTTTCCCCGCACAGGGGCGTGAACGCGCCGAATCGGGTTAATTTTTCCTTTATGCACGACGAATCTGAGCTACAACGCATTTTGTTTTTGAAATCCGTGCCACTTTCAGTCTAAACGCTGCTCAATCGAGCGTTCACGCATCGTAAGCAATTTTTACAGCCATGTGAGCTTCGCACTTGCAAAACGGCTTGCAAAATGTGCGCAATGCAAACATTTTACGACGTTGAACGGTCTAGGTTTTATGGATTGCTCATGAAAAAAATTGAAGCTGTCATCAAACCCTTCAAGCTCGATGAAGTGAAGGAAGCCCTTCAGGAAATCGGGGTTCAAGGCATGACCGTGCTGGAGGCCAAGGGATATGGCCGCCAGAAGGGCCACTCCGAACTGTATCGCGGCGCGGAATACGTTGTTGATTTTCTGCCGAAAATCAAAATCGAACTGGTTGTGGCCGATGACCTGGCGCCTGCCGCCCTGGAAGCTATCCAGACCGCAGCGCGCACGGGCAAGATCGGCGACGGCAAGATCTTCGTGAGCGACGTCCTTGACGTTGTTCGCATCCGAACCGGGGAGTCCGGGCCGCAAGCGGTCTAACCGCGGGCGCTTCTGAATCTCCTCCCTCTCAATAAATAATGGCTCATGGGGCGTCAAAAATGACATCTGCTGACATTCTCAAGCTCATCAAGGAAAAGGACGTCAAGTATGTCGACGTTCGTTTCTCCGACGTGCGCGGCAAACTGCAACACGTAACCTTCGACATCGACCTGGTCGACGAGGAATTCCTCGACGACGGCACGATGTTCGACGGTTCGTCGATCGCCGGCTGGAAGGCCATCAACGAATCGGACATGAAGCTGCGTCCCGACCTGAAGACGGCCTATATCGACCCCTTCTATCAGCAGACCACGCTTTTCCTGTTCTGCGACGTCGTCAACCCCGACACCAACGAACCCTATAACCGCGACCCGCGCTCGATCGTCGAAGAAGGCCCTGGCCTACCTGCAACCGCCGGCGTCGGCGACATCGCCTATTTCGGCCCGGAAGCCGAATTCTTCATCTTCGACGACGTCCGCTGGTCGATCGCTTCGGACAACACCGGCTACGCCTTCGATTCGACGGAACTGCCGCACAACTCCGCCAAGGTCTATCCTGAAGGCAATATGGGCCACCGCCCTGGGCCCAAGGGCGGCTACTTCCCCGTCAACCCGGTCGACTCGGCGCAGGACCTGCGCGGCGAAATGCTGGCCGTCATGGGCGAACTGGGCATGGAACCGGAAAAGCACCACCACGAAGTGGCGCCCGCTCAGCACGAACTGGGCCTGAAGTTCTCCGACATGCTGACCATGGCCGACCGCCTCCAGCTCTACAAGTATGTCGTCCATAACGTCGCCCACGCCTACGGCAAGACGGCCACCTTCATGGCCAAGCCGATGTACGGTGACAACGGTTCGGGCATGCACGTCCACCAGTCGATCTGGAAGGGCGGCAAGCCCCTGTTCGCCGGCGACAAGTATGCCGGTCTGTCCGACATGTGCCTGTGGTACATCGGCGGCATCATCAAGCACGCCAAGGCGATCAACGCCTTCGCCAACTCGACGACCAACTCGCTACAAGCGCCTGGTCCCGGGTTACGAAGCGCCCGGTCAAGCTGGCCTATTCGGCCCGCAACCGTTCCGCCTCGATCCGTATTCCGTGGGTGTCGTCGCCGAAGGGCAAAGCGCCTGGAAGCCCGCTTCCCGGATCCGATGGGCAACCCCTACCTGACCTTCACCGCCCTGCTGATGGCCGGCCTCGACGGTATCGAGAACCGCATCGATCCGGGCGCTCCGGCCGACAAGAACCTCTACGACCTGCCGCCCGAAGAACAAAAGAACATTCCGGAAGTCTGCGGTTCCCTGCGTGAAGCTCTCGAAAACCTCGACAAGGACCGCGCCTTCCTCAAGAAGGGCGGCGTCATGGATGACGATTTCATCGATGCCTACATCGAACTGAAGATGGAAGAAGTCATGAACCTGGAGCTGCGTCCGCACCCGGTCGAATTCGAAATGTACTACAAGTGCTGATGGCTTCGGGGCATATTTCGTAAGGAATTGCTCCGGAATCCAGCTTTCTGCGACAGGGCCACCTCGTTTCGGGGTGGCCTTTGTCATTTCGGCGGCGCAATATTTTCTTTGCAATCAATATCTTAAGATACTATATTTAGTTTCAATTGATACGAATAAAATATCATTCGATACTATTGATAAAATCCTTATGTGGCCTCGGATTGGGGCCTTTTTGACACATAAATGACGCAAACCCCGCCCGCCTCCCCCTTTACCTCTGGTTAATCTGATTATTAAGTTGCGCCGATTTGCAGTCACGGCACTGTGAGCACGTGCAACATCCGCTACCCAAAGGGGGATACTTTGAAAACGTGGATCAAACTGTCTAGAGTCGTGGCTGCGGCCGCCGCTCTAATGCTGACGGCCCCCGCCGCCAGCCTTGCTTTCGCCCAGGACGCCGCCCCCGCTTCGTCCTCGGCCATGGCCTCTGAAACCGTCGTGGCGGAGTCCGCCTCGGCATCGGAATCGGCAACTGCTGCCGCTCCCGCCGCTCCGGAGCTGCTCAAGTCTCAGGTTCAACTGAAGCTCGACACCTCCAACACTACCTACCTCATCTTCTGTACCGCGATGGTGCTGATGATGACCCTGCCGGGCCTGGCGCTGTTCTACGGCGGCATGGTGCGTAAGAAGAACCTCGTCGCCACGGTCACCCAATCGGTCGCCGTGACCTGCGTTGTTTCGGTCGTCTGGTGGGTTATCGCCTACTCGATGGCCTTCGGTACGGCTGCTTCGCCTGTCGCCGGCATCGCCGCTGACACGGTCAACAAGTTCATGGGCGGCTTCGACAACTTCCTCCTGAAGCATGTCACGGCCACCACGGCTTACTCGGCAACGCCGGGCATCCCGGAAATGACCTGGATCTCCTACCAGCTAACCTTCGCCATCATCACGCCGGCCCTGATCACCGGCGCGTTCGCTGAACGCGTCAAGTTCTCCGGCCTGCTGCTGTTCATGGTTCTCTGGTCGATCCTCGTCTACGCACCAATCTGCCACATGGCATGGGGCGGCGGCATCATGTCGCAAATGGGCGTGCTCGATTTCGCCGGTGGCGCGGTCGTTCACTGTAACTCGGGTGTCGCCGGCCTCGTCGCCGCGCTCTTCCTGGGTCGTCGTAAGGGCTACGGTACCGAAGCCATGGCGCCTAACAACGTCATCTTCATCATGATCGGCGCAGCCCTGCTGTTCGTCGGCTGGATCGGCTTCAACGCCGGTTCCGAATGGTCGGGTGACTCGATTGCCTCGGCTGCCCTGCTGAACACCATCCTGGCCACCTGCATGGCCGGCGTATCCTGGAAGATCGTCGAGTGGATCTTCCGCGGCAAGCCGTCGCTGGTCGGCATCCTGTCCGGCATGGTCGCCGGCCTGGTCGTCATCACCCCGGCCTGCGGCTTCGTCACTCCGACGGGCGCAATGATCTGCGGCCTCCTGGCCGGCCCGGTCTGCTACATCTCCGCGACCTGGATCAAGAAGCTCCTCGGCTACGACGACTCCCTGGACGCCTTCGGCATCCATGGTGCCGGTGGTTTCCTCGGTGCCGTCCTGACGGGCCTGCTGGCCGATCCGTCGATCAACACCCACACGGGTTCGGTCGCTCAAATGATCATCCAGCTCGAAGGCCTCGGCATCACCATTGCCTGGTCGGCCATCGGTACCCTGATCATCCTCATCATCTGTAAGTTTACGACAGGCCTGCGCGTGTCGGAAGCCGATGAAGAAGCCGGTCTCGACCTGTCGCAACACGACGAAATCATGGACCACTAGGTCCGGACATTCGTCGAAAAAAACCGGAACGGGGCGCTCTCGCAAGGAGCGCCCCGTTTTTTTTCCCCCTCACCGAGGGTGCTTCGCGGCGATTCGCGACCGGACTTGCTCCAGGGCAAACCGCTGCACTGCAACAGAATCGTGACAGGTGACGTTGCTTTGCAACACGCCAGAAAACATATGTTACCAGGGAAACGATCGGCAACCCCTTGAGACATTTAACCTTTTGTTTAGAATTGCCCTTCCGACCAAACGTGGTAAATTTGCATCAAAGCGTGGCAAACGTCGGAGGGGGCCTTTGCGTTCGCCAAAAACTTGCTAAATTGATGTCGGTTTTACGAAACTGTTAAAACACACAATAACCAGCCGCAACCTCCTCATGACGGCTCCACCTTTGAACTGGGATCACTGACCATGAAAAAGACTCTTCTTGTCGCCGCTGTTGCCCTCAGCGCGCTTTTCGCCGGTTCGGCTGCCATGGCGCAGGATGACGCCGGCAAGCTTAGCTACAACATCGAAGTCACCAGCAATTACGTTTGGCGCGGCGTCGCGCAAACGACTGACAGCACTGCAGCCCTGCAAGGCGGCATCGATTACAAGAAGGGCCTCTTCTACGCCGGCACCTGGCTGTCGAACGTCGATTTCACCGCGCCCCATGGCGAGCAAGCCAAGACCGAAGCCGACTTCTACCTCGGCCTGACCCCGTCGGTCGGCAACTATGCCTTCGACTTCGGCGTTATCTACTACACCTACCCGGACGCTGACAGCGCCACGGTTGGCGAACTGAAGGCCGCCGTTTCGCACCCGATCGGCAAGGGCACGATTGGCGCTGCCCTGTACGTCCCGACCGAGTCGCTGGAAGATCCGTACTATGAAGTCAACGCTTCGTATCCGCTGACCGACAAGCTGGCCATCTCGGGCGCCATCGCCAACTACGAAGGCGGCTACAACCCGGTCAAGGGCATGGGTTACACCACCTGGAACGCCGGCCTGACCTATTCGCTGACCAGCGTCCTGTCGCTGGACGTCCGCTACAGCGAAGCCGAAAATCAGCCGAACAACCTGTACGCCACGCTGAAGGCCGCTTTCTAATCCTGAACCTGACCAAGGTTTAAGCGTTGGCCGCAAGTCCGAAAGGACTTGCGGCCTTTTTTTGTTCTCGTTTTTTTCACGTAGGCTTTGATTTAAACGGCGCGAATCGCTACATGTTCGAGTCATGAGTTCCAAGCCTCCGCAACCTAATTTGTTCAACGCCGGACCGCAGCCCGAGGCTGTGTCCGATGCCGCATCTGAACCTTCTGCAGCACCGCATACGGCCCCGCAGGCCCCCAAGCCGGCCAAGGCCAAAGAGCCTAGGCCTGAACCTGTAGAGCCTGTGGACCATGATACCAGCTACGGCGCATCGAGCATCGAAGTCCTCGAAGGCCTTGAGCCGGTGCGTAAACGTCCCGGCATGTATATCGGCGGCACCGACGAAAAGGCGCTGCACCACCTGTTTGCCGAAGTGCTCGACAACGCCATGGACGAAGCCGTGGCCAACTACGCCAAGGCGATTTGGGTCGAGCTCGATGCCGACGGCTACGTCTCGGTACGCGACGATGGCCGCGGCATTCCAGTCGATCCTCACCCGAAATACCCCGGCAAGTCGGCGCTGGAAGTGATCATGACCGTGCTGCACTCGGGCGGCAAGTTCTCGGGCAAGGCCTATGCGACCTCAGGTGGTCTGCACGGGGTCGGCGCTTCGGTCGTCAACGCCCTGTCCGAACGTCTTGAGGTCACCGCTTGGCGGGATGGCTTCGAATGGCAGCAAAACTTCTCGCGCGGTCTCGTTCTCGGCCCGGTCGAACAGGTCCAGCCATCCAAGAAGCGCGGCACGAAATTGCGATTCCTGCCGGACCCAGAGATCTTCGGGGAGCAGGCGCATTTCAAGCCGGCGCGCCTGTACCGGATGGCCAAGGCCAAGGCCTACCTTTTCCGTGGCGTACAAATCTTCTGGAAGTGCGCAGCTTCGCAGATACATGACCAGACCCCCGTCGAAGACAAGTTCTTCTTCCCCAACGGCCTGGCCGACTATCTTGCAGAGCGCGTCAAGGATACCGAAACCCTGTCGGAAATCTTCTCCGGCCGTGTCGAACGCAAGGGCGAGGCCGGAGCGGTCGAATGGGCTGTTGTCTGGTCGGCGGCCGGGTTCGACGAACATGACAGCTTCGTGCAATCCTACTGTAACACCATCCCGACGCCCGATGGCGGCACGCACGAGGCCGGTCTGAGGGCTGCCCTGACGCGTTCGCTCAAGTCCTACGCCGAAATGACCGGTGACAAGCGCGGCGGTCTAATTACCGCCGAAGACGTCGCGGCCTATGCCGGGATCGTCATTTCGGTCTTTATCCGCAATCCGGAATTCCAGGGACAGACCAAGGACCGCCTGTCTTCTGCCGACGCCCAGAAGTTGGTGGAAATCGCCCTGCGCGACCCGTTCGACCACTGGCTGACAGGATCGCCGAAGCAGGCTGAGAAACTGCTGCAGTTCATCATCGAAAAGGCCGAGGAACGCCTGAAGAAGCGCAAGGACAAGGAAGTCCAGCGCGCCTCCGCCACCCGCAAGCTGCGCCTTCCCGGCAAGCTGGCGGACTGCGCCCGGCAGGACGCCGTCGGCACCGAACTGTTCATCGTCGAAGGCGACTCGGCTGGCGGCTCTGCCAAACAGGGCCGCAACCGTAACCTCCAGGCCATCCTGCCCCTGCGCGGCAAGATCTTGAACGTTGCTTCGGCAACGGGCGACAAGGCCCGCGGCAATGCCGAACTGTCCGACCTCGGACTTGCCCTGGGCGTCCAGCCGGGCGCCCGCTTCAAGGAAGAGGACCTGCGCTACGAGCGTATCATCATCATGACGGACGCCGACGTCGACGGTGCCCACATTGCGTCCCTGCTGATCACCTACTTCTACCGGACCATGCCCGCCATGATTCGTAATGGCAATCTCTACCTTGCCATGCCGCCACTGTACCGCATCAGCCACGGTACCAAGACGGTCTATGCCAAGGACGATGCACATCGCGCCGAAGTGCTGGCCCGTGACTTCAAGGGCAAGAAGCCGGAAATCGGCCGCTTCAAAGGCCTTGGGGAAATGATGCCGGCGCAGTTGAAGGAAACCACCATGGATCCGAAGACCCGGACCCTGGCGCGCGTCACCCTGCCCCACGATGAGGAAGATATCGAAAACCTGGTCGAAACCCTGATGGGCCGCAAGCCGGAACTGCGCTTCCGTTACATTCAGGATCATGCCGAATTCGCCAGCGAAGATCTCGACGTTTGATGCTTTCGGACGGGTCAGACTATCGCAATAGTCTGACCCGTCCCGGCGCAAATGCCACAAATACCGGACCGACTCGCGGCGAATCAAAGCTTTTGCTTTACTTGTGCGGTCCGAAGTAGCACATGGACGGCCATGACAAAGTTTACCGATTTGGGCTTAGGCGCCGAAGTGTTGAAAGCCGTCGCAGAGACGGGATATGACACGCCCACGGCTATCCAGGAACAGGCTATTCCCGTTGCCCTGACAGGGTTGGATATACTGGGGATCGCCCAGACCGGCACCGGCAAGACCGCCGCCTTTACCCTTCCGATGATTGAACGCCTCGCCGCGGGCCGCTCCCGCGCCCGCATGCCACGCGCCATCGTGCTGGCGCCGACGCGCGAACTGGCCGACCAGGTTGCCGAAGCTTTCGAGAAATACGCGAAGTTCCATAAGCTGAACTGGGCGCTGCTGATCGGCGGCGTGTCGATGGCCGACCAGGTTGCCAAGCTCGACAAGGGCGTCGATGTTCTGATCGCTACGCCGGGACGCCTGCTCGACCTGTTCGAGCGCTCCAAGGTCATGCTCAATGGCGTCCAGATCATGGTCGTCGACGAAGCCGATCGCATGCTCGACATGGGCTTCATCCCCGACATCGAACGCATCTTCAAGCTGACGCCCCCTACCCGCCAGACCCTGTTCTTTTCGGCAACCATGCCGCCGGAAATTACGCGCCTGACGCAGCAGTTCCTCAAGAACCCCGTGCGTATCGAGGTTTCGCGTCCGGCATCGACCAATGAGAACATTACGCAATATGTCCTCAAGGTCCCGCACAAGGACCCGCGCGCCAAGCGCATCGCGCTGCGTGCCTTGCTTGGCACCCTCGATATCAAGAACGGCATCGTCTTCTGCAATCGCAAGACCGATGTCGATATCGTCGCCAAGTCACTGTCCAAGTACGGCTTCAATGCCGCGCCGATCCATGGCGACCTCGATCAGGCCCTGCGCATGCGCACGCTCGACTCGTTCCGCAAGGGCGACCTGACCTTGCTGGTAGCATCCGACGTCGCCGCTCGTGGCCTCGATATTCCGGATGTCGGTCACGTCTTCAACTTCGACGTGCCGATCCATGCCGACGACTATGTCCACCGTGTCGGTCGTACCGGTCGCGCCGGTCGCACCGGCGAAGCCTATCTGCTGCTGTCGGCGTCCGATGAAAAGAACTACGACAAGGTTGTCAAGCTGATCAAGAAAGAGCCGCAGACGCTCGAGCTCGATGTCGACTATAGCGCGCTCGACGACGCGCCCTATGCGGGCCGCTCGTCGGACAGCCGGGGCCGCAGTGCGCGCGGTGGCGAACGCAAGGGTGCCGAGCGTAAAGGTCGTGACCGCAAGCCGCGCAGCCGGTCCGAACAGGGCTCTGCCGACACGACACCGATCGAGGCGCCCAAATCGGTCGAAGCATCCAAGTCTTTGGAAGCAACCAGGTCTGACGAATCTGTCGCGGCAGTCGTAGAGACCGAAACTCCGAAGGCAGCACCTGCCGAAGCGCCCGTCCGGGAAAAGGCCGCGCGCCCGGCCCGCAAGCCAAAATCCGAGAGCCGTGCGCCGGCAGCACCTGTGCCCGTCACGCCCTTCGGCGAGCACGTCCCGGCCTTCATCCTGCGCCCGGTAGAGGTAAAGGCGTAACGGTTCGTTTTTTTAAATCGCGTTAACCGCCTGTCAGAGAAGTTCGGTTAGAGTGCGGGAGTCACAGGAGAGAATCACCGGGAGGTGTTATCTCCGGAGACCGCAAAGGACTCTAAATGAACAACGACATAGAAGTCAGCGTCAGAAGCCCGAACGCCTATGGATTGGCGAGCGAAGCCCTGCGACTGATGCAGGAACATGGCGTCTGGCCGACGCCGCTCAATTACGAGCTCTGGCTCTATGTCGCCGGCGACCCCGAAGGCCCCCTCGCCCAGGAAATCTTTCGCCTCGTCAAGGCTGGCGAGACGATCACGGAAGACATTTCCGATAGCCTGGCAACGAAATTTATCGCGCGCCTGAAGCTTAACGACGAAGTCCGCGATGCCGGCCTCAAGCTGACGCGCGAACTGGCTTCGATCACGGAAATCATTTCCGACGCGCAAACGACCCAGAAGACTTACAGCGCGACGCTGGAAGGCGCCAAGCGCTCTATGAGCGCCCTGGATGCATCTACCCTGCAGGGGCTGGTACAAAGCCTGACCGACGCCACGAGCCACGTCCTGAGCCATCATGTACAGCTCGAAGGCCGCCTCACCGAATCGTCGCGTGAAGTCAATCGCCTGCGCAAGCACCTAGACCAGGTGCGCATGGAAGCCATGACGGATGCTCTGACGAACCTTGCAAACCGCAAGGCGTTCGACGAAGCACTGGATGGCCACTGTGAATCCACCGACACCACCAAGCCCCTGACCCTGGCCGTCATCGATATCGACCACTTCAAGCGTTTCAACGACACCTGGGGTCACCAGACCGGCGACCAGGTCCTGCGCTATGTCGCCAGCGTCCTGGCGCGTATCGGCCGTCAACCGCGCCTGGCTGCGCGTTATGGCGGCGAGGAATTCGGCCTGCTCTTCCCGGGCGAAACCGCCCCCGGCGTCGAGCGCATCCTTAACGAAGCCCGTCAGGAGATCGCCTCGCGCGTCCTGAAGCGGCGCTCGACCAACGAAGACCTCGGCACCGTGACCATCTCGGCGGGTATCGCCCAGCGTGACTTCGGCGAAGACGCCTTCGACCTGCTCGATCGCGCCGACAAGGCCCTGTACATGTCAAAGAACAATGGCCGTAACAAGGTCACCGTCGCCGCCGGCGAGCGGACGGCCAGTTCCGCAGCCTGAAAAGCATAAGCTAAAAACACAGGCCGGCTGTTCTGCAGCCGGCCTTTCTCTATGTCAAAATATAGCTTGCCAAATTATTTGAACAGTGTTCAAATAATGGAACGCTTCATCGGGGACGGCACGTGCGCAGCTTTTTCTTCTCTATCGCCTATTGGATCCTGTCGATCGGCTACAGCGTCACTGCGCTGCTGGCGACCCTGCTCCCCGGTCGCAAGCCCGTCGCCTGGATTATTGCCCGCTACACCCGCCGCATGGTGTGGGCCATGCGCATCTTCGCCGGCATTCGCCTGGAGGTTCGCGGCCGCGAACATCTCCTGCAGCAACCGGTCATCTATGCCTGCAAGCACCACAGCTGGGGTGATGGCTTCTGCATCTATTCACAGATTACCGACCTTGCTTTTGTGACCGGCGATCATCTCGAAAAGTTCCCGCTGATGTCGACCCTGCTGGCAAAGCTCGGCGCGATTGTCGTCAATAATTGCGGCGGCATCGAAGCGCGCCGGGCGCTGGCCAATCGCTCGGCGGAGGCCGCCAAGGACGGCCGCAGCATCCTGATCTATCCGGAAGGGCACCTCACCGCGCCCGGGACCTATCATCGCTATAGGTCGGGCGTCTGGCACATGATGAATAACTTCAACATGCCCGTTGTCCCGGTTGCCACCAATCTCGGCCTGTTCTGGCAGGAGGAAAAATACAAGAAGACTGCCGGCACGGCAGTGCTTGAATTCCTGGAGCCTATCATGCCGGGCATGCCCAAGGACGACTTCCTTACCACCTTGCGCGAGCGGATCGAAACCCGGTCCCAGGAACTGATTGCCGAAGCGACCGGCAAGCCGTTTATACCATCGGTACTGGTCAAGGATTAAAACGCTCGTCACTCAACATTTGGTAAGAGATATCCGCTACTTTCGCGCCAGTTGCAGTGAAAGTATATATGGATATGACAGCAGAGTATCATTTCGGCGCATCGGTCGATGCGATACGTAATCTGATCGTCGTCCGTGTCACCGGTGAGATGCCGGCCAAGGTGTTCGAAGACCGGCTTTTCGCCTTCTATGACCAATTGGAAACGCCGTGGAACTATAACCGCCTGCTCGATTTTCGTCGGCTGGACGGCAACTATTCCGATGCTGACGTCAAATCGATGATGGGACGCTGGGCGCAACTGACGGCTGGAATTTCCTACACATCGAAGATCGCGGCCCTGAGCAACAATCCTCGCGATAAGGAGCGCGTCCCGGTAGCCGCAGCGCCCATCTACCCGGGCCAGACGATCCGCGGCTTCAACGATTACGACACGGCGCTCGACTGGCTGACAGCACCGTAAGCACGGCATTTTGTCATACAAAAAAACGTATTTTTAAAGCCTGTTCCCTAAACTCGCAGGTCACAGGCGCCCGGGAAGCGTCGCAAAAAAAGTAGCCAGGGACTTTCCAGTGCGCTCAGCTTTCCACGTCACCTCTCAGATCGACGACGATAACCGCCGAATTGTCTTCAAGATGGCCGGTGAAATCGACAGTGACCTGCTAATCGACAAATGGATCGAAGCCTATTCCACCTTGGCCGAACCGTGGCTCTATAACCGCTTGTTCGACTATCGCCGGGCGCACGGCTTGGTCGAATACGAAGCTATAACCCGCTTCGCCGAATGGTGGGCAGTCCGCGTCGGCAAGATCATCTATTCATCGAAAGTTGCGGTTATCGTCAACAATCCCCTCGACCTGGCACGGGTGAATGTCGTCGCCAATCTGTTCCCGATGGATATCCGTCAGTCATTCGAGTCACTCGACGACGCCTTGGAATGGCTGGGCGCCTGATCCTTACTCCGCCTGAGCCGGTTTGATGGTGACGCTCTCGCCACAACCGCACGCGTCAGTTTCGTTCGGATTATTGAACACGAACTTCGACGCCAGCTTGGTCGTCTCGTAGTCGATTACGGTCCCGACCAGATACAACACGGCCTTGGGCTCGATCAGGATGGTGACATCCTTGTCGCTGATGACCTCGTCGATCGGTCCCACCTCTTCGGCATAGGACAGGACGTATTCCTGGCCGGCGCAGCCGCCTTGCTTGACGCCGACACGCAGGCCGACATAGGGCTTGTCGGCACGCGCCATGATGGCCTTGACCTGGGCGGCGGCGGCATCGGTCAGTGACACCACGGCAGGGCGTGGGCGGCGGGGACGCGGGGTAATGGCGGGTTGCATATCCATGATCAGAACATATTCAGGGCTAGCTTGGCTTCGTCGGACATTTTCGACGAATCCCACGGCGGATCGAAGACCAGGTTAACGTCGCACGACTTGATGCCCTCAACCTTCATCACGGCCTCCTGGACCCACATCGGCATTTCGCCTGCGACGGGGCAGCCCGGCGCCGTCAGCGTCATATCGACAACGACGTCGCGATCGTCTGAAACGTCGACGCGGTAGATCAGGCCAAGCTCATAGATATCGACCGGGATTTCCGGATCGAACACCGTCTTGAACGCGGTGATCAGTTCATCGGTCAGCCGGTCGAGTTCGGCCTGTTCAAGGGCGCCGGTCTGGGCAGCGCCCATCTCGTCTAGGCTGAACAGGCTGTGGCTGTCCTGTGTATCTGCGGAAGCTTCACTCATGTCGATACTTATATCCTCAGGAGAAGAAGGTCGATTTCAGGAAAAGAAGGTTTGGGCCTTGGCCACCGCTTCAGCCAGAACATCGATCTCGTCTTCGGTATTATATAGGGCGATGGAGGCGCGTACGGTAGAGGTCACGCCCAGGCGGGTCATCAAAGGTTCGGCACAGTGCGTCCCCGCCCGCACCGCGACATTGTAGCGGTCGAGGATCTGCGCCACATCGTGGGCATGGGCCTGGCCAAGGCTAAAGGTCAGGATCGAACCCTTGCCAGCCGCTTCACCGTGCACACGCAGGCTGTTGATCTGCGTCAGGCGGTCATGGGCGCGCTGATAGAGGGCATGTTCGTGGGCCGCGATCTCGGCACGGTCGAACTGCGTCAGCCAGTCGATAGCCGCCTTCAGTCCGATGACCTCGAGGATGGCCGGCGTGCCGGCTTCAAACCGATGCGGCGGTTCATTCCACGTGATCTTTTCCTTGGTCACATGGGCGATCATCTCGCCTCCGCCCTGGTATGGGGGCATGGCTTCCAGCACGTCGGCCTTTGCATACAGGACACCCAGCCCGGTTGGGCCGTACAGCTTGTGACTTGAGAAGACGTAGAAGTCGGCGTCCAGCGCCTTGACGTCGACCGGCATATGGACGACGCCCTGACAGCCATCAACCATCACCTTTGCGCCTACGGCGTGGGCTTTGGCTACGATCTCGGCGACCGGATTGATCGTCCCCAGGACGTTCGACATCTGGGTGAAGGCGACGACCTTGACCTTAGGCGTCAGCAGGGCATCGAAGGCCGCCATGTCGAGGCTGCCGTCGTCAAGGATAGGCACATACTTCAGCACCAGGCCCTTGCGCTGTGCCAGCATGTACCACGGCACGATATTGGCGTGGTGCTCCATCTCGGTCGTCAGGATCTCATCGCCAGCCTGCAGCCGTTCGCCGTAGGAAAAGGCAACGAGGTTCACCGCCTCGGTGGCGGACTTGGTGAAGACGATCTCGTTTACGCCCGCATTGATAAAGCGCGCCACCGTCTCGCGGCCGGCCTCATAGGCGTCTGTCGTCTCGTTGGCCAGGCGATGCAGGCCCCGGTGCACATTGGCATAGGAATGGCGCATGGCCTGCGACATGGCCTCGATCACGGCTTCGGGCTTCTGGGCCGAAGCGCCGCTGTCGAGATAGATCAATGGTTTATTATTGATCTGACGGCTGAGGATCGGGAAGTCGGCGCGGGCCTTTTCGACATCAAACGGCATGATAAGCCTCCGCCTCGGTCTCCAGGAATTCCAGCACCTTGGCGCGCAGATCCTCGTCGGCAATGGCTTCGGCCACCGGAATGACAAAGGCATGGGTTAGCAGGGCGCGCGCCTGGTCTTCGTTCAGGCCGCGGCTCTGGCAGAAGAACAGGGCCTCTTCGTCGAGGGCACCGATCGTATTGCCGTGGGCGCACTGGACGTCGTCGGCATAGATTTCCAGTTCCGGCTTGGCGCGGACATGGGCGCCGTCGTTCAGGATCAATGCTTGATGGCGCATACGGGCGTCGGTGCCGTCGGCGCCGCGCTCGACCAGAATCCGCCCCTGGAAGACAGCCGTGGCGGTGTCCTTGACCAGGCCCTTGATCAGTTGTGCCGTAACGCCGTCGATCGCCGTATGCGACACGCGTGTCGTCAGGTCAAAATGGCGTTTGTCGCGCAACAGGTAGGCGCCGTTCATCTCGACCTCGGCGCCATGACCCGCATGGCTGACATGGGTCTCAAACCGCTGGAACTTCGCGCCGGTCGAGAAGACGTACTGCTTGAAGATGCTGCTAGGCGCGGTCTCAACGGTTGACCGGCGGATCGAGATGGCGTCTTCCGGCTCGTCGAGGATAACGATCCGGATAAGCGTGGCGCCTTCGCCCAGCGTGAAATGGATATCCTCGCGGCTCACCGCCGCCTCACCCTGGAACCTGTCGAAACGCACGACGGTCTCACCCGCCGGGATGTCGACACGGTCGACCACCTGACGCACAGCATTCGGTTGCGGCACGACTCGAAGGACGCGCGACAGGTCGGAATATTTCCATTCCTCGTCACGGCGCGTCGGATAGGATGACGGGTCGAAGATGTCGATCGGGGCCAGCATTACGCAGCCACCCCGAGATATTCATCATAGCCGCGCGCTTCGAGTTCCAACGCCAGTTCGGGACCACCCGACTTGACGACGCGGCCGGCGACCAGGACGTGGACACGGTCAGGCGTGATATGATCGAGCAACCGTTGATAGTGGGTAATGACCAACATGCCCCGGTCGGGCGCCCGCAGGGCGTTGACGCCGTCGGAGACGACCTTCAGCGCATCGATGTCGAGGCCGGAATCGGTCTCGTCGAGGATGAGGAATTTCGGTTGCAGCATGGCCATCTGCAGGACCTCCATGCGCTTCTTCTCGCCGCCGGAAAAACCGACATTGAGCGGACGCTTCAGCATGTCCATGTCGATGCGCAGGGACTTGGCCACTTCGCGGATCTTCTTGAGGAAGTCCGGCGCCGTCATCTCGGCCTCGCCACGCAGCTTGCGCTGGGCGTTCAGGGCCGTGCGCAGGAAGGTCAGGGCCGGTACACCAGGAATTTCCAGCGGATACTGGAAGGACAGGTACAGCCCGGCGGCAGCGCGCTCATGGACATCCTTGTCGAGCAGGTCTTCGCCGTTGAAGGTTACGGTGCCGCCGGTGACGGTGTAGTTCGGACGGCCGGCCAGGCTATAGCCCAGGGTCGATTTGCCGGCGCCATTGGGCCCCATGATGGCGTGGACTTCGCCGGCAGGCACATTGAGACTCAAGCCTTTGAGGATGGTTTTGGTGTCCACGGAGACGGTGAGGTTTTCGATATTCAGCATCTAATGGACTTTCAGAACCAGTATTTTTGCATTGCGTGTAGAAACTCCGGTGCGCTCACCGGGTAGCCAGATTTTGAACCGATAACGGAATCAATAGTGCACTCAGGACAGAGTGCCGTCCCTTCGCCTTCCAACCATCGGTCAATCACCGCTGGCGGAAAGGTTTCAAGACAGTAGAAGCAGCCGCAAACCTCACTTGCCTCAATCTCGGCCCGATGCTTTGAAGAGTGCAAATGCGCCTCCGATAGCGTGCTGTCCGGATAGGTCATCCGACGCTGCCCTCCAGGCTGATGGCGACCAGCTTCTGCGCTTCGACGGCAAACTCCATCGGCAGCTCCTGCAGAACGTCGCGGACGAAACCGTTGACCAGCAGGGCCACCGCCTCTTCCTGCGACAGGCCGCGCTGCATGGCGTAGAATAACTGATCTTCACTCAGGCGCGTCGTCGTCGCCTCGTGCTCGAACTGGGCGCGGGCCGTGTCGGACTCGATATAGGGCACGGTGTGGGCGGCGGACGTCTTGCCGATCAGTAGGCTGTCGCACTGGGTAAAGTTGCGCGACCCGCCGGCCTTGGCATGGGCCGAGACCAGGCCGCGATAGGTGTTGGACGACTTGCCGGCCGACACACCCTTGGAGATGATGCGCGACTTGGTATTCTTGCCGAGGTGGATCATCTTGGTGCCGGTATCGGCCTGCTGCGCGCCATTGGTGACGGCGATCGAATAGAATTCGCCGACGCTGTCATCACCGCGCAGGATGCACGACGGATATTTCCAGGTGATATTGGAGCCGGTTTCGACCTGGGTCCACGACACCTTCGACCGCGCGCCGCGGCAATCGGCACGCTTGGTGACGAAATTATAGATTCCGCCCTTGCCGTTCTCGTCGCCGGGATACCAGTTCTGCACCGTCGAATATTTGATCGAGGCGTCATCGAGCGCCACCAGTTCGACCACGGCGGCATGAAGCTGGTTTTCGTCGCGTTGCGGCGCCGTGCAACCTTCGAGATAGGAGACGTAGGCGCCCTTGTCGGCGATGATCAGGGTGCGTTCGAACTGACCGGTGTTTTCGGCATTGATACGGAAATAGGTCGACAGCTCCATCGGACAGCGCACGCCCGGCGGCACATAGACGAACGAACCGTCGGAGAAGACGGCGGCGTTGAGGGCGGCGAAATAGTTGTCCGACACCGGCACGACGCTGCCGAGATATTGCTTCACCAGGTCAGGATATTCGCGCAAGGCCTCTGAAATCGAACAGAAAATCACACCGTACTTCTTCAGCTCATCCTTGAAGGTGGTGATCACCGACACGCTGTCGAAAACGGCGTCGACGGCATAGCGTGGCGCGCCTTCGACGCCGGCCAGCACCATCTGTTCCTTCAGCGGGATGCCGAGCTTTTCATAGGTCTTGATGATTTCCGGATCGATCTCGTCGAGCGACTTCGGCCCGGCCTTCTTTTTCGGGGCGGCGTAGTAATAGAGGTCCTGATAATTGACCGGCGTGTAATTCACCTTGGCCCAGGTCGGCTCTTCCATCGACAGCCAGCGCTCAAACGCCGCCAGACGCATGTCCAGCATCCATTCCGGCTCGTTCTTCTTGGCCGAGATGAAGCGCACGATGTCGGCGTTCAGGCCTTTCGGCGCAAACTCGGTTTCGATGTCGGTGACGAAGCCGTGCTCGTAGGTTTCGAGCTTGGCGACCGTATCGATGGTTTCCTTGACCGCAGCCATCAGGCCTGTTCCTTTACGCGTGCGCTGCTATGGCGCTTAAGATAATTGTCATAACCCGTTGACCAGACTTCGTAAAAACGATGCCAGTCATCGGGTGTGGTCGTCCAGCCGGCCGAGACGCGCAGCGCCTTGTCGGCCATGGCATCAAAGCCCATCGCCGCAACGACGCGGCTGGCCTTGACCTTGCCGGACGAACAGGCGGCGCCGGAGCTGACGCAGACTCCGTTCATGTCCATGTGGATCAGTTGCAGGGCCGAAGGCCACAGGTCCTGGGCCAGATCGGTTATTCCCGGTACGCGCCCGGCGGCTTCGCCCAGAATGGTTACGCCCTTGGCACGCAGGGCGGTTTCGACCTGCGTTTGTGCGCTTACTACGGCGGCATCCAGGCCTTGGCAAGCCTTTACGGCCGCCGCGAAGGCGGCAATTCCGGGGACATTTTCCGTGCCGGCGCGCAGGCCCAGTTCCTGGCCGCTGCCGACAATGAAAGCCTTGGGCGTGCGATCGCGATCGTAGACGAAGGCGCCGACACCGTTGCCGCCGCCAATCTTATGGGCGCTCAGGCTCAGCGAATCGGCCTTAAGCGCGGCGAAGTCGATATCGATCTTGCCCAGGGCCTGGACGGCGTCGACGTGCAACCAGCCTCCACGGGCACGGACCAGATCCGCCACCGCTGCAACGTTCGATATAGCGCCGGTTTCGTTGTTGGCCAGCATGACACAGACGAACGGCCGACGTCGGTCGTCGGGCAAAAGCGCCTGCAGAGCACTGACATCGACAGCGCCACTGGCCAGCAGGGGCGCAACGACCGCACCCACAACCGCTCCGGTGATGCTGTCATGTTCACCGGCCGAGATTACCGTGTAATCGAAGTCCGCGGCCTGGCGCAGGGCTTGGGCGTTGGCTTCGGTGCCGCCTGAGGTAAAGACCAGGCCAGCGCGGCCGATACCGCCGACATGGCTGAGGATATCGTTGCGTCCCTCTTCCAGCATCAGCTTGGCCTTGCGGCCAAGCGCATGGATCGACGACGCGTTGCCGCCCGCCCCCGACGCATGCAGGAAGGCATCGCGCGCCTCGGGGCGCAGCAGCGACGTCGCGGCATGATCGAGATAGACGGAAGAAGCCATGATGTCAGGCCTCCAGCAAATGGGGACGCGAATCGGGCGATGTGATCTCGACCTTCTTGCGCGTGCGCTTGCCGACGACGTCGTCCAGGGATACCTGGCTGAGATAGTCGTGGATGGCGACGCCGAGATCTTCCCACAGGTTGTGGGTCAGGCAGCGCTGCCCGCCGGGCATGCAGCCGATCTCGCGCACCGCCTGATCCTTGGACAGCTTCTTGTTGGCGCCCAGCTTGTTGGAGGTCAGTTCGCAGCGGGTCGCCTTGATGGGCTCATCGACCGCCAGGACGATTTCCGACACGAACAGCGCCTTGCTGGCGCGCGCCAGCGAATAACCGCCACCGGGGCCACGCGCGCTCTTGACCAGGCCGGCCTTGCGCAGGCGGGCGAACAACTGCTCGAGATAGGACAGGGAAATCTGCTGGCGTTCCGATATCTCCGACAACGAGATCGGCCGACCGTCCCGGCCGTTGAGGGCCAGGTCGGTCATCGCCATGACGGCATAGCGTCCCTTGGTCGACAGGCGCATGGAGGGTCCCTTGAAATTCTGACAAATGCCGGATCCGCAGCAAAAACATGCGCAAAGGCAAATCTTTGTGCTAATAGGCGCGATCCAGCCGCACATGTGCGTCTTAGCGGTATCTACTAATTCCGACTAAAACAATCAAGTATTTGGCCAAGCGCACCGCGAAAAATTTTGATATTCAAGGTGCCCACGTTTTATATAAGGTAACTGAATGCCTGAAGTCATCCTGGCCGGAGCCGCCGGACGTATCGAAGCCCGCTATAGCGCCGGCAAGACCGAGAACGCACCGATCGCCCTGATTCTGCATCCGCACCCCAAGGCGGGCGGCCACATGAATAATCCGGTCACGGTGCAACTGTTCCACCTGTTCATGACCCGCGGCTTCTCCGTGTTGCGCTTCAACTTCCGCGGCGTGCAAAAGAGCCAGGGTGAGTTCGATTCCGGCATCGGCGAACTGGCCGACGCGGCGACTGCCCTCGACTGGCTGCAGGCCAAGAACCCGACAGCCTCGCAATTCTGGGTCGCCGGCTACGACTTCGGCGCCTATATCGGCATGCAACTGCTGATGCGCCGCCCGGAAACCGACGGCTTCATCTCGGTGTCGCCACCGACCAACGCCTATGATTTCAGCTTCCTGGCGCCCTGCCCGGCCTCCGGCATGTTCCTGCACGGCGGTGCCGACACCATCGTGCCGACCAGTGAAGTCGACCGCGTCGTCGCCAAGCTGCGGACCCAGAAGGGTATCACGATCGACCACGAAGTCGTCGAGGACGCCAACCACTTCTGGACCGATCGCCTCAGCGAAGTCGAACAACGCGTCGGATCCTATATCGACCGCCGCATGAGCGCTTCGGCCCAATAAGGCGTCTCAGGTGCCCAGCCTGTTCTTCCTGCCGGGCGTCGGCGGCTCTGCCGGCTTCTGGCAACCGCTGGCGGACCTGTTGCCGGCAGACTGGAACACAACGTTTTTCGCGTGGCCAGGCTTGGGGCCCAATCCGCCCGACCCGGCCATCACGTCCTATGACGACCTCATAGATCTCGTCGCCTCCCGCTTCGGCGACCAGCCCGTAGACCTGCTGGCCCAGTCCATGGGCGGCGCCATCGCCCTCAGCCTGGCCATACGTTATCCTGAAAAAGTCCGCAGGCTTGTGCTGGCGGTCACCGCCGGCGGCCTGGACGTATCATTGTTTGGCGCCAGCGACTGGCGCGCCGACTATCACCAGGAATTCCCGCTGGTCGCCGACTGGGTGATGACCCAGCGCCCCGATATCTCGGCGCAGATTTCCCAGGTAACACATCCGGTCCTGCTGATATGGGGCGATCGCGACCCGATCAGCCCGCCTGCCGTCGGCCGGCATCTGCACGGCCTGCTGCCGAATTCGCAGCTGATGATCGTTCCCGGCGGCCACCACGACCTGGTGGCGGCACGCCCGGCCGATATCGCTGAAGCCATTCGTTTACATCTACGCCCGACGTCATGACTATCGCAAAAAACCGCGCATTGCCTAAAACAACCATAGTTGGTTAACTCCTCCGAATTTTCAGGGAGGACCGGATCAATGGCGGAGTTGGCTTTTATCACTGAGACTGGCGCTGTGCACTTGCACGTAGTGTGCCGTTGCACGTTCAGCACTGGGGTTGAATGGTACGGTTTTGGCCCTTCACGAAAGACCACACCTTACGGTCAGGGCGGAATTAGCCAGACGTCCAGGGAACATCTGATCAATCATCTGATTGCCTATGACATCTCCGACACCAAACTTCGACAGGCCTTGGAAAAGGTATCTCCCGAATACGAAAATGCCACCTATGCCCTGATCTATCGGGATTGCGTCAGCTTCGCCACAGACCTTGCGCGAGAAGTCGGTCTTACAGTCCCCAAGGTCAACCCACTTCCCGCTGGTCTGCTCTTGCTTCTCAAGACATACAATCCCGGATACAAGCAGGACAGTTATCGCTAGGCGGTGGCCCGACGATCGGACGGCAGAAACACCTTGCCGCCGGTCAGGGGCCGTGCCACGCCCGTCGTACCCGGGAAGGAGATCGGCAGGCCCTTCAACGAGCGCGCCGCCATATAGGCAAAGGCTTCTGCCCTCGATGGCGCCGCCGCGCCAGCCCAGGTCTTCGGCCAACACCACCCGGGCCGGCGCCAGTGCGGCGGAAAGCTGCGCAACCAGGAAAGCATTGTGCCGGCCGCCACCGGCCAGGATTATGGTCCCGGGCGTTTCACCGGCCGCGCGGATGCCCGCCAGCAGGCTTTGCAAGGTAAAGGCGCTCAAGGTCGCCATGCCGTCCTCGACGCTCAGGCCCTGGACGCCCTCCAGCGTAAAGTCATAGCGGTCGAGCGACTTCGGCGCCTTCGGCCTGGAAATACGGGTGCGCCATATAGCCGGCCAGGATGTTGTGATCGATCGTTCCCGCCGCCGCAATGCGTCCCTCGTGGTCGAAATCACCGCGCGTTATGCAGGCGCATCCACTGGTCCATAAGGCCGTTGGCCGGGCCGGTATCGAGCGCCGTCAGGTTCAGGTCGCGATCGATCAGGGTGATATTGGCGACGCCGCCCAGATTGACGACGACGACCGGTAAGTCCAGCCCTGCCTGCTGCGCCAGGGCGCGATGATAGACGGGCGCCAGCGGCGCCGCCTCCGCCGCCCGGCCTCGATATCGGCCTGGCGGAAATCGCAGACGACGGGCACGCCGGTTGCTTCGGCAAAGGCCTGGCCATCGAACAGTTGCACCGTGCGGCCGGGGACGCCGGCCTTCGGACGTTCATGCAGGACCGTTTGGCCGTGGACACCGATGGCATTAAAATCGCTGTATTTCAAACCTTTGGCATGGAGAAACGTATCCGATGCCTCAAGATGATAATTCACCAGGGCCTTCCGAGCCTCGGCGAAGATAGCCGGCTCCGTCGCGCCGCGCGGCCATTGCAGCGCCGCCTTGACCGTCGCCTCCAGCAGTTGGCGCGTCGCCGCCGGCATGGGCATTTCTGCCCAGGCGCCGAAGGCAAGCAGCCCCTCCCCATCGTTATCGATGACGGCCATGTCGATGCCGTCGAGCGAGGTCCCGGTCATGAAGCCCAGGATCTTCATCAGCTTATCCATAGGTGTTTCCTCAGATGCTCAATACCATGATGGTCGAGGTCACGCGGTCCTGGCCTACCGTGAAGGTCGGACCGGCGCCCGCCGGTTCAAATCCCAGCTTACGATAAAAAGCGTGGGCGCGATAATTGATATCCGACACGGCCAGCCAGATGTGATTCCGGCCCGCAGCCCTGACGGCGGCAACGGCGCGATCGAACAACAGACGCCCGGCTCCACTGCCATAACCGGCGGCAAGCACATAGATGCGCTTCAGCTCCGACGAAGACGTCGGCAACGGATACGGACAGTCGCTGTGTGCGATCCAGACATAGCCGAGCGCCCGGTCGTCATCCCAGGCAATCTCGCAATGATTGCCGTCCCCGGTCAGGCTCGCCCTTGCCTTCTCATGGGTCAGGTTCGCCGCACAGTAGGCTTCCGAGGTCGTCGTCGCTGTGGACGCCCGTATAGGCTTTCACGAAAGGTCTGCGACCAAAGTTGCGCCAGTTCGCCCGCGAACTCCGGTCCGGCCGTGCGGCATTCCAGCTTGTTGCCTGCAATCACGGCGCGCCTTTCGCTTACATTTCTCGACATGAATTTCTTGACGGCAGCCGCCTGTTTGGGTCACAGACAGGCCGTTCCGTATCATGCCGATACTGCCGAAAAAACACAAAGCCTGCAATCATGACCGAGCATAGCTTCACATCTGATTTTCTGCGCACCCTGAGCGAGCGCGGCTTCATTCACCAGACAACCGACGCCGAGGCGCTTGACGCCCTGGCCCGGGCCGGCATGATCACCGCCTATATCGGCTTCGACGCCACGGCGTCGTCGCTGCACGCCGGTTCGCTGGTGCAGATCATGATGCTGCGCTGGCTGCAGAAGACCGGTCACAAGCCGATCGTCCTGATGGGCGGCGGCACGACCAAGGTCGGCGACCCCTCGGGGAAGGACACGCAACGTCAGATGCTCGACGATGCTCGGATCGCCGAAAACCTTAATGGCATCAAACAGGTGTTCACGAAATTTCTCACCTTTGGTGAGAGCGGCAACGATGCCATCATGGTCAATAATGACGACTGGTTGTCACAGTACGGCTATATCGAATTCCTGCGCACCTTCGGAACGCACTTCACCATCAACCGCATGATGACCTTCGATTCGGTCAAGCTGCGCCTCGAGCGCGAACAGCCCCTGACCTTCCTCGAATTCAACTACATGCTGATGCAGGCCGTCGACTTCCGCGAACTGAACCTGCGCCACAACTGCATCCTGCAAATGGGCGGTTCGGACCAGTGGGGAAATATCATCAACGGCGTCGAACTGACGCGGCGCATGGGCGAAGGCCGCGAGGGCACGACGGCCTTCGGCCTGACGACACCCCTGCTGACGACGGCGTCGGGCGCCAAGATGGGCAAGACGGCGTCCGGCGCCGTCTGGCTCAATGCCGACCTGCTCAGCCCCTACGACTACTGGCAGTTCTGGCGCAATTCGGAGGACAAGGATGTCGGCCGCTTCCTGCGCCTGTTCACCGAACTGCCGCTCGACGAAATCGCCCGGCTGGAAAAGCTGGAAGGCGCCGAGATCAACGACGCCAAGAAGGTGCTGGCCGACGAAGCGACGCGCATGCTGCACGGCGCCGACGCGGCCCAGACGGCACGCGACACGGCCCAGAAGGCGTTCGAACAAGGCGTGGTGTCGGCAGACCTGCCGACCGTCGAAATCCCGGCGGCTCGGAGCTGGAGCGAAGGCATCATGCTGGCGGCGCTGGCGACGAAGATCGGCCTGACGGGGTCCAACGGCGAAGCCCGCCGTCTGGCCCAGGGCGGCGGCTTGCGCGTCAACGACGTGGCGGTCACCGACGGCAATCAACTGGTGACGCACCGCCGACGTTACGGCCGACGGCGTGATCAAGGTGTCGCAAGGCAAGAAGAAAATCCTGCTGGTCAAGCCGGTCTGACCGCAAACACATGATTCTGAACACAGGCAATAGCTCGCGTCGCACTCCGGGCGGCGAGCTTTTTATTTCATGTCTGTCGGCGGTCTTCTTCGCGCAAGTTCGATTGACGGTGTCCTTGGGCGGCCGGCAGATCGAGCGGCGCGATCGCGTCCTTGCGCTGGTCGTTTTCCCCACACCTTCATGAAGCCCGGCATCATGATCGACAGCGGATTGACGCCGACCTGAGGCAGCTTGAAGCCGCCCTTGACGTCGTACTTGATACCAACCAGCCCCAGGCCGTTGGTGGTGACGTCGCCGAACAAGGCATTGAAGCGATAGGCCGGGATCAGCGTGCCGTTGAGCGTTCAGGCGTCTTATGCGGTCAAAATCGGTCGTCCCCCAGACATTGACGCCCAGGGCGCTGCCCCTTGGCCCAACCGTTGCGGACAAAGATGACGGTTGTCGCGATAGCGTACCGGGAAATCGAAAATCGTCGAAGCCGATGCCTTCGCCGGTCAGGGTGTCGTTTGAGCCCGGTCAAAGACGCCACGGTCAGCAACTGCGCCAGCACCGGGATCTGCTTGAGACGGATTTTCTGACCGCGCATGCCGACGCGTCGATCTGGCCATCGCATGATAGGCGCCTTCGACCAGGGCCGTGCCGCCATAGAGGTTGGTGAATGCCGCGAGAAGGTGCGCAGGGCGTCGCCGGAAATCGGTGGTGCGGACGGCGAAGAGGCTATAGCCGTCGTCGCCCGTTTTTTCCTTGCTCAGTCGGCGGGACCGGCTGGCCGGTTTGATGTCCTGGCCCGCGAAACGCCACGGCGAATGGCGCTGCCGTTGATGGTGCTTGCCGTCGAACCCTGGCCGCTCAGTTCGGCTGCGGCCGTCCCAATTGACGTCGAGCTTGACGTATTGGAAAAAGCGCCGGCCGGCGAGGTCTGCAGCCTGCGCCAGGTCGACGACGAAATGGGTCGGGGTCTGTGGAGCCTGCGGCGTTCTGCTGGTAAGGACCTTGTTCGACCGCCTGCGGCGTCGTCACGGCTGCGATATCCATAGCGTCGGGCGTGTCGTTCTGCAGCCACGGCCCGCAGGTCAAGCTGCTGTCCGCTGATCGCCATGACATTGGTCTGCTGGTTCGGCAGCACATAGTATTTGAAGGTGACGTCGATGAAATCCTTCAGATACAGGCTTGAAAAATCAGCAAATTCCAGATCGCCTTTTTCAGAGAAAGAGGCGCGTCCATCGATACGGATGCGATCGCCGGTGCCATAGATGCGCGACAGGTTGACGCCACCGTGGCGCCCCGGTCTGCGCGCCCTTGATCATCGAACGACACGGCCAGATTGGCGGCCTCACCCGACCGGCTTTCTTCCAGGTCGGTGGCGCGAATACGCCCAGTTCCGCTTCGCTGGCATCGACATTGAGCAACACGCGGCAGGGTTGGCCCGGCGCGTCGTAAAGGCTGAAGATAACGCCGAGGACGCCATTGAAATGCGCACCGGCGTCTGCGAATAGCCCAGGGTATTGCCAGGATCGTGTCGTCGATCGACGCCGCGCACGCGCAGGGTATGCAGTGGTTTGTCCGGCCGGCGCGGCAGCGATGCGCTTCGCGCGTCGGCATGTCGAAATCGATCGTGCTGCCCCAGCATGGACGACGGTGTCCGGCCAGGGCATCAGGCGGTCTGCTTGCCACAAGGCCGTGACATCGACCGGCTTGACTTCGGCTTGAAGAAACAACGTCGGCAGGCCAAGCGGTTTCCCAATCGGCTCGGGCTGCAGGGTCATGGTCAGCTTGCGCAGCAGTTCGTCGCTGCCCGGCTGTTCCGACCAGCCGAGGACGGCGTTCATGGCGTCGAGCTTGAGCAGCGCTTCCTTGGAATTGGGATCGAGCGCGATATTGACCGTCAGGTGGCGCGGGTCCTTGAAGACCGGCAAGGCCGCCGTAGCCGAGCTTCCACCGCCTCATCCGGTGTAATGATAGACTTATAGACCAGGCGCGGCCGTTCACCCTGGATGTAGGCCAGATCGCCGCGACAGCGCTTCGGCATCGAGTTCACCCGGACCAGATCTCGCCCGAACGCAACAAGGGAAACGCGCGTCGGCAATTCCGGCTTGAGATGTTCGAAGATCGGCACGGCCCTGGGCTTCCATGCCCTTGCCGATCAGGACGCCCGCGATGGTCACCTGCGACGGGCGTTCCGGGTCGTCAGAACCTTCATTGGTCCAGGTGACATCGCCGTGGAAGATGTCGACGTCACCGTTCCCTGCCCCTTGCCACCAGTGATATTGAACGCGCCGGTAATGGCGACAGGTATGCGCGGCGAACCGCCGAACTGGGCGGCATTGAAATGCCCCCCCAGGGTGACGCGCTCGCTTTTGGGCTGGAATTGCGTGTCGTAGGTGATGTCGCCGGTGAACGGCCCCACCAGGGCGGGACCACGCACGGTCAGCTTATCGGCCAGCATGTCACCGTGGATGTCGAGCTCACCACGGGTCAGGTCCCAGCCAAGCGCCGCCTGCGTAAAACCGCCATTGGCGACATGGGCGTCGAAGGTCAGGCCGAAATTACGATTGGTGATTTCCTTGAAGGTCGGGAAGGTTATGTCGACCCGGACCTTGGCCGTGCCCGACAGCCGCCGGCGATTAAGCCCGTGCTTCTGCAAGTCACCGTTGGTGATCGGGTCGACTGCCTCGATGACATTGACAGCGTCACCCAGGCTTTCGAGCCAGATATGGGTTTCGGTATCGTGCTCGTGGAAACTCGGCACCAGCAGGCCGCCGCTGGTCAGATTTACATTGACGAGATGTCCTTCGGTGACGCTCATGGCAAAACTGTCGCCTTCGAGAATACCGTGACCTTTCAGGCCTTTGGCATCATCAAGGTGATGTTCTATGGCAACCTGGGCATTGGCGAAATCAAAGTCGAGGCGAAGGTTCTGATTGTTAAGTTCTTCGCCGGGTTTCACCTTGAAGGTGAAGTCGGCATTGGCGAAATCACCGCCGCGAATGCGCTCGATCAGGTCCTTGCGGACGATATGCGACAGGTCTTCCGGCCAGAAGGCGAAGACCTCATCCTTGGTGAAGCGCCCCTTGATCTTCGCCGTCAGGTCCGTACCCAGCCTGCCTTGCGCGTCGGTATAGACCAGGCCCTGCGATTCAAAGGGCGCGCCATTGAGGGTGCCGGTGCCGGTTTCGATCTTCAGCTGGCGCAGCCGCGGCGTAAAGGCACCCTTGAAATGGGCGTGGGTCAGGGTTTGCGAGGCGAAGTCGTCGGCCAGTCGACCGGTGACCCGCGGCCCGGCGAAATCGAAGGCCAGGGACAGGTCCCGCTTCGCCTTAACGTCCTCCGGCGTGATCAGCAACCAGCCGTGCAGGTCGGTGTCGATCAAATGCGCCTGCAGCCGGAAGGTCTGGAAGACGACTGTATGGGTCGCGGAGGCGTATGAGGCCACGACCCTTGCGCCGTCGAAATCCTGTTGCGAATGGCCGAGATTGAGGTGGCCCTTTCCGGCCGACATGTCGACGAATGCGCCCTCGAAGCCCTTGCCTGCGCTGTATTCGACCCGCCGGCCCAGACCACTGACCGGGGCATCGACCTGGGCGACATATTGGGTGGCGCCGGCAGTCGGGAAAACATGGGCCGGAGTCAGGTTACGAATATCGGCGGTGATCGGTCGCCGACTTGAGACCGACCGTGCCTTCTGCGCCGATCTTCAGGGCGGCTACGGCGTCGGGCTTGTCGCCCAGGCCTGTCAGGCTGAGATCGACATGGGCCGTCAGCTTGCCGTGCAATTTGGAAAAGTCGATCGTCGAGACCTTTGCCGTCCAGTCGAGCGGCGCCGACGGCTGCATCAGGCGGAACTCGCCGTTTTTAAGCGCCATCTGGCGGGCAAAGCTGAACGGATGGCCGAGGCGCTCGGGCCCCGTCAGGTCGAGCAGGATCTGATCGAGACCAGACATGGCCTCAGGACTGCCGTGCGCCTCGTAGCCCAATTCGTATTTGCCCTCGCGCGACACCGATGCCGCGGCGAAGAAATCTTCGGCCGTCAGGCGCGCCGGGATCGAAATGGAGCAGCAGCAGGCTGTCGGCGGCGAGCGCGGTCTCCAGCTTGCCAGCGCGGACAATGATCCGGTTCCTGGCATCGAGGATGACAAGGTCGTCGAATCGAAAACCGACAGCACGGGCATCGCCGAACCAGACGAGGTCGAGGTGGCGGATCGTGACGTGGCTGCCCGGCAGCTTGCTCTGGATGCGATCGACCAGAACAGGCTTGATGGCGTCGACATTCAAAGGTCCATAAGCCAGCCGGACGCCCAGAAGGACGACCATCAGAACGACCCAGCCAAACACGAACAGACGCGCGCGGCGTCTTATCGTTTCGAACAGAGGCTTGAGGGCATTGGCGGCGGAAATGGCAGTCTACTCGGGCAGGTTCGAACGTAAGAGGCAGGGCGGACAATTCTCACCCACAGCCATTCAGCCGCAGACGCCGAATGACCATAGACGAAGCCCGACAAAACAGGGTTAAGATACGAAGGCAACTGTTATTTTTTCGATTGCATACGGAATAAGCAAGGCAAGGCTATGGCAAAATCCGAAACACCCGCAACTTCTTTCACACCCTGGTCCCTGCCGGCGTTTTCGCTGCCGTCCAGCGATGGCACAACCGTGTCGGACAAGGACCTCAGGGGCCAATGGAGCGTACTGTTTTTCTATCCCGCGGATAACACGCCGACCTGCACCAAGGAGGCCTGCGCATTTTCCGCCGCCGCCCCGGAATTCGCTGCCCTCGGCGCAAGACTGTACGGCCTGTCGAAGGACGGCTTGAAGGATCATGGCAAGTTTATAGCCAAGTACGGCCTAAAAATGCCGCTTTTATCTGATGAAACGACCGCCACCATAGCATGCGTTCGGATGCGTGGGTCGAGAGAAGTCGCTCTACGGCCGAAAATATATGGGCACAGACCGGTCGACCTTCATTGTCGACCCCGATGGCCATGATACGCCAGGAATGGCGCAAGGTCCGCACCAACGGCCACGTCGAAAAGGTCCTGGAGGTGCTGCAGCGCTCTCAAAGACTTGGTGCAACCGGCCTGACGCGTCACTCCGCCATGTCGTCGAAGGCGCCGCGACCGGCATGTGACGGCATCGATCTTGAAAAGGTACCGGATTGAGACTTTCATATTGGCACAGGGACACGGAGGCAGGTCATCGGCCTGGCATTCGAAATCTACAGTTGACACCTGTCTTACGCCTGGCAAAAAACCACTGCAGATCAATAGAAGTCCTGATGGATGTCTCTGATGCCCTGGTCCGAATCACTGGCGCCATTATACGCCTTGCGCTGCCGCGGTCTCAAAGGCATACTTAATAAAAGGTTTAGGGTGTTGGCGGTGATGCGTAAATCAGGCTTTGCACGCTTGAACGACTGGGTGGGGGACCTCTTTCCGGAGCGCCATCTCTATATCCGGTCGGGCGGCGAGACGCGCGGCTATGTTCTGAGCTCAGGCAAGCAATTTGTCGCTGGCTATCCTCGCTGTCTGCGGCCCTCACCTGGCTGGCGGTCTCGACTGGTTTTACGCTGTTCTTATGCCGCTGCCCAGGGCTCGGCCGCCGAGATCCCAGTTGAAGCATGATGAAGGCGCAGTCCGAGCGCTGGATCGCCGACCGTCAGGCGCGCCTCGACATGGCGACGCAACAGGCGAACGCCAATTCCGGATCGCTGGAAGACCTGGCCAATACGGTTGCCAAAGCGCCATGCAATGCGCTGGCGACTATCCTGAAAGATTTCAAAGGCATTCCGGGGGCGGCTGCGGCACTTGTCTCCGGCGCCCGCTCGATGACAACCTGCCGCCGGTCGAACGCATTTATTCGGTGCGCGCCGAGCAGGAACGCCTGATTACCCAGGCCGAACGTCTTCGCCAAGTACCCGCGCCGAAAAGCTGCGCCTGGCCTTCCGCCTGGCCGGCCTCAACCCGCAGGCCTTCTCCGCTGCCACCAGCCAGGGTGGTCCCGCTGGCCGCACAAGGACGCCAAGACGCTGGCGACCATGCTGGGCGTCGACGAAGATTTCGCCGAACGCGTCGCCAATCGGCCGCCAACGACCTCAGCGACATGCGCGGCCTGCAAAACAGCTCGGAACATATTCCGTTCGGCCGGCCGACCATCGGCACGCGTGAGACGTCAGCGGCTTTCGGCGTCCGCTTCGACCCGTTCAATCACGCCGCCAAGCTTCCACGAAGGCCAGGATTTCGCCGGGCCTTACCTGACACCGATCTATGCCACGGCGCCGGGCGTCGTCTCCTATGTCGGCGTCCGCACCGGCTATGGCAACGTCGTCGAAATCGACCACGGCAATGGCTTCAAGACCCGTTACGCGCACCTGGCGGCCTATAGCGTCCACGCCGGCCAGCGCGTCGCCCTCGATCAGCGCATCGCTTCGATGGGCAATACCGGACGTTCGACCGGCACCCACCTTCACTATGAAGTGTGGACCAATGGTCGCCCACAAAACCCCGCACGCTTTTTGAAGGCAGGTGACTATGTTCAGCAAAACTAACAAGACCCGCGTCGCGCTCAGGCGCGCAGCGTTACAATCTCGGTGCCCGTTGTGCCGCGGTCGCTGCCGCCGCTCGACACCCCGTCAGGTCAATCTCAATCAAGAGCCGCACCGGCGACGACCGTTCCTCGGGCAGCTCGCTGTCGGGCGGCGCCAAGCCGTTCTCCAGCCTGGGTTCGGGCCTGGTCATCGACGGTAACGTCACCGGCGCAGGCGATCTGCACCTGGACGGCACCGTCAAGGGCGACGTCCGCGTCGGCGCACCTGACCGTCGGCGAATCCGGCAGCATCGAAGGCAAGGTCGAGGCCGAGACCGATCGAAGTCCGCGGCCGCATCGTTGGCTCGATCGCAGGGCAAGCAGGTCAAGCTGCAGGCCACCGCCTATGTCGAAGGCGACATCACGCACGAACAACTGGCGATCGATGTCGGCGCCTACTTCCAGGGCCGTTGCCTGCAATCGCCGTCCCGAGAGCCGCAAGCTGCTCGAGATTCGGCCAGCTTCGGTTCAGCCGCCCGGCCGCCGTCGATCGCATCCGAACCGGTTGGCAACGCCTGCCGCGACCGGCGGTATGAGCGACCTATGATATGAGTGCCCTCTCCGACCTGGGGTAAGCATCCACTGCTAAACATTTCATCCATATTGAAATTTTACGCGGCACGATTTAGAACATAGTTCAAGATGCTGGCCGGGGCAGGCCTGACCTGCCCCGGCCTTTCTCTTTTTGGCCTTTTCTTTTTTTTGCCTTTTCTTTTTGGGCCTCTCTTTTTTAGCTAACCATTGCGCGCGTGCATGACATACCCCGAAAACAGCTCCGATGTGCAGCCAGACCGGCCGCCGCTGAATTTCAAAACGCTTCGGCTTCATGCTGCGCGAAACCTTGCGGGAATGGAACGACGACAAGGTGCCGCGCCTGGGCGCCGCGCTGGCCTTCTATTCCATGCTGTCGATCGGCCCGCTGCTGCTGATCGCCATCGCCGTCGCCGGCGCTGGCCTTTGGAGCACGACGCCAATGGCTACATCTTTGCCGAGATTCGCGGCCTGATCGGTCATCAGGGCGCCGAGGCGATCGCCAGCATCCTCGAACATTCGCAGAACCGCTCGACCAACTATGCCGCCACCATTATCGGCGGCGTCACCCTGCTGATATCGGCGACCGGCTTCTTCGCCCAGCTACAGGACGCACTGAACGCCATCTGGAATGTCGAAGACCGCAAGGGCAATGTCAGTTGGTTCTTCATGAAGCGCGTGCTGTCCTTCGCCATGATCCTCGCCATCGGCTTCCTGCTGCTGATGGCCATGGTGCTCTCGGCCGGTCCTGTCCTACCTGGCGCATCAGTTCGCCGGTCCGCTCGCGACCTTCACCCTGCACTTCACCAACTGGATCGTGTCCTTCGGCGTCGTCACTGTGCTGTTCGCCGGTATCTTCAAGGTCCTGCCCGATGTCCACATCCACTGGCGCGACACCTGGGTCGGCGCCGGCATCACCGCCCTGCTCTTCTCGTTCGGCAAGTTCCTGATCGGGCTCTACCTGGCCCACAGCGCCTTCGCCTCGACCTATGGCGCCGCCGGCTCGCTGACCGTCGTGCTGATATGGATCTATTATTCGACGCAGATCTTCTTTATCGGCGCCGAGTTCACCCAGGTCTATACCCGCTATATGGGCCGCCAGATCGTTATCAAGCGCGGCCGGCCCACCGGTCAAGCAAAGGATCAACGTCGCCAAGGACGAGCCGGCGGCACCCTCCTCAGAAGGCAGGCCAAAAAAGGTCGACGTAAGACGCCGCATATCCCAAGCCGATATCGTTTGTCGTTGGGCCGAGTAAAATAATCCTTACGCTTCCTGTGGCGTCCCGGGAAACCATTAGCACCGACGCGCATCCCGGTCACGCCGACGCGCTGCGCCATGAACGCCGCCATGAATCGAGATCGCCGTCCAGGACACCGCCGGTGTCCGAGGTTTCGACATTGGTGCGCAGGTCCTTGACCATCTGGTAGGGCTGCAGGACATAGGAGCGGATCTGGTGCCCCCAGCCGATATCGGTCTTGGTGTCTTCCAGCGCAGCCTTGGCTTCTTCGCGCCTTTGCAGTTCCATCTCGTACAGGCGCGCCCGCAGCATCTTCCAGGCTTCGTCCCGGTTCTGGTGCTGTGATCGGCCGGCCTGGCAGGCCACGGCGATACCTGTCGGAATGTGCGTCAGGCGCACGGCCGAGTCGGTCTTGTTGATGTGCTGACCGCCGGCGCCCGACGCCCGATAGGTGTCGGTGCGCACATCCGCCGGATTGATGTCGATGACGATGGTATCGTCGACGACCGGATAGACCCAGACCGAAGCGAACGAGGTGTGGCGCTTGGCGTTGGAATCGAATGGCGAAATACGCACCAGGCGGTGAACGCCGGCCTCGGTCTTCAGCCAGCCATAGGCGTTCTCGCCGGTAATTTTCAGGGTGATCGACTTGATGCCCGCCTGTTCGCCAGGCGTTTCTTCCTCGACATCGACCGTCATGCCATGGGCGGTAGCCCAGCGCGTATACATGCGCAGCAAGATGCCCGCCCAGTCATTCGACTCGGTGCCGCCGGCGCCGGAATTGATTTCCATATAGGCGTCATTGCCGTCGGCTTCCCCCGACAGCAGGGCTTCAAGTTCCGCCCGGCCGGCATGCGCCTTCAAGTACCCTTCAACATGGCGCGCGGCTTCCTCGATCAGGCTGTCATCGCCTTCCATGTCGCCCAGTTCGGCGAATTCGATGGCGTCCTTCAGGCCTTTTTCGAGCGACTTGACCGCATCGATCGAAGCCGCCAGCTTGGACCGCTCACGCGATCAGCTTCTGGGCGGCTTTTCCGGATTGTCCCACAGGGTCGGATCCTCGACCCGGGCATTGAGTTCGTCGAGACGTCTTAGTGCGACATCCCAGTCAAAGACGCCTCCTGAGCAGTCCGATGGACTGCTCGATCTCGGAGACATTGCTCTCGATATCCAAACGCATGGAAAATTCCTGAAAAATTCGAGCCCGAAGGCGTGTCGGCCGGATGTATCGCCGCCCGATTTCAAGCCTTATGACGAATGGCAGCATCAATGCGGCACTATTCCGTCTTACTGTTTGGCCTGCGTAGACAGAGGCCCGTCGCAGATTACTGCAGATTTCGCAGAAACCATTTTGGTCTTGACCAAGGATGCCGCGGAGCGCTGTCATTCGGAGTACGCAAGCAATTGGTATTGTGGCGCTGCAAATCTGTGAATCTGTGATCGCTTTTTCCACTGACAGCCTCACGGACCAAGGCTGTGAAATCGAGAGTTTTAGGTAGAGATAAAGGCGCCGTCATCACCGGCGCCTTCTTCGGCTTTGACGGGCGGTGGCGGGTCGTCTGGGCTTGGCCGGCGGTTACCGGCGCCTCATCGCCGGCGGCATTCGTCCGTCGGTCCGCCGCTCCAGGTGTCGAGATACGGCTTGGGTCCGTCTTCGTCGTCAGGCGTCGTGTCGTATTTGCGGTTCGGTGCCGGGCTTGAAGGCTTCCTCGATGCCATGCGCACCGAGACGAAGACGGCGTCCTTCGGCTTGTTGAAGTCGCGCTTCGGCCGGTTGGCATAGGCGTTGCTGCATGAAGTCGATCCAGATCGGCAGGGCGGCGACCGCGCCCGGTTTCATGTTCACCCAGTGAGCCGGTTGTCGTCGAAACCGACATAGACGCCGACGACCAGATCGGCGGAGAAGCCCATAAACCAGGCCGAACGATATTCGTTGGTCGTGCCGGTCTTGCCGCCGATCGGGAAGCCCAGGACCTTGGCGGCGGCAGCGGTACCGCGAATGGTCACGCCCTGCAGGAAGCTGTTCATCTGATAGGCGGTGATCGGGTCCATGACCTGCTGTGCCCTGCGGCAACAGGCGTGGGCTTTCCATGCCCGTCGAAAGGCGTCGGTACAGGCGGCCGGGCATTGCACGTTCGTCGGCACGGTAGATGACCTTGCCGTCGCGGTCCTGGACCTCGTCGATCAGGTGCGGCTTGACCCTGACGTCCACCGTTGACGAACATCGAATAGGCGGTGGCGAGGCGATAAGGCTGAACTTCGCCGGCGCCCAGCACCATCGACATTTCGGGCAGGCATGCTGTCGAGCACGCCGTAAGTCATTGACGATGGCTTCTGCGTGATCGGCTTGATGCCGACCTTCTGCGCCAGGTGGACGGTCATCAGGTTGCGCGACAATTCGATACCGCGGCGGATCGGCTGCGGCCCCATGATAGTCGTGCTCGTAGTTTTCCGGCGTTCCACATCTTGCCGTCGCCGCCCATCATCGACATCGGGCCGAATCTTCGATCGATCGAGGCCGGCGTGAAGTCCTTCTTCAAGCGCCACGGCATAGACGAACGGTTTGATCGACGAGCCCGGCTGACGCTGCGCCTGGGTGGCGCGGTTGAACTTAGACAGCGAATAGGAGTAGCCGCCGACCATGGCTTCGATCTTGCCCGAATAGGGGTCGACCGCGACCAGCGCGCCGTTGACCGATCGGCACCTGATGCAGGCGGTAAACGCCCTTCGACAGCTGCGGAGACATAGACCAGGTCGCCGGTCTTCAAACCACGCGTCGCCTGGGCCCACGCCATGTCTTCACTGCGGATCGTGCACCGGTGCCGCCATCAATGGCTTCGAACCGAACCCGATCGCGCCCTTCTCGTACGATGGCCGATCTGCCAGTCCGGGCGCTCTGACGGCGCGCGCAGACTTCTGCGGGCAAGACGGTCTTCGGCCGTCCTCGGGCTTCTGTGCGGCCAGGTGTCGCTGAACCGGAATATTGCCCCAGGCGCCGCGCCAGCCATGGCGGCGGTCGTAGGATTCCAGACCGTTCATCAGGGCCTGCAGCGCCATGGTCTGGAGACTTGCGGGTCCAGGGTCGTCTTGATATAATAACCCTGGGTGTAGATGGCGTCATGGTCGGCGAACAAGGTTTTGGCGCGGCGTTCGACTTCCGACACGAAATAGTCGCCGTCATGATACTTGGCGCGCTCGGGCTTGGCCTGGATCAATGAGGTCTTCCTGCATCGCGGCCGTCGCGGCTTCAGCGCTTCGGCACCCAGTTGGCCTTGACCATTTCGCCCAGCACCCAGTTGCGGCGGGTAATGGCCGGCGTCCTTATGGTTCGACGGACGATAGTTTTCCGGCCCCTTGGGCAGGGCGCCGAGATAGGCCGATCTGCGCCAGGCTCAGCTCATCGACCGACTTGCCGAAATAGTTGAAGGCAGCCGCGCCAACGCCATAGGAACGATAGCCGAGATAGATGTCGTTGAGATAGAGTTCGAGGATCTGTTCCTTCGACAGCGAGTTTTCCAGCCGCCGGGCCATGATCACTTCCTTGAGCTTGCGGCCCAAGGGTCCGCTCGTTGCCGAGCAGCAGGTTCTTGGCGACCTGCTGGGTGATGGTCGATCCGCCTTCGAAACGGCTTGCCGCGCAGCAGGTTGAAGACGTTCTTGGCGGCATGGCGCGCGACATGCCGCCGGCGTCGACACCGTTGTGGTGGAAGAAGTCTGCGGTCTTCGGCGGCCATGAATGCGTCGGCGAGGCGAGGTGGAATGCGATTATAGGGCACATAGATGCGGCGTTCCTGACCGTATTCGCCGATCAGCGTGCCGTCCCACGCAAAGACGCGGGCAGAGGTGACGGGATGGAAATCCGCCAGTTCGGATCCGTCCGGCATGTCATGGAACAGCCAGGCGGCATAGATGGCAACGGCAAAGCCGGCAATACCGACGACGGTCATGACCGACGCACTGATGATTGCGAACAAACGCTCGGACGACTTTACCAAACGACCTCCAGCAAGATTGCGAGCGGAGTTACGCACCCCCTTTGTATCTCGTCTCCCCTTTCATTTACCAAATGCCGCCCATTAGGCAAAGCTATTCCGCGAAATTTCGTCCGGCGGCGACCGATGTGACGTTTTACACGCAGCCGAAACGCAAAAAGGCCCCGCCGTAGCTGGCGAGGCCTCCAAATCAGGCGTTTCCAATCAATGGCTTATTAGCGGAACCCGGCCAACGAGGCGTAACGCACGTCGTTGTCAAAATACTGGTCGATAGCCTTGGCAACCTGCCCCATCATGACTTCACGGTGATGCGAATCGTTGAGCATGTCTTCGTCGTGGGCATTGGTGATGTAACCCATTTCCAGCAGACAGGCCGGGACGTCGGGGGCCAGCAGGACGACGAAGCCGGCCTGGCGCAGATTGGACTTCAGCAGCGGCGTCGAGTCACCGATATGATCCATGACAAGCTGGGCGAAGCTGGCCGAACGGTTCTTTGTGGCGCGCTGGGTCAGGTCGATCAGGATACGGTTGACGATCTGGTCGGAAGACGAGGTGTCGGCCAGGGACCAGTCGCCCTTGACCAGGGCCTTGCGGGCGGCACGCTCGGTGCCGGAATCCGACAGGGTATAGATAGACGCGCCGCTGGTCTGGTTGTTGGTACCGGAGTCGGAGTGCAACGAGATGAACAGGTCGGCATTGGCGGAGCGGGCGATGCGGACGCGGGCAGCCAGGTCGACGAAGCTGTCGGTGTCGCGGGTCATGATGACCTTGTAGCGACCGGTGCGCTCCAGGGAATCGCGCAGGGCCTTGGCGGCCGCCAGGTTGGCGTCCTTTTCCCAGGAATAGCTGCCCTTGGCGCCGGGATCCTTGCCCCCGTGACCGGCGTCGATGACGATGACCTTCTTGGTCTTTAGGGTGGTAGCGGCCGGAAGCAGGTCGGCCTGCGGCACCGCGGCGACGACGGCCGGAACCGAGGCGGGCGCCGCGGCGGCCGGAGCCTGGTCGCTGTCGACATCAGCCGGGACGATATCGATGACGTAGCGATAGACGCTGATGCCATCGGCCGGCGGCAACAGGAAGCGGCGATAGACGCGGGCGCCGGTCTTGGCATAGTTCAGCTTGAGGCGGACGGACCCGACCTGGCTTTCCAGCTTCCAGTCCTTGACGACGCCTTGCCCTGCGCCGCTAAGCGACTGGTCCAGTTGCACGTCCGGCAGGGAAATGACGGATTTCGAAGTGTCGTCGTCGCTGCTCACCAGTTTGGCGGCAACGCTCTTGTCGAGTTCGATGACGAGGCGCGTGGTCGAGCCACTGCCACCGAGACGGACCTTGACGATATCGCCCGACGGCGCATCGGCGGCGGAGGCCGGGGCAGCCATGAACGCGGCGGCCGACAGGCAGAGGATACCGGCAGCCAGGGCGCGCACGGCGCGAAACGGTCTGGTCTGGCTGAAGTCGGTCATCCGGTTAGTCATCGAGTAGTCCACGCACCACATTTTCTATGTTTTATCTTCGTGTTCCATAAGGCATCCGGTCCAGGCATCGGGCAATGCTGTGCGGATTGAGACCAATATGCCTCAGCTGCGTAGAGATACGATTAAGAGGTGTAGTTATTTTCAATCTAACGTTTTTGGTTTCCAAACCGTTAATTTCGACACCTAAGCGCATAATTTTACTGAGAAAATGGCATTTGGTAAAGGGTTCCGCACTGTCACATCCAGGGCTTACGCTGGCACGATCGCAGGCCCCTGCCCGAGACCTGCATAATGACAATCGTATTTTTATCGCCGTCGACACGATTTTCGCGCGGCGCGCGAACGTGCACGGCCGAGTGATGATGCAAAATACGGACAAGGCTAAACTTTCCGTGATCACTACACACCCGCCTGCGCAACAGAATTCCATTGACGCGGATTCGTTTTTAGCGCCATGTTGCAAATCGGTACCGCACGCGCGTTCGAGTCCGGCAAAAGCGCAGACTTTTCGCCGACTTGAGCCTGAGCGGACCTTGTGACGACGGAACGGCGGCCTTATCTTGTATTTCGCCACTGTGCCAGCGTCGCGACCTTTGCGGCTCGCGCAATCCGACATGGCCCCCAAGGCCGATGTGGATATATTGCGCGGCACACAGTTTATGCGCGGCCCGACCGGTCTGCGCATCCGAGTTGGAAAGTATCTATGGGCTGCGCCACCCCCAAACATTTGGGACTTCCTGCGAATGTCACCGTCGAACGCGACGGTCTCGTAGTGGCTGCGCGCCTTCACACCCCTTATCAGCGCCACGCCCTCAGCCGCCGGCTTTATGCCCGCAGGCACGCGTCCGAGCGCTTCGGAGATATCAATGTCAAAAACGATGTTAATCGACGCGACGCACACGGAAGAGACCCGTGTCGTCGTGCTGAACGGCCAGGCCAACGGTAACGCCAAGGTCGAAGAATTTGATTTCGAAAGCCTAAGCCGGAAACAGTTGCGGGGGAATATCTACCTCGCCAAGGTAACCCGGGTCGAACCCAGCCTCCAGGCGGCCTTCGTCGAATACGGCGGCAACCGTCACGGTTTCCTGGCTTTCAACGAAATCCACCCCGACTACTACCAGATCCCGGTCGCCGACCGCGAAAAGCTGATGGCTGAACTGGCGCAGCAGGCTCAGGCCAATAACGGCCATGCGCACGACGACGATTCCGAGGACGAGGATCACGAGGACGACGGCGACGATCTTCCCGATGAAGAACGCCGCCTGCGTCAGCACCTGATCCGCCGCTACAAGATCCAGGAAGTGATCAAGCGCCGGCAGATCCTGCTGGTCCAGGTCGTCAAGGAAGAACGCGGCAACAAGGGCGCGGCCCTGACCACCTACATGTCGCTGGCCGGCCGCTATTGCGTGCTGATGCCGAACACGGCGCGTGGCGGCGGCATTTCGCGCAAGATCACCAATGCGGCCGACCGCAAGCGCCTGAAGACGATGGTACAGTCGCTGGACGTGCCGCACGGCATGGGCCTGATCGTCCGCACCGCTGGCGCCAAGCGCACCAAGCAGGAAATCAAGCGCGACTACGACTATCTGCTGCGCGTCTGGGAAACCATCCGCGAGACGACCCTGCGCTCCAATGCGCCGGCGCTGATCTACGAGGAAGAAGACCTGGTCAAGCGCGCCATCCGCGACATGTTCGACAAGGACTTCGACGGGGTCCTGGTCGAGGGCGAGGAAGGCTACAGGTCCGCCAAGGACTTCATGCGCATGATCATGCCGTCCCAGGCCAAGAAGATCCAGCTCTACAAAGCCAATGCGCCCCTGTTCGCGCGCTACGGCGTCGAGGACATGATCTCCAAAATCTACTCGCCGGTCGTGGCGCTGAAATCGGGCGGCTATCTGGTCATCAACCAGACCGAGGCCCTGGTCGCTATCGACGTCAATTCGGGCAAGTCGACCAAGGAACGCAATATCGAGGCCACTGCGCTCAAGACCAATATGGAAGCGGCTGAGGAAGCCGCCCGCCAGATGCGTCTGCGCGACCTGGCCGGCCTGGTGGTCATCGACTTCATCGACATGGATGAATCGAAGAACAACCGCGCCGTAGAAAAGAAGCTGAAGGACGCCCTCGCCGAAGACCGTGCCCGCATCCAGATGGGCAAGATCTCGGGCTTCGGCCTGATGGAAATCAGCCGCCAGCGCCGCCGCACGGGCTTCCTCGAAGGCACGACCGTCGTCTGCCCGCACTGCGAAGGCAGCGGTCGTATTCGTTCGACCGATTCCGCCGCCTTGTCCGCCATGCGCACCATCGACATGGAAGCCATGCAGCACGGCGCCGGCGCCATCACCGTCAAGGTGCCGATGGACGTCGCCCTCTATATCCTAAACGAAAAGCAGCCGCATCTGGCGCGCCTGCGTCTCGAATGGGGCCTGAAGGTCAATATCGAGATCGATACCGACCTGGCCCATACCGATATCCAGATCGTCCGCACCATCCATGCCGACGAAGTCGACTTTACGCCGCCGGTCCGCCCTGAGCCGATCGCCTTCGACACCTCGTCCGACGCCGTCGATGAGGATGAAGACGAGGATGGTGACGAAGAGGCCATCGAGCGCGAAGACAGCGACGATGACGAAGCGTCGGAACGCGTCGAGTCGCGCAACGAGGACCGTGGCGACCGTGAAGGTGGCCGCAACAACAAGCGCCGCCGCCGGCGCCGCGGTGGCCGTGATCGCGATCGTCCGGAAGGCGAAGCTGAACAGGCTGTCGCTGCCCCGACCGGTGAAGGCGCTGAAGACGACGTCGAAGGCGATGACGAGGATGGCGATGAGGACGGTGATTTCCGCCGTGGCCGTGGCCGCCGCCGCCGCGGTCGCCGGGGTGGCCGTCGCGCCGGCGTCGATAGCCGTCCGCGCGAACCTTATGCCTGGGTCCGTGCCCGCACGCCGTCGCTCGAGCAACCCTATGTCTGGATCGATCCGTTCGAAGAGCAGCAAAAGCGTTTCGTCCAAGAAGGCCGCCCGGCACAAACCGTCAGCGTAGCCTCGGACAAGGCCGCTCCGGCCGTGTTCGAACCGGTCGGTACGGCTGAGGCCGCCGTCGCTGCGCTCGGTGCCGAAAATACCGCGCCGATCTCTCTGGTGCCGGACACCGTCGTCAGCACGCCGGCGCCCAAGCGTCAGCGTCCGCCGCGCAAGGGCCGCAATGCCGCCGCTGCAGAGGCTGCCGCGCCGGAAATCGCCGCCGAAGAGGCAACAACCATCCCTGAGGTCGAGCCGATTGCCCCCATGCCTTTGAGCGCCGATGTCGACGCCAATCCGGAACTGGCCGAGCCCGAAGCGGCGCCTGCGCCGAAGAAGCGAGCCACCCGGTCGCGTAAGAAGGTCGTGGAAAGCGTCACCGAAAGCGTCGAGCCGACAGTGACCGAGGTTGAAACACCGGCCGCCGCCGTGATCGAAGTGCCGGAAACGGTTCTGGTTGCCGAAAAGGTCCTGGAACCTGTCATCTCGGTGCCGGATCCCAACGAGATCAGCACGCCGCCCGAAAAGCCGAAACGCGGCTGGTGGCGCCGGTAAGAACAGAGGCGCTCATTCCGGTGAGCGCCTTTTTCTTTGGCCGCTTGAAGCACGGGAAAACGCCTTAGATTTGTCACGCTTAACCGCTAGACCACGACAATCGGGGCAGCTAGGGTCGGTTTATGGATCGTATGAGTCCTCATCTATGGACATCTGTTTTTACGCCGGCCCGTCGGGCCCTGGCGGTCGGCCTATGCGCGCTTACGGCAATCGCGGCAGCCCTGGCGGCGCCCGCCTACGCCCAGGATGATCCTTCGCAAAACGTCATCCGCGATACCGAAGTCGAAGGCTTCCTCAAGGACCAGACGCGTCCCGTCCTTGCCGCGGCCGGCCTCGATCCTGATAAGGTCCACTACCTGCTGATCGCCAGCGACGACCTCAATGCCTTTTCGACCTTCCGCCTTGTGATCGGCCTGAACACCGGCACCATCATGCAGGCCGACACGCCCAACCAGCTGTTCGGCGTCATCGCCCACGAAACCGGCCACCTCAGCGGCGGCCATATGATGCGTACCGACGAGATCGAACAGGCGGCCAAGATGCCGATGGCGGTGTCGCTGGGCCTGGGCGTCATTGCCCTGCTGGCGCGGGCGCCCGATGCCGGCGCTGTGCTGATGGGCAGTTCAACGACGTTCGGGGCCCTGAACGCCTTGCACTATATGCAGACCGAAGAATCTGCGGCCGACGTCGCCGGCGTCAAGGCGATGGAAAAGGCCGGCATGTCCGGCAAGGGCCTGGTCGATTTCTTCTACAAGTTCCGCAATGTCGAGACCTTCAGCCACGCCGAGCGCTATGAATTCTTCCGCACCCACCCGTTGTCGCGCGATCGGATTTCGGCGCTCAACGATTTCGTGCGCAAACAGCCACACTATGGCGTCGTCGACAGTCCCGAGACGATCGCCAAATTCACCATCGTCAAGGCCAAGCTGGCCGGCTTCTTAGACGACCCGATCAAGACCTTCCAGCTTTATCCTGCCAGCGACACCTCTTACGCGGCCCGTTATGCCCGGGTCATCGCCACCTACAAGCAGGGCAAGTGGGACGATGCGCTCAAGCTGCTGGATACCCTCCTGACGGAACAGCCGGACAATCCCTTCCTGTGGGAATTGAAGGGCCAGATCTATTTCGAAACTGCGCGGCCAGCCCTGGCCAAGCCGGCGCACGAAAAGTCGGTCGCTTTGATGCCGACGGCGCCGCTATTGCAGCTCAATCTCGGACAGACCCTGATCGCGCTCGGCGACAAGGATGACCTCACCGCGGCCGTGCAGCACTTGCAGGAATCGATCAAGTACGAAGAGGATGACGGCTTTGCCTGGGAGCAACTGGCCCAGGCCTATGACGGCCTCAAGCAACCCGGCCTGGCGCGCCTCGCCACGGCCGAAGCTCAGTTCTACGAAGGCGACTATATGGCCGCCCGGACGTCTGCGGTCTGGTCGCAGAAATATCTCGACGCCACCTCCCCTGAATTCCGCCGCGCCCGCGACATCGTCATGGCAACCTCGTCCGAACTGGGCGTCCCGCCGGTCGAAAGCGAAACCCGGCGCCGGCGCAACTGAATACACATTGCATAATGAAAGTTTCTAAGTGACCGATCCGGATACCCCCGCTCCCATCGTTACAGAGCCCTCTATCGCAACCGAACCCAAGCCTTCCAGGCCGGGCGTCTTCACCCAGGCCAATATAACGACGGGCCTGGCCGTGCTGGCGGTACTTCTTGCCGGCGCGCCTTATGTTGTGCCGCAGTTGCAGGCCTATCAGGTTCAGGCCGGCCTGATGGCCAAGCCTGCCATGCTCGAGGACGCCAGCCGCAAGCTGGGTGAGCAGCGCGCGGAAACCAGCGCCAAGGAGGCTGCGGCTTCGATCCTGGCCAAGCATGACTCGATCTTCAACGACAAGGCCGACCCGGTGGTCGGCACCGGGCCGATCAAGGTCGTCGAATTTCTGGACTATCAATGTGCCTATTGCCGTGCGGCCGCACCGGTCATCAAGGACTTCCTGGCACAGAACCCGGACGTCAGCCTGGTCATCAAGGAATATCCGGTCATCCACCCGCCCACGTCGCGTACCCTGGCCGCCTACGGCATGGCCGCGGCACAGGCCGGGAAATATGCCGGCATACACGATGCCCTGCTGACCGAGCAGGTCGGCACTCAAGCCGAGATGGACGCCCTGCTGAGCAAGGCCGGCGTCGACCCGACGGCCGCCAAGGCTGCGGCTACCTCCAAGGCCGTGTCGGACCATATCGACAAGACGATCGCCCTGGGTGGCGATCTGGGTATCAACGGCACGCCGACCTTCATCGTCGGCAATACGCTGGTGACGGGCGCCCAGGGGCTTGAAGCCGCCGTCCAGGCCGAACGCGCCCGCCTCAAAAAGGCCGGTTAACAGCCGATCCGGTACAGCCGGGCGAAGCCTTCGTCATCGACAAGGCAGGTCCCGGCAATACCGGCAGGCGCCCGGTCCATATCGCCATTGACGACCAGGACGTAATCGAAACGCGTGCGCCATCCCGGCAGGAAGCCATCGACACTGCCATTTTCCGTGCGCAGGTCATCGAGCGTAGCCACCAGGCCACCGCTGATCTCGTGATGATCGTCATAGGGCGCCAGCACGCGCAGCGGCTGCTTGCCCGGCTGCGCGAAAACCGTCGGGACATAGGCCTGCCGGCGCATCACCGCCAAGGTCGCCAGATGGCCATAGGTCGGCGTCATGCCGCCAAGATTCCGTCCGACCGGTTCCGGTATATCGTCGTCGGCTGCGATGGCCGCCGGAAGCAGGCGCGCGCCTTCCGGCAGATGATCCAGGGCGCGATAAAGCGAACGGACATCCGCCTGCCGCTCCTGCCATATAGTCGTCAGCCATGCCGAACGGGCCGCGACCACACACATCGCAGCTCCGCAAAACGCAACCAGGGATCGCTTGCCGATCACAAGCTCGGGCAACACGGCGATTGGCAATACCAGCAGGGCCATGGTCCATAGGCGTACATCGACCATGCTGGTCGAACCGATCCCCTGTGGCGCCACAACGCTGATGATAAAGACGGCCAGGCCGGCGATAGCCAGGCCGGCATGGAGGCGCAGCCGTTTCAGGACGGCAGCCACACCGATCGGCAGCCACAGCAGGACGACGAACAGCCAGTCGGCGGCAAGATTGTAGGAACGCAACGGGCCAACGACTGCCTGAATGAGGTTTTCGATGCCAGGTATACCATCCCAGGACGGCAGGGGCAGGCTGGCACCGTCCGCGGCATCGTCCCCCTGGCCAAAGACGGCAATACGCAGGGCCATCATCGCGGCCGCCAGGACAACCGGCAGAGCAGCCGCCAGCAACCGCTTGCCGATCGCAAGCCATTGCGTCCGAAGCGCGTCGATATCGTTGCCGATCGCGATACCGCCGACAAGAATACAATAGAGCAGCAGGCCGAAGGGATGGACCAGGATGATGGCGAGGCCCTGCGTGACCTGCCGAGCCAGGCGCCAGGGCCAAACCTGCCCGGCAAGCCGGATATCGGCATAGGCGGCCAGAAGTGCGCCGCCAAAGGCCAGTTGCAGGCTCATAAAGCCGGTCAGCAGGACCAGGGGCCAAGCGGTCAGTCCCATCAGAATATGCCACCACGACCAGCGGCCATGAACCTGACGCGACACCAGCGCGGCTCCCAGCGGTGGCAGGATGGCGGCAAGCCCCAGGACGATGCGTCCGACAACCGGCGCCGGGAACAGGGTGCCCACAATGGCGGCAAAAGCATCCATGGCGATATTGGTGGCGCTATGGCCCCAGTCGACGGCGAAGAAGGTCGAGACCGGCGGATGTTTCGCACCACCACTCAGCAGCCAGAAGCGCACCATATGGTTAGGATAGTCGACCAGGGGTGGCATAGCGGTAATCAGCACCGGCATCAGGACGATGACCGCGACAAGGATCGCAATCAGGTGTCGGCGGCGCGACAGGATCTGGTGGAAAATTGCTGACATTGCCAGAACCCTAGACCATTCGACCGTCATGCGTCGAGAGCATGGCAGGAGGAGTTCCCTCGCTGGCGACGCTATGCGCGCATTTCCCCCCAACTGGGTTTCGTTTTTTCCGGAAATACGCTAGAGCGCTATACGATTTGGCAAAAGCCAAATCCGCGCTCTAGTTCTTTGTTTTGTCGCGCAATTTAACCGAAAAGTGGTAGCCACTTTATCGGATTGCGCTCTAGGCGCTAACCGTACAGCCGGGGAACACAAAGGGGCCTGACAGATGACCGAGACAAAAGCCGTCCTCAATTCGCCATTTCGCATCCTGGTCGCCAGCCTGATCGGCACGACCATCGAATTCTTCGACTTCTATGTCTTCGCCACGGCGGCCGTCCTGGTCTTCCCGACCCTGTTCTTCCCGGCCAGCGATCCGACCTCGGCGCTTCTCCAGTCGTTCGCTACCTTCTCGATCGCCTTCTTCGCCCGTCCGATCGGCGCCGCCGTCTTCGGCCATTTCGGCGATCGCATCGGCCGCAAGGCGACCCTGGTCGCCGCCTTGCTCACCATGGGCCTGTCGACCGTCGTCATCGGCCTGCTGCCCGGATACAAGCAGATCGGCGTGGTGGCGCCCCTGCTGCTGTCGATCTGCCGCTTCGGCCAGGGCTTCGGTCTCGGCGGCGAATGGGGCGGCGCTATCCTGCTGGCCACCGAGAACGCACCGGAAGGCAAGCGGTCGTGGTACGGCATGTTCCCGCAACTGGGGGCGCCGATCGGCCTCTTCCTGTCGTCCGGCGTCTTCTGGGTGCTGCTGCACTTCATTTCGCAGGATGCCCTGATCAGCTGGGGCTGGCGCGTGCCCTTTATCGCCTCGATCGTGCTGATCGCCGTCGGCCTGTGGATGCGCCTGTCGCTGACCGAAACGGCGGAATTCAAAAAGACGGTCGAAAACGACGACCGCGCCCATGTGCCCCTTGCGGAGATCTTCGCCAGACACAAGCGCAGCCTGTTCCTCGGCACCTTCGTCGCCCTGACCACCTTCGTGCTCTTCTATATCGGCACGGCCTATCTACTGTCCTATAATGTCAAGGTGCGCGGCATCCCCTTCCTCGATGCCCTGGCTATCCAGATCCTCGGCTCGATTACCTTCCTGCTGTTCATTCCGCTGACGGCGTCGCTGTCGGACCGCTTCGGCCGCAAGCGCGTGCTGATCGGCACGACGATCCTTATCGGCCTGTTCTCGTTCGCCCTCGCGCCGCTGATGGGCGGATCGGTCACCAGCATCTGCGTCTTTGCCGGTCTCGCCATGGCCCTGATGGGCATGACCTATGGCCCGATCGGCACGGCCCTGGCTGCGCCCTTCCCGACGCGCGTGCGCTATACGGGGGCCTCGCTGACCTTCAACTTCGCCGGCATCGTCGGCGCCTCGCTGGCGCCCTATATCGCCACCTGGCTGCAGAAGAGCTACGGGCTGCCGTTCGTCGGGTACTATCTCGGCGTGGCCGCCCTGATCACCCTGGCCTGCGTCATCGCTTCCAAGGAGCACGAGGTATAGGCTGGCCGGAGGGCCGGACTATATAAGTCCGGCCAAGGGCGACGACGGATCGGCATAGAGCTTGCGCGGCATGCGGCCGGCCAGATAGGCTTCGCGGCCGGCGATGACGGCATGCTTCATGGCGGTGGCCATGCGAACCGGGTCCTTGGCCTCGGCGATCGCCGAGTTCATCAGGACGGCGTCACACCCGAGTTCCATCGCCTGGGCGGCTTCGGAGGCCGTGCCGACGCCGGCATCGACCAGAACCGGCACCTTGGCGTTCTCGATGATGATTCTCAGCGTCACCGGGTTCTGGATGCCCAGGCCCGAGCCGATCGGCGCGCCCAGGGGCATGATGGCGACGGCACCGGCCTCTTCGAGCTTGCGGGCATAGACGGGATCGTCCGAGCAGTAGACCATGACGTCGAAGCCATCCTGCACCAGCAGTTTGAGCGAGCGCAGGGTTTCCTCCATATCCGGATAGAGGGTCTTGGGGTCGGAGAGGACCTCGAGCTTGACCAGGTTCCACCCGCCGGCCTCCCGCGCCAGGCGCAGGGTGCGCACGGCATCCTCGCCGGTAAAGCAGCCGGCCGTATTGGGCAGGTAGGTGAATTCGTCCTGGCGGACATAGTCCATCAGCATCGGCTGGTTGGGATCGGTCAGGTTGACGCGACGAACCGCGACGGTGACGATCTCGGCGCCCGACGCCCGCGCGGCGGCGGCGTTCTGAGCATAGTCCTTGTACTTGCCGGTTCCGACGATGAGTCGCGAGGTGAAGGTGCGACCTGCTACAGTCCAAGTATTGGCCAAGCTATCGGTCGTCGCATCGACCTTTTTCACGTCATCCATCATCCGCCTCCTACAAAATGCACGATTTCCAGCCGGTCGCCGTCGCTTAAGCCCGTGGCCAGGTATTGCGATTTCGGCACGATTTCGAGGTTGCGCTCGACGGCGATCTTGCGTCCGTCGAGGCCGATCTCGTCGATCAGGGCCGTCACTGTGGTGGCCGTAACCTCCCTGTCTTCGCCGTTCAACAGGATTTTTACCATTTGGGAACCATATTTTTCCTACACCGGTATCGCCACGGCACACCCGTTATGTGCGCAGCCTTTGACAAAGGCGCGCACATTGCTACAAGTGCCGTCCCCGAAACGGTTTCGTGAGCTGCATGTCAAAGCCCATATATGTCCTCAATGGTCCCAACCTCAACCTCCTTGGTGTGCGGGAACCGGAAATTTATGGCTTCACGACGCTTGCCGATATCGAATCGAACTGCCGTGCCCGGCTTGAGGGCACCGGCACAGGACTGGTGTTTCGCCAGAGCAACCACGAAGGCCAACTGATCGACTGGATTCACGAGGCGCGCGAACAGGCTTGCGCGCTGGTTATCAATCCGGCTGGTTACGGACATACCTCCGTGGCGCTGCTCGATGCGCTGAAAGCCCTCAGCATTCCGGTCATTGAATGCCATCTGTCCAATCCCCAGACCCGCGAGCCCTTCCGTCATCACTCTTATGTGTCGTTGGCGGCCAAAGGCATTATTGCAGGTTTTGGAGCCTTTGGTTATGAACTGGCGATTCAAGCCGCCCTGTCTTTAAACTGAAAGCCTTTAATCTGACGCGCACACTGTCAGCTTAAGTCCCTTTCCCAAGTCTCGCATGCAAGAGACGGAATCCAAGGTTATTACATGACGACTTCCAAACCCTCAGCCGAGCCGATCGATCCGAAGCTGGTTCGCAAGCTCGCCGACATCCTCAAGGAAACCGATCTGTCGGAAATCGAGGTCGAACAGGGCGATCTGAAGATTCGCGTGGCGCGCCAACTGACGGCTGCACCCGCCGTAACCTACGCCGCCGCCCCCGCAGCCTACGCGCCGGCGCCTGCCGCTGCCCCGGTGGCCGCCGCTGCCGAAGCCGCACCGGCTGCAGCTGCTCCGGCCGGCCCGCCAAAGGATGCCATCAAGTCGCCCATGGTCGGCACCGTCTACCTCTCGCCGCAACCCGGCGCCTCTGCCTTCATCAAGGTCGGCGACAAGGTCAAGCAAGGCCAGACCCTGCTGATCATCGAAGCCATGAAGACCATGAACCCCATCCCCAGCCCGCGCGAAGGCGTCGTGGCGCAAATCCTGGTAACCGACGCGCAGCCGGTAGAATTCGGCGAAGCGCTGGTGGTGTTTGAATAACCGGCATGACCAAAACCTTTGACAAGATCCTGATCGCCAACCGCGGCGAGATCGCGCTGCGCGTCATTCGCGCCGCCAAGGAGATGGGGATCGCCACGGTCGCCGTGCACTCCGAAGCCGATGCCTCGGCCATGCACGTCCACCTGGCGGACGAAAGCGTCTGCATCGGTCCGAATGCGGCGTCCAAGTCGTATCTCAACATTCCGTCGATCATCGCCGCCGCCGAAATCACCGGCGCCCAGGCCATCCATCCAGGCTACGGCTTCCTGTCGGAAAATGCCCGCTTTGCCGAGATCGTCGGCGCCCACGGCCTGACCTTTATCGGCCCGAAGCCCGAACATATCCGCATGATGGGCGACAAGATCACCGCCAAGCAGGCCGCCAGGGATTCGGGCATTCCCGTCGTCCCGGGCTCGGATGGTGGCGTCGCAACCGTCGAAGAGGCTCTGGAAGCCGCGGAAAAGATCGGCTTCCCGCTGATCATCAAGGCTGCCGCCGGCGGCGGTGGCCGCGGCATGAAGGTCGCCAAGGATCGCGAATCGCTGGCCGAAGCCGTCATGAGCGCCCAGACCGAAGCCGCAGCCGCCTTCGGCGACGGCACGGTATATATGGAACGCTACCTGCAAAAGCCGCGTCACATCGAGATCCAGGTCATTGCCGACAGCCATGGCAATGTCTGCCACCTCGGCGAACGCGACTGCTCGCTGCAGCGCCGCCACCAAAAGGTGCTGGAAGAAGCCCCCTCGCCTGTCATCGACGAAGCGGCCAGAGACAAGATCGGCATGATCGTCGTCGAAGCCATCCGCAAGATCGGTTACCTCGGCGTCGGCACCATCGAATTCCTCTATGAGGACGGTGAGTTCTTCTTCATCGAGATGAACACCCGTTTGCAGGTCGAACACCCGGTCACCGAATACGTCACCGATATAGACCTGGTGCGCGAACAGATCCGTATCGCCGAAGGCCATCCGCTGTCGTTCACCCAAAGCGATATCAAGCTGAAGGGCCACGCGATCGAAGTCCGCATCAATGCCGAAAACGCCCGCACCTTCGTGCCGTCGCCCGGCACGGTCACCGACTTCCATGCCCCCGGCGGCCTCGGCGTCCGACTCGATTCGGCCATCTATAACGGCTATTCGATCCCGCCCTATTACGACTCGCTGGTCGGCAAGCTGATCGTCCATGGTCGTGACCGTCCGGAAGCCCTGGCCCGCCTCAAGCGCGCCCTTGGCGAAACCGTGGTGACCGGCATCGATACGACGATCCCGCTCTTCCTCGACCTGCTCAATGAAAAGGACATTCAGTCGGGGGATTACAATATCCACTGGCTGGAAAACTGGATCAAGGCGCAGGAAGCGGCAGCGCAATAACGCCGCCTGCCCAATACGTTCGATCGAAAAAGCCTTGCGTTTCGCAAGGCTTTTTTGTTGCCCAAATGCACCGGGAGACGAGGTGCAATATGTCACCGGACAGCGCCACATACACCGCAAAATCTATGGCCAGATCAAAATTTTACGGTTATGAAATGCGCAATTTACCTTTCTTGTGGTGAAAATCTGCGAACCGCGACTTTGGCTTGGGTGCCGGATTGCGTATGGGCGTAACTGGCTCAAGGGCACAGCTAAACCGCACGCAAATGCCTTTCTGATATTGCTTTCTAACCGCCAGACGCTATTCAAAAAGACCGGTTCGCGTCCCTGGATTCTCCCGTGCCCACCTTCACGCTCGACGATCTGATTACCTGCTATCGCACCGGCGTGTTTCCGATGTCCGACGCCCGTGACGACGAATACCTGTTCCTCGTCGATCCGCCCCTGCGCGGCATCCTGCCCCTCGATGGTTTTCATATTCCGTCGCGCCTGGCACGCAGCGTGCGCAAGGACGACTATATCGTCCGGGTCGACACATCGTTCCAGCAGGTCATCGAGCTATGTGCGGAAAGCGCCTCGGACAGGCCGTCGACCTGGATCTCCCATTCCATCCAGGCGCTCTATCAGGCGCTGTTCGCCCGGGGCCTGGCGCATAGCGTCGAGGTCTGGCGCGAAGACTATCTGATCGGGGGACTTTACGGCGTATCCATCGGCGGCGCCTTCTTCGGCGAAAGCATGGTGTCACGCGCCACCGATGCCTCCAAGATCGCGCTGGTGCACCTGGTTGCGCGTCTCAAGGCCGGCGGCTTTACCCTGCTCGATTGCCAGTTCCAGACCGACCACCTGCGTCAGTTCGGCGTCATCGAACTGCCCAAGGCGCAATATCTCGAAAAGCTGACGGCGGCGGTCGATCTCAAGACGGACTTCTACGCCCTGCCCAGTCACACCTCGGGCAAAATCGCTCTGCAGGCCCTTGACGAGCCGCTACTGTAAATCCGTCCGCCTGGAAATCTAGCCGGCCTTGCCCGGCAGCGGCTTGCGACAGCCAATCACCCAGGCATCATAGATCGGATGCTGCAACGGGTTGAGGCTCGGCGTCGAAGCATATGTCCAGCCGTGAAAGATTTCCTTCGACTTGCTGGGCGGCGCATTGTTGGCCGTGGCGACCGGATTGGTGCGCACCTGCATATAGGCAATGACGTCGGACATGGGCTCGTCATCTGCCGTGGTTTCGCAGGCCTTGACCGTGTAGATCAGACCCTTGTAGCGCACCGGCTGACCGATCGGCGCCTCGAAGCGCACGCTTTCCGACGAAATCTTGTCCAGCGCCTCGATAATGGCGACGGCATAACGGGGACGCTTAAGCGGCGCGACCGAGGTCGTATTGGCGGGCGCCTGGGACCCAGGCGCTGCAGTCGTCGCCACGGAGGTCGAAGCTGACGCCGATTTCGACGCGCTGGCGCTGCGGGCGGCGGCTGAGGACGCCGAGAACGGATGCAGTTCGGTTTCCGACGTCGGCGCCGGCGAAACGTAGGCCGGTGTCTGCGGCGCCGAAGCCTGCGCTGGCGGGGTCTTCACCGTGTCCGCGGCTGGCTTGGCCTTCTTCTTGTCGGGCGTATAGGGCTTATATTCGACGCCATCGACATAGTAGGGCTGACGATCATAGTCGGCGCTGTCGACATAGTGCGGCACCTTGCCGCCCGTATTGCTGTCATCATCACGACGCGATGGCGGTGGCACCTGGGCAATCGCCGGCACGATTACGCACAAGGTCAACGCCCCCGCCGCAAGGGCGGCGGGCCTGAAACGTGACCAAAGGCGGGAATCGCGCTTGCCGCTGACCATGCTTACGGCTTCCACGCCTCGTAGTCGCCGGTCGACGGCTGGCGCTGCGCTTCGGCGTTCAGCGAGCCGGTCGGGAACTGGGCATAGGGCGTGCCAGAGAAGTTGGGCAGATGGCCCTTTTCCCAGGCCTGTTTCGGCAAGGGCGCTTCCGACGGCGGGGTGTCATACACATAGTGCATCCAGCCATGCCAGTCGGGCGGGATTTTCGAGGCGTCGGCATAGCCCTTGTACAGGACCCAGCGGCGCTTGCGGCCCGGATCGTAGGACTTGTTGGCGGCGCGGTCCTCGTAATACTTGTTGCCGAATTCATCGTTGCCGACGAGACGGCCGCGCTTGCCGATGGTGAAAATCGTGCCGATCGTGCCGCTACCGGTCCACCAGGTGAAGATATTTGCCAGCAAGGTCTTGGTCCTGTCTTACGCGTCCGGCGCTCCGAGGATATCGGGCCGGATAATGCGGCGACTATAAAGAGGCACCCGCCTCAGGTAAAGCGCAAGCCAACGAAAAGCCCGGAGAAAACGCTGTAAAATTTCCTATGCTGCGTTGCCGCACCACTATCAACATATTGTGGATGGTTCCGATTTCATCCCCCAGATTTATTGAAATTTCGCGTGAACGGCGATAGCGTTAACCTGTTTGACCGCCGGATTCCGCCGCGTTTGAGATGTCACCATGGCCTTTATGACCCCCAGCCTTGCCTCCATCGCCACTGTCGGCGACCTGGAATCGCGTGTTATCGAACGCGCCGGCACCTTTACCGAGGTCATTTGCCCGCGCAGCCTGACATCGGCCCAGGCGGAAGCCTGGCTCGACTGGGCTGATTCGCTGCCGCGCGACCTGCCGTCCGGCACCTGGCTGCGCGCCGCGGACGCCGATACGGACGCCTTTGGGGGCGCCACCGGCGATTATGCCCATCGCCTGGCGCAATGGGGCCTGCGCCTGGGCCACCTCGTCGATCCTGACGATGCGGCCGATTTCGCCGAGACCATCGAAGCCACCCTGCTGGCCGGTCTCGCTGCGCCCGCCGTGGGACTGACATCCGGTCACCGGGTCCATCCGACCGCCGGCGACGTCGTTATCCGACCCACCGATTCGGCGCCGCTGTACCTCGACGACCATTCCGGCCGCCAGGCCCTGAATCATATCCTGCGCGATTCCCGGGCCCAGGCCCTGCAGGCGACCACCCAGGGCCGTCTGGCCGCGGCGCTCGACGATATCGCCAGCGCTGTCCAGCGCAGCGAGGGCGAACACCGCACCAGCCCACGCCACAACCCTGCGCTGGCGCGCGCCTGCGCCCAGGCCCGCCGTCTTGGCGCCGGCGACGGCCTGATCGCCCGCCAGATCCAGCTCAGCCAGGTTCCGTCCAGTGAGACCGGCAGCAGCCAGGCCTGGGGTCACAACGACCCGCAATCGCCGACACCGATTCGCCATCGCGCCGTCATCGCCCAGCGCGACCTGGTCAGTGCCGGCGATCCGTCCGCCGTCTTGCTGGCCGAAACCGCCCTGGAAGCTCCGGGCGTCCATCTTGTCTTTTCGCCGTTCGACGCCGAATCGATCGAGGCCCAGACCCTTAGCGCCCGCGCCGCCATCCAGCTGGATCGTTTTATCGGCGAAGACGGCAGCTTTGCCGACGAGGCCTTTGCCGACTGTGTCAGCCTGTGGACCCTGGCGCTCGACATCGAGGCCGCGACGGGTTTCTCCCTGAACGCTCACGATGCCGCCCTGCGCCACGCCGACCGGCCGCTGGGCCTGACCATCGGCGGCCTGACCGAGGCGGCGATGGCCCAGGGCCTTTCCTTACGCGACACCGCCGGGCTCGACTTCGCCGCCCATGTCTGCGCCCTGTTCGAAGCCGCCGCGGTTCATACCTCCGCCCTGCTCGCTTCGCATCTCGGCGCCTATGACGGTTTTGCCGGTGCCAAGGCCGAGCAGGTCGACCGCCTCAGCCGCATCCTCTACCAGACGACAGCTCTGAATGGTATCTCGACGCTGAAAGGCCGGGCACTGGAACTGATCCAGACGGCACTGAAGCTGGCCAAGAAAACAGGCCTGCGCAACAGTCAGGTCACGGCCCTTTATCATGATGCCGAACTTAGCCTTCGCCTCGGCGCCGGCCTCGGGGATGCGGCCGTCGACGACATCCTCGCCTTCATGGAAACCGAAGACGGCATGCTGCTGCCGACGCTCAAGGCCTGCGTCCTTGGAGGGCTGCAAGCCATTGCTTGCGATTGGCAAGTCGTGCGCGATATCAGGCTGGGCCACCGTAGCCTGTTCGATGCGCCGCATATCAATATCGCCACGCTTAAGGCCAAGGGCCTCAGCGATTTCGAGATCGGCCGCCTGCAGGACGCCGTGGCGTCGAGCCAGTCGTTGCGCGATGTCGTTTCGGCCCGCAATCTCGACGCCAATTTCGTACGCGATATCTGGGGGATCGGCGAAGACGACCTGGCCGATCCCGCCTTCGACCTGCTGGCGACGCTCGGCTTCTCCGCCGATGAGATCGCAGCCGCCGATGCCCATGTCTTCGGTACCCGCGACCTGGAGTCCCTGCGCGCCATCAACGATGCGGCCTGGTCATTGCTGACACCATTGAATGTGCGCGCGCGCCTTGTCCTGCGTCATCATCTCGAGGGCTTCATCGATGCGGCCTCGACCGCGCCGCTCGGCATTGCCTGGGACCAGGGCGCCCACGAGGCAATGAAGCTCTATTCGCTGGCGGCTGGCCTTGGCCTGCGCAGCCTGTCGGTGACGCGCCCCGAGGCGCCGGAAGGCTTTGCCCTCGACATCCCCGAGGTTGAAGACGCACCGCGCCGTGCGCCCGACCGCAATGCCTTCCAGGCGCGCACCGTGGCACCACAGGTCGTGGAAAAGATCGTCGAGCGCGAGCGTTCACGCCACAAGCTTCCGGACCGGCGCAAGGGCTATATCCAGAAGGCGGCTGTCGGCGGCCACAAGGTCTATATCCACACTGGCGAATATGGCGACGGCGCGCTCGGCGAAATCTTCATCGACATGCACAAGGAAGGCGCCGCCTTCCGCTCGCTGATGAACAACTTCGCCATCGCCATCTCGATCGGCCTGCAATACGGCGTGCCGCTGGAAGAGTTCGTCGATGCCTACGTCTTTACGCGCTTCGAGCCGGCTGGTCCTGTCAGCGGCAATGACCGCGTGCGCTCGGCGACGTCGATCCTCGACTACATCTTCCGCGAACTGGCCATCTCCTATCTCGACCGGGAAGACCTGGCCAATGCCGATCCCGACGCGCTCAATGCCGACGGCCTGGGTGACGGCGATTCCAGCCGCGAACCGGAAGACGCCCTGCCCGCCTCGCAACTGATTTCCAAGGGCTTTGCCCGCGGCACGACCGCCAACCTGGTGGTCGTCCCGTTCGGTCGTAAACGCCTCGATGCGGGCGCAAACTCGCCCGAAGATATACGATCGGTTGAGGAAGATGCCGAAAATGGCTAGCTTCTTGCTGGACCTGTCCCGAATTCAGCGAAGGTGTCTCCCAATGAAACGTATTGTCCTGTTTGTCCTGGCGATGGCCGCATGTGCGACGCCGGCACTGGCGCAAAACGCAGCACAGGTCGAGCGCAGCCAGTCCGGCGCCTCCTGCCCGCGTTGCAACCTGTTCCAGGCCGATTTCAATAATCGCGAACTGAAGAACAAGAACTTTGCCGGCGCCCGCCTGCGCCAGTCCGACATGGGCCTGGGCATCTTCAACGGCTCGACCTTTGCCGGCGGCGACCTGCGCGACATCAATGCGTCGGGCGCCCTCTTCGGCCATGTCAACTTTGCCGGCACCAACCTGACCAATGCCAACTTCGTCGGCGCCTACCTTGAACACGCCAATTTCCGCGGCGCCGTTCTCGATGGCGTCAACTTCTCGGGCGCCGAAATGTCGTCGGCCGTCGGCCTGACTCAACGCCAGCTCGACCGCACCTGCGGCGACGAGTCGACCGAACTGCCGCGCGGCCTGCGCATTCCGCGCTGCGAACAGCGCTGATTTTACAAGTTTTCGTCGATGGGTTTGGCGAGCAAAGGAAGTCCCGGTGATCATGACCGGGGCTTTTTTTGTGCCCGTGTGCATCGTATAGACGATGTATGAGCCTAGCCTTCGCCTTCAATCCGTCCGCCCGTCTCAGCGCCCGCCAGGTCGGGCACGAGGCCTCCAACGTCGTCATCATCGATGATGTCCTGAGCAATGCCGGTGCCGTGGTCGACGACATCTGCGAGCGGGCAATATTCGCGCAGCCCGACACGCCCTACCCTGGCCTGAATGCCGCCATGCCGGACGCCATCGTCAAGGCCATGATCGCGGCACTGCGGCCCATATTGCGCGACGGTTTCGGCGCGCCCATCAAAGCCCCCATGTCCAGCAATGGCTTTTTCAGTCTCGTCACCTTATCCCCCAGTGACCTGCAGCCAATCCAGACCGTGCCGCACATCGACAATCCGCAACGCTTTCGAATCGCAAGCGTTCTCTATCTTTGTGAAGCGGAGCAAGGCGGCACCGGCTTTTTTCGCCAGAAAGGTACGGGCTTCGAGCGCATCCTTCCCGACCGTATCGACGCCTACAATGCCGAGGCCGCAGCGGAAATCGCCCGTCGCCAGGCGCAGCCGGCCGGCTATTTCCAGGACAGCGACGCCGACTACGAGCGCATCGGCCATGTCGATGCCCGCTTCAACCGGATGATCATCTACCCCAGCAACCTGCTGCATTCCGGCCTTGTCCGGCCGGAACTTTTGTCGGCCGACCCGCGCAAGGGCCGCCTGACCGCCAACCTGTTTATTGGGCTGGGATAACAAAAAGCCCTGTCCAACGGACAGGGCTTTTGCGGAAACAGGTTCGCGGGGCCGGAAGGACCCACACCCCATAGATTTTACAACTTGATCGGCAAACGCCGTGCGGATGTGCAGTTCCTTCAGTTGCTTGTCAAGGGCGTCCGAAGGCGCGCTCATCATCACGTCCTGGCCCTGCTGGTTCAGCGGGAAGGCGATGACTTCGCGGATGGCCTGCTGACCGGCCAGCAGCATGACGATGCGGTCGATGCCGGGGGCCAGGCCACCGTGCGGCGGGGCGCCGTACTTGAAGGCGTTGAGCATGCCGCCGAACTGGCTTTCGACGACATCGTGGCCGTAGCCGGCGATCTCGAAGGCCTTCAGCATGATCTCCTGCTTGTGGTTTCGGATGGCGCCCGAGCACAGTTCATAGCCGTTGCAGACGATGTCGTACTGATAGGCCAGGATGTCGAGCGGATCCTTGTTCAGCAAGGCATCCATCTCGCCTTGCGGCATCGAGAACGGATTGTGCGAGAAGTCGACCTTCTTTTCGTCGTCGTTCCACTCGAACATCGGGAAGTCGACGATCCAGCAGAACTTGAACTGGTCTTCATCGACCAGGTTCAGGTCGAAGCCGACCTTGTTACGGGCGAGACCGGCGAACTTGTAGAATTCATCGACCTTGCCGGCGACGAAGAAGGCGGCGTCGCCGCTTTCGAGACCCAGTTGCTGACGCAGGGCCTCGGTACGTTCGTCACCGATATTCTTGGCGATCGGGCCGGCAGCCTCGATGCCCTCGGACGCGCCTTCCGGCGTGCGCCAGAAGATATAGCCGAGGCCCTTCTGGCCTTCGCCCTGCGCCCAGGAGTTCATCTTGTCGCAGAAGGCGCGCGATCCGCCGCCCTTGGCCGGGATGGCCCACACAGCGGTCTTTTCGCCTTCGAGGATCGAGGCGAACACCTTGAAACCCGAACCGGCGAAGTGGGTCGATACGTCCTGCATCTCGATCGGGTTGCGCAGGTCCGGCTTGTCCGAACCATACTTGCTGATCGATTCCTTGTAGGGGATGCGCTGGAACGGATAGGACGAGACGCGCTTGCCTTCGCCGAACGTATCGAACAGGCCGTGCATGACCGGCTCGATCGCGGCGAAAACGTCTTCCTGCGTGACGAAGCTCATCTCGACGTCGAGCTGGTAGAATTCCAGGCTGCGATCGGCGCGCAGGTCTTCGTCGCGGAAGCACGGGGCGATCTGGAAGTAGCGGTCGAAACCCGAGACCATCAGCAACTGCTTGAACTGCTGCGGCGCCTGCGGCAGGGCGTAGAACTTGCCCGGGTGCATGCGCGACGGCACCAGGAAGTCGCGCGCGCCCTCCGGCGACGAAGCCGTCAGGATCGGGGTCTGGTACTCCAGGAAGCCCTGGTCGATCATGCGCTGACGGATGTCGGCGATGATGCGCGAACGCAGGGACGATATTGCGGTGAAGCGTTTCGCGACGCAGGTCGAGGAAGCGGTTCTTCAGGCGGATTTCTTCGGGATATTCCGGCTCGCCGAATACGGGCAGCGGAAGCTCGGCGGCTTCCGACAGCACTTCGACATCGGCAACGACCACTTCGATTTCACCGGTCGGCAGGTTCGGATTGACCACATCGGCGTCACGGGCCACGACATTGCCGTCGACGCGGATGACGCTTTCCGCGCGCAGGCGTTCGACCTTGGCAAAGCCCGGCGACGACGGATTGAAGACCAGTTGGGTCAGGCCGTAATGGTCACGAAGGTCGATAAACAGAAGGCCGCCGTGATCGCGCTTGCGATGGATCCAGCCCGACAGGCGGACCTCGGCGCCGGCATCCGATGCGCGCAGGGCGCCGCAGGTGTGGGAACGATAGATGTGCATAGGGTAACCTGAGAATTTGGCCCAAGAATCTGGCCTGGGAATCTGGCTTTAAATCAAGGGGCGTAGGGCACATGTTGTGTTGTGAAAGTCAAGCCTGAAGTCCCGCCGCGCAGGCCAAACGCCGCAAGTGCCCACGGTGATCACGTGTATAATGTGGCCGTCGATCCATATGTAATCCTTATGAAAGGAAGCGTACATTCTACGCCAAATATATGGGAGATGGTCATGTCTATCACGGAAGATACCTGCCGATGGGCCTATATGAAGGCCATGCGCAACGACAGTATTCGGCTGGCCCTGTACAATTGCGGGCGCGCCGTCTTCATCGACTCGTCGTTGATTTCTGAATTTCTGCCGGCCGGCAACCGCTTCGTCCTCTCGCTGGTGAAAATGTCGCACGGTGGCAATGGCACACGAACATTGGTCTACTGTAACGGCGTATGTGTCGGCTGACACCCGGTATGGCGATAGCAAACAGATCCGTTTTGAGCCCGGCCTTTGACCGGTTTTTTTTGTATCCGGATGCAAAGATAAAATCCCGGGGAAATAAGAAAACCAGCAGGTCGTATTGCGAGGTCGGTGCCACTATATTTGCAGGCACGGACGCGCATAAATAATCGCATGACCATGATGTGATGTCGTCGAGGCGAATTCCCTTATGGATTCCCCGAATATGTGTCACACCACCGCCTGTCGACGCACCTGGTTGCGCGAATAATCATAACAACCAGCCTAAAAACTGGAGCCAGCCTAAAAACTGGAGAAAGACATATCATGGCCAAGGGTCAAATGCGCAGCGGACGCGAAGTCCGCAAGCCGAAGAAAGACAAGGCCGCCCCTGCCGTCAGCGTTGGCTCAACCCTGTCCAAGGGTATCCTTGCCACGGCAAGCGACAACACAAAACGTACCTGATACCCGCCTGCCCGGCCTGACGCGCCGGCTTTCGCATCCGGACGGACGACAGCTATAAATTCATAAGCTCGATCCGCCATAAGGTCGGCCGGCGCACCTGTGCCGGTTGACAGGCTGCGCCATGATAGGTAGGAAACCTTTGTAGTTTCCCTTCGCATCTGGCGCATTCTGGCGACATGACAAACATCTCCCCTTCCGACGCCGAACACCTGCTGGCAACCGACCTGCGTATTGTGGCGGGCAAGTTGATCCGGCGCCTGCGCGAACAGGCGCAGCTCGGTGACCTGACCCTGCCGCAAATGCATGTTCTCGGCCGCCTCGAGCGTGACGGTCCGGCTACCCTGACGACCCTGGCGCGCGCCGAGGGCGTGCGCTCACAGTCGCTCGGTGAAACCCTCGCGCCCCTGAAGACCCAGGGTCTGATTACCGGCGCCCCGGACCCCGACGATGGCCGCCAGACCGTTTTGTCACTGACCCAGACCGGACGTGACCTGATCCTGGCCAGCCGAGCGTCGCGCGAAGACTGGCTTTACCGCAATCTCGTCCTGAAACTCTCCCCGGCGGAACAGGACACCCTGACCGTCGCCGTCGCCCTGCTTAAACGCCTAACCGATTAAGGTCTCCCCATGGCTCTCACCACCCTCGACCCCCGCACCGCCCTTATTGTCATCGATCTGCAAAAGGGCATCGTCGCGTTTCCGACCGCGCATCCAACGATGGATATCGTCGCCCGCGCCGCCCGCCTGGCCGCGGCCTTCAGGGCAAAGGACCTTCCGGTCGTCCTGGTCAATGTCGCCGGCGGCGCCCCTGGGCGCAACGAGCAACCGGCTGGCGGCCCGCGCAGCGCCGACTGGGCCGAACTCGTCCCGGAGCTAAATCAACAACCGTCGGATATTCTTATCACCAAGCACACCTGGGGCGCCTTTACCGGCACAGGCCTCGACAAGACACTCAAGGACGCTGGCATTACGCAAGTCGTCATATGCGGCGTCGCGACCAGCATAGGCGTCGAGTCCGACAGCGCGCTTTGCCCACGAGTACGGCTTCAACGTCACCCCGGTGACCGACACCATGACCGACATGAACGCCGACGCCCACGCCAACAGCGTCGCCCGCATCTTCCCGCGCCTGGGCGAAAGCGGCACAGCTGAGGACGTCATCGCACTGCTGGGGCAATGACCGGATCAGCGGCCGGAACTTTTCGCGCGCTCCGTGGACGCAATTATCGCCTATGGGCCGGCGGCGCCATCGTCTCCAATATCGGCACCTGGATGCAGCGCACGGCCCAGGACTGGATCGTCCTTACCGAACTGACGCATAACAACGCCACAGCCGTCGGCATCGTCATGGCTCTGCAGTTCGGCCCCCAGGTCCTGATGCTGCCCATCAGCGGTTTCGTCGCCGACCATGTCGACCGCCGCAAGGTCCTGTTCGCTACCCAGGGGATCATGGCCCTTCTGGCGCTCGGCCTCGGCATACTGACCCTGACACACCGGGTGCAGTTGTGGCACGTCTATGTCTTCGCCTTCCTGCTCGGCTGTGTCTCGGCCTTCGACGCCCCTGCGCGCCAGGACCTTTGTTTCGGAGCTGGTGGCGGAAGAACACCTGTCCAATGCGGTCGCGCTTAACTCGACCTCGTTCAATGCCGGACGCATGATCGGCCCGGCCGTCGCCGGCGTACTGATCGCCAGTGTCGGCTCCGGCTGGGTCTTCGTCATCAATGCGTCGTCGTTCATCGCCACAATCAGCGCGCTGGCTGCCCTGCGCGTTGCGGATCTGCAGCCGCGCCACCGGTCGCGGCCGACGCGTGGCGGCCTGGTCGACGGCTTTCGCTACGTGTGGAAGCGGCCCGATCTGAAGGCCGTGCTGTTCATGCTGTTCCTGGTCGGCACCTTCGGTCTCAATTTTCCCATCTTCATCTCGACCATGGCTGTCGGGGTGTTCCACAAGGGCGCGGGCCAGTATGGCCTCCTGACCTCGACCATGGCCATCGGTTCGGTCGCCGGCGCTCTTTTGGCCGCTCGCCGCGCCAAACCCCATCTGTCCTTGCTAATCGGCGGGGCTGCCCTGTTCGGCATCGGGCTGACGGTTGCCGCCGTCATGCCGACCTATGGGTCGTTCGGGGCCGTGCTCGTCGTCATCGGCATCGCCGCCCAGACCTTCACCACCAGCACCAACAGCCTGGTCCAGTTGTCGACCGAGCCCGCCATGCGCGGCCGCGTCATGGCCATCCTGCTGGCGATCGCCCTGGGTGGCACACCGATCGGGGCACCGATCGTCGGCTGGGTCGTCGACCGCTTCGGGCCACGCCTGGCCCTGGGCGTCGGCGCCGCCGCCGGTTTTGCCGCGGCAGGTGTGGGACTGTGGTATGCCGCCCGGCTCAAACGGGTTGATCCACAAGCGGCGTAAGCGCTCCACAACCGCGCCGGTTGTCATTTGGGCCGCAGCCGCCTAGACTCGGATGCGACATGTCCCATCAGTTGCCCCTCGATCTCCAGTCCCCCGACCGCTTCAGCCGCGACCAGTTCATCACCGACGCGGGCCTGGGCGCGGTTCTCGATGTGCTGCTGCACCCGGACACCTGGATTTCACCGCACCTGATGTTGCTCGGCCCCACGGGCAGCGGCAAAACCCATCTCGGCCATATCTTTGCTGCTGAAACCGGCGCCCGGTTTGTCACGGCAGGGGATACGGCATCGCTGGACGTCGCGAGCCTGCCGCCGCAGAGCGTAGTGGTCGACGACGCGGAACGGGCCTCCGAAGAGGTCCTGTTCCACCTCTACAATGCCGTGCAGGTTTCCGGGCATCACCTCGTCCTGCTGACGGATCGGCAGCCGCTGCAGTGGCAGGTTGCCCTGCCCGACCTGAAGTCGCGCCTGGGCGCCATGCGCGTTGTCACTGTGCCGGAGCCGGAAGACGACCTGCTGTCGGCCATATTGCACAAGCTGTTCAGCGAGCGCGCCATCTCGCCCTCGCCCGACGCCATCGCCTATATCGCCGGCCGCATGGATCGTAGCGTCAGCGCCGCCCAAAAAATTGTCACAGAACTGGAGCACTATGCCAATGGCCGTGCCTTCAACCGTGGCCTGGTGCGCGCCTTTTTCGAGGACAGCGACAGGCTGCCACTGGACGACGAAGATTAATTCAGCCGCCTGCGCCTTTTTCGGGTGTCGGTCGTGAAAACAGCGCTATAGTTGCCACTATCCCCTCCCGCCATTTTTTGATCTGACACCATGACCGATTCCTCCGCCGCCCGCCCCGCTACCGAAGCCGCCGACGCGGCCGAATCCGCCCTGGCCGAAGCCCAGGCGGGCCTTGGCGAGGTTGTCCCGGCCCAGCCGGAGATCATCGACCTCAATGCTCTGGAGCGTCTCGGCGGCGCCTTCTATATCAATCGCGAACTGTCGTGGCTGGCCTTCAACAAGCGCGTCGTAGAAGAGGCGGAAAACCCGCGCCACCCGCTGCTGGAGCGCCTGCGCTTCCTGTCGATCTCGGCCAACAACCTCGACGAATTCTACATGGTGCGCGTCGCCGGCCTGCAGGGCCAGGTGCGCGAAGGTGTCCGCGTCCTCTCGGAAGACGGTCATACGCCGCAGGAACAACTCGATTCGGTCAACCGCGTCGCCAGCCAGCTGATGGCCAAGCAACAGGCCATCTGGCTGCAGATCCGCAACCAGCTCGACGACAACGGCCTGATCGTCCTCGACCCCAAGGACGTCAACAAGACCGATCGCGCCTGGCTGGAACGTCAGTTCGAGACGCAACTCTTCCCCGTCCTGACGCCCATGGCCATCGACCCGGCCCACCCCTTCCCCTTCATTCCCAATCTCGGCTTCTCGATCGTGTTGAAGCTGATCCGTCGCTTCGACAACAAGGCGATGTATGCCCTGGTGCCGATCCCGACCGGGGTGAAGCGCTTCTGGGAGGTCGAGCAGACGACGCGCCGCGCCGGCGACACGCGCCGCAAGTTCATCAGCCTCGAGAACTTCGTATCGCTGTTCCTCAGCCAGCTCTTCCCCGGTTTCGACATCACCGCACGGGGCTTGTTCCGCATCCTGCGCGATTCCGATATCGAGTTGGAAGAAGAAGCCGAAGACCTGGTGCGCGAATTCGAGGCCCTGATCAAACAGCGCCGCCTCGGTTCCGTCGTCCGCGTCGAAATCGACTCAGGCATGCCGGAAGACCTGCGCACCTTCATCATCGAACAGCTACACGTCGCCCCCCAGGACGAGGTCCAGATCAACGGCATCCTCGGCATGGCCGAACTGTCCAAGCTGATCCCGTCGGATCGCAACGACCTGAAGTTCAAGCCGTTCGAGCCGCGCTTCCCTGAGCGTATCCGCGACAATGGCGGCGACGTCTTCAACTCGATCCGCGAAAAGGACATCCTGGTCCACCATCCGTTCGAAAGCTTCGACGCGGTGGTGCAGTTCCTGCGCCAGGCGGCGCGCGACCCGAACGTCATCGCCATTAAGCAGACCCTCTATCGCACCTCCAAGGACTCGCCGATCGTCGCAGCCCTTATCGAGGCCGCCGAACAGGGCAAGAATGTCACCGCCCTGATCGAGATCAAGGCGCGTTTCGATGAAGAAGCGAACATGCGCTGGGCCCGCGCCATGGAACGCGCCGGCGTCCATGTCGTCTACGGCTTCGTCGAATACAAGACGCACGCCAAGCTGTCCGTCGTCGTGCGTCGCGAAGGGGAATCCCTGCGTACCTACTGTCACTTCGGCACCGGCAACTACCATCCGATCACGGCCAAGGTTTATACCGACCTGTCCCTGTTCACCACCAACCCGGAAATGGGCCGCGATGCCATGCGCATCTTCAACTTCATCACCGGCTATGCCCGGCCGGAGTTAATGGAGAAGCTCTATTTCTCGCCAGTCACGCTCAAGCTCGGCCTGATGCATCTGATCGATCAGGAGATCCTGAACGCCAAGGCAGGCAAGCCCGCTCAGATCTGGGCCAAGCTCAACGCCCTGGTCGATCCGCCCATCATCAAGAAGCTGTACCAGGCCTCGCAAGCCGGCGTGCAGATCGACCTGGTCATCCGCGGTATCTGCTGCCTGCGTCCTGGTGTGCCGGGCGTATCCGACAATATCCGCGTCAAGTCGATCGTCGGCCGCTTCCTGGAACATTCGCGTATCGTCTGCTTCGCCAATGGCCACGTCCTGCCGTCGGACCAGGCGCGCGTCTTCATCTCTTCGGCCGACTGGATGGGCCGCAATCTCGACCGCCGTGTAGAGACCCTGATCCCGATCGAAAACCCGACCGTCCACCGCCAGGTCCTGGACCAGATCATGGTCGCGAACCTGAACGACGAGGCCCAGAGCTGGCGCCTCAGTTCTGACGGCATCTACTCGCATATCGATACGTCGGTGCTCGACAAGCCCTTCTCGGCACACGACTATTTCATGACCAACCCGTCCCTGTCCGGCCGTGGCCGCGGCGCCAAGGTCTTGCCGCAGGCCTTCGACCACGTCGGTGCGAGAAAATAATACCAATGGCAAATCAGCCATTGGGAGCGTGCGACCGCACGCCGCCGGCTTCGTGCTCAAGGAGCGAAGTGTTAGCACACTTCTATGGGCGGCGAGCCATGCGGCGACTGAGCTGAAAGAGGATGGAGGCGGCAAAATAGCACTTGCTTTTTTGTCGCCCGAGGGCGCAAACCCTTCCTTTCGGACTTCGTCCGCGAATCCTGATGGCCGGCCCGACCGAGGGGTGCATGCACGATACTGTAAAACCATCTCCCGGCGCTTCCGCCGACGCAGGTGCGGATTCGGGCCAGCGTCCGTTGATGTATAATACCGCCGTCATCGATATTGGTTCGAACTCGGTCCGTCTGGTCATCTATCGCATCGAAGGCCGGTCGATCTGGCCGCTGTTCAATGAAAAGGTCCTGGCCGGCCTTGGCCGCGATATGCGCACCACGCGCAGCCTTCATCCCGACGGCGTGCGCGAAAGCCTGATCGCCCTGCGCCGCTTCCGCGCCATTCTCGAATCCTATGATCTGGAGCGCATCCACACCGTTGCGACGGCCGCTGTGCGCGAAGCCACCGACGGCGCGGCCTTTGTCGCCAAGGTTCTGGAGCAGACCGGTTTTGTCGTGCGTACGCTTAGTGGCGCCGAAGAAGCCTATTACTCCGCCCAGGGCGTCCACTGTGGCCATCTCGATGCCAAGGGCGTCGTCGGCGATCTTGGCGGCTCCAGCCTGGAACTGATCCGGCTCGACGGCGAACCCGGCAGCAATGGCGTCACCCTGCCACTCGGCCCGTTTGCCCTGGGTGCGCCGCGTCCTGTCGAGATCGAGCGCACCTACGACTTCCTCATGGCGCAACTGGCGCCCCTGCAGCCGCGTTTCTCCGGTGGCCAGTTCCATGCCGTCGGCGGCGCCTGGCGCAACCTGGCCCTGATCTGGATGCAGAAGCAGAACTATCCCCTGCACGTCATCCAGCAGTTCGAGCTCCCGGCACGCGAGGCCATGTCGATCGCCCGGCTTATCGCCACGCAGTCGCCGTCATCGCTGGAAAAGGTGCCGGGCGTCACCAAGCGTCGGCTGGAAAACATCTCCTATGCCGCCCTGGTCCTGCAGGGGCTGATCGAGACCTTCAAGTTCGACACCCTGTGCTTCTCGGCGTTCGGACTGCGCGAAGGCCTGTTGTTCGACGCCCTGCAGCCCGAGTTGAAAAATGACGATCCGTTGATCGCCGGCTGCGCGGCGCTAGGCAATCGCCTCGGCATCAACGAAAATCTCGGGCCGGCACTGGCGACCTGGGCCCTGGAATTCTATGCGTCCGCCGACGGCCTGTTCGAACGGCCACCGGAAAAGCTGGTGCGCGCCGCCGCCAAGCTGGCCGACATCGGCGCCAGCCTGCACCCGGACCACCGCGCCGATCTCGCCTGCGATCAGGTCCTGCGCGCGCCCATCCCCGGGCAGAGCCATGAGGAACGTGTCTTCCTGGCCTGCACCCTGTTCACGCGCTACAGCGGCGACGCCTATACCAAGGAACCCGTGCTGATCAGCCGCATACTGGGGGAGGACAAGCTCAACATGGCGACGCAGCTGGGTCTTTTGTTACGCCTGGGCTGCGACCTGTCGGCCAAGTCTTCGAAGCTGCTGAACCTAGCCTCCATCCGTCAGCAGGAGCGCCACCTGGTACTCAGCGCCCAGCCCGGCTGGGAAGATCTGTTGCTCGGCGAACAGACACGCCGCCGCGCTCGCGCCCTGTCACAGGCGCTGAAGCTCAATCTGACGATCGTAAAAAGTTGAACTCAGAGCTTCGCTTTGAACAGCTTGGCGATATTGAAGCCCAGGCCCATGAAGAACATGATCCACAGGATCACGATGACCTCGCCGACGATCATGCCGAAGATATCGATGTGATAGCCGAGGGCGATCTGTGACGCACTGAAGACGAAGGTCAGGGCCGCGTCACCGATGGCGAAAACCACGGCACTGGTCCAGCCGACCATGTTCTGCTTCTGGCCATCGACGCGTGAATAGATCCACCAGCCGAACAAGGGCGCTAAAACGACCAGGACCGACATGATCAGCGGAAAGATCGCCGTGCCGAGGATGTAATTGACGGTAACTTCGATATTGGCGAGTTGCGCCGTTTGCAGCAGCCCCTTGATCATGGGACGCGACAAAGCGGCCCACCAGGCGCCAAAGATAACGCAGGCGAGCCGGACCATGGCAAACAGGAAAAGACCGACCTTGACCGCGGTAAGCAGCCCGCCATTGACGGCGACCGTATTGGTTGCTGCGACCTTCTCGACCATAACCGCCCTCCCATCGAATCCGGCATAATCACCGTCCTGCAAATGGTTAACGCAGAACGGCGATTGCCGGAAGCGATATTTAGCGGCTTATACCAACGGCGAATAAGGTTACGTCCTCCGCCGTTGGGAGCGTGCGACCGCACGCCGCCGCTTATGCGGCGAGCCATGCGGCGCTTGAGCTGATATCAGTCGAGTTCGACGACCTCGACCTTGGTGCCATTCAACACGAGGGCCAGTTCGCCGCGCTTGAGACGCAGGGCGTCCTCGCCGAAGACCTTTCGGCGCCAGCCATGCAGGGCCGGCACATCGGCATCGTCGTCGAGCGCGATCTTCTCGAGATCCGACACGGTCGCCAGCAGCTTGGGCGCCACGTTTTCCTCTTCACAGCGAATACGCAGCAGGACCTTCAACAATTCGACCACCGAGGCCGGGACCTGTACCGGGGGCGCGCCCTTTTCGACCTTGGGCGCATAAGCTTCGGGGTTCTTCAGGACGGCGCGGATGATATCGGACAGTTCCTGGCCGAATTTCGACGCGCCAAAACCCTTGGAGGTCGAGCGCAGATGGTCGAAGGCGGCAGAATCGGTCGGCGCCTGGGTAGCGATCTCGTCGACGCCCTCGTCCTTCAGGATACGGCCGCGCGGGATGTCGCGTTCCTGGGCGGTACGTTCGCGCCAGGCCGCAACCTGGGCGAAGACACCCATATATTTGGCCGAATTCTTGCGCGGCTTGAGTCGGCGCCAGGCATCGTCCGGCGACGTCGAATAGAGGCTGGGCTGGGTCAGGGCCTTCATCTCTTCCGACACCCATTCGAGGCGACCTTCGCGGTCGAGACGATCACGCAGGCGGATATAGACCTTGGCCAGGTGGGTAACGTCACCGAGCGCATATTGCAATTGTTGATCCGACAGCGGCCGGCGCGTCCAGTCGGTGAAGCGCGAGCCCTTGTCGATGTCGATCTTCAGCTTCTGGCGCACCAGCGAATCGTAGGCAACCTGATCGCCGTATCCGGCCGCCATGGCGGCGACCTGGGTATCGAAGATCGGCCTGGGCATGACGCCGAGATTGACGAAGATCTCCATATCCTGGCGACAGGCATGGAAAACCTTGAGAATCGACTCGTCGGCCAGGATGTCGAGAAAGGGCTGCAGATCTATACCCTTGGCCATCGGATCGATGATGCCGGCATGATCGGAACTGGCGGCCTGGATCAGGCACAGCTTCGGCCAGTAGGTCGTTTCCCGCATGAATTCGGTATCGACCGTGATGAAGGGGGCGACTTTCAGCAGGTCGCAGAAGGCAATCAGGTCGGAGGTGGTGGTAATCGGGCTTGTCATATTCAGGTCCCACGCAATCAGGGTCCGGATGAAGCCGATGGTCTGATGCGCTGATTGTATGAAGGAAAATCCACGGTGGCCGACGGCCGCCGAGGTGCTTTTGATTCTTGTTCTTTCGCCGCAATCACACTCCAAAAGCGGACGTGCGTAAAGGCAAATCTCACCGCGCCTGCGCATGGCAGAGCGGATTTGCCGCGAAAAAGCCGCCAAAGGTCTTTTTTACGCAGGCGATTGTGGCTATAGCAGGCGCCAAAATCCTCCCTTAGCTCATCGCGCAGGAAATTTCCATAATGTCCGAACTGAAAAATGGCCTCACCTATGCGCAATCGGGCGTCGATATCGACGCCGGCGAAGCCCTGGTCGATGCCATCAAGCCGCTGGCCAAGGCCACCCGCCGCCCGGGCGCGGAAGCCTCGCTGGGCGGGTTCGGCGCCCTGTTCGATCTCAAGGCCGCCGGTTACGAAGATCCGCTGATCGTCACCACCACCGACGGCGTCGGCACCAAGCTGAAGATCGCCATCGAAACCCACCGCCACGATACGGTCGGCATCGACCTGGTGGCCATGTGCGTGAACGACCTGCTGGCCCAGGGCGCAGAACCGCTGATGTTCCTCGACTACTATGCCACGTCCAAGCTCGACGTCGACACTGCCAAGCGCGTCGTCGCCGGCATTGCCGAAGGTTGCAAGCGCGCCGGCTGCGCCCTGGTCGGCGGCGAAACGGCCGAAATGCCGGGCATGTACGGCAATGACGATTACGACCTGGCCGGTTTCAGCGTCGGCGCCGTCAACCGCGACAAGGTCCTGCCCCGTCTCGACGACCAGCGTGAAGGCGATGTCATCATCGGCCTGGCCTCGTCGGGTCCGCACTCCAATGGCTACTCGCTGATCCGCAAGGTGGTGGAAGTCTCGGGCCTGTCCTGGTCGTCGGACGCGCCCTTCGCCAAGGGCCTGTCCCTGGCCCAGGCCCTGCTGGAACCGACCCGTATCTATATCAAGACCGTCCTGCCCTTGATGAAGGCCGGCCTGATCAAGGGCGGTGCCCACATCACCGGCGGCGGCCTGATCGACAACCCTGATCGCGCTGTCCGCGACGACCTGACGGCCACTTTCGACTTCGATTCGTGGGTCTTCCCGCCGGTATTCGAATGGCTGATGCAGACCGGCGGTATCGCCAAGCAGGAGATGCTGCGGACCTTCAACTGCGGCGTCGGCTTTGTCATCTATGTCGCGCCCAAGGATGTCGATGCGGTCCTGGCAGCCCTGCTCAATGCCGGCGAAGACGCCTTTGTCTGCGGCCAGCTGGCGGCAAAAGCGTAATTATGTCAAAGGTCAAGACGGCTATATTCATCTCGGGCCGCGGCTCTAACATGATGGCCCTGGTCGAGGCCGCCAGGGCGCCCGACTTTCCGGCCGAGTTCGTTCTTGTCGTCTCCAACGATCCCACCGCCGGCGGTCTGGAATGGGCGGCCGCGCAGGGCATTGCGACCCTGGCCGTCGATCACAAGCCGTACGGCAAGGACCGCGAAGCGCATGAACGCGAGATCGATGCCGCCCTGCGCACCGCCGGCGTCGAGTTCATCTGCCTGGCCGGTTATATGCGCGTCCTGACGCCGTGGCTGGTCGAGCAGTGGCGAGGCCGCATGATCAATATCCACCCGGCCCTGCTTCCCGAATTCAAGGGGCTGCATACCCATGAACGCGCCATCGAGGCCGCGGTCAAGGAACATGGCGCCACCGTGCACTGGGTGACGCCGGGCGTCGACGAAGGCGAGATCATCGCCCAGGCCCGTATCCCCGTACTGGCCGACGATACGGCCGACAGCCTGGCGGCCCGCGTCCTGCGCGAGGAGCACCAGCTTTATCCGGCCGCCCTGCGCCAGGTACTGAAGAACCGCTAAGCGGGTTTACACTGTGATCACACGGCCATAAGGTCGACAGATGATACGATCTGTCGTCCCGCCGGCTATTCTGCTGATGTTTACCGCGCCGGCCTTGATGTTGGCGGCCGCGCCGGCCGCGGCCGACGAAGGCATGTGGACCTTCGACAACGCCCCGCTCGCCCGCATCAATGCCACCCATGGTACGAAGCTCGACGCCAGTTGGCTGGCTCACATCCAGGCGTCGGCGGTCAGACTCAATATCGGCTGTTCCGGCGCTGCCGTGTCTCCCGATGGGCTTGTGGTCACCAACCAGCATTGCGTCAGCGACTGCGCCCGGGAGCTGTCCGGCGACGACCATGACTATGTCGCGGATGGTTTCCTGACAACAACCCGCGAAGACGAAAAGACCTGCCCAGGCCTCGCAGCCGACATCCTGCTCTCCACCACCGACGTCAGCAAACAGGTCGTCGTGGCTTCTCACGGCAAGACCGGAGACGGCCTGATGACGGCGCGCCGGATCAAGATGACCGGGCTGGAAAAAGCCGCGTGTAACGACGACCGACATTTCCGCTGCCAGGTTGTCAGCCTGTACGACGGCAACCAGTACGTCCTCTACCGATACCGCAGGTACAGCGACGTTCGCCTTGTATTCGCTCCGGAATTCCAGGCGGCATTTTTTGGCGGCGATCCCGACAATTTCAACTTTCCACGGCATGCCCTCGATGTCGGCTTCCTGCGTCTTTATGAAGACGGCGCCCCGGTCCACCCCGCCGATCATCTGCGCTGGACGGCCACGGCCCCGCATGACGGCCAGCCTGTCTTCGTCGCCGGCGATCCCGGTATGACCCAGCGGCAGATGACGACGGCGCAACTGGAAACCCTGCGCGACGTCATACAGCCCTTACGCCTGGCCATGCTGTCCGAACTGCGCGGTCGCCTGATCCAGTTCTCGGCGGAAAGCGACGACAACCGCCAGATGGCGCAGGACACGCTGTACGACGTCGAAAACGTCTACAAGGCCCTCCAGGGTGAGGAACTGGCGCTGCGCGATCCCGGTCTGATAGCCATGAAACGCCAGGAGGACGCACGCCTGCGCGCCACCACCAAACGATCGGGTCATCAGCTGAAAAGCGATCCCTGGCGGCAGATAGCCAAGGCCCAGGCAGCCCAGGCAGAGCTCTACACCCCCTACTACTTCCTTGAGCAGTCGCCGATGATGTCGGACCTGTTCGCCGTAGCGCGCAAGCTGGTGCGGGCCGCCGAGGAAAAAACGAAGCCCTCGGCCGATCGCTTGCCGGAATATGCCGACGCCCGCCTGCCGGCGCTCGAGGCCGACATCGTGTCGCCAATGTCCAAGGCAAAACCCCTGGAAGAGATGATATATGCCTTCCGACTGTCCAGGGCGCGGGAATATCTCACGACAGACACCGCGACGGCGCGAACGCTTTTGGGCGACGACTCGCCGGAACACCTGGCCCAGACCCTGGTCCAGGGCACGCATCTCGACGACGTCCATGTCCGTGAGGCCCTGTGGCAGGGCGGGATGAAGGCCATTCGCGCCAGCGACGACCCGATGATCCAATATGCCCTGCGTATCGATCCGGCCGCACGCGCCATGCGCAAGCGATACGAGGACGCGGTGACGACATCGACGCGTATCGCGGCCGGCAGCATCGCTGCCTTGCGCTTCAAGGCCTACGGCACGTCGACCTATCCCGAAGCGACCTTCAGTCCGCGACTGTCGGCCGGCACTGTCGCCGGCTGGACCTACCATGGCGCCACGATAGCGCCCTTCACCACCTTTGGCGGCCTCTATGCCCGTGCCACCGACCAAACGCCCTACCAGTTGCCGGTGCGCTTTGCCGCAGCCAGGGATAGGCTGAACCCGGATACGGTTTTCAACTTCGCCACCAGTAACGATATCGCCGCCGGCAGTTCGGGATCACCGGTCATTGCCGCCAATGGCGATCTTGTCGGCATCGTCTTCGATGGCAATATTCATTCGCTGGGTGGCGTCTTCAGTTACGATGGCGCCCTCAATCGCACCGTAGCGGTCTCTACCACCGCCGTCAGCGCTGCGCTCGACCTTGTCTATGACAATCAGCCCCTGCTTCGGGAACTGACAGTCGGCCAATAAAAAAGCCCCGCCGGACAGGCGGGGCTCTAAATTTCGATAATCCCTGAGGATTAGCCGACAATCTGGTCTTCGGTGAAGAACTGGGCGATTTCGAGCGCGGCGTTCTCGTCCGAGTCCGAACCGTGAACCGAGTTTTCACCGATCGACAGGGCGAACAGCTTGCGGATCGTGCCTTCGGCTGCTTGTTCCGGGTTGGTAGCGCCCATGACTTCGCGGTACTTCGGCACGGCGTTGTCGGCTTCCAGGACCTGGACGACAACCGGCTCGGCGGTCATCTGGCCGACCAGTTCGCCGAAGAAGGGGCGTTCCTTGTGGACGCCGTAGAAGGCTTCAGCCTGGGCGGTCGTCAGCTTGACGCGACGCTGAGCGACGATACGCAGGCCAGCGGCCTCGATAACGGCGTTGATCGAGCCGGTCAGGTTGCGGCGGGTAGCGTCAGGCTTGATGATCGAAAAGGTACGGGACATTGAAAGTTCCATTTTTGCTTGGTGTTTCGCGTTGCGGCGGCTTATAGCGAGGCCCGCCTCTTTCGCCAACCCGTTTTTGAATAAGTTTTTGCGTATGCTGCAGATCACCAACCTGACCTATGATGCTTACGGCCGACGTTTCTTCGACGGGGCGAACCTTGCCCTGCCGCCGGGAACCAAGGCCGGCCTGGTCGGATTGAACGGTGTCGGCAAGTCGACCCTGTTCGGATTGATCCTCGGCAAGTCGCAACCCGGCGGTGGTGAGATCACCACGCCGAAGTCCTGGCGCGTCGCCTCGGTCGACCAGGAAATCGCCGCCTCGCCGCAGCACCTGATCGATGCCGTGCTGGCGATCGACACCCGCCGCGAAAACCTGCTCAAGGCGCTGGAGACGGCGGACCCGCTCCACCAGGCCGAAATCCACCACGACCTGTATGCCATCGGCGCCGATCGCGCCCCGTCCAAGGCCGCGGAAATCCTCAGCGGCCTCGGCTTTTCCACCGCCGACCTGACGCGGCCGATTTCGGACTTCTCCGGCGGCTGGCGCATGCGCGCCGCCCTGGCCGGCGCCCTGCTGGCCGAACCCGATCTTCTGCTGCTCGACGAACCGACCAACTATCTCGATCTCGAAGGCGCCTTGTGGCTGGAAGCGCGCCTGAAGCGCTATCCCAATGCCGCCCTGATGATCTCGCACGACCGCGACCTGCTCAATGAATCGGTCGACGCCATTGTTCACGTCGCGGGCCAAAAGCTCGATCTATATACCGGAAATTACGACAATTTCGAACGGATGCGCGCCGAGAAGGCGCGCCTGAACGCCGCCAACAAGGTCAAGCAGGAAGCCGAGCGCGCCCACCTGCAGTCCTTCGTCGACCGCTTCCGCGCCAAGGCCTCGAAAGCGGCCCAGGCCCAGTCGCGCATGAAGCGCCTGGAAAAGCTGCCGCCTATTTCCGCGACGATCGAAGACCGGGTTGCCCCCTTCCGCATACCGTCGCCGGAAAAGCAACTGGCGCCGCCGATCCTGCGCCTCGACGACGTCACTATCGGCTACGATACCGGTCCGGTCATCCTGCGCAACGTCAATATCCGCCTCGATCCCGAGGACCGGATCGGCGTCCTCGGCGTCAACGGCGCCGGTAAGTCGACCTTCGCCAAGCTGCTGGCCGGCGCCCTGACGGAAAAACACGGCACGCAGTGGCGCGACCGCCGCATGACTGTCGCCTGGTTCCATCAACACCAGATCGAAGCCATGGATCCGGAGGACACGCCGCTGGAGATGATCCGCCGCGCCCGCCCGGAAGAGACCGAAGCCCGCCGTCGCGGCCGTCTCGGCAGTTTCGGCATGACGGTCGAAAAGGTCGAAACCAAGGTCAAGGACCTGTCGGGTGGTGAGCGCGCCCGCCTGCTGCTCAACATGGTCTCCATGGACGGGCCGCACCTGCTGATCCTCGACGAACCGACCAACCACCTGGATATCGACAGCCGCCGGGCCCTGCTCGACGCCCTCAACGACTACGAAGGCGCCGTGCTGATCATCACCCACGACCGCTCGCTGATCGAACTGGTCGCCGACAAGCTGTGGCTGGTCAATGACGGCACGGTGAAGCCCTATACCGGCTCGATGGACGATTATGCCAAACTGGTCATCGAGCGCGCCAAGACGGCGACACGCGAGGAAGCCGAGGCAACGGCCAAGGACAAGCCGTCCAACGTCAATTCGAAGGAGGCCCGCAAGGCCGCCGCCGCCGCCCGCAACGCCATTGCGCCGCTGAAGAAGAAGGCCGACGACCTGGAACGCCAGATCGAAGGCCTGGGCAACCAGATCAAGCTGCTCGACCTGAAGCTGGCCGACGCCGATATCTACGTCAAGCAGCCGGCGCAGGCCGTAAGCCTCGGCAAGGACAAGGCCCGCCTCGAGGACCAGTTGGTCACGCTCGAAGGACAGTGGATGGAAGCCGCCGAGGTCTACGAAAACGCCAAGGCGGAAGCCGGCATCTGATGGTATAGTCCCCGTGACGCCGAACCATAATCGGCGCGGGGGACGAAACATGGTACTTTCTACGCTAGCCGCAATCGTGTTTTCTCTGGCCGGCAGTTCATCGGCTGCAATGCCGTCGCCATTGATGGACACCGACGCAAACCAGCCGGCCTATCGCTGCGATCGGACCTTTCATATCGCGCCGGTGTCCATCAATGGCGACGGCAGTGCGGAAAAGCCCTGGAACAGCCTGCGCGCGGCTGATGACAGCGGGCATTTACGCGGTGGTGACTGTGCCGTGCTGGCCGACGGCACCTATTCAATCATGGATACGATCGGGCTGATGCACGGCGGAGGCGCGCGTACAGGCCCTGTCGTCTACCGCGCGGCAACACCGCGCGGCGCCCATCTGGTGGCCGCCGTTAAAGTTCAACGAATGATCGATATCCATACGGCCTGGCTGGTCCTGGACGGCCTGGATGTCGATGGCAATCACGGATTGGCCGAAGCCGAAGGTATCGCCACCGACAGCGATGCCGGTCACCATCACCTGACCGTGGAGAATTGCCACATCCACGATATGGGCGGTGGTGGCATCCAGCTGAACGACAGCGATTTCTTTTTCATTTTGGCCAACGAAACCGACCACAATGCCGCGACCAGCGCCTGGCAAGAGTCTGGCATCTCGATCTACCAGGTCCAGGATTCGCATTCCGATCCCGACCATAAGGGGCCGCGCATCGTCATCGCCGGCAATATCAGCCACGACAATGTCGAGACCTTCGCCTGCGCCACGCCCGGCTGCCACACCGACGGCAACGGTATCATCGTCGACAAGACGCTCAATGTTGACCGTAAAATCCCGGTGCCCTATCCCTACCCCATCCTGGTTGCCAACAATGTCGCCTATGGCAATGGCGGCGCCGGCATCCAGGTCTATCTCAGCCAGCATGTCACCGTCGTGAACAACACGGCCTACGACAATCATCGCGATGCGCTGAACGGCGGCACCTGGCGCGGTGAGCTCAGCAATGTTGATTCCGACGCCACGACCTGGCGCGGCAATATCGCCTATGCCATTCCAGGCGCCGGCATATTGAGCCATAACAGCGCCATCCTGTTCGCCGCCACCGGTCAGAATACGGGCAACGGGCCCGTTGCCTGGACCAACAACCTGACTTTCGGCCCGGTCGACAACCAGCTTCCCCATGGACCGTCAGGTGATGCCAATCGCCTTGGCGTCGATCCATTGTTTGCAGATGCGGTGCATGGCGACTTTCACCTGGGGGCCGGCAGCCCCGCCATCGGCGCCAATGACGGCCGCAATATCGGCGCATACTAAAAGGTCATCACACCATTGACCGGCAACATGACCGAATAGACGGAGGTGGTCGCCGTAATGAACAGGCGATTGCGTTTCGGCCCGCCGAAGCAGACGTTCGATACGGTTTCTCCGATCATGATTTCGCCGATCAGGGTACCGTCCGGTTCATAGCAGTGAACCCGGTCGGTGGCGCTGGTCCAGATGCGCCCGTCCGTATCGAGGCGCAATCCGTCGTAATTGCCTCGGTCGGCAAAAACCTCGCCTCCACTCAGAGTCCAGTCGTCCGCCACATCGAAGACACGGATATGGCGCGGACCATGGGCGAAATGGGTGCGACCGCTGTCGACGACATAGAGCTTCGTCTCGTCGAGTGAAAAGGCCAGGCCGTTGGGCTTGATAAAGTCGGTCAAAACCCGCGCCACGACACCGTCCGGCGCCACGCGATAGACGTGGCTGCCATCCTGCTCGGCCTCGGCCTTGTGCCCTTCGTAGTCGGTATCGATGCCGTAGGTCGGGTCGGTGAACCAGATGGCGCCGTCGGAACTGACAACGACATCATTGGGGCTGTTGTAACGCTTGCCGTCGAAGCGATCGGTAACGATCGTCAGGGAGCCGTCATGCTCCGTGCGGGTCACCCGCCGGCCGCCATGCTCGCAGGTCACCAGACGGCCCTGACGATCGACCGTATTGCCGTTGGCATAGTTGGAAGGTGCCCGGAAAACGCTTACGCTTCCGGTCGTCTCATCCCAGCGCATCATGCGGTCATTGGGAATATCGCTCCACACCAGGGCGCGATGGACCGGAAAATATACGGGCCCTTCGCTCCAGCGACAGCCGTCATACAGGCGCTCGATCTGTGCGCTGGTGCGGATACAGTCGCGAAAACGGTCGTGGATGATGTTGTAACCAGTCGCCAAGATTCACCTCATGATTCACATCATGACGACACAGTTGCCGACAGACGCCCGGCCGTCAACCGTGATCACATTGGCTTGAAGCCTGTGGCACTGCAATATGGACAGGCCTATATTATAGCCGTCAGGGGCTGCGGTCCGGCATGAGCTGTGCCGCTTAAGCCGCTGAAAACATGCACGTAGCGATCGACAGCTGGGGATGCTGTCATCGACGTGCCTCGGGGGTTTTTACATGATATCGGGATATCTTCCCTGGGCTGCGCTGGCACTCGCCGCGCTGGTCCTGGTCGTGCTGGTCGTCCTGTCCGGTGCGATCCGTTATGTCGGCAATAATCACATTGCCGTCGTCGAAAAGCTGTGGTCGGGCAAGGGCTCGATCTCAGGCGGCCTGATCGCCCTGAAGGGTCAGGCCGGCTTCCAGCCGGGCGTCCTGCGCGGCGGCTACCACTTCTTCGTACCGTTCCAGTATAGGCTGCACGTCCAGCCGCTGGTCACCATTCCGCAAGGCTCCGTCGGCTACGTCTTCGCCCGTGACGGCCTGACCCTGCAATCGACCCAGACCCTGGCGCGCAATGTCGATGCGGTCGATTTCGAGGACACGCGCGGCTTCCTCGAGGCCGGCGGCCAGAAGGGGCCGCAACGCAAGATCCTGCGTGAAGGCACCTACGCCATAAACCTGGCCCAGTTCGTCGTCCTGACGCATGACCGCCTCTACGGCATCCAGCTGGACGCCACAGATGCCGCCCTGTTCGAAGAGATGAATACCATCATCGTCGCCCGCGACGGCTTCACCGCCGTGGTCATCAAAGATGCCGAGGACACGATCGGTGTCGTCACGGTCCACGACGGCCCGTCCCTGCCCGCCGACCAGATCATCGCCCCGACCGTCGGCACCGATCCGGACGCCGCCACCTTCCACAACAACTTCCAGGACCCGGAGGCCTTCCTGGCCGCCGGCGGCCGCCGCGGCCGCCAGTTGCAGGTCCTGGTCGAAGGCAGCTACTTCATCAACCGCCTGTTCGCCACGGTCGAAAAGGTCGCAAAGACCATCATCGAGGTCGGCCATGTCGGCGTCGTCGTCTCCTATACCGGCGAAACCGGCAAGGACACGTCGGGCGAAGCCTATCGCCACGGCGAGTTGGTGGCGCGCGGCACGCGCGGTGTTTGGTCCGAACCCCTGTTGCCCGGCAAATATGCCTTCAACCCCTATGCCGGCAAGATTCTGATGGTGCCTACGACCAACTTCATCCTGAAATGGGACCAGTCGACCATCGGCCCGCACAAGTTCGATGAAAACCTGTCGGAAGTTTCGCTGATCACCCGCGACGCCTTCGAACCCATCCTGCCCCTGTCGGTCGTCGTCCATATCGACTACCGCAAGGCGCCGCTGGTCGTACAGCGTTTCGGCGATATCAAGAAACTGGTGGAACAAACCCTGGATCCCATGGTGTCTGCCTACTTCAAGAACATAGCCCAAACCCGCACCCTGATTGAGCTATTGCAGCAACGCAGCGATATCCAGCAGGCCAGTGCCGTCGAGATGAAGGACAAGTTCGCCACCTATTCGCTGGAACTTCAGGAGGTTCTGATCGGCACGCCGCGGGCTGCCCCCGGCAACGACCAGATCGAGCAAATCCTCAACCAGTTGCGCCAACGCCAGTTGGCCGACGAAAAGGTCGGCACCTATGAGCGCCAGGTGCTGGCGGCACAGCAGGAGCGTGTCCTGCGAGAAGCCGAGGCCCAGGCCAAGCAGCAGACGGCGATCACCGAATCGGCCCTGTCGATCCAGGTGCAGGAAAATGCCGGTCGCGCCAATCTGGCGCGCTCGCAACAGGAGGCCAACCAGACCCGCACCCTGGCCCAGGCCGAAGCCGATCGTATCCAGTTGCTGGGTGAAGGCGAGGCCAGAAAGGTCATCGCCCTGGCTGCCGCAGAGGCCGAACGTACGACCAAGGTCGGCCTGGCCCAGGCCGAGGCAATCGCCAAGCAGGCCGAAGCCTCCGGCGGCGCCAAGTACCAGCTGGCGCGCCAGATCGCCGAACGCTTCGCAGAGGCCCTGGAAAAGTCGGGAGTCGATATCGTTCCGAAGATCGCTATCGGCGGCGGAGCCTCGCCTGACGCTATGGCCTCCGGTCCCCTGCAGGCCTTGATGGCTATGCTGATCGCCGACAAGGCCGGCCTCGGCTCCATACTGGCCAGCGACACGACGCCGCCGGAAACGGAAAAAGTGGACTAGGCGACAAAAAGGGCGTGGCGCTACAAGCGCCACGCCCTTTTTATAGGTTTTATAAAGCTCAGGCCTTTTGCGGGCCGGCCTTGGACAGGGTAAAGATAACAGCCGTGCCGCCCGAGGGGGCCGCCTCGATACGAATGGCGCCGCCATGTTGCAGGACGATCTTGCGCGCCAGGGTCAGGCCCATGCCGACACCGGGATAGGCCTCGTCGGTATGCAGCTTGCGCAAGGGGCGAAAGACATCGTCATAAAACATCGGGTCGATGCCGATGCCGTTATCGGTGACGCAGAACTCCCACTCCGTCGCGCGCTCATCGATAAAGACGCGGATGTCAGGCGCCACGTCCGGGCGGCGAAACTTGATGGCGTTCTCGACCAGGAAGTAGAAAAGCGAGAACATCCGGCCGTTATCAGCCATGACTTCCGGCATGCGTGGATAGGTCAGTTGCGCCTTGGTCGCGTCGATCAGAGACTGCAACTCCATGTGGACCCGGGCCAGGGTAATTTCGAGATCGATCAGCTCGGGTGCGCGCGGCACGGTATTAAGGCGCGAAAAAACCAGAATGCCCTGGATCATCTCATTGAGCTTCTGGCCGCTCTCCAGCACAAGTTCGAGATGCAGGCGGTCTTCCTCGTTGGGCAGCTTGCTGACGGTTTCGGTCAACAGTTGCGAGAAGCCCACAATCGAACGTACCGGTCCCGACAGGTCGTGGGACACGATATAGGCGAAATCGCGAAACTCGTCCTCCGGACTGCTGGTTTGAGCCGTCGTCGTCTGCCGCACGTCTTGCATGTCTTTTCTCCGCGGTTCAGTCATCGATCAATGCCGGCAAGGCTGCCAGTCCAAAAAAGAATTTTTCCACCAGGGCGATGGCCTGGCGGTATTGCGCCATATCCGTCGGCTTGACGAGATAAGCGTTGGCGTGGGTGCGATATGCCTTGAGAATGGTCTGTCCGGCGCCTGAGGCCGACATGACGATTACCGGGATATGCTTCAGACGCTCGTCGGTCTTCACCGTCGTGAGAACGTCCAGGCCGCTCATTTGCGGCAGGGACAGGTCGAGCAGGATGACATCTGGCAACATCTTGCCTGCATAGTCCCCCTCCTGCCGTAAAATTTCCAGCGCCATTTCACCCGTTGACGCAATTGTCACCATGGTTTCGACAGGCAGTTCGCGAAAGGCGCGCTCGGCCAGTATGGCGTCGCTGCGTCGGTCGTCGACCAGCAGCACCTCGGCCGGTCGGCCGCGCGCACCGGTCATATGACCGCCTCTTAGCCTGCCGCGTTCGATCTCAGCCATGCGCGTCCCTGTGGTCTGTATCATAACGGGCCGAATCGCCCGGACGATAAACTTAAGGTAGCATTACAAATAGTCCGCCGCCAGAGCATCGAGATGAGATCCGACAGTCTAAACCTTTGAGCATCTGCGTTTTTATACGCAATCCTCGCAACCGTGGATCACTTTACCGCGACAGGATTACCCGCAGGTTACGGATTTGATCAAGCCGGTGTCGGTATCGAACACGATGGTTTGACGATCGGCACGGTATTCCTGCGTGGTGATGCAGGTCGAGCAGACGACGCGGCGCCCGGACGGCTCGAGCGGCACCGGGATTTCCGTACGGGGCTTGCCAACAAGATACTGCAGGTCGTTAGCCCCGCAGGTGTCGTTGGCCAGGGGCTTGTAGGTCGGTTTGACCGAAGGTTTCGGCGTGATCTGCGGCGAAGTCTGGCGCGGCGGCACGGGTTGCGGCTGTTCGACCGGCGGCGCCTTTACCGGTTCCGGAGCGGAGGAACATCCGGCCAGAACCAGAAGGGCGCAGGAAAAAACCAGATTTTGTTTGCGCAGCAGCTTCATTGCATCTTCTCCCAGCGACCCAGGTCGTTCTGTTTCCAATAGGCCAGGCTGGCGCCGTCGGCCTTCAATCGTTTCCACTGTCCGCGCGCCCAGCCGAGATGCTCTTCATCGAAGCCGGAAAAGACGATCAGCGCCCGCTCTATACCCGCCATGTCCGGCATATCGACCGGTCCCACGGACAGGTAGACTTGCGGGCCATTGACCATCTTGCCCGACGTGCCGAGCAGGACCGGCTGGCGATCGGCGAATTCTGCGTCTTCGCGACCATGGGCCAGGAAGGCCTGCGGAATATAGGTCCACAGGTGCGTATCCAAGCCGGCAATCGTGTCATCCTCATGACCGTGGACATAGGCGCGCCAGCCACGACCGACCACTTTTTCGAGCAGGTCCGGCAGGGCCTGCTCGATGCCGGTGCGCTCCAGGTGATAAAACCAGATGTCGGTCATGCCGGTAATTACGCCCGCCTGCCTCAGGCTTCGTAGAACTTGGCGACCAGGGCGTCGAGCGTACGCACACCGAAGCCGGTGGCGCCTTCCGGAACCGTCGGGATGCGTTGTTCGTTCGTCCACGCGGTAGGTGCGATGTCCATATGCGCCCACGGCACAGAATTGACGAAACGCTGCAGGAACAGGGCCGCCGTGATCGAGCCAGCCGGACGGCCGCCGATATTGCGAATATCGGCGATCTTGGAATCGATCTGCTTTTCGTACTGTGCCGGCAGCGGCATGCGCCAGGTGTTTTCCGACACCGACTTCGAGGCGTCGGCGATACGGCCAGCCAGTTCGTCATTGTTGCTGAACACACCAGCGTAATCCATGCCGAGCGCGATGATCATGGCGCCGGTCAGCGTCGCCAGGTCGATCATGAATTGCGGCTTGAAGCGATCCTGGCAATACCACAGGGCGTCGGCGAGCACGAGACGGCCTTCGGCGTCGGTATTGATCACTTCGATCGTCGTGCCGGACATCGCCGTGACGACGTCGCCGGGGCGCTGGGCATTGCCGTCCGGCATGTTTTCGACCAGGCCGATAATCCCGACGGCATTGACCTTCGCCTTGCGGCTGGCCAGGGCGATCATGGTGCCGACGACAGCGGCCGAACCACCCATGTCCCACTTCATGTCTTCCATGCCTTCGGCCGGCTTGATCGAGATGCCGCCGGTGTCGAAGGTCACGCCTTTGCCGACAAAGGCCACGGGCTGGGCATCGCCGGCGCCGTTCCATTGCATGATGACCAGCTTGGACTCCTTGCGCGAACCCAGGCCGACCCCGAGCAGCGAGAACATGCCAAGATCGGTCATTTCCTTCTCGCCCAGGACCTCGACCTTCAGGCCGGTACCTTCCAGGCCCTTGACGCGATCGGCATAGGATTGCGGATAGAGGATGTTCGCCGGCTCCGAAACCAGGTCGCGGGCAAAAAGCACGCCGTCACGAATGGCCGACAGGGGCGCATAGGCGGCCTCGGCGGCAGCGACGTCGTCACAGACAACGGTGATCGCCTTCAGCTGCGGCGCCTTTTCCAGCTTGGCGGCGCCGAAATACTTGTCGAAACGATAGGCCGCCAGGTGGAAGGCGAGAACGGCGTAGGCGACCACGTCGGCAGGATAGCCGGTGGCATCGAGGCTGAGGGCCGTGAAGCCCGATGCCTTGACCGCATGGAACAGGCTGGCGGCAACGGTTTCCATGGCGGCGCCGTCCAGCGCTTTCAGATCGCCCGCGCCGACGAAGGCCAGGGCAGCGCCGTCGAAACCGGCCGGCGAAGCCAGCAACTGCGCCTTGCCCTTCGCCGCCTTGTAGCCGCTGGCGCCCAGCGCCTTGCGGACATAGTCGGCGGTCGCGGCATCCAGTTGCGAGAAGCCCGGGCTGGCAGCATCGCCCTCGCCGAGAATCACCGCGCGGATGGCATTGGCGGGAGCGGCGGCGGCAAGCTGAATCTGCATGGAAATCTCCGAAATAATGTCGCAAACGGGTTGCGTCTATGCGCCTTTTTGCCGTCGGTATGAAGCTTTTTTTGCGCGCGCGCCGCGATAGCTGCCGGACGGGGGATATTTCACGCCGCGGTCCGCTTAGTTACTTGTAATTAACCGCAGTTGCGGTCAAAAGGGGAGCGAATTTATTCGCGGCGCGGCCGTCCTCGGCGCCCCCACTCCTCTGCGTGTCGGCGACACGGTATACGAAACAGCTTCAAGGCCCCTCACCGCCCGCATGCGCACGCTCGACCGCTACATCTTTCGCCAGCTGATCGGCCCCGTCGTCGGCGCCGTCGTGGCCCTGACGGCGATCGCCCTGCTCAGCCAGTCGCTCGGCAATCTCGACCTGGTGGTCGAACGCGGCCAGAACAGTTGGACCTTCGCCAAGGTCACTCTCTTGTCCCTGCCGCAACTGGCCGGCCTGATCTTCCCCATCGGCCTCTTCGTCGGCACCCTGGTCGCCCTGACACGGCTGCAAAGCGAGCACGAAATTACCGCGGCGCGTGCCGCCGGTGAGCCGCTGCTACGCCTGGCCTCCCCCATCATTCGCATTGCCATCTATTTTACCCTGATCAGCCTGGCGTCCAACCTGTTCCTGCAACCCTGGACGGCCCGCGTCATGCGCGGCGAGTTATTCCGCATCAAGAACGACCTGATCTCGACCCTGGTCAAGGAAGGCGATTTCTCGACCTCGGCCAGCGGCCTGACCATCTATGTGCAGAAGGTCGATCAGAACGGCCTGCTGCACCAGATATTCATACGGACGCCGTCGGTGCGCGGCGAAGACCGGACCTATGCCGCCAAGGAAGGCCGCATCAAGCCGATCAACGGCGAATCGATCCTTGTGATGCGCCACGGTTCGACCCAGGCGGTTTCGGAAAAGCGCGTCCTGGATCACACGACCTTCGACGAATACAGTATCGATATCACGCCCTATTTCAGCAATGACGACTTCCTGCAGCTGAAGGAAGGCGATCGCTACATGCGCGAACTGCTCTTCCCCAACCCTGCCCTGCCCGCCCTGGGCTGGACCTGGGACCGCGACAATACCGGCAAGCTTGAAGCCGAGGCCAATGCGCGCGTCAGCGGTCCGCTTTACAATCTCAGCTTTATCATGATGGCCATCGTCGCCGTCCTGGGCGGCAGCTTCAGCCGTGGTGGCTACACCAAACGGATCGCCGTCGCTGCCGGCCTGGCAGCCGTCGTTCGTATCCTGGGCGTCATCGTGGAAACCGCCTGCAACGATGTGCCGCTGCTGAACATCCTGCAATATGCCGTACCGCTTATCCCGATTGTCATATGCCTGCGCATGATGCTCAGGCACGACCGGGCGCGTACCGGCAAGGGCGCAGCCTTTTCCGTCACTGCCCTGCGTCCATTAAGTTGAGAGACGCGCAATGACCTGGCAAGCCCTGTTTTCTTATCTCAACCCCTGGCGTAACAACCGTCTGGAGACCTATATCCTCCAGAGCTGCATCGCGATGTTCGCGTCGATGCTGGTGGTCGTCTCCAGCCTGATATTCCTGATCGACTATATCGGCATATCCAAGATCGTCAGCGCACGCAGCGATCTCAACGGCCTCGCCATTATCGGCCTGATCCTGGAAAAATCTCCCAGCTCCATCCTGATCCTGCTGCCGTTCGCTTTCCTGTTCGGCTCGATCTTCGCCTTCGTCGGCCTCAATCGCCGCAGCGAACTGATCGCCATGCGGGCCGCAGGCGTATCCGCGTGGCGTTTCGTCATGCCGGCGGGCGCCCTGGCTTTCGCCTTCGGCATCCTGACTATCGGCGTACTCAACCCGGTGGCATCGGTCCTGCAGGACCGGTATGAAAAGGTAGCCAATGCGCTGGATGACGGTGCACCGCAAACCGCTGGCAGCGGCTATTACATGCGTCAGGGCGACAATCAAAAGCAGATCGTTATCCGTGCCGACAGCGCCGATGCCGCGCGCGGCCGACTGACTCACGCCACCTTCTGGACCTATGACATCGACGCCCGTGGCGTGCCGCTCTTCGCCAGCCGCGACGACGCTGCCGAAGCCATCCTCTATCCGGGTTACTGGCAATTGCGCGACACGTGGGAGGCCCATCCCGGTCGCGCCTCGCTGCACGATGAAAGCCTGACCATTCCGACCAATCTTACCCCGGGTGCGGCCTTCCGTAAAATCGTGTCGACCCAGTCGGTGCCCTTCTGGGAATTGCCGGGCCTTATCCACCGCAATGCGCTGGCCGGCTCGCCGACCGTCATGTATCGTCTGAAGCTGCATCAACTTCTGTCGACGCCACTGATGTTCGCCGCCATGTCGGTGCTTGGGGCCGTATTCTCGCTGCGTCTTATGCGTCTGGGCGGCCTGACGCAACTGGTCGTATCGGGTGTCTCGCTGGGCTTCGTCGTCTTTTTCGTCAACCAGCTCTTTTCGTCGATGGGCAAGGCCGACCTGATTCCGGTGTCGCTTGCCGGCTGGTCGCCGGCCATCCTGGCCATGCTCGCGGCGATGACGTTGCTGGTATACACAGAAGATGGGTAGACGGTACGCCGATTGCGGGTAATCCGGGATTCACCGCCGGAATTTTTGTGTTATAGGTCCTGGGTAGCGAGCAACAAGGCTGAGATGAGAAGAACGTCTGTCAAGCTGAGCATAGGTCTGGTTTCCCTGGCGTTTGGCGCCGGAACGAACGGTGTTGCGCAGGCGGCGTCGGCCACCGAGCGATCGTTCGAATTCGCCATGGCGCAGATCGCTGCCGACACACCTGCAACCCCGTCCGTTCCTGCACCCAAGGCGGTGACGGCAAGTCCCGCAGGTGCCGGCCAGCCAGCGCCCGGCGTTCCCGGCCCCGACGGTCTTGTTCCCGGCGCAGCCTTTATCCAGGCCGACCAGTTTACCACTCCGACGGACAATATCATTGTCGCGACCGGTAGCGTCGAGATGCGCTACAAGGACAAGACGATCCGCGCCGACAAGATCACCTATGATTCGGTGGCCGACGTTACCGTGGCCGAGGGGCATACCCAGACGATCAACGACGATGGCTCGGTCCAGTATTCCGACAAGATCACCTATAATGGCGAGATGGAGTCGGGCGTCAGCGAAAACTTCGCGGCCATCGCAAAGGATAACAGCAAGGTTTTTGCCCGCCGCGTCGAGCGGGTAAACGACTACACCACACGCCTGACCAACATCATCTACACCCCCTGCGAACTGTGCCGTAAGCACGGTACGACGACCGAGCCATCGTGGTCGATCGAAGCTGCGAAGATCACGCAGCGCAAGGACAAGAAGATGGTGTATTACAACAACGCCATCATCAAGCTGCAGGGCATCCCCGTCCTGTATACGCCGTACATGTGGACCCCCGATCCCGAGCTCGATCGTGCTTCGGGCTTCCTGACACCGAAGATCGGCCTGACGCGAAAGCGCGGCGGTCTGACGTACGAACAGCCCTATCTCTGGTCAATCTCGCCCTCGACCTACCTGATCGTCAGCCCGCAGTTCAATGCCGGCGTCAATCCGTTGCTGAACCTCGAATTCAAGCGTAACTTCTACTCCGGCACCCTCGACGCGCGCTTCGGCTTCACCAACGAAGCCATGTTCGACAGCGACGCCAAGCGGATCGGTAATGCCGAGACCCGCGACTACCTGCTGGCCGATGGCGCTTTCAAGATCAACGAAGACTGGCGCTGGAGCTTTACCGCTCAGCACGTCAAGGATCTCAGCGACTATATCGACCCCAGTACGGGCCGCAAATACCACTATGCCAACCTGTTCGAACGTTACGGTATCCCCAACGCTTTCGACCAGGTCGGGGAATGGACGGCAGACTCTCGTGAGTTGATCAACCAGGTTCACCTGACGCGTCAGACCGACACGTCCTATGTGTCCCTGTCCATGGCCAATTTCGAAAGCCTGGCCATCGGCGGTTTCCTGGATTCCGGTACAGGCCTGCCCCTGACCTTCAACCCGGCGCTGCCGTTCAACACCAGTGTCCCCTTCGCCTTCAACTCCGACGTCTATCCTGTCATGGCGCCGATGCTGGAGGCCTATTGGTCGCCGCGCAATCGTATCCTCGGCGGCCAGTTGACTGTATCGGCCACCGGACTGGTGCTTAAGCACAAGCTCTACAGTGCTTCGGGCGCGCCGACCCTGGCACAGCAGAACCAGACTCCGTTCGACACGGCACGCCTGAGCGTCGGCTCGTCGTGGTACGGCAGCATGACCACGGCCAGCGGCCTGCGTTGGGGCCCCTTCTTCGACGTGCGTCACGACGAGTACCACGAGACCGATCTCGACACGACCGGCAAGGCCTACAATGTGTCGCGCGATCTCGGCACCGCCGGTGTAAACCTCAGCTATCCGCTGGTGCGCAAATTCAAAAATTTCACCGCCCTGATCGAACCGATCGCCCAGGTAGCGATCTCGCCGGATGCGCAGAAAAGCCCCTACCTGCCGACCGAAGACAGCCAGTCTGTCGAATTCGACGAGACGACGCTTTTCCAGGTTAACAAGTCACCGGGTTTCGACGTCTACGAAGCCGGCTCGCGTCTCAATCTCGGCCTGCACTCGCAACTCACCTTTACGTCGGGCCTGCAACTCGACGGGCTGATCGGCCGGACATTGCGTGACAAACCGGAGACACAGTTCCTCAAAAACGTCGTCATCAACGGTCAGTCCTACAGCTATGATCCGTCGGGCCTCGGCCGCCAGAATTCCGATTGGGTGGTCGACGGCAGCTTCAACACCAATCATGGCCTCTATGGTTACGCCCGCGCGCGTCTCGACAGCGATACCGGACGTGTAGCGCAGGGCGAAGTCGGCGCCAGCGTCTTCAGCTCCCGCACAACTGCGACTTTGCGTTATATTTTCAACGACATCCTGACAACACCTACCCTTGTAAACGGCAAGCTGCAGAGATTCGGCGACAATTATCGCGACCTGCAATTCTATGGCCGTCATTTCTTCACCAAGAACTGGGGGGTGTCGGCTCGCCTGGACCGCGACATCGTCGCTAATACCTGGCGCCGGTCGAATGTCAGTGTGATTTACCGCAACGATTGCATCTGGTACGAAGTCATCTACCAACGCGACGAAAGCAACCTCTACAGCCACAATGGCAAGCCGCAATCGGCGATACTTTTCAGCCTTATTTTCCCCACATTGAGTGGGTCTAACTCCGATTTCAACGACGTTCGCTGATCTCAGCCCTCTTCAGGTTTACCCGTCTCCCATGCCGATCATGTCCACATTGACCACAGCGCTTACCCGACTGCCCCGTTTCACGAAACAGGCCAGCCTGATCGCCCTTGCGGCCGGCATGCTTGCGGCAAATTCCGGCGCCATGGCGCAGGACCTGCCGACGGGCTTTCCTGCAACGCCGCAGACCCCTGATACCGGTTCGGCTGCCCTGGCTTCGCAACCCGCCCTGACGCCGGACACCCAGGCGCCGCAATTGCCATCGCTGGGCGAAGGCATGCTGGTCGGTGTCAACGATGACATGATCACCTCCTACGACCTGAAGCAGCGCATGCTTCTGTTGATCGTCACCTCGGGCGTCCAGGTTACCAACGAGAACTATGCTGCCTTCCAGCAGCAGGCGCTCAACAGCCTGATCGACGAACATCTCGAGCAGCAGGAAATGGTGCACTGGAAGGTCACCGTCAGCGACAAGGAAGTCGACCAGGAAATCGAGCGCATGGCGCACCAGAGCAATCTGACCGGCCCGCAGCTGATTGCCGAACTCAAGAAGGTCGGCGTCGAGCCCCAGACCATGCGCGACCAGATTTCGGCCCAGACCGGCTGGAATGAACTGGTCGGTGGCCGTTATCACCAGTCCGCGTCGGTCGGCAAGGCGCAGATCGAAGCCACCATGGACAAGGTCATTTCGGACGGCCAGAAGCCACAATATCAGGTCTCCGATATCTTCCTCGATGCCACCCAGGCCGGCGGCATTGAAAATGCCCAGAAGGGTGCGCAACAGCTTTACACCCAGATGCAGGCCAAGGCCGCGCCGTTCCAGGCCGTGGCGCGCCAGTTTTCCAACTCGCCGTCTGCGGCGCAGGGCGGCGATGATGGCTGGGTTGTGTCCGGCAATATCGACCCGCAGGTCGAAACTGTACTGAAGACTCTCAATCCCGGCGAGATGAGTCAACCGATCACGACCAAGGACGGTGTCTATATCTACCTGCTGCGCCAGAAGTCCGACGGCAATGCCGATATGGTCTTCCATCTCAAGCAGGCCTCTGTCGCCCTGCCCGCCAATGCCGGCACCGGCCAGGTCAGCGCCGCCGAAGCGCAGCTGGCCAGCTTCCGCAGCAAGGCCAAGACCTGCGATGCCGTCGATGAAATGCACTCCTCCGGCGGCCTGCAGATCACCGATCTCGGCGATGCGCAGCTCAGCGTCCTCAAGGCCAATTACGCCGAAGCGCTTCGCCCGCTCAAGGAAAACCAGGTGACGGCGCCCCTGCGCGGCGACCAGGGTGTCCATATCCTGTATGTCTGCGATCGTCAGCTGGCCGGCGATAATGCCGTCACGCGTGACCAGGTCGAAAGCAACCTGGTCAACGAACGTCTGTCGATGCTGGGCAAGCGCTATCTGCGCGAACTGCGCTCGGCCGCAACCATCGAAAACCACCAGTAAGCCGGTCAGGGAATAAATTGGCTCATCCGCCAGTTTGACCTTGACCTGCACGGCCAGGGTTCTTAGCTGCCGTCATGACATATCCTTCTTCAGCGCCGCTGGTCGTCAGCATGGGCGATCCATCTGGAATCGGCCCGGAAATCATAGCTGCCGCCTGGCGCGCCGCCCGTAATGATCCGGCATTGGCCTTTTGCGTGCTGGGCGACGCCAGCGTCCTGTCCGCCCTGGGTGTGCAGGTCGCCCGCATAGATGATCCGGCCGAAACCGCCGGTGCTTTTGCCAGCGCCATTCCCGTCATACACCTGCCTCTGACCACACCTGCTTTCGCAGGCCAGCCCGACAGCGCGCACGCGTCGCATATTATCGACTGGATCGCCCGCGGGGTCGAATTTTGCCTGGCCGGCCGGACGCGTGCCCTGATTACGGCGCCGATCGCGAAGTCCATCCTGTATTCCGCCGGTTTCAGCTTTCCGGGCCATACCGAATATCTTGCCGAGCTTTGCCGCACCGACGGAGCCGAGGCACCCTTGCCCGTCATGATGCTGACGGCCCAGGATCTGCGCGTCGTGCTGGCGACAATCCACACACCGCTTGCCCAGGTGCCCCAAGCCTTGTCGGGCGCGCACCTTTCGCGCTTGGCGCATATCACCCACGACGCCCTCATCCGCGATTTTGCCATTCCGGCCCCGCGCCTCGTCATGGCAGGCCTCAACCCGCACGCTGGCGAAGACGGCACGATTGGCCGGGAAGAGATAGATATTCTTCGCCCGGCTGTTCAGAGCTTGCAAAACGAAAGCATCGACATCAAGGGCCCCTATCCTGCCGACAGCCTGTTTCACGATGAGGCCCGCGCGCGCTTCGACGCGGTCCTGTGCATGTATCACGACCAGGGGCTGATCCCGCTGAAGACCCTGGACTTCTGGGGCGGCGTCAATATCACCCTGGGCCTGCCGATCGTCCGTACCTCGCCCGACCATGGCACGGGCTTCGACATTGCCGGCAAGGGCATTGCCCGCGCCGACAGCTTTATCAACGCCCTGCGCAGCGCCGATATGATCAGCCGCAATCGCCTGCTGGCGACGGGATAATCCTCCATGACACCTGCCGACCTCCCGTCCCTGCGCGAAAGCCTGGAGCACCATGGCCTGATGGCCAAGAAGGCTTTCGGACAACACTTTCTGCTCGATCTCAATATCACACGCAAGATCGTCCGCCTGGGCGGCCCCTTCGATGGCGACGTGGTCATCGAAGTCGGCCCCGGCCCCGGCGGCCTGACACGTGCCCTGCTGGAGACCGAAGCCGGCAAAATACTTGCTGTTGAAAAGGATTCCCGTTTTATTGAACTGTTGGGCGAACTGAAAGACGCCTACGGAAGCCGTTTCGACGTCATCGAGGGGGATGCCCTGAAGGTCGATGAGGCCAGCCTGCTGGCGGATGACAAGCAGGCCCAAGAAACACTTGCGACAGGCAAGGCACATGTCGTTTCCAATTTGCCGTACAATGTCGGGACACCTCTGCTGATCAAATGGCTGACCGGTCCGTGGCGACCGGCATCGATGACGCTCATGTTCCAACTGGAAGTCGCCCTGCGTATCGTCGCCCCGGTCGGCGACGACGACTATGGCCGCCTCAGTGTCATTGCCCAATGCCTGTGCGACTGCAGCCGGATCATGGACCTGCCGGCACGCGCCTTTACACCGCCGCCCAGGGTCGATAGCGCCGTCGTCAAGCTGACGCCCAAGCCAGTGCAGCCGGATGACGCCATCATCGCACGCCTCGAAAAGATCACCGCTGCCGCCTTCGGCCAGCGCCGCAAGATGTTGCGGTCGTCGCTAAAGAGCATCGGTGGCGAAGCCCTGCTCGAAAAGGCGGGCATCGATCCGACCTTCCGTGCCGAGCAGGTCTCGCCTGCCGACTTCCTGCGTATGGCCGAAGGCGTTTAAAGCTCCGCGGCGCGAAGCGCGTTACCAATAGCTAACCGATCTCGATCGACCGATCCGAGAAAAAATCTGCGAAAATCTGCGAAATCTGCGGATGCCTTCCCTTTCTGAGCGGCCGGCATGAGTGACCGCTGTCGTAAAAAGGGGATCCGCAGATTTCGCAGATTTTCGCAGATTATTTCACAGCGCCTTCATAAGCCTGAGCACCCTAAATTCAGGCGCTCCGCGCAGATGTTACAATACCCGCGCCACGGTGACGATCAGAAGCGCTGCCGGAAACAGCAGCAGTTGCGCCAGGACAGTGCCGGCCAGGCGGCTGCCGACCAGCCAGACCACGGCCTTGCGAAACTGGCCTTCCGAGACACGGCCATCGATGACGTCGTCCGTCATGCCCGACATGTGCGGATCGATAAAGATGGTCATGGCAATCGTGGCCAGGGCATTGATGATACCGGACAGGGAACTCGAGGTAACGCGCACAGCCGGATCCATTGCGCCGGCATAATAGGCCGCGAATACGCCCGTCGTCAGCAAGGCGGCAGCTGCCACATTCAGCAGGGTTATCTGCCAGGACACACCGTGGCCGGCGCGCGCCGCGGCATTGGCCGACGATGGCAAGGTCACCTCATGACGCACAGTCGACAAACCACCCTTGAACGCCGCATGCATGATCAGCTTCGGGATGGAGCGGTGCACCTGGAAATGAACAACCGCCCGGGCGAACAGGCGCTGGAAGGTCGGGATCAATATCGCGCCAGCGATCGTGGCCAGGGTCGCCGAGGCCAGCAGCCACTGGAAATCGGCAAACAGATGACCGGTCGCCTGAGGGTTCAGGTGCTGCTCGACGCGTTTACCGAGGAACGGTGCCAGAAACGAATTCGACATGCGCGACACCAGGGCCAGGATACCAAACAGGGCCAGCGATACGGCCACGCGCTTGGTCCGCACCCCGGCAATACGCACCGAATAGGCCAGGGTTCCGATCAGGTTTATGACGAAGGTCAGGAAACACAGCAGCAATAACTGGATATCCATAGGTCTTCATCCTCTGCCGGTATCAGATCGTCTCGACCATCAGTTCGTCGACGAAGGGTGAAATCCACAGGCCGCGCGACCGCCGCGAAATTTCGGCGTGATAGATGTGTACCAACTCGGCATAGGACCGGTCGAAGTCGTCGTTCAGGATAACGTAATCGTATTCGGCCCAGTGCGAGATTTCGCTCTTGGCGCGGCTGATGCGGCGTTGGATGACATCGTCATCATCCTGGGCGCGCGCCACCAGGCGGCGGTTCAGTTCCGCCATCGACGGCGGCAGGATAAAGACACGCACCACGTCGGACGGGGCCTTGGCCGAGATACGCTGGGCGCCCTGCCAGTCGATGTCGAACAGGACATTCTTGCCGTGGCTGAGGGCACGCTCGACCGGTTCCTTCGGTGAGCCGTACATGGCGTCATGGACCGAGGCATATTCCAGGAAGGCATTATCCTTGATCATGCGTTCCATGCTCGTCGTATCGACGAAGTGATACTCGCGACCGTCTTTTTCGCCCGGCCGCGGTCCCCGCGTCGTCATCGAAATCGACAGGTCGAGATCGGAGTGGTCGGCGACCAGGCGGCGGCACAGCGATGTCTTGCCGGCGCCCGAGGGAGCTGCGACAATCAGCATCAGGCCGCGCCGGATCTTCTGGAAGCTTTGGCTTTCGCTGGTTGACATCGGACTACTCCACATTCTGAATTTGTTCACGGAACTGATCGATCACGGCCTTCAGTTCCAGACCCGTCTGGGTCAGGTCGATAAAGGCCGATTTCGAACAGAGCGTATTGGCTTCGCGCATGAATTCCTGCGCCAGGAAATCGAGCTTTCGACCGGGAGCAGCTTCCCCGTCGATCAGGCTATGCGCCTGGTCGAGGTGCGAGGTCAGCCGGTCGAGTTCCTCGCGGACATCGGCCTTGGCCGCCAGAAGCGCGGCTTCCTGGACGATGCGCTCGGCGACGCCTTCGGCCTGCTCGGGCAATATTTCGTTCAGCCGGCGCACGAAACGCTCGCGAATGGTATCGACCTGGGTATCGGCCAGGGACTTGGCGCGCTCGACGGCCGCAGCCATGGCGACGAGATGGCCTTTGAGAATGGCTTCGAGGGCACGGCCTTCACTGTCGCGGGCGGCCTTCAGGCGCTCGAACAGGATTGCGAGATCGCCATTGAGCGCCGTCTCACCCGCTTCGTTCAGTTCGGTTCGTTCATCACTGCCGGCCTCGATAACGCCCCGCAGCGCCAGCAGGCCGTCGGCCGTCGGGGTCGTCGCCTTGCCGTCTTCGACCAGGCCTTGCGTCGCGGCGAGATAAACCGCCAGTACGTCATTGTTGATGGTGACGCCGGCGCGCGAAGCCGCCGAATTGACCGACAGGGTCAGGTTCATCTGCCCACGCTGGAACCGGGTCTTGGCCAGGTCGCGGCCTAGGCGCTCGACGGCCTCGAACCCTTGAGGATAGCGATATTTGATATCGAGATTGCGGCCATTGACGCTGCGCACTTCCAATGCCCAGGCCGTATCGCCGAATGTGCCTTCGCAACGGGCGAAGCCGGTCATGCTGGACAGGGCCATGGTGGTTCTTTCGAAGTTACGATTTGCCGCCCAGGCGCACGGCACGCAAGGCCGGCGCCGGCTTGACCTGCGCGACCGTGGCGGATGCGGAGGCCGAAGCCGTAGCGTCGAAGGCCGGCGTCGAATATGAGTTCACCTGGCCCTCGATCTGGCGCCAGTGTGCGACGTTGAGCAAATGCTGTTCATAGGTCGCCGCGAAGACATGGCCACCCGTGCCATCGGCAACGAAGAAAAGGTCCTGGGTCGGCGCCGGATTAAGCACGGCCGCCACAGAGGCGCGGCCGGGATTATCGATCGGTGTCACCGGCAGGCCGGAAATAAGATAGGTATTCCAGGGTGTCCGGGTTTCGATTTCGCTCTTCAGCAGGCCGCGGCCCAGCGGCTCACCATGCGAGACACCATAGATAACGGTCGGATCGGATTCGAGACGCATGCCCTTGCGCAGACGGTTGACGAAGACGGCGGCGACTCGCGGGCGTTCGGACGCAAGCCCGGTTTCGCGCTCGACGACCGAAGCCATGATCAGGGCCTGTTCCTTGGTGTCGAACGGCAATCCCTTGGCGCGCTTGGCCCACAGTTCATCCAGCGTCTTGCGGCCTGCGCCCAGCATGCGGTCGAGCACGGCCTGGCGCGTCTCGCCACGCTGATAGAGATAGGTCTCCGGCAGAAGGGAACCTTCGGGTGGAACGTCGACATCGCCGACCAGGCCCGGTGTCGCCATCAGGACACGCACGGCCTGGGCCGAGGTACGGCCCTCGGGGATGGTGACATAGGTTTGTTCGACGCGGGCTTCCTCGATCTGCTTGAGGACGGCCAGCATCGAGGCGTTTTTCGGGAACATATAGGTGCCCGCCTGCATCCCGTTGGCGCGGCCGCCCAGCTTGGCGGCGAGACGGAACAGCAGGGCGGACCGGATGACTTTCTGCTTTTCGAGTTGGCGCCCCATGCCCGTGACACTCATGCCATGGGTAAAGGTAACCTCGGTATCGGCGCGCGGTCCCGGCCCGAAAATGGCAGACGACACAAAAAGGGCGCCGGCGACGACCAGCAAAACCACACCCGCTGCCAGCCCGGCCAAAGGCGCAAGAAGTCCACCGGACTTCCTGGGCATCTTATGCGGGGCGAGTGGTTCGCGGGTCTTTCGGCTCATTGCTCCACCTGGCCCAGGATCAGGGCGGCATTGGTGCCGCCAAAGCCGAACGAATTCGACATGGCCTTTTTGACGGTCATACGCTTGGCCTTGTGCGGGACAAGGTCGATGACGGTTTCCACATCGGGATTATCGAGGTTCAGGGTCGGCGGCACGATCTGGTCACGGATGGCCAGGGCGCAGAAGATGGCCTCTACGGCGCCGGCGCCACCCAGCAGGTGACCGATCGCCGATTTGGTCGACGACACGGTGCCGGTCGCGGCGCGTGCGCCCAGGAACTTCTCGATCGCCTTCAGTTCGATACCGTCGGCCATGGTCGAGGTACCGTGCGAATTGACGTAGTCGATTTCGGCCGGGTCGATGCCGGCATCCTTCGCCGCACCGACCATGGCGCGATAGCCGCCATTGCCGTCTTCCGACGGCGCAGTGATATGATAGGCATCGCCGGACAGGGCGTAACCCAGGACCTCGGCATAGATCTTGGCGCCACGCGCCTTGGCGTGTTCATACTCTTCCAGGACGACAATGCCGGCGCCCTCGCCCATGACAAAGCCGTCACGGTCCTTGTCGTAGGGGCGCGATGCCTTGGTCGGCTCATCGTTGAAGGCCGTGCACAGGGCGCGGCAGGCGATAAAGCCGGCAATGCCGATCGGCACGATCGACGACTCCGCGCCGCCCGCCACCATGACATCGGCGTCGCCGTGCGTGATCAGACGGGCCGCGTCACCGATAGCGTGCGCGCCTGTGGCACAGGCCGTGACGACCGAGTGGTTCGGCCCCTTGAGGCCGTGGCGAATAGAAACCTGGCCCGAAGCCAGGTTGATCAGGGACGACGGAATGAAGAAGGGCGAGATTCGCTTGGGACCCTTGTCGCGCAGTTCCAGGGCCGTTTCGGCGATCACGCCGAGACCACCGATGCCGGAACCGATCATGACACCGGTGCGGAACTGGTCGTCTTCGTTTTCGGGATGCCAGTTGGCATCCTCCAGGGCTTCGTCAGCCGCGGCAATGGCGTACAGGATAAAATCGTCGACTTTGCGGCGTTCCTTGTTCGACAACACCTTGGAGGCGTCGAACGAGCCTTCGACGTCAGGTCCGCCGCCGCCGCGACCTTCGACGGTCGGGATTTCGCAAGCGATCTTGCAGGCATAGTCCGTGGTGTCGAAAGCTGTAATCGGACCCGCTCCGGATTCGCCATTGAGCAGGCGCTTCCAGGTGATGTCCACGCCCGCACCCAGCGGCGAAATCAGGCCCAAACCGGTGATAACGACACGACGTACCATATAGTCTCCACCCCTGCAGGACACCCGTCTCTCCCGGATCAGAACGCCCGCATTTTTATGCCTCTCAGTGCCAGAGCCTCAAGAGACGGTAACGTAAAACAAACAGAGCGCGGCCAAACCCGTATCCATACGCGACGCGCATTTGGGGTCTGAGAACCGCGCTCTGGTAAAAGCCGCTTTCAGCCTTACGCCGCCAGCTTTTCCTGGATGTAGTTGACGGCATCGCCAACGGTCAGGATGTGTTCGGCCGAATCGTCGGGGATTTCGATATCGAATTCTTCTTCGAAAGCCATGACCAGCTCGACGATGTCGAGGCTATCGGCTTCCAGATCGTCGATAAAGCTCGCCTTTTCCGTGACCTTATCCGGATCGGCATCCAGGTGATCGATCACAATCTTGCGAACGCGTTCAAGAACTTCAGACATTTAGTGTCCCTTCAGAGGTTTAGACATTCAGATCCCTCGTAGGCGGCCAAGACAAGGCAGTGGCCTGCCGGGGCAATCAGAATCCGGTTTCGACTTGTATTCACACATCCGACGCGATTCAAGCCATTTCGCGCCGGTGATCCCTACTCTTTAACAATTCCGATCCCGCCAGGCGCCCCGGCCGCGTGTTCGAAACCTCAGCCCGCACCGGCGCGATCAAAGCCGGTGTAGATTCCTTATATCATGGCCATGCCGCCATTGACGTGCAAGGTCTGACCGGTGACATACCCGGCCTCGGCGCTGGCGAGGTAAACGGCCGCCGCAGCGATGTCCTTGCCGGCGCCGAGATCGCCGGCCGGAATCTTGGTCAGGATAGCGGCGCGTTGCGCGTCGTTGAGCTCGTCGGTCATGGGCGAAGCGATAAAGCCAGGCGCAATGCAATTGACGGTAATGTTGCGGGTGGCGACTTCCTGGGCCAGGGCCTTGGAGAAGCCGATCATGCCGGCCTTGGAGGCGGCATAGTTGGTCTGGCCCGGATTGCCCGTGACGCCGACGATCGAGGTGATGCCGATGATACGGCCGTAACGACGCTTCATCATGCCCTTGGTGGCGGCACGCGACAGGCGGAAATAGGCTTCGAGATTGACCTTGATGACCGTTTCCCAGTCCTCGTCCTTCATGCGCAGGATCAGGCCGTCCTTGGTGATACCGGCATTGGCGATCAGGATATCGAGCCCGGAGCCGGCGACAGCTTCGGCCTTGGCGACGAGGCCGTCGACCTGGGCGGCATCCGACAGGTTGCAGGCGGCGACGAATGCGCCCTCGCCCAGTTCGGCGGCCAGATCGTTGAGGACCGCCTCACGGGTGCCCGACAGGACGACCCTGGCGCCCTGGGCGTGGAGGCTGCGGGCGATTTCGGCGCCGAGGCCGCCGGTGGCGCCGGTCACCAGGGCTGTCTTGCCGGTCAGTTCAAACATGCGATCTCCCGCTGATTCCATGAAAGCTATTGCGCGGCCTTACGGCAAGGCCGCTAAAGGATCAAGGCGAATGTCGCCGCGCGGGTAGCCGCGACGTGTCACAACGCCTTGATCCGTGAGGTTATAGTCGCTCAGGCGCCCGCCTTCAGCGCCTCTGCGAAGGCTTCGAAATCGGCCGCGCCGTTCAGGGCGACAGCCTGGGCATCCGGCGCGATGCGCTTGATCATGCCGGTCAGGACCTTGCCGGATCCGAGTTCGGCGATCCGTGTGGCCTTACCTTCATTGGCCAGCCACTGCACCGACTCCCGCCAGCGTACGCGGCCGGTGATCTGGCGCACGAGCAGGTCGGCAATTTCCGAAGCGTCCCCAATGGGTTGTGCCGTGACATTGGCGATCAGGGTCGAGACCGGTGTATGGATGGTCACTTTCGACAGGGCGTCGCGCATCTCCTCGGCGGCGGGCTCCATCAGCGGCGAGTGAAACGGCGCCGAAACGTTGAGCAGCATGGACTTGGCGCCCAGCTCCTTGGCCTTTTCCATGGCCAATTCGACGGCCTGCTTCATGCCGGAGATGACGATCTGGCCGGCATTGTTGTCATTTGCGACAACGACGACGCCCGCCGCCGATCCGGCTTCGCAGGCCTTTTCCGCCAGTTCGAGATCGGCCTTGCCGATGAGGGCGGCCATGGCGCCGACGCCGACCGGCGTAGCGCGCTGCATGGCCTGGCCGCGCAGTTTCAGCAGGCGCGCCGTATCGGCCAGGCTGAAGGTGCCGGCGGCGGCATGGGCCGAATATTCGCCGAGCGAATGGCCAGCGACATATTTCGCTGCCGAACAGGCAATGCCGAAGTCACCTTCCAGGACGCGGGCGACAGCCAGCGATACCGCCATGATCGCCGGCTGGGCGTTTTCGGTCAGGGTCAGCTGATCTTCGGGCCCTTCTCGCATCAACTGGAACAGCTTCTGGCCGAGCGCCTCATCGACCTCGTCGAAAACGGCGCGGGCGCGCGGGAAGGTGTCGTACAGTTCGGCGCCCATGCCGACGCTCTGGGATCCCTGACCGGGAAAAACGAAAGCCAAGGTCATGATTATCCTCGCAGTTTGCGCTAAATTTCAGGGCAAATCCGTTAGTCCAAACCGGTTGAGAGGGCAAGGTGCGATTTTCAGCCGTCCCAGCAGCAAACCACTCACCGGAAATTCACTTGCCGTCCGACGGCGCGCACTATACCTTTTTGGACATGATTTCCCACCGGACCCTGCCATGAAGCGTGCTATTACGGCCGCTACCCTTTCCGTTATCGTCCTCGCCGCCGCCTCGCCCGCCCTTGCTGCGCTCAAGGTCGGCGACACGGCACCAGACTTTACCTTGCCTTCGGTAACGGCCGGCAAGCTGGGAACGTTTTCGTTGAAGGCTGCGCTGAAATCGGGCCCCGTCGTCGTCTATTTCTATCCCAAGGCCTTCACCGGCGGCTGTTCCCTGGAAGCCCACCAGTTCTCCGAGGCCGTGCCGACGTTTGCCAGTCACCATATGTCCGTCATCGGTATCTCTACCGACGACGTGGTGACACTGCAGAAATTCTCCCTGGAAAAATGCCAGGGCAAATTCCCGGTCGCTTCCGACGGGGCCGCAAATGTATCCGCGTCTTACGACGCAAGGATGCCGATCCTGAAGATGTCCAATCGCACCTCCTATATTGTCGGCACGGACGGCCGTATCGTCTATGTCCACGAAGACGCCAATGCCTCGACCCATGTCCCGGCCCTTCTGGCTGCGGCCAGCAAGCTTCCCTGACGCTTCGTTTCCATTGCAATCACTTGCCTTTTACGATGATCGTTGCTATCGGGACGGCGTTCGTGTGACTGGCGCAGAGATGGAGTACCATCGGGAAGCACGGACGGATTCGCCGCGCGCCTGGGCAACTCATTTCTTCTTTAGTAATGGACGTGTGCCAAATGACGGCTGAAATCATCGACGGGCGTCGCCACGCCCAGATCATCCTCGACAGCGTGGCCGCCGACATCAAAGACATGCCGCGCGCGCCCGGACTGGCCGTTATCCTGGTCGGCGACGATCCCGCCAGCGGCGTCTATGTCCGCAGCAAGATCAAGACGGCGGAAAAGGTCGGCCTGCACGGCGAGGTGCGCATCTTCCCGGCAACAGCTACCGAGGCCGATATCCTGGCCGAGGTAGCCGTCCTCAACGGCCGCGACGATATCGACGGTATTCTTGTCCAGTTGCCCCTGCCCGCCGCCATCAATACCCTGCGCGTCATGGCAGCCGTAGATCCTGCCAAGGATGTCGACGGCCTGCACGCCCTCAACGCCGGCCGCCTGCTGCACGGCGCCGACGCCCTTATTCCCTGTACGCCGCTGGGCTGCCTCAAGCTGATCAAGTCGATCGTTCCCGACCTGACCGGCAGCCATGCCGTCGTCATCGGCAGTTCCAACATCGTCGGCAAGCCAATGGCGGCCCTGCTGCTCGAGGAACGCGCTACCGTCACCCAGACCCATATCCATACCCGCGACACCCAGTTCATCTGCCGCGGCGCCGACATTCTGGTCAGCGCCGTCGGCAAGGCCGGCCTGGTGCGCGGCGACTGGATCAAGCCGCGCGCCGTCGTCATCGACGTAGGCACCACGCGCGTCGCCAAGCCCGAGGGCGGCTACGAGTTGAAGGGCGACGTCGTTTTCGAGGAAGCGGTAACCGTTGCCGGCGCCATTACGCCGGTGCCCGGCGGCGTCGGTCCCATGACGATCGCCTGCCTGATGGAAAACACGGTCAAGGCCGCCAAGGCCCGGCATCCTTGAGAAGGCGTTGTTTTGACCAACGGCCAAAGAGCTGCGCTCGGCCGTTGGGAGCGTGCAACCGCACGCCCGAGGCATTGTGCTCAAGTAGCGAAGCGTTAGCACGCTTCTATGGGCGAGGAGCCATGCGGCGATTGAGCTAAAAATGCTTCGCTTGCCTTTTCTAGACTCTTCGTCTATGAGGGCGCTCCCCTGAAGGGTGGTCGTTTCACGTTCCGTGATTTTCGATCCATCGTATGCCCGAGACTTCCGCTCTTGCATGCGCCACCCTTCTCATCCGGAAGAGGATACACATGGCCTTTTACGAACATGTCGTGATTGCACGGCAGGACATTTCGCCGCAACAGGCGGAAGCGCTCAACGAAACGCTCAAGACCCTTATCGAAGACAATGGCGGCCATATCGCCAAGATCGAATATTGGGGCCTGCGCAACCTCACCTACCGCGTCAAGAAGAACCGCAAGGGTCACTATTCCCTGCTGGCTATCGACGCCCCGGCTCCGGCCGTCAAGGAAATGGAACGCCAGCTGTCGATCAATGAAGACGTGATCCGCTTCATGACCGTCCGCGTCGAGGAACTCGACCTCGAACTGTCGCCCGTTCTCGCCCGTCGCGACCGCCCGGAACGTCCCGAGCGCGGTGAGCGCACGGAAAGCAGCTTTGCAGAATAAGGGATCAGACAATGGCTGAAGAAAACACCGCCCCCGCCGCCGTCGGTTCGCCCGTCGGCAATGGCCCCGCCCGCCGTCCGTTCTTCCGTCGCCGTAAGGTATGCCCGTTCTCGGGCGCCAACGCACCGAAGATCGACTATAAGGACGTCAAGCTCCTGCAGCGTTACATCTCGGAACGCGGCAAGATCGTGCCGTCGCGCATCACGGCTGTCAGCCAGAAGAAGCAACGCGAGCTGGCCAAGGCCATCAAGCGCGCGCGCTTCCTCGCGCTCCTGCCTTACGTCGTGAAGTAAGGAGAAGCGATTATGAAAGTTGTTCTGCTTGAACGCGTGGAAAACCTCGGTCAGATCGGCGACATCGCCACTGTCAAGGACGGTTTTGCCCGTAACTACCTGCTGCCGCGTCACAAGGCGCTGCGCGCTACCGCCGCCAACCTGAAGGTCTTCGAGGCCCAGAAGGATCAGATCGTCGCCCGTAACGCAGCTGCCCGTGCCGCTGCCGAAAAGTCGGCTGCCGATCTCGACGGCGCGACCTACATCATCATCCGCCAGGCGGGTGACTCGGGTCAGCTCTACGGTTCGGTCAACGCCCGTGACGTTTCCGACGCCGTTGCCGAAGCCGGTCAAAAGGTCGAGCGTAACCAGATCTCGCTGGATACCCCGATCAAGACCCTGGGCGTCCACGCCCTGAAGGTCCGCCTGCATGCCGAAGTGACCGTGACCATCTCGGTCAACGTCGCCCGCTCGCAGGACGAAGCCGAACGTCAGGCCGCCGGTGAAAACGTCATTGCCTCGCAATTCGAGGAAGACCGCCTCGCCGACGAAGCCGCCGCCGCCGACATGCTCGAAGGTGGCGCTGGCCAGGCCATCGCGGACGCACCGTACGAAGCCTAAGGCTTTTTAGGTTCGTCAGGAATCAGCCCCGGAAGGTTCGCCTTCCGGGGCTTTTTGTTTGTCCGGTCGGACGGGACCTGCCGTTTCCCTGTCACACAAAGGACGAAAAAGGGTGCAACCGGGGTTTGACGGGCCGCGTTTCCCCTTGCCAAATGGGGGAATTGCCTTATGGTGCGGCTGTTCGAGATCTACGGTCACTTGAGACAGCCCCCGGGCCTTCCTCCAGGACATCGCTACTTTCGGATCGGCAGGCGCAATCTCGCGTCAGCTACATGCACGAATGTGCGATACAACAGGAGGCCATCATGGCAACAGGTACGGTTAAGTGGTTCAACGGAACCAAGGGTTATGGCTTCATTCAGCCCGACCAAGGCGGCGGCGACGTGTTCGTCCACATCAGCGCCGTTGAACGCGCTGGTCTGCGCGGCCTGAACGAAAACCAAAAGATCAGCTACGATCTGGTTACCGAAAAGGGCAAAACTTCGGCTGCGAACCTGCAGACCCTCTAAAGCGCAATCCGAAAAGTGGTCGCCACTTTTCGGTTAAATTGCGCGACCAAGAGACGTCTCGGCGCTACCGATATGCTATTTAACCCCGTGGGCTTGCCCACGGGGTTTTTGCTGTTCCGCATGCAACTCCGGGCCTCATGAAAATCCGGGTGATTCGCAGTCGAATGGCCTCAAAACATAGCCTTCAAGGCTTTTACCGCTATTTCGCCACGAATATGCACGCCTTGGGAGAACGCGAATCTCCGCAGACGAGAGCTTCACCGATATAGGTGAAAGCATTTATTTTTCAGCCTTTGCAGCGAGAGTGCGGTGCGATTATACGCTCGTATAGATTTTCTAACGCCATCTTTTAATATTTTTATCGAGGCTTGCTCTTTAAATCAGGGCAATCGAGGTCCAAATAAGGCGGAATTAAAACCGACCTTGTCGGGAATAAGATACGCACCGAATAACCGAAGAGTACCAAGGACCTCCCCCATGCTTAACGTCGCACCTGCCATCGCAAAATCTGCCTCCATCCGCCTCTATCGCTCGACAGCGCTGGGCCTGTCACTGGCGGCGTCGCTGGGCTTCGCCCATGCCGCCTTTGCCCAGGATACCGGATCTGCCCCGGCAGCGTCCGACAGCGCCGAGGTCGTCGTGACGGGCCAGCGCGCTACCCACCGCTCGCGCCTCAGCAGCATCGTCCCCGTCGACGTCGTCACGACGCAGAGCCTGGGCGCGCAAGGCTCGAGCGAACTGGCGCAAGGCCTGTCGCGCCTCGCCCCGTCGCTGAACTTCCCGCGTCCGTCGGGTACGGACGCTACGGACAGCGTCCGCCCGGCATCCTTGCGCGGCCTGTCGCCCGACGAAACCCTGGTCCTGGTCGACGGCAAGCGTCGTCACACCTCGGCCCTGGTCAATATCAACGGTTCCGCCGGCCGCGGCTCGTCGGCTGTCGACCTCAACGCCATTCCCGAGGTCGCCCTCGACCGCCTGGAAGTCCTGCGTGACGGCGCCTCGGCGCAATACGGTTCGGACGCCATTGCCGGCGTCGTCAACCTGCACCTGCGCGAAGCCAACCACGGTGGCGGCATCGAAGCCTCGTACGGCGAATATGACACCGACATCAAGGCGGCCAATTCGTCGCGTACCGCGCACGATGGCGCCATCAGCGACATCAATGGCTGGGTCGGCCTGCCGCTCGGCGACAAGGGCTTCCTGACCCTGTCGGCCGACGTCAAGAAGCGCAATCCGACCAGCCGTGGCGATGTCGACCTGACCGTCACGCCGAACACTGTCACCACACGTTACGGCGATCCGGAACAGAAGAGCGTCGCCCTGTTCGCCAATGCCGGCCTGCCGATCAACGATACCTGGTCGCTGTATGGCAATGCCGGCTATTCGAGCAACGACTCCAAGAGCGGCGTCTTCTTCCGTCACGCCACCGTATCGCCGACCTATTATCCCAACGGCTTTGCACCGCTCATCCAGGCCAAGTCGGAAGACCTGTCGGCGACGGCCGGCGCCCGCGGATCGATTGCCGGCTGGGCATCTGACTTCAGCCTGACCTATGGGCAGAACACCCTGCAATATCATACGCTTAATAGCGTAAACCTGTCCTATGGTGCGAACTCGCAGCGTGACTTCTACGATGGCCAGTTGCAATACGGCCAGACGGTGTTAAACGCCGACTTCAGCCGTCCGTTCAGTGTCGGCCTGTCGTCGCCCCTGACGCTCGCTGTCGGTCTCGAAGCCCGTCACGAGAACTACAAGATCACCGCCGGTGAACTGCAATCCTACAGCATCGGACCCGTTGCCGGCAGCGGCGCTGCCCAGGGCTTTGGTGGCTTCCAACCGGCCAACGAGGTCGACAAGGGCCGTGACAGCGTCGGCATATATGTCGATGCCGGCGGCAACTTCACCGACAAGTTCTCGTATGACGCCGCCGTGCGTTATGAAAACTATTCGGACTTCGGCAGCAATACGACGGGCAAGCTGGCCCTGCGTTACGATTTCACCAACGCCTTCGCCGTCCGCGGTTCCGTGTCGTCGGGCTTCCGCGCCCCGTCCCTGGCCCAGCAGTACTTCACGGCGACGTCGAGCACCCTGAGCACCAATTCGGGCGCCACATCGATCGTGCAGACCGGCACCTTCCCGTCGAACAGCACGGTTGCCGAAACCCTCGGTGGCCAGCCGCTCGACGCTGAAAAGTCGACCAGCGCCACCCTTGGCGCCGTCTTCCACAAGGGCCCGTTCGAACTGACCGTCGACGGCTACCATATCCGTATCGAGGACCGTATCGTTCTTTCGGAAAACCTGTCGGGCGGCCAGGTGACCGGCCTGCTGGCGCCCTATGGCGTCACCCAAGCCCGCTTCTTCATCAACGGCGTCACCTCTACGACCAATGGCGCTGATATTGTTGCGAATTATCGCATTCCGACTGACAATTACGGCCGCTTCAACCTGTCGTTCGCCTGGAACACCAACAATACCACGATCGACAAGCTGCCGACCCTGTCCAACTCGCCGCTGACCCCGCAACCGGTCCTGTTCGCCCGTATCCGCCAGAACATCCTGACCAATTCGTCGCCCGAGAACAAGGGTTCGCTCGGCCTCGACTGGCAGAAGGGCCCGTGGGCAGCCACGGCGCGCGCCACCTACTACGGTGACGTCATCGATGCAGCCACGCTGGCTGCCAACGACATCCATACCGGCAAGAAGACCCTGTTCGATCTTTCGGCCAGCTACCGCTTCAAGACGAAGACCCTGCTGACGGTCGGCGCCGACAACCTGTTCGACACCTATCCGGACCGCACTGCCGCAAACCTCAACCTGACCAGCGGCAACGGTGCCGGCGCGCTTGCCTTCACCCGCTTCTCGCCATTCGGCTTCGGCGGCCGCTACCTCTATGCCAAGCTGAGCCAAAGCTTCTAAGCCTCTGTAATATCTGACTATCCAAAGCCTGAAACTTGACACCTCCGTGGGAAACCACGGAGGTTTTTTCTTTGCCTGCTCCTGCCTTTCCCCGCTATTCACAGGCTGTGGACAGTCCGACGGTGCGTAATTCTCGACGGCAGGCGACTTGCGTCGGGTTCCGCCGTAACCTAAATCATGCCCACCATGCTAGATTCCCCCCTGCCCCAGTCTTTCCCGCCGCTGTCGCCCGCCGATGCGCCTGCGCCCGCGTCCCTGCCGCACAATCTCGAAGCCGAACAGGCCCTGCTCGGCTGCCTGATGTTCGACAACGGCGCCTATGAACGTCTCTATGACGGCCTGCAGGCCCTGCACTTCTACGAGCCCTTCCACCAGCGCCTGTTCCTGACGATCGAGGAGCAGATCCGCGTCGGCCGCCTGGCCGAACCGATCACCCTGCTCGACAAGTTCAAGGCCGACCAGGCCTTCCAGGATCTGGGCGGCATCCGCTATTTCGCCGACCTGGTCGATCGCGCCCCGCCGGCAGCCAATGCCAACGACTATGCCCGCGTCATCTACGACCTGGCCCTGCGCCGCAATCTTATCCGCCTCGGTGGCGAGATCGCCAAGGCGGCAAGTGGCGAGATGGAGGCGCGCGAACAGATCGAAGTCGCCGAGGCCCAGCTGTTTTCCATGGCGGAAAAGGGCTCTTCCTCGACCGGTTTCGTGCCGTTTTCCGAAGCCGTGTCGACGGCCCTCCAGGTTGCCGAAGAAGCCTTTCACCGCGACGGTGGCCTGGCAGGTATTGCAACACGCCTGGCCGACCTCGACAAGCAGATCGGTGGCCTGCACAAGTCCGATCTTATCATCCTGGCCGGTCGCCCCTCGATGGGAAAGACCGCGCTGGCGACCAATATCGCCATGAATGTGGCGCGCCATTACAGGTACGAGCCCCAGCCCGATGGCACCCGCAAGACGGCCGACGGTGGCGTCGTTGCCTTCTACTCGCTGGAAATGTCGGCTGACCAGTTGGCGACCCGTCTGCTCGCCGACGCCTCCGGCGTCTCGGGCGACCGTCTGCGCAAGGGCGAAATCGACATGGGCGAGTTCGCCCGCCTGAAAGAAGCGGCTATGGAGATCTCCGCCTCGCCGCTTTATATCGACGACACCGGCGGCATCACCCTGGCCAAGCTGACCGCCCGGGCCCGGCGCCTGAAGCGCACGGTCGGCCTCGACTGCCTGATCGTCGACTACCTTCAGCTTGTCACCGTCGGCGACCCCGGCATGAACCGGGTGCAGGAAGTGTCTACCATCACCATGGGGCTGAAGACCCTGGCCAAGGAACTGGCCATCCCGGTCATCGCCCTGTCGCAGCTGTCGCGTCAGGTGGAATCGCGCGACGACAAACGGCCCCAGCTCTCCGACCTGCGGGAATCGGGCTCGATCGAGCAGGACGCCGATATCGTCATGTTCGTGTACCGCGAAAGCTACTATCTCGGCCGGGCCGAACCGCGCGAAGGCACGCCGGAACACCTGACCTGGCAGGAGGATATGGACCGCGTGCGTGGCACCGCCGAAGTCATCATCGGCAAGCAGCGTCACGGTCCCATCGGCACAGTCCGCCTGTCGTTCGACGAAAACGTCACGCGCTTCGGCAACCTGGCCAATCCGGAACGCTACGCCTCCTACAGCAACGAGTAGCGCCTGATACCGACGGCCGTTGGTATGAACCGCGCTACGGCCCGCTTTGCTTTGCCGACTTGCTGTGATAGCCAAATCCCATGAGCCTTGCCTTTCCGACCGCCCGACTCGACATCGACCTGACCGCCCTGCTGCGCAACTATCGCGCCTTGCAGGCCCGGGCCGGTGCCGCCGAAGTGGCGCCGGTGCTCAAGGCCGACGCCTATGGTCTGGGCTGTGAAGGTATCGCCCCCTTCCTGGTCAGGAACGGGGCACAGACCTTCTTCGTTGCCCGGCTCGACGAAGGCATTGCGTTACGCCGCATCCTGGCCGGCGGTCCGGTCATCTATGTTCTCGACGGCCTGGGCGACCCAGTGGCCTTTTCCGTTCATGACCTGCGCCCCGTGCTTAACACGGTCGAGCAGTATCAATTATGGATTTCGGGCCCGGTCGGTATCAGCGCCGCCTTGCACATCGACACCGGTATGAACCGCCTCGGCATCCGGGCAGACCAGATTGCCAGCCTGCCCGATCGCGGCACGCACGAACTGAGCCTGGTCATGAGCCATCTCGCCTGCGGGGACGATCCGGGTCATCCCCTCAATGCGCAACAGTTGACAGCCTTCCGCGCCGTTGCCGCGCGCTTCCCCGGCGTGCCGGCCTCGCTGTCTGCCAGTTCCGGCCATTTTCTCGGGCCCGACTACGGCTTCGACCTGACCCGGCCGGGAATCAGCCTGTATGGCGGCGGCCCCTTTGGCCAGGCGACACCCGACATTACGGCAGTCGCCACCTTGAGCGCCCGCATCCTGCAGGTGCGTCAGGTGCCCACAGGCGAGACCATAGGCTATGGCGCGGGTTTCATCGCCAAACACGACATGCAGGTCGCCACCCTCGGTATCGGTTACGCCGATGGCCTGATGCGCGCCTATGCCCGCCGCGGATGGGCATACCTGCGCAAGGAGCGCCGTCATCTAACGGGGCGCATTTCGATGGACCTGTGCAGCCTCGACGTCACCGGTCTCGATGTTTCGACCGACGACTGGGTAGAGATCCTTGGACAGCACCAGAATATCGACGAGGTCGCCGAGGCCTCGGGTACGATCAGCTACGAGTTGCTGACGCGCATCGCTTCCAGAGTACCGCGCCGCTATATCTGATTGCGTGGTATAATCCCCGCTGCGGCTTGACACGAACGCCAAACAAGAACATATGCGGAACATATCAGTTTGTTCCGAGGATATCATGGCCCGCGATTCTGCCGTCTATGTCTGCCAGGCCTGTGGCGGCGTCCATAACAAGTGGGCCGGGCAATGTTCTTCGTGCAATGCCTGGAACACGCTTGTTCAGGAGAGTTTTTCGACACCACCGGGTGCCCTGAAGCCCGAGGCCGGAAAAATCTCTCGCTTAAACAAGCTGCAATTCGAAACGCTTGATAGCGTCGATGAGGCGCCTGAGCGGATGATCACCGGTATCGACGAATTCGACCGCGTTTGCGGTGGCGGCGTCGTGCCCGGATCCGCCATCCTGATCGCCGGCGACCCCGGGGTCGGCAAATCGACCCTGCTGCTTCAGGTTACCGCCAATGCCGCTTCGCGCGGTTTGAAAGTCGCCTATATTTCCGGTGAAGAGGCGGTGGAGCAGATTCGCGGCCGCGCCGCCCGCATGGGCCTGTCGAAGGCGCCTGTCGAACTGGCGGCCGAGACCGGCCTGCGCGCCATCCTCGAGGCCCTCAAGCGCGAAACCTTCGACTTGGTGGTCGTCGATTCGATTCAGACACTGTGGAGCGACGCCGTCGAGGCAGCGCAAGGATCGGTGTCACAGGTGCGCGCCTGCGCCGGCGAACTGGTGCGTCTGGCCAAGAAGAAACGCACCTCGGTCATCCTGGTCGGGCACGTCACCAAGGAAGGTCAGATCGCCGGCCCGCGGGTGGTCGAGCATATGGTCGACGCTGTCCTGTCGTTCGAGGGCGAGCGCGGCTATCCGTTTCGCATCCTGCGCGGCACCAAGAACCGCTTCGGCGCCACCGACGAGATCGGCGTCTTCGAGATGGGCGATTCCGGTCTGCGCGAAGTTCCCAACCCATCGGCTCTCTTCCTTGGCGATCGTAGTGAACGTGCCTCGGGCGCAGCCGTTTTTGCCGGCATCGAAGGCTCGCGCCCGGTGCTCGTCGAGGTCCAGGCCCTGGTCGCCCCATCTGCCTATGGTACACCACGCCGGGCGGTGGTCGGCTGGGATTCGGGGCGCCTGGCCATGATCCTCGCCGTGCTGGAGGCCCGGTGCGGCGTGTCGTTCGGCCAGAAGGACGTCTACCTCAATGTCGCGGGCGGCCTGCGCATCTCCGAACCGGCCGCCGACCTGTGCGCTGCCATGGCTCTGGTCTCGGCCCTGACAGATGTGCCTTTGCCGCGCGACTGCGTTGTCTTCGGTGAAATCAGCCTGTCGGGCGATGTCCGCACGGTCAGCCGTACCGAAGGACGCCTGAAGGAGGCGCTCAAGCTTGGCTTCTCCAGCGCCATTACCGCACAGAACGCCATGGACAACCCACCGCTGAAGCTGCAGGGATTCGGCAACCTGAACGATGCCCTGGCCCGCCTGATACCGGCCGATGCCTGATCGTAATGGGTTAACGAAGGTTGTGAAGATGAGCGATTGATGCTATCTGAAAGCGGCTGTTCAAGCGCGTTTCGGGGGATGTCATGACGCTGTACGACCTGATTTTTCTGGCCCTTCTGGCAGTCTTCGGTTTTTACGGATACGCCACCGGCGCCTTGCGGCAGGTCGTGAACCTGGCATCTTTCTTCATCGGTATCACCGTATCGGCGGCGTCGAAAAGCTATCTGTCGAATACCTTCCATCTCGATACCATCACTGCCTATATCGCCGCCTTCGTCCTGTTTATCGTGCTGTTCATCGGGCTGCGTTATCTCGGCCATGCCCTAGCGGACAAACTTCACAAGCAAAAGGCGGCCGGCTATGTCGATCGCGGCCTGGGCGTCGCGATCGGAGTTGTCTGGACACTGACGATCATCGGCATTTTCCATTTGATTTTTGCCCTTGTCACGCCTAGTGAACGCCAACCCGGCTGGTTCGTAAATGCCAAGGTCTATCCGTTGAGCGTCAGGTGCGCTCAGGCGGTACGTGCCGTCCTGCCCAAGGGTACCGGCATGGCCAGCAAGGTTGCTCCGGAAGTAGAAAAATAAGAATCTGCGCCTATATCATAGGACAGTTCTTTCGCGTTTTTGAAAAGAGAAGCCATGTCCGCCGTGTATACTGGCCTGTCCGACCTCGTAGATACCCAGAGTCTTGCCCGAGACCGGGACGACGATCAGCCCCGCCTCGAGTGCGGGGTTTTCGGTATCTATGGCATGACCGATGCCAGCGCCGTCACCGTCCTGGGGATGCATGCCCTGCAGCACCGGGGCCAGGAAGCCTGCGGCGTCGCCTCATGTGACGGTCGCCGCTTCTATATCGAGCGCGAACACGGCCTTGTCGGGGACGTCTTTACTGGCGCCGACCTGACCAAACGCCTGCAAGGGCATGCAGCGATCGGCCATACACGCTATTCGACCGCCGGCGGATCCTTCATCCGCAATGTCCAGCCGATGTTCGCAGATCTCGATTCCGGCGGCATCGCCATTGCCCACAACGGCAATCTCACCAATTTCATGCATCTTCGCACCAAGCTGGTGGCCGAAGGTTCCATCTTCCAGTCGACCTCCGATTCGGAGGTCATTTTGCATCTGATCGCCCGTTCGCGTCAGTTGAAAATCATCGACCGCTTCATCGAAGCCCTGGGTCACCTCGAAGGCGGCTTCGCCCTGGTTGCCCTGACGCGCAAGATGCTGATCGGCGTGCGCGATCCCCTGGGCATCCGCCCGCTGGTTATCGGCCGCCTCGGCAACTCCTATGTCCTGGCTTCGGAAACCTGCGCGCTCGATATGATCGGCGCCACCTTCGTGCGCGACGTCGAACATGGCGAAGTCGTCCAGATCGACGAGCATGGCATGAAGTCGTACAAGCCCTTCGATAGCAAGGCCGCCCGGCCCTGCCTGTTCGAATATGTCTATTTTGCCCGCCCCGACTCGGTGGTGAACGGCAAGTCGGTCTATGAGGTTCGCAAGGCCATGGGCCGCCAGTTGGCGCTCGAACATCCGACCGATGCCGATATCGTGGTCCCGGTTCCCGATTCCGGCGTCCCGGCCTCGCTCGGTTTTGCCGAGCAGTCGGGCTTGCCGTTCGAACTCGGCATTATCCGCAACCACTATGTCGGCCGCACCTTTATCCAGCCGACGCAGAATATCCGCGACCTGGGTGTGCGCAAGAAGCACTCGCCCAACCGGGTCGTCCTCGAAGGCAAGAAGGTCATCCTGATCGACGATTCGATCGTGCGCGGCACGACCTCGGTCAAGATCGTACGCATGGTCCGCGAAGCCGGCGCCAAGGAAGTGCACCTGCGTTCGGCCTCGCCTCCCATCATGTTCCCGGACTTCTACGGCATCGACATGCCCGACCGCGACAAGCTGCTGGCGGCCAATCACTCGCTTGAGGAAATGCGCCAGATGCTGGAATGCGATTCGCTCGGCTTCCTGTCGGTCGACGGTCTCTACAAGGCCATGGGCCACAATCGCCGCGACCCCGAAACGCCGCAGTTCACCGACCACTACTTCACTGGCGACTATCCGACGCGCCTGACCGACCGGGAAGATGCCCTGGACGAACAGGAATCGGCCGGCCACCAATTGTCGCTGCTGGCTTCCGCCAATTAAAAACAATCGCCGGAAAGCGACACGCCTTTCCGGATAATAGTGATGCGTATTCGAATTTCCGGGGCAGGATGGTTATAACTATCCTGCCCTTTCTCACACTGCCCATCAGGACTTCCATGACCCAATCGACGCAACACGGACGTATTGCCCTTGTGACCGGCGCTTCGCGCGGGATCGGCCGCGCCTGCGCCCTGGGCCTGGCCAAGGCCGGCGCCCAGGTCATCGCCTGTGGGCGCTCGACCGCCAATCTCGAAGAACTGGACGACGAGGTCTTTGCCGCGACCGGTCAACACGCCACCCTGATCCCGTTCGACATCACCGACGGCGATGCCTTCGACCGCCTGGCCGCCGCCCTGTTCGAACGTTTCGGCCGGATCGATACCCTGGTCCATGCCGCAGCGATCGCGGGCACGCTGAGCCCGGTGACGCATCACGAGCCCAAGGATTTCGACAAGATCGTCGCCGTCAACCTGACGGCCACCTGGCGTATGTTGCGCGCGCTCGAGCCTCTGGTGCGCCGCTCCGAGACGGCCCGGACCATCTTCCTGACGACGGGTGGGACAGTGACACACGGCCGCGCCTTCTGGGGGCCGTACGGCGCCACCAAGGCGGCGATGGAAACCCTGGTTCGCGCCTGGGCCGACGAGTTGGAGATTACCCCCTTACGCGCCGCCCTGCTGTCGCCCGGTGCCATGCGCACGCGCATGCGGGCGGCCGCGTATCCCGGCGAAGACCCCATGACCCTGCCGCACCCGGACGAGATCGTGCCGCTGGTGCTCGAACTGGCCGATCCTAACCGGGTTCCGCCGCTGGAAACCGTCGATTTCCGCAAGTGGCGCGATACTCAGACAGCCTAATGGAACAAATTGCAGGTAATTTCATGCAATTTGCATAAAATTCCTTCCAATTTGTCAAAAACCGCGATCATATGGTCGCATGACCCAGTTCCCCAAACCCATCAGCGAAGCCATGCTCGACGAACTGTCGCGATATGTCATCGCCGAACCGTATCCTTTCGTCGTCGATCTCGAAGCGTCGCTCGGCATGACCCTGGCCGCGGTCGACGGCGACCGGATCACCGACTGGTGCGGTCTCTATGGATCCAAACTTCTGGGCTATAATCATCCGCGTATGTTCGAGCCGGAATATGTCCGGCAGCTGGTGCTGGCCGCCAATACCAAGATGGCCAATCCCGACTTCCTGACGCCGCAGTGCCTGGCCTATTATCGCCTGCTGCATCGGCTGGCGCCCAAGGTCATGCAGGCCGGTGGCAGGGTCGAGGTCTATGCCGTCAATTCCGGCGCCGAGGCGGTGGAAAATATGATGAAGTATCTCATCAATCTCCATCACCACAAGCAGCGCGCCAAGGGCAAGACTATCCTCAACCATCGCTTTATCTATTTCGACCAAGCCTTTCATGGGCGTACAGTTTATACGCTAAACATCACCAAGCTTGTGCACGACCCGGTGGCGACCCGTGACTTCCACGGCCTGATCCAGGGCAATCTGCAGGTCCCCTTCCCTGACTACGACAGCCGCCGCTCCGAAGCCGACAACGAACGCGAAGTCGACGCCGCCCTAAACAGTCTCGAATTCATGATGCGTCACCACGGCGAAGAAATCGCCGGTGTCATCCTCGAGCCCCTGCAGGGCGCCGGCGGCCATCGCCTGGCCTTGCCGCGTTTCTATCGCGGCCTGTCGGAGCTATGCCAGAAATACGATATCGGTTGGGGTCTCGATGAGGTCCAGACGTCGGGCGGCCAGACCGGTGAGGTCTTCTCCATTGACCTGTTCGACGTCCCCTACCCGCCGCAAGCCGTCGCCACGGCCAAGAAGTTCGGAAATGGCGCCGTCTACATGCTCAATTCGATGGAGGATATCGGCGTCCTCGATTCGACCTGGGGCGGGACACTGTCGGACATGGTGCGCTTCGTCCAGGAATGGCAGATCGTCGAAGATGAAGGCCTGCTCGAAGCGGTCCCCGTCAAAACGGCACACCTTATCGCCGGGCTTGAAAAACTGGTCGAGCGGTTCCCGGAAAAGATCGGCAATATCCGTGGCCTGGGTCTTTACCAGGGCTTCACGGTCGAAGGCGCCGGCAATAAGGGCCGCCTGGTCGACCTGGCGCTGGAAAGCGAAGACCTGCTTCTGCTTGGCGCCGGCACCAATTCCATCCGCTTCCGGCCGCCGCTCGATGTCACGATCGCCGACATCGACATGATGCTCGACAAGCTCGGCCGCATAATCGCGCGTCTATAAGCTCTTGAGGAAATAGCGTACAGTTTTGCCGTTCGGCAGTAATTGCTCGCCGACAGATGCGAAACCGAGCTTTTCATGGAAGGCGATCGATCCGGGATTGGGCGGATCGATATTAATTTCACAGGCGACACGGACATGGCCGGCAGCACGAGCGTCGTCGAAAAGCCGCATGTACAGCGCCTTGCCCAGGCCACGCCCGTGGGCCGAAGCCGCTATGACAATGCGATCGGTATAGGCGAAGCGATCGTAACGCGCCTTGAACCATTGAAAATTCAGGCCCTCATAATTGCTGTCCTGGTCCATGGCGATCATGAACCCGTCGGCCGGCGCGACACCATAGGCGAAGCGCGCAACCGTAACCAAGTCTTGCCAGGCATCTTCGTCAAGAAAAGAGGTTTCCCGGGCGAAGGCGTTGTTGAGGGCGCGGAAATCTTCCGTCGCCCTCAGGGCCTCGACAGCAATCGGAGACACTACCGCTTCCTGCCGCCCGGCTTACTCGTCCGGCCACCCGGCCCGGCAGCGCCCGGCTTGGTGCTGGGACCGAGCGTTTTCGCACGGGTCGCGCCCGTCTTGAAAGACTTGGCCTTGGCAGCATCGGCACGCGGCTTGGCCGTCACCTTCGGCGCGACGACGGTGCCTTTCGGCTTCTGGCGAACGCGGTTCGGGTGGGCGGGCTTTTCCCCGAGCTTCAGCTTGGGCTTGGCACGGACGCGCGGCGGCCCCGAAGGACCACTGGTCGTGGTGCTGGCATCCTCACCGACGAACGGATTGGCATTGGCCTTGACGGTCAGGCGAATAGGCACACCTGGAAGATCAAAAGATTCACGCAAGCTATTGATAAGATAACGGCGATAATGATCCGGCATGGCGTAGGCGCGGCTGGCGAACAGCACGAAAGTGGGCGGGCGGCCCTTGGTCTGAGCCATATATTTCGGCTTGATGCGCTTGCCGTCGACGGCGGGGGGCGGATGTCTCTGCACCGCCAGGGCCAGCCAGTCGTTGAGGTCGCGCGTCTTCACCTTGGCCGCCCAGTTGCGGTAGGTCTTCAGCACGGCCGGCATCAGGCGATCGATACCGCGGCCGGTGGCGCCCGACAGGGTGACGAGCGGCGTGCCCTTCAGCTGCGGCAACATGCGTTCGGCGGTCTCGACGATTTCCTGCAGGCGCGCCTGAGGTTCCTCGACCAGATCCCATTTGGACACGGCGTAGATCAGGCCACGGCCCTCGCGCTCGACCAGGTCGGCAATCTGCAGGTCCTGGGTCTCGAAGGCATTGGCCTCGTCCATCACCAGGACGACGATCTCGGCAAAGGTGATGGCGCGGATGGTGTCGGCGGTCGACAGCTTTTCCAGCTTTTCCTGGACTCTTGCTTTACGACGAAGCCCGGCCGTATCGACCAGGCGGATCTTGCGGCCGTCATATTCCCATTCGACACTGATGGAGTCGCGGGTAATGCCGGCTTCCGGCCCGGTCAGCAGACGGTCTTCTCCCAGCATCTTGTTGATCAGGGTCGACTTGCCGGCATTGGGGCGGCCGATAATGGCAATGCGAATCGGCTTCTTGCCGTCATCTTCGCCGTCATCGTCACCGTCTTCGTCATCATCGCTGATAAAGTCGCCTTCGATCAGCTGGCGATATTTTTCGACGGCATCATAGAGATCCGAAATGCCTTCGCCGTGTTCAGCCGACAGGTGAAGGGGCTCACCGAAGCCGAGCGCGTGGGCTTCACTGGCCGTAGCGGCGGCCTGGTGGCCTTCGGCCTTGTTGGCGATCATCAGGACAGGCTTGTCACGGTGACGCAGGATATCGGCGAAGATGCGATCGAGCGCAGTCACGCCCTCACGGGCATCTACGACGAAGAAGGCGACATCGCACTCGTCGATAGCCTTCTCGGTCTGCTGGCGCATGCGCGCTTCCAGCGATTCGTCGGTGAGGTCTTCGAAGCCGGCGGTGTCGATCAGTTCCAGTTCGATATCGCCGAGCTGACCGCTGGCATAACGACGGTCACGCGTGACGCCGGGCCGGTCATCGACGATGGCCAGCTTCTTGCCTGCGAGGCGGTTAAACAGGGTCGACTTGCCGACATTGGGTCGGCCGACAATGGCAATTTTTAAAGGCATGGCCGCCTTATAGCGGAAAGTTGCAGAATGACCACAGGTTTTCGCAGGACTTCGTTGGTGGGACGCGGCCGGTAAACTATGCAACTCGACGCCGCCGCCTTTGCCTATGTCGATTTAAAGTTTTTGAACCACGAAAGCGAATCTTCGGCGTAGCCAAAAGAACGAAAAATACGACCTTCGGGTATTTAACATCTTCTGATGTGCGAAGGCTGAGATAGATCGACAGCGCAAAGCGCTGTCCTTAATGCCGATATCTTGGCACAAGATTTCATCTGCTCGAATTTTCGTGCTTTTCGTGGCCAAAAAAAACGCCTGCCGCAAGGACAGGCGTTTTCGATTTTACGTAGCAGGGTCGCTTAGCTGATCGCGACCAGCTTGCCTTCTTCGGTGACCACGAACAGCTTATCGCCGACAATGATCGGCGCGATATAGGACGCACCACCGAGGTTTAGGCTGGCGGTCTGGTCGCCGGTCTTCGGATCGAAGGCGACGGCCTGGCCAAGGGAATTGATAATGATCAGACGGCCCGAAGCCATGACCGGACCGGTCCACATCGGCACACTGGTCTTGCCCTTGCCGATACCGAACAGGCCCTTGGCGGGCTTGGCCTTGGCCACCTTGGCATTCAGGTCTTTCATCCAGTAGATCTGGCCGCTTTCACGGCTGACGCACAGCAGGTCTCCCTGCAGGCTGACAAGGAAGACAACGTCGCCGGCAATCCACGGCGTATTGACGCTGTCGGCCGGGACCTTCCACACCGGATCGCCGGTCTTGGCATTCATCGCCTGGAAGACACCCGAGTGAGAGGCGGCAAAGACGGTGCCGTTATAGAGGACCGGGCGGCCGGAAATGTCGCGGATTTCGGACAGGGCATTGGTGCGCGTCGATTGCGCCAGGACCTGGTCCCACACCGGCTGACCGCTGTCGCTGTTGAGCGCCACCAGTTCACCGGAGGAGAAAGGCGCATAGACCGTGTCGCCCGAGACGATCGGCGACGAGGTCTTCAACAGGCGTGCCGGTTCGGCAATAGCCTGGTAGGTCCAGTCCATATCGCCGCCATCCTGCTTGAAGGCGAAGATTTGGTTGTCGACGTCGGTGGCGTAGACGTACTTGGCGTTGACGGTAGGTGCCGAATGCAGCTGGGTGTCGACCGGCTTCTCCCACACGGTCTTGCCGGTGGCAGCGTCGAGCGCCGAGATAAAGCGGAAGCCCGAGGTGACGAACAGCTTGCCGTCGCCCGACAGCGCCAGGCCGCCACCGAAGGCGGTCTTGTCGCGCTTGTTCTTGGGATTGAGGTCGACGCTCCAGGCCTGGGCGCCGGTATTGACGTCGAAGGCCGAGACGCGGGCTTCGCCATCGAGGGTATAGATCAGCTTGCCGTCCGAAACCGGCTGGGCCAGGACTTCACCACCGCCCTTGCTGCCGGCGCCGATTCCCTTGGTCCAGGCGACCTTGAAACTCTTGGCGGCGTCGGCGTTCTGGATGACGGCGTCCTGCGGACCACCGGCAACCGGCCACGATGCCACCGGCTGGACCGGCGGCAGGTAATAGCCGACGCCCTTCAGCGACTTGGACGGTTCCAGCTTCTGTTCGAAGGCCAGGATCGACAGGCGCTGGCCTTGCGAGGCCACGGCCTTGTCATCGGCACTCGGCTTGCGGAACGCCTTGCCGACTGTCGAACAGCCGCTCATGGCCAGAACGCAGGCCAGGCTCACCCCCACCATAGCGGCAGTCTTGAGATGTCCTTTGGAAGCGGTGATCCGGTAGGCGGTCATTCGGGCTTTTTCCTGAACTTTGTGAACGGGCTTTTTTAAAACAGTAGATCGGTTATTGCGCAACCGGGGCGCCGTCGGGCGCACCCTGCTGCATCATGCCTTGCGGCAGAACGGGAACCTGGGCTTCCGGCATGGCCAGCAGGGCCTTGGCGGTTGGGAAGGCGCCCGAATCGATGGCGGCAACCACGTCGCCCGCGCGTTGCTTGATACCGTCTGGGGTACCGAGGGTCAGTGACAGGACCTGCAGGTCCGAACGCGCGCCGGCGGTGTCGCCCGATTGCAGCTTGGCCATGGCCAGGGCTTCCTTGGCCAGCGGAGCATAGGGGCGGTCATCCTTGGTCAGGGGCGTCAGGCGGGTCTTCAGGTCGTCGAGCTTGGCGGTGTCCATGGCGATATAGGCCGACTTGAGGACGGCCATGTCGTGGATCAGCGGGGTCGACGATGCCTTGGCGGCTTCATCGAAATCCTTGCCGGCTTCGGCGGCATTGTTGTTGGTGACGGCCATGCCGCCCAGTTGCATCCAGGCCATGGCCTTGTATGCCGGATTGCCGCCCTTGGCGACGGCCTCGAACTTGGTCTTGGCGCCGGCGACGTCGCCCTTGCCGCTGGCTTCCATCGCCGCCTGGTAGGTTTCCGACGCCTTGGCCGAAACACCGGCTTGATAGCTCTGGTAGCCCCAGACGCCCAGCGAGATGATCAGGGCGCCGCCCAGCGCCACGCCGACGATCGGCAGGGCCTTTTTGACGATGGCCACCCACTGATCGGTGCGCAGGTTTTCCTCGGTTTCGTCAAAAATATCGCTCACGGCGACTCCTTAGTCTTCGTTCTATGGTCATAACAGGACGAAGGACACACCTAACCAAGCGGTCCTTCAGATCGCCGGGAACCTAGCCTTTGCGTGACCTTTGCGCAACCGGATTACATCCGTCGCCCGCGGGCCCTCCCCTGATTTAACCAATCGAGGCTACCTTATTTCGAAAAATATGTCTCTTGTTGGGCGGGGAAGCTGCGCTCCCTGACATCTTTGGCGTAAGATTCGACGGCTGTACCGATCTGGTTGCGCAGGTCGGCATAGTGACGGACGAATTTCGGCGTCCAGTCGAACAGGCCCAGCATGTCGTCGGTCACCAGGATCTGGCCGTCGCAGGCATTGGACGCGCCGATTCCGATGGTCGGAGCACTAACCAGGCCTGTGATCTCGGCCGCCAGGTCGGCAGCCACGCCTTCGACGACGATGGCAAAGGCACCTGCCTCGTCGCTGTCGATCGCTTCGCGGATAACCTTTTCGCGTTCGGCCTTGGTACGGCCCTTGGCCTTGAAGCCACCCTCGGCATTGACCGCCTGCGGCCGCAGTCCGACATGGCCCATGACGGGGATACCGCGCTGGACGAGATAGCGGATAGTGTCGGCGACCGTCGGACCGCTTTCCAGCTTGACCGCCTGGGCGCCGGTTTCCTTCAGGATACGCACGGCGTTGTCGAAGGCCTGCTGCAGGCCGGCCTCATATGACCCGAACGGCATGTCGACAACCACAAGGGCATGCGAGGCGCCACGCATGACTGCCTGGCCGTGCAGGATCATCATCTCCATGGTGACGCCGATGGTGTTGGGCAGGCCGTGAACCACCATGCCGACACTGTCGCCGACCAGCAGGACATCGCAGTGCGGATCCATGATCCTGGCCATCGGCGTGGTGTAGGCGGTCAGGCAGACCAGGGGGGTCTGGCCCTTGCGGGCGCGGATATCGGGGGCGGTCAGGCGCTTCGCGCCATTTGTCTGGCTGCTCAAGGCAGGTCCTCTCTTATCGTGTCGTCACCGGCGGTCCGGTTGCCGCAACAGATGGGAGGTTACAAGGCGATTCGCCAGGTGCGCTCAAGCAGCGCAGCGATAGCACCGGGAATAAAGACGCTCAAGCAGCGGAGCGATAGCGCCAGAAAAAAGCCGCTCAAGCAGCGCAGCGATAGCGCCGGGGAAAAAACACTCAAGCGGCGCAGCGGTAGCGCCGGGGAAAATACGCTCAAGCAGCGCAGCGGTAGCGCCGAAAAAACCAGATCAAGCAGCGCAGAGGGAGCCCTGCTAAAAACCCTTAGATCGTCTCTTCCTGTGAGTAGGCATAGTAGAGGCCCAGGAAGATCAGGCACAGGGAAAAGCTGACCCAGAAGAAGGTCGGGGTCTGCATGAAGGTCAGGGTATGGCTCCACTGATCGGCAAGGCCCGCGACGTTCCGGCCAGCGTCATCGACAGCCTGGAAGCCGGCGCGCAGGGTATGGTCGGTATCGAGCGCCGCCTTATGCAGGGACTGGGCGGCATTAGGACTGCCCGCCGGCATGCGGATGATCTGCGCAAGGGCATAAAGCCCGCCGACAAATCCGGCCAGAACGACCAGCCATTGCCGCATCCACAGCTTGACCTGCAGGCCGCGCGTCACGCGGTCTTCGAAGCGCTGGCTATCGTCGAAATCGACGGGCGTGGCGAAAAGGTCCGCCAGGTCCTCATCCTTCAATTCGTTCTGGCTCATGATCCTGACTCCATGGCGGCAGGTTTCATATCGGGGGTCGGCGCAAGGATAAGCTTCAACTGATCCAAGGCGCGCCGAATATGGCTTTTTACCGTCCCAAGCGGGATTTTCAGCTCGTCGGCTATTTCCTGATGCGTCAAATCCCCACTGAAGTTCAGGGTCACGCACAGGCGCTCCACGGGTCGCAGACGTCCCAGGGCACCATCGAGATTGTGGGCCTTGAAACCGGCATCGGCCACGGCCTCGGGTTCGTAAACACTCATATCTTCACTCAGCACATAGCGCGTGTCCTTGCGCACCTTCTTGAGATAGCGGCGCGAGGCGATACGCTTCAGCCAGGCGGTAAACGGCCCGTCGAAGCGGTACTCGGTCAAATGCTCATAGGCCGCCATGAAGGCCTCCTGCGCCATATCGTCGGCGTCGGCCCCCTGCGCGCCCATGCGACGCAAGTGCGTGCGCAGGCCGGCCGAGTGTCGCCGGACCATCTCGGCAAAGGACGCACGGTCGCCGGTCAGGCTGAGCCTGACCAGGTCGACGTCGGATTGCCGCGTCAGGTCGATTTTGGCGGAGAGAACCATAGGGCGGAGAGCCTGAGAGTGACAGATAGCGCGCTTAGGACGACTTACGGCTGTTGAGGCCGATAATGCCGAGGATAAACAGCACAAGACCGATCAGTCCCGGGATCGCGGCAACACCGGACATATGACCGCCGACAACACCGTGATCGAGATAGTTCCAGATCATGGCGCCCACGGCCACGGCCATGAGAATCAGGCCGGCACGCACGTCGTTCATCGGATTTTTCGCCTTGGGCACGGCACGTTGCATGCTTTCGACGAATTCAGGCGGCAAGGGCTGACCCTTTTCGATCGACATCCGCAGCGTCTTTTGCAATTCGGCATTATTGCGCGCCTTGGAAATCTGGATGATGGCGACGATAGCGATCGGCATGCCAAAAACCATGATAACGCCGACAATCGGTACAAGATCTCCCACGTCCATATCAAACTCCTCTTAAGTCCTAGATGTGTCAGGCGGCATTAGCGCCTTCTGATGATATGAGCCATCAGCCCCACCCTTCGGATGCACGGATTCGTATTAAGTTTTGGTAATGCGCACATTCTGTGCACATCGCCCTTGCATCAGATACGTTTTAGATATATCTAAAACGTATCTGATGCAGCGCCGTCGCGTTTGATGGCAACCACAAATCAGATATATCTAGTTACACTCTAATAGAATGGAGACAAGCCATGAGAGGCTTTTTCTTTGATCGCGGTCATCGTCATGATGGCCGGCACATGGGCCACAGGGATGGCTCGGGCCGCGACGGTTTCGGCCACGGCCATGGCCGTTTCGGCAATCTGTTTGGAGGTCGCGAGTTCGGCGGCCGTGAATTCGGGGGTCGTGGTGGACGCGGCGAAGGCCGCGGTTTCGGCCATGGCGGCCTGCGCCTGGTCCTGCTCAAGCTTATCGATGAGAAGCCGAGCCACGGCTACGAACTGATCAAGGCCGTCGAAGAACGCTTCAAGGGCGGCTACAGCCCCTCCCCCGGCGTTATCTATCCGACCCTGAGCTGGCTGGAAGACGAAGGTTTCATCACCATCGCCGTCGGCGAAGACGGCCGCAAGCAGGCCTCGATCACCGACGCCGGCAAGGCCTACCTCGCAGAGAAGGCCGAGGATGTCGATCGCCTGTTCGACATGATGAACGACGAACGCGCCGATATGGGCGACTACGCGCCGCTGTTCCGCGCCATGCATAACCTCAAGGGCGCCCTGAAGACCCGCGGCATGAAGCCGATGAACAAGAGCGAAATCGAGGCCATCGTCGACCTGATCGACGACGTCGCCAAGAAGATCGAGCGTTCGTGAGACCACACTGAACAATTGCCCGAATGAGAGCGGGCAATTCGAAACAAGGAGATAATCGATGGACGGGGGCCAGATGACCACAACAGATGCACGCGCCACCCTGAGGGCCAGGTTCGAGACGCGGCTGCGCACACTCACCGTCGTCACGGCAACCCGCCTGACGCCGCATATGATCCGGATCGTGCTGAACGGCGACCTGACGGGGTTCCAGTCGCTGGGCTTCGACGACCACGTCAAGCTGTTCTTCCCCGATCCCGAGACCGGCGTGCTGACCCTGCCGGTGCCGAATGCAGTGCCGGCGCCCGACGCACCGCGGCCGGTCATGCGCGACTACACGCCCAGGCGCTTCGACATCGCGGCGGGATTGCTCACCATCGACTTTGCCGTCCATGAAGCCGGACCGGCGACGTCGTGGGCCCTACATGCCAGTACAGGCGACACGGTGCACCTGGGCGGGCCGCGCGGCTCGCGCATCGTGCCGCTGACCTTCGATTCCTATCTGATGATCGGTGACGACACCGCCCTGCCCGCCATCGGCCGCCGCCTTGAAGAATTGCCCGCAGGAACGAAGGTCCTGGTGCTGGCCGAGGTCGATACACCCGACGACCGGCTGCATTTCGAGACCCGCGTCGACCTGACCATCTACTGGGTCTATCGCCAGGCGACGCACGGACCGTCGTCGCTCAATGAGGCGCTCAAGGGCATCTGGGTGCCACAGCATGCCGTCCATGCCTGGGTCGGCTGCGAAGCCTCACAGGCCCGCCTGATCCGCCAGCAACTGGCCGACGACCACGGCGTCAATCCGCAGTGGTTGAAGGCCTCAGGCTACTGGCTGCAGGGCGAGGCCGGGACCCACGATAAACTGGATTAAGCCAGTACAGTCGCTTCGAGCGCAGCGCGTTCGGCGCTGCCAGGTTTGAAGCCGGCAAAGACCTGGCCGCCGGCCTCGACTACCGGGCGTTTGATCATCGATGGCTGGGCGCTCATCAGCCTGAGCGCCTTGGCCTCGTCGACATCCAGCTTGTCGGCGTCCGGCAAGGCCTTGAAGGTCGTCCCGGCACGGTTAAGCAGCTTTTCCCAGCCGAGCGCATCGGCCCAGGCCTTGAGCCGGACCGGATCGACGCCGTCCTTCTTGTAGTCGTGGAAATGATAGACGACGCCGTGGTCGCCGAGCCAGGTCCGCGCCTTCTTGACGGTGTCGCAATTGGGAATGCCGTAAACGGTAATGGTCATCGAATCTCGCCTTATCTGGAAAGGCGAAATGGCCGTCTCGGCCCGTTAAGTCAAGCCTTGGCGGTCGCGCGCGGTCTGGCGCGCTCGAACCACCACAGGGCGCCGGCCGCCACCAGCCAGGCCAGGAACCACGGCCAGGACGGCCCCTTGTGTGTCGAAGCAGCCCCTTGCGATTTCCCGGCATCCGTCGCCACAAGCCGCAAGGTCGCGTCACGCATCTGAGCCGCCCGGACGCCGGCCAGCGCGTCCTGCGGCCAGACATAGACCGGCCAGGCTTGCACGGCGTCGTCTGCGCCATGCTGACGGACCAGATGCCAGCCGGATTTCGCCGGCCAGACAGCGGCGCAGGCCCGATCGCCGGTGCCCGGGTCGACCATAACCGGCAGGGTCTGACCATCCGGGGTAAGGACCTCCGTCGGGCCGTTCAAACCACACAGGGCCACTCTCTGGCCGACGCGCGCCAGGGCGTCGATCTGCGGCGCCGTTCCGGCCTGCGACCGCGACAGGGTAGCGAAGACCTCGCTCCACAGTTCGCCATAACGATCGCCCTCACCCGACAGGACAAGATTGTAGGTTTCGCTGGTCGTCCAGATGGCGACCCGGCCACGCCCCATCAGGCGCCACAGGCCGAACGGCTTGCCGGCCGCATCGCGCAGCAGCGGCACGCCATCGGCAGCGACGGCTGTGACCGTCTGGCCCAGGGGCGGCGCATCGCTACCGGCGGTAATGGCGGATGGGGCATCCTGTGTGCCAGGTCCGCGGCGCGCAAGACCGGCGTCGCTATCGATCGCCGCCGGCGCCTTCAGACTGCCGTCGCTATTGGCGACACTGAGGCCCAGGGCTCGCCACTGCTGGCGAGTGATATCGGGCACCGGACCGGTGACGCGTAACAAAAGTCCCATACCGCTATGTACGGCGTCGACGATTGCGGCGCGTCCGCCGTCGCCAAGGCTGGCCCAGCTGCGCTCGTCGAGAATGACAAGATCGATATCGCGCAGGCTGGCTGTCGTCACCGCCACCGGCGCCTGGTCGAGTTGAATCCCGCCGCCAAGGCTGAATTGCGCATGCAGGGGCAGTTCGGCATCGGTTGCCCAGCGGCGCAGATATTTGACGTCGGGCCCCGGCGCCCCGGCCAGCAACAGGACGCGCGGCGCGGCTTCCTGGGCCGTCCATACCGGTACAGATGTTTCCTGCAAAATCTTGTGTTGGTCATCGACCAGGCGCAGGCTGAACAGGGCCGGTCCGGCGGCCCGCGCGGCACCGGTAACGACAAAGCTGCCGTCCTTTGCAACGGCAACCGCATCGACGCGATGTCCGGCAGGGTCGGCCAGTTCAACCGTCTTCGCCGCGCCGGAAACCCGCCCGCCGATATGGAAGGCCGCACCGGGTGCCGCCTGGGACGGCAAGTCGAGCCCGGTCAGGCCTTGCGGCAGGGCGGACGGATCGAAGGTCAAGGCACGGCCGGCAACCGCCTCCCGGTCGCGGGCCTCGAGCCCGGCGCCAACGATGCGCAGGCGGCGAACCTGCGGATAGGTCCGCAAGGCCGTCGCCAGATCCGGAACCTGCACCGCATCGATCCCGGCCGGCGCTTCCGGCAAGGCTACGATATGATCGCTGGCCATACCCGCAACACCGTGGGCGTCGCGCGTCGCCACCACCAGAGTTCCGCCTTCTCCGGCGACCGGCGGCGGCATCAGGGTCAGGTACAGTAACGCAGCGAACACCGGTTGCAGAACCAGCAGGGTCACAAACCGCCACACGGGCGCCCGCGTCCCGGCGCGGGTCTGCCACAGGACAAGGCGCGCCATGGAAACGGCGGTAAAAAGCGTAAATATACCAATGAGTACAAGCGATGAGCTCATCAATTACCTCCGAGCGCATCGAGATAGCGGCTACCCGCCGCGGTCCCTGCTGGACGCCGGGAGACATGGGCCGGCGGCCTTGACAAAACCGCCCACAGCAATCCGCGCAGGGTGACACGGCAGGCCGCGCATCCCGGTTCGGCGCGCAACGAATCGATGGCGGCATAGAGGGCAAGCGGATCGCTGACGCGCGCTTCATGGGAGCGCAACCATGCCTCCAATGGCGCCAGATCGGGCTGCGCCACCGCGCCCGGCGCATCGGCAAGCGCGCTCCAGGCCGCGGCCACCGCGCCGTCACCGGCCTGCAACGGCGTCACGTCGGTGGATCGGCTGGCAAGACCGTCGCGTTTGCCGGTCATGCGCCGCGTCTCATCGATCTGCGGCAGGTCGGGGCCGACACGCGACAGATAGATGCGCGTCGCCTGCTGCACCTTCTTGATAAAGGCCAGGGCCTTGTAGGCATGCGGCAGGGCCAGGTCGGGATGGCCCTGCCGCAGATGCAGCTCAGCCTGCCACATCTCGTCCAGCGCCTGTTTCAGGGTGGCGCGGGTATCGGGATCAAGCAGGGTTGCCGCCTCTGGCTCGTCGTGGGTATGGCCATAAAGTTGCTCGATGCCGTTATCGACGCCAAGCCCGGCGGCGGGCGCGGCGGGCGGTTGGGCCGAGCCGTTCTGGTCCGGATCGTTCTTGTCGCCCTCGGCCTCTTCGCCCAGGAACTGCCCATAGCGCAGGCGCAGGATATGCTGGTCATTGCCGATACTGTCGGAGCGCTTGAGAAATTCTTCCGAAGATATTGATTTTTTTGCCTTCATAAGGGCTTCGGCATCGATAATGATCTGGCGCTCGCTGCGGAAATAGGCTGGCATGGTCCGGTCGACAATGCCTTCGATGCCCGTGCTCTCGGTGCCCAGGTTGGACGGCCAGCGCAGGATCAGGCTGGGGCCGTGCACGACCTGTGGCGCCGGCGAGCGTGTGTCGCTGACCGTCAACTGTGCGACAAGGTCGTCACCGCTGGCAAAGCCGAGCGCGGTCAGGTCGACATTGGTGGCGAAACGCAAGGTCCTGCTATTGCCCGAGCCATGCCCGAAACCATGAACGCTCACGACATGATCATGGAAGGTGATGTTCTCGCCCTCGCCTTCGGCAAGGGTCAGGTGCAGGGTCGCAGTCGGATTGACGGCATAGTCGTCGCTGGCTTCGAAAACCAGCGGCCAGGTTTTCTGTCCCTGGGTGACAAGGCTCAGGGAGTGCTCGGGCACGATGACCTTGACCTGCGGCGGGGCATCGGCAACGGCGTCGAGACGGTGCAGGGCCGACGGCTTGGCGCCCTGGACGGCGATACGATAGAGGCTGGGCCGGTCCAGGATGATAGCTGCGATCCAGTCGTCACCGGAGCGTTGCATGGCGATCCTGCGGCCGTCGTGCAGGATCAGGTCGACGCCCTGGGCCTGCGGCGCAAAGTGCAGCCGCCAGGCGACGCGCGACCCTACCGGCGCCTTGATATCGAGACTGCCGTCTGTCCGGGCCGGCAGACCGGTATAGGCCGGCGGCGTTATATGCAGTTCCTGGCTCACCAGTACCGGCGCACCGGCCTGACCGGCCTGGCCGACGACAGCATCCACGGCGTTTCGCAATCCGGCTCCGGACCGTACGAACGCCACGGCGGCCACGATCAGGCAGCATATGCCAAGAACAAACAAAAACCGATCCAGCCGCCAGGCCGGGCGCAAGTCTGGCCCCGCAATCATCAACCGTTGCACCAGTCTTTCACGTTGCAAACGCTGCAAAGCGTTCAGCGATGTGTCACCGGCAAACAACAGATCCGCACTGTCTTCCATGTCAGCGCGTTTCTCATTCAATCTGCGGATAAGCCACAGCGAATTGAAGCGGCGCGCCCGCCACATCGCAACAGCAAAGGCAAGCGCGATAATCCCTGCCGCTACCAATGCACTCATCTGCCAGCCGACAAACGTTGATAAGACGAAGTCAGATGCAAACGCCAACGGCGCAGCGATGAGCATGTCCGTAACGACACTGCGGACGCGGCTCGGCGCGGACAGACGTGACACGGCACTCATGGTGTCACCCCACGCCGGCGCGATGTCGCCAGCCAGCGCTCGCAGCCAAAGACCAGGGCGATCAGGATGGCAAGCCACGGCTGCAGGTCCGTCGCGGCCTGCGGATAGACCATGCCGCCCGTCAATGGTGTATAGGCCGCCGCCGCGACCCGGGCCGGTTCGAACAGATGCCCGGCCAGGACGGCGCGGACATGGTCGGGAAAATCTGCGTCCAGCAGGGCCGGCATGTCGGCCGGGGTCAGCGGACGCGTAAAGTGCAGCACCCTGCCCTTGCCCAGGTTGGCGCCTTCGACCAACGATGTACCGACACTGTCGCGCCAGTACGGTGTCAGCGCTCCGTCGACCCTGGCATCGGCGCCAAGCAGGGCGGTCCCGCCCCGGCGGACCCAGTCCGTTACCGTTGCCGGCAGCGGACCCGGGGCCAGCCAGACCAGCGTCTTGCCGGTCGCCGGCAGGGCATCCGTCATCGAACCCGCCTCGAAGGGCGTCTGCCATGCAGCGGCCAGGCCGCGGATATAGCGCAGGCCGGCTTCCTGCCCTGGAGCATAACGCACCACCAGGACCGGCGAAGGCGATACCACCGCGGACGATGACGCCATGGCACCGGCACCGGCAACGACACGCCAGTCCACCTGTCGTGACAGTGTTGGACGCTCGGCATCCGCGCCCTGCAGGGTCGCCGGTACGACGACGGTCAGCCGCGTCTTCGCCGGCAGGTCGGCATCGAGTTGCCGCAGCAGGCTGGCAAACGGCACATTAGCCGACGGCGGCGCTGTATTCAGATCGGGAAAGCCCGACGCCAGCCAGTGCCGCGAAGCCTTGGCATCGGTGACGGCGGAGGCGTCGACGCCCGGCATGACGGCGATATAGGGTGTGATGTCGGCGCCATCGTGCAGCACCGGCCGGGCCAGCCACAGGGCCAGCAGGGCCAGCAGCAACAGGCGCGCCAGCAGCAGCGGCCATTCGTCGAAACGCAGGCGCTGCTGCGGCTTGGGCTTTTGCCGCAGCCACTGCAGGGCAGCAAACACCGTCGGGCGCTGTTCGTCGCGACGCGCCAAATGGATGGCCAGGGGTACGACCACGGCAAACAGGGCGGCCAGCGCCAGGGGCAATAACAGGGCCGGCATCAGGTCTCACCCGCGCCGAACAGCCGACGCAGCGGCAGGTCGAGATCCTGATCGAGGACGTAGTCGGCGTGGCGAATGCCGGCGGCATCAAGCTGCGCATCAAGTGCCCGGCGGGCCGCATTGAAACGTTTCAGGAAATCGGCGCGTAAGGCGGCGCCGTCACCCAGCAAGTCTTCACCCGTTTCCGGATCGCGGAAGCGGTACCCGCCGCTGAAGGGAAAGTCGCGCTCCTCGACGGTCAGCAACTGGATGGCCAGGACCTCACGCCCCGCCGAGGCCAGCCGCAGCATCAGGGCCAGGCAGGCCGGATCGAAACAATCGCTGAGGACGACAACCAGATCCTGCTTGCCGACGCGCGCCCACACCGGCGCCAGGCGCTCAGGCTCAGGAAAGGCGCCCTGAGCCGTCATGCCATAAAGCTCCAGCAGAAGCCGGTCGCGTTGGCGCGGTCCAGCCCCCGGCGGCACGATGGACAGGCCTGAGGCGCTCAACCCTATGCAGGCAAAGCGATCGCCCTGGCGCAAGGCCAGTTCGCCGATGCAGGCGGCCAGCGCCTTGGCGGCCTCGAGCCGCGACCAACCCGGTCGGGCAGCGTCTTCCTGCGTCATCGAGGCGCTGGCATCGATCAGTATCCACGCCGCCAGCGGGCTTTCACGTTCGGCTTCGCGGACGAAGAAACGATCGGAGCGGCCATAGAGCTTCCAGTCGATCTGGCGCAGTTCGTCACCTGGCTCGTACGGCCGGTACTGGGCGAATTCCAGCCCGGCGCCGCGGGCTCGGCTGGCATGCATGCCGATGCCATCCCCGCCGGCGGCGCGGCGCGAGGTCAGGCGCAGGCTTTTCAGCCGGCTGCGCACCTCGGGCGGGATGGGATCGTACGACATGGCCTGATATCAGCGCAGCGGAACGGCGCGCAGGATGGCGGCGATGACCTCATCGGCCGTCTTCTGTTCGGCTTCAGCCGCAAACGACATCAGCAGGCGGTGGCGCATGACGGGCTGGGCCAAGGCGACGACGTCCTCGCGCGTCGCGGCCAGGCGGCCTTGCAGCAGGGCACGCGCCTTGGCGGCCAGGACCAGGGACTGGCCGGCGCGCGGGCCGGCGCCGAACTTGATGTAGGACATGACCTCGGCCGGGGCGCCCGCGCCCGGGCGGCTGGCACGGACCAGGCGGTTGATCCACACCAGCAGGTCGTCGCTGAGATGGACGTCGCGCACCAGGGCCTGCAGCACAAGGATATCCTCGCCGCGCATGACCTTGGGCACCTCGGCGCCGACCCTACCGGTGGTCTGCAGCAGGATATCGTGTTCTTCGCGCTCGGTCGGATAGCCGACGCGGATATGCAGCAGGAAGCGGTCAAGCTGCGCTTCGGGCAGAGGATAGGTACCGGCCTGCTCCAGCGGATTCTGGGTGGCCAGGACGAAGAAGGGCGACGGCAGGGTGTGGGTGACACCGGCATAGGAGACGGTGCGTTCCTGCATCGCTTCCAACAGGGCCGCCTGAGTCTTCGGCGGCGTACGGTTCAATTCGTCGGCCAGCAGCAGGTTGGTAAAGACCGGTCCGGGCTGGAAGCGGAACTGGCGCTTGCCGGTACCGTGGTCCTCCTCGAGGATTTCAGTGCCGAGGATATCGCTCGGCATCAGGTCGGGGGTGAACTGGACGCGACGGAACTGCAGGTCGAGTGCCTGGCCCAAAGAGCGCACCAGCAGGGTCTTGCCCAGGCCCGGCACACCTTCCAGCAGGCAGTGGCCGCCGGCCAGCAGGCCGATCAACAATTGCTCGACGACCTCGTCCTGACCGACAATGGCCTGGGCGATCGCCTTGCGCAGCTGACCGAGCCGGGACAGCATTGCCTGAATTTCAGCCTCGGAAATGGCCATCGGGGAGAGTCTCCGTCAAATAGAAAACAGGTCGGGGAAAAAGCTTTAGGATGTAAGGGCGTAGATGACGATATTGACGCCGAACTTCGTGTTGTCTTCGGCCAGGAAACGTTTGTTGTGCCAGTCGTAGTCCCACTCGCAGCCATAGTCCTTGTTGCTGTAGAGCACGCCCAGCCGGCCATCGATCTCGATGCCCTGGATATAGTCGTGTACAATATCGTCGCCCCAGCCGTTCAGTTCGAAACTGGTATTGGGTGGTCCGTCGAAGGTGAAAAAGCTGCGAAATATAGGATGGGTTTTCGGTAATTTTTTCAAGGCCGTACGGCCGAAAATTGAAGTCATCTGGGATTCGAACGACTTGGCGAACAGGCCGTCGATATCGTGGTTGCAATCGTCGACGAAGACAAAGCCGCCGTTGCGGACATAGCGTTCGAAATTGCGCCGCTCGGCCGGATTGAACTCGACAAGCTTGTGCCCCGCCATATAGCAAAAGGGCGCCGTCAGCATCTTCGGATCGGCGAGGTCGAGCACGTGTTCCTTCGGATCGACCCGCAGGGTGGTGTAGTCGATCAGCGATGTGATCAGGTTCGACGGCATACGCTGGTCGACATCCCAGTCCCCGGAATCGTATTTCAACCGGGTGAACCAGAAGTCGAATTGGCCCCCATTTCCCTGGACAGCTGCTTGCGCAGAACGGGCGGCCGACGCCAATGCGCCCGCCAGCCCCCCGGCCATCAGTTGCAGAAAACGGTTGCGGTTCACCGGCTGCCCCGCACCCGCTGACGGGTTTGGGAGACTCTTGCCGGTGACACGCAACTGACTGGGCATGAACTAGACTGCATCCGACAGCGAGGTGAAGGTGAAGTCGCGCAGCTTCATCGGCGGGATCATCATCACGTAGGACGACTCGTCGCCGGCGACACGCACCGGCTTGCCCAGCTCTTCGATATTATTGAGCATGATGATCGGGGATTCGTTGAAGCGGAAGTTCTTCACCGGATACTTGATCTCACCGTTTTCGATATAGAAGGTGCCGTCACGCGTAAGGCCGGTCAGCAGCACGGTCTGGGGATCGACCAGGCGGATATACCAGGTGCGGGTGACCAGGATGCCCTTCTGAGTCGTCTTGACCAGTTCGGCTATCGACTTGGTGCCGCCGGCCATCAGCAGGTTGCCGGCCGAACCGGTAGCCGTCTTGCCCTGCTTTTTCGCCCAGTAACGGCTGTATTCGAGGCTGGCGACCTTGCCGTTCTCGATGATCTTGGTGTGCTCGCGCGGCAGGGAATCGCCATCCCACGGCAGGACGGCGGCGCCCGGCGCCCACGGATCGGCGGTGATGTTGACGCGCGGATCGTAGACCTGCTCGCCCAGCTTGTTGCCGCCGCCCTTCTTGGACAGGAAGCTCCGGCCTTCATCGGCCTCGCGCGCACCGAAATAGCTCATCATGAACGAGATTAGACCGGCTGCGGCGACGGGCTCGAGGATAACCGTATACTTGCCGGGTTCCAGCGCCTTGGCTTCGGCCGAGGCCAGGGCCTTGGCCTTGGCGATGGCGATATCGTCACCGACCTTGAACTGGGTCGAATCCTGGACGTTGTGACCGACCCAGCCGGAACCGTGGCCGTCATCGGTGCGCACCGTGCAGGTGTAGTCGAGGCTGGTATAGGTCTGGTAGCCGAAATTGCCCTTGGAATTGGCGATAGCGGTAAAGCCCTGGCTGTCGGACTGGAAGCCGGCGGCAACCAGCTTGCTGCCCTTGCAGGCATTGATCGATACGGCCGCGGTCTTTGCACGATCTTCCGGCGTGATCTTTGCCGTGGCCTCGCTGAAGGTATCGCTTTTTTTGTAGGTCTGCTTTTCGACCACCGGCATGAATTCGGGATTTTCCGGCGCCAGGCGGGCAAGATCTTCGGCACGCTTGACCACCGCCGCCAGCGACGCATCGTCGAAGGCATTGATGGTGGCGGTGCCGACACGCTTGCCGAACGCGACCTGGACGGCCAGCGAGGTGTCGGTGACGATACCGCTCGTCGAGACATTATTGAGGGCAAAGCGGATATTACCGTCGATCGAGCCCGACAGCTGGGCGTCGACCTGGTCGGCCTTGCTGAGGGCGATGACCTTGTCGAGAATGGTCTTGCACTGCGCTTCGGTGAAGAGGGTCATGTGAGGATATCTCCGGATCAGCCGAGCGAACGGGCGGTGTTGATGACATTGACGCCGTTGAAGCGTGCGGTCGACGAGCCGTGCGACACGGCCGACGACTGCGCCGGCTGGCCCTTGCCGTCGAAGAATGAGCCGCCCATGCGGTAGTCGCTTTCGTCGCAGACGCCTGCGCAGGCGTTCCAGAATTCCGGCGTGCGGATCTGGTAGGCGACGTCCTCGATCTGCTGGGTGATCTTGCCGTTCTTGATCTCGTAGAACAGCTGGCCGCCGAACTGGGCGTTATAACGCTGCTGGTCGATCGAGAACGAACCGGCGCCGACGATATAGATGCCGTCCTCGACACCCTTGATCATGTCGGCGACGCTGAGCTTGTCCTTACCCGGCTGCAGCGAGACATTGGCCATGCGCTGGAACTGCACGCTCGACCACGAGTCGGCATAACAGCAGCCGTCGGACTCGGTTTTGCCGATGATATGGGCCTGGTCGCGGATCGCCTGGTAATCGACCAGGACGCCGTCCTTGATAAGCGGCCACTTCTTGGTCTTGACGCCTTCGTCGTCGTAACCGACGGCGCCGAGGCTGCCGTACTGCTGCTTGTCGGCCATGATGGTGACCTTGGGGCTGCCATACTGGAAGTGAGCATCGCGCTTGTCGATCGTGGCGAACGAGGTGCCGGCATAGTTGGCTTCGTAGCCGAGAACACGGTCAAGCTCGGTCGGGTGGCCGACGGATTCGTGGATGGTCAGCCACGTGTGCGACGGGTCGAGCACCAGGTCGTACTTGCCCGGCTTGACCGACGGCGCCTTCAGCTTGGCGCGCGCCTGCTGGGCGGCGGCAATGGCGTCTTCCTTCATGTCGTAGGACAGGCCGTAGGTGATCACACCGTTGGGCGCGGTGAACTTGTGGGCTGCGTCACCGTCCAGATATTCGAAGCCCAGGCCCATCGGCGCCGACAGACCGTCGCGATCGCGGAACTTGCCGGTGGTCTTGTCGATGGCGGTGACCGTCATCGGCGCCCAGATGCGATGGATGTCCTGATCGATATAGGAACCATCGGTCGAGGCGAAATACTTCTGCTCGTTGACCAGGAACAGCATCGAATTGACATAATCGCCGCCGGCCTTCATCGCCGCGGCATTGACGTCCATCAGCATGTCGACCTTGTCCTTGATCGGCACTTCCATGGAATTTTTCTTGATCGGCGTCTTCCACGACACCTCGCCGACACCCGGCGTCGGCGCCAGTTGCACCGGCGACGTCTGGATGGTGGCATTGGCCTTGGCGATGGCGACGGCCTGGCGGGCCGCCTGGGCGACACCGTCGGTGGTCAACTCATTGGTGGCGGCAAAGCCCCAGGCGCCATTGGCGATGACGCGGATGCCGGTGCCGATCGACTCGGTATTGACGATGTTCTCGACCTTGTCTTCGCGCGTGATGACGAATTGACGCAGGTAGCGCCCGACGCGGACGTCGCAATAGCTGGCACCGGCGGACTTGGCCGCGTTGAGCGCAGCATCAGCCAGCGTCTTCTTGACGGCGACATCGAGAGAGCTCTGGAGCTCTTCGGCGGCGATGGCCCGACCGAACATGGACGGCACAAGAAGCCCGCCCACGCCAAGGCCACTCAGGGCCAGGAAATCACGTCTATGCAAAGCATTCTCCCACCGGCGGACCCGCGCAATGGCGCGGGCGGATAAAATCAGGACTCAGTGGGAATGCCTCGGCACCCGCCCACTGCCGGCGATGACAATCAGATGACGTTTTTGAATGGTCAAGTTGCTTTTTGTTAATATTGAAATTGTTTCGCGGGTCGATCATCGCCCTGTGGCTTCGCAGACGCGGTTGATGGCTTCTTTATACGCTGAGGCCTTGCCCCGCATGGCGTAGATGCGGCCTCAGGCATAGGACCCTGATTGCGGTATTTTGCACCTGCGCTTCCGGAGAAATCTCATGGACACCCTGACGAACGTCACCCCGCAGGATACCGGGCAGGATACCGGCAAGACGGCCGATATTGCCCAGCTTAGCATCAATACCATTCGCACCCTGGCGATGGATGCGGTGCAGAAGGCCAATTCCGGCCACCCCGGCACGCCCATGGCCCTTGCGCCCGTGGGCTACACAATCTGGCAGGACGTCCTGCGTTACGACCCCAAGGAACCAAACTGGCCCAATCGCGATCGCTTCGTGCTGTCGAACGGCCACGCCTCGATGCTGCTCTATTCACTACTGCACCTGACCGGCGTTCAGGATGCCGCGCGCGGCGACCTGGCGGTGACGCTCGAAGATATCAAGGCCTTCCGGCAACTGGACAGCAAATGCCCCGGCCACCCGGAACACGGCCTGACCGTCGGCGTCGAAACCACCACCGGTCCGCTTGGCCAGGGCTGCGGCAACAGTGTCGGCATGGCCATGGCGGCGAAATGGCTGGCGGCCCATTACAACAAGCCCGATTTTCCTCTGTTCGATTTCAACGTCTACACCCTGTGCGGCGATGGCGACATGATGGAGGGCGTATCGAGCGAAGCCGCCTCGATGGCCGGACATCTGGCCCTGGATAACCTGTGCTGGCTCTACGACAACAACAATATAACCATCGAGGGCAAGACCGAACTGGCCTTCAATGAAGATGTGGCTACGCGCTTCCGGGGCTATGGCTGGAATGTCCTGCACGTCACGGACGCCAACGATATTGAAATTTTGCGAAAATCGATTGAAACGTTTCAATCGACCACCGGCGCTCCGACCCTGATCATTGTCGACAGCCATATCGGCTACGGCGCACCCCACAAGCAGGACACGGCCGCCGCCCATGGCGAAGCTCTGGGCGAAGACGAACTGCGCCTGGCCAAGCGATTCTACGGCTGGCCTGAGGATTCGTCCTTCCTGGTGCCGGACGGCGTGCGCGACCATTTCGCCGCCGGCATCGGCACGCGCGGCAGCAAACTGCACGCCGAGTGGAAACAGTTGTTCGCCGACTATCATACGAAATATCCCGAAGACGCAGCGCAGATTGACCACCTGCAGGCCGGCACCCTACCCGATGGCTGGGACGCAGACCTGCCGGTGTTCGATGCCGACGCCAAGGGCGTGGCGACTCGGGAATCCGGCGGCAAGGCCATCAATGCCCTGGCCAAGAACTATCCATGGCTGATCGGCGGCGCCGCCGACCTGTCGCCGTCGACCAAGACCAACCTGACCTTTGACGGCGCCGGCGCGTTCGAAGCCAGCAGCTATGGCGGCCGCAACCTGCATTTCGGTATTCGTGAACACGCCATGGGCGCCATCGTCAATGGCCTGGCCCTCAGCAACCTGCGCGCCTACGGCTCGACCTTCCTGATCTTCTCAGACTACATGAAGCCGCCGATCCGGCTCAGCGCCCTGATGGAACTGCCGACCATCTTTGTGTTCACCCATGACTCGATCGGGCTGGGTGAAGACGGGCCAACACACCAGCCGGTCGAACAATTGCTGTCCCTGCGCAGTGTCCCCGGTCTGGTCACCCTGCGGCCGGGCGACGCCAATGAAGTCACCGAGGCCTGGCGCCTAATCGCCGGCCTTCAGAAACAACCCGCCGCCCTCGTGCTTAGCCGCCAGGCCATGCCGACCCTGGACCGGACCGTCTATGCCCCGGCTTCCGGCGTTGCCAGGGGCGCCTATGTCCTGGCCGACGCCGTCCCCGGCAAGGTCGATGTCATCCTGATGGCCAGCGGCAGTGAAGTGTCCCTGTGCATCAAGGCATACGAGGCCCTGAAAGCCGAAGGCATCGCCGTGCGCCTGGTGTCCATGCCGTCCTGGGACCTGTTCGAAAAGCAGGACCAAGCGTATCGCGACAGCGTCCTGCCGCCGCAGGTTACCGCCCGCGTCTCGGTCGAGGCCGCATCGGTCATGAGCTGGGATCGTTATGTCGGCTCGACCGGCGCCATTATCGGCATGCACACCCTGGGCTCATCGGCGCCGATCAATGACTTGATGAACAAGTTCGGTTTCACGCCGGAAAAGGTCGTCGCGGCGGCCAAGGCCCAGATCGCACTTAAGAGGTAAGCGCCATGGATATACATACCGACGACAAGACCTGGACAGACATCACGGTCGACGGCGTCACCGGTCGGTACGCCGTTTCCGACGGGACCATCACCGTCGAATACAAGCACCACAGCAAGACTCGCGAAGGCGCCTTTGCTTCTCCCCTGGCCAATGCTGCCGCGGAAGGTCTGGCGCGCCTGCTATTGGGTGAGATGATTGCTGAATACGGCGTGTGAGGCCAAGCCGCCTCATACGCTCAGACGCAGCTAGGTCAAATAGCGCTCGACAGCCTCGATCTTGTCAGCGTCTAAGCCGGCGAGACGATCTCTATCGAGATACCCCCGCGCTATAAGCGCAGCGAACACCATCGGCAACTGAGAGTAGCGATAATCGAAAACCTCGTCGATTTGCTGACGCTGTGCCTTTAGCCAGCCCTCAATGTCCCACAACTCGGCGGGCACAGTCGCCTCAAATGCCTTCTGCTTGAAATCGCTCATCACCTTGGCAAGTGCGACGTCCAGCGCTTTGTCATAAGCAGCGCGTGCAATCCTCTTTTCGCTCGGTGACCAGTTAAATTGCAAGGACATGGAAGGCTCCGTGAATCTCCTGACGATATTAATATATGAAAAAATATCCTCAACCCAAGAGACGCGACGCGCTCAATTGATACGCAAACCTTGATAGCGCTACCCGCCCGGGTGCAGGCCCGGCGCTTCCTGACCGGTGCGCGCGACATATTCGGTATAGCCGCCACCGTACTGATGCACGCCCTCGGGCGTCAGTTCCAGCACGCGGTTCGACAGGGCACCGAGGAAGTGGCGATCGTGCGAAACGAACAACATGGTGCCTTCGAACTCTGCCAGTGCCGCCACCAGCATCTCCTTGGTCGCCATGTCGAGGTGGTTGGTAGGTTCGTCCAGAACCAGCAGGTTGGGCGGATCGAACAGCATCTTGGCCATGACCAGACGCGCCTTTTCGCCGCCTGATAGGACTCGGCAGGGCTTTTCGACATCGTCGCCGGAGAAGCCGAAGCAACCGGCCAGGGTGCGCAGCGCGCCGTGGCCAGCCTGCGGGAACGAGCTGTCGAGGGACTCGAAAATCGTCTCTTCGCCGTCGAGCAGGTCCATGGAGTGCTGGGCAAAATAGCCCATCTTGACGCTGGCGCCGACCGTCACCGTGCCCTTGTCGGGCTCGGTCGATCCGGCCACCAGTTTCAGCAGGGTGGACTTGCCCGCACCGTTGGCGCCAAGTACGCACCAGCGCTCCTTTCGGCGGACCAGAAAGTCGAGGCCGGAATAGATGGACTGGCTGCCATAGCCCTTATGGACATTGCGCAGGCTGAGCACATCTTCGCCCGAACGCGGCGGGCTGCGGAATTCGAACTCAACGGCCTGGCGCCGGCGCGGCGCTTCGACCCGTTCGATCTTGTCGAGTTTCTTCACCCGGCTCTGGACCTGGGCGGCGTGCGAGGCGCGAGCCTTGAAACGCTCGATGAACTTGATTTCCTTGGCCAGCATGGCCTGCTGGCGCTCGAACTGCGCCTGACGCTGCTTTTCGGTCAGCGCCCGCTGCTGTTCGTAGAAGTCGAGGTCGCCGGAATAGGTGATCAGCGAACCACCGTCGATTTCCACCACCTTGCCGATGATGCGGTTAAGGAAGGCGCGGTCGTGCGACGTCATCAGCAGGGCGCCGTCGTAATTCTTGAGGAAGGCCTCAAGCCAGATCAGGCTTTCGAGATCCAGGTGGTTGGACGGTTCGTCGAGCAGCATGCCGTCGGGCCGCATCAGCAGGATACGGGCCAGGGCCACGCGCATCTTCCAGCCCCCGGACAGCAGGCCGACATCGCCGTCCATGCGTTCCTGGCTGAAGCTCAATCCGGCCAGCACCTCGCGCGCCCTCGCTTCCAGGGCATAACCGTCCAGTTCCTCGAAACGCGCCTGGACGTCGCCATAGCGTTCGATGATGGCGTCCATCTCGTCGGCCTGGTCGGGATCGACCATGGCGGCTTCAAGCATCGCCATTTCCGTCGCGAGGGCACTTACCGGCCCGACGCCGTCCATCACCGCGGCGACGGCACTCTGGCCCGACATTTCACCGACCTCCTGGCTGAAATAGCCGATCGTCATGCCGGGATCGATCCCGACCAGCCCGTCATCAGGTTGCTCGCGATTGGTGATCATGCGGAAAAGCGTCGTCTTGCCGGCGCCGTTCGGTCCGACAAGTCCGACCTTCTCGCCCTTCTGGATGCCCATCGATGCATCGATGAACAGGATCTGGTGGCCGTTTTGCTTGCTGATATTGTCGAGACGGATCATGTTTTTCCGGGAGGCACTAGAGCACTTCCCGACAAAGTGGACGCCACTTTTCGGATAAGAAGTGCGACAAAACAAAAAGTTAGAGCAATTTTTCCGATCAAATAGATCGAAAAATGCTCTAAGACTAAAAACGAACGGGATGAAGCGGCGCGTTGTGGTCCCGCGCGATCCTCCCTTTGACCGCAGCCCCTTAAAGCAAAAGGCTCGTCAGTGCCAATGTCAAATCCCCCTGCCCGCGCAAATTGCCCTGACACATTGGCGTTTGGCGCTTTCGTCAGTCGCGCGACAGAGGCAGCCCCGCCAGAAGCGGGGCGTGCGCGGCAAGCCTGTGGGATACGAACTCGGTGAAGAGCTGCACGCGTTTGGTCTTGCGTGTTTCCCCCTGCGTCAGAAGCCAGAGCGTTCCGTACATATGCAGGTCGCTGCCCGGTACCCTGACCAGCAGGGGATCGGCATCGCCGATAAAGCACGGCAGTGTCGTAATCCCGATGCCCTGCTGGACAGCGACGATCTGCGCCCCGGCATCGGTGCACCGGAATGGAGACCCGGCGGTGTGGACCTCCCCCTCGCTGGCCCACTCCGGAATGCCATGGCTGCTTATGACGATCCATCGTATGGGGTCAGGCGCGCCCGCACGCCAGGCGGCCAGCCGATCGCGGGATATGTAGACGGCGCCGAACACGTCCGGCCCCTTCAGGCCGTGAAGATTGAGCGGCAGGGTCTTGCGGTCGTAGACGACACGGATCGCCACGTCGGCCTCGCGGTTGGTCAGGTTTGCCAGGTCGCCCGACGACAGGATTTCCATCTCGATGTCCGGGCGCAGGCGCGCGAAATCGGCGAGGTCCGGCATGAGCAGATGGGTCGCCAGGTTCGGCGCCAGGGTCACCCGCAGAAGTCCACGCACGCCTTGATCGCGTCCGAAGATGCGCGTCTCCAGCTGGTGCGACGACGCTTCCATCTGGTTGGCGAGTTCCAGGACTTCTTCGCCGGCCGCCGTCAGGCGATAGCCCGAGGGCAGCTTTTCGAACATCTGCGCGCCCAGGCGTTCCTCGAGCTGTCCAATCCGTCGCAGTACGGTCGAGTGATAGACCCCAAGCCCCTCGGCGGCCGCCCGCACCGAACCTCCGCGCGCCACGGCCAGAAAATAGCGGATGTCATCCCAGTCGATCATAGCCATTCAGCCCTGGTGTAATTCAGCACCGCCCCGTGCGTCGGGATGCGATGCATCTTACCGCAGTATCGGTTGTCAGAACAGCTTATCTCGACGTGAGGACATAGATCGTAGCCGATCGTCCCCGGCAATCCAGCGGTTTAATTTTGCACCACCGATGTGCGCATCTGCCCACTGACTAACCCGTGCCGGCCAACCCATTTCGACGGTCTCGGGGCCAGGTGCTGGCCCCATACCCTGACAGGAGACACTATGGGAAAGCTTGATGGTAAGGTTGCGGTCATCACGGGCGGCGCCACGGGCATTGGCCTCGCCGCCGCAAGGCGCTTCATCGAGGACGGCGCATTCGTCTTCATCTTCGGCCGCCGGCAGGATGCACTCGACGCGGCTATTGCCGACCTCGGCCCCAATGTGCGGGCGGTGAAGGGCTCGGTCTCCGATGAAGCCGACCTCGATCGCCTTTACGCACAGGTGAAGGCGGAGCGCGGAACGCTCGACATCGTCTTCGCCAATGCCGGCGCGGGCAGCCAACTTGCGCTCGGCAAGATCACCGCCACACATATCGACGAAACCTTCGACACCAATGTGAAGGGAACGATTTTCACGGTCCAGAAAGCCTTGCCGCTGATGGGCCAGGGTGGCTCGATCATCCTCACCGGCTCAAGCGCCGGCACCACGGGCGCCCCGGCCATGAGCGCCTACAGCGCCAGCAAGGCGGCCGTACGCAACCTGGCCCGGACCTGGGCGGAGGACCTGAAGGGCACCGGCATCCGGGTAAACGTGCTGTCACCCGGGGCAACCGCGACCGAACTCGCCAAGGATGCACTGGGCGAGGAAGGCCAGAAGGTTTTCGCTGCGATGACCCCGCTCCAGCGCATGGCCGATCCCGCGGAGATCGCCGCCGTGGCTGCCTTTCTCGCTTCGTCGGACAGCAGCTTCATGACCGCCAGCGAAGTTGCCGTTGACGGCGGCCTTGCTCAACTCTGACTATCATCAACAGGAGATACCTATGAACTATGCGATTATCGGCTTTGGTCCGGTCGGCCAGGCCCTCGCCCACGCCTTTGCCCGGAAAAACATCGAAGTGACCGTCGCCAGCCGCCGGCCGCCCGAGGCCCTGGCGCCGCAGGCCAAGGCGATTGGCCCCAAGGTCGTCGCTAGGTCGCTGCAGGATGCCCTCGCGGCTGACACGATCATCCTGGCGGTCCCGTTCGCGGAGGCTAGAGAGCTTGCCAAGGCCCTGCCGAACTGGAACGGCAAGACGATCATCGACGCCACCAATGCGTTTGGCATTCCCCCTGAAGAGCTGGACGGCCTGACATCCTCTGCTTTCACCGCCAAAGCGTTTACCGGGGCCCGGTTCGTAAAGGGTTTCAATCACCTGATAGCGGCTACGCTCGCCGCAGATCCGGTCGTCGAAGGCGGTCACCGGGTGGTCTTCCTGTCGAGCGACGACGACGACGCGATCGCGCCCGTGGCGGCCCTGGCCAGGCAGCTTGGCTTCGCCCCCATAAAGCTGGGCAAGCTCAACGAGGGTGGCGCGCTGGTCCATGGCCGCGGCCGCACCTGGGGGCCGCTTATCTTCCAGGACCTGTTCAAGAAGGAACAGTAGTCGTTTGATTTATGCCGAAAACCGGTCGCGCGCTGCCAACGGAGCGCGCGACCTGACTTCTTATTCCCACTCGATGGTGCCGGGGGGCTTCGAAGTGACATCGTAAACGACGCGGTTGACGCCGCGGACTTCATTGACGATGCGGGTGGCGCAGCGGCCGAGCACGGCCCACGGGAATTCATAGAAGTCCGCCGTCATGCCATCCGACGACGTCACCGCGCGCAGCGCCAGGACGTCCTCATAGGTGCGGGCATCGCCCATGACGCCGACCGTCTTGACCGGCAGCAGGACGGCAAAGGCCTGCCAAATCTCGTTGTAGAGGCCGGCCTTGCGGATCTCGTCGAGATAGATGGCGTCGGCGTCCTGAAGCGTCTTGACCTTTTCCGGCGTGACTTCGCCAGGAATCCGGATGGCCAGGCCCGGTCCGGGGAACGGGTGCCGGCCGACAAAGGCGGCATCCAGGCCCAGTTCCTGACCGAGCGCCCGGACCTCGTCCTTGAATAGTTCGCGCAGGGGTTCGACCAGTTTCAGCTTCATATAGTCCGGCAGGCCACCGACATTGTGGTGCGACTTGATGACGGCCGACGGGCCACCCGACGGCGATACGCTTTCGACCACGTCGGGATAGAGCGTGCCCTGCGCCAGGAATTCGGCGCCGTCGATCTTGGCGGCTTCGGCGTCGAAGACGTCGATGAACAGCTTGCCGATCGTCTTGCGCTTGGCTTCCGGGTCGGCAATGCCCTTGAGGGCGCCGAGGAACATGTCCTGGGCCTGCACGTGGATCAGCGGAATATTGTAGTGGTCGCGGAACAGCGAGACGACCTGGGTCGCCTCTTCCTTGCGCAGCAGACCGGTGTCGACGAAGACGCAGGTCAGCTGCTCGCCGATGGCTTCGTGGATCAGCACGGCGGCGACCGAGGAATCGACTCCGCCCGACAGGCCGCAGATGACCTTGCCCGAACCGACCTGAGCCTTGATCTTGGCAACGGATTCGGCGCGAAACGACGCCATCGACCAGTCACCGGTGAAGCCGGCGATCTCGAACAGGAAGTTGCGGATCATGTCGGTACCGCGACGGGTATGAACCACTTCCGGGTGGAACTGCACGGCGTAGAACTTGCGCGCCTCGTCGGCGATGGCGGCGAACGGCGCGCCTTCGGAGGTGGCGATGACCTCGAAGCCCTCAGGAATCGCGGTGACGCGGTCACCGTGGCTCATCCATACGGTCTCGGTCTGGTCGAGCCCCTTGAAAATCGGCGAGTCCTTGATCACCGAGATTTCGGCACGGCCGAATTCCCGGTCGTGGCCGCTTTCGACCTTGCCGCCCAGCAGTTCGCACATTAGCTGTTCGCCGTAGCAGATGCCGAAGACCGGCATATTCATCTCGAACAGCTTGGCGTCGACGCGCGGGCCCGAGTCGATGACGCTGTGCGGCGAACCGGACAGGATGACCGCCTTCGGGTGCAGGCGGTCGATCGCGTCGGCAGCCTTGGTGAAGGGATGGATTTCGCAATAGACGCCGCATTCGCGTACCCGGCGGGCGATCAACTGGGTGACCTGCGAGCCGAAATCGATGATGAGAAGCGTTTCGTGGTGCGGAATGCTCACGTGACGTGGGTCCTTGTATAGGCGGCGATAAAGAAGCCGTCGGTGTGGGTGGTGTGCGGCGTCAACCGCAGGCGATGCCCGGTACGGGCGAGTGTCTTGAGATCGGCGGCGCCGGCCGCGTCGACGAATACGTCCCGGGCGAGGTCGAGCAGGTCGTGGATCGGCAGCGCCGTGAAGCTGGGATTGGCCGCTTCGAAATCGTCGGCCGAGCGCGCATTCTCGTCGTCCAGCACCGAACAGGTGACATAGACCAGGCGGCCACCGGGCTTTACGCATTGCGCGGCGCGATTGAGGATATGGGTCTGCAGGCTGTGCAGGCGCTCGACCTCGGCTTCGGTCAGGCGGTGCGCCTCCTCGGGGTGGCGGCGCCAGGTGCCCGAACCCGAGCACGGGGCATCGACCAGGACGAGGTCGGCGCCCTTCAACAGCTCCAGTTGCGTCTCGTCATCGGGATCGAAGAAATGGACCAGATGCGCCGTAGCGCCGGCGCGCATCAGGCGCGGTTCGATGGCCTTCAGGCGCTTTTCAACAACGTCGCAGGCATAGATTTCGCCGTTGCCATCCATCATCTGCGCCAGGGCCAGGGTTTTGCCACCACCGCCGGCGCAGAAATCTACGACCTTGGGTGCACCCGGCAACAGCCCGGCGCCGGCGAGAAACGCCGCGACCTGCGAGCCCTCGTCCTGGATCTCGATACGTCCGGTCTGGTAGATGTCGAGCTTGGCCAGATTGGGCGGCGGTTCCGCCGGCAGGCGAATCCCGAACAGCGAAAACGGCGTCGGCTCCGGCCGCAGTTCCTGATCTTTCAGGGCCGCGATCATCTCGTCGCGGGTGGTGCGCGATCCGTTAACCCGCAGGTCGATCGGAGCGCGTGGCACCATCAGGTCGGTGGCCTCGGCACCCCAGTCGGCGCCAAACTGCTGCTGGAAGCGATTGACGACGAATTCCGGCAGGCCGCTCGTAACCCAGGTCGGGGCGTCGCCGTCACCGGCCGACAGGCGCTCGCGCTCGGCATCCGTCAGAGGTTTGGGGCTATAGCCGGCGCCGCTGAACAGGGCTTCGATGTCGTCGAGCGGCAGGCCGTCGACCAGGGCCAGCGAGGCCAGGACCATGGCCCTGCCCTGCCCGGGCGCCTTGTCGGTAAGCTGCATCGCCCACAACAGGCGTGTCCTGGCGCGCAGGCAGCCATAGACGCGATCGGCAATGGCACGGCGATCCTTGGAGCCGGCATAGCGATGGTTTTGCCCCCAGGTCTTCAGCACGGTTTCCGCCGTCGCGCGGGTCCCGGCCAGTAGGTCGAGAATATCGGCGGCGGCTTGCAATCGGGCGGCAGGGGTCAAATCAGGTCTCGCAGTCTGAAAACAGTATCAGGTAAAAAGGGTGTAGAGGCACATCAGGATGCCGACGAGCGACACGATCCAGACGAACGAGCGCACACCGACCAGGTTGAAGGCGTAGCACGGAATGTAGAGGATGCGGGCGAACAGGTAGATGTGCGCCCCCCATATCGAGAAGGTGCCCGACTTATGTAAAAAGGCGAGCGCGATCACGATAACGGCAAAGAAACTAAAGGTTTCCATGAAATTGCTGAAAGCACGCTTCAGCCTGTCGGCCGCGGGTCCGAGATCGAACGGCACATCGCGCGAGCTGGCATTCCACTCCTTGTATCCCTTGCGCGACATTGCTGCCACCGGGGGGAGTGTGACCATCAGCAGGCCCAGGATTGCCGCAAACACCAATACCCACAGCTCAACAGTCATGGTCATCTTACGTCCTATTGCCGATAGTTTGGCGCTTCCCGTGTGATCATCACGTCGTGTACGTGGCTTTCACGCAGGCCGGCACCGGTGATGCGCACGAAACGGGCGCGACGCTGGAATTCGAGGATATCGGGCGAACCGACATAGCCCATGGCAGCGCGCAGGCCCCCGACCAGTTGGTGGATCACCGGCGAAATCGGTCCCTTGTACGGCACCTGGCCTTCGATACCTTCCGGAACCAGCTTCATCGAATCGCGGACTTCCTTCTGGAAGTAGCGATCCGCGGAGCCGGAGGTCATGGCGCCGACCGAGCCCATGCCGCGATACGACTTGTACGACCGGCCCTGATAGAGGATGACCTCGCCGGGCGCCTCTTCGGTACCGGCGAACATCGAGCCCAGCATGGCGGTCGAGGCCCCGGCGGCAATCGCCTTGGCCAGGTCGCCCGACAGCTTGATGCCGCCGTCGGCGATGACCGGCACGCCGGATTCGGCGGCGGCGCGGGCGCAATCGATAATGGCGGTCAATTGCGGCACGCCGACACCGGCGACCATGCGCGTGGTGCAGATGGAACCAGGCCCGATACCGACCTTGACGGCGTCGGCGCCGGCATCGATCAGCGAGCGCGTGGCGTCATAGGTGGCGACATTGCCGGCAATGATCTGGACGTGGTTGTATTCGCGCTTCAGACGGCTGACCGCGGCGCTGACCAGGCTGGAATGGCCGTGGGCGGTGTCGATGACGACGACATCGGCGCCGGCGTCGATCAGGGCCTGGGAGCGTTCGAAGCCGGCGTCACCGACCGTCGAGGCGCCACCGACCAGCAGGTGACCGGCCGCGTCCTTGGCGGCGTGCGGATAGGCCTGCGACTTTTCCATGTCCTTGACCGTGATCAGACCAACGGCACGGTAGGCTTCGTCGACGACGATGATGCGCTCGATGCGGTGCAGGGCCATCAGGTCGCGGGCCCGGGACTGGTCCACGCCGTCGGTGACGGTGATCAGGCCCTCGCGGGTCATCAACTCGGCTGCGGTCTTGGAGGCGTCGCCTTCGAAGCGGATGTCACGATTGGTCAGGATACCGACCAACTTGCGCGTCTCGCGTTCCACCACCGGGAAGCCCGAGATCGAGCGACGCTGGATGATGTCCCGGATCTCGCCGAGCTTGGTGTCGGGGTGAATGGTGATCGGGTTGATGACCATGCCCGATTCGAAGCGCTTGACCGTGCGGATCTCGTCCGCCTGCTCGTCATTGGTCATGTTGCGGTGGACGATGCCCATGCCGCCGGCCTGGGCCATGGCGACTGCCAGGCGCGCCTCGGTGACCGTATCCATGGCCGACGAGACCAGGGGAATGTTGAGCGTGATGTCGCGGGTGAACTTCGCCTTGGTGTCAACCTGGGTCGGCATCACATCGGACGGACCCGGCTCTAGCAAAACGTCGTCGAAGGTTAAGCCTTCGCGTATATCCATAAGGACTCTCCATTTTGCGGGCTGTGCATAGGTCAATCCGCCGGAGAGGTAAAGAGAAAAGGCAACAAATTATTGTTGCGAAGCGTAAGCGATTATCACGCGGTGGTGTCGGTCGCTTCCGTCGTGCCCAGGGTTCGCATGTCGATCGGCTCATCGGTCGACAGCTTCGACAGGTTGGCTGCGCGGATTTTCGCCGCCGCATCATCATAGAGGAACGGCAGGAAGGCGTAGCGCCGGCCACGCGTTACTTTTGAGACCGCATGCAGTAGCGAGCAGGAAAAGACCACCGCCGATCCCATGGGCGGCTTGTACTGGCGCTGACCGTATTCCGGGAAGCTGAGCGTACCGCCGTCGAAATCGTCATTGAGATTTATCGACACGGCAAAACGGCGGTGCGCCGTTCCGGCAGTGGTGTTGTCGCGATGGGCGCGGAAGTGCCCGCCCTCCTCGGCCGTGTAACACCCGACCAGGTAACGCTCCATCCGCGTCACGGTGAACTGGTGGATTTTCCGGATCTCGGGGACGATGCGGCGCACCACCGCCGCCTGGGTCCGCTTGATCATGTCGGGCTCGACCAGGTTATAGTCGCTACGGCTCTTGTAGGTCGGGTCGCGGACGCCGATGGTGATACCGTTCTGCTCGCGCATGAAACCACTGAATTCGCCGCCATTGGTCTCGTAAAGTCCGATCAGTTCGCGACACAGCTCCGGTTCGAAGACGTTGGGAAGATAGAGCACCGGCGCTTGCAACTCGACCCCGGCGAACATGCCCGGTGGCGGCAAGGTGCGCAGATAGTCGAAGACAGCATCGGCGCGGCCATCGGCGTCGACCAGCGGGAACATCTTGAGCACGCGCAGGGTGGGATCGATGACCATCCAGAAACGACGCGGCGCCAGGGGCGCCTTCGGGTCGCGCGGCAGGGCGCCATACAGGCGAGAGATGCGGGCGTCATAGTCGGAAAACTGACGGACACCGGGATTGATGGCGCGAATGCGGCCCTCGGTTTCGTCGGCAGGATCGACGCTGACCCCGAACAGATAGAAGTTATCGGCGTCGAGCATGTCGCGATTGGCCTCGATCGCCGCCACCGCCGCCTTGCCTATGTCGTCGGCGGCGGTGATGAAGAAGCTGAGGATGATGTAGCGCCCGCCGACCGACTGAAAGGCGTAGTTGGGATTGCCGGTGCACACCTGGTGGAACCACGGCGCCGGATCACCCGGCGTCAGGGTGGCGTAGGCAAGCGGCCGCGGCGCGGCAGTGCCTGGTAGGGCCTCACCGGACACAGTCTCATCGGGCAGGGTTTCTGCGGATGTCGAATGCGCGGACACGGAACCAGTCATAAGCGGTATCTCCCCTGCCCCTCACTATGCTCAAAAAACAGCGTCATGCAATGATAAGCTTGGTGGACTGATCAGCCGCGATACCCCATGGCGATGACATAGATTTCCGAGCTGTCGGCGCGGCTGGACTTGGGTTTGAAGTGCTTGACCGTATCGAAGCTGTGTTTCAGCTTCAGCAGCAATTCCTCGGTCTCTCCGCCCTGAAAGGCCTTGGCGACAAAGGCGCCACCGGGCTTCAGGTTGTCGAGCGCGAAATCGCCGGCCAGCTCCAGCAGGCTCATGATCTTCAGGTGATCGGTCTGCTTGTGACCGACCGTGTTGTGCGCCAGGTCCGACAGGACGAGGTCGGGCTTGCCCTGCATCATCTCCATCAGTTGTTCGCTGACCTTGGGATCGGTGAAGTCCGCTTCCAGCAATTCAGCGCCCGGCACCGGATCGACCGGTAGCAGGTCGACGCCTGCAACGAAGGCCGCGCCACGCTTCATCGCCACCTGGACCCAGCCGCCCGGTGCGCACCCCAGGTCGACAACGCGGACGCCACGCTTGAGGACGTGAAAGCGATCGTCGATTTCCATAAGCTTGAAAGCGGCGCGCGACCGCCAGCCCTCGGCCTTGGCCTGGACGACATAGGGATCGTTGAGTTGGCGTTCCAGCCACTTCTGTTGCGAGGTCGTACGCTTGTAGGCGGTTTTCAGCTTGGTGTGGCCGATGCCACGGCCGGACTGGTTGCCGCCTTCCGGCGGCTTGACCATCCGGCGTCTTTCTTCACCGGAAGTGTCGGCAACAGGAGCTTTGGGGGCAGCGGGGTGTTCGGGATCATTACTCATCCCTGGTGTATAGCGACATTTGCCACTGGCGGAAATGGCTTTGCCGCTCCATATGAGCAAACGCGGTGGGAAATGCCGTGAAAAGTCCTGAGAGATCACTCAATGTCCCTTGTTCGTCTCAGTATGAGTATCGCCGTCCTGCTGTGTCTTGCCGCCTGCAAGCCGCCAGAGAAAACCCCGCCGGAAAAAGCCAGCGCCTCCGCCCCGGCCGTGTCGTCCATTGCGGCCGCCAGTTGGTCCGCGGCACCGTCGTCATCATCTCCATCAGGCACAGCCGGCGATGCCAGCCATGATCGCGATGCCCTGCAGTGCGACCAGCAGGTCGGTGCGACCGCTGCGAAACACCTTGCCGATCGCTGCCTGATGGTCAGCCCGGCCAGCCATCCGCCATGCAATATCGCCAATTCGTGCGCCGTCATTCGCGCCGAGATCAAACGGTCGTGCGATATTCTGGGGCCGAAAGAGTCGTGGCCGAAGGAATGCACCCGTTAAAGTCATCCCGAACTTATTCGTCTTTTATTTGAAATGGCCGAAGTGATGCCCTATGTGGGGCACACCGAAGCTTAACTTTCCCGGAGCGGCCATGTCCGAAGATCCCGAAAACACCCTCATCCTGACGCTCGACACCGGCGCGGTGACCATCCGCCTGCGCCCCGACCTGGCGCCGAACCACGTTGCCCGTATCAAGGAACTGGCGCGCGAAGGTTTTTATGACGGCGTCGTTTTCCACCGCGTCATCCCGGGCTTCATGGCCCAGGGCGGCGATCCGACCGGTTCCGGCATGGGCGGCTCCAAGAAGCCGAACCTGAAGCAGGAATTCAACACCGAGCCCCACGTCCGCGGCGTCTGCTCGATGGCGCGCTCGCAGAACCCGGACTCGGCCAACAGCCAGTTCTTCATCTGCTTCGACGACGCCCGCTTCCTCGACCGTCAGTATACGGCCTGGGGCGAAGTCATCGAAGGCATGGACAATGTCGATGCCCTGCCCAAGGGCGAGCCACCGCGCACGCCGGGCAAGATCATCACGGCGCGCGTCGCCGCCGATGCCGCAGCCTGATATGCAATCTGAAAAGCCCGGGCAGCGATGTCCGGGCTTTTTGTTTAACGGCCGTGGAAACCACGTCTCTTCAGGGCATGTTAAACCGGGGCTGGCACTGCTGACCTGCCCGAGTAACAGTAGCGTAAGAGAACCATGCAAAGCCTATCGCGTATCAGCGTCACCGCCGACAACCCGAACCTGTTGATGATTGTCCGGCTTTTCAGCCGCCGCGATCCGGGAGACGGAATGCCCGACCTGGTCGATCACCTTGAAGCCATGGGTGAGCCCTGGCTGCACCACATCATCCTCGACTTCCGCCGTTTCGAGGCCGACCTGACCGGCGAATATCTCGGCTTTCTCGTCACCAAATGGCGCGCGCTGGAAGCCGGTCGCGTGCACAACCTCTGTCTTGCCGCCATTACCGACGACCTGTCGCTCAAGGCCAGGCTCATGCCCCTCGTCACCGCCATGCCCCACCGGTCTTTACGCTTCTTCGATACATTCGACGAAGGCCTCGACTGGATCAAGGCCAGGCAATATCCCAAAGCGGCTTAAAATTGCCGCCCGCCCGATAGAAACGGGTTATTCTCCATATGCACGAACCAAGGGTTAAGCGCATTCGCGTATAACGACGATACGCGCTTGCCCATGCACTTTCGACTGGATCGATCGGCAAAGAGGGCGTACAGCGGCGCCGCTTCGTGATCTAAACGAAGCGTTGGTGCCAGTATGAGTGGTTTGGAGTAGGTTTGCGTATGTCCCGGCGTTCCCGCATCGGTTTCTCTGTCGACGAGACCAACAGGTTGCTCATCGCGCGTTATATTGGCGATATCAGCGGCGCCGATATAAACCTGCAGCTTATGCATCACGCCAGCCGCCTGCACGCGCCATGGCAATACGACCACATCATCGACACCCGCCGTCACGACGGCACGGTACTGGCGCGCGATACCGAACAACTGGCGAAGCGCTGGGCCTTTATGGCGCAGGGGCGCGATGCCGGTCGCATGACGGCCATGGTGACCCAGGACGCTCTTATCCGCGCCCGCCAGAGCCAGCGCTCGGTTATCTTCCCGGGTCGCATCATGCAGGTCTTCGACAATTTCGATGAGGCGCTGGAATGGATCCGCGCCGCCCGCGGCCACGTCGTGGCGACACCGGTCGAGACATTCGCCGAGCAGCCGATGACGAAATCGGCTTGACGCCGCGCACTTTTGCGCGTTTGGACAGATCCCTTTTTACGGATCGCCATGCTCGTCTCTGATTTCGACTTCGACCTCCCCGAGGACCGTATCGCCCTGCGCCCGGTCGAACCGCGCGAAGCGGCGCGCCTGCTGCGCGTCGATGGCGACCTCCTGACCGACAGCCATATCGGCAATGTCGGCGACTTCCTGCGCGCCGGTGATCTGCTGGTCGTCAACGACACGCGCGTCCTGCCCGTGCAGGTCAAGGGTATTCGCCTGCGCGACGGCGCCGAAGCGCTTATCGAAGCCACCTTGATCAAGGCGAACCACCCGACGCAGTGGCAGGCCTTTATCAAGCCCGGCCGCCGCGTCCGTCCCGGCGATGACTTTCGCTTTGCCAGCGACGCAGAACCAGGTTGTGCCTTGCAAGGCAAGGTCCTCAGCAAGACCGAAGACGGTATCTACACGCTGGACTTCGAGTGCACGGCACAAGAGATGATCGAGCGCCTGCACATCGTCGGCGCCATGCCCCTGCCGCCCTATATCCGCTCCAAACGCCGCGAAGACGACCAGGACAAACAAGACTACCAGACCGTCTTCGCCACCGACTCCGACAAGGCCGCCAGTGTTGCCGCGCCGACGGCCGGCCTTCACTTCACCCCTGCCCTGCTCGACAGCCTGGCCAGCAAGGGGGTCGGACTTGAACGGGTCACTCTCCATGTCGGCGCCGGCACCTTCCTGCCGGTCAAGGTCGAGGATACGAAGGACCATGTGATGCACGCCGAATTCGGCGTCATTACCGCCGACAGCGCCACGCGTATCAATGCCGCCCGCGCCGCCGGCGGCCGTATCGTCTGCGTCGGCACCACATCTTTGCGCCTGCTGGAAAGCGCCTGCGACGAGACGGGCACTATCCATCCCTTTGCGGCAGAAACCGCGATCTTCATCACGCCGGGCGTCGTCGTGCGGTCCTGCGACCTGTTGATGACCAACTTCCACCTGCCGAAGTCGACCCTGTTCATGCTGGTCTGCGCGCTTGCGGGCACGGACAATATGCGCGCGGCCTACGCGCATGCCATCGCCGACGGCTACCGCTTCTTCTCCTACGGCGATGCCTGTCTGCTGACCAATACCAGCGGTCATCAAGAATGACCGTTGGTAGTGTTTTTTTTCAGCTCAAACGCCGCATGGCTCGCCGCACTAGCGGCGGCGTGCGGTCGCACGCTCCAAACGGCCGAGCAAAGCTCATTGGCCGCCGGTTATCCACCTCCCGCGATCAAGAGTCCACCCAATGACCGCCTTTCCCTTTACGATCCACGCCCATGACGGCCAGGCGCGCACCGGCGTCCTGAAGACGCCGCGCGGCGATATCCCGACACCGATCTTCATGCCGGTCGGCACCGCCGCGACAGTCAAGGCGCTGACGCTCGACATGGTGCGCCAGGCCAATGCGAAGATCATTCTCGGCAATACCTATCACCTGATGCTGCGACCGGGTCCGGAGCGCGTGGCGCGTCTGGGCGGCCTGCACAAGTTCATGGGCTGGAACGGGCCTATCCTCACCGACAGTGGCGGCTTCCAGGTGATGAGCCTGTCGAAAATCTCCAAGGTCAAGGAAGACGCCGTCACCTTTGCCTCGCACATCGACGGCAGCAAGCACGTCCTGTCGCCCGAGCGCTCGATCGAGATTCAGGCCGACCTGCTCGGTTCCGACATCGTCATGCAGCTTGACGAATGCGTCGCCTATCCGGCCGAGGAAAAGCGCGCCCAACAGGCCCTGCAACTGTCGGCGCGCTGGGGCCAGCGCTCGAAAAATGCCTTCGGCACCCGCGACACACAGGCCCTGTTCGGCATCCAGCAAGGCTCGACCTTCGAACAGTTGCGCCGGGAATCGACCGACCGCTTGCTCGATATCGGTTTCGACGGTTACGCCATCGGTGGCCTGGCTGTCGGTGAAGGCCATCAGGCCATGTGCGAAACGCTCGATTTCTGCGCGCCCTTACTGCCGTGGGAACGGCCGCGCTACCTCATGGGGGTCGGCAAGCCGATCGACCTGCTGGAAGGGGTGGCGCGCGGCGTCGACATGTTCGACTGCGTCCTGCCGACGCGCTCTGGCCGCCACGGCCAGGTGTGGACCTGGGACGGCCCGATCAATATGAAAAATGCCCGCTTCGCCGAGGACGACATGCCGCTCGACGCCACCAGCGACTGCCCGGCCAGCCGCGACTATTCCAAGGCCTATCTGCATCACCTGGTCAAATCCGAGGAAATCCTCGGCCAGATGCTGCTGTCGTGGCACAATATCGCCTTCTTCCAGGCCTTGATGATCCGAATGCGCGCCGCCATCGCCGGCGGCACCTTCCAGGCCCTGCGCCAGGACCTGCTGGCCCGATGGACCAAGGACTGACGCGCGAGGCGCCTTCGTATTTAACCGATACTCACGACAACCGACCTCAAAAATAATCTGCGCTAATCTGCGCTAATCTGCGGATCCCCTTTTAACAATGGCAATCACGCGTGACGGCTATTCAAAAAGTGAAGGTATCCGCAGATTAGCGCAGATTGGCGCAGATTAGCGCAGATTGTTTCGAGCGCTCTCGAGCTTCAGTTTAAACCAAAGGCATGGCGGCACTGCGCGGCAGTAATCATGCCTGCGGAGGTGCCTTGACCTTGGGCGTGGCCGACAGGTCGAACGGCTTGACGCGCACCTTGGTGCGATGATCGTCGGTCAGGACATCGCCATTGGTGGCGACCCCGCGATAATAGTGTTTCTGCCAGCGATCGGCCGGCGCCTTGGGCGGTTCGGCGGCGATGCGCTTCTGGAAATCGCGGCGGCCCTGGCTCCATTCCTGGAACCTTTGCTTCAATTCAGGCTCGTCGTCGATCGACGCAGTGCGCGGCGTAAAATCCTCGACCATGTTGCGCGGCATGGGAAAGAAGAAGGCGAAGGGCTCGAGATACTCGAACCGTACTAGCTCGCCCGGCTTGGTCAGCCGCCAGTTCATGGTGAAGGTGAAAGGCGACCAGTCGGTCTCGATGATGCCGGACAGCGGACAGACACCGTGCTTGGGGCTGTTCGGGCTGCCCATGACCCAGAGATTCCAGCCGAGGGGTGTGCGGAAAATCCCCTCGACATGGAAGGTGAAGATGCCGTGGCCAAAGATCGACACCGGCACGAAAGCTGTTTTCGTCCCCTCATCGACACGTATCGTCACATCAGACGTGCCGCTGCCGCCCGACCAGACGGCCTCGAAACCACACGGGCTGAGTATTTCCCAGCCTTGCGCATTGGCGATGTTGAGCGGCAGGCAGCGATAGGCGAAGGAGGCCGGCGTGTCGTCCATCCAGGCTCGCGTCGCCGGTGCTGGCCGGATAAAGGGCGCCCAACCATCCTGCAGGTAACAGATAAGGTCCATCGCTCTGCGCTCCGCCATGATTCTACCACTCAAGAGCGAAACACTATCCCTGGGGTTGCTCGGGTGCAACGCGATTTACCACAACGCCGCCCCCGTAAATCTCTTTCATTTTGCAACAAACCTGGCCTGCATTTCACTTCACAAGCGTTGTTGCCGGAAGAAATGTGACAGTTTCAGGGTATTTTCGTCACACTTGCGCGGCGCCGTGAACACAATGTCGCGGAATCGTTGCAAATGTGTCGTGATATTGTATTCCTGACCCCCTGTTCGAAGGTTCCGGCACAGGGGCCAAGGACGGAGGAAATGACGGGTCGGCATAGGCTTTCAGAGGGATCAAAAGCAAAATGTCAAAACTGTCCGCTTCATCACGCCATACGGTAGCGCTTCTGGCGACCGTCTCGGCCATCAGTCTGTTCGCGTCGGCCCCTGCCGCCTTCGCCCAGGACGCCGCACCCGCCGCACCCGCCGCCGGCGACACGACCGAAGTCGTCGTCACCGCGTCGCGCCGTTCGGAACATGCCAAGGATGTGCCCGTATCGCTGACCTCCATTTCCGGTGAAAAGCTGGACGTGCTCAATTCGAGCGGCCAGGACATTCGCCTGCTGTCGGGCCGAACGCCGTCCCTGATCGTCGAATCCTCCTTCGGCCGCACCTTCCCGCGCTTCTATATCCGCGGCCTCGGCAACACCGACTTCGACGTCAACTCGCCGCAACCCGTCTCGGTCGTCTATGACGATGTCGCCCTCGAAAGCCCGATGCTGAAGTCGTTCCCGGTGTTCGACCTCGCCGATGTAGAAGTCCTGCGCGGCCCGCAAGGCACCCTGTTCGGCCGCAACACGCCGGCCGGCGTCGTCAAGCTCGATTCGGCCAAGCCGTCCGACACCTTCGGCGGGTATTTCTCCGGTACGCTCGGCAGCTACGGCCAGAAGAACATGGAAGCGGCGGTTACCGACTCGCTCGGCGGTGGCTTCTCCTTCCGCCTGTCGGGCATGGAACAGCATCGCGACGACTGGGTGAACAACACTTCGACGGTCAATACCCTGGCCAAGTCCAAGCTCGAAGGCTACACCGACCGCGCCGCCCGCTTCCAGCTGGCCTACAAGGCCGAGGACTTCGACGCCCTGCTGAACATCCACGGCCGCAGCCTCGACGGCACGCCGCGCGTCTTCCGCGCCGGCCTGTTCAAGAAGGGCAGCAACGGTTTCAATGACGGCTTCAACGTCAAGAACGTCTCGCTCGACGGCGTTACCAGCCAGAGCCTGACCTCGTCGGGTATCGACCTGCACCTCAACTTCACCCTGGGCTCTATCGGCACCCTGCGCTCGATCACCGCTTATGAGACCGCCGAGGTCGAAAGCTCCGGCGATATCGACGGCGGCGACGTCTATGACGGCAGCCTCGCACTCAACCACGCCGCGGCCGGCATCGGCTTCGACAGCACGGGCGGCAAGTCCAAGCCGCAGGAAACCAGCCAGGAACTGCGCCTGGAATTCAATCCGTGGGGCGCGTTCCGCGGCCAGGTCGGCGCCTACTATTTCGACCAGAAGCTCTACTATTCCGAACTGTCCTACGACACGACGGGTGCGGCGAACTCCGACCTCGAACACCACGACAAGGACACGACCTGGGGCGTCTTTGCCTCCGGCGACTACAAGGTCAGCGATGCCCTGACGGTCCGTGGTGGTCTGCGCTATTCCAACGACAAGAAGCACAGCCTGGTTTCGGGTCTTGCCGCCTGCGGCGGTTTCTGCACGACCATCCCTCTGCCGGCGACGGCATCACTGAAGGGCGACAATGTCTCGGGTGACCTGAGCGCCACCTATGTCGTTACGCCGAACATCAACTGGTATGCACGTTACGCTTCGGGTTACCAGGCTCCGGCGATCCAGGACCGCGTCAACTTCATCTTCGACTTCACAGCCCTGCAGACGGCCAAGGCCGAAACGGTCAACTCGATCGAAACCGGCATCAAGGGCGCCTTCTTCGACCACAAGCTGTCGCTCGATGCCGACGTCTACGCTTACGGCGTCAAGAACATGCAGCTGACCTCGGTCGGCGGCGCCGGCAACTCGGCCCACCTGGTCAGCGCCAAGAAGGTCGATGCTTACGGTATCGAATTCGATGCCACCGCCCACCCGATCGACAACCTGATCCTGACCGCCGGCGGCAGCTACAACTACACCCAGATCAAGGATCCGGGCCTGACGGTCGGCGCCTGTGGTTCGGCCTGTACGATGATCGACGCCCTCGACTCGAGCGGTCACGCCCTGATCAACGGCAACCCCCTGCCTCAGGCACCGAAATACGTGCTGAACTTCACCGGCCGCTATGCCTGGCCGCTGGGTAACGGTTCGCAGGTCTTTGCCTATACCGACTGGTTCTACCGTTCCGAGGTCAACTACTTCCTCTACGAAGCGGCTGAATTCAAGGGTCGTCCGGAAACCATCGGTGGCCTGAAGGTCGGTTACCTGACGCCGAAGGGCCTGGAGCTGGCGGTGTTCGTCCGTAACATCACCAACCAGATCCGCGCCGAAAGCGCGATCGACTTCGACAACCTGACCGGCATGGTCAACGACCCGCGCACCTTCGGTGTCTCGGTACGCAAGAGCTTCTAAACCGAAGCCAAGCAAACATGGAAAAGGCGGCCCCATATCCGGGCCGCCTTTTTTATTGTGCCAATGTTTTATTGTGCCAACGTTTTACTGTCCCGGCACGCCGTTTGAAGCCGCGGCGGGAGACGTCGGCGCCGGAGGCTTGTCAGTCCAGGGAACAGTGCCATCGTCCGACCTTGTCGTCGGCACCTGTTGGGGAGCCGGCGTTGCCGGGCCCGGCATCTGTGGAACCGGCATCTGTGGAACCGGCGTCTGCGGAACGGGTGTCTGCGGAACGGGTGTCTGCTGGACAGGCGCTTCCGATGCTGGCGCTTCCGAGGCGGGCGCTTCCGAAGCAGTCTCGGGTTGAGGGGCCACAGGCTGCTGCGTCGCTTCAGACGGAGGTTGCGGCTGCGAAGCCGGCGCGGCGACTGCTGGCGGTTCAGGTGGTTGCTCTACTGCCGGAGTTCCGGCCGCGGTCACGGGCGCTGGGTTCGGGGTGCCAGGTTGATCCGACGCGGGTCGCGCCTGGACAGGCTGCAGAGTGACCGCTTCATCGTTACCGGTTTGCACCGCCTCAGGCAGAGTCTCTGTAGGCTGTTGCCGACCAGCCGCCTTGCCTACTGGTGCTTGCGACTGGTCTTCTTTTTTTTCGGCGGCACTCCGTCCTGCGGAGCATAATCGGGATCGACCGTGATGTAGGCCTTGGGTTTGAACCACTGCGGGGCCGCCGGCGGCGCGCAGTTCTTGTTCATGCCGACGCCCTTGAGATAGGCGCGGCGGACCTTGCCGGCCTGGATGGCGGCATCCACTTCGCGGGTGTGGCGCTCGGCCCCGGTCATCTGGCGCATCAGGCCACGGAACGGGATGATGCTGCGGGTGGCATTGCGAACGGCGCCGACAGCGGCACGGTTAGCCATACGGCCACCCTTTTCTCCCATGGTCGAGGAATCGGGTGGCGGTGGCGGCTCGTCGAGGTCGGCACCCAGTACGGCGTCGAGCTTGCGGACCTCATCGGCGATAGTGTCGCAATTGCTCAGGCCGTTGAGATCATAGGGGCGCTGCGTGGCGTCGAGCAGTATCTGCGGAATGGCCGTGCGCTTCAGATTGAGATCTTCCAGCGGCGCCGTCATGGCGTCGCCCCAGTCGTTATTCTGCTCGGTGGAATAGTGCAGCGGCTCGGCACCGCCCTTCGCCTTCGCAGGCGCCTTGGCCGCGTCACCGGCGTCATAATCCGGGTGAGATGCACACCCGCCGAGAATCAGACCGGTAAACACGACGATTGCAGGTAACCGCAGAAAAACTCCCCCCAAACGCCTCGGCTCCATTGTCTTACCTTCTGGTATCGCAGGCCATAGGTGCCCTTGAGCATCTTGTCCACGACAATTTTGTTCTGGCCGCCAGGGCCGTAAAAAAACAATACATAAAAACAAGCACCAACGCTTGCGAAAACGAAAGCCCCCGTCTATGTAGTCCCCACGTTTGATCCACCCTTTTGCGGCTGCGGTCAAGTGTAACGATTGACATGAGCCCGTAGCTCAGCTGGCTAGAGCATCTGACTTTTAATCAGAGGGTCCTGGGTTCGAGTCCCAGCGGGCTCACCACCGTTTTTGACAACGCATGGTGACACTTTCATGTCTTCGTATTTTCACAACAGACATTTTCGACAAAAATTTGCCGTCTCCATACGGAACGACGTTATGTGTCATGTGGTAAATTGCTACAGCTCCGCCGCAGCGGAAGCCAAAACACCCCCTCAGTTGGCCAGGCGGCTTTTCGGCAGGTAGCGTCCGTTTTCGAAGCGTTCGAAAATCAGTTGGGTTTGCGGGTGGCTGAAGGGCTGGCCTGTCTCGTCGACACACAGATTGCCCTCTGAAGCATAGGCAAAATAGTGGGTCTCACCGTTTACCGCCAGGAGGTGATAAAAGGGCTGGTCCTTGGCGGGGCGCACGCTCTCGGGGATGGCCTGCCACCATTCCTCGCTGTTGGAGAATTCGGGATCGACGTCGAAGACGACACCACGGAATTCGAACAGATTGTGCCTCACCACCTGGCCAATACCGAACTTTGCCGTTCGATGGTTCGATTCCTGCTCCGCCATAGTTCGCCTCGAATCCTGTACGCTATCATCCCGCGCCATATGTCTAGCTTCGCGATTATAAGGAATCAGTGAGCTTCCCCCTTCGGTTGTCGGGCCTTGGGGTTTTTCATGTACGACGATTTATGGTTACCGGGATCGGCGAAACCGGTGTGGCCAAAATTCGCCGGGTACGGACTTTTCGGTTGGCAGGATTTGCGCAGCAGCCTACAGTGACGCCTGAAATTGCGCGCCTGGCCGGGCAGAAACGCCCGTGTCGCGGCATGGTGCCGTTGCGGCGCGCTAAGCTTTTTAAGGGGTATGAGCCATGAAGGCTCCCTCAGAGTCCCGGCGACGGGGACGCCTGCCTGCCGCCCCCAGTGGGGCTGCGCCTGCAACCGCAGCGCGTGACCCGCAAATCCTCTATGCGGCTCTGGATCTCGGCACCAATAATTGCCGTCTGATGATCGCGACCCTGCATAATTCGCAATTCAAGATCGTCGAAGCCTTCTCGCGCATCGTGCGTCTCGGCGAAGGCCTGTCGGGCAGCGGCCGCCTGGCTGACCGGGCCATGGAGCGCGCGCTGAAGGCCCTGAAGATCTGCGCCGAAAAGATCGAAAAGCGCGGGGTCGGCCGAATCCGCGCCGTCGCCACCCAGGCCTGCCGCATCGCCCGCAACGGTCGCGACTTCATTGCCCGGGTCGAGAAGGAAACCGGCCTGCGCCTGACTATCATTTCGCCGGAAGAAGAAGCGCGCCTGTCGGTCATGGGCTGCGCTTCCCTGCTCGATGGCAATGCGGCCACCCCCAAGGCCCGTGCAGCCCTGGTCATGGATGTCGGCGGCGGCTCTCACGGAACTGAGTTGGGTCGAACTGGGTGCCGGCACTAGCGGCCAGACGGCGCTCAAGGCCAGCGACCATATGCCCACGCCCCGCTACTGGATTTCCCTGCCTGTGGGCGTCGTCACCCTGGCCGAGCGCTTTCCGGAACCGCCGGAAGGCGGTACACGCCAGTGGTTCGAAAGCATGGTGGCCGACGTGACCGGCATGCTCGACAGCTTCACCGAGGCCGAACCGTTCCGCGAGGCCTTCACCTGCGGCGAAGCCTATATCGTCGGCACCTCGGGCGCCATCACCTCGCTTGCCGGCATGCATCTCGGCCTCGACCGCTATGATCGCTCCAAGGTCGATGGCCTGTGGATGGCGCACGGCCATTGCGAAGCCGTCATCGCGCGCCTGCTCGATATGGGACGTGAAGGCCGCGAGCAGGAGCCGTGCATCGGCCGTGACAGGGCCGACCTGGTCCTGGCCGGCACCGCCATCCTGGTCGCCGTACAAAAGCTGTGGCCGTGTGAACGGCTTCGCGTGGCCGACCGCGGACTGCGCGAAGGCCTGCTGCTGTCGATGGCGAAACGCAAGGGACGCCGACGGCGTGGACGTGGCCGGGGGCGCGCCCCCGAAGGCATGGCGACGCCGGTGCCGGCATAATTTTCAGACTGAAATGAAAAAGGACGCCCTGTGGGGGCGTCCTTTTTGTTTCCTACTGCGGCGGCGAACCGGCCGGCGGGGTCGGTGCCGTCGGTCCCTGCTGGATCAGTGGGCCCGGCGCATCGGACGGCTTGTCGGCAACGCCGATCACCTTCACCGGCACGGTGATGTCGCACGGCGAGAAGTCCGCGCCCTTGTCCTTGCGGGTCTTTTCGATGACGGCCTGGAACTGCGACGAACGCGTATCCATGATCTCCACCTTGGGACGATCAGCATCCGACATATCGGCAAGGACCTGGACCTTCAGCATCTTGTCCGGATTGACCGCCGGTTCGCCGATCTTGATCTTGCGAACCACATCGAGACCGGACACGACGACGCCGAAGGCGGTATAGTGCTTTTCGAGGCTGGCATTGGCGCCGCGCATCAGGAAGAACTGGCTGTTGCCCGAATTCGGATCGAAGCTGTGAGCCATGCCGAGAACGCCCTGGCAGTAAAGGCCCCAGGCCTCTGTCTTGCCGTCCTTGGTGAGGGAGGCCAGTTCGTTGACCTGGCTTTGCATCGGCATGGCGCCGACGAAACCGATCAGCGAGCCGGTCGGACGCGAAGCAACCGTCAGAGGGAAACTGGTGTCGTGGCGGACGGTAAATTCCGCCTTCAGGTCCGGCAGGCTGGATCCGCCCTCGCCTGTGCCCTTGGGGTCACCGGTCTGGTCCATGAAGTCTTCGATGACGCGGTGAAAAACCAAGCCATCGTAAAAATGCTGACGCGTCAGGGTTGTCATGCGCTCGACATGGGCCGGCGCCAGGTCCGGATACATTTCGACGATGACACGTCCCTTGCTGGTGTCGATTACCAGGGTGTGCTGTGCATCGAGATCGCGATAGCCAGGGTCGAGCGCGAACGCTCCGGACACGAAGGTCCCCGCCATTAGCAAAGCCGCGACGCCCGCGCACGCGGCCTTTGTTTTCACCCCTGACATACGGTTCCCTATTCCTTCACCTTGACCAGCAAGCGTTCCGCTACGCTGGGCGCCACAAACGGCGCGATACTGCCGCCCAATTGGGCTATTTCTTTGACCAATCGCGATGCAACCGCCTGATGTCGCGGATCGGCCATCAGAAAGACGGTCTCGATCTCGCGATTAAGCTGCTGGTTCATCGCAGTCATCTGGAATTCGTATTCGAAATCGGCCACTGCGCGCAAGCCACGAATGATGACAGAAGCGCCGACATCCTGCGCAAAATGGATCAAAAGGTTCTCGAACGGCATGACTTCGACGCGGTCGCCGTGCTTTTCGCACTGTTCCTGGATCATCTCGACGCGTTCTTCCAGGGTAAACATCGGCGCCTTGCCGATATTCTTCGCCACGCCGATGACCAGTTTGTCGACCAGCTTGACCGCGCGCCCGATGATATCGCTGTGGCCATTGGTAATGGGATCGAACGTCCCTGGATAGAGCCCAATTCGCATCTAGTCTCCCCGAAAGGTCGCCATTTCCGTGTGGATTTTGCCTTCCTTAGCAGTATTTCGCCTCAGAGGTCAAAGCCTTAGCCGGGCAAATAAAAAGCGGACGCCTGAGCGTCCGCTTTTAAACCTCAGGCTTCGCCGGCCGGCGTTTCGGCCGACGGCATGTCGCCCTCGTCTTCGGCATCGACAATACGTTCGACCGAGACGACGCGCTGACCTTCCGAGGTGCGGAAGATGGTCACGCCCTGGGTGTTGCGGCTGGCGACACGGACCGTGGTCACATTAGTGCGGATCAGTTGCCCGCCCGAAGTCACCAGCAACAGCCCGTCCGTGGATTCGATCGGGAAGGACGCGACCAGTTTGCCGCCGCGCTTGGACAGGTCCATGGCGACGATACCCTGCCCGCCCCGGCCCGTGCGGCGATAGTCATAGGACGACGAGCGCTTGCCGAAGCCGGTGTCAGCGACGGTCAGGATGAATTCCTCGGTCTGTGCCAGTTCGCCGAAACGTTCCTCGGTCAGGTTCACGGCTTCTGTCGACTCGTCGGCATCCTCCTCCGGCGCGGCCACGACTTCCTCGGCATCGCCCGCGGCAGCCTGACGGCGGCGCGACGCCTCCTTCAGGTAGGCGGCCCGTTCGGCCGGCGTCGCATCGACGCGACGCAGGATGGCCATGGAGATGACGCTGTCGTCGCCATTGAGGCGGACGCCACGCACGCCGGTCGAGTCGCGGCCCTTGAAGACCCGGACTTCGTCGGCGGCGAAGCGGATCGAGCGGCCGGCGGCCGTCGACAACAGGACGTCCTGGTCCTCGTTGCAGATGGCCACGCCGACAATGGCGTCGCCGTCTTCCAGTTTCATGGCGATCTTGCCGGCGCGGTTGACGTTGACGAAGTCGCTCAGCTTGTTGCGGCGAATATCGCCCGAACGCGTCGCGAAGATGATGTCCTGACGTTCCCACGCCGCTTCATCCTCCGGCAGGGCCAGGATGTTGGACACCGTCTCACCCTTGT